>NZ_JBIATV010000003.1:0-617475 GCF_042892175.1 Streptomyces sp. NPDC001828
CTCCCGCTGCCACACAGCGAAATCCGCATACTGAACCGGCAACCCGGCCCAATCCCCCACCCCACCCTCACGCCGCACCCCATACGCCCGCGACAGATCACGCAGGAGGGGTGCGACGGACCAGCCGTCCCAGGCGATGTGGTGGACGACGAGCTGGAGGACGTGTTCGCCGGGCTCGGTACGGTAGAGGAAGGCGCGCAGGGGCACCTCGGAGGTCAGGTCGAAGCCGCGGCGCGCCTCGGCGCGTGAGGCCTCGGCGAGCTGCTCGGGCGAGACCTCCCGCACCCGCAGCCCACTGCGGACCCCGGCGTCCAGGACGACCTGCCTCGGCTCCCCGTCGACCTCCGGGAACACCGTCCGCAGACTCTCGTGCCGCGCCACCACATCCCCCAACGCCCCGTCCAGGGCGACCACATCGAGCGGTCCCGAGAGCCGGGCGACGAAGGAGACGTTCTCGGCGGCGGAGTCCGGGTCGAGCCGGTTCAGGAACCAGAGCCGGGTCTGGGTGAAGGAGACGGGCAGCGGTTCGCCGTCCGCGCGCTCGGTGCGGCGCAGTGCGGGCCGGACGTCCTCCTCGGTGCCGAGCCGCTCGGCGACGCCGGCCACGGTGCGCTGCTCGAACATGGTGCGGATCGGCAGCTCCACGGAGAGGGTCGTACGGATCCGGCTGACGACACGGGTGCCGAGCAGCGAGTCGCCGCCGATCGCGAAGAAGTCCTCGTCGATGCCGACGGCCTCCTTGCCGAGGACGTCGGCGAAGATGCCGCAGAGGATCTCCTCGACGGGGGTGCGCGGGCCCCGGCCGCGTACCGCCCTCGCCTCCTCCTCGGCGTCCGGCAGGGCGCGCCGGTCCAGCTTCCCCTGCGGGGTGAGCGGGAGTTCGTCCAGGAACACGATGGCCGCGGGCACCATGTACTCGGGCAGGGTGCGGGCGAGCCGCTCGCGCAGCAGGTCCGGGTCCGCGGCGTCCGGCACGATCGGGACGACGTAGGCCACCAGGCGGTCGCCGCGCTCGTCCTCGGTGCGGACGAGGGCCGCGGCCTGGCGCACCTCGGGCTGTGCGGCGAGTTCGGCCTCCACCTCGCCGAGCTCGATGCGAAAGCCGCGCAGCTGCACCTGGTCGTCGGCGCGCCCGGTGTAGTGGAGCTGGCCGTCCGGGAGCCACTTCGCCAGGTCGCCGGTGCGGTACATACGGGTTCCGGCGGGGCCGTGGGGGTCGGCGACGAAGCGCTGGGCGGTGAGGGCCGGGCGGTGCAGATAGCCGCGGGCCAGGTTGCCGCCGACGTAGAGCTCTCCCGTCACCCCGGCCGGGACCGGGCGCAGCGCCTCGTCGAGGACGTAGACGCGGTGGGCCTCGGTCGGGCGGCCGATGGGCGGATGCCCGGCGCCGTGCAGCGGGTCGCTGACCGTGGAGGCGAGCACGGCCTCGGTCGGGCCGTAGCCGTTGAACATCCGGACCTGGGCGGACCAACGCTCCATGACGTGCGGCGGGCAGGCCTCGCCGGCGACGATCAGGGTGAGGTCGTCGGGCAGTCGGCTGCCTTCGGGCAGCGCGCCGACGACGACCGGCGGCAGCCCGGCGAGGTTCACCCGGTGCCGGTGCATCAGGTCCACCAGCGGGCGGCCCGGGACGCGGCACTCCTCGTCGGCGATGACGAGCGTGCCGCCGGCGAGCAGGGACAGGCTCAGCTCCCACACCGAGGCGTCGAAGCTGAAGGAGGCGAACTTGAGCACCCGGGTGTCCGCGTCCACGCCGAACTTGCTGATGAGGCTCGCCAGCATGGCGGCGAAGCCCGCGTGGTCCACCATGACGCCCTTGGGGCGGCCGGTGGAGCCGGAGGTGTAGATGACATAGGCGGGGTGGCGGGGTTCGAGCGCGGCGATCCGGTCGGCGTTCTCGGGCGCGACGGCGGGCAGCGCGGACAGTTCGGCGACCGTTTCGGGCAGGTCGACCAGCACGGTCGGGCAGCCGGGCTCGGGCAGCCGGCCGGCCAGCTCCTCGGTGGTGACCAGGAGCGAGGGCGCGCTGTCGGCGAGCATGAAGGCGATGCGGTCCGCCGGGTACTTGGGGTCGACCGGCAGATAGGCGGCGCCCGCCTTGAGGACGGCGAACACGGCCACCGTCATCTCGACGGGGTCCGGCAGGGCGAGGGCGACGATCCGCTCGGGTCCGGCGCCGCGCGCCATGAGCAGACGCGCCAACTGGCTTGCCCGGGCGTCGAGTTGGCCGTACGTGAGCTCGCTGTCCCCGTCGACGACCGCCACCGCCGCCGGGTCGTGCGCCACATGCGCCTCGAAGACGTCGGGGATGACCGTGCGCGGGCTTTCGGCGGCCTCGCCGCCCCACTGGCCCACGATGCGCCCGAACTCGGCTTCCTGGTGCAGGCCGAGGCCGCCGATCGGGGCCTCGGGGCTGTTCAGGAGCGCCCGCACGGCCTGCACCAGCTGGTCGAGCGCCGCCTCGACGCCCTCCTTCTCGTACGCGGCGGGCCGGTACTGCACGCTCAGGGACAGCCGGCGCCCCGGGTACACGAGGACCGCGAGGCCGCGTTCGGCGGCGAGGCGGGTGGTGCCGTTGGTCAGACGCAGGTCCGGCACGAGCGCGTTCAGCGCGGTGAGGTCCGCGCGCGGCTGGTTCTGGAAGCTGAGCACCGTGTCGATCAGGTCGCCGACACCGATGACGCGCTGCACCTCGGACAGGCCGAGGTGGTGGTGCTCCAGGAGGTCGGTCTGCTCGGCCTGCACCTGGCGGACCAGTGCGGCGAAGGGCTGCGCGGGGTCGAGCACCACACGCACGGGCAGCATGTTCATGAACAGACCCACCATGCCGTCCACGCCCGGGAGTTCGGGCGGCCGGGCCGAGCTGACGGCGCCGAACACGACGTCGGAGCGGCCGGTGCGGCGGCCGAGCACGACCGCCCAGCACGCCTGGAGCACCGTGTTCAGGGTGACGCCGTGTTCGCGGGCGAAGGCGGTGAGGCGGGCGGTGAGTTCCTCGGTGAGCTCGAACGCCACCGACACGGGCAGCGTGGAGGCGTCGGCCCCCTCCTCGGTGCCGAGCCGGGTGGGTTCGGTGATCCCGTCGAGCGCGGTGCGCCAGGCCGCCCGGGCCGCCGGGGCGTCCTGGTCGGCGAGCCAGCCGAAGTAGTCGCGGTAGGGCGGCGCGGGCGGCAGCGCGGACGGGTCGGCGCCGGCGGCGTACAGGGTGAACAGCTCGTGGGCGAGGACCCCCATCGACCAGCCGTCGACCAGGAGGTGGTGCAGCGTCCACAGGAGGCGTACGCGCTCGCCGGGCAGGCGCAGCACGGTGAACCGCAGCAGCGGGGCGGTGCTCAGGTCGAAGCCGCGCTCCCAGTCGGCGTCGGTCAGCCGCTCGATCTCGGCGGCGCGCTCCGCGTCGTCCGTCAGGGCGGTCAGGTCGGCCTCGGCCCACGGGGTGCGGGCGTGCGGCGCCACGGTCTGGGTGTGCTCCTCCTGCTCCGGCGTCGCGGGGAAGCACACCCGCAGACCGGCGTGCCGGGCCAGGAGCACGTCGGCGGCGGCGCGGAAGGTGTCCGCGTCGAAGGGCCCCTCGATGTCGAGGACGACCTGCATCAGGTACGAGTCGGTGTGCTGGTTGTCGAGTTCGGCCTCGGCCTGGAAGAGCAGGCCCTTTTGCAGCGGGGACAGCGGCAGCACCTCGGGCACGGCGTGCTCGGCGGCGGCCCGCGCGTGGCGTACGAGGGTGTCGAGCGCCCGGAACCAGGTGCGGGCGATGTCGTGGGCGTCGTCGTCCGCGAACACCTCGGGCGCCCAGAGCCAGTCGGCCACCAGGTGCGGGCCGTCCGCCCGGTCCTCGGTGACCGGGGTGACCGCGAGGGTGTGCCGCAGCGGCATGCGGGGGTGGGTGCCGGTGCCGACGACGCCGTCCTCGGTGACCAGGGACCAGTCCCCCGCCGCCTCGGCGGTGCGGAACCTGCCGAGGTAGTTGAAGCCGATCGCGGGGGTGCCGTGCCGGGCCAGGGCGGGGATCGTCTGCGGGTTGAGGTGGCGCAGGAGGCCGTAGCCGAGGCCGTGGTCCGGCAGTCGGCGCAGCAGCCGGCGCACCTCGCGCACGGCGGCGCCCGCGCCGGGCCCGCCCGCCCACAGCTCGTCCCAGTCCACCGGGTCGCCGAGACCGAGCAGCACGGGGTAGACGCTGGTGAACCAGCCGACCGTACGGGACAGGTCGACGTCGTCGGTGAACTGTTCGCGGCCGTGGCCCTCCAGCTCGACCAGGGTTCCGGCGGGCGAGGCGTCGCCGTGGCGGCGCCGCCAGTCGGCGACCGCGATCGCGAGGGCGGCCAGGAGCAGGTCGTTGACCTCGCCGTCGTGGGCGTCCCGCGCCCCGGACAGCAGGGCGGCGGTGGTGTCGGCGGGCAGTTCCAGGCGGAGCCGGTGCGCGCTGCCGTAGGTGTCGCGGGCCGGATCGAGCGGGCCGGATCCCACGGAGGCCGAGGCGCCGGTCAACTGCTCGGCCCACAGCGGGAATTCGGCGAGCCGCTCGGCGGACCGCGCCTGCTCGCCGAGCAGCCGGGTCCACCGGCGGTAGGAGGTGGGCACCGCGTCGGGGGCGGTGCCCGCGACGGCGGCGGCGAGGTCGGGCACGAGGATGCGCCAGGAGACGCCGTCCACGCACAGGTGGTGGGTCAGCCACACCAGACGGCCCGGGCGGCCGGGTCCCGCGTCCAGGAGCACCAGTTGGGTGACCAGGCCCCGTTCGGGGGCGAGCCGTTGGCGCGCCAGGTCGGTCTGCGCGCGGACGGCGGCGGCGAGCGCGGCCGGGTCGTCGGCGAGGGCGGACACGTCGACGCGGCGCACCACGTCATCGACGGCGACCGCGCCGGCGGGCAGCGCGGTCAGCGACCACAGGCCCTCGACGGGCACGGACAGGCGTGTCCGCAGCGCGGCGTGCCGGTCCAGGACGGCGGCGGCCGCGGTGCGCAGCGCGTCGAGGCCCAGGCCCTCGGGGGTGCTGAGCACCACGTACTGGCCGTACTCGCGCGAGCGCTCGTCGAGGGCGCCGAGGTCCTCCCTCAACTGGGCTGCTATCGGGCCGAGTTCGACCTCACCGCTACCGTCGTCGTCGGCGGTGGCGGGGCCGGTGCCGGGGGTGCCCGCGGTCGCGAGGGCGGCGACGGCGCGCGGGGTGCCGTGCTTGCGGATCAGGAGCGGGGTGAGCGAGAGCCCCGCCTTGCGGGCGCGGCTGACCGCCAGGATGGTGCTGATGCTGTCGCCGCCGAGAGCGAAGAAGTTGTCGTCGACGCCGACGGCGGGAAGGCCGAGGATCTCGGCGAAGACGGCGCAGAGGATCTCCTCCTCGCGCGAGCGCCGCTCGGCGGCGGCCGGCACGCTGCCGGGGCCCTGCGGCCGGGGCAGCGGCAGCGCCTTGCGGTCGACCTTGCCGTGCGCGGTCAGCGGGAGCGCGTCGAGGGTGAGCAGGTGCTGCGGCACCATGTACGACGGCAGGGTCGCCTTCAGATGGGCGCGGACCGCCCCGGTGTCGGGGTCCGCGCCGTCGCGCGGCACGCAGTAGCCGATCAGCTGCTTGCCGCCGGAGGCGTCGTCGGCCACCTTGACCACGGCGTCGGCGACGGCGGGGTGGCTACGCAGCGCGGCCTCGATCTCGCCGAGCTCGATGCGGTGGCCGCGCACCTTCACCTGGTCGTCGCGCCGCTCCAGGAACGTCAACTGGCCCTCCTCGTCCCAGCGGACGCGGTCGCCGGTGCGGTACATCCGGGTGCCGGGCTCGCCGTACGGGTCGCCGACGAAGGTCGCCGAGGTGCGCGGGGCCGCCCCCAGATAGCCGCGGCCGACGCCCGCACCCGCGACGTACAGCTCGCCGGGCGTGCCGTGCGGCACGGGTCGCAGATCGTCGCCGAGCACGTACAGGCGGGTGTTGCGGACCGGGACGCCGATCGGCACGGGCCGGCCGTCGGCCGGGGCCCGGCGGATGTGCGCGTGGGTCACGTCGTCGGAGCACTCGGTGGGGCCGTAGGCGTTGACCAGCGGGATGCCGGGGTAGCGGGCGAGCCAGCGGCCGCACAGGTCGGCGGGCAGGGCTTCGCCGGTGACCATGAGGTACCGCAGGCCCGGCAGGGCGATGTCGGTGCCGTCGAAGTCCCAGACGTCGAGGGCCGCGCGCAGCAGCGAGGGGACGACTTCGAGCACGGTGACGCCGTCGGCGGCGGCCAGCGGGAAGAGCAGGTCGGGGTCGGCGGCGGTGTACCGGTCGACGGCCCGCACCCGGCCGCCGACGGCGAGCGGGGCGAGCATCTGCCAGACGGAGATGTCGAAGGTCACCGGGGCGTTCTGCACGAGGGTGTCGTGCTCGCCGAGCTCCAGATCGTCGATCTTGGCGAGCAGGTGGTTCACCATGCCCGCCCGGTGCACCATGGCGCCCTTCGGCTTGCCGGTGGAGCCGGAGGTGAAGATGACGTACGCCAGGTCCTGCGGGCCGCCCGAGAGCGGGGCGAGGTGCTCGGCGGGGTCCTCGGATCCGTCGGGGGTGACCAGGCGCACGGGCCGGCCGACGGCGGAGGCGGCCTGCTCGGCGAGGGTGCGGTGCTCCTCGTCGGCCACGAGCCAGTCGATGCCGTTGTCCGCGAGCAGCGCGGTGGTGCGGGCGACCGGGGCGTGCGGGTCCAGGGGTACGTAGGCGGCGCCGGCGCCCATCACGGCGAGCACGGCGGTCACGAACCCGGCGCCGGGCGCGGCGAGGATGCCGACAAGCCCGGTCCCGGGCAGGCTTCGCGACAGGGCGCTGGCCCGGCCCACCAGGGCGGCGTAGGTGAGGCGCTCACCGTCCTCCTCGACGGCCACCGCGTCGGGGCGCAGGGCGGCCCGCTCGCGGACCCGCTCCACGACACAGCTGAAGTCGGCGGCGCGCTCGGGGCCGATGTCCGTGCGCAGCCGGTCCTGCTCGGCGGCCGCGGAGGCGTCGACCTGGCCGATCGGCAGGTCTGCTCCGGCTGCCGCGAACTCGCCTATGAAATGAGCCAGTTGCGCCATGTGGGCCTCGGCCTCGTCGCGCGTGTAGCGGTCGGGGTTGGCGTTGAGGTGGAGTTCGATGCCGTCCCCGGCGGTCTCGACGACGGTGACCATCAGGTCGTCGACGAGTCCGGTGGACAGGTTGGTCACCTCGGCCGTGCACGGGCCGAGGGTCAGCGAGGCCTGCTGCGGCAGGAGGTTGACGAACGGGCCGAACGGCCTGCGGTCCTCGGGGCGCAGCCCCATGTCCCGGCGGATCGCGCTCACCCGGTGGCGCTGGTGCTTGAGCACCTGGGCGAGTTCGCGCGAGGCCCGGCGCAGCAGCTCCGCCTTGGTCAGGGTGGGCCGCACGGGCACCCGCAGCGGCAGGTAGTTGGCCATCATGCCGGGCACCGAACGCTGACGTGCGCTCATCCGGGCGGAGGCGGCGAGGGTCAGCAGGACGTCCTCGGTGCCCGTGGTGCGCTGGGTGTACACGGCGACGGCGGCCACCGCGACGGTGGGCAGGGTGACCTCCAACTCGCGTGCGCTGAAACGCAGTTGACGAGCGGTGGCGGCGGGCAGCGGGGTCGAGACGCGCAGGAAGCCACGGGGAAGGCCCGAGGGCTCCGGGCGGCGGGAGAGGGTGACGAGCGAGGGCGGCTCGGGGAAGCGGCCCCGCCAGAACGCCGTGTCGCGCCGGGCGCCGGTGGACTCCCGGTAGGCGCTCTCGGCGTCGGTCAGCTCGCTCAGCGGCGGCAGCGCGCCCTGCGGCACGGGGCCGTCCGGGTCGGCCTCGTACAGCTCGGCCAGGCGGCGCCACAGGACGGTCTGGCTGAATCCGTCGCACAGCAGGTGGTGGACGCACAGATAGAAGTGCGAGCGCTCGGCACCCACGGTGAGGAGCGCCGTGCGCATGAGCGGGAAGTCGTCCAGGCCGAACGGCACGTCGAGGTCGGCGGTCATCCAGGCGACCGCGGCCGCCTCGGGGTCCTCGGCGTCCCTCAAGTCAAGCTCGGTCAAGGGCAGTTCGGACAGCGGCTCGATGTGCTGGCGGGGCTCGCCCTCGATGTCGCTGAACCGGGCCCGCAGGCACTGCGCCTCGTCGAAGAGGCGGCGCAGCGCGACGCGGAAGCGGCGGCGGTCCAGGGGGCCGCGCAGGTCCAGATAGCCGGCCGAGTTGTAGGCGTTTCCGCGTCCGGCGCCCTGCGCGTCGAGCCAGATCTCCACCTGGCCCGCGGTCAGCGGCAGCACGGTGCCATGAGTCGTAGTCATCACAGGCTCCCAGGAGAAGTCGGGCCGGCGGCGGTCGGTTCGTTCACGGGGTGCGGGGCCGGGCCGGGGCAGGACCGAGAAGGATGCGTTCATCCTTTCCCGGCCGCCTGACGGCGTCCTGACTCACCGCTGACGCGGGCTCTTCCCGGGGCCGCTCAGACCTCGGCGGCCTGCGGGCGCCGGTCGCGGTCGATCTTTCCGCCGAGCAGCCCCTGGAAGAGGTTGAGGCGCTGCATGTTGCCGGTGCCTTCGAGGAACTCCATCGCCCGGGCGTCGCGCGCCAGCTTGTCCAGGAAGGGGTGGGACAGGCGGGCCCCGGGTCCGAAGAAGGAACAGGCGGCCAGGGTGACGTCCTCGGCCAGGCGGGCCGCGCGCAGCTTGGCGGCGGACGCCAGATGGCCGTCGGTGCCGCGCGCGTCCACGGCGGCCGCGGCGTGGTGCACCAGCCGGCGGGTGGCGTCCACGCGCCGGCCGAGCTCCTCGAAGCGCTCGCGCTCGGCGGCGCGGAGGGTGGCGCGGTTCTCCGCCACGTACTCCAGGGCGGCGCGGGCGATGCCGACCGCGATGGCCGCGACGCCGGGCCGCAGCACGTTGAAGGTCTGCACGAACGCCCACACCCCGCGCCGGGTCGCGGTCAGGTGGCGGCCCAGGAAGCGGTCCTGCGGGACCGGCACCCGGTCCATGACGATGGAGCTGATCCGGGCGCCGCGCAGGCCGATCATGTCGAGGGGCTCGGCGGTGAAGCCGGGCTCGGCGGTGTCGACGAGCACGGCCTGGATGCCGAGCGGCCCGGGCCTGGCCCGGGCGAACACCACGCCGAGCTGGGCCCGGCAGGCGTTGCCGACGTATCGCTTCTCGCCGCTCAACAGCGCTGTGCCGTCCGGGGTTTCGGTGAGCGAGGTGCGCAGCGCCGCCGCGTCCGAGCCGCCCTCCGGTTCGGTCAGGGCGAAGCAGGTCCACAGGGGTTCGGCGAGCATCCGCCCGTAGAACCAGCGCTTCTGCCGGTCGTCGGCGCACAGGCCGACGGCGACGCCCGCGAGCAGCGGCCCCGGCGAGGCGACGAGGGTGCCGACGTCGGCGCAGGCCACCTCCTCCATGACGACGGCCCGTTCGAGCGCGGAGACGCCGTAGAAGCGGTGTCCGTCGATCTTTTCGGGTTCGTGGCCGTACTCCTCGGGGACGCCCATGGTGGCGAGGTGGCGCACGGCGGGCAGGTCGAAGTGGCCGCGGATGGCTTCCGGGTCGCGGTCGATCTCCAGGGCGAGCGGACGCAGGTCGGCGCCCCATTCGCGGACCTGCCCGCGCAGCGCGAGCAGGCGGTCGTCCAGGTGAGTCACGATGCCTCCTGGGCCACGGCGTGGGCCTCGGCGAGGAGTTCCGACACATAGGCGGTCATGCCGGGGCTGTCGGTGAGATAGCCCGCCGCGCCCAGGAGGCGGACCTGCTCGCGGTCGGCGGCGGTGAGCCGCCGGTGCAGGTGGTGGAGCATGCCGAGCGAGAGGGAGCCGGGGCGGGCGCCGGTCAACACGGCCTGGATCTCCAGGTGTTCGGCCAGTACGTCCGCCACCGTGCCCTTCACCAGTTGCTGCTGGAGCAGGGTGGAGTCCCCCACCCGCCGGTGGGCGAGCCGGGTGACGCAGGCGGCGCGCAGCGCCTGGGCGAGCCCGAGGCGCAGCCACACGAGCCCCAGGCCGTACAGCTCCCGCTGTTCCACGGCGACCCGTCCGCCCCGGTCGGCCGGGGCCCGCTGCCCGAGGTCGGCGAGGACCACGGGCCCGCCGGGCAGGTCGAGTTCGGCCCGCGAGGTCTCACGCGCGGATTGTCGAGGGCGCCGGGCGCCGTCGAGCCAGAGCGCGCGGGCCTCGGTGTGCGTCCGCGACGCGACCACGGCGTGTCCGCCGGGGCCGCACGGCAACAGGCCCGGCAGCACGGCGTCGGCGAGCACGCCGAGGGCCGGGGCGAGGCCCTCGTGGCGTGCCGCGTCGTGACAGCGTTCCAGCACCTCGGTGGCGTCCCGGACGAGGGTGGTCATGGCGCTCCCTGGTCGAGCAGGCACACGCTCAGCTCGGCCGTGTCCGGGTCGTGGTCGACCACGACGCGCCGGCTCTCCCGGCCCGGCGCGGCGCAGCCGATCTCGGCGGCCAGCGCGCCGAGCACGCCCGACACCGGGAACCCGTCCGGCGCGGACACCGTGGGCCCGCGGTGCCCGGGCAGGTCGCGGGCCGCCCGGAGCCCGGGGCTGAGGACCGCCGGCACCTCCGGGTCGCAGCCCAGCTCGTCGAGCGACGCGCGCACGGCGGCCGGCACGTCGTCGGCCGCCACCCCGGACGTCCGGCGCACGGTCAGCGACCCGGCCCGCCCGGTGGGCGTGAAGAGCAGCGCCGCCCCCGCGTCACCGGCGAGGTAGCGCCCGGTCCGGTAGGGCAGCGTCGCCTGGTCCAGGACGAACACGGCGGCGGCGCGGTGCCCGTGGCGCTCGATGTACGCGCCCGCCGCTTCGAGGGCGACGAACGGCGCGGCCGAACCGCAGTCCGCGACCGTGAACACCAGGGGCCGCCCGGGGATGACCTCGGACAGGCAGGTGACCGCGGCTCGCCGGCAGTCCAGGTCGGGCGTGGTGTGCGCGACGACGGCGAGGCCGATGTCCGCGGGCTCGTCCGTGAGGTCGGCGAGCAGGGCCGCGGCCATGTCGGCGAAGGTGTTCCCGGCCGGCCCGTCCGCCACCTCCGGGCGGGCCTCGACCCCGTACAGGGCGGTGAGGTCGGCGAAGTGCCGCCGGGAGAAGGCGTCGTCGATCCGTACGTTCCCGGCGGGGAATTCCCGGTGCACGACCGTGTCGAGCCGCAGCGGGAATCGGTACGGGGCCCGTCGCGCGGACGGGGCCCCGGCGGCCTGTGCGGCCATCGTCAGGAGCCCGTTTCCGTGGCGATGAAGTCGGCGAGCGAGCGCACGCTGGTGAAGTGCGCCATCTCCAGGGAGTCCGTGTCGAACTCGATGTCGAGCGCCTCCTCCAGGCGCATCAGCATCTCGAACACGCCCGTCGAGTCGAGGCCCAGCTCGTCGAACAGCCTCGATTCCTCGGTCAGTTGGGGCAGGTCGTAGTCGAGCACCTCTCCGAGCGCCTCGGAGATCGCGGCGACGATCCGGTCGCGGTCGGTGGCGGTCAGTCCGGCCATGGTCGGCGGTCCTTTCGTAGGGGGAGGGCAGGGGTCGTGGGACGGGTCAGCGGGCGGCGGCCCGGCGGAAGGCGGCCGCGGCCGGCAGGTGCTGCTTGCTCAGCAGGTCCTCGGGCCGGTCGGCCTCGCGGATCAGATGCGCCCGGCCTTCGGCGACGAGCACCTCGGCGGGGTAGCCGTGGCTGAGGAAGTGCACGGGCGACGCGGTGGGCCCGTAGGCGCCGGAGCGCTCCACGCCGAGCAGGTCCCCCGGGCTCAGCGGCGGGAGTTGGGCCTTCTTGGCCAGCGTGTCGTTCGGGGTGCACAGCGGCCCGGTCACGTTCCACGCCTCGGCCGGTGCGGGCTGCGCCCCGTCCACGGACCCGCTGAGCAGCCGCATGGGGAAGTTCCGCTTGACGAAGGAGCCGATGCCGACCGCCGCCATGTGGTGGTGGGTGCCGCCGTCGGTGACGGCGAACCGCTCGCCGAGCGAGGTCTTCACGTACCGCACCCGCACCACGTAGGTGCCGGACTCGGCGGTCAGGTAGCGGCCCAGTTCCATGACGAGGCGGGTGCGCGGGTGGGCGTCGGCGAACCGGGCCACCACGGGGTTGAGCTGGGCGCCGAGCTCGGCCAGGTCGAGGTCGCGTTCGCCGTCGAAGTAGGCGACGCCGAGGCCGCCGCCGACGTCCACCAGGTCCAGGTCGAAGCCGAGGGCGGCCGAGAGGCGCTCCGCGAGCTCGAAGATGCGCTCGGTGTTCTGGACGATGGTGGCCTCGGTCAGGATCCGGGTGCCCATGTAGACCTGGACGCCCATCACCCGTACGTGCTCGTACTGCTTCACCAGGCTTGATTCCGCGAGGAGTTGGGCCTCGTCCATGCCGAACTGGCGGGGCTTGCCGCCCATGGTGAGGCCCGAGCCCTTCACCGAGAAGGCCGGGTTGACCCGCAGCACGACCGGGGCGCGCGTCCCGCGTTCGCGGGCCAGCTCGTCGATCCACGCCAGCTCCGGCAGCGACTCGCACACGATGGCGGCGATGTTCTCGTCGAGACAGGCCGCGAGTTCGGCGCGGCTCTTGCCGGGCCCGAGGAAGAGGATGTCCTCGGGGGCGACGCCCGCGCGGCGCGCGGTGAGCAGCTCCGTCATCGAGGACACCTCGGCGCGGGCGCCGTGCGCGTGCAGCAGTGCGCAGACGGCGATGTTGGGGTTGGCCTTGAGCGAGTAGAAGATCTGGAGCCGCTCGTCGAACGCCTCCCGCAACTGCCGCATGCGCCCGGCGAGTTGGTCTCCGTCGTACACGAACAGAGGGGTGCCGTAGGTCCGGGCGAGTTCGGCGACGGGGATGCCCTGCACGGTGGCCGGGCCCTCCCGCACGTCGTGGCCGGTGGTCGTGGTGGTCATGCGCCGGTGTCCCTTCCCGCCGCGAGCCGGGCGGATATCTCCGTGTCGAGGGCTTCGATGCCGTCGTCCGAGTCCGCGACGAGCACGCCGTAGAGGCGGCCCGCGACGGGGGCGGCGGGCGGTTCCCCGTCGGTGGGGAAGCCCGCGTTGACCGTGGCGTAGTTGTTCACGAGCAGACCCGTGTGCCGCCCGGCGTCGAAGAGCAGCCCGTCCAGGAGCGCCCGGGCCTCCTCGAACGGCAGGGGCACGGTGCGCTTGAGCGAGTAGTGCCGGGCGACGGCGATCCGGCCGGGCGCGACGAAGTGCTCCTGGAGGCGCACCTGGTACGTGGACATGTTGTTGCGGGCGTTGATCTCCACCACGGGGTACAGCTCCCCCGCCGGGTCCACCATGGCGTCCACGCCGACCACGCCGAAGTAGCCGTCGGCCGCGAGCCGCTTGCCGAGCCGTTCGGCGGTGTCGCGCACGACGTCGAGCTGGGCGGAGGTGAGCCGGGCGGGCATCCGGTGCCCCTTGTGCACCCCGCCCTCGGTGAGGAGTTCCTTCACGAAGTCGAAGCGCACCGAGCCGTCGCGGCCCACCGTGAACTGGTAGTTCAGGTCGCCCTGTTTGGCCACCCACTCCTCGACGACGAAGGCGACCTCGTCATGGCCCGCGCGTTCCGCCTGCTTGGTGACGACCGAGCGGATCCGGTCACCTCGGCGCCTGCTCTCCAGGACGGCGATGCCCTTGCCGGAGACGCCGAACGCCTCCTTCACCACATACCGGTTCCGCTCGTCGCGGGCGGCGGCGTCGAAGGCCTCGGCGAGTTCGGCCAGGGTGCGGCAGGCCCAGCCACGGGGCTGGCGCAGTCCGAGTTCGTCGGCGACCTGCCTGCTGTAGACCTTGCTGTTGACCGCCTTGCAGATGGCCGCACTGGGGGCCGCGACGGGCAGTCCGGTGGCCGAGGCGAGCAGTTCCTCGCGTACGGAGATGCCGTGCGCGGTGAGCCGGCAGCCGGCGGCCGCGAGGGCGGTCAGCTCCGCGAGCAGCGCCGGGTCGTCCAGCGCGTCCTCGGTCACCGTGCGCCCCGGCTGCTGGCGGGCGGCCACGTGGATGCGCGGCAGCGGCAGCCCGAGCCCGGTGAGGAAGGCGAGGTAGGCCTCGTCGGGGCGGGACTTGAGGACGACGTGGTCGCGCTCGTCGCCGAGCAGCAGCGCGAACTCGTCCATGTGGTTGACCACCGCGTCGGACGCCGCGGCCGAAAGGCGGGGCAGCGTGTGTTCGCCGTGCGCCCACTGCTGTTCCACCTCGAAGTTGCCCAGGAACACCAGGGGGGTGTCCGGGGCACCGGTCAGTGCCGTCGCGAGTCGCTCGCGGAAGCCGGGCGAAGTGCCGCTCATGTGCCGTCCTCTCGGGTCTCGGGAGCCGCTCGGCCGGGAGCCGCGCGGTGCTCGGTGCCGTGGCGCTCAGTGTTCGAGCACCATCGCCGCGAAGGACTGGCCCAGCCCCGCGGAGGTCATCAGATAGGCGGCCCCGGGCCGCAGCAGGCCCAGTTCGCGCGCGGACTGGTAGTTGACGAAGGGGTCCGCGCAGAAGCAGTGGCCCGTCTTCGCGATGTTCTCCAGGAAGATGCGGTCGGGGGCGATGCCGAGTTCCTTGGCGGCCACCGTCCACGAGACGCGGTTGACGTTGTGCGGCAGGACGATGTCGAGGTCGGCGATGGTGAGCCCGGCGTCGTCCAGGGCGCAGTGGATGACGTCGGACATGACGTCCTGGTAGATGCGCTTGGCTTCCCTGGCGCCCTCGGGGTCCAGGTCGATGATGCCGTCCTCGCGGCCGACGATGCGCGCGTGGTAGCCGAGCACCCGGTCGCGGGGGCCGTCGGCGCTGACGAGTACGGCCGTCATGCCCTCGCCCATGATGGAGACGTCGGCGACCCACTGCGAGAACGGGGTGAAGGTCTTGTCCCCGGCCAGCACCAGGGCCAGCGCGCCGGGGTCGCCGTCGGCTGCGAGCAGGGTGCCGGCCGCGTCGATGGCGAGCAGTCCGGTCGCACAGCCGTGGTCGGCCACCGAGAAGACGGTGGCATTGCGCAGGCCGAGGGCCTCGCGCACCTCCTGCAGGGGGTTGACCGGATAGGGCGCCGTGGTCCGCAGCCCCTTGGCCCGCACCACGTAACGCACCCGGTCCTCCTGGCCGGCCAGCGCGTCCAGCTTGCCGGCCGCCGTGAGGAGCATCTCGGCCTCGGACTGGTCGGGCGCCTGGCAGATCCGGTCGAGGCCGTAGAGCCGGGTGAACCTGCGCACCTGCTGGTCGTTCAGTCCCAGCGGTTCGCGCAGTTCCGCCACGGAGATGGTGGGCGGCAGGTAACTCGACACCGCTTCCAGTGAGGTCATGCGCCGGGCCTCCTTGAGTGATTGGAGCCACTCAAGACTTGCCGGAACCGCTGACGCCCGGCTGACGCGGGGCTGACCTGGGGCGGCACGCCGAAATCCCAACCCGCCTCAGCCGTAAGGGGGTTGGGATCGACGGTGGGTTCAGGAGCTCTTGACGCTCACGTCCCCGCTGCCGGTCTTCAGACCGATCTCGTACTTGCCCGCGGGGTCGTTGGGCACCTTGATGTTCTTGTCGCCGTTGCCGGTCTTCACGGTGACCCGGTAGCTGGCGGACGGCACGGTGAGGCTGACGTCGCCGCTGCCGGCGGTGATCTGGACGTTCTGCGGCTTGCTGGGGGTGAGGTGGATGTCCCCGGAGCCCGTCTGGGTGTCGATGCCGCCGCCGGCGAGGCCCGTTCCGCTGATCTCGCCGTTGGTGGTCTTCACCTTGACCGCACCGCTGACCTCGTCGAGGGTGATGTCGCCGGAGCTCGCCGACACGCTGACCGCACCCACCTTGTGGAGGCTGACCTCTCCCGAGGACACATCGCCGCTGATGGGGATGCCGGCGGGCACCTGGACGGTGTACTTCACCGAGCAGGACCCGGAGCAGCCGCCGAGGATCAGCACGCCGCCCTCGATCCGGTGGGTGGCGCCGGACGGCTTGGTGGCTCCCTTGTCGTACTGCACCTTGCGGTGTAAGGACGCCGAGCCGCCGTCGGTCCCGTTCACGGTGACCCCGCCCGAGCCGTTCTCCAGGCGTACGGAGGTGATCTTCCCGGAGAGCGCGCTGTCGTCCTCGAAGGACTGCTGGTTGAGCGAGCCGATCGAGCCGCACGCGGCCAGTCCGCCGGCGGCGAGGCCGACCGCGGTGAGGATGCCCAGGGCGCGGAGCTGCTGACGCATGGAATGTCTCCCGGTTCTGGAGAATCAGCTGGGCCCGAACAGGCATGCCGCCCGCACAGGCGTGAGGAAAATTCCGGTCCCCGTGGACTCGGGACCTTCCGTGTCACGACGCTAACGCAGCGCGTCACGGCACGAACATGGGGCAGACCCCCGGATACCCCCTGAGGACTGCCCCCCGTCCGAACTCACCGCCGTACGACGGTCGTACATCCGGTCATCCGCAGCCGCCCGCGTGCCCGTCGTCGACGGATCTCGGACCGAGTCCGACGGCCGCTCCGACCGGCTCCGGCAGGGCGGGCTCGGTGAGTCCGCGCTCGCGCAGGTGGGCGACGAAACCGGGCAGCCGGTCGAGACCCCAGAAGCGGCTGAAGCCGTGCACGAAGAAGGGCACGCCGAACACCCCGTCCGCGCAGACGTCCAGGAGGAGCCGTACGCCCTCCTCGCGCAGCTCGGGGTCGTCCGAGGCGGCCGCCAACTCGGCCGAATCCAGCCCGAGTTCGGCTCCGATGCCGGCGATGACGGAACGGTCGCAGATGTTGCGGCCCTCCTCCCAGCGCGCCCGGTAGGCGGCCGCGATGTACTGCGGGCCGCGCCCCTCGCGCCGGGCGACCAGGTAGGCGAGGTGCGGGATCTCCCACACCGGGTCCCGGTCGACCGGCCAACTCAGCTTCACATCGAGGGACTTGGCGATGCGGCCGACGTCCTGGAGCACGTAGAGGTGCTTGGCCCGCGTCATGGCCGCGTACGGGAAGGTGCCGCCGGCCTCGGTCAGCATCCGGTCGCTGACCGCGTCCGGCTCGAAGAACGGCCGCCACTCGACCAGGGCCGCGACGTCCGGGTGGTCCGCCATGAGTGCGCGGTGGGCGAGCCAGGAGTACGGGCTGCGCAGCGAGAAGTAGAACCTGGGGGTCTTCTGTACGGCTCCCACCTCAGATCACCAGGCCCCCGTCGACGCCGAACACCTGGCCCGTGATGTACGAGGCGCGCTCCGACACCAGGAAGGACACCAGGTCGGCGACCTCCTCGGGGCGGCCGAAGCGGCCGAGCGGGATGCGCTCGGCGAGCTTGGCGCCGTTGTCGTCGCCCAGGGCGGCCGTCATGTCGGTCTCGATGAAGCCGGGGGCCACCGTGTTGACGCGGATGCCGCGCGGGGCGACCTCCTTGGCGAGCGCCTTGGAGAAGCCGATGATCCCGGCCTTGGACGCCGAGTAGTTGGTCTGGGTGGCGTTCCCGTACACCCCGGCGACCGAGGACATCGTGACCACGGTCCCGGCCCGCCGCTTGAGCATGCCGAACACGGCCGCGCGGCAGACGTGGTACGTCCCGTCGAGGTTGACCCGCAGCACGTCCTGCCACGCCTGGTCGTTCAGCATGATCAGCGGGTTGTCCCGGACGATGCCGGCCGAGGACACCAGCGCGTGGACGGGGCCGAGGGTGCGCTCGGTCTCGCGGACGAACTCCTGGGCCTGGGCCCCGTCCGCCACGTCCACGCACCGGGCGAGCACCGATGCGCCCGCCTCCTCGGCCTCCTTGGCGACGGCCCGGGCCTCCTCCTCGCGCGAGCGGTAGCAGAAGGCCACCGCGTAGCCGTCGGCGGCGAGCCGGCGCACCACGCTCGCGCCGATCCCCCGGGAGCCCCCGGTAACCAGTGCGACGCGGGGTTTGTCTGCGGACATCATGACCTCTCGTGGGTTGTCTTCACGGGCGTGCCAGGACCGCTTCGTCCGCGGCCCGCTCCAGTTCCGTGGCCGGGCGCAGCGCGAAGGTGAGCTGTCCTACGTCGAGGACCCGCCGCCCGTCCACGGAGCTGGAGCCGGCCGTGACGACGGTGTCGCCGAGGTCGCGGACCAGGGTGACCTCGTGCACGAGGACCGAGCCCGGGTACACCGGGCCGAGGACGCGCGCGTCCCGCACCCCCGCCCCGAGCGTGACCTGTCCGGTCCGCACATCGGGGTTGGGCCGCTCCCAGCAGGCGAGCAGCAGCGCGGCCTGGGCCCAGGACTCCAGCATCATGCTGAGCGGGTAGGCGTACTCCTGCTGGGCCCCCTGGGCCAGGCCCCGGTAGGCGGGTTCGGCGACGCTGACCGCCTTGTACGCGACGAGGCGCCGGCCCGGTTCCACCTCCCCGACCCGGTCCACGAGCAGCGCGGGGTAGCGGTGCGGGATGACGGAGGTGATGCGGAATTCGGGGGTCACTCGTCCTCCTGGTCGGGGCGGTGCGGCGGGAAGTGCAGGGCGATGCGGGCGGCGGGCCTGGCGTCCGCGCTGACGGACGCCGTGGCCCGCACTCCGCCGCCGCTCCGTTCGATCCGGGCCTCGATGACCAGTTCCTCGCCCGGCCGCACCGGGCTCAGGAAGCGGGCCTTCTTGACCACCATGGGCTGTCCGGCGCCGACCCCGTGGGCGGACACCAGGTCGTACACGTACTGCACCAGGGCGAAGCCCGGCACCAGCGGGAAGCCGGGGCAGTGGCCCCGCAGGAAGGGGGCGCCGTGCGCGACGGTGACGCTGCCGCGCACGGTCTCGTCGGCGGCCGGCGGTGCGGCCGGGCCGCTCGGGTCGCGCAGGTCCAACTCGGCGATGCTGAGCACCTCTTGGAGCATCATGGTCGTGTCCTCCTCATGCGCCGAGCAGGGCGCAGCCGACGGTGCCGTCCCGGTCGATCCCGGTGACCAGGGCCGTCGCGCCGGGCGGCAGCCCTCCTTCTTCGGCGAGCGCGAGGACCGCCGCGGTCTGGAAGGCGGTGGCCGCCGCCGAGGTGTCGCCGAGCAGCGGCCGGCACCGGATCCAGCGGGGGTCGGCGCCGGACGGCAGGGCGCCGAGCACGGCGTCCTCCTCCCCTTCGGTGCCGAGCGGGGCGACGACGCGTACGCTCTCGGCGCTCGCCCCGGCGTCGGCCAGGACCGCCCGTACGCAGGCGGTGAGCGCGTCGGCGGCCTGCTCGGGCCGGTGGTAGGCGCGGAAGCGGGTGCCCAGGAGCCGGGCGAGCGGGGTGCGGCCTGCGGCCGAGGCGCGCGCGGCCGGCTCCAGGAGCCAGACCACGCCGCCCTCGCCGAGCGGCGGCCGGGCCGCGCCCTCGGCGGCGTGCCACTCCAGCCAGGCCCGCTGCGTCGAGTACTCCTCGGCGGCCCCGCACAGGACCCGGTCGCAGTGACCGCCCCGGTGCAGCCGGGCCGCGTAGCCGAGGGCGAGCAGGCCGGTCAACCACCCACCGGCGACTGTGGTGTTGGGGCCCTTGATGCCGTGCCAGATGGCGCTCTGGCCGGCCATCCGGTTCATCACGGTGTTGGGAAAGCGCGCCGGGTCCACGAGGTAGGGGCGCTCGCCGGTCAGCGAGTCCCGGGTGAAGTCCATGATGCTCTGGACACTGCCGTGGCCGGTGCCGAGGACCAGGGCGAGCCGTTCGGGCCGCTCGACGACGTCCGGCCCGCACTCCTGGAGCAGCTGCCCGTACGCGGAGACCGCGAGCGCGGTCAGCCGGTCCATGGTGCGGGTGCCCTTCTTGCCGAGGGCGCCCGCGGCGCTGAACTCCGGTACCAGGGCGGCCTGTTGGTACGGTCCGGGGTGGTCCGTGGCGTCGAGCGCGGTGAGCGCGCTCTCGGCGGCGGCGAGCCCGGCGCGGTAGGCGGCCCGGCCCGCGCCGTAGGGCGAGACCGCGGACCAGGCGGAGAAGACGAGCTCGCCGGCGGGCGCGGCCGGGGCCGCCGGGCCCGGGTCCTGAAGGGTGGCGGCGCCGCTCATGCCGTGGTCCCGCGCCCGGTGGTCCCGCCCGGCTTCCCGTTGAGGGCGTTGAGCAGCCGGTCGTCGAAGTTGACCAGGCTCCAGTCCCGGCGGTTCTCGATCACGGCCCAGCCGTGGGTGATGCGGCCGGTGGTGGTCGGCACGAGGACGCCGTCGCGCAGGACGTAGGTGTCCATGCGGGCCGTGTAGGTGAAGCGCTTGAAGACGTTCTCGACGGTGTAGACGGTGTAGAGCGTCTCCTCCATCCGGGCCTCGTCGAGGACGGTGATCTTCGAGTGCGGCACGACCGGGATCCAGTCCTGCTCGTCGAGCAGGGTCTTGATGGAGACGCCGCGGTCGGCCAGGAAGAGGTCGACGACCTCCTCCATCTGCCGCAGGTAGCCCGACATCTGCACGCGCTCGGTGAAGTGGCAGTAGAAGTACGGCATCCGCCAGGCCCAGCCGAAGGCGTTGCGGCCCTCCGTCAGCTGTTCGAGGGGGTCGGCGCCCGGCCGCAGCGCGATCGGCTCGGCGCCCGCGCCGAGCCGGTCCACGACCGCGCCTTCGAGGGCGGCGGGCGGCTGCTCGGCCTCGTGGCCGCGCGGGTCGAACCGCAGCTGCACGGCGACCTTGGACACGACGGCCTTCTCGGTCGTCCCGGCGCGCTCGACGGTCATCTCGACGAGGAAGCGCAGTCCGTCGCCCTTGTCGGGCGCGGGGGTCACGGCGGCCGTCGCGACGTCGTCGATGTGGAACGCGGTGAGGATCTTGGTGTCGATGTCGGTGATGTCGACGCCCAGGCCGTAGCGCTCGTACAGCTGCCCGGCCGGGAAGCCCCGCTGGCGCAGGTGGTCGTAAACGGCCTCTTCCACCATGTAGTTGACGTGCTTGAAGCCGATCCAGGTGCAGATGTTGGACCCCTCGTAGCGGGGCCGTATCTCCAGGCGGGTGGTTTCGTCCGTCGCGGCGGTGCTCACGCTCATGGCTTCTCCAGTAGGGAAACGGGGGCTGCGGCGACGTGCCGCGCCGGGCAGGGGTCGGCGGCGATGAAGTCGCACACCAGGCGGGTGACGCGGTCGGCGGCCTCCACCATCGGGAAGTGGCCGCAGCCGTCGAGGAGTTCGAACCGGGCGCCCGCGACGGCCGCCGCGAGTGCCCGGCCGTCCTCGGCGCGGGCCGCGATGTCCTGCTCGCCGGAGAGGACGAGCAGCGGGGTGCGGACGGCTTCGAGGTCGAGGAAGGGCGTGCGCAGATACGACTCGAAGAACCGCATCCAGCCGTAGGGACCGATCTGGTCGCGCAGTCTGCGCGCCATCCAGTCCCGGTGCCCCTTGGCGAACCGGGCGGTCTCGCCGACGGCGAGCGCCTCCTCGAAGACGCGGTGGAAGTCGTTGAGGTAGTACGAGATCACCGACCAGTCGAAGTCCTGGGGGCTCGGCCGGTAGAAGGGGCTGATCAGTACGGTGCGGCGGGGCGCGAGGTGCCCGGCCGCGAGGGCCTCGGTGAGCAGGTTGGCGGCGTAGGAGTGGGCGACGACCGCGTCGTACCGTTCGTCGACGAGGTCCCGCAGGCAGCGGCCCGGTTCGGGCAGTGCGCCCCAGCCGTCGCCGGCCCGCATGGCCCGCCAGGGCAGTTCCGCGTCCCACAGTTCGAGGCGCTCGTCCGCGCGGGCCGCGAACGGGTCCCAGACGGACGACTTGCCGCCGAGCCCGTGCAGGAGCAGGACCCGGGCCGGCTCGCCGGGCCCGCCCGCCGTGGCGGGCCTGCGCAGCCGCGCGGTGAGCCGGCTCATGCGGCCGGGCTTCCCTCGTACTTGCCGAGGATCACCACCGCGTTGTTCCCGGCGAAGGCCAGCGCGTTGTTCTGCACGATGCGCACGTCGGCGGCCCGCGCCTCGTTGGGTACGGGGTCGAGCGCGCACTCGGGGTCGGTCTCGTGGTGGTTGATGGTCGGCGGGATGAACCCCTCGGTGATGGCTAGGGCGCAGGCCGCCGAGGCGAGGGCGCTGGCGGCGCCCATGGTGTGGCCGAGCATGGACTTGATGGAGATGGTGGGCGGCGGCTCGGCGAACACCTGCCGGATGGCTCCGGCCTCGGTGACGTCGTTGGCCTTGGTGCCGGTGCCGTGCGCCGAGATGAAGTCGATGTCCTCGGGCTTGACCCCGGCGTTGCGGTGGGCCAGTTCGATGCAGGCGGCGAGGCTGTCCTGGTCGGGGGCGACCGGGTGGTGGGCGTCGCAGTTGAGTCCGTAGCCCAGGACCTCGGCGTAGATGCGGGCGCCGCGCGCGAGGGCCGACTCCAGGCTCTCCATGAAGAGGATGCCCGCCCCCTCGCCGGTGAGGATGCCCTTGCGGTCCACGTCGAAGGGCTGGCACACCTCGGGCGCGATGGTGCCGAGGCGGTAGAACCCGGTGAACGTCTTGCGGCACACCGCGTCGGCGCCGCCGGCGAGCGCGATGTCGACCTCGCCGGAGCGGATCGCGTCGAAGCCGGAGCCGATGGCGTAGTTGCCGGCGGCGCAGGCGGTCGGGATGGTGACCGCCTCCACGTCCGACAGCTCCAGTTCGCGCACGATGCTGCTGGACAGCAGTCCGGCGGTGGACCGCCGTGCCGCGACGGGGTCCAAGTTCTCCGGCCCGTCGGCGAGTTGACGCTCCATCAGTACGTCGAGGTCGTGCGACTCGCCGTCGGTGGTGCCGACGGAGACCAGGACGCGGCGCTCGCGCAGGGAGGCGGGCTCCATGTGCGCGTCGTTCACGGCCATCCTGGCCGCCGCGACACAGAACTGGCTGGCCCGGCCGAGCTCGCCCGGATCGATGTGCTCGATCCACTCGGCCGCGTCGAAGCCCTCGATCTCGCAGCCGTTGGCGTGCGCGTATCCGGTGGTGTCGAACGAGGTGATCGGCTTGACGCCGCTCCGGCCGGTCCTGAGCCCGGTCAGGAACTCGGCCGGTCCGGTGCCGATGCTGGTGACCGTTCCCAGGCCGGTGACGACGACCCGGTGTGGCTGCCGGCGCTCACTGCTCACCGGTGTCTCCTCTCTGGCAACGTCCGGGGCCGGACCTACTTGGACAGGCCTTCGCGCACCACGGCGACCACGCCGTCCATGTTGACCATCCGGACGAGCTCGGCCTGGTCGATCTCGATCTGGAAGGTGCGCTCGAGGGACGAGAGGATCTCGATCGCGCCGAGCGAGTCGGCGTTGTGGTCCTCCTTGAAGAGGCTCGTGTCCGTGACCTCGGCGGGCTCGATCTCCAGGATCTCGCAGACGATCTCCTGGATCTGAGCGCGCTGTTCGTCGGTGATGGCGACCGTGCTGGGCATTGCGCCTCCCATGTGAGATGCGAGTGGTTGGGGTACCGGGTGGATACCGAGGAGTTTTCTCGCCGGCGCTGACGCGGACCTGACGGTCGGCTGACTCCCACCCCCCGCCGGGGCGCCGGGAATCACGTGCGAAGCCGCCACGACCCGGCCTCGTGAACCCTCGTCGCGGGCCGGTGACCGGCGTTGTTCAGCGCAGCGTGAAACACCTGGTCCCCGGCGGCACCACGCCGCCATCGTGGGCGCCCGCCCCGCACGTGCCAACGGCTCCTCACCCGAAAGTGGAATCCTCGCCGCACCCCTCAACCTGTACGTGACCGACGGCGTCAGTGTGGGCGTGTACGCGGCCCGATCGCCGCGCGAACGGCCGGGGTTCACCTCAACTCCCCGTCACACCAAGCGAGTTGCCTTCCCCCCGCGTCCCTGCGGAACACCCTCCGCAGTCCCCGACGACCGGCAGTACTCATCCGACCAGGGAGTCGATCTGATGAACCGCACAGGGCCGCACGGCCCGGACGACGTCGTCGTGCTGAGCGAAGTCCGCCGCACCTACGGCTCCGAACGCGCTCGCACCGTCGCCCTCGACGGTGTCTCGGTCGCCTTCCGGCGCGGCACCTTCACCGCCGTGATGGGGCCCTCCGGCTCCGGCAAGACCACGCTGCTCCAGTGCGCCGCGGGCCTGGACCGGCCCACCTCCGGCTCGGTCACCCTCGACGGGCTCGACCTGTCGGGCCTGAACGAACGCGCGCTGACCAAGCTGCGGCGCGAGCGCATCGGCTTCGTCTTCCAGGCCTTCAACCTGCTGCCCGCGCTCACCGTCGAGGACAACGTGACGCTGCCGCTGCGGCTCGCCGGGCGCAGGCCCGCGCGCGGCAGCGTCGTCCAGGCCCTTGAGCGGGTGGGCCTCGCCGACCGGATCGGGCACCGGCCCGGCGAGCTGTCCGGGGGCCAGCAGCAGCGGGTCGCCATCGCCCGCGCCCTGATCACCGACCCCGCCGTCCTGTTCGGCGACGAGCCCACCGGCGCCCTGGACACCCGCACCGCGCTGGAAGTGCTGCGCCTGCTGCGCGCGGCGGTGCGCGACGACGGGCAGACCGCGATCGTCGTCACGCACGACCCGGTGGCCGCCTCCCACGCCGACCGGGTGGTCTTCCTCGCCGACGGCCAGGTCGTCGACGAGCTGTACGGAGCGTCGGCCGACACCATCGCCGAACGCATGACCCACCTCGGCGCCTGGGGCGACCTGCCCGGCACCCACTCCCTCAAAGGGGCCCTGTGATGTTCCGCCAGGCGTTGCAGACGCTCCGCTTCCGCAAGGGGGGCTTCCTCGCCTCCTTCGTCGCGCTGTTCTTCGGCGCCCTGATCCTGGCGGCCTGCGGCGGCCTCATGGAGACCGGCGTACGCGCCGACGTGCCGCCCCAGCGCTTCGCCGCGGCCCCGGTCGTGGTGGCCCGGGGCACGTCCGACCACGGTGACCTGGTCCTCGCCTACGACCGCCTCGACGCCTCGCTCACCGCGAGGATCGCGGCCGTCCCGGGCGTCCGGCGGGCCCTGGCCGACGTGTCGTTCCCGGCGCTCGCCCCCGACAAGGGCGCGAGCGCGGACGACGGACTCACCGGTCACGGCTGGTCCTCGGCCCTGCTGGCCGGCGCCCCGCTCGCCGAGGGCGCCGAGCCGCGCGCGGCCGGGCAGGCCGCCGTGGACGCGCGCCTCGCCGGCCGGCTCGGCGTGCGGCCCGGCGACCGGCTGCGGCTCACCGTCGGCGGCACGCCGGTGTCCGTGCGGGTGAGCGGTGTGGTGCGCTCCTCGTCCGGGACGGGCACCTCCCTGTACTTCACGGACGCGCGGGCGCGGCAGCTGCGCGGCGCCCCGGACAAGGTCGACGCCATCGCCGTACTTCCCCAACCCGGCGTATCCGCGGCGGAGTTGCAGCGGAGTCTGGCCTCCACGCTGCACGGTCTCGACGCGACGGCGGTGACCGGCGAGAACCGGGGAACCGTCGAGTTCCCCGGCTCCGAGGGCGGCGCTTCTCCCCTGATCTCGATGTCCGCCGTCTTCGGCGGGATCGCCGCCATGGTGGCGGTGTTCGTCGTGGGGTCCACCCTCGCCGTCCTCATCCAGCAGCGCATGCGGGAGATGGCCCTGCTGCGCGCGATCGGCGCGCTGCCCGGTCAGATCCGGCGGATGGTGGTGGGCGAGACGCTGATCGTCGGTGTCCTCGCGACCGTGCTCGCCCTCTTCCCGGGGCGCGCGGCGGGCGAGTTGATGCTCCATCAGCTGGCCGACGCCGGTGTGGTGGACTCCGAGATCGTCTACCGGGCCGGGTGGATTCCCCTGGTGATCGCCGCCGGGACCGCGTTCCTCTCCGCCATCGCCGCGGCGTTCATCGCCTCGCGCCGCGCCGCCCTCGCCCCGCCCACGGCCGCCCTCGCCGAGTCCGCGCTGCCCAGCCGCTGGCTGAGCGCGCCGCGCCTGGTGTGCGCGCTGCTCTGCTTCGGCGGGGCCGGGGCGCTCGCGTTCGTCACCGCGACCGTCATGAGCGGCGAGGTCGCCTCCAGCACCGCGGGGCCCGCCGCCATGCTGTGGACGGGCGGGGTCGCGCTGATCGCCCCGGGACCGACCCGGGTACTGCTCGCCGTGCTGCGTCCACCGCTGCGCCTGCTGCCGGGCCTGGCAGGTGAGTTGGCGTCCGACAACGCCCGGGCCCGCAGGATCCGTACCGCCGGCGCGGTCACCCCGGTGGTGCTCGCGACCGGTCTCGCCACCGCGCTGATCTACCTCCAGCTCAGCTCGGACGCCGGCGGCGGAGGCGAGGCGACCAGTGCGTGGATCAACTATCTGCTCGCCGGAACCATCATCGGATACGCGGTGATCTCCCTGGTCAACACGCTGGTGGTGGCCGCCGCCGAACGGCGCGGCGAGTTCGCGCTGCAGCGTCTGGTCGGTGCGACGCCGGGGCAGATCCTGCGGATGGTGACGGTCGAGGCGGCGATGGTCGCGGTCATGGGCATCGTGCTCGGCTCGTTCGTCGCGCTGGCCACCCTGGTGCCGTTCAGTCTCGCGCTCGACGGGTCGTGGGTGCCGGGCGGCGGGGTCCTTGCCTATCTGGCCATCGTGGCCGGCGTCGGCGCGCTGACCCTGATCGCTACCCTGCTACCCACCCGCATGGCGCTGCGGACCCGGCCGGCCGAGGTGCTGGCCCTGCCGTGATCCGCGCCGGGACGGCACGTCCTGCCGGGCACCACTCAGGCGGCGTCCGGCAGGAAGGGTCTCAACTCCGCGAAGGACTCCGGGTGTTGGGCGATCCACGACCAGTAGCGGGCGATGGTCCTGGCGTACTCGCAGTAGTAGCGGCGCACCGTGTCCACCAGGCTGCGCAGGGTGCTCCGGGCGAGCGAGTCGCTGCGCCACACGAGGAGCATCTCGGTGCTCGCGGTGCCGCTCACCGGCACGAGCGCGACCTCCTTGGTCGCTCCCGTCGGCGTGGTCAGGGCGGCCGCGCCCGCGTCCCGCACCCAGTTCATCGCCTCGTGGTGGCCGTCCACGTAGTGGAGGACCTCGGGGTCGGCGTGGTCGAACTTGGCGAACAGGTGCTTCTCGATGGGGTGGAACCAGTGGTCACGCGCGTAACGGACCCAGGTGAGTCCGGCGAGGTCGGCCACGCCCACCCCGGCCCGGTCGGCCAGCGCGTGGCCGCGCGGCACGGCGAGCCAGACGGGTTCGCGCACGATGACGGTCTTGGCCAGGGCCGGCTCCAGCACATCGGCCGGGGCGATCAGCGCCATGCTGGGCACCAGGGCCGCGTTGAGGGCCCCGCCGCGCACCGCCGCCACGGCCGCGGCCGGTGCGAGGGTCTCGCTGCGCACCTCGCCGACGGGCAGCGCTTCCTGGAGGACCGTGCGCAGCGACGGTGGCGTCCACTCCGCGTTCCCGAAGCGGAACACCTCGGAGGAGTACGCGCTGGCCTCGGCGATCACCAGGTCCGCCTGGTGCACGAGGTCGGCGAGCAGCGGCAGCAGGCGTTCGCCGCGTGAGGTGGGGATTACGCCCGAGCGGCTGCGCACGAATAGTTCGCCGCCGATGGCTCTTTCAATACGGTGCAATTGTGCGGTCAGGCTCGATTGCGGAAGATTCAATTCCACCGCTGCCTTGGATATGCTTCCGGCACAGTCGATGGCCATCACGATCCTGGCATGACGTAACTCGACGTTCACTTATCCCCCGTTCGCGACCGACACCCGCGGACGTCCATCCGGCAAGAGGCCCGGACCGGTCGCACGCTAACAGGACGCACTGGTTCAGTCCATATCGTTGTCCGGCGCGGACGTGGGCCGCCGGACCGCATCGGGGGAATGCAGTGGAAATCGGTCAGCCGGCCGCGGGCAGGGCATGTGCCAGAACACAACGCGGCTCGCCGAGCGTTTCGTCCTGGCGGAGAATCGCCTGATACGCCCGGTGCAGCGCGCGGCCGGGTTCGAGGCCCAGATCGACGGCGAGCCGCCGGCGCGCGCCGTGGAAGATCTCCAGGGCCTCGGCCTGCCGGCCGTCCCGGTAGAGGGCGAGCATCAGCAGCTCGCTGAGCCGCTCCCGCCCGCTGTGCTCGACGGCCAGTTGCCGCAGCTCGGAGACGGGCACGCGCGCCGCGTCCACGGAGAGCTTGGCCGCGGTGAGGTCCTCGTAGGCGGTGATCCGGCGTTCTTCGAGGTGGTCGGCCTGGATCCGGCAGCGCATGCCGTCCCGGGCGTCCATCAGGGCGGGCCCGCGCCACAGCGCGAGCGCCGACTCCAGCGTGACGATGGCCCGGTGCGGGTCCCGGTCGACGAGTTCGGCGCCGGCGTTCGCCAGTTCGAGGAAGCGGTGCGCGTCCACTCCGGCGGCGGGCACGTCGAGCAGGTATCCGCTGCTGACGGTGCGCAGCGGCTCGGTCGTGCCGGTCACCGACTGCAGCAATTTGCGCAGCCTTCTCACATTGGCTTGAAGTGCGTTGCGGGCGTTCGCCATCGGCTGCTCGCCCCACAGCTCGTCGACCATGCGGTCGGAGCTGACCGGTACGCCGGGCGAGAGAGCGAGCATCGTCAGGACCACGCTCGCCCGCTTCGAGGCCATCGTGTACCGCTTGCTTCCGTGCGCGAGGTAAAGCGGACCAAGAACGTTGATTTCCATAGCACGACCCCCATGTCAACTCGCGGACTCGGCACATGATGCCCAGGTGGATTCGGCCGGGGGAAATACCACCTCGCCGCGAATACGAGCGCCATCAGTATGGCTTCGCAGCGCCCGCCGGCCGGTGGTCCATGCGTCAGAGAAATACGACAGGTGGCCCATCTGTGATGTTCATTGGACGCTTAATGACCTGGTATGCGCCCGCTGACCGGGGACGAATCCCGGTCTGCCGTCCAGAAGGGCGAGCCCCAGCGGGGTCGCGGTGTGCAGCATCGAGTTGCGGACACGGCGGCTGGTGATCAGGCCGGTGCGGCGCAGCACCGCGGTGTGCTGGCTCGCGCCCGCCGGCGAAATGCCGAGCCGGTCCGCGAGTTCCGAGGTGGTGCACGCGCCGCGCAGCACGCGCAGGGCGGCCGCCCTGGTCTGGCCGACCAGCGCCCCGAGCGCCTCGGCGGTGTCGTCGTCGGGTTCCGCCCACAGCGCCGCCGCCTCGTGCGGCTGCGGGGGCGCGGAGACCACCAGGGTCGGCCGGGCCCCGCCATCGAGCGAGTGGATGAGCTGGGCCGGCCGGTGGTTGAGGAACACCGAGGGGGCCAGGACCAGGCCCGTACCGCCGAGCACGATGTCCTCGTCGGGCCCGCCGGGGATCTCCAGTACGGGCGGGGCCCAGGTGGTGCGGGCGTGCATCGTGGCCATCAGCTGCTCGACCCCGCCCGCCATCACGGTCCGGCCCCGCGCCTCGCACTCGGCCTCCAGATAGGCGTGCAGGTTCTCCCAGTACGGGGCGACCGCGGCCCGCCAGACGTCGAGCAGGTCGATCCCGCCGTCCTGCCCGTGCACCGACCACAGCGGCAGCCGCTTGGTCAGCTGCCGGTGCCAGCGGAGGTAGGGCGCGTTGACGCCCCGGCCGAGCAGCCCGGCCGCGAAGGCCGTCTCGACCAGGGGTCCGACGCCGGCCCTGAGCCGGGTTCTGGCCAGGTCGGCCGCCGAGAAATGGATCCGTTGCACAGTGTCGCCCCCGTTTGTCCCATCCGATGTGTCCCGGCCGCGCGCACCGGACACCTCAGGTTCCGGCCATCCCCTGACGCACGACTGACCGCGGGCCATACCGTTCGCCCTCCAATTGCTGTGCGGAGCACCGAAGTCGACAGCAAGCGCTTAAGCTCCTGGCAAGGACGCGGTGGGTCCGGTGGACGTACCGGGCGAGACGGGCAGGGGCCGAGCGGGCGGCCGGGATGCCACAGCGGGACGAGGAGGAACCGCTCCGGGGTGTACGCGGACGGGGCCCGGCCGGATGCCCGTCGTGAGGCTTGCCAGAAACGTCAACTGACCTCTGCAGTACGGCAGTTGCACCATGCTCCGCACGGGCCGCGATCCGGCTGAGGCGGTGCTGACAGTTTCGCCGACGTGGATACGATCCTTGATGGCACGGGCAAAGATGACTCGACGGACCCGAGGGGACACCCACATGACCGGCGCCGTTGTCGCCATTGCCATCGTCCTGATCGTCATCGGCGGCATCACAGCGAGTGTGGTCGCGTACTTCCGTCTGCAGCGGCATCGCGCCGACGCCGTCGCCATGGCCGAGTACCGCAGGCTCGCCGAGAACGCGGTGGCCAGCCAGGGCGCTCTGCGCGGCCAGCTGGCCGAGCTCGACGACCGCGTGAAGTCGGTCGAAACCCTGCTGCGCAGCGTCGACTGAGCATCCCTCCGGGCTGTCAGCTCCGCGTCAGCGGGCCCGGCAAGCATGAGGGCACGGGCCGTACGAACCCGCATCTTCCTACGACTCGCCCGCGTGAAGCAGCCGGCGCACGGACGCCAAGAGCGGTCCGGCGGCCGGTCCGCAGTCCCAAGGAGGCGCCTGGTCCTCATCGCGCTCGGCGACGCTCGACGACGTCTTGATGACGCTCAACGGCCTGTCGGCCTGACCGTTCCTTTCGCGAACGCGCTTACCAACGGGGGCAGTTATGCAACGCATTCACTTCACCGCTGCCGATATAGCCAAGACCCGGCTGAAGACCACCGCCGGGCCGCTGATCGAGACGGCCTTCGCCTACGGACTCCTTGGCCGGGGCGTCACCCCGGCGTACGCGCGCTGGCGCAAGCAGGTCGCCACCCGCCTCCCGGCGTGGCCGCGCTTACGGTCGGGCGGCGTCAGCGTCGTCAGCGATCCCGAGGTGCTGCTGGGGCTGATCGAGCACAGCGGCACCGAGGGCCACGCCGCCCACGATCCCTCCCAACAGGATGCGCTGGCAGCCCAGTTGTCGGCCTACCGCGAGGCGGCGGGGCTCTCGGAGGTGTGGCAGGCGGCGATCGCCCCGTACTGGGACCACATGGAGGCGTATCTGGAGGTCGAGTGCGAGGCACGCGGGCGGGTGGTGATGGCCGGCGGCCTCGGGCTGCTGCTCGCCACCCTGCACCCGAAGATCAAGTGGCGCTCGCAGGTCCTGGAGATCCCGGGCGGCCCCGACGAGGACATCTACCTCGACCGGCGCGGCCTCGCGCTCACCCCCTCGGTGTTCCTCAACCACCGCCCGGCCCAGCTGACGGGCCGGCGGAGCGAGGGCGGTGAACTGGTCCTCGCCTTCGCCGCGCCGCCGGACGTCCAGCGCGCCGCGAGCCTGTGGGACGCGCCGGACGACAGCGCGCAGTCGCTCGGCGCGCTGGTCGGCCAGACACGGGCCGCCGCCCTGCGGGTGCTGCGGGCCACCTGCACGACCAGCCAGCTCGCCCACCGCCTCGGCATCTCGGCGGCGGGCGCCAGCCAGCACACCACGGTGCTGCGCCAGACCGGCCTGATCACCACCCGCCGCATCCGCAACACCGTCCTGCACACGGTGACCCCGCTGGGCCTCGCCCTCCTCGACGGCCTGCCCACGCGCTCCACCACGGACCGGGTGCCGGCGCAGGCCACGGCGTCCGAGATGTGGCGCCGCGCCCTGGACAGCGTCCCACAGCCGGTCGGCCAGCACGTCTCCTGACGTAACGTCAACTCGCTTCCGCCGCAGCCCATTTGAAAGGTCCGGCCCCCCACGGTGGGGGGCCGGACCTTTTGGCCGTTCCGTCGGATCCCGGGCGTCAGAGCCGGGACCAGTGGCGGAACTGGCGGAGTCCGTACAACAGCGGTGGCAGGCCGTGCCGTTGGGTGATCAGGCGGGCCTCGCCGAACACGGTGACGTGGTCGCCGGTGCGGTGCAGGGCGCTCACGTCACAGTCGGCGACGGTGTGGGCGTCGCGCACCAGGTGCGGGCCGCCCGAATCCGCCTCCTGCTCCCACGGCACCATGTGGAAGCGCTCCGGGTTGCCGGAGGCGAACAGCTCGGCCGTCTCCTGGGCGCCTTCGTGCAGCAGGTTCACCGCGAAGGTGCCCCGCTCCAGGATGGCCTCCAGGGTGGGACTGCCCTCGCGCAGGCAGACCAGGAGCGTGGGCGGCTTGAGCGTCACGCTGCACACCGAGGAGCACGTCATGCCGCGTGGCGCCCCGTCCTGGCCGGTGCTGGTGACCACGCCGACCCCGGTGGGGAAACCGCTCATCATCGCGCGGAAGCGGTCGGGCGTCGTCCGGTCGGCCACCGCTTCTACGTTGACGGTGTGTTCGGTCATCGGACACTGCTTTCTGTCGCTACGGCGAGCGCCCCGGTGGTGAGGCGGCGCTCGCCCCGGTCGAGGAGAGTGAGCAGCGGTCCCGTCATGGCCGTCGTGGTCAGCGCCATCACGATCAGCGCGAGGACGAGGGGACCGGTCAGGATCCCCGCGCTCAACCCGGCCTGCAGGGCGATGAGTTCGGTGAGACCGCGGGTGTTCATGAGCACGGCGACCTTGCGGGCGGTCTCCGGAGTACGGCCGCCCCGGCGGGCCCCCAGATAGCCCCCGACCCCCTTGCCGAGGCAGCCGAGCACGAGGGCCGCGGCGATCAGCTGCCAGGAGGTGTCGGCGAACGAGCGGGTGAGTACGGTGATCCCGGTGACCACGAAGAAGGCGGGCGCCAGGACCGCGCCGGTCCGCGAGACGGAGGCGACCGCGCCCTCCCAGGGCGCGTCCTCACCACCGGGGATGGAGAAGCCGACCAGGGCGGCCCCGAGGATCGCCGTCATGCCGAGGTGGTCCATGGCGATCGCGACCACGAGGGCCACCGAGCCGAGGAGCACCGTCACCGTGCGCGGCAGCCGCACGCAGGCGGTCCTGGCGACCCGGGTGCGCAGGCCGTAGCGCACGGCCAGTGCGCACAGGACGCCGAGCCCGAGCGCCCGGACCGAGTGCAGCAGTCCTGCGAGGCTTCCCTTGCCGAGGCTGATGGCGAGGGTGAGCAGCAGCCAGCCGGCCGCGTCGATGACGATGGCCGCGGCCAGCGCCGTCTGCCCGGCCCCCGACCGCGTCATGCCGCGGTCCTCCAGGATCCGCGCCATGACGGGCACGGCGGTGATGGACATCGACACCGCGACCATCAGGAGGAACGCGGGCAGCGGGGCGCTGCCACGGGCCGCGTCGTCATCGGTGAGCAGCACGAGGCCGGCCAGGAGCAGTCCGGTGACGAGCGGCGGGATCAGGGACCCGACCGCGACCCACAGGGTGCCGCCGCGGCGCGGGCCGCCGGAGTCCGTCCCCAGCTTGTGGGCGAGGCCGACCAGGAAGAGCACGAGGCCGGCCTGGGCGATCAGTTTGACCACGTCGAACACGGGGCCCGGCAGCAGCGTGTTCAGGGTGCCCCGGCCGAACAGGGCGATCACGGCGGGCCCGGAGAGCAGCCCGACGACTATCTCCCCGATGACCACGGGCTGGCGCAGCAGCCTGGCGAGCGCCCGGCCCGCCAGGGCGATCAGCAGGATGGCGGCGAGTGCCGCCAGGACGTGGGCGACGCGCGGGGCGTCCCCCAGGATTCTCAGCGATTCCATGTCGCGCTCCCCCGTCGTGGGCTCAGTGGTGCTGAGCGAAGTACTCGTACGCCTTGGGCAGTGTCTCCGTCAGCCGCCGTGTCTTGTCGCGGATCGCCTCGAACTCCCTTGCCGCGGCGGAGGGATCGGACAGGGCGAGCGCGGGCGACGGCTTCACCTCGACTCCGCCCATACCGAGCAGAACGCACATGTACGAGTAGGCGGGCAGACCGTGGTAGTACGGGTAAATGCTCTCGGAGTCGGGGATCTGCGTCTTCCACATCTCCAGGCGCTCGGCCAGCGAGTCGGGAATGACCCGGGTCTTGGTGTCGCGCCAGTACTGGGTGTCCTGTCGCTTGGCGGCGACGTAGTGCAGGACCAGGAATTCCCGGATTCCGTCCATGACGTGGGACACGGAACGGTTGTAGAGCAGGCGCTGGTTGGGATTCCAGTCCTCGTTGGGGAAGTTCTTGGCGATCTGCTCGATGGCGTGGTGGATGAAGAAGATTCCGGTGGATTCGAGCGGCTCGACGAATCCGCTGGAAAGTCCGACGGCCACGCAGTTGTTGACCCAGGAATTGCGGCTGCGGCCGATGCGCATCTTGATGTGGTTGGCGTTGACGTCCGCGGCGGCGGGCCCGACGAACTCGCGCAGGGTGCGCTCGGCGTCCTCGGGCGAGAGGTAGTCCTTCGCGTAGACGTATCCGGTGCCGACCCGGCCCATCAGCGGAATGGTCCAGATCCAGCCGGCGTCCTGGGCGGTGGCGGTGGTGCAGGGCAGGATGCCGCGCTTCTCCATGTCCATCGGGACCTGGAGGGCGACCGCGCTGTCGTTGGGCAGCGTGTCCTGGTAGGAGATGAACGGCTCGTTCAGCGCCTTGTTGATGAGCAGCGCGCGGAACCCGGTGCAGTCGATGTACAGGTCACCGGTGAGGTCGCCGTGCTCGGCCGTGGTGACCCCGCTGATCCAGCCGCGCTCGTCCAGGTTGACCTGCTGGACGTCGTCGACGATGTGCTGGACGCCGCGTTCCACCGAGTACTTCGTCAGGTACTTGGCGAGCAGGGCCGCCTCGAACTGGTAGGCGTAGGGGAACTGGGTCTTGCCCTGGTGCTCGGACATCGTCAGGCCCTGCATCTCGTCCGCGCCCTCGTCGAAGGGCTGGTCGATGAGGGCGCCGTCCAGGCGCCGGGGGCTGAGCCCGGCGTCGATGACCGAGGCCATGACGAAGCAGTCCTTGTCGAACCGGTCGGTCGGCCCCTGCTGGAGCCACCAGTCGGTCAGCGGAAAGCCGTTGACCGAGCGCATCTGCTCGAAGGGGTGGTAGAAGTAATGCCCCTTCTCACGCCAGTTCTCGAACCGCACGGCGAGCTTGTACGTGGCGTTGCAGGCCGGCATCCAGTCCTTCTCCTTGAGTCCGAGGAACTCGAAGAAGTGGCGGATGTCGCTGAAGGTGGCTTCGCCGACACCGACCGCGCCGACGTTGCCGGACTCGATGAGGGTCACGTTTATTCGGTCCCCGAACGCGGCCTTGAGGTACGAGGCCGTCATCCATCCGGCTGTTCCGCCACCCACGATCACGACTTTGTTGAGCACTGGTGACTCCTGTTCGGTCGTCCACGAGTTCCGCCAGTGGCTCCGGCCCACTTGTCGGAATTTCTTGGGTGGCGCCACCGAGAAATGAGACTAGGGGCGGGTCAACTCGGGGCCCAGATCCTTAAGTGATGGCCGAAAGGCGCAGGTGGGACTGACCGCGCGGACTGTTCGGCAAGATCCGCGGCGGAAGCGGGCAGCCGGCCGCCGATGGCGCCCAGAACCGGCGTCAGCCCACTGTCAGCGGTCCTGGGGAGCATGAAAGGCGGGGTTACCGGGTGGGAATCGCTCCGCCCGCCCGCTGCAATGGAGATTTGGATGACAAAGGAAGAAACCGTCCCCCCGTTCGCCGTGATCCCCGGCTCGCAGGTCCACAGCGTTCTGACCGGCCACGAGCAGCGCACGATGGATCTGGTGGAGGCCGCCTACCGGCTGCACGGCGAGGGCGACACGGTCAACCCACCGTCGTATTTCCTGCGCTTTCCGGACCGTCCCTCCGCCCGGATCATCGCGCTGCCCGCCTCCATCGGCGGCGCGAACCGGGTCGACGGGCTGAAGTGGATCTCCAGCTTCCCGGAGAACGTGGCCGCGGGGATCCCCCGTGCCTCCGCGGTGCTGGTGCTCAACGACCACGACACGGGCTATCCCCTCGCCTGCCTGGAGAGCTCGATCATCAGCGCCGCGCGCACGGCGGCCTCCGCCGCGCTCGGCGCCGACCTGCTCTCGCGGGGGCGCCCGCGCCCGCGCAGGGTCGGCTTCATCGGCACCGGGTTCATCGCCCGTCACATCCACACCTACCTCGCCGGGACCGGCTGGAGCTTCGACGAGGTGGGGGTGCACGACCTGGCCGCCGAGTACGCGGGCGGCTTCCGCTCCTATCTGGAGGGGGCGGGCGAGACCGGGCGGATCACCGTGCACGACAGCGCGGAGGAGCTGATCCGCTCCTCGGACCTGGTGGTCTTCGCGACCGTCGCGGCCGCTCCGCACGTCCACGAGCCCGCCTGGTTCGCGCACAACCCGGTCGTCCTGAACATCTCGCTGCGCGACCTGGCGCCCGAGATCCTGCTCGCCTCGGCGAACGTCGTCGACGACGTCGAGCACTGCCTGAAGGCCGACACCTCGCCCCATCTGACCGAACAGCGCACCGGATCAAGGGAGTTCATCGACGGAACACTGGCCGAGGTGATGGCGGGAAAGGTGGTGATACCGACGGACCGCCCGGTGGTGTTCTCCCCGTTCGGACTCGGCGTGCTCGACCTCGCGGTCGGCAAGTTCGTGTACGACGAGGTGACCGCCCGAGGCGAACTGCGCGTCATCGACGGCTTCTTCCACGAGGTGGACAGGTATGGGCGCACCGCGACCGACAGCCGTTCCTGAGGTGAGGGGGCCCAAGTGCCGGTGATCTCCGTACCCGAGGACTTCCACACGGAGGATCTCTATGTGGACCTGCGGTCCGTCCTGGACGTTCCGCTGTACCTGAAGTGCGAAGGCTTCAACTTCGCCGGGTCGATCAAGCTGAAGGCGGCGCGGGCGATGATCGCCGACGCCGAGCGCAAGGGGCTGCTGACCCGGGGCTCGGTCATCGTCGAGTCCTCGTCGGGCAACCTCGGCGTGGCCCTGAGCATGATCGCGGCGAGCCGCGGCTACCAGTTCCTGTGCGTCACGGACACCCGCTGCAACCTGAACACCAGACGGTTGATGGAAGCGATGGGCGCCCGGGTGCACACCATCACCGAGCCCGACCCCGAGGGCGGCTTCCTCGGCGCCAGGCTCGACCACGTACGCCAGCTGTGCGCGTCCGACAGCCGGTACCTGTGGCTCAACCAGTACGCCAACCCCTGCAACTGGCAGGCGCACTACCGCACTACGGCACCCGCCATCGCGGAGCGCTTCCCGGATCTCGACGTGCTGTTCGTGGGCGCGGGCACCACGGGGACGCTGATGGGCTGCGCCCGCTACTTCAAGGAGTCGGGCCGCCGGGTCACGGTGGTCGCCGTCGACTCGGTGGGGTCGGTGACCTTCGGCGGGCCGCCGGCGCCGCGCATGATTCCGGGCCTCGGCTCCGGCGTGCGGCCGCAGCTCCTGGACACCTCGTTCGTGGACGAGGTGGTGCACGTGCCGGAGATCGACACGATCCGGGTCGCCCACCGACTGGCCGCCGGCGGCTTCCTGTTCGGCGGCTCCACCGGCACGGTCGTCTCGGGCGCGCTCGGCTGGCTCGCCGAACACCGGGGCTCCGACCGCCGCACGGCGGTGGCGATCTCCCCGGACCTGGGCGAGCGCTACCTCGATTCGATCTACCAGAGCAACTGGGTGAGCGACATCTACGGAGCGCACGCGCTGGACCTCGGCCCGATCCGGGCGGGCTGAGCCCGGTCTCCGCACGGCACGACACGCACCGTCAAATCCCTTGTGCGACAAGGTATTTGACGGCCCCCGTCACCTCTCCGACAGGTGACGGGGGCCGCGTCATGCCCATCGGATGACGGGAGCCGGCCCCGCGCCGACCGGGCCGCACCGGGACCGGCGGGCAAGGGTTGACGCTCCACAACGCCACATGTAATTCTCCACTGACACCCGTTGGGTTGGAGTGACTTCCGTAAGGAGCTGGGGCTCGGTGAAGGATCAGCCACTCACCCTGAAGGTGGCGAGCTGGAGCGCTCTGCACCCGGGGCGGGCGATCGCCGGCTGGTTCGTGTTCGTAGCTCTCTGCCTGGCTCTCGGCGCCGCGGCCGGTACACGCCAGATGGACGCAGAGGACCACCGGGTGGGCGAGTCCGGCCGCGCCGAGTCCATCGCCGCCGAGGGCGGCCTTCAGCCCGAACCCACCGAGCGGATCGCGATCACCGACCGAACCGGATCCGCCCCGGACGCGGCCGCGGTGAGCGCCGCCGAGGACATCGCGCGGCGGATGCGGGGGCTGCCCGGGGTCGAGCGGGTGGCGGCACCGGTCCGCTCGTCGGACGGCAGCACACTGATGCTCGAAGTGACCTTGCACGAAGGGCAGTTGGCATCACCGAGCGAACCGCTCCAGCGGGTGACGGCGGAGTCACGGGCGGCCCGCCCCGGACTGCGCATCGAAGAGGTGGGCGACGACTCGGCCGGGAACGGCGTGGACGGGCCGCGCGATGACGTCCTCTCCGGGTCGACCTCGTCCGCCTTCGACCTGTCGGCGCCGGGAGGGATCGCCCTCCCGCTCGCCGTGGCCGTCGTGTTCGCCGGGTTCCTGGCGTTCGGCTCACCGCTCATGCTGGGGGTGCCGCTGCTGCTCGCGGCCTCCTCGGTCGCCGCCGCCCTCGGCCTGTCCCGACTGGTGTCGCACGTGGTGCCGGACGCGGGCGTCGCAAGCGGCGCGATCCTGCTGACCGGGGTGGCGCTGGGCGTCGCCCATACGCTCTTCCACCTCAGGCGGGAGCGCGAGGAACGGGCCCTGGCGGACGGCCGGCTCAACCCCGAGGCCCTGGTGGGGATCGCCGCCGCGACGTCGGGCCGGGCGATCGCGGTGTCCGGGCTCGCGGTCGCCGTCTCCATGGCCACCTTGTTCCTCGCGGGCGGCCCCGTCGCCTCCGCGCTGGCCGCCGCCGCGATCGTGGTGTCCCTGGTCGCCGTCGCGGGCTCGATGACCCTGCTGCCCGCACTCCTGGTCGTACTGGGCCGACGCCCGGACCGCCGGACGCCTGCCGCGCCCGGACTCGACAGGCGTCAGCTCAACAGGCATTCCCCTGAAGGCATTTGGGGATTACTGGTCCGCCCCGCGAAGGCCCGCCCGACAGCCACCCTCCTCCTCTCCGTACCGGTGATGCTCGGCCTGTCACTCCCCGCCTTCGGCGCGCACTTACGGATCCCGCCCATGTCCGGCCACCCCCGGACCACCCCGGAGGCGGCGGCGCACGACCGGCTGACCGAGGCCTTCCCCGAGCTCCTCGCCGAGCACCGGGTGGCGGTACGCGAGAACGACCCGGGCGAGCGGGCCGAGGTGCGCTCCACGCTGAACGCCGTAGCGGCCAGGGCCGGGGCCGACCCCGCGCGCTCGAAGATCCCGCCCACGGTACGGACCACCCCGGACGGCCGGATCAGCGTGCTGACCCTCCCGGTGCCGTACCGGCCGGACTCCCCCCAGGCGCAGGCCTCCCTCGCGGACCTCCGCGAGAACGTACTCCCCGCGACGCTCGGGAAGATCGAGGGTGCCGAATTCGCGACAGGCGGTCCGGTCGCCGGGCGGACCGATCAACTGGGCTCCGAAAAAGCCGAGTTACCGGTAATGGCCGGGTCGCTACTCCTCCTGACCTTCGCGACGACGCTGTGCGCCTTCGGCTCGGCGGCCATCGCCCTGCTCGGTGCACTGCTCAACCTGCTGTCCGCGGGGGCGTCATTCGGCTTGACGACCGCCTTCTTCCAACAGGGCGTCGCAGCACCCCTGTTGGGCTCGGGCACGACCGGTCCCACCGACGCGATCGACTCACACGTACCGCTGTTCCTCTGCGCGATCCTTTTCGTGCTCTCGACGAACTATCAGGTCTTCGTGGTCAGCCGGATCAGGGAGGCGATCCTGAAGGGGGTGCCGGCCCGGCAGGCGGTGGCCGACGGGCTCGGCCACTCGGCCCGGGCGGTCGGCGGCGCGGCGCTGGTGACGGCGCCGGTGTTCGCGAGCCTCCTGCTCCTGCGTCCGGACGGGCTGAAGCAGCTCGGGTTCGGCCTGGCGGCGGCGATCCTTCTGGACGGCTTCGTCGTCCGGGCCCTGATCCTGCCGTCGGCCCTGGCGCTGCTCGGCGACGCCGCCTGGTGGCCCTCCCGCGCCGCGCGACGGGCCCGGCGAGGGCCCGCCCCCGCTCCGGCGGCCGAAGCGCCGTACCCCTATCACCCGGCGGCCGACTCGTACGGCTAGCCGGGTCCCCCAGACGGACGCCGGACCGGAATCCCCCGCCGGTTCGGCGTCTGGCCTTTTCCAGGCAGCCGGTTCACGGTAGTTGGGGCGGGTCGGAGTTGTTGGTGCGGCTCGGGGTTGTTGGGGCGGGTCGGGGGCCGTTTCGGAAGCCCGGGCGGGGCCTCGTCAGCCCCTCGTCAGTGCCGGGCGGCACCATCGGCAGAGGGTCGCCGCGAGCAGCGACATACGGCTAGGCCGCTGCGCATTCCCGCGCGGCGCCGGCTGAGAGGAGCCACCCTCATGGACAAGGCCCTTGCGACCAGTCCGCCCCAACTGCCCTACCCCGCAACGCCCGTGGCCGCCTTACTGTTGCGCGCCTCGGGCCCGGACGCGTCCCGCCCGGTGTTCACCGCACTGGGCACGGAAGGCGAGCGGATCGCCCGCCGCACCGCCGCCGAACTCCTCGCCCGGGTGCGCACCACGGCCGCCGCACTGCGCGAGGTGGGCAGCCCGGGCGACCGGGTGATCGTCCCGGCGCTGCCCGGCCTCGACTTCCCCGTGGGGTTCCTGGCGTGCCTCTACGCCGGCCGGATCGCCGTACCGGTCATGCCACTTGAGCCCGACAGCGGCCACCGCGCCAAGGAGCGCGCGGACCGTCTGGGGGCAATCGTCCGGGACTGCGGGGCGGTCGCGGTGCTGGTGTCGACGGCGGAGGACGCGTTGGGGGGCATGGTGAGGGACGCCAACGGCGGCGCGGCCCCCAGCACGACCCCGGTCGCGATCCCCGTCGCGATCCCCTTGGCGCGGACGGCGACGCCCGGCTCGGCCGAGGACGTACTCCCCCACCCCCTCGCCCTCGACCCGACGGCGGTCGCGCTCCTCCAATACACCTCGGGCTCGACGAGCGACCCTCGGGGCGTAGTGATCAGCCATCACAACCTGACGGCCAATCAGGCCGCCCTGCGGGATCGCTGCGAGGTCGACTCCGGTACCACGGTGGTGAGTTGGCTGCCCTTCTTCCACGACATGGGCCTGTGCACGAGCGTCGTGCTGCCGCTCGTTTCCGGTGCCGCGGCGGTCACGATGGAGCCCGGCACCTTCGTACGCGATCCGATGGTGTGGCTGCGCGCGATCGAGGCCGAGGAGGACGTCTTCGCGGCCGCGCCGGACTTCGCGTACGAGCTGTGCGTGCGGCGGATCCCGGCGGCCGAACGGAGCCGGGTCGACCTGTCCACGTGGCGGGTGGCCGCGAACGGGTCGGAGCCGGTGCGGGCGGAGACGATGCGCAGCTTCACGGACGCCTTCCGCCCCTCCTTCTTCCGCACGGAAGTGTTCTCCCCGGGATACGGCCTCGCCGAATGCACGCTCGGCGTCACCCTGGGCCGCCCGCTGTACGAGGCGCCGGTCCGCCGCTACGACCGGGACGCGCTGGCCCGGGGCACGGCGGCCCCGGCGGCCTCTCCCGACACCGCCGTCGAACTCGTCGGCTGCGGCACGCCCCTGCCCGGCGTACGGATCCGCATCGTCGACCCGGCCACACTGCGGGTGCTGCCTGCGGGCGCGGTGGGCGAGATCTGGGTCAACTCGCCCGGCAATGGCCTGGGTTACTGGGACAGGGAGTCGTCGGAGGCGTTCCGGGCCCGCCCGGAGGGAGCGGACGCGGACGGGCCGTTCGTCCGCACGGGCGACCTGGGCTGCCTGGACGGCGACGAACTGTTCGTCACGGGCCGCCTGAAGGACGTCCTGGTGGTGGGCGGCGAGAACTACTTCCCGCAGGACGTGGAGGCGGTGGCCGGCGCCGCGCACGAGGCGTTCGCGCACCAGCGGGCGGCCGCGTGGCCACTGGACGACGCGGCGCCGGGCGTCGCGGTGGTCGTCGAGACGGCGGAGCGGGACCCCGAGGTGCTGGCCCGCGCGGTACGCGCCGCGGGCATCGCGGTCGCCAGGGCGCTGCCCGCCCCGGTGAGCGTGTTCGCGGTGGCCCGCGACCAGGTGCCGCGCACGACGAGCGGCAAGACCAGGCGCCGGGACTGCGCGACGGACGTACGGGCGGGCCGGCTGCCGTTCCTCGCCCAGTGGACGAGCCGACGAGCCGGAGCCCCCGGCCGCCCGGAAAGGACCCAGCCCGCATGAGCAGCCGCGCGATGCCGCCGGAGCCGACACCCGTAACGGAATGTCAGGTGAAGGACCACCTGACCCAACTCCTGTCCTCGCACCTGGAGTTGGCAGAGAACCTGATCGACCAAGACGTACCCCTGAGCGCCTACGGAATCGACTCGGTGACCAGCACTTGGCTGGCGGCCCGGCTGGGCGAACGCTGCGGGGTGACGATCGACCGCTCGCTGCTCCTGAACCGCCCGAGCGTGGCGGAGGTGGCGCAGGACGTGGTGGCGACGCTAGCGGCGCCGGCTCAGCCGGTGGGCTCGGCTCCGTCGGTGGGCTCGGCCCCGTCGACTACACGAAGCGTCACAGCATGATCGAGACCCTCCTCCCCCACCCGGCGATCGCGGTGGCGGACCACTTCGGGGACACCGAAAGACCGGACGGAGCCGGCCTCTTCCCCGAGGAGAGGGCGCTGGTGGCGGCGGTGGGCGTGGGCCGGCGCCGGGAGTTCACGACGGTGCGGCACTGCGCCCGGGCGGCACTGAAGGCCCTGGGCCTGCCCCCGGCCCCGCTGCTGCCCGACACGTGGGGCGCCCCGCGCTGGCCGCCCGGCATCGTTGGAAGCATGACCCACTGCCGGGGCTACCGGGCGGCGGCGGCCGCCCGGCGAGCCGACTTTCGAACCCTGGGCATAGACGCCGAACCGAACGGCCCGCTGAGGGAGGGCGTACTGAGCACCGTGGCCCTGAGCACCGAGCGGCACCGCCACACCGCCCTCCACCACCTGGACCCGTCCGTCCACTGGGACCGTCTGCTGTTCTGCGCGAAGGAGGCCACGTTCAAGGCGTGGTTCCCGGAGGGTGTGAGGCGCGGGGGCGTCCGACCGAACAGCTTCCACGACATCGAGGTCACGCTGGGCGGCACGGAGCGTACGTTCCGGGCGGTCGTCCTGCCCGGCCGCCCCGAGGCCACCACCTTCGAAGGCCGCTGGCTGGCCACACCGGAGTTCCTTTTGACAGCGGTATCGGCGCCGCCCCCCGCCGCCTCCGCCACGTAGGTCCATACATACGTTTGACAGCTGTTCCTGGCATGGGAAAGTCTCGGCCTACAGGTTTCCGGGATGCTACGGGGTGGGCCATGACCAGCGAGGAGCTTCTGGCCGTGCTGGCCGCGGTCGGCCACGCCCAGCGACTGCGCGTAGTGGCGGAACTCTCCGAAGGCCGCCTGTACGTAAGCGAACTGGCCCGCCGCCTGAACATGTCCCGCCCCCTCCTCTACATGCACCTGGAACGCCTCGAAAAAGCGGGCCTGGTATCGGGCAGCCTGGAACTGAGCACGGACGGAAAGGCCCTGAAGTACTTCGAACTGGCCCCGTTCGAGCTGCACTTGAACGTGGCTACGATTTTGGCTGCGGTTGCGGAGGACGCGGTGGCCGCCGGGGCGGCAGGAGCGGGCGACGCCGGGCGGAAGGGCGTCTGAGGGGAGTGCGACCCGGCGAACCCGGAGCAGTGCGCCCCCTACCTCTCGCCCCCGGGCCTCCCGGCCCGCTCAAGGACCCACCCCGGTCGGATGACTTCCGCGTTGCCGTCCAGGGCGGCGGCCGCTCGGTTCAGGGCTTCGGCGGCTTCGCCAGGGGCGGTCGCCAGGGCTCGCGCCGCCTGTGCGAGGGAGCGGGCCGCGGCCGCCTGGCCCGCTCCCGCGATGTCCAGGGCCGCGGAGGCCCGTTCGGCCGTGGCGGCCGCGTCCTCGGTGCGGCCGTCGCACCAGTACGCCCAGGCCAGGTTGAGCAGGCAGACGCCCTCGGCCCTGGGGTTCTCCATCAGCGAGGCCTCGTGGCGGGCCTCCTCCAGGACAGCGGCAGCGCGGGCCGGGGCATCCAGGGCCAGCAGCGCGATGCCCTGCGCGTTGAGGGCGTAGGCGATCGCCTCCCGGCTGTCGGCCGCCCGGTAGGCGCGGGCCGTTTCGGCGCCCGCGTCGGCGGTCTCCTGCCAGCGGCCCAGGGTGAGGAGGGCGATGGTACGGGCGTTGCCCGCGCGGGCCTGCGTGAGCAAGTCGCCCTCAACGGAGGCGAGTTGGGTCAGGCGCTCCGCGCCCGCCAGCGCGCTCTCACCATCGCCCAGATAGCTGTGGGCGAGGCTGAGAGACAGCAGGGCGTGCACCTCGCGCTCGGTGTCGCCGAGCTCGCGGGCCAGCTCGGCGGCGCGGGTGAGCGGTGCGATCGTCGCGCCCTGGTCGCCGAGCTGGCGGTGCGCGTCGCCCAGCCCGAACAGCGCGTTCTGGAGCGCGGGCCGGTCGTCGAGTCGCTCGGCCAGAAGCACCGCCTCGCCGAACAGCCGTACCGCCTGTTCCATCGGGCCCGCGCTGAGCCGGGCGTGCCCGTAGGCGACGGCGTGGGCGAGGCGTACCCGCTCGTCCTGGATGCGCCCCTCGACGGCCAGGTGCATCGAGACCGCGGCCAGCACCGAGCCGTGCCAGACGAGCCATTCGCTGATCTCGCCCAGCACCCGCGCCGCGTCGTCGTGGTCGCCGGCGCGTACGAGATGGTCGAACCGGCGCCGGTTCGGCTCGATGTCCTCAAGGGTGCGCCACTCGCCGCGCGGCCGGGCCAGGCGCCCGTACCAGTCCGCGATCCGACGTTCCACTGCCTGCCTCCTGTGGGGTCCCTGCCGCGGCATCCGTCCGTAGGCGATCTCCGCGTCCAGCGGGTGCAGCGCGAAGGTGCGGTGCGCCCGGTCCACGGAGACCAGATGTCTGCGGACGAGGGAGGTGAGGACGAGAGCCGCGGGCAGCTGTGGGTCGAGCCCGGCCACGATCTCCTCCAAGGCGCCCTGCCGCACGGGCGTACGCAGTGCGGCGAGCACTCCGAGTACGGCGTGCGCCCGCTCGTCGAGGCGCTTGTAGCGGTCCTGGGCGAGGTCGGCCACGACGTCGTGGCGCCGGGTGAAGTCCTTCAGTACGTCCTGGAGACTGGGCAGCAGCACCGTGTCGTCGGCGAGCGCGCCGATGAGCAGTTCGAGGGCGCGCGGCACTCCGTGCACATGCACGGCGGCGTGCAGCAGCTCGTCGTCGGAGAGCTCCGCGATGCCCAGGCTGCCGTCCCGGTCGAGTTCGCGCAGCAGGGCCGCGGCCTCGGTGGGCCCGAGCCCTTCGGAGAGTTCCACGTGGGCGGCGAAGCGCCGGAGTTCGGGTGCGAGGCGCACCGGGACTTGGCTGGTGACCAGCAGACGCGGGGTGGAGCGGACCCGGAAGAGCCAGTCGAGGATGACCGCCAGCTCCTCGTCCGCGACGCTGCCGTCGTCGTCGAGCAGGTCCTCCAGGTTGTCCATGAGGATGACGACCAGACGCTCGCCCAGGGCCGCGTGCAGTTCGGACAGCCGGTCCTGCGGCGTCCCGCCCGCGGCCCAGGCCGCACGCAACTCGGCGAGGCGCTCCGGGCCGAGCAGCCGGGCGCAGTCGAAGTAGAGGCGTTCCAGGGAGATCCCTGACGTACGGGTGGAGAGGTTGACCAGACCGGACGGCAGCGGCCCTTGGGCGGTGCCCGGCCACGCGCCGCGGTCGAGGAGGTCCATGACCTTCGCGGCCAACGCGCTCTTGCCGATGCCGCGCGGCCCGGTGATGGTCACCATCCTGATCGCGGGATCGCTCAAGTGCCGTGCTATCGCGTCGCGTTCACTGGTGCGGTTCTTGAACAGCTCGATGCCGTACGCGACGGGGACGCCCACCACCCGCAGGTCCGGCACCCGGCCGCCCGGCGGCTCCCCCGGCTCGGCGAGCGGCAGGGGTTCGCGGTCGCTCAGGCCGAGCAGCCGGGTCAGTTCCGTACGCTCCGTGGCGTCGAGCCGGCGCAGGACGTGGTCCAGGCGCACCGCGGTGAGCCGGCCCGCGCCCTCCGCGCGGTGGTGTTCGGCGACTACCCCGATGATGCGGGCGCCCGCCCACACCGCGGCCCCGGACATGCCCGCCCAGGGCGAGGCGCCCGGATCGGGATCGGCACCGGCCGGAGCCACGGTGATCTCCAGCGTGCCGGTGCGCAGATTGGACAGCGCCGCCACGGTCCCGTCCGCCTGGTGCAGCTCACGGAAGGTTCCGCCGGGGCGGCTGCGGCGCTTCCACAGCGGGAACCCGGCCGCGTGCACGTCGATCACGCCGTGCCGGTCGTCCGCGATGCGCCCGAAACGGGCCCGCTCGACGTGCGCGGGGGCGGTCGCCGGAGCGACGACGCTCAGGACGGCGAGGTCGGTGTCCCGGCCCGCCCAGGCCAGGTGCGCCGGGGCCGACCACTCCCCGTCCCGGTCGGCGTCGCACCGTACGACCACGGCGGTCGCATCCGCCACCACGTGGCCGGCGGTGAGGATCAGACCGGGGGCGATGCGATAGCCGGAGCCGCGCCTCCTGCCGCCGCCGGCCTCGACGATGACCTCGGCGATCCGATGCGGGTCGAGCCCGCGCCCGTCGGCCGCGGGCTCAGGTCTCATCGAGCAGCTCGGCACCCGAGATCAGCGCGGGCCGGTCGGGCTCGCCCGCGCTCACGGGCTTGAGGGTGAGCATGATCCGCTGAGTGACCGTCTGCGCGGAGCGCGCCGAGTGGTGGACGTCGAACACCCAGAACCGCACCTTCGCCCCGGGCTCCCGGCTCCGCTCCACCCCCACGGTGAGTTCGAGATCGAGCCGCTCCGCCTGGAACCGGATCCCCTCGCCCTCCCCGTCCGCCATGGCCCGGCTCAGCTCGCTCCGCAACTGAGCGATCATGTCCGCCAGTTCCACCGCGTCGTCCACGCCTCTGCCCCCGTCTCGGCTGCGCACGCTCTGCGCATGTGTGCTTGGCAGCTTACCCAAGGGGTTTCAACTGCACGTGTGCACAAGAGACTTGAATGGAACCTCAATGGATCACAGTCGAAACGACTGCTAGCGTTGTCCCTGCACCGCGTGTCCTCCACGAGGTTGTACGCGACGCGACCTGCGGAGACGTAGGCCCTTTCGGTTCGGTGACGCGGCCCCATGGTGCGCTCCCGGCGGGAGCCAACCGGCACCGTCACCGGTCGTAACCGAAGGGGACGCATTTCCATGGCTACCGTCGAGTACACGCCCAAGCCTCGCACCTGGGTCCGTGACGTCCTGGTGGGCATCACGGTGAGCCTCGGCTCGAACCTGATGTGGGCGCTGGCGCAGATCGTGGTGCACCGCCTCGGCTGAGCCCGGCGGACGGGCGGGCCTCCAGGGGCCCGCCCACACCCCCTCGGCCCGGGTTAATCTACGGGTTGTCATTGCGGCCCGACGGGCTTCCGGTCCGTCCCGGCGGAACCACGAAGGACACGCCCCCACCCGCACGAGTCATCTCGTGCCTGGGGAACCTTCGTGCTCCTGCAACTGTCCGCGGCTGAACTCGGTCAACTCGTCGTTGCCCGGCCCGGCTCGTCCCAACTCCCGCTCACCGAGCAGCTGATCAGCGAGCACTCCCGGATCAAGGGAGGCACGCCCGGGTCGCACGATGTCGCGTCGTGGAACAACAGCATCCCCGTAGTGGTCAAAGCGCTGCTCGACTGCGGGCTCGACGCGGTGGAGGTACAGGTCGAGGTCGGACTGCCGCACACCAACTCCGCGGTCGACCTGGTGCTGTGCGGCCGGCATCCCGGTACGGGGGCGGACTCCTACCTCGCGGTCGAACTCAAGCAGGTACGCCACGCCACGGTGGACCCTCGCTGCCCGATCGCCGTCGACCTCGGGTTCGGCGAAGGGAAGAACAAGCTGCATCCGGTGCGGCAGGTCCAGCGGTACTGCGAGTACATGATGCGCTACCTGCCGCACCTTCGTGAGAGCGCGGACCCCCTGATGGGCGTAGCACTGCTGCACAACGCGCGTGACGCGGACGTGGAGGCTCTCTTCGAACTGCCCGAGAGCGACCACGGTTTCCTCTACACGCTCGACGACCTGGGTCGGTTCCGGAGAGCCCTGACCTCCCGGTTCACCGCGGCCTCGGGAAAGGGAGCGGCACTCGCGCTGGAGCAGGCACGCCGCGACCCCCTGCTCAAGGTCACCGATGTGGCGCGGCAGAGGTCCGTCCGGGGCGGCGGCCTGACGCTCCTGGACGAGCAGTACGTCGCGGTCGACCGCATCACCCGGCATCTGGAGAAGACGGCGCGCTTCACCGGTTTCGACGTCGGACTGTTCTACGAGCCCAGCACCGCCCATGCCCCCGCCTCCGACCCGGGCGTCAAACGCGTGTACATCCTGCGAGGCGGCCCCGGCAGCGGCAAGAGCGCCGTCGCCCTGGAGTTGCAGCGGGCGCTCGGGCTCAAGGGCCGCGAGGCCGTGTTGGCCAGTGGCTCCCATGCCTACACGGAGACCCTGCGCGACATCATGCTCGGTACGGCACGGCCGGGGCAGGTGGCGGACAAGCGTCGTGCGGCCAACAAGCTGTACCGCTACTTCAACAGCTTCAGCGAAACCCCGCCGGACAGCATCGACGTCCTCATCTGCGACGAGGCGCACCGCATGCGCCGCAGCTCGACGTACCGCTGGACGCCGAAGGAGCTGCGGGACGACAATCGGCCGCAGGCCACCGAGGTGATCCGAGCGGCGAAAGTACCGATCTTCCTGCTCGACGACCACCAGTCGATCCGTCCGGACGAGGTGGGTACGGCCCGCTATCTCAAGGAACTCGCCGAGGAGAGCGGCTGCCTGGTCGAAGTGACGGACCTGGAAGGGACGTTCCGGGCCGGCGGCAGCAAGCGGTACCAACGCTGGGTCCAGCAGTTGCTGGGTCTCGACGCCTCCGATCCGGTGACCTGGCGGCCGGACGGGCGGATGACCCTGACGGTCGCCGACTCCCCCGAGCAGATGGAGCGGTTCATCCGGGAACGTGGCCGGGCGGGAGCCACGGCGCGCATCACCGCGGGCTTCTGCTGGCCGTGGAGCAATCCAGCCGGGGAGCACCTCGTCGACGACGTACGCATCGGCGACTGGCACATGCCCTGGAACGTGAAGCCGGAGCACAGCGTTCCGGACGCGCCGAAGTCCGACCTCTGGTCCACCGATTCCCGTGGCATCGGACAGATCGGCTGCGTCTACACGGCGCAGACCTTCGAGTACGACTGGAACGGCGTCATCATCGGGCGCGACCTGCTGTTCCGGGACGGAAAGTTCAGGATCGAGCGGTCCGCTTCGTGCGACCCCGCCTTCCGCGGTCCGGTCGACGATTCGATCGTCGACCGCTGCATCCGCAACGCGTACCACGTGCTGCTCACCCGGGGCGTCGTCGGCACCGTGGTCTACGCCGTCGACCCGGAGACCCAGAACGAGCTTCGCAGACTCATCACGGGCACCATCGGCATGCAGCACTTCGATGGTGCCCAACCGCAGCTCACCGCGGAGGGATCCCAACTGCCCCCGGCCTACAGCAGGCGTCCCGGGTAACCTTGATCCCGTCGTAGCTGCGGCCCGCCGGGCTTCCACTCCGCCCGGCGGAGCCACCAAGGACATGCCCCCACCCGCACGAGTACCTTCGTGCTGCCCGGGGGGCATACCTTGCTGTTCCGCGACTCCGCCGCCGCGGTTGCCGCCGAGTGCCTTTCCGGCGCTCTCTTTCTCCGCCTGACGGAGCAGTTCGTCCACGTGCACGGCCACAAACCCGGTTCGTCCGAGATCCGTTCGTGGGAGCGGAGCATCCCGGCACTCGCGAACGCGCTCACCGACGCGGGGCTCGGCCGGGTGGAAATGCTCCTGGAGTACGGGCTGCCGCTGAACAGCAAGCGGGCCGACGCGGTACTGGCCGGGGTCCACCCCCACACCGGGCTGCCTTCGTACGTCATCGTGGAACTGAAGCAGTGGAGCAGTGCGGAGCCGGACGACGACGATCCGTCGCTCTGCCGGGTGGACGCCTACCGTCGCGCGGTGCTCAACCCCGTCGACCAGGTCCGCGGCTACTGCGAGTACCTCATCTCCTTCAACGGGGCACTGGCCGAACACCCGGAGCGGGTGCATGGCGCCGCGTACTTGCACAACGCGACCGAGTTCGGCGTCGCCGGCCTCTTCGAAGCCGAGCAGAACCAGTACGGCCAGCTGTTCATCGGCGCGCGCCGGGGCGAGTTCATCGATTTCCTGCGGACGAAGCTGGGAGAAGCGTCCGGCGCTCAAGCCGCGGACGAACTGGTCAACGGAAGGATCGGGCCCTCCAAGCAGCTCATGGCGGCAGCCGCCCAAGAGGTGCGTGAGCGTGAGCAGTTCGTCCTGCTGGACGAGCAGCAGATCGCCTACCGCACGGTTCTCAATTCCGTTCGCCGGGCCAAGCAGTCCGACCACAAGGAAGTCGTCATCGTCACCGGCGGGCCCGGTACCGGGAAGAGCGTCATCGCGTTGTCGCTCCTGGGCGAGCTGTACCGGCAGGGCATCACCGCGCTGCACGCCACCGGCTCCAGCTCCTTCACCACGACAATGAGAAAGGTCGCGGGCGCCCGGAAGCGTGAGGTGCAGGAGCTCTTCAAGTACTTCAACAGTTTCATGACCGCCGAGCACAACAGCCTCGACGTCCTGATCTGCGACGAGGCCCACCGCATGAGGGAGACGTCCGCCAACCGGTACACGTCGGCGGCGAACCGCACGGGCAAGCCCCAGATCGAGGAACTCATCGACGCCGCACGCGTCCCGGTCTTCCTGCTGGACGAGCACCAAGTCGTGCGACCCGGTGAGATGGGTACAGTCGCGGAGATCAAGGCGGCCGCCGCGAAGAAGGGGCTCCGCTGTCACGTGGTGCCGCTGGACAGCCAGTTCCGGTGCGGGGGCAGCGATGCGTATCTCCGGTGGGTGGTGCGGCTGTTGGGGCTCGAGCCAGGTGGAGCCACGGCATGGGAACCCGACGGCAGGATGCGACTCCTGCTCGCGGAGAGCCCGCAGGAGATGGAAGCGTTCCTCGAGGAACAGCGCTCGCGGAAGTACAGCGCACGCATGTCCGCCGGCTACTGCTGGAAGTGGACGAAGAAGGTGGCCCCTGGGCAGAGCCTGCCGGCCGATGTGGTCATCGGAGAGTGGGAACGGCCCTGGAACGTCTTCGGTGACCGGGCCGTCGAAGGCGCCCCTCCAGCCGCCCTGTGGGCCACCGACCCGGCCGGTTTCGGACAGGTGGGCTGTGTGTACACGGCCCAGGGCTTCGAGTACGACTGGAGCGGCGTCATCATCGGCCCCGACCTGGTGTGGCGCCGCGACGGCTGGGTCACCGACCGTACGGCGTCCAAGGACCCGGTATTCAAGAAGTCGACTCCGGACGCGGCCGTCGACCGCCTGATCCGCAACACCTACAAGGTGCTGCTCACACGCGGAATGATCGGCACGGTGCTCTACTCCACGGATGCCGAAACCCGCGAGAAGCTGCGGGAGCTGGTCGGCACCGCCGCGCTGGACAGTCAGCCCCATGCTGCCGTCCCGGCGATCAGCAGGGGCTAGACGAGGAGCGAGTACCCCCGTACCCGAAACGCGAAGGGGCCGGCTCACGAATGAGCCGACCCCTTACGACCCGCGCGCTCGCCGGGTCAGGCACACGCCTGTTGGTTCACCCGGTCACACGTTGAACCGGAACTCCACAACATCCCCGTCCTGCATGACGTACTCCTTGCCCTCCATCCGCGCCTTGCCGCGCGAGCGGGCCTCGGCTACCGAGCCCGCGTCGATCAGGTCGGCGAAGGAGATGACCTCGGCCTTGATGAAGCCCTTCTGGAAGTCGGTGTGGATGACACCGGCCGCCTCGGGGGCCGTGGCGCCCTGGGGGATGGTCCAGGCGCGGGTTTCCTTGGGGCCGGCCGTCAGGTAGGTCTGGAGGCCCAGGGTGGCGAAGCCGACGCGGCCGAGGGTGGCGAGGCCGGGCTCCTCCTGGCCCATGGACTGGAGGAGTTCGAGCGCCTCGTCGTCGTCCAGCTCGATCAGCTCGGACTCGATCTTCGCGTTGAGGAAGATCGCCTCCGCGGGGGCGACCAGGGCGCGCTGCTCGTTCTTGAAGTCCTCGTCGACCAGCTCGTCCTCGTCGACGTTGAAGACGTACAGGAACGGCTTGGTGGTCAGCAGGTGCAGCTCGTGCAGCAGGTCGCCCTGCTCCGTGCCCTTCGTGATGCCGTGCGAGAAGAGGGTGTCGCCCGCCTCGAGGATCTTCTGGGCCTTCTCGACCGCCGCCAGGACCGCGATCTTGTCCTTCTGGAGGCGGGACTCCTTCGTCAGGCGCGGGACCGCCTTCTCGACGGACTGGAGGTCGGCGAGGATCAGCTCGGTGTTGATCGTCTCGATGTCGTCCTTCGGGGACACCTTGCCGTCGACGTGGACGACGTTCTCGTCCTTGAAGGCGCGGATGACCTGGCAGATCGCGTCCGACTCGCGGATGTTCGCGAGGAACTTGTTGCCCAGGCCCTCGCCCTCGCTCGCGCCGCGCACGATGCCGGCGATGTCGACGAAGTCGACCGTGGCGGGCAGGATGCGCTGGGAGCTGAAGACCTCGGCGAGCTTGGCCAGGCGGGGGTCGGGGACGCCGACGACGCCGACGTTCGGCTCGATGGTGGCGAACGGGTAGTTGGCCGCCAGTACGTCGTTCTTGGTCAGGGCGTTGAACAGGGTCGACTTGCCGACATTCGGCAGACCGACGATTCCGATCGTGAGCGACACGTGGCGACTTCCCGGTACGAGGGCGGTGGACGGTCCGGAGGGTGGACCGCCCACCAGTTTACGGGCGCGCGATACCGGCCGTGACGGCCCCGGACCGTCGAACGCAGGGGCAAGCTCACTCAAAGGGCGTGTCCAATGGATGGTTGCGCCCCTGTCGCGACCTACGTTGGTGCGGTGGAGCAATCTAGGACGCGCACCCCGCAGAACGGACAGCGAGCACGGACCTCGGCGCCGGGGCCCTCCCGGGCGCCACTCGGCGTGCCCGCCGGCGCGGCGGTGACCGGTGAGAGCGCCGCCGTCTACCGGGCGGCCGGCCGCACCCGGCGGGTGCCGCCCATCGTCCTCGCGCTGCGCAGACTGCCGTCCCCCCGGCTCACCGGGCTCGGCGGCGGGCTCCTCGCCGCGGCCCTGATGTTCGCGCTGGGCACCCTGGACTGGCTGCTCTTCGACGGTTCGCCCGCGGTGTACGGGGTGCTGTTCCTGCCGGTCTGCGCGGTGACCGCGCTGTGGGTGCGGCCCGCCGACCTGGTGACCGCCCCGATCTGCGTGCCCATCGCCTTCGCGGTGGGGATCATCCCGGTCGCGGGCGGCACCGGCGGCTTCGGCGGTCAGGCGATGGCCGTGGTCACCGCGCTCGCCCTGCACGCGGGCTGGCTGTACGCGGGAACGCTGGTGGCCGGCGTGATCGCCACCGTACGGAAGGTGCGGCTCATGGGGCGTCGGCGCGGGCCCCTCAAGGCCGGCGGCCCTGTCAAAGCCGGGGGTTCCGTCAAGGCCGGGGGTTCCCTCAAGGCCCGGGGCCCGGGCAAGGCCGACGCCCGCCGCTGACCCGGGTGGGGGGGGACGGGCCTCGCAGCACCCGTCCTCGTAACGCCACCCTCGTAATGCCGCCGTCGCGGCACCGCCCTCGTAACGCCGCCCAAACCCCCACCCAAGCCCCGCCCAAGCCCCCGCCCAAGCCCCCGCCCGGGCTAGGCCGAGCCCGGTGCTCGCCGCCGGGCTACCGTCCGGACGCCACCATCGCCGCCCCCACGATCCCCGCGTTGTTCTGCAGCTGGGCCGGGACGATCTCCGCCTCGATGCCCTCGATGAGCGGCAGGAACTTGTCGGCCTTGCGGCTGACCCCGCCGCCGATGATGAACAGCTCCGGCGAGAACAGCATCTCCACATGGGCGAGGTACTTCTGGACCCGGCGGGCCCAGTGCGACCAGCTCAGGTCCTCGTCCTCCTTGACCTTGGTCGAGGCGTGCTTCTCCGCGTCGTGGCCGTGCAGCTCCAGATGGCCGAGCTCGGTGTTGGGGACGAGGTTGCCGTCGATGAAGACCGCGCTGCCGATGCCCGTACCGAAGGTCAGCAGGATCACCGTGCCCTTGCGGCCCTTGCCCGCGCCGAAGCGCATCTCGGCGACGCCGGCCGCGTCCGCGTCGTTCAGGACGGTGACGGGCATGTCCCCCAGGCGGTCGCCGAGCAGGCGGGCCGCGTCCACGCCCACCCAGTCCTTGGCGACGTTGGCGGCGGTGCGGACGGTGTTCGCGGTGACCACCCCGGGGAAGGTGATGCCGACCGGCCCCGACCAGCCGAAGTGGCCGACGACCTCCGCGACGCGGTCCGCCACCGCATCGGGGGTGGCGGGGTGCGGCGTCAGCACCTTGTGGCGCTCCTGCGCCAGGTCGCCCCGATCGAGGTCGACGGGGGCACCCTTGATGCCGGTTCCGCCGACGTCCACTCCGAACACGTTCTTCATGGCGTTCATGAGATCCACGTTACGGGCGGACGCGCGGTGCGACGTGCTGGACGGTGTTACTCGCCCGACAGCTCGGCCGCCTCGGCGCGCAGGTCGCGGCGGAGCTCCTTGGGCAGCGAGAAGGTGATCGACTCGTCCGCCGTCTTGACCGTCTCGACGTCGCCGTAGCCGCGCTGGGCCAGCCATTCCAGGACGCCGTCGACCAGGACGTCCGGCACGGAGGCGCCGGAGGTCAGGCCGACCGTGCTGACGCCCTCGAGCCAGGCCTCGTCGATCTCGTCGGCGAAGTCCACCAGGTGGGCGGCGGGGGCGCCCGCGTCGAGGGCGACCTCGACCATGCGGATCGAGTTCGAGGAGTTCTTGGAGCCGACGACGATGACCAGCTGGGCGTCCTCGGCGAGCTTCTTCACGGCCACCTGGCGGTTCTGCGTGGCGTAGCAGATGTCGTCGCTGGGCGGCGAGAGCAGGTTCGGGAACTTGTTCTTGAGGGCGTCGACCGTCTCCATCGTCTCGTCGACGGAGAGCGTGGTCTGGGAGAGCCAGACGACCTTCGACTCGTCGCGGACCTCGACGTTGGCCACGTCGTCCGGGCCGTCGACCAGGGTGATGTGCTCGGGGGCCTCGCCGGAGGTGCCGATGACCTCTTCGTGGCCCTCGTGGCCGATCAGGAGGATGTCGTAGTCCTCCTTCGCGTACCGCACGGCCTCCTTGTGGACCTTGGTGACCAGCGGGCACGTGGCGTCGATGGTGGCCAGCTTGCGCTCGGCGGCCTCGGCGTGGACGGTCGGGGCGACGCCGTGCGCGGAGAACATCACGATGGAGCCCTCGGGCACCTCCGCCGTCTGCTCGACGAAGATCGCACCCTTCTTCTCCAGGGTCTGCACGACGTACTTGTTGTGGACGATCTCGTGCCGGACGTAGATGGGCGCCCCGTACTGCTCCAGGGCCTTCTCCACGGCGATCACGGCACGGTCCACGCCCGCGCAGTAGCCACGGGGAGCGGCGAGCAGGACCCGGCGGGCAGCAGTAGCAGTCATGCCGTCCATGGTAGGGGCTGGCACGGACAGCCCGACCGGCCCCACGCAACGCCGCCGTCCTCCCCGGCGCCCGACCGGCGCCCCCGGCGGGCCAAAGATCGCGGAGCCGGTGAGACTGGGCGCATGAGTGGCGTACGCGAGGAGCACGAGGATTCCGGCAGGCCCCGCCGCCCCGAGGGGACCGGCCCCGGCGAGGGGACCGAGGGGGCCGAGGGGGCCGAGGGGGCCGAGGGGGCCGGGCAACTGCGGCGGAGTCTGGGATTCCGGGACCTGGTCGTCTACGGGCTGCTCTTCATCGCGCCCATGGCCCCGGTCGGCATCTTCGGCACCTTGGACGCCAAGTCGCACGGCGCCGTCGCGCTGGTCTACCTGGTCGCCACGGTCGCCATGGGGTTCACGGCGTACAGCTACGCGCAGATGGTCCGGGTCGTCCCGCTGGCCGGGTCGGTGTTCGCGTACGCGCGCAAGGCGCTCGGCGAGGGGCCGGGGTTCATCGCCGGGTGGATGGCGATGCTCGACTACCTGCTGATCCCGGCGGTCGCCTACCTCTTCTCCGGCATCGCGATGAACTCCCTGGTCCCCTCGGTCTCGCGCTGGGTGTGGACGGCCATCGCCGTGGTGCTCACCACCCTCCTGAACCTGTGGGGCGTACGCGCCGCGGCCCGGGTGGGCTTCGCGGTGCTCGCGATGGAGATCGTGGTGCTGCTCGTCTTCGTCGTGGCCGCGGTGGTCGTGCTCGTACGGGACGGGGCGCAGCGGGGCTGGTTGTCGCCGCTGACCGGGGACGCCGGTTTCACTCTCGGCGCGGTGCTGGGTGCCGTGTCGGTGGCGGTCCTGTCCTATCTCGGCTTCGACGCGATCGCCACGTTCGCCGAGGAGGTGACGGGCGGCTCGGCGAAGGTGGCGCGCGCGGTGCTGTTCTGCCTGGTCCTGGCCGGGTTCCTGTTCGTCGCGCAGTCCTATCTGGCGGCCCTGCTGGAACCGATGTCGTCGGCCCAGCTGGCCGCCGACCCCGTCAAGCAGGGTTCGGCGTTCTACGACACCGTCGAGACCTCGGTCGGCGGCTGGCTGCACACCCTGGTGGCGGTCAGCAAGGCGATCGGGGCAGCCTTCGCGGCGCTCGCCGGGCAGGCCGCGGCGGGCCGGCTCGTCTTCGCGATGGCCCGCGACCGGCGGCTGCCGCACGTCCTGTCGCGGACCGCGTCGGGGGTGCCGCGCGCGGCGCTCCTGCTGGCCGCCGTGGTCACGCTGGTCGCCGCGGTGTGGGCGGCCCGGCGGGACGACGGCATGGACCACCTCGTCTCCGTGGTCGACATGGGCGCGCTGACCGCGTTCTTCCTGCTGCACGTCTCCGTGATCGCCTGGTACGCGGTGCGCCGCATGGAGGGCGCCCCCAACTGGCTGCGCCACGTGGTGGTCCCGGTCCTCGGGGCGGCCGTCATCGTCGCGGTGGTCTGGGAGGCGACGACCACGGCCCAGCTGGTCGGCCTCGGCTGGCTCGCGCTGGGCCTGGTGGTCCTCGCCATCCAGTGGGGCCGGCGCGACGGCCGCGACTCCCAGCCCCCGGCGCCGGGCGGGACTGTCGGTGGCGCGGGCTAGCCTGCGTACATGGCTCTGAATACGAGTGCGGACGCGCCGCTCCCCGTCGGCGAGGTGTCCCGCCTCATCGGGGGGTGGATCAACCGCCTCGGGGCGGTCTGGGTGGAGGGGCAGATCACCCAGCTCTCGCGGCGGCCCGGCGCGGGCGTGGTGTTCCTGACGCTGCGTGATCCCTCGCACGACATCTCGGTGGGGGTCACCTGCTACCGGCAGGTGTTCGACGCGGTGGCCGACGTCGTGTCCGAGGGCGCGCGCGTCGTCGTGCACGCGAAGCCCGAGTGGTACGCGCCGCGCGGCCAGCTCTCGCTGCGCGCGGTGGAGATAAAGCCGGTCGGCATCGGTGAACTGCTCGCCAGACTCGAGCAGTTGAAGCGGACGCTCGCCGCGGAGGGGCTCTTCGCGCTGGACCGCAAGCGCCAACTGCCTTTCCTGCCGCAGCTCGTGGGGCTCGTGGTCGGGCGGGCCTCGGCGGCCGAGCGGGACGTCCTGGAGAACGCGCGGCGGCGCTGGCCGGCCGTGCGCTTCGAGGTGCGCAACGTGGCGGTGCAGGGGGTGCACGCGGTGCCGCAGGTCGTCCGGGCGGTCGAGGAGCTCGACGAGCGGCCGGACGTCGACGTGATCATCGTGGCCCGGGGCGGCGGCAGCGTGGAGGACCTGCTCCCGTTCTCGGACGAGGAGCTGGTACGCGCGGTCGGCCGGTGCCGTACGCCCGTGGTGTCGGCGATCGGCCACGAGCCGGACGCGCCGCTGCTCGACCTGGTCGCGGACCTGCGGGCGTCCACGCCGACCGACGCGGCGAAGAAGGTCGTGCCGGACGTGGGCGAGGAGCTGGACCGGGTCCGGCTGCTGCGGGACCGGGCGCGCCGCCATGTCGTGGGTCTGGTCGACCGCGAGGAGCGAGGCCTGGCGGGGATGCTCGCACGGCCCTGGATGGAGCGGCCGCACCGGATGCTGGACGACCGGGCGGACGAGGTGGACGCGCTGGTCCACCGTTCGCGCCGGGTCCTCGGGCACCTCCTGGACCGGGCCGACTCGGAGCTCTCGCACACCCACGCCCGGGTGGTGGCGCTCTCGCCGGCGGCCACGCTCGAGCGGGGGTACGCGGTGCTCCAGCGGGCCGGCGGCGAGGTGGTCCGCTCCCCCGGCGAGGTCGCGCCCGGGGAGGATCTGCGCGCCCGGGTCGCCGAGGGCGAGCTGCACGTCACTGTCGTACCGCGGACATAGGGTGGATCGCATGGCCAAGACGGACGAGGTCGCATCGGGTGATGCGGCACTGGGGTACGAGCAGGCGCGGGACGAGCTGATCGATGTCGTACGGCGGCTCGAAGCGGGGGGTACGACGCTGGAGGAATCCCTCGCGCTCTGGGAGCGGGGGGAGGAGCTGGCCAAGGTGTGCCGGCGCTGGCTGGAGGGGGCTCGCGCCCGCCTCGACGCGGCGCTGGCCGACCCGGCCGAGGAGAGCTGACCCCTCCGGTACGGGCCCCCGGGGTTACCCGGGGCTCCGCCCCGGACCCGGGGGGCGTTTTCCCACCCTCCCGCCCGTAGCCCGGGGTCGGTTGGTTCCGGGCCCCCGGGGGCTCCGCCCCCAGACCCCCGTTCGCGCCTGAACGGCGCTCGTCCTCAAACGCCGGACGGGCTGAAATGCCCCAACGCGGCCCGGCACCAAGGCATTTAGGGGCGCGGGGCTGTGACATATGCGGCTCCGCCGCGTGGGCGCGACCGGCCACGCACGGTCCGCAGCCGAAGGCGGGTTCAAGCAACCCGCACCGCACCGAGGCACAGCCCGCCCTGTGAGTCTGATCACGCAAACCCCGGTTTAGTTGAAAGTTAACCTAAACCTGCCGTACCGTCGGAGACATCGCTTGATCAGCAGCCCGGAAGGTAGCTTTCAGATGTCCCTCGCCCTTGACCCCGCCGCCCAGGACCTCCTCTTCCGCGAGGCCCGCACTGCCAACACGTTCACCGACGAGCCGGTGACCGACGAGCAGGTCCAGGCGATCTACGACCTGGTCAAGTACGGCCCGACCGCCTTCAACCAGTCGCCGCTGCGCGTCACCCTGGTCCGCTCCCCCGAGGCCCGCGAGCGCCTCGTGCAGCACATGGCCGAGGGTAACCGCCCGAAGACCGCCGCCGCGCCGCTGGTCGCGATCCTCTCCGCGGACAACGAGTTCCACGAGGAGCTCCCGGCCCTCTTCCCGCACTTCCCGGCCGCCAAGGACGCCTTCTTCTCGGAGCGCCCGGCCCGCGAGAGCGCCGCGCTGCTCAACTCCGCGCTGCAGGCCGCGTACTTCATCGTCGGCGTCCGCGCCGCCGGCCTGGCCGCCGGCCCGATGACCGGGTTCGACTTCGCCGGTGTGCAGAAGGAGTTCCTGGACGACGACCACACCCCGCTGATGATCGTCAACATCGGCAAGCCGGGCGAGGACGCCTGGTTCCCGCGTAGCCCGCGCCTGGCTTACGAGGACGTCGTCACCACCGTCTGACCACGGGCCGTCCGGCCCGGGGGTCCGGGGGTTGCCCCCCGGGCAGACACAGTCCGCGTAGCCCGCGCCTGGCTTACGAGGACGTCGTCACCACCGTCTGAGTCACCGCTCGGCGCGTCCGAGCGCACGCTCGATACGACGAGGGCCGCCGCACCGTTCCGGTGCGGCGGCCCTCGTCGTATGCGTACGAAAACCGTGGGACGTCAGTCCGCCGTCTTCTTCGACTCCAGCGCCCCCGCCATCGTCACCAGCTGGTCGTACGGTGCCGTGCCCGTGACCACCGTGGTGTGGCCCTGGTCCTGGCGGACGAGGGCGTCGTACTTGGGGCCGTCCCAGTACGTCCAGGTCGCGCCGGCGATCTGCTGCGACTTCTCGGTCTTCGTCGCGCTCCGGCTCACCTCGGCCACGAACTTGTCCAGGGGCGCGGTCGACTGCTCGACGGCGATGTACTGGTTCTGCGGGTCGAGGAAGCCCAGGTGCCAGGCGTTGTTCTTGGCGCCGTCGTACGACACCGAGGTCGCCTTCCACTTGTCCTGGTCGGGCAGGCCGACGGGGGCCGCCACCGGGTACGGTGCGGCCCGGCGCACGGTCGAGAGCTCGACCTTGTAGTTGACCGCCTTCAGCGGTGGGGCGTCCGATTCGTCGTGCGGGATGAACACATAGATCACAGCCGCAGCGATGCCGATCACCACCAACGACTGCAGCATGTTCCGGACTGTCTGCTTACTGCTGCGCGTTCCTGCCACGACCCCATGTTCTCAGGTCATGTCGGCGCTCATACGTGGACCCCTCTGCTCAATTTGTCGACGTGCGGATAGAGTCCTAGCACCCTCTTACCCTGCGGCCGTCGCCGTACAGAAAGGTGCGCTCCGATGACCGAGCATCATCTGCCGTCCGAACTCGAGGTCTCCCCCGAGGCTCCCGACCGCAACCTGGCCCTCGAGCTCGTCCGGGTCACCGAGGCCGCCGCCATGGCCGCGGGCCGCTGGGTCGGCCGCGGGGACAAGATCGGCGCGGACGGCGCGGCGGTCAACGCCATGCGGACCCTCGTCTCCACCGTCTCGATGAACGGCGTCGTCGTCATCGGTGAGGGCGAGAAGGACGAAGCCCCCATGCTCTACAACGGGGAGCGCATCGGCGACGGCACCGGCGCCGAGGTCGACATCGCCGTCGACCCGATCGACGGCACCACCCTGAACGCCAAGGGCATGCCGAACGCGATCGCCGTGCTCGCCGCCGCCGACCGCGGCGCCATGTTCGACCCGTCCGCCGTGTTCTACATGGACAAGCTGGTGACCGGCCCCGAGGCCGCCGACTTCGTCGACATCAACGCCCCGGTGTCGGTGAACATCCGCCGGGTCGCCAAGGCCAAGAAGTCCTCGCCCGAGGACGTCACCGTGGTCATCCTCGACCGCCCGCGCCACGAGGGCATCGTCAAGGAGATCCGCGAGACCGGCGCGCGCATCAAGTTCATCTCGGACGGCGACGTCGCCGGTTCGATCATGGCCGTGCGCGAGGGCACCGGCGTCGACCTGCTCATGGGCATCGGCGGCACCCCGGAAGGCATCATCTCCGCCTGCGCGATCAAGTGCCTGGGCGGTGTGATTCAGGGCAAGCTGTGGCCCAAGGACGAGGCCGAGCGTCAGCGCGCGCTCGACGCCGGGCACGACCTGGACCGTACGCTCTCCACGAACGACCTGGTCAGCGGCGACAACGTGTTCTTCGTCGCGACCGGCATCACCGACGGCGAGCTTCTCCGCGGGGTGCGCTACCGCGGGGAGACCGCGACCACCCAGTCGCTCGTGATGCGCTCGAAGTCGGGCACCATCCGCCAGATCGACTCCACGCACCGCCTGTCCAAGCTGCGCGCGTACAGCGCGATCGACTTCGACCGGGCCAAGTAGCCCTGGAACCAAGGCAGTTCGTACGTATGTGAAGGGGCGTCCCCGTTGTGCGGCGGGGGCACCCCTTCACGTACGCAGACCACGCGTTCCCGCACGCGGAGCTACGCGGCGGACGCGGACTTCTTCAGCTCGACCTCGCGCCGCCTGCGGCGGGCGGTCACCACACGGCGCTCGGCGGCGGTCAGGCCGCCCCAGACTCCGTACGGCTCGGGCATGAGCAGGGCGTGCTCGCGGCACTCCACCATCACGGGACAGCGGGCGCAGACGCGCTTGGCGGCCTCCTCGCGGGAGAGCCGGGCGGCCGTCGGTTCCTTGGAGGGGGCGAAGAAGAGACCCGCCTCGTCCCGGCGGCAGACCGCCTCCGCGTGCCACGGGCCCGCCTGGTCCTCCCGAGCTGGACCACGCTGCGGCGGAACGGCGGCGACCTGCAGGGAATGATGCGGCGGATGCAGCACGGTCTACTCCTGACGACGGCTTCGCGAGCGAGCGACGATGCGACAGTCCCTACCCGCTGTACGCGGGCCTATGCACTGAGTTCCGTAGTGCGGAACTGCGCTCGGACGCCCGATGGCCTGAACCCGGCGTCGCCGCGCGCGGATCCGGACGTCAGGATTCGAGCCGCTTGCGCAGCCTCTGGTGCAGGTCGGCGATGAGCTTGCCCCGCTTCGGCTTGGCCTCGATGTTGCCGAAGACGGAGTATCCATTGACGACGACCACCGGAGCCTCCGGATCGTCGGCTTCGAGGGTGTGCACCTCGAAGTTGCCGAAGATGCCGGTGCCGCTGCCGCGCAGACTCAGGTTCTCCGGCACCCGCACTTCCACATTGCCGAAAATCGCGGTCGCGTTGATGACGGTCAGACGCTGCTCGAAGAGCGCCTCGGTGAGGTCGATCTCCACGCTGCCGAACAGCGAGAAGGCGTTGGTGCGCCTGCCGACCCGCCAGCGGCCCTTGCGGGTGGAGGCGGAGAAGACCGCGATCAGGTTCTCCGCGTCGACCGGCACCCCGCTCTCCTCCACCTCGTGCGGCCGGGGCGCGGCCACCGGGCGGGCGCGGGCTCCGCTCACGGGCAAGTCCTGGACCAGGGGCTCCAGTTCACCGACGGTCTTGGCGCGGTAGACCGCGTCGATGCGCTCGGCGTGCTCGGTGGCATCGAGCCGGCCCTCGGCCAGGGCGTCGCGCAGGATGTCGGCGATCCGGTCCCGGTCGGCGTCGGAGGCCCGCAGCGCCGGGGGCTCGGCATGCTTGGTGAGGTCGGCCTTCGCGGGCTGCGCGGGATCCGCCTTGGCGTGCTTTTCGAGGTCCACGGGGTCAGCGTACCCAAACGCGATAGATCGCGACTAGTCGCGGGAGGCGCCGACCTCGGCTTCCCCCGGACCGGGCGCGCGCCGGCCGTCCCCGGCCGGGGCCGGGCAACTGAGCCTTACCTCACAGGATCGGCGCCGGGGCGGCGGCATACGCTGGTGGATGCTGTGCCAATGGAGGTACAGCAGCTGTCTGCCGAGTGAGGAATGGCCGCAATGCCAGAGTTTCAGTACTCCGACCTTCTCCCCCTGGGAGAGGACACCACGCCGTACCGCCTGGTGACCGCCGAGGGTGTCGCCACCTTCGAGGCCGACGGGCGTACGTTCCTCAAGGTCGACCCTGAGGCCCTGCGCAAGCTGGCCGCCGAGGCGATCCACGACATCCAGCACTACCTCCGCCCGGCACACCTGGCCCAGCTGCGCAAGATCGTCGACGACCCGGAGGCCTCGGGCAACGACAAGTTCGTCGCGCTCGACCTCCTGAAGAACGCGAACATCGCGGCGGCCGGCGTACTGCCGATGTGCCAGGACACCGGCACCGCGATCGTGATGGGCAAGCGCGGCCAGAACGTCCTGACCGAGGGCGGCGACGAGGCGGCCCTGTCGCGCGGCATCTACGACGCGTACACGCAGCTGAACCTGCGCTACTCGCAGATGGCCCCCCTCACCATGTGGGACGAGAAGAACACCGGCTCGAACCTGCCCGCGCAGATCGAGCTGTACGCGACCGACGGCGGCGCCTACAAGTTCCTGTTCATGGCCAAGGGCGGCGGCTCGGCCAACAAGTCGTTCCTCTACCAGGAGACGAAGGCCGTCCTGAACGAGGCCTCCATGATGAAGTTCCTGGAGGAGAAGATCCGCTCGCTCGGCACCGCCGCGTGCCCGCCGTACCACCTGGCCATCGTGGTGGGCGGCACCAGCGCCGAGTTCGCGCTGAAGACCGCGAAGTACGCCTCCGCGCACTACCTCGACGAACTGCCCTCCGAAGGCTCGGAGTTGGGGCACGGCTTCCGGGACGAGGAGCTGGAGAAGAAGGTCTTCGAGCTGACGCAGAAGATCGGCATCGGCGCGCAGTTCGGCGGCAAGTACTTCTGCCACGACGTGCGCGTGGTGCGTCTGCCCCGGCACGGCGCCTCGCTGCCCGTCGCGATCGCCGTGTCCTGCTCGGCCGACCGCCAGGCCGTCGCGAAGATCACCGCCGAGGGCGTCTTCCTGGAGCAGCTGGAGACCGACCCCGCGCGCTTCCTGCCGGAGACCACCGACGAGCACCTGGACGACAGCGACGTCGTACGCATCGACCTCAACCAGCCGATGGACGCGATCCTGGCCGAGCTCACCAAGTACCCGGTCAAGACCCGCCTCTCGCTGACCGGCCCGCTGGTCGTGGCCCGCGACATCGCGCACGCCAAGATCAAGGAGCGGCTCGACGCGGGCGAGGAGATGCCGCAGTACCTCAAGGACCACCCGGTCTACTACGCGGGCCCGGCCAAGACGCCCGAGGGCTACGCGTCCGGCTCGTTCGGCCCGACCACGGCCGGCCGGATGGACTCCTACGTCGAGCAGTTCCAGGCGGCGGGCGGCTCGAAGGTGATGCTGGCCAAGGGCAACCGCAGCAAGCAGGTCACCGACGCCTGCGGCACGCACGGCGGGTTCTACCTCGGCTCGATCGGCGGCCCGGCCGCGCGCCTGGCCCAGGACTGCATCAAGAAGGTCGAGGTCGTCGAGTACGAGGAGCTCGGCATGGAGGCGGTGTGGAAGATCGAGGTCGAGGACTTCCCGGCGTTCGTCGTCGTCGACGACAAGGGCAACGACTTCTTCCAGGCGCCGGCCGAGCCGCCGACGTTCCTGAACATCCCCGTCCGGGGCGCCGGACAGGCCTGATCTCGCTCGACGGGCCACCGGATCCGAATAGGGTCCAAAGGCCCTAAGGACCAACTGAATTAGCCACCTATCCTGGCATGTGTCCGCAATCGCCCCGGCCGCCGCATCGGCCGGGGAGGTTCAACCACCGGGAGGGGTGGCGCAGTTGGGGTGGTTCACCGGGCCTGGCGGCTTACTGGCGGGGCTCGACCTGAGCCTGTTCCGGCGCCGCGCGAAGGCCTCGCCGACGGCCGCCGCGATGGTCGGCGCGGCCGGCCGGGTGGTCACGCCGATCCCCCGGGGCGGCTACGGCGAGGTCCTCTTCTGTGTGCACGGCCGGCCGCTCAAGTACGCGGCGCGGGCGCGCACTCCGCTCGACTCCGGCGCCCGCGTACGGGTGTCCTCGGCGCTCTCCCCCTCCGCCATCGAGGTGGCGCACCTCGGCCCCGCCGCGGACGGCTGTCCGTGACGGGGCCGGGCGATGGACAGGTCAGGCGAAGCGCTGGCCCGCGGTGCCGTCGCAGGCCCGCAGGGTGAGCGGGTCCTTGGCGGCGCCGAGCGTGGCGCACAGACCGGTGGCCGCCGCCGGGCGCAGGGTGCCGGACTGGCGCACCCACTCCTGGTTGGCGGCGCCCGAGCAGTTCCAGATGATCAGCTTGGCGCCGGCGGAGTAGTTCGCCCCCGGCACGTCCAGGCAGCGGTCCTGGGTGAGCTGGGTGTGCACCGACTTGCGGTCGCTGTCGTACCACCAGTTCTGGTTGCGTCCGCCGTGGCAGTCCCAGCCGAGGACGGCCGTGCCGTTGGCGCTGGTGGAGGCGGTGACGTCGACGCAGGTGCCGGTCGCCTCGTTCTTGAGGGGCCGGTACGCGTCGTCCCAGGCGAGCGGGTAGAGCGTGGGCGTCCCGGTGGAGGCGGGGTCCGCGCAACTGCCTTCCCGCACACCGGAGTTGTAGATCTGGGTGAGGCAGGAGGCGAAGGCGCCGTGGCCCCGGTAGTTGGGGTGGAAGGACTGGCGGACGGAGTTCTCGTCGGGCAGTCCGGGCTTGGAGAGGTCGATGTAGAGACCGCGGGCCCAGGTGTCCTCCATGCACACCTCGTGGCCGTTGAAGAGCCGCGAGTCGTCGAGGTAGGTCACTCCGGTGTCCGCGGCCACCTTGCGCATCCCGACCTCGAAGGCGGGCACCGCGGTGTTGCGGCCCCACACGGTGTCGGAGTCGTAGCCGAGCCCACCGCAGGCGAGCTTGCCGGGGAAGCCAGGGTTGTCGTGGAAGTCGGGGCCGATCGGGCTCGGGTAGCCCATCACGACCAGTTTGTACGAGCCGTCGGTGTAACCGGCGTCGCGCATCACGGACTTGAGGTCGCTCACCGTCTGCTCGACCTTGGGCACGAGCGCGTCGACGCGGGCCTGCCAGCCGGACTCGTACTTGGACTGGCACGGGCCCTGGAGCAGCAGATAGCGCTCGACGCAGTCGGTCATGACCGGGCCGAACTGGAGGTCGTCGTTGGCCCCGGCGACCAGGAGCACCATCTTGATGCGGGTGTTGCGCGCCTTGATGGCGAGGCTGTCGCTCTGCACGAGTTCATCGGCGTACTGCTTGGTCCCGCCGATCCTGATGTTTCCGGTGTACGCGCCCGAGCAGGCGACGTTGTACGTCTCGTCGGCCGGGATGCCGGTGCGGTGGATCGCGGAGTCGGGCGAGCGGTGGCACCAGTTGTCGGGGCCGTTGGTGCCGGCCTCGTAGGTGCCGACGCCCTCGCCCGAGATCTCGCTGTCGCCGAGCGAGATCAGGCCGGTCTTGCGGTCCGCCAGCGGCCGCTCGGCCGGATCGCCGTAGAGCTGGGTGGCCTCCGCCGCCCGGATCTTCTCCAGGTCGGGCGACAGCGGGGTGGACTTGACGGTCGGTGCGGACGCGGCCTGGGCGCCGGTCGCGCCCACCGCCATGCCCCCGAACGCCGCCGCGGCGGCCACCGCCGCCGCGAACGTACAGCGAAGTCTGTGTCTGGTGCGCCTCATTACGCCTCCCTGGTGGTTCCCGGGGGTACGGGGCTCGCCCCCCGGGAGAATGCGGCCCCCCGGTATTTACTGGCCGGTAAGGCGTGTTGGGAATAGGTAGAACAAGACAACTGCTCATCTTTTTCAGGAGGTTCGCCATGAACGACAGCGAGTACCGGACCGAGCACGACTCGATGGGCGAGGTACGGGTGCCCGCGCACGCCAAGTGGCGGGCGCAGACGCAGCGGGCGGTGGAGAACTTCCCCGTCTCCGGGCAGCGCCTGGAGCGCGCCCACATCGAGGCGCTGGCCCGCGTCAAGGCGGCCGCCGCCAAGGTCAACGCCGAGCTCGGAGTGCTCGACAAGGACATCGCGGGCGCGGTCGAGGAGGCGGCCGGCGAGGTCGCCGAGGGCCGCTGGGACGAGCACTTTCCGGTCGATGTCTTCCAGACCGGATCGGGCACCTCGTCGAACATGAACATGAACGAGGTCGTGGCGACGCTCGCCACCGAAAGGCTGGGCCGCGACGTCCACCCGAACGACCACGTGAACGCCTCGCAGTCCTCCAACGACGTGTTCCCCTCCTCCATCCACATCGCCGCGACGGCCGCCGTCACCGGCGATCTGATCCCCGCCCTCGACCATCTGGCGACCGCCCTGGAGCGCAAGTCGGCCGAGTTCGCGGACGTGGTCAAGTCGGGGCGTACGCACCTGATGGACGCGACCCCGGTCACCCTCGGCCAGGAGTTCGGCGGCTATGCGGCGCAGGTCCGTTACGGCATCGAGCGGCTGCGCTCCTCGCTGCCCCGCCTGGCCGAACTCCCCCTGGGCGGCACGGCGGTGGGCACCGGCATCAACACCCCGCACGGCTTCTCGGCGGCCGTGATCGCCGAGGTCGCGCGGGTCACGGGACTGCCGCTCACCGAGGCCCGGGACCACTTCGAGGCGCAGGGCGCGCGGGACGGCCTGGTGGAGACGAGCGGGCAGCTGCGCACCATCGCGGTGTCGCTCACCAAGATCTCCAACGACCTGCGCTGGATGGCCTCGGGGCCGCGCACAGGATTGGCCGAGATCAGTCTTCCCGACCTCCAGCCGGGCTCGTCGATCATGCCCGGAAAGGTCAATCCGGTCATTCCGGAAGCCGTCCTCATGGTCGCGGCCCAGGTCGTCGGCAACGACGCGACGGTGGCGACGGCCGGGGCGGCGGGCAACTTCGAGCTCAACGTGATGCTGCCGGTGATCGCCAAGAACCTCCTGGAGTCGGTCCGGCTGCTCACCAAAGTCTCCCGGCTGCTCGCCGACCGCACCGTCGACGGCATCACCGCGAACGTGGAGCGGGCCCGCGAGTACGCCGAGTCCTCGCCGTCGGTGGTCACCCCGCTCAACAAGTACATCGGGTACGAGGAGGCCGCCAAGGTCGCCAAGAAGTCCCTGGCCGAGCGGAAGACCATCCGCGAAGTGGTCCTCGAATCGGGGTACGTCGAGCGCGGGGACCTCACGGTCGAGCAGCTCGACGCGGCCCTCGACGTGCTCGGAATGACCCGCCCCTGAGCACCGGGTGATCCGAATCGCAGCGTGGCCCGGCCCGGACTCCGTAATATCTGCACATGACAGGTACAGGAGGCGGCACCCCACACTGGGCGCCAGGGGACCAGATCCTCTGGCGCTATCGCGATCACGCCCCCCACCTGGGGAGCGGCAAAGGGCCGGTCCACATCTGTCGCCCGGTGACGGTCGTGCAGGACACCGACGAGCTGCTCGCCGTGTGGATGGCGCCCCGCACCGAGTGCGTACGCCCGGTGCTCGCCGACGGCCGCCCCCTGTTCCAGGAGCCCCTGGCCACCCGCTACACCGCCCCGCGCACCACGGAGCGCTCCCAGTGGTTCGGCAGCGGTGTGCTCAAGCTGGCGCGCCCCGGCGAGCCCTGGTCGGTGTGGCTTTTCTGGGAACGGGGCTGGCGTTTCAAGAACTGGTACGTGAACCTGGAGGAGCCCCGCGCACGCTGGTCGGGGGGCATCGACTCCACGGACCACTTCCTCGACATCTCCGTTTCTCCGGACCGCAGTTGGCGCTGGCTGGACGAGGACGAGTTCGCCCAGGCCCAGCGGGTGGGCCTGATGGACGGTGACCTCGCGGGGCGGGTGCGGGCGGCCGGGGACGCCGCGGTCGAGGTGATCACCGCGTGGGGGCGGCCGTTCTCGGACGGCTGGGAGGCATGGCGACCGGACCCGCGCTGGCCCGTTCCCGCACTCCCGGCGGACTGGGATCGCACCCCGGCGCACATGACGTCGTGAGACCCTTGATGCGCCCCCGGGGTTCAAACGTAGGATCGTCCTCCGCAGGGCCATCCAGGGGCCACAGGGGTCGACCGGCGGACCCGGTGCGAGAATTGACCGTATGTCACCACAGGGGGTGGAGCGTGTCCGGTGTCGCCGCCGCCCGGACGGAGCCTCCCCCGCGCCTCGAGAAGTTGGGGGAGGGTATCCCGCGTGAAGCGACGGCATCACGCATCCTTACCCTGTCGCCGCCACTGCCGCCGCTCGCGGCAGGGTGGACGCCTCATCCCGGACGGACGGAACCCGACGCGTGACGGAGCCCCAGCCCACCTCGCACGAGAGCCGGCACAAGGAACGCGCCCGGCCCACCGAGCAGACCCTTCCGCACGCTCTTGAGGAGCAGGGGAGGCCCCATGCCGACACCCCGGCCGCACCGGAACCGGGCGGCACGTCCCGACGCGCCCCGCTGGGCGCCCGCGCGGCCGACCGGGGCGGCGCGGTGACCGCGTCCGTGCCGGGCCAGCCCGAGCGGGCGAGCCGCGACACCGCGGCCGCCGCCGCCGTGCCCCCGGTGGGCGCGGGCGGCGAGAGCGCCCTCACGGATCCGGGCGAGGGCGCCGCCGCGGTCGCCCGGCGCGAGGGCGACCGGCTGCGCTTCGTGGGCGCCGCTACCCGTCGGATCGCCCGTGGCATAGACCTCGACGAGATCGTGCTGGGCCTGTGCCGGGCGACCGTGCCGACGTTCTCCGACGCCATCCTGGTCCATCTGCGCGACCCGCTGCCGGTCGGCGACGAGCGCCCGGCCACCCCGTTCGTGCTGCGCCTGCGCCGCACGGACCGGCTGCGTTTAGTCGACGAGGCGCTGAGCGAGAGCGCGGAGGCCGAGGGCCTCACCGTGCTCGGCGGCCCGGGTCCCGACCTCACCCCCGCGTCCGAGCTGTGCGAGGTGCGCACCGGCGGGGAGCTGAACGAGGTCCTGCGCGGGGTGCGCCCGGTCTTCGCGGAGTCCCCCGCGGCCCGCGCGGCCCTGGCCGAACTGCTCGGCCCCGACCGCACGGTGCCCGGCGGCCGACGGGCGATACTCGCCCCGCTGCGCGGCCGGCGGCGGGTGATCGGCGCCGCCGTCTTCGTGCGCGGCCCCGAACGGCCCGCCTTCGAGGCCAACGACCTCCTGGTCGCGGCCCAGCTGGCGACCCACACCGCGCTCGGCATCGACAAGGCCGTCCTGTACGGACGCGAGGCCTACATCGCCGACGAGCTCCAGCGCACCATGCTGCCCGACAGCCTCCCCCAGCCCACCGGTGTGCGGCTCGCCTCGCGCTACCTCCCGGCGGCCGAGACCGCCCGGGTCGGCGGGGACTGGTACGACGCGATCCCGCTGCCCGGCAGCCGGGTCGCCCTGGTCGTCGGCGACGTGATGGGCCACTCCATGACCTCCGCCGCGATCATGGGCCAACTGCGCACCACCGCACAGACGTTGGCGGGTCTCGACCTGCCGCCCGCCGAGGTGCTGCACCACCTCGACGAGCAGGCCCAGCGGCTCGGCACCGACCGCATGGCGACCTGCCTGTACGCGGTCTACGACCCCGTCGCGCACCGCATCACCATCGCCAACGCCGGCCATCCGCCACCAGTGCTGCTGCACCTCGGCGGCCGCGCCGAGGTCCTGCGGGTGCCGCCGGGCGCCCCCATCGGGGTCGGCGGGGTCGACTTCGAGGCGGTCGAGCTGGACGCCCCGGCGGGTGCCACGCTGCTCCTGTACACCGACGGCCTGGTGGAGTCCCGGCTGCGCGACGTGTGGACCGGCATCGAGCTGCTGCGTGAACGCCTCGCCGCCACCGCCCAGTTGACCGGCCCCGACCACTCGCCGCCGCTCGAAGCGCTCTGCGACGACGTGCTCGACATGCTCGGCCCCGGTGACCGGGACGACGACATCGCGCTGCTCGCCGCCCGCTTCGACGGGATCGCGCCGAGCGATGTGGCGTACTGGTTCCTCGACCCGGAGGAGACCGCCCCCGGCCGGGCCAGGCGGCTCGCCCGCAGGGCGCTCGAGCGCTGGGGCCTGGAGGAGCTGACCGACTCGGTGGAGCTCCTGGTCAGCGAGGTCGTCACCAACGCGGTGCGCTATGCCGAGCGGCCGGTCACGCTGCGGCTGCTCAAGACCGACGTGCTGCGCTGCGAGGTGGGCGACGACTCCCCGCAGCTGCCGCGCCAGCGCCGGGCCCGTGAGACCGACGAGGGCGGGCGCGGGCTGTTCCTGGTCAACCGCCTCGCCCGGCGCTGGGGCGCGACCCGCCTTTCCGGCGGCAAGGTCGTCTGGTTCGAGCTGCCGACGCGCGGCTGACCCCGGGCACGTCCTCCGACAGCGGAACGGCCCCCATCCCCCGAGCGGGGATGGGGGCCGTCGGCCGTGTCAGTTGCCCGCGTTGGGCAGGAGCGGGTCGTCCGGCGGGCTCGCGCCGTCGGACTTGCTCGACGTCGGCGTGGGCGGCTTCGGCTTGTGCGAGGTCGTACCGCTCGGCGAGCCGGTCGGATCCGTCGTCCTGGACGGGGTGCCCGACGGCGACTTGGACGGGGTGTTCGACGGGGACTTCGAGGGAGTGCCCGACGGCGACTTGGACGGCGTGTTCGACGGCGTCTTGGACGGTGTGAAGAGCGGCTCCTTGGCCGCGCCCTGATCGGTCTCCAGGTCGAACTTGTCGGCGCCGCCCTTGACCGCGTCGAAGGTGTATCCGGCCCAGATGCGGGCCGGTATGGAACCACCGTTGACCCGGCCGTCCTCGCCGGCGCCGTTGGTCATCGTGACCTGGCCGCCCTTGGGGATGTGCACGTCCTTGCCGTCGGCCTTCACCGTGCGCGGATCGGCGGCCTCGCCCCACATCCCGACCGAGGTGACCAGGTCCGGGGTGTAGCCGGTGAACCAGGCCGACTTGTTGTCGTCGGAGGTACCGGTCTTGCCCGCGACCTGCTTGCCGTCGCGGTTGTCGGCGGCGGCCACCGACTTCTTGGCCGTACCGTCGTCGACCACGCCGGTGAGCACCGAGGTGACCGAGTCCGCCGCGTCCCTGCTGATGACCTGGCTGCCGATGGGGTCGGGCCTGTTGTACTTGTGGTCCTTGTGCTCGGCGGACTTGACGATCGACGGCGTGACTTCCTTGCCGTGATTGTCGAGCGTGGCGTACACCGCGGCCATCTGGAGCGGGCTGGCGCCGTAGGAGCCCAGCGTCATGGCGGGCACCGGCTTCAGGTCCTTGATGGACGTCATGCCCATCGCCACGGCGGTGTCCCGCACCTTGTCGAGGTGGGCGTCGACGCCCATCTGCGCGAACACGGAGTTGACCGACTTGTTCATCGCGTCCTGGACGCTGATGGAGCCGTAGTCGGCGTCGTCCTCGTTCGGCGGGGCGAAGGGGATGTCGCTGCCCTTGACCGGCCGCTTGCTGTCGCCGTCGTAGACGGTGTTCGCCTTGATCGGCTTGCCGTCCTGCGTCTCGGCGCCCTGGTTGAAGGCGGCCGCGAGGATGACCGGCTTGAAGGTCGAGGCGGGCTGGTAGGTGGCGTTGGTCGCGTTGCTGAGCTGGTGCTTGATGTAGTCCTGGCCGCCGTAGAGGGCGACCACCGAGCCGGTCTTCGGGTCCACCGAGGCCGCGCCGGCCTGGAGGTCGGCGTCGACCTTGCGCTTCTTGGGGTCGAGCTTGCTGGTCAGCTGGTCCTTGACCGCGCTCTCCAGGAGCTTCTGCTTGGCGGGGTCGATGTTGAGCGTGACGGTCCAGCCACCCCGGGCCAGGAGGGCCTCGTCCACCCCGTTGTGCATCAGCTCCTTCTTGGCGGCGTCGACCAGGTAACCGGTCTGGCCCTCCATCCCGGGAGCGATCTTGGCGTCGTGGGGCGGCTCGAACTTCAGCTTCGCCCGGGCGTCCGGCGTCAGGGTCTTCATCTCGACCATGTTGTCGAGGGCCTTGGCCCAGCGCCCCTGGACCAGCTGCTTGCCGACCGGGCCGGCCGTCTGCCAGTCGTACTGACTGGGCGCCTGGAGCAGCGCCGCGAGGTAGGTGCCCTCCTCCAGCGACAGCTTGGAGACGTCCTTGCCGTAGTACGCCTGGGCCGCGGCCTGGATGCCGTAGGCACCCCGGCCGTAGTAGCTGGTGTTCATGTACCCGGCGAGGATGGTGTCCTTGCTGTAGCGCTGGTCCACCTTGAGGGAGATCACGATCTCCTTCAGCTTGCGGGTGACCGTCTGCTCCTGCGTCAGGTAGTTGTTCTTGACGTACTGCTGGGTGATCGTCGAGCCGCCCTGGGCGCCCTTGCCCATCAGGGTCTTGATGATGCCGCGGGCGGTGCCCTTGAAGTCGACGCCCTTGTCCTCGTAGAAGGTCTTGTTCTCCAGGGCGACGAAGCTCTGCTGGATCGGCTTGGGGACCTTGTCGAGGGACACCGTCTCGCGGTTGACCGAACCGGTGCGGGCGAGCACCTGGCCGTTGGAGAGCTTGTAGACGTTGCTCTCCATCTGGGCCTCGTCATTGCCCGTGGGGATCGGCACCATCAGGTAGATGACGTAGAAGGCGCCCATCGCGAGGAGGCAGAGCCCGAAGAACGTGCCGAGCATCTTCTTCCAGGTGAAGAACCGGCGTATGCCTTTCTTCTTCGCCTTCTGCTTGCCCCGGCGCGCCCCACTCTGCCGGGCGCGCCGCTCTTCCGCTCGGCCCATAACCTCAGTCGCTCGCCTTCATATGACTCACCAGACTCGCCAGATCAGCTCAGAAAACTAACACCGCACGTATGGACAAAGCGGATTCGATCACGTCTTTTCCGTACGTGAGAATCAGCACCTGCCCCATGGGAACCGACGATTGAATCGTGCCAAGGGTTGCCAAGGTTTCGGATGCCGCCCCGGTTTGCCCCGTAATGGAAGCATCGCGGACTGCTATGCACCCCGGGTATACACGGTGGGTATACCCGGTGCGTATAGTCCTCTTCCATGAAGCGACGCCTCCATGATCTCGGCCTCGGCATCCGGTTCGCCCTCGGCGGCGGCCGGGAGGGCTGGGCCCGTACCCTGCTCACCGCGGTCGGGGTCGGCCTCGGCGTGGCCCTGCTCCTGGGCGCCGCGTCGGTGCCCCACCTGTCGGACCAGCGGGCCGACCGCATCCACGGCCGGCAGCCCTTCTCGGCGGGCTCGGAGAAGAACACCGGGAACGTGAAGGCCTCCCTCCTCTACGCGAGCGCCGACACCGAGTACCGGGACTCCACCATCGGCGGAAAGCTGTTGCGACCGGCCAACGCCGACCCCGTACTCCCGCCGGGCCTGACCTCCATACCGGCCCCCGGCGCCATGGCCGTCTCACCCGCGCTGCGCGACCTGCTCGACTCCCCCGAGGGCCAACTGCTGCGCCAGCGGCTCCCGTACGAGATCACCGCGACCATCGGCGACGCCGGTCTGGTCGAGCCCTCGGAGCTCTACTACTACGCCGGCAGCTCCTCCCTCTCCCCCGGAAGCGGCGCCTCCAGCGCGGCCGGGTTCGGCAACATCGGCGAGGTGCAGCCGCTCGACCCGATGCTGGTCGTGCTCGTGGTCCTGATCTGCGTCGTGCTCCTGATGCCCGTCGCCATCTTCATCGCCACCGCCGTACGCTTCGGCGGCGAGCGGCGCGACCGGCGGCTCGCGGCACTGCGCCTGGTCGGCGCCGACGCCCGCGGCACCCGCTGGATGGCCGGCGGCGAGGCCCTGGCCGGGGCGGTGCTGGGGCTCGTGGTCGGCACCCTGCTCTTCCTCGGCGGCGCCGAACTCATCGGCCCCGTCGGCCTGTGGAGCTTCGGCTTCTTCCCCGGCGATCTGCGGCCGCTGCCCTGGCTGGCCCTGCTCGTCGCCGTCGCCGTGCCCGCCCTCGCGGTGGGGGTGACCCTGGCCGCGCTGCGCTCGGTGGTCATCGAACCCCTCGGCGTCGTACGGGGCGGCCCCGTCCGGCGCCGCAGGCTGTGGTGGCGGCTCGCGCTCCCGGCCCTCGGCGTGGGGCTGCTCCTGATTTCGCAGAGCCCGGACGCGGGGTCGGGACCGCTGACGACGGCGTCCAGCGCGCTCGGCCTCCCGCTGTACGAGTACGCCTCTCCCGCCTCCATCGCCGCGGGCGCCACCTTCGTCCTCGTCGGCCTCATCGCCCTGCTGCCGTGGCTGGTGGAGGCGGTCGTCGGCCGGCTGCGCGGCGGCTCGCCCGCCTGGCAACTGGCCGTGCGCAGGCTCCAGTTGAACAGCGGCCCGGCGGCGCGCGCGGTCGGCGGGATCACCGTGGCGGTCGCCGGTTCGGTGGCACTCCAGATGTACTCCGTCGGCATCCACGACGACTTCAACAAGGTGACGGGCGCCGACGCGAGCCGCGCCCAGTACACCGTCCTCGCCGAGTACCCGGACGCCAAGCTCGCCGAGCGCATGATCGACGCCTTCCGCGAGACGCCGGGCGTGCACAAGGTGATCGGCACCGTCAGCAGCTATGTGACGATGCCGGGCCCGGTCGCCTCCGAGGACGTCCGGCCCATCACCGAGCTGACCCTCGGCGACTGCGCGACCCTGCGCGAGCTGGCCCGCATCGACTCCTGCGCGAACGGCGACACCTTCGTGGTGCACCCCGCCGACGACCGGGACAGGGCCGCCTGGGTGGACCGCACGGCCCGGCCCGGCGAGCCGATCGACACCACCGCGGGCGAGCCCGGCGTCACGCCGAAGCTGTGGACGCTGCCCGCGACGGCCCGTACCGTCACCGCCCGCCCGGACCCCACGGGCGCCGAGCACGACGGCATCTTCGCCACCCCGGGGGCGATCGACGCCTCGCTCCTGAGCTCGACGGCCCACACCTCCGCCATGCTCACCGTCGACCAGCGGGTGCCGGACGCGGCCGAGCACATCCGCAACACCGCGGCCCGGATCTCCCCGCAGCTCGGCGTCAGAACCGTACGCACCCTGGAGCGCGACCAGCAGTACACCGGCATCCGGACCGGGCTCCAGGCCGCGGGGCTCGCCACGCTCGGCCTGATCGCGGCCTCCATGCTGGTCTCGCAGCTGGAGCAACTGCGCGAGCGCAGGCGCCTGTTGGCGGCGCTGCTCGCCTTCGGCACCCGGCGCGGGACGCTCGCGGGCTCGGTCCTGTGGCAGACGGCGGTCCCGGTCGTGCTCGGCATCGGCCTCGCGGTCGGGGGCGGACTCGGGCTCGGCGCCCTGATGCTGCGGATCATCGGCAAGACCGTCACCGACTGGTGGCTCTTCCTGCCGCTGGCGGGGGCGGGCGCCGCCGTGATCCTCGCGGTCACCCTGCTGAGCCTGCCGGCCCTGTGGCGCCTGATGCGCCCCGACGGGCTGCGCACCGAATGACGGCCACCAACTTCCTTTCCATGTAAGCCAGTTGAGAAGCACCAGGTCCGGTAGTCGAGATCCGGCAGTTGAGAAGAGAGGAACACCCCATGTCCATCGGCCACACCCTCCTCGGGCTCCTTGAGTCGGGCCCACGCCATGGGTACGACCTGAAGCGCGCCTTCGACGAGAAGTTCGGGCACGACCGTCCGCTGCACTACGGGCAGGTCTACTCGACGATGTCCCGGCTCCTGAAGAACGGCCTCGTCGAGGTCGACGGCGTGGAGGCGGGCGGCGGTCCCGAGCGCAAGCGGTACGCCATCACCGAGGCCGGCGTCACCGACGTCGAGACGTGGATCAGGCAGCCCGAGAAGCCCGAGCCCTACCTCCAGTCGACCCTCTACACCAAGGTCGTCCTCGCCCTGCTCACCGGTCGCGACGCGGGCGACGTCCTGGACACCCAGCGCGCCGAACACCTGCGCCTGATGCGTGTGCTCACCGACCGCAAGCGGCGCGGCGACCTCACCGACCAGCTGATCTGCGACCACGCCCTGTTCCACCTGGAGGCCGATCTGCGGTGGCTCGAACTGACCGCCGCCCGCCTCGTCCAGCTCGCCTCGGAGGTACGCAAATGACGCCCGCCGGCTCCCTTCTCGTCGCCCAGGACCTGCACAAGGCCTACGGCCCCACCCCGGCCCTCGACGGCGCCGGGTTCTCCATCCACCCCGGCGAGGTCGTCGCGGTCATGGGCCCCTCCGGCTCCGGCAAGTCGACGCTCCTGCACTGCCTCGCCGGGATCGTCACGCCGGACTCCGGCACGATCCTCTACGACGGCCGCGAGCTGTCCTCGATGTCGGACGGCGAGCGCAGCGCGCTGCGCCGCACCGAGTTCGGCTTCGTCTTCCAGTTCGGCCAGCTGGTACCCGAGTTGACGTGCGTGGAGAACGTGGCACTGCCGCTGCGCCTGACCGGCGTCAAGCGCAAGGAGGCCGAGCGCAGGTCCCTGGAGTGGATGGAGCGCCTGGAGGTCGCGGACCTCGGGCACAAGCGGCCCGGCGAGGTCTCCGGCGGCCAGGGCCAGCGGGTGGCCGTGGCCCGCTCGCTCGTGACCCAGCCCCGGGTCGTCTTCGCCGACGAGCCGACCGGCGCCCTCGACTCCCTCAACGGCGAGCGGGTCATGCAGCTGCTCACCGAGGCGGCCCGCTCCACCAACGCGGCGGTCGTCCTGGTCACCCACGAGGCGCGGGTCGCCGCCTACTCGGACCGCGAGATCGTGGTCCGGGACGGAAAGTCCCGCGACATGATGCTGGAGCACTCCGTATGAGCCTGCTCCGCGACCTCGCGCTCGGCGCCCGGTTCGCCCTGTCGGGAGGCCGCGAGGGCTGGACGCGCACCCTGCTCACCGCCGTCGGCGTGGGCCTCGGCGTCGCCCTGCTGCTCGGCACCACCGCACTGCCGGGCGCCCTCAACGCCCGCAACGCGCGCGACAACGCCCGCAACGACTACGGGGCTTCGGTCGACAGCGGCCCCGCGGACGACACCCTGCTCATCGGGCGCGCCCAGACGCAGTACCAGGGCGAGGAGGTCCGGGGCCGCCTGCTCCAGGCGGAGGGCCCCAAGGCACCGCTGCCGCCCGGTGTTTCGGCGCTCCCGGCGACCGGCACCATGGCCGTCTCGCCCGCCCTGCGCGAGCTGCTCGCCTCGCCCGACGGCAAGCTGCTGCGCGAGCGCATCCCGTACACGATCGCCTCGACGATCGCCGACCAGGGCCTGATGGGCCCGCACGAACTCGCCTACTACGCGGGCAGCGACAGCCTCAAGCAGCGCAAGGACGCGGCGGAGGGCCCCGGCGAGGTGCTGCGCGTCAACGGCTTCGTCAACCGGGTGCAGGAGAAGCTCGACCCGGTCCTCGCACTGCTCATCGTGATCATCTTCGTGGTGCTGCTCATGCCGGTCGGCGTGTTCATCGCGGCCGCCGTACGTTTCGGCGGCGACCGGCGCGACCGCAGGCTCGCGGCGCTGCGCCTGGCGGGCGCGGACCGGCGGATGACCCGGTGGATCGCGGCCGGCGAGGCGCTGGCCGGAGCCGTGGTGGGCGTCGTGGTCGGCTCCCTCTTCTTCCTGATCGGCCGCCAGTACGTGGGCGACATCTCGGTCGCGGGTCTCAACGTCTTCCCCGCCGACATCGACCCGAGCCCGCTGCTCGCGGTGGGCGTGGCCCTCGCGGTGCCCGCGTCGGCCGTGGCGGTGACCCTGTTCGCGATGCGCTCGGTGGTCGTCGAACCCCTCGGCGTGGTGCGCACCTCGGTGCCGCGCAGGCGGCGCATGTGGTGGCGGGTGCTGCCGCCGCTGGCCGGGCTCGGGCTGCTCCTCCCGCTGATGGGCCGGGGCCGCGACAGCGGGCCCTTCAACCAGGCCCAGGTGATCGGCGGCACGGTCCTGCTGCTCATCGGCGTGACGGCCCTGCTTCCCTGGCTGGTGGAGGCCGTCGTGCGCAGGCTCGGCGGGGGCCCGGTGGGGTGGCAACTGGCCGTCCGCAGGCTTCAGTTGACGTCCGGCTCGGCGGCCCGCATGGTGAACGGCATCGCCGTCGCGGTGGCCGGTGCGATCGCCCTGCAGATGCTGTTCGGAGCCGTCGAGGGCGACTACGTGCGCTCCAGCGGCGAGGACACCACCCGGGCCCAGCTGCTCGTTCCGCTCGGCGCCTCCTCGGCCGACGAGCAGACCCGCGAGCTCGCGGCCCTGAGGAGCACCGAAGGGGTGACCGGCGCGACGGCCCTCGGCACGCTGAGCGCCGGCGAGAAGGCCAAGGAGCCCGAGCACTACACCCGCGTCACCGTCGGCACCTGCGCGGACCTGGGCGAGGTCGCCACCATGCCGGCCTGCCAGGACGGCGACGTCTTCGTCGCGACCGGCAGCGACTACCCCGGCGAGAAGCCCCCGGCGCCGGGCAGCACGGTCTACCTCGACCCGACCAACGGCGCCTCCGACACCCGGGGCGCCGAGGTCCGCTGGACCGTTCCGGCGGCCACGCGCGAGGCCCCGTCCCGGCCCGACCCGATGGGCGAGCGCCGCAACGGCCTCCTGGTCACCCCGGGCGCCCTCCCGCACGGGGCGAAGCTGCCGACGCACTCCTCGGCGTTCGTCTCGACCGTTCCGGGCGACCACCTCGCCAAGGAGCGGGTCCTGAACCTGGCCGCCAGGGCCGACCCGCTCAGCAGTGCGCGCGCCCTGAACGACGTCCAGACCTCCGGCCGGTTCGCCGGGGTCCGCAAGGGCCTCTACATCGGGGCCGCGGCGGTCCTGATGCTGATCGGCGCGAGCCTGCTGGTGTCGATGCTGGAGCAGCTGCGCGAGCGAAAGAAGCTGCTCTCGGCGCTGGTCGCGTTCGGCACCCGGCGCACCACCCTGAGCTGGTCGGTCCTGTGGCAGACCGCCGTCCCGGTCGCGCTCGGCCTCGCGCTCGCGGCGGCGGTGGGCCTCGGGCTCGGCTCGGTGCTGCTGCGGATGGTGGGCCGCCCGGTGACCGTCGACTGGGTCCCGGCGGTCTCGATGGTCGGCATCGGCGCGGGCGTGGTCCTGCTCGTCACGGCCCTGTCGCTGCCCCCGCTGTGGCGGCTGATGCGTCCGGAGGGGTTGCGTACGGAGTAGCTCCGCGGGGAAGCGGGGTGCGGGGCTCCGCCACGGCGGGGGCGACCGCTGGGTACCGGGTGCCCCACCAGGGGCGCGGGGAACCGCGCGAGAGGCGAGCACGGCCCGCAGCCGACAGCGGGGTCGAAGGGGCCCCGCCCCTGACACCGAGCGGGGTGACGCCGGCCTACGCCGGCACCCGTACCGGAAGGCCCCGCAGCGCCCCCCGCAGGGCCGCGGCGAACTCCTCGAACTCGCCCTGGCGCGCCGCACCCGTCCGCATCGCCAGGGCGATCGTGCGCGAGGGGGCCGGCTCCGCGAAGTACCCGGTGACCAGGCGGTCGTTGCGGCCCGTCTCGATCTCGACGGCGGTACGCGGCAGCAGCGTCACCCCGAGCCCGCCCGCCACCAGCTGCACCAGGGTGGAAAGGCCGGCCGCGGTCGTCGTCACCGGCGCCCCGTCGGTCCGCCCGGCCTCCCGGCAGATGTCCAGCGCCTGGTCGCGCAGGCAGTGCCCCTCGTCGAGGAGCAGCAGATGCAGTTCGCGCAGGGCCTCGCGCGGGATTCCGGTGCGCCCGCCGAGCCAGTGGTCCTGCGGGGTGACGAGGACGAAGTCCTCGTCGAACAACGGGAGTTCGCTGACCCCGGGCAGGCCGAGCGGCACCGCGAGCAGCAACAGGTCGAGCCGTCCGGCGGCGAGGCCTTCGAGCAGCGAGGAGGTCTGCTCCTCGTGGACCTGGAGGTCGAGCTCGGGGTAGCGCTCGTGGACGAGCCGCAGCACCGCGGGCAGCAGATAGGGCGCCACGGTCGGGATCACGCCGAGCCGCAGCACCCCGGTGAAGGGGGCGCGTACCGCCTCGGCCTCCTCCATCAGCTCGCCGACCGCGTCGAGCACCGCCTTGGCCCGTACCGCGAGCCGCTCGCCCGCCGGAGAGAGCAGCACCTTGCGGGTCGTACGCTCCAGGAGCTGGACGCCGAGCGCCTCCTCCAGGGCCGAGACCGCGCCGGACAGCGCGGGCTGGCTCATGCCGATGGCCGCCGCCGCGTCGCGGAAGTGCAGATGCTCCGCGACGGCCGCGAAGGCGCGCAACTGCGCCAGGCTGGGCTGCTTGCCCCTATTAGTCATGGCCACTGATAGGCACCTCCGATCACGCTGACCCAGTCTAGCTATTTCCCTGATCAATACTCCCTGTGCCAGGATCGGCAATCCGTCCAACCCCGCAGGAAGCTTCCCGAATCCGCTCGATTCGGACTTCCTCGTTTGCAAGGAGAGCGCGTGCTCACTGTTGGTGACCAGTTCCCCACGTACGACCTGACTGCCTGTGTGTCGCTGGAGAGCGGCCAGGAGTTCCAGCAGATCGACCACAAGACGTACGAGGGCAAGTGGCGCGTCGTTTTTGCTTGGCCTAAGGACTTCACTTTCGTCTGCCCCACCGAGATCGCCGCGTTCGGCAAGCTGAACGACGAGTTCGCCGACCGTGACGCCCAGATCCTCGGCTTCTCCGGTGACTCCGAGTTCGTGCACCACGCCTGGCGCAAGGACCACCCGGACCTGACCGACCTGCCGTTCCCGATGCTGGCCGACTCGAAGCACGAGCTCATGCGTGACCTCGGCATCGAGGGCGAGGACGGCTTCGCGCAGCGCGCCGTCTTCATCGTCGACCCGAACAACGAGATCCAGTTCACGATGGTGACCGCCGGTTCCGTGGGCCGTAACCCCAAGGAGGTCCTGCGGGTCCTCGACGCCCTGCAGACCGACGAGCTGTGCCCGTGCAACTGGACCAAGGGCGAGAACACCCTGGACCCGGTCGCGCTGCTGGCCGGTGAGTAACCCATGTCCCTCGACGCGCTGAAGTCCGCCGTACCGGACTACGCCAAGGACCTGAAGCTGAACCTCGGCTCGGTCATCGGCAACTCCGAGCTCCCGGCCCAGCAGCTGTGGGGCACGGTGCTCGCCACCGCCATCGCCTCGCGCAGCCCGATCGTGCTGCGCGAGCTGGAGCCGGAGGCCAAGGCCAACCTGTCGCCCGAGGCGTACACGGCGGCCAAGGCCGCCGCCGCGGTCATGGCGATGAACAACGTCTTCTACCGCACCCGTCACCTGCTCTCCGACCCGGAGTACGGCACGCTGCGGGCCGGTCTGCGGATGAACGTCATCGGCAACCCGGGCGTGGAGAAGGTCGACTTCGAGCTGTGGTCGCTCGCCGTCTCCGCCGTGAACGGCTGCGGCCAGTGCCTCGACTCGCACGAGCAGGTCCTGCGCAAGGCCGGTGTCGACCGCGAGACGATCCAGGAAGCCTTCAAGATCGCCGCGGTGGTCCAGGCCGTGGGCGTCACCCTCGACTCCGAGGCCGCGCTGGCCCAGTAGGCCATGCGAGCAGCACCAGAAGGGCCCCGCCGGTATCGCACCGGCGGGGCCCTTTCGGCATGCGTCACGGGCCGGACTACTCGCGTTCGGCGGTCACCGCGGGCGCCACGGCGGCCGGCGGGGCGCCCTCGACCGCCCGGGCGCTGCGCAGGGCGTTCTCGCGGGAGTACTTGCGCAGATAGCCGACCACGGTGTTGGTGACCGCGACCAGCGGGACCGCGACCACCGCGCCGCCGATCCCGCCCACCAGGCCGCCGGCGGCCACCGAGAGGACCACCGCGAGCGGGTGCACCCGTACCGCGCGGCCCAGGATGAAGGGCTGGAGCACATGGCCCTCGATCTGCTGCACGGCCAGGACCACGAGCAGCACCATCAGCGCGTTGAACACGCCGTCGGTGACCAGGGCGACCACGACGGCGAGCGCGCCCGAGACGACCGCGCCGACCAGCGGGATGAACGCGAACAGGAAGATGAACACGGCGAGCGGCACCGCCATCGGTACACCGAGGAAGTAGATGCCGATGCCGATGCAGATCGCGTCGATCAGAGCCACTATCACCGTGCCGCGCACATAGGCGGTCAGCGTGCGCCAGGCCTTGGGCCCCGCGCCCGCGACGCCCGGACGGGCGGCCTCCGGCACCAGGTTGAGCACCCACTGCCAGATCTTCGGGCCGTCGTACAGCAGGAACAGCGTCGAGAACATCGCGAGCAGTATCCCGGTGAGCACCTCGACGAGCACGGTCACGCCCTGGAGCCCGGCGTTGGTGATCTCGTTGGTGTTGGCCCCGATGGTGTCGCTGAGGTTCTTGGCGATCTGGTTGATCTGGTCCTCGGTGACGTGGAACGGGCTGTTGAGCGCCCAGCGCTTGAGCTCCTCGATACCGGCCCGCACCTTGCTGGACAGGTCGTCGAGGTTGTCCATGACCTGCCACACCACGAACCAGCCGACGAGCCCCATGATGACGAACCCGGAGATCGCGGTCAGCGCGGTGGCCAGCCCCCTGGGCAGCCCCATCCGCTTGAGCCGGGCGACGGTCGGCTGGAGCAGCGCGGTGATCAGCAGGGCCGCCACGAACGCGAGGACCACCAGGCTCACCGCGCTGATGATCTGCGTCAGGACGTAGATGGACCCGGCCAGTACGAGCAGGCGCCAGCCGACCGCGGCGGCGACCCGCATGCTCCACGGCACCGCATCGACCGGGTCCGGCCGGGCGGAGACCGCGGGCGCGTACGAGGGCGGCGGCGGTACGTGTTCGGGGGCGTGCTCGTCGGCGAGCTCCAGCTCGGCCGACGGGTCGGCCGACGACTCGGCCGACGATCCGGACGCGGGGGCGGCGGGCGGCGTCCTGGGCACGGGGGCGGGGCGTACGGGAGCGGGGGGTGCGGGGTCGACGGCCACCGGGTCGATCCCGGCCTCGCCCTCCACCTCGCTCCGGCGCTCGTCCAGACGCTCTCCCATCCGGGTCAGTCCCGCGCCTAGCCGTCCGAGCAAACTGGGCACTCTCGACATGATCCCGCCATTTCCCTTTTCCCCGACGCTGAGTCTCCCCACCGCTTACCCCCGAACCGTGAATCTGACCGTACACGGGCGAAGCCCCGCACCGAAGGACGGTGCGGGGCTTCCGGAGGTTGAGCGGCTGCCGTCGGTTTCTGCGCCGGTCCGGCCTGCCGAACGATCTCTAGTACCAGCTGTGGGCCTGCCAGAACGACCAGGCGCCGCACGGGCTGCCGTAGCGGTCGTTCATGTAGTTCAGGCCCCACTTGATCTGCGTGGCCGGGTTGGTCTGCCAGTCGGAGCCGGCCGAGGCCATCTTGTTGCCGGGCAGCGCCTGGACGAGGCCGTAGGCGCCGGAACCGCCGTTGGTGGCCGTGTAGTCCCAGCTCGACTCGTTGTTCACGATGTGGCTGAAGCACTGGAACTGGCCCGAAGGCACGATCTGCTGGGCGATCGCCTGGACCTCGGCGATCGAGTAGGAGCTCTTGACCGCGAAGTCCGTGCGGCTCGACGAGCGGCTGGCGGCCTGGGTCTCCAGGTCGCGGGCCTTGGCGTCCGCCGCCGCCTTGTCGGCCTTGTCCTTGTCCGCGGCGTCCTTCTTGGACTTGGCGTCCTGGGCGGCCTGGATGCGGGCGGCCTCCTCGGCGGACTTCTTCGCGGCGGCACTCGCCTGGGCGGACTGCGCGTCCGCCTGCTGCGTCAGGGACGCGGTCTGCACCTGGGCCTGCTGACCGGCGGGGATGTCCGCGAGAAGCGTCGTGTCGGCTGCGGTCGCCTCGAAGTTGTCGTTCGAAGCGGCAGCGGGGCTTCCTGCGGCAACGCCGACAACGGCGCCAACGGTGGTGACCGCAGTGGCAGACGCCACCGCGAACCCCCGGACCGAGATCCGGCTCACACGGTTTCCTTCCAGCAGCATCCGCACGGGTGACCTCGCGGACGCAATCGTGCCCCTGGCTCTCTCCTCCCAACTACTGGGTCACGGGAGGAACTGACCCGATGGGCAACTCCCTTGCGGGAAGTGCCGCGTGATGCGCGGGCGGCATACGGCTCGGCTATTGAGTTGCGTGGGTACCGGGGTACCCGGATACAGGGGTGCCGTATGCGGGGCCTGACGGATCCAAGACTCTGCCGGAAGCCGACGCCGCAAGGCAATTCCCCGTTGCGTGTTAAACCTCACACCTCGTTCACCCCAGTAGTTTTTTCCAATCGCACGCACACGAAGGCGCCGCCCGGCTACGCTGCTGCGCTCGCCGGACGGCGCCAACTCGTGCTTACCGCCTCAGATCGAGACGTCCTCCAGCATTTCGGTCACCAGGGCGGCGATCTGCGAACGCTCGGACCGGGTGAGGGTGACATGCGCGAACAGCGGGTGTCCCTTCAGCTTTTCGACGACCGCCACGACACCGTCGTACCGACCGACCCTCAAGTTGTCGCGCTGGGCCACGTCATGAGTGAGCACCACCCTCGAATTGGCCCCGATCCGGGACAGAACGGTCAGCAGTACGTTCCGTTCCAGCGACTGCGCCTCGTCCACGATCACGAAGGCGTCGTGCAGCGAACGGCCCCGGATGTGAGTGAGCGGCAGGACTTCGAGCATGCCGCGCGAGGTGACCTCCTCGATGACCTCACGGCTGGTCACCGCGGACAGCGTGTCGAAGACGGCCTGGGCCCAGGGGCCCATCTTCTCGGCCTCGGAGCCCGGCAGATAGCCGAGTTCCTGTCCGCCCACCGCGTACAGCGGCCGGAAGACCATCACCTTCTTGTGCTGCCTGCGCTCCAGGACCGCTTCCAGGCCCGCGCAGAGCGCGAGCGCCGACTTGCCCGTGCCGGCCCGGCCGCCCATCGAGATGATCCCGATCTCGGGGTCGAGCAGCAGGTCGAGCGCGATCCGCTGTTCGGCGCTGCGGCCGTGGATGCCGAACGCCTCGCGGTCGCCCCGCACCAGCTTGACGTTGCCGTCCGGCGAGACCCGCCCGAGCGCCTTGCCGCGCTCGGAGAGCAGCACGAGCCCGGTGTGGACGGGAAGCTCGGCGGCCTCCGGAACGTAGAGCGTCTCCTCCTCGAAGAGCAGGTCGACCTGTTCGCCGCTCAGCGGCAGTTCGGCCATGCCGGTGAAACCGGAGTCGGTGATGGCCAGTTCGGCGCGGTACTCCTCGGCGAGCAGACCGACCGACGACGCCTTGATCCGCAGCGGCAGGTCCTTGGAGACGACGGTGACGTCGAACCCCTCCGCCTGGAGATTGCGGGCCACGGCGAGAATGCGGGAGTCGTTGTCCCCCAACCTGTAGCCGGCGGGCAGTACGCCGGGATCGGAATGGTTCAGCTCGACACGGAGGGTGCCGCCTAGCTCGCCCATCGGGATGGGGGCGTCGAGACGTCCGTACCGGACCCGGAAGTCGTCCAGCAGGCGCAGTGCCTGCCGGGCGAAGTAACCGAGCTCGGGATGGTGCCTCTTGGCCTCCAGCTCCGTGACCACGACGATGGGGAGCACCACTTCGTGCTCCTCGAACCGGGTCATCGCGTTGGGGTCGGCCAGCAGGACGCTGGTGTCGAGGACGTAGGTGCGCCGGTCGGGCATGCGGCGCTTTGTGCTGGTCACCACGGAAGGACGTACCCCCTCGTAAGAGGCGCATGAGATCGGGGTGCGACGGCGTCGCGGAAACGGGGACCGGGCTTCGACCGCGCTGCGCGGGCCGAGCTCCGGCCCTCCACGTCGCCCGCGCGCGGTGCGCGGTCGTCCTGGTGCAAAGGGCCTCCCGGGCGAGCGGCGCTGCTGCCGCTCACTGAGATACGGCGTCCGTGGACCGGACGTCGACCTGGGTGGGTTATGCCCTCGAACACGCGAAGCCATGCCCCGTCATATGCCTGGGTTCTCCCCGCCCCGCCCCTTCCCGAGACCCTCCGGGGGTGTGAGTGGGCTGAGCCTCGTGTCCTGGGGGACCCCCATGACAGGCTGTAGGTGGCCCAGCACCGGTCCTGCCAGGGGCGCGGGGAACTGCGCGACCAGCCGTGCACGGTCTGCGGACGGCCGCCGGCGCTCGGCAGGGTCTCAGGTGCCGTACCTCCGGTGCCGCGCCGCGTAGTCGCGCAGGGCACGGAGGAAGTCGACCTTGCGGAAGGCCGGCCAGAACACTTCGCAGAAGTAGTACTCGGAGTGGGCCGACTGCCACAGCATGAAGCCGGAGAGCCGCTGCTCACCACTCGTGCGGATCACGAGGTCGGGATCGGGCTGCCCCCGCGTGTACAGGTGCTCCGAGATGTGCTCGACGTCGACGATCTCCGCGAGCTCCTCGAACGACGTCCCCTTCGCCGCGTGCTCCAGCAGCAACGACCGGACCGCGTCCGCGATCTCCTGGCGCCCGCCGTAGCCGACGGCGACATTGACCAGTATCCCGTCGATGTCGTGCGTGGCCTGCTCGGCCTCCTTGAGCACCGCCTGGGTGTGCCCGGGCAGCAGATCCGCGTTGCCCACGTGGTGCACCCGCCAGCGGCCGTCCGCCGCCAGATCCCGCACCGCGTCCTCGATGATGCCGAGCAGCGGGGTCAACTGGTCCTCGGGGCGGTCCAGGTTGTCGGTGGAGAGCAGCCAGAGGGTGACGACCTCGACGTCCGTCTCGGCACACCAGCCGAGCAGTTCCTGGATCTTGCTTGCACCGGCCTGGTGGCCCTGCTCGAGGCTGCGAGCGGAGGCCTTGGCCCAGCGCCGGTTGCCGTCCAGGATGACGCCGATGTGCTTGGGCACCTGCTCGTGGTCGAGGCGGCCTTCCACCCGGCGTGCATAGAGCCTGTACACCAGGTCGCGCAAACTCACCGATTCCACCCTCTCGTTGCCTTCCGGGGGCCCGCCGCCGCCCCGCACTCCGGCCGCCCCAGGGAAAGCACAGTACTGCGGACGGGTCACGGCGGCCCAACTCGGTCTGTCACAAGTCCGTGATAAGCAGGGAAACGTGACTGAATCGCTCCGCTTCCACGCCGCCGCCGACCGCTACGACTCCATGGAGTACCGCCGCACCGGCCGCAGTGGCCTCAAGCTTCCCGCCGTCTCGCTCGGCCTGTGGCACAACTTCGGTGACGACCGCGCCTTGGATTCCCAGCGTGCGATCCTGCGCCGCGCCTTCGACCTGGGCATCACCCACTTCGACCTGGCGAACAACTACGGGCCGCCGGCCGGTTCGGCCGAGCTCAACTTCGGCAAGATTTTCGGCCAGGACTTCGCCCCCTACCGGGACGAGCTCGTCATCTCCACCAAGGCCGGCTATCTGATGCACCCCGGCCCCTACGGCGAGTGGGGTTCGCGCAAGTACCTGCTGTCCTCGCTCGACGCCTCCCTGAACCGCATGGGCCTGGACTACGTCGACATCTTCTACTCGCACCGCTTCGACCCGGAGACCCCCCTGGAGGAGACGATGGGTGCGCTCGCGTCCGCCGTCCAGCAGGGCAAGGCGCTCTACGTGGGCGTCTCCTCCTACAACAGCGAGCAGACCGCCGAGGCCGCCCGCCTCCTGAAGGAGATGGGCGTCCCGGCCCTGATCCACCAGCCGTCGTACTCGATGATCAACCGCTGGACGGAACAGGACGCCCTGCTCGACACCCTGGAGACGGCCGGCATGGGCTGCATCTCCTTCGCGCCGCTCGCCCAGGGCCTGCTCACCGGCAAGTACCTCAAGGGCATCCCGGAGGGCTCGCGCGCGAGCCAGGGCAAGTCCCTTGACCCGAACCTGCTGAGCGACGAGGTCGTACGCCGTCTGGCCGGCCTGAACGACATCGCCTCGCGGCGCGGCCAGTCGCTCGCGCAGCTGGCCCTCACCTGGGTACTGCGCGACCCGCGCATGACCTCCGCGCTCATCGGCGCGTCCAGCGTGAAGCAGCTGGAGGAGAACGTGGCGGCGCTGGCCGGACTGGCGCTCACCGACGCGGAGTTGAAGGAGATCGACGCCTTCGCCGTGGACACCGAGGGCACCAACATCTGGGCCGGCCGCAGCTGACCCACCCGGCTCAGGCCGCGTACCCCTGCCCCGGGTCGGGGGTGCGCGGCCGGCCGAACCACTGGCCCGCCGAGCGCTGGCTGAGCAGCACCACGACCGCTATCGAGGCGAGCCCCCCGAGCGCTCCGGCCGGGCGGCCGCCGCCGATGGCGCCGAGACCGGCGAGGATCTGCAGGCTCGCGAACACGATCGCGCTGACCCGTACCCCGCCGCGTCCGCCGCCGAAGAGGAACGCGAACACGAGCAGGACCCAGCCGAACAGGTTCGCCCCGATCATGTAGCCCGCCGCCTCCGCGCCGCCGGCCGCGCCCATGACCACCGAGCCGAGCGCGCTGAACCCGCACATGGCGAAGACGACCACCTGCGCGGCCCGCACCCCGCCGGGCATGGACTGCGGCACACCGGTTCCGTACGGCTGCCCGTATCCGTACGGCGCCTGGGGATGAGGGAGTTGACCGTAAGGGGGCTGCCCGTAGCCGGGCTGCGACTGCGGGGCCTGTCCGAACTGAGGCTGCTGGTACGGGACTTGGCCGTACACGGGCTGCTGGTACGGGCCCGGCGCCGGCTGCTGGTACGGGCCCGGCGCGGGAGGCGGGTAGGGGCCGGGCTGCTGCGGCGGGCCCCATGAGGGCTGCGGCGGAAGGTTCTGCGGCTGGGGAGTCTGGGGTGCGGGCTGCTGGTCGGACATGATCCAGAACCTTAGCCAAGCCCCGTGGAGAACAGCCCCGTGAAGAAAAAACGGGCCGGTCCGTGGGGGGGATACGGACCGGCCCGAGGGGGGGTTTCCACCATAACCCTTCGTAAGTGATGCTGGGTGCCACGGCGCTCCAGAACTACGCTCCGAAACCGGGCCAGTACGGTTCAGCGGTCCCCCTCAGGGGTGACCACGACTCCGGGATCGACCTTGACCGTGCAGGTCAGAGGGGTCGCCGCGGGGTCGTGAGCGCGCTCGCGGGCGCGCTTCGGGGGCGGAAATCCGCTCCGCGTGTGCTTCACCCCACTGGCCCAAGCGGGACAGCTCCGCGTGACCGTCCGATGCCGTCCCGTACACGAGAGCGCTTACCGCGAGGGCCCACCCGCCGAGCGGACGTCAGCCTCCCCGGCGCAGCAGCGAGACGCCGTCCGCCTCCGCCACCCGTACGTATCCGTACCGCGCGAGCGCGGCGGCGTACTCCTGCTCCTGCCGGGGGGCCGGGTAGGGCCAGGGGCCGGGCGGGTAGGGCCAGGACTCCGGGGGGACGCGGTCGTAGACGATCCACTGGGCCGTGGGGGCCGGGATCGGACCGTCCGTGGAGTACAGCGTCCAGCGCACCGGGAAGGTCGGGAACAGGGCGACCGCGGTGCGCGAAGTCAGTTGCGGGACAAGGCGGTTGGAGGCCGCCACGGTCGCGCCGTCGGGGATGCGGCGCAGCAGTTCGCGTACGGCCGTGACGTGCGGGGCGCTGCGCCAGGTGGAGCGGTGGGCGATCTGGGCGAGCGGGAAGGACGGGACGAGGATCAGCGTCACCGCCGCCACCGTGGCGAGCGAGGCCCGTACGTGACGACGGGCGAGCGGGTCGTCGGCGGCGGCGTACGGCCGCAGCGCGTCGATGAGGGCGGCGAACACGACCGGCATCAGGACGGCCGAGTAGTGGAAGGCCGTTCCCCAGTGGAAGGCGTTGGTGGACAGCATCCGCCAGCCGAGCGTGGGCACCGCGATCAGGGCGAGCGGCGAGCGCAGCGCGATGAGCGCGGCCGGAGCGAAGACGAGGACGAGCGTGGTCGCCTTCACTTCGGGGCGCACCGCGTCGAGCGGCGCGAGGGCGAGCGTGGTGAGCAGCGAGTGGTGGCCGGGCGCGAGGTTCGCGGCGTGCGCGTAGGTGCCCGCCGGGTTGAAGTACGGCATCAGGACCTTGAATTCGAGCGCGCTGCCCACCAGGCCGAGTACGGCGGCCACGATGCCGAGACGGCGCGGACCGCGCCAGGCCACGTACGCGCCGATCGCGGCGAGCGTGAGGCCGAGGTCCTCCTTGACCAGGAGCAGCGGCACCGCCCAGGCGATCGCGCGCCGCCAGTCGCGCCGTGCCAGCGCTTCGAGGGCGTAGGACACCAGCGGGACCGCGAAGCACACCTCGTGGAAGTCGAACCCGACCGCCGAGGCGATGCCCCAGCTCAGCCCGTATCCGCACGCCACGACGTGGGCGGCCCGGCGGCCCAGGACCCGCGCGGCCTGCCGGGCGAGCGGCACCACGGCGAGCGCGAGCAGCGCGGCCTGGGCCACGAGCAGCGTGTACGGGGAGGGGGCGACGCGGTAGAGGGGGGCGAGGACGGCGAGCACCGGGTGGAAGTGGTCGCCGAGGAGGTTGAAGCCGTCGCCGCGCAGCGGGACGACGGGGGCGCGCAGCTGGGCGTACGCGCGGACGGCCTGCTCGAAGATGCCGAGGTCGTAGCCGGTGGTGCGGACCAGCGCCTGGCGGCGGGCCGAGATGGTGGCGTACAGCAGGAAAAGCGCGGCGGCCCACCCCCACCACAGGAGGGCGGGCCGGCCGATGCGTACGCGCGGGATGCGGAAGATGACGGGTACGAGCGTGCTCGGCGACCGTGCGCCCCGCCCTACCCTTTGATCGGCGATTGTCCCCATATGCCCCGATGCTAAGCAGCGCGCGTGGGCCTCAGCGGCTTCCGCGCCTCGATCAGGAAGCGTGTCGTGTGCGCGACGAAGGGGCCTTCGGTACGGATCTGCTCGTCCAGCGCCTTCAACTGGTCGCGGTACTCCTCGACGGTGAAGCCGGGGACCATCCAGATCACCTTGCGCAGGAAGTAGACGACTGCGCCGATGTCCAGGAACTCCGTCCGCAGCTTTTCGAGCCGCAGGTCGACGACTTCGAGCCCGGCACTCTCGGCCTCCTTGCGCGCCTTGCCGGGGTCGCGGCCGCCGCGCACCTCCGGCGGCTGCGGTCCCAGGAAGTACTCGACGAGCTCGAACACGCTTGCCGGGCCCACCTGTTGGGAGAAGTACGTGCCGCCCGGGGAGAGGACGCGGGCGATCTCCGACCACCACGTGGTGACGGGATGACGGCTGACGACCAGGTCGAAGGCGCCGTCGGCGAACGGCAGCGGCGGCTTGTCCTCGTCGGCGACGACCGCCACTCCGCGCGGGTGGAGCAGGCCGGTGGCGCGGGCGACGTTCGGCGGCCAGCCCTCCGTCGCGACGGCGAGCGGGGGCAGCTGGGGCACGGCGGCGAGGACTTCGCCGCCGCCGGTCTGGACGTCGAGGGCGGCGGTGGCCTTCGCCATCCGCCCGGCCATCGAGCGGGCGTACCCCCAGGACGGCCGCTCTTCGGTCGCCCGGCCGTCGAGCCAGGAGAAGTCCCAGCCGTCGACGGAGACGGACGCGGCCTCGTCGATCAGTTCCTCGAAGGGGCGGTTGTTGTGGTTCCTGATGTTTCGGCCCATGTTGCGGACCCTACGCGGCGGCCCCGTGAGCCACTACCGTTTATCCATGGGCCGATGGAGGGACGGAACGGGCGAGTTGAGTGTGCTCGACGGCGCCGGGGAGCCGGTCCCGCTGGAGATCGCGGCGTCCTATCGGGCCCGTACGCGGGGCCTGCTCGGCCGGGACGGCATCACGGGCGCGATCCTCCTCACCCCGGCGAGCAGTGTGCACACCTTCCGGATGCGCTTCGCGATCGACGTGGCCCATCTGGACCGCCGGCTACGGGTGATCGCGGTCCGCACGATGCGCCCGGGCCGCCTCGGCGCGATCCGGCCGCGGGCCCGGTACGTCCTTGAGGCGGAGGCGGGCGCGATGGCCGCGTGGGGCCTGCGGCCGGGGGTGACGGTCGCCGTCGCGACCGGTCAGGATCTCAGGACTTGAGCTTGGCCGCCTGCGCAACGGCGAGCTCCGGCGGAATCTGGGGCGTGTCGTCGCCGGTGACGTCGACCGCGTAGTACGTCACGACCGTGGTCCCGCTCCGCACCACCAGGAACACCATCGGCACGGGGTCGCCCTGTGCCGTGCCCATCAGCTCGTACGCGACCGCGTCGTCGCCCGCCTTCGGCGCGGGCAGCTCCTTGACCTCGGTGAACTCGCTGGGCTCCAGGTCCCCGCCCTTGGTCTTGAACCCGTCGGCGCAGTCCTCGATGGCGGTACGCAGCCGGGGCAGCACCTCGTTCGCGCCGGAGGGGTGGGCGCCGAGCACCTCGGTGACGACGGTCTGGTCGGCCTGCCCGTCCTCGGTCGCGTTCACCAGGCGCCGGTAGACGGTCGCGGAGGGCGCGGGGTCGGGCGTGCCGTTGATGACGGCGACAAAGGGCATGCACTCGGCCTTGGCTGTCCGGGAGCTTCCGGTGGGGGTGCCGCCCTCCAGCGGTTCGGCCGAGAAGTCCTTCACGTCGCCGGTCACGAGCGCGGCCTCGGCGAGCTCGTCCCGGCTGAGCCCCCCGGCGGCCGCCTTCACCTGCGAGGAACCGCTGGCGGCGGGTGCTGCCGGGGTGTCCCGCACGGAACCCTCCGCACCCTCGGCACCCTTGCCACCGGCACCGCCGGGCCCGCACCCCGCCGCGGCGGCGAGGGCGACCAGACACACCCCGGCCGTCGCCGCACGGCTCCGTAGCAGCCTTGGCTTCATACCCAGCACCGTAACAACGACTCCTGTGGATTGGCTGGGTCCCGCCCCGCCCTTTTTCCCTCCCCCGACGCCCCGCCGGAGCACGGCCCCGCCGCCGCCCTGACCCGGTTACCCGGGCTGGGGGTCCCCTAACGCACCGGACAACTCAGCGCTTTCAGGCGCCAGTTGACCGGTCCCGCCGACCGCTACCCGCCGCTGCGGGTGAAGCTGACCTCCACGCGGCGGTTCTTCTTGCGGCCGTCCTCCGTCGAATTGTCGGAGATCGGGTAGTCCTCGGCGTAGCCGCGGATCTCGAAGGTGACGTCGGGGCCGAGGGACAGCGAGAGGGCCTTCTGCACGGCGTCGGCGCGCTCCTTGGACAGGACCACGCCATGCTCGTGCGTGCCGAGGTTGTCGGTGAAGCCGAAGACGCGGACGTTCGTCGCCTTCTGCTTCTTGATCTCGGCGGCGATGCCCTGGATGCGGTCGTTGGCGTCGGGCGAGAGCGCGGCGCTGTCCATCGCGAACAGCACCTCCGCCTGGAGCGCGAACGTCACGCTGGTGTTGGTGTCCGAGCGGCGCTCCTCGCCGCCCTGGTCCTCGACGATCGACTTGATGTCCAACACCTTGGGCGCGGCGAGCGTGCCGCCCTCGGGGAGCTTCAGGTTCGGCGAGGTCCCGTCGACCTTCACCGAGGGGTCGGTGGTCGCCTCGGTGCCGGGCAGTGGGGGGCTGCTCGGCGTCTCGTCGGCGTACGAGGTGGTGCCGCCGGCGGCCAGGACTAGCGCGGCGGCGATCGCTACGGCTGCGTGCCGGGTTCTGGTCATGTGGTGATCACCCGGAGACGGGGACGGTCATGGTGGGGAAGGTCGGGAGTTGGAAGTCGACGTCCTTGGTGCCGGTGGGGGGAGCGGGGAACTGGGCGAAGAACGGGACGGTCTGGCCCGCCTTCACTCCTACGATCCCCATCGTGCAGAGGCACTTCCCGCCCGTGTCGCGCAGCACGTAGTAACGCTTCTTGCCGACCTTGTCGATCAGTGTCGCCCCGGCCACCGAGTCACCGCTGGCCAGTACGTCCTTCTCGGTACCGACCCAGCCGGACGTGTCGACGAAGTTCTCCGAGCCGGGGTTCTTCAGCTGACCGGACACCGTGACGAATCCGCCGGAATCGCGTGCCACGCTGTTGATGGTGAGGACGATCCCGCCCTGGCCCGTGGACTCCGCGAGCTTGATCGTCGGATCGGTCCTGGGCGAGGAGGAACCCGTCTGCTGGCCGCCCCCGGAACCACCCTTGGACTGCGAACTGCTGCTCGCCGTACCGGACTTGCCGTCCTTGCTGTCGCTGCCGCATCCGCCGACAGCCAACGCCAGGGCCACAGCCATCGCTGCCGCCGCCGCCCCCCTACGGGCCCTCAACGCATGCCGAACGCTCATCGGTGTCTTTCCTCTGCTCGTCACTTGAGGTCAGTCGACCAGTTTCACTGCGAACAACTCTTCCGGAGCGGGCAAGGGATCGGTGGGCAGGTCCTTGCCGTCGCACGTGATCGTGACAGGAGGCGCCGGCCCAGACGTGGGCGCCGGCGTCGGCGTGGGTGTCGGACCGGTGTCGTCGCCACTCCCGGGCGGCAGCCCGCACCGCAGCTCGATCATCGCGGTGGCGGTGGCGGTGCCGTGCTCCTGCCCGGTGCCCGGGATCACCGATTCACCCACCGTGTACTTGGTCTGGACGCTTGCCGTGAACTTAAACCGGCCCATGCCGCCGGACTGCGGCACCAACGTCATCAGGTCGGCGTGGTTCCTCGCCGCGAAGCTCACGGCCTCGGCGTGCGCATCCGCGAGGACGAGGCTGTCATTGAAGAAGCCGTCGAGGCCGCCGGGCGTGGTCAGCGCCGCCAGAACCTTCGGGCCCAGTTCCTCGCGGGCGCGCTGCGCAGCGGCGAGAGCCGCCGAGTCGGCCGCGCCCTGAGCCCCGTTGCGGGTCGCCGAGGCCTGGCCCACAGCGAAGAAAGCGAACGCAAGAAAGAGCAAGCCCGCCACCATCACGACGTAGATGGGGAAGGCCTGCCCTCGGTCCTGGCGAAGATCCGCGATCAGCCGCCGGCCTTGATCTTGTCGATCTGCTCCTTGATCTTGTTGGTGATGGACGTGCCGATCCCGGTCGCCATGATCCCGCCGATGATCGCCACCACCACCAAAATGATCCCCAGATACTCGAACGACGTCTGCCCCCGGTCCCGCTCCCCGGAGGCGTACCGGGCGCGGGCCCGGGTGATGGCGGTGTCCCGCCAGTCGCGTACGCGCAGCTGCGCGGCGACGGCGGTCCTCAGCAGCGTGTCCTGCGGCATCTCGCGGCTCTCCTCCGGTTGCGGCATCGCGTACGTCACCGGGAACGTAGGCCGGGGCCGGGGGGGCCACCGAGGGTCCAGGGGCCCAAATGCGGGCCCAAATGCGGGGGTTACGCATGGCGCACCCCCAGCCAGCGGGCGATCGCCTCGCTGCGGGTCGCGCTGTGCAGCTTCGCGAAGATGCGGTTGATGTGGTTCTTGACCGTCTTCTCGCTGATGAAGCACGTGGCCGCGATCTGCTGATTGCTCATGCCCGCCGCGATCAACTCCATCACCTCGGCCTCCCGCGAACTCAGCCTGAAGTCTTCCCTGTTGCGCATGGACACCGCACGCCGTCCAGTTGAAGACTGTGCCACAACCGGTTGCAGTTGCGAAAGGGGTTCTGCGGAAATGGCTGTCGGCCGGTCCGGTTGCTCGCGCACATGGGCGAGCAGAGTGTTCGCCGCCGTGACGGTGAAGACGGGCCTGCCGTGCGCCATTCCCCTTACCGCTGCGGTGAGTTCATCCGCCGTGAACTCTCCGTGGACCAGGTACCCCCCGGCGCCGAGCCGCAACGCCTCCCGCACGATCTCGCTCTCGCGGCTGTACGTCAGCATCATTACAGGTGCAAGGACCACCAGGTGCGGCAGTGCCGTTATGCCGTCGACGCCCGGCATGCGCACGTCGAGGAGGATCACGTCCGGGCGGTGGCGCAGCGCCGCCTCGTACGCCTCGTGGCCGTCCGTCGCCTCCGCCGCCACCTCGATGTCCTCGCGGCCGTGCAGCAGCGCGGTCAGGCCCGCCCGCACCACCGGGTTGTCGTCCGCGATGACGATCCGCAGCGGCGTCCCGCCACGGTCCGGGGCGCACGTCGCGTCCGCGTTCGGCACGGTGCCGCCTCGTTCCGTTTCCGTCATGACTCCCCCGACTCGGCCGCGCTCCACGGCAGTTCCACGCGTACCTCCGTGCCGCCTGGGCCGCTTCCCCGCCCCACCCTGATCCGCGCGCCGATCGCCGCCGCGCGTTCCACCATGCCCACCAGGCCGAAGTGGCCCGCGCGTCTCAGGTCGTCGAGGGTGGTGCCGGGCGGCAGGCCCCGGCCGTCGTCCTGGACGCTGAGGCGGAACAGGGCGCCCTCGACACCCGCCGACACCCGGATGCGGGCCGGGCCCGCGTGCCGGTGGGCGTTGTCCAGGGCCTCGCTCGCGATCGCCAGGAGCTGACGGGCCACCCCCGCCGGGAGCATCGGTGCCGCTTGCCCGCCCAGCACTCGCCACTCCGTCCGCATGCCGGTTCGGTGGGTGAAGTCGCTTGCCAGTGAGGCCAGTTCATGGGTCACGTCGATCTCGCCCGGGGTTCGCCGCAGGTCGCCCAGGAGTTCGCGGGACTCCGCCGCCGCCCGGCGCGCGGCCCGTGCCACCAGTTCGGCGCGGTGGCGCAGGGCGGGCGGGTCCATCCGGTCGGCGGAGGCCGCCAGTCCGTCGGCGGCCAGGGCCAGGCCGTGCAGCGTCTTGGCCACCGAGTCGTGCAGGTCGCGGGCGAGACGGGCCCGCTCCTCCTCGACCGCGTCGTGCACGGCGAGCCGCGCCCGGGTCTCCGTGAGGGCCTGGCTCGCGGCGCCGAAACGGAAGAGCAGATTGCGGATGGTGACGCCCAGCGCGCCGGCTATCACGCAGAAGCCCGGCAGCAACAGGGCCGAGGCGTCCGCGAGTTGGTGGCGGGGGCCGGTGGCGTACACCAGGGTCAGGATCGCGACCTGGAGGCCCGCGAAGAGGCCCGCGCCGCGCCAGCCGTAGACCAGGCCGGCGAGGAGCGGGGTGCAGGTGGTGACGTAGCCGAGGGAGGACTCCGGGGTCGCCGTGATCAGCAGCAGCGCGCCGAAGACCGCGTCGACCGCCAGCAGCCAGGGGTGGTTGAGGAGCAGCGGGCCGAAGCGCTCCCAGTCGCGGAACAGGACGTACGAGCCCATGAACGTGACCAGGACCGCCGCGCCCACCAGCAGTCCGGGCGCTCCTTGTGCCGCGCCGGCCAGCGCGAAGGGGGCGCCCGTGGCGATCATCGCGAGGCGGAAGCCGAACACCTGGCGGCACATCGCCTGGAGGGCGTTGATCTGCAGGGTGAGGGTGGGCGGCGGCACCGGCTCCGCCACCCCTCGGCGGAGCAGTGGCATCCCCAACCCCCTTGCGCCGACGGCCAGTTGCAGGGTCACTTGGGGCCTCCCAGGAAGCCCCCGAAGTCCAGGTTGGCTCCGTACACGAAGCCCACGCTGAGCAGGATCAGGGTGCCCGGCAGCAGGAAGGTCGTCACGGCGAAGGTGGCCTTGGGGACCGCGCGGGCCGCCTTGCGGCGGGCGTTCTGCGCGTCGGTGCGGCGCATGTCGGCGGCGATCGCTATCAGGGTGTCCACGATGGGCGCGCCCAGCTCCTCGCCCTGCTGGAGCGCGGTCACGAACATCGCGACCTGCTCGGAGTCATTGCGCTTGCGCAGCTCCTCGAAGGCCTGCCGGCGGCTGACGCCCATGTCCATCTGGCGCAGGGTGATGCGCAGTTCGTCCGACCAGGGCCCCTCGTACTTGTCGGCCACGCGGTCGAGTGCCTGGCGGAAGCCGAGGCCCGCGCTGACCACGACGGCGAGGACGTCGAGGAAGTCGGGCAGGGTGCGTTCGATGTGGTCGCGGCGCACCCGGACCGCCGACCAGATGCCGACCTCCACCCAGAACAGGGCGAAGGCCACCATCACCAGGGCGATGATCCAGTGCCCTTCGAGCAGCATGAGCAGCGCGGCCGCCGCGCCGAGCAGCCCGTACACCGCGCGGCGGGCCGCGTACCGGTCGACGGTGAGGCCGCCCGGGTTGCCCGCGAGGTCGATCTGGCGGCGCTTCCTCGCGACCCGGTCCGGGCCCATCATCCGCAGCACGGCGGGCGCCCAGCGCATGCCGAGCCGGTCGACGGCCGAGCCGACTGCCGTGGTGCGCGTCGCGCCCACCTCCAGGGCCACCGAGAGGTCGCTCGGGAGCTTCACCTCGGCCCGGTACATGCGGATGCCGAGGAACATCCCGTACACGCTCAGGCCCATCAGGGCCGCGAAGAGCAGTCCCATGTGTCGCTCACTCCCCTCTCTTCAACCTCTTCGGCTCGGGCTCATACGTCGATGCGGGACAGCCGGCGGACCACGATGAACCCGAGGGCGTACAGGGCGATCGAGACCAGGACCGCCGCCTGGCCGAGGAAGGCGCCGGTCATGCGGTCGAGGGCGCCCGGCATCACCGCGTTCAGCATGAGCAGCGCGGCTATCCCGAAGCCGGGTACGGCGTAGGCGGTGACGGTCACCTGGGCCAGTGTGGTGCGCACCTCGCGCCGGGTCTCCTTGCGCTCCTCCAGGGTGGTGGTCAGGTTGCGCAGCGAGCTGACGACGGTGCCGCCCGCGCGGTTGGCGAGCACCAATGTCGTCACCAGGACGACCAGTTCGCGCGAGGGCAGGCGTTCCGCGATCTCGCCGAGCGCGTCTTCGAGGGACTCGCCCACGGCCAGCCGGTCGGTGACCCGGCCCAGTTCCTCGCCCGCCGGGGCCTCCATCTCCTCGGCCGCCATGGCGATCGCGGTGCGCAGGGCGAGGCCCGCCTGGGTGGCGTTGGCGAGGATGCGGGACAGCTCGGGCAGCTGGTTGATGAAGCGCTCGATGCGCTTCTGGCGCTGCCAGTTGAGGAAGGAGTTGGCGCCCCACAGCGCGGCGAGACCGGCGAGCGGGCCGAAGAAGGACGCGAGGACGGACGCGGCGATCAGCCACAGCGCGGCCACCCCGGCCAGCATGTACACGAAGAACTCGCCGGGGGTCAGATCGAGGCCGGTCGCGGCCAGCTTCAGCTCGATGCGGCGGCCCAGCTTCGTACCGCGCAGCCTTCGGTCCACCCCACGGAACGGGCGGTTCCGGCCGGGTGCGTGCTGGGCGCCGGGGTTGCTGAGCCGGTCGATGAGGGCTTCGCGCTGGGCGCGGCCCGCCCCGTAGGAGCGCAGCCCCAGGACCGCCAGCACCCCGGCGAGCAGGGTGACGCCGAGCGTGAGGAAGGAGAGGTTCATCTGCGCGTTCCCTGTCGGTTGGGGTAGTGGGCGGCCAGTGGCGTGGAGAGCGGCAAGTTGGCTTTTCAGTACGTCAGTTGGCGTGGCGGACGGCCAGTTGTTCGGCGTGCGAGGCGACGCCGTAGGCCTGGGGCACGGGCTGGTTGGCGAGGTAGAGGCGGTCGGCGACGCGGCGGGGCAGCGGGAAGTACTGGAAGCGGCCGTGGACGCGGCCGTCGGCGGCCATCGGCCGGGCCTCGAAGCGGCAGACGGTGGTGATGCGGTACGGGTCGCGGCCGTGCGACTCCAGGATGGCGATCTCGGTGATCTTGCGGGCGCCGTCGGCGTGCCGGGTGAGCTGGACGATGACGTCGACGGCCGAGTTGATCTGGTCGTGCAGCGCCTCGAAGGGGACCTCCACCTCGGACATGGAGGCCAGCGTCTGGAGCCGCATCAGAGCGTCCTCGGCGCTGTTGGCGTGGACGGTGGCGAGCGAGCCGTCGTGGCCGGTGGACATCGCCTGGAGCATGTCGAGGGACTCCCCGCCACGCACCTCGCCGACCACGATCCGGTCGGGGCGCATGCGCAGCGAGTTGCGGACGAGGTCGCGGATGGAGATGTGGCCCTTGCCCTCGACGTTGGGCGGCCGCGCCTCCAGGCGGATGACGTGGGCCTGCTGGAGCTGGAGTTCGGCGGAGTCCTCGATGGTGATGATGCGTTCGTGCGGCGGGATCAGGCCGGAGAGCGCGTTGAGGAGGGTGGTCTTGCCGGTGCCGGTGGCGCCCGACACGATGACGTTGAAGCGGGCCTGCACAAGACCGGCGAGCAACAGGAGCATGGGCTCGTCGAGCGAGCCGAAGGTGATCATCTCCTGGAGCGTGAACGACCTCGGGAAGCGCCGGATGGTGAGCGTCGCGCCGGTCAGGGACAGCGGCGGGATGATCACGTTGACGCGCTCGCCGGACGGCAGCCGGGCGTCCACCATCGGGTTCGACTCGTCGACGCGACGGTTCACGGTCGACACGATCCGCTCGATCGTCTGCATCAGCTGCTCGTGCGAGGCGAACCGGAGCGGGAGTTGCTCGACCCGGCCGCCGCGCTCCACGAAGATCTGGTCGGGCCCGTTGACCATGATCTCGGTGATCGAGGCGTCTTCGAGGAGCGGTTCGAGGATGCCGAGGCCGAGCGCCTCGTCGACCACCCGGCGGATCAGCTGGGCCCGCTCGGTGGTGGAGAGCACCGGGCCCTCGCGGCTGATGATGTGCCCCAGCACCCGTTCCAGACGGGCCCGGCGCTCGGCGGCGGCGAGGGACGACATCTCCGCGAGGTCGATCTCCTCCAGGAGCTTGGCCCGGTAGGAGGCGACGAGGTGGCCGTCCTCGCGTCCGGCACCGCTCTCCTCGGGGGCGGCGATCCGTGCCCGCAGACTCATGTCCTGTCTCCAGTCTTCTCGGGTCGGCTCGTGCGCATCAGTTCTGCTGCCGGAGCTTGGGCATGGTGGAGCTCCGGGTGGCGGTGCCGAAGAAGCCGGCGTCCAGGCCGGGGATGACGCTGGGGATCTTGACGGTGACGGTGTACGTCACGCCGTCGCCCCCTCCCCCGGCGGGCGTGACCTGCGGATTGAGCCAGCCGCTGACCGCGGCCGTGCCCGCTGCCACGGGGTCCGGCGCGGGCTCGCCCGCCCGTGGCGCGTCCAGGGTCGCCGCCCGCGCCGCCGCCCGTGCCCCCGTGCCCGCCTGGTTCGCGGCGTACGCGGCGACCCCGAGCTGGATCGCGGCGAGGCCGACGAGCAGCAACAGGGCGACGAACCCGATGTATTCCAGGGCGACTTGACCCCGGTCGCGGCCTCTCGGCATACGGATGCGCACGGCTCACCGCTCCTTCACATGGGCGGCGGTGCCGTCGACGGGGAGGCTGTTGAGGACGCCCGGGATCAGGACGGGCATCTTCAGGGTGACGGTGGCCCGGTACATCCCGCCGCCGGACTCGCCGCACACCGCGGCGCCCTCGAAGGAGGACGGCACCTCACGCAGGGCGGCCGTCCGGCACGCGCCCGCCGCGTCCCCCTCCGCCGCGGCCCCGGCCCGCGCCCCCTCGTCCGCCGCGTTGCCCGCGAGGACGAAGGTGTATCCGACCAGGGCGCACTGCCACAGGGCGACGAGGAGCAGCAGGATCAGCGGGACCACGCCGACGAACTCGATGACGGTCTGTCCCCGGTCTCGCTCGCCCACGGGGATCCGTGGCCGCACCCCACGCATCCCCCGCACCGGACGCCCCCGGCGCATCGCGAAAGCCCCCAGCACCGGACGCCCCCGGCGCATCGCGGACATCATCCGCCCCTGCGCCGGAGCACCAGGCCGGAGCCCCGGGCGGCCCGCGCCTTGGCTCTGCCCTCCGGGGCCTTGAGCAGGCCGATCTCACCGGCCAGCGCCCACACGGCCTGCTTGACCGTGCTCTTGTTGTCCAGGTCGTGCAGCCGGCCCGCGTCCACGGCGGACTGCAGCTCCTTGAAGTGGGCCGGTACCGCGTTCTGGGCGACCCGGGTGCCGGTGATCTTCTGGACGAGCGGGGGCTGGATCTCGGTGTTCCGGGTGTGCCGGTTCACCACGGTGGTGGTCTCCTCGGCCTTGCGGATCTGGAGCCGGTCCCACATGCGGACCGTCCGCTTGGCACCGCGTACGGAGATGACATCCGGGGTGGTGACGAGGAGCGCCACGTCGGCCATCTCGACTGCGGCCGCGTTGGCCGCGGTCGTCTGGGTGCCGCAGTCCACGACGACGGCCTCGTAGCGGGTGCGCAGGGCGCCGATGATCTGGCGGGCGGCCCGGTCGGTGACCTCCTCGCCGCGTTCGCCCTCGCCCGGGGCCAGCAGCAGGGCGAGCCCGCTCTCGTGGTTGAAGACGGCGTCGGCGAGGACGCGGGGCGAGATGTCGGTGATCGCGGCGAGGTCGGCGATGGAGCGCCGGAACTGGACGTCCAGGTAGGAGGCGACGTCGCCGGCCTGGAGGTCCAGGTCGAGCAGCACGGTGGTGCGGCCCGACGCCCGTGCGGCGAGGGCGAGTTGGACGGCGACGAGGGTCGTGCCGACGCCGCCCTTGGCCCCGGTGACGGTGGTGACGGTGCCGCCGGGCCCGGTGAAGACGTCGAGGCTCGCGCCCAGGTGCCGGCGTACGCCCGCGGACCACTGGGCCGCCGCCTGGACGCGGACCGCGAGCTCCTCGTACGACAGGGGCAGCGCGACCAGGCCGCGCGCGCCGGAGTCCATGGCGGCGGAGAAGACGGCGGGCCCGGCGTCGGAGGAGATCAGGACGACGCCGACCGCCGGGAAGCGCAGGGCGACCTCCCGGATGAGTTCGAGGGCCGGGACCGGGCCGATGCGCTCGTGGACGAGGACCACCTCGGGCAGCTCGTCGAGGGACTCGCCCGCGAGCCTGGCCAGGGTGTCGAGCAGCTGGGTCGAGTCGCCGACGGGCACCGCGGGTTCGGCGTCGGGGAGCTGGCTGAGCAGGGTGGTGACGGATCGGGCGGCGTCCGCGTCGGAGACGGCCGGAAGGATTCGGGTGGTCATCCGCACCTCACTGGTCCTTTTCGAGCCGGTACGTACGGTCACCGGGCGGAATCGTGCTGTCGCCGTTGCCGCGGCCGACCAGCGCGAGGCGGACGTGGGTGGCGAACGACTCGGCGTACGCGACCCGTTGGGCGTCCAGGGTGCTGAGGGCGAAGGTGATCGGGACGGCCTGGGTGGCCTGGTTCTTGTCCGAGGCGCTCGGGTTGAGCGCCTGGACGGCGCCCACCTGGATGACCCGGGCGTTCGCCACGATGAGCTTGGACTCGGGGGTGTCACCCTGCTTGGTGGCGGCGAACGTGGCGAAGATGTTGACGTTGTCGTTGCCGTTGATCTTTCCGGCGACCCCGGTCGACGCGTCGATCATGATGGCGATCTCCTGTTCACCCGGCCTGAGTTGGGGCCGGTCGGTGAACATGCCGTCCTGGAGCAGCGAGCCCTTGGTGAGATGGGTGGCGGCCATCTTGCCGATGACGTCCGACAGATCGGTGACCGCCCCCTGGGAGAGCCACCGCTTGGGCATGCTCGTCCTGGCGAACTGGTCCGCCTTCAAAGGTGCGTAGGCGTCGATGTCGTCCTTGAGTTTGTACGCCGTCACCTCGGGGCCCACCTTGGAGTCCACGTCGCTGATCACGGTGAACACCCCGGCGAACGCGCCCAGGGCACACAGGAGCGAGAGGAGGAGAAGGATGATGCCGCGGCGCTGGCGGGAGTTCATTGACCGTACGACCTCGTTCGCTGACGTGGGGCAGAGCGGGCAAGTGGCTTGCTGCTGACGGATGTCGGGTCAGGGGCCCGGGGCGATGGCGCGGCGGCGCTCGGCCCGGGTGAGGGGCCGGGAGCGGTAGGCGGATGCGGGTACCGGGCCGAGGGCGGCGGCCGCGTGCGGCGGGTCGGGCTCCTCCTCGGCCGGCTGGTGCGAGGCGCAGAAGCCGCAGCGGTCGCCGATGAGCTCCATGGCGCACCAGCGGCACTGTTCGCGCCGTACGGAGGCGACGAGTTGGTAGAGCACCGCGATGTCGGGCAGGTAGGCGGCGAACTCGGTCAGCTTGCCGGTGCCCCACCAGGCGGCCGAATCGGCGGGCAGGGCAGTCTCCCGCACGGTCTTGATTCCCCAGGCGGGCGCGAGCGTGCCGGTGATCCAGTCGGGGCCGGCGGATCCCCTGGCGAGGAGCAGTTCGCAGGCGAAGTCCGGCCCGGCCGGGGTGGCCGCCTGGCCGACCTTGACGAGCTGGGGCCGCGGGTTGGCGACGACGGCGAACTGGCTGCCGGGCATCCAGGACCTGGCGTGCGCGGTGAGGCCGACCGGGATCCGCTCAAGGCGGGCCACGGAGTTGAGGACGGCGCCGGTGTGGATGTAGTGGGACAGCAGCCGGGCCGCCGAGGCGATGACGCCGGGGCTGAAGTCGCACACCGAGAGCTGCCTCAACTGCCTTACCAGGATGGCGAGTCCGAGCGGTGGCAGATCGGATTTGATCAGCGTGATCCGGTCGGTTTCGAGAAGCGACCGAACGGTATGCAGCCGGTGTTCATGGGCCGCCGGAATTGACGCCGGATAGAAGGCGATGACGTAGCCGTGCTGTTCCAGGAGGCGGTGCATGTCGACGAGTGCGGAGTCGAGCGGCTGGGCGTCCGGCGACTGGAGCAGCGCCGCGAGCGGCGTCTGCGGGTCGGTCGGCGCCAGCACCAGGTCGGGGCTGGTGACGGCTATCGCGGTCGGCACGTCTCGGGCCCCCGTTCGCTGCTCGCGGTCGCCACCTTGGGCCCCCGTTCCGTGCGGTGCGCGAGCCTGTGCGAGCCCCCACGACCGCAACTGATCCCTGCAATTCCCACCTGCATCAGCACTTTATCCACGACCTACCGGCCGGAGAACCGTCTTCTCCTTTCCTGTGTGCTTCCGAGGCCGGTTTTGGTGCGCGTGGGACGGGAGTTGCGTACGAAGTCGGCCATGTCCCCGGCCGGAATTGATCCTCCGGGCTCGGAGGGGAGCGGCGCGGGGGCCGGCGCGGGGGCCGGGGGCGCGGGTCCGTGCGGGAGGTCTTGACAACCGAATTGGTCTGGACCAAGTTGTGCGACCAGGACGACGCCCACCGCCACCTCCCGTCCTGCTCCCCCGTCCCGTCACTCCCCACCCTCCCCACTCCCCTCCCGGAGGCAGCAAGTGAACCGCGCGAGACATGCAAGGCTCGCTCTGGCCGTGGCCGCGGCCGGCGCCCTGTCCATAGCCGGGCTTGCCGGCACCGCCCAGGCGGCCGACGTCAACAACGCCAAGAACGCCGGGTTCGAGTCGGGCCTCGGCAACTGGAGCTGCTCGGCCGGGAGCGGTGCCACCGTCTCCTCCCCCGTGCACGGCGGCACCTCCGCGCTCAAGGCCACCCCGTCGGGCTCGGACACCGCCCAGTGTTCGCAGACCGTCGCCGTGAAGCCCAACTCGACGTACACGCTGAGCGCCTGGGTCCAGGGCAGCTACGTCTACCTCGGCGCGAGCGGCACCGGCACCACCGACGTCTCGACCTGGACGCCCGGCACCGGCAGCGGCTACAGCCAGCTGTCCACCACCTTCAAGACCGGCGCATCCACCACCTCGGTGCAGATCTACACGCACGGCTGGTACGGCCAGCCCGCGTACTACGCCGACGACATTTCGGTGTACGGGCCCGACGGCGGCGGGGGCGGCGACCCGGCCCCGACGATTCCGGCGGCGCCCGCGGGCCTCGCGGTCGGCTCGGTCAGCTCGTCCTCGGTGAACCTGTCGTGGGGCGCGGTGTCGAACGCGACCGGGTACAACGTCTACCAGGGCGGCACCAAGGTGCAGTCGGTGACGGGCAGTTCGGCGGCCGTGACCGGGCTGAGCGCGTCGACCTCGTACCAGTTCCAGGTGACCGCGACCAACGCGGCGGGCGAGTCCCCGAAGTCGGCGGCGGTGACCGGCACCACCTCGGCCTCCGGCGGCAACCCGGGCGGCGGCGGCAACGTGCCCAAGCACGCGGTGACCGGCTACTGGCAGAACTTCAACAACGGCGCGACCGTCCAGAAGATCAGCGATGTGCCGGCGAACTACGACATCATCGCGGTCGCCTTCGCGGACGCCACGACCACCCCGGGCGCGGTGAGCTTCACGCTCGACTCGGCCGGGCTCGGCGGTTACACCGTCGACCAGTTCAAGGCGGACATCGCCGCCAAGCACGCGGCGGGCAAGTCGGTGATCATCTCGATCGGCGGCCAGAACGGCACGGTCTCGGTGAGCGACTCCAACTCGGCGAACAACTTCGCCAACTCGGTCTACTCGCTGATGCAGACGTACGGCTTCGACGGCGTCGACATCGACCTGGAGAACGGCCTCAACTCCACCTACATGACACAGGCGTTGAAGTCGATCGCCGCGAAGGGCGGCAGCAAGACCGTCATCACGATGGCCCCGCAGACCATCGACATGCAGTCCCCGTCGAACGAGTACTTCAAGACGGCGCTCAACATCAAGGACATCCTGACCGTCGTCAACATGCAGTACTACAACAGCGGTTCGATGAACGGCTGCGACGGCAACGTCTACTCGCAGGGCACGGTGGACTTCCTGACCGCGCTCGCCTGCATCCAGCTCCAGGGCGGACTCGACCCCTCGCAGGTCGGCCTGGGCCTGCCGGCCTCCACCTCCGGCGCGGGCAGCGGCTACGTCTCGCCGTCCGTGGTGAACGCGGCGCTCGACTGCCTGACCAAGGGCACGAGCTGCGGCAACTTCAAGCCCTCGAAGACCTACCCGACCCTGCGCGGCGCGATGGCCTGGTCCACCAACTGGGACGCCAAGTCGGGCAACGCCTGGTCCGGCTCGGTCGGTCCGCACGTCCACGCCCTTCCGTAACCCGCACCGCATACGGCAGCAGCGCCCCCCGCTCCCCCGGGTGGCGCTGCTGTCGTGCGTGTCCTACCGGGTCACGGCTTGGGCAGGGTGCAGCCCGCGCGGTTCAGGTCGATCTTGTTGCCGGCGCCTATGCAGGGGACGATGATGTACGTCTCCTCGGCGTAGTTGATGCCCTGGCGGACGGTGACGTTGCCGTTCTGGTCCACCTCGCACGGGTTGTTCTCCGTGCAGCGCTCGCCGTCCTCGTTGCCGGTGTTGTTGACGGCGACGACCTTGCCGGTCGTCGTGTCGATCACCGGGGAGCCCGAGGTGCCGCCGATGGTGTTGCACGACGAGGTGTAGCGGACCGAGTCCTTCCAGGTCCAGTCACCCTCCTTCAGCCGGTAGACGAAGCCGTCCACGTTGCAGCTGTAGGTGCGCTTCCAGTACCCGGAGACGACCTTGATGGCCGAACCCTGCGTCGGGTGCGCGTCGTTGAGGGTGAGCGCGCTGATCCCGTAGCTGCTCTGGATCTGGGCGTAGGTCGTGTTGAGCTGGTAGATCGTGATGTCCGTGTCGGTCATCGTGGCGTACGCGACCTTGCTGGCGCGCAGCGTGGCGACCTTGGAGCCGGACGCGTTGAGCAGCGAGAAGGTGCGGGACGACGGCTGGTTGGTGATGACCTCACCGGCGGCGGGGAATCCGGTTTCGAGGCAGTGGCCGTTGGAGAGCACGAGCGCGGGGTCACTCGGCTGCGAGCTGGGCGTACGGACCACTGAGCCCGAACAGTTGCTCAGCGCCACCGTTCCGGCGAAGTTGACCGCCTTGACGGGGGCCGGGGCGGCCTTGCTGACGGAGGTCTGCGCGGCGACGCGGGCCTGGCCGTCCGCGGGCTGCGCGGCGACGGCGGGCACCGCGCCCGCGGCCGCGAGCAGCAGGGCACTGACGGCGCCGAGTGCGCCGACGTAGGACTTCTTCATGTGGGGGTTCCCTTTGTGGGGGTGCTCGGATGATGAAGGAGTGCTGTTTTGTCATGCGCATTGTTGAGTGTGCACCTCCCAACCGGCAAGTGGACAAAAGGAGTTACTGAGCGGACGAACGTGTTCGAGGGCGCCCTCACGCGGAGGGCGCCCTCGATGGGATGTACTCGTCCGTGCTCGTCCCTGCTCGTCCGGCTAGATCACCAGGCTGAGCAGTGCCGCCACCACGAAGCCCGCCACCGACAGGACGGATTCCAGGACCGTCCAGGACTTCAGGGTGTCGCGTTCGGTGATGCCGAAGTACTTGGCGACCATCCAGAAGCCGCCGTCGTTCACGTGGGAGGCGAAGATCGAGCCTGCCGAGATGGCCATGATGATCAGGGCGAGGTGCGCCTGGGAGTAGCCGGAGCCCTCCACCAGGGGGACCACGATGCCGGCCGTGGTGACGATGGCGACGGTCGCCGAGCCCTGGGCGACGCGCAGGACGACCGAGATCAGCCAGGCGAGCAGGATCACCGGGAGGCCGACGCTGTGGAAGGTGTCGGCGAGCGCGTCCGCGATGCCCGACGCCTTGAGGACCGCGCCGAAGATGCCGCCCGCGCCGACCACGAGCAGGATGTTGCCGACCGGCTTGAGCGAGGAAGTGGACACCGTCTCAAGGGACTTGCGGGACCAGCCGCGCCGGATGCCGAGCAGGTAGTAGGCGAGGACCAGGGCGATGGTCAGCGCCACGAACGGGTTGCCGAAGAACTCCAGGACCGAGCGCAGGGTGGAGGGGGCAAGGGCGATCGAGGAGAACGTGGCGGCCAGGATCAGGATCAGCGGGGTGCCGATGATCGCGAGCACCGCGCCGAGCGACACCGGCTCCTCGCGCGGCGTCACGCCGGAGGCCTGCTGTTCGGCCGCGACGGCGGCCCTGGCCTCCTCGGCGGCCTCGACCATGTCCTGCGGGACCTCGACGAAGATGCGCTTGCCGATCCAGGCGGCGTAGCCCCAGGCGGCGAGCACGGACGGGATGCCGACGAGGGCGCCCATCAGGATGACCCAGCCGAGCGAGACGTGGAACAGACCGGCGGCGGCGACCGGGCCGGGGTGCGGCGGCAGGAAGGCGTGGGTCATGGACAGGCCCGCGAGCAGCGGCATGCAGTAGAGCAGGATCGACTTGCCGGACCGCTTGGCGGCCGCGTACACGATCGGCGCGAGGACGAAGATGCCCACGTCGAAGAAGACCGGGATGCCGAAGATCAGGCCGGTGAGGCCCATCGCGAGGGGGGCGCGCTTCTCGCCGAAGAGGGTGAGCAGCCGGGTGCTCAACACCTCGGCGCCGCCGCTGACTTCGAGGATCGCGCCGAGCATCGTGCCGAGGCCGATGATGATCGCGACGTGTCCGAGGATGCCGCCCATGCCGGACTCGATGACCGAGACGGCGGCGGACTTCTGCACGGTTCCGAAGAGCTCGGTGACCGAGAGCCCGGCGCCGAGGCCGACGGCTATGGAGACCGCGAGCAGCGCCACGAAGGGCTGGAGCCTGACCTTGATGATCAGGAAGAGCAGCAGGGCTATGCCCAGGACGGCGACGGTCAGCAGACCGGCGGTGCCGCCGACGAGGGGGAGGATGCCGCCCGTGTGCACGGGGGGTGGTGGGGCGGCGGCCGCGACAGCTTGGAACAACATGTGCCAACTCCGTTGTACAGCAGGGGGGTTCCAGGGCAGGGGGGACCGCGGCACGGCACCCCGGCGGTCCGGGGCGCCGCACCGTGCGGCGGGTCGAGCGGTTGGACTAAGGGCGGCAAGGAACTAGGCGTCCAGCACCGCGAGGGCGTCGATCTCGATGAGCAGGCCCGCGGGGAGTCCGACGTACACGGTGGTGCGGGCGGAGGCCGGGGCCTTGAGGCCCTGCTCCTCGAAGTACGCGTTGTAGATCTCGTTCATCTCCGCGAAGTGGTCCACGTCCGTGAGGTAGACGCGCATCATCATCACGTCGTCCCAGCTCGCGCCGCCCTCCTCCAGGATCGCCTTGACGTTGGCGAAGGTCTGGAGGGTCTGCTCGCGCAGGGTGGGGCCCGCCGGGGTGGGCGCCTGGCCCTCGACCGCCGGCAGGAAGCCGACCTGGCCTGCGACCTGGAGGATGTTCCCCTTGCGCACGCCGTGCGAGAACTTGGCGGGCGGGGTGGTGTGCGTGGCCGGGGTGAGGGCGGTCTTATCGGTCATCGGAACTTCCTTGTGCGGATGGGGTGTTGGGTGCGGTGCCGGAGTATTCGCGGCTGATCGCTTCCGCGGTGCGGCGCACCTGGGGAAGCAGGGTGAGGAGTTCCTCGGCCGTGACGACGACGTTCGGTGCGGACACCGACATGGCGGCGACGACCCGGCCGTCCGCACCGTGGATGGGGGCCCCGATGCAGTTGATGGACTCCTCGTGGCCACCGAGGTCGGTGGCCCAGCCCTGTTCGCGCACCGTCGCCAGTTCCTTGAGGAAGGCGGCGGCGTTGGGTGTCGAACGGGACGTGTAGGTGGGGTAGTCGAGCTTCTCCGCGACGGCGCGGCGCTCGGCCTCCGGGAGGTCGGCGAGCAGCAGCTTGGCCACGGCGGCCACCGTGATGGCGACGGGCTTGCCGATGCGGGAGTACATCCGCACCGGGTAGCGGCTCTCGACCTTGTCGATGTAGAGGACCTCGCCCTCCTCGTGCACGGCGAGGTGGACGGTGTGCCCGATCCGCTCGTTGAGCGCGACCAGGTGGGGGTGGGCGATCTCGCGCACGTCCAGGTTCTCGACGGCCTCCTGCGCGAGGGCGAAGAGGCGGGCGCCGAGCCGGTAGCGCTGGTCCTCCTGGCGGTAGACGAGCCCGTGCTCGTGCAGGGTGCGAAGCAGCCGCAGCGCGGTGGACTTGTGCACCCCGAGCCGGTCGGCGACCTGCCCGAGGTCGGCGGGCCCCTGCGCGAGCAGCGGCAGGATGCTCAGCGCCCGGTCGACGGTCTGGCTCATGACGTACGTACCTCCTGGTCGTCCCCCGTCCACCCGGGGCCGAGTCGAAGTCTCCCCCAGGCGGTGTCGTCCAGGGCCACGAGCCGGTCGGCGTGGGCGCGCGCCGGGGGCTGGGTGAGGTCGCCGGGGACGGTGAGCACGGCGGCGGCCATGAGGTGCCCGTGCCGGATCCGGTCGCGGACGCCGAGGCCGCGCAGGGTGGCGGAGAGGAAGCCCGCGGCGAACGCGTCGCCCGCGCCGACGGGGGCGACGACGTCGACACGGGGGGAGGGCGCGAAGCAGCCGGCCTCGCCGGATGCGGGGGAATCCTCGCGGGCGAAGACGGTCGCCCCGGCCGCGCCCTGCTTGACCACGAGCACCTCCGGCTCGGGCAGGGCGGCCCGCACGGCGGCGGCGCCGCGCAGCCCCCACGCGGCCTCCGCCTCGTCCTCGCCGACGAAGACGATGTCCGCGCCCCGGGCGAGGTCGAGCAGGACGCGCGGCCCTGCCGCGTCCCGCCACAGGCCCGGGCGGTAGTTGACGTCGAAGGAGACCGGGGGGCGGCCGGGGCGGGGCACGACGAGGTCGCGCATCAGGGCGAGGCAGTCGTCGGAGAGGGCCGCGGTGATCCCGGACAGGTGCAGGATGCGGCCCGTCCACAGATCGCGGTACGGGACGGTCGCCGGCGACATCGCGGAGGCCGCCGAGCCCGCGCGGTAGTAGAGCACCTCGTGCCCGTGGGCCGCCCGGTCGTCGGCGGTGCGGAAGTAGATGCCGGTGGGCCGCTCCGGGTCGCGGCCCACGGCGCGCACGTCGACGCCGTACGAGCCGATCGCCTCGACCAGGTGGTCGCCGAAGCCGTCCGCCCCGACCCGGCTGACCCAGCGCGTGCTGTGTCCGGCGGCGGCGAGCGCGCAGGCCACGTTGGACTCGGCGCCGCCGATGGCCCGCTCGAAGGCCGGGACGTCGGCGAGGCGGCCCGGCCGGGCGGGCAGGAAGGTGACCATGGACTCGCCGAGGCAGACGACGTCGACGGGGGTGTCGGCGTCGTCCGTGACGGCTGGGGATCCGGTGGTCACTGCTGGCTCCTCGCTGCTGGGCGGCCGAGGCTGGTCATTGACCCGGCGTTGGCCCGGATGTTAGACAGCATTAAGCGATATGCGCAATGGGTGTTGCAGATGCTGCAACGCCGTCCCGAGGAGGGTGAGGTTTCCGTGGCAGCCACCGATCGCGAAGACAGGCTTGCGGCGCTGGGCGCCGAGCGCGTCGACCACCGCTTCAAGGGGCTCCCGCCGGACGCCGAGGGGCTCACCGTCGCGGAGCTCGCGGCCGAGCGGCGCGACCTCTTCACCGGCGGCTTCACGACGCCGGTCCTGACCCTGTCGGCCGAAGCCGTCGAGCACAACCTCGCGCTCCTGGAGACGTACGCGGAACGCCACGGCCTCGCCTTCGCGCCGCACGGCAAGACGAGCATGGCGCCGCGGCTCTTCGCCCGCCAGATCGAGCGCGGCGCCTGGGGCATCACCCTCGCCATGCCCCACCAGGTCCGCGTGGCAAGGGCGTTCGGGGTGGAGCGGATCTTCCTCGCGAACGAACTCGTCGACGCGGTGGCGCTGCGCTGGATCGCGGGCGAGCTGGAGCGGGACGAGGCGTTCCGCTTCATCTGCTACGTCGACTCCGTACGCGGGGTCGAGCTGATGGACCAGGCGCTGCGGGGCTCGGCCCGACGGGTCGACGTCGTCGTCGAACTCGCGGCGGGCGAGGGCGCGCGCACCGGGGTGCGTACGGAGGCGGAGTGCGCGGAGGTCGCCGACGCGGTGGCCGGCACGGGCACGCTCCGGCTCGTGGGGGTCGCCGGGTACGAGGGCGAGGTGCCCCGGGCCGACCCGGAGCGGGTCCACGCCTACCTCACCCGGCTCGTCTCCCTCGCGGCCGACTTCGACAAGGCGGGGCGGTTCGCCGGGCTCGGGGTCTCCGAGATCGTGCTCAGCGCGGGGGGCTCCGCGTGGTTCGACGCGGTCGCGGACGTGTTCGCGTCCGTGCCCGGACTGAGCCTGCCCGTACTGAAGCTGCTCCGCTCCGGGGCGTACGTCTCGCACGACGACGGGCACTACCGGAAGCTGACCCCCTTCAACCGGGTGCCCTCGGAGGGGACCCTCCGGCCCGCCTTCCGGCTCTGGGCCCAGGTCGTCTCGCGCCCCTCCCCCGAGCAGGCCTTCGTGAACGCGGGCAAGCGGGACGCGGCGTACGACCTCGATCTGCCCGAGGCACAGGTGGTGCGGGACGCCCGTACGGGCGAGCTGCGGGACGCCTCCGGCATTTCGGTCACCGGTCTTTCCGACCAGCACGGGTGGCTCCGCACGGAACCGGGGGTCTCGCTGTCCGTCGGGGACTGGGTGGGGATGGGGCTCTCGCATCCGTGCACGGTGTTCGACAAGTGGGGGTTGGTGCCGGTGGTGGGGGCGGACGGGGAGGTCTCGGACTACATCCGCACGTACTTCTGACCCGGGCCCCAGCACCCCCTGGGGCTCCGCCCCAGACCCCGGGGGTTGAAAGGCCCCTGGGGGCTCCGCCCCCAGACCCCCGTTCGCGCCTGAACGGCGCTCGTCCTCAAACGCCGGACAGGCTGAAATGCCCCGATGCGGGCCCGCACCGCGAGTTCCGGTCACCTACAGGGGCGCGGGGAACTGCGCGAACGGCCCCTACGGTCCGCAGACGACGAACTCTCCCCCGGAGGGTTGCGGGAAGGGGCGGGGCGGGGCGAAGTCCCGGGGTCCGGGGCGGAGCCCCAGGGCACCCCGGGCAAGCCGCACCCCGCACCCGCCCGGCGCAGCCGCACGCAGCGACGAAACAAGAAGAGGCACCATGGACCTGGTCATCCGGGACGCTCGCGTCATCGACGGCACCGGCACCCCCTCCTACCCCGCGGACGTCGGCCTCGCCAACGGCCGGATCGAGAGGATCCGGCAGCCCGGCGAACCCCCGCTCACCGCCCGCCGCACCCTCGATGCCCACGGCCTCGCGCTCTCCCCCGGGTTCATCGACATGCACGCCCACTCCGACCTGGCCCTGCTCCGCGACCCGGACCACAGCGCCAAGGCCGCCCAGGGCGTCACCCTGGAAGTGCTCGGGCAGGACGGGCTCTCGTACGCGCCCGTCGACGACCGCACCCTCGGTGAGGTGCGGCGGGCCATCACCGGATGGAACGGCGACGGCAGCGACATCGACTTCGACTGGCGGTCCGTCGGCGAGTACCTCGACCGACTGGACCGCGGCATCGCCGTCAACGCCGCCTACCTGATCCCGCAGGGCACCGTGCGGATGTACGCCGTCGGGTGGGACGACCGGCCCGCCACCGAGCAACAGCTCGACCGGATGCGGGAGTTGGTGGCGCAGGGCATGGAGGAAGGCGCCGTAGGGATGTCCTCCGGGCTCACCTACACGCCGGGCATGTACGCCACCGACTCCGAGCTCACCGAACTCTGCCGGGTCGTGGCCCGCTACGACGGCTACTACTGCCCCCACCACCGCTCGTACGGCGCCGGTGCGCTCGGCGCGTACGAGGAGATGGTCCGGCTCACCCAGGACGCCGGGTGCGCGCTCCACCTCGCCCACGCCACCATGAACTTCGGCGTGAACAAGGGCCGCGCGCCCGAGCTCCTCGGTCTCCTCGACGACGCCCTGGCCGCCGGCGCGGACATCTCCCTCGACACGTATCCGTACACGCCTGGATGCACAACTCTCGTCGCCATGCTGCCCAGTTGGGCCAGCGAGGGCGGCCCCGAGGCCATTCTCGCGCGGCTCCGCGACGACGACACCGCCGAGCGCATCCGGCACCACATGGAGGTCATCGGCGCGGACGGCTGTCACGGCGTGCCCATCGAGTGGGACACCATCGAGGTCTCGGGCGTGAGCGATCCGGGGCTCGCCGGCTGCGTCGGCAAGACCGTCGCCGAGGCGGCCGCCCAGCGCGGCGAGGCCCCCTGGACCACCGCGCGCCGGCTGCTCGTCAACGACCGGCTCGGCTCCACGATCCTCCAGCACGTCGGCCACGAGGAGAACGTGCGGGCCATCATGCGCCACCCCGTGCACACCGGCGGCAGCGACGGCATCCTCCAGGGATACAAGCCGCACCCGCGCGCGTACGGCACCTTCCCGCAGTATCTCGGGCGCTACGCGCGGGAGTTGGGCATCATGTCCCTCGAAGAGACCGTCGCCCACCTCACCGCACGCCCGGCCGCCCGGCTGCGCCTCGCGGACCGGGGCCTGGTCCGCGAGGGCTACCGCGCCGACCTCGTCCTGTTCGACCCGGACACCGTCGCCGCCGGCTCCACCTTCGAGTCGCCGCGCACCCTGCCCGTCGGCATCCCGTACGTCCTGATCGACGGCAAGTTCGTCATCGAGGACGGCCGGCGGACCGACGTGCTGGCGGGCCGCTCGGTGCGGCGGACGCGCGGCGCGCGCTGACCCGGCCCGCCGCCAGTTCGCGCGCCGCCGTCAGGTAGACGGAGCGCAGCGGGCCGTACTCGGCCGAGTAGGCGAGCTGGGTGAGCGCGAGGGCCTGCAACGCCTTGGCGCTGCGCAGCGCGGCGACGGGCGCGGCGGCGCCGACCACCTGGTCGAGGAGTTCGATGACCTTGTCGTAGTGGGGGGTCGGGGCGTCGTACTCCCGCTGTGCGGCGGCCAGCAGCCCCCGCCAGCGCAGCCGTCCACGGGACCGGTCGGTCGTGGCCATGGCCTCTGCCTCCTGATGCGTTCGGTGCGATGGATGTACGTACGCCTTCGGACGCATCCGGGAGGTTAGGAACCCCGCGCACCGCGCACAACACCCCCGCGCCCTCCGTGGCTCAATCCACCCCCGACGCCCTCACGCCCGCGGCCGGACCTCCACCGAAACCTCGTGCGCGTCGCCGCTTCCCGAACTGATCATCAACGTACGGGACTTGGGGGCCCAGGCCGCCGCCTCGCCCCCGCCCGTCACCACTCCCCCGTGCGGGAAGAAGCGGGCGGGCAGGTAGACCTCGGTGTTCCCGTGCGCGTCCGCCTTCGGGCGCCAGCTCACCGAGAGCGTGCGGCTCGGCTCGTCCCAGGTGTAGGCGACCGGGTCGCCCGCGATCGCCCTGGGGGCCGGGCGGTCCAGGACCGGCAGGAGCGGGGTGGGCTTGAGGTGCTGGTCCCAAGGGGCCCAGGATCCAGGGTCGTTGGACCAGTAGGCCGTGCCCGCGCCCATCGTGTCGGCGAGCGCCCGCACCTTGGCGACGTAGTCCAGCGCGCCGGGCAGGGTCGCGTCGAGGCCGTACTCGCCGATGACGACGGGGGCGCCGAGGCGCCGGGCGGTCTTCTCGGTCTGCTCGCGCCAGGAGGTGAGCGTGCGGTCGACCCACTTCTTCGTGTCCCCGGTGTAGCCGCCGCCGAGGTCCATGGGGAGGGGGTAGAGGTGGGGCGCGTAGGCGATGCGGGCCTCCTCGCCGTCGCCGCGCGGGTCCTTCAGGTACGGCAGTGCGCTCGGCAGGCCCCAGTTGGCGCTGACCGCCTCGGGTTCCACGAAGATCCAGGAGTCGTGGTCGACCGCGCGGACCGCGGCGATGGTCTCCCGGTAGAGCGCGGCGAGCGGGCCCGCCTCGAAGGCGGGGCCCTGGACGCTGCCACCGAACGGCTCGTTCATCAGGTCGTAGCCGAGGACGGCCGGATCGTCGGCGAACCGCTCGGCGACGTGTGCCCAGGCGGCCGCGTAGTGCGCGCGCAGATCGCGGCCGCCCGGCCGCGTCCCCCAGAAGTGGTCGAAGGCCCGTACCGTGCCCGGTTCGATGTACTTGAGCTCCCACTGGCCCCGCTCGGCGACCGGAAGCCCGTCGGCCTCGGTCGCCCAGGCGGGCGCGCCGTTGCCCCGGACGGCCGGCCCGTAGACGTCCTGGTGCAGATCGAGCATGACGTGATAGCCGCGCGCCCCGTACCAGCGCACCCGCTCGGCGACCTGCGCGAGATAGCCGTCGTCGTACGTTCCGGGCGCCGGCTCGACGTTGCGCCACTGGATCAGGAAGCGGACGAAGTCGGAGCCGAGCGCGTCCGATTCGCGCTGCACGTCGGCCTCCTTGATCCAGGGCAGCCCGTCCGGGCGGGACTTGGCGCTGGAGGCGGTGTTGAGTCCGGTCAGGACGAGGGCGCGGCCCTGGTCGTCGGTGATCCAGCGGTGGCCGGTGGCCGTGTGCGCGGCCCCCGCGCCGGCGGGGCCGACCACCGCGAGGAGGGCCGCGGCCACCGCCACCGCCGCACCCGCCGCCGTCCATCTGCTCGCCCGTAGCCGCATGGGCGGACTCTAGGGGCTTCTCCCTTCGTCCAACACCCCTGCTCACAGCAGTAGTTGAGAATTGTTCAGCATCTTCTCATCGGCCGCGCGGTGTCCTAGGGTCCGGCCATGCGTCTGCCCATGCGTCCGCCGAGAGCCGCTCCGGCGGTGGCCTCGGTCGCCGGGGTCTGCCTCCTGCTCTCGCTCCTGCTGGGGCTGACCCCGGTCCTGACCGCGTTCACCGCGCACACGGGTCCGGCCCTGGTGCCGAGCGCGCTCGGAGCCCCGTACGCCCTGCCGTCGCTGCGCGCGGTGCCCCTGGGCGGCACGGGCGCGGCCCAGCTGCTCTGCGAGGACTTCGCGGTGATGGTCCTGGTCGCGGTGGCCGTCCTGCGGATGCGGCGGCATCTGCGGCTGCGCCCGGCGGCGGGCCGCCCGCGCCGGTTCCTCGCGGGGTGGACCGCCCTGATCGCGGGCGCGGCGGCCGCGGGGGTGTGGCGGGGCCTGGTCACGGCCCGCCTGGTGGAGGCGGGGCCCGTCGGCTGGCTGCTCCACGCGGCGGCCGGAGCGGCGTTCGGGGCGCTGTGGGGGGCGGCCGCCGGGTGGCTGACGGGGGTGGCGGCGCTGGCCGGGGTGGGGAAGATCTCACCCCATATGCCCCACACCCCCATTCCAAGCCAGGCCGCACCCGGTGACCCGCATTCCCCCGGCCGTCCCGGGCCGTCGCATTGCGATGGAAGCCGACGCCGGGGCCCCCGCGACCCGGCCGCACCAAATCGCGAGGCACCCCGGGAAACACGGCCGTAAGGTGGCCGTCATGCAGGTGATCCAGTCGACCAAGCTCGCCAACGTCTGTTACGAGATCCGGGGCCCGGTGCTCGACGAGGCCATGCGCCTGGAGGCGGCGGGCCACCGCATCCTCAAGCTCAACACGGGCAACCCGGCGGCCTTCGGCTTCGAGTGCCCGCCCGAGATCCTCGAGGACATCCTCCGCAACCTGTCGGGCGCGCACGGCTACGGCGACGCGAAGGGCCTGCTGTCGGCGCGCCGCGCGGTGATGCAGCACTACCAGACCAAGGGCATCGAGCTCGACGTCGAGGACGTCTACCTCGGCAACGGTGTCTCCGAGCTCATCCAGATGTCGATGCAGGCGCTGCTCGACGACGGCGACGAGGTGCTCGTCCCGGCGCCGGACTACCCGCTGTGGACGGCCTCCGTCTCGCTCGCGGGCGGCACCGCGGTGCACTACCGCTGCGACGAGCAGGCCGACTGGATGCCCGACCTCGCCGACATCGAGCGCAAGGTCACCGACCGCACCAAGGCGATCGTCATCATCAACCCGAACAATCCGACGGGTGCGGTGTACGACGACGAGATGCTGCGCGGGCTCACCGAGATCGCCCGCCGCCACAACCTGGTCGTCTGCTCGGACGAGATCTACGACCGCATCCTGTTCGACGGCGCCACCCACACCCCGACCGCGGTCATCGCGCCCGACCTGATGGTGCTCACCTTCAACGGGCTCTCGAAGAACTACCGGGTGGCCGGCTACCGCTCGGGCTGGCTCGCGGTGTGCGGGCCGAAGGCCCACGCGTCCTCGTACATCGAGGGCCTGACCATCCTCGCGAACATGCGGCTGTGCGCGAACATGCCGTCGCAGCACGCGGTGGCCACCGCGCTCGGCGGCCGCCAGTCCATCGAGCAGCTGGTGCTGCCGGGTGGCCGGCTCCTGGAGCAGCGGGACACGGCGTACGAGCTGCTCACCCGGATCCCCGGGGTCACCTGTGTGAAGCCGAAGGGCGCGCTCTACCTGTTCCCGAAGCTCGACCCGAACGTCTACAAGGTCAAGGACGACCGGCAGATGGTCCTGGACCTGCTGCGCGCCGAGAAGATCATGGTCGTGCACGGCACCGGGTTCAACTGGCCCGAGCCCGACCACTTCCGGATCGTGACGCTGCCGTCCGCGAAGGACCTGGCGGACGCGGTGACGCGGATCGGGAACTTCCTCGAGGGCTACAGCCAGATGTAGCCGGCGCCAGCCGGCAGCGGTCCACGGGCGCCTGCCGCGAGATCGGCTGGGCCCGACTCAACTTTAGACTGAATCTAAGCTAGGATGGCTTCCTGAAACACTCAGGAGGCCATTCCCATGTACGAGCCGATCCGCACCAAGTCGGTCCACACCACGATGGCCACCGACGACGCCCGCATCCCGCACCGCTCCCGCGAGGACGAGCTCGACATCCAGCTCGCCGGACACCTCTCCGCGCTGCTCGCCGTCACCGACGAGCTCGGGCTCACCGAGGCCGGGGACGCCATCGCACGGCAGGTCGCCCGGCTGCGCGGCGGACTGCCGCCGGTGCGCCACGCGGGGCTCAGCGGTGCCGACGCGGGCGCCCTGCACGCCCGCGCCCACGCGCTCGCGGGCCGCGCCCTCCTCGTCGCCGCCTCGCGCGCCGACACCGCCGCCGCGATCCTGGCGGCCGGACGCATGGACGCCCACGCGGCGGCCGGCTCCCTCACCGCCGCTTCCTGAAGCGGCCCCTGTTCGGCCCCGGTCCGCGAGCCGCGGAGGTCTGCGGACCGGGAGCCACACATCCCAAGTGCCTTGACGTAGGCCCGAGTTGGCCTACGTCCGCGTTGGCGTACGACCGCCGTGGCGTATCTCCGCCGTGGCGTGGTGTGCCTGCGTCGCGCGCATGCGAAAAGGCCGGCCCCCGGAGCCGTGAGGGAACTCCGGGGGCCGGCCTTGGTACGCGGCGGGTCACGAGTGACCCCACAGGTCAGGGCGGATGTCGAACCGACCCGCCGCGAAACCTCCGGCCGCGGGCCAGGACAGGCGGCCGCGACCGGAGGGGGTTCCGGGAGGTTCAGCCGAGGCGTGACACCAGGGCGCGGTACTCGTCCCACAGCTCCTTGGGCGCGTGGTCGCCGAAGGTGTTGAGGTGCTCGGGGACCAGCGCCGCCTCCTCGCGCCAGACCTCCTTGTCGACCTTGAGCAGGAAGTCGAGGTCGGCCTCGGGCAGGTCAAGCCCCTCGGTGTCCAGGGACTCCTTCGTCGGCAGGATGCCGATGGGGGTCTCGACGCCGTCCGCCTTGCCTTCCAGGCGCTCCACGATCCACTTGAGGACGCGGCTGTTCTCGCCGAACCCGGGCCACACGAACTTGCCCGCGTCGTTCTTGCGGAACCAGTTCACGTAGTAGATCTTCGGCAGCTTGGCCGCGTCGGCGGTGGCCCCGACCTTGACCCAGTGGGCCATGTAGTCGCCCATGTTGTAGCCGCAGAACGGCAGCATCGCGAACGGGTCGCGGCGCAGTTCGCCGACCTTGCCCTCGGCGGCGGCGGTCTTCTCGGAGGCGACGTTCGCGCCGAGGAAGACGCCGTGGTTCCAGTCGAAGGACTCGGTGACCAGCGGCACCGCGGAGGCGCGGCGGCCGCCGAAGAGGATCGCCGAGATCGGCACGCCCTTGGGGTCCTCCCACTCCGGCGCGATGGTCGGGCACTGCCCGGCCGGCACGGTGAAGCGGGCGTTGGGGTGGGCGGCCGGGGTGTCGGACGCGGGCGTCCAGTCGTTGCCCTTCCAGTCCGTGAGGTGCGCGGGCGCCGTCTCGGTCATGCCCTCCCACCACACGTCGCCGTCGTCGGTCAGCGCGACGTTGGTGAAGACGGAGTTGCCCCACAGCGTCTTCATGGCGTTGGCGTTGGTGTGCTCACCGGTGCCGGGCGCCACGCCGAAGAAGCCGGCCTCGGGGTTGATCGCGTACAGCTGGCCGTCCTCGCCGAAGCGCATCCAGGCGATGTCGTCGCCGATGGTCTCGACCTTCCAGCCGGGGACGGTCGGCTCCAGCATGGCGAGGTTGGTCTTGCCGCAGGCGCTCGGGAAGGCCGCGGTGACGTACTTGGGCTCGCCGTTCGGCGGGGTCAGCTTCAGGACGAGCATGTGCTCGGCGAGCCAGCCCTCGTCGCGCGCCATGACGGAGGCGATGCGCAGCGCGTAGCACTTCTTGCCGAGCAGGGCGTTGCCGCCGTAGCCCGAACCGTAGGACCAGATCTCGCGGGACTCGGGGAAGTGCGAGATGTACTTCGTGGAGTTGCACGGCCACGGCACGTCGGCCTCGCCGTCGGCGAGCGGCGCCCCCAGGGTGTGGACGGCCTTCACGAAGAAGCCGTCGGTGCCGAGCTCGTCCAGGACGCGCTGTCCCATGCGGGTCATGGTGCGCATCGAGACGGCGACGTACGCGGAGTCGGTGATCTCGACGCCGATCGCGGACAGCGGCGAGCCGACCGGGCCCATGCAGAACGGGACGACGTACATCGTGCGCCCGCGCATCGAGCCGCGGAAGATGCCCTTGTCTCCCGCGAAACTGTTTCCTTCTCCGGTAAAGATGGCCTTCATCTCTGCGGGGGCCTTCCAGTGGTTGGTCGGGCCCGCGTCCTCCTCCTTCTCGGAGCAGATGAAGGTGCGGTCCTCGACCCGGGCGACGTCACGCGGGTCGGAGGCGGCGTAGTACGAGTTGGGGCGCTTGGCCTCGTTCAGCTTCTTGAACGTGCCCTTGGCGACGAGCTCCCCGCACAGGCGCTCGTACTCGGTCTCGGATCCGTCGCACCAGACCACGCTGTCCGGCTGGGTCAGTTCCGCGATCTCGTTGACCCACGAGATCAGTTCCTGGTGCTTGGTGGGGACAGAGAGGGGAGCCGCGATATCGCGCGCCACGATCGCTCCTTGATGAGGGCTTTGAGGGGTTGACGTACTACTGCATTGCCGCCCCGTGGGGGCTGCGACCCGGATGCTTGACCCCGTGGATCCTCTTGGCGCTCATCCGGTGCCGACCGCACTCATCTGATCTTCCGCGCCGTTCGCCCATATGTCCAGGGGGCCTCTCACGTGAGCATCACCACTTACCGCCTTCTTAACTGCCATTTGCCGTTCACTTACCCGACGGGCACCGGACGTTCGGTAACGAGCCGTACCTATGCGTAACTTACGGGGCCGTAGGTAGCATTCGGACCATGACTGATCAGGTGATGGCTCACGCGATCGACCCGGTGACACAGATGGTGAAGCCGAAGATGCGCGGCTGGCTGCACGCCGGGATGTTCCCGGCCGCACTGATCTCGGGCCTGGTGCTGACCGCGTTCGCGGGTTCCACCAAGGCGCGGATCGCCTGCGGGATCTTCGCGCTGACCGCCTGCCTGCTCTTCGGAATCAGCGGTCTCTACCACCGGGGCAACTGGGGCCCGCGCGGCGAGGCGATCCTGCGCCGCCTCGACCACGCCAACATCTTCCTCATCATCGCGGGCACCTACACCCCGCTCACCCTGCTCCTGCTGCCCGACTCCACGGGCCGGGTCCTGCTGTGGGCGATCTGGGCGGCCGCCCTGGCGGGCATCCTGTTCCGGGTGTTCTGGATCGGCGCCCCGCGCTGGCTCTACACCCCCTGCTACCTGGCGATGGGCTGGGCCGCCGTCTTCTTCCTGCCCGACTTCATGCGGGCCGGCGGCATCGCCGTGCTCGTCCTGGTCGTCGTGGGCGGGCTGCTCTACAGCGCGGGCGGCGTGATCTACGGCATCAAGCGCCCGAACCCGTCCCCCCGCTTCTTCGGCTTCCACGAGGTCTTCCACTCGCTGACGCTGGCCGCGTTCGTCGTCCACTACGTGGGCATCTCGCTCGTCGCCTACCAGCAGGGATAGCTCCCCGACCCGTCCGACCCAGGGCCCCGGCGCGCCAGTGCCGGGGCCCTACGGCACGGGTGCGCCGCTGACCACTGGCGGGTACGGGTACGGGTTCGCCGCGTATGCGCAGGTCCGGGGGCCGGGGCGGGCTCGGGTGCCGTCACCGGAGCCGGGGGATGGCGGACAATGACGACCATGGCCGCCACCTCCCCCACCTCCCCCAGCAGCCCGGCCGCCGACCCGAACGACTCGGTCGGCTCGGTCGGCTCGCTCGGCTCCGTCGGCTCGGTCGGCTCGGTCGCGGAGAGGCTCCAGCCGCAACTGAGCCTGCGTGAACGCAAGAAGATCAAGACGCGCTCGGCGATCCGGCGGGCCACGTACCGGCTGATCGCGGAACAGGGGTACGAGGCCACGACGGTCGAGCAGATCGCGGAGGCGGCGGAGGTCTCCCCCTCGACGGTGTTCCGCTACTTCCCGACGAAGGAGGACATCGTCCTCACGGACGAGTCCGACCCGGTCATGCTGCGGGAGATGCGGTCGCGGCCGGCCGGGGAGACGCCGCTCGAGTCCCTGCGGTACGTCGTCACGGAGGCGGCCCGGCTGTCGCTGCTGCACGCCCGCGAGGAGACGTTGCGGCGGACGCGTCTCATCGCGGAGGTGCCGGCGCTGCGGGCCCGGATGATGGAGTCGGTGGCGGCGACGAGCCGGCAGCTGTGCGGGGTGCTCGCGGAGCGGGCGGGCCGTCCGGTGGACCTGGAGGTCCGGGTCTTCGCCGTGGCGGTGCTGGGGGCGCTGCACGAGGCGTCGGTGTACTGGGCGGAGCGGGGTCACCAGGACGACCTCCTGGACCTCATCGCCCGAACCATGACCACCCTGAAGTCCGGCCTCCCTCCAGCCTCGTGCCCCTGACCCCGTTCCCGTCCGCCCACCGTGCGTGGCCGCTCGCGCAGTTCCCCGCGCCCCTAAAAGCCTTGGTGCCGGCCCGCACCGGGTATTTCAGCCCGTCATGGGGGTCCCCCCTGGCCCTTAAGGCCTTGGGGGAGTTTGAGGACGAGCGCCCTTAAGGCGCGAACGGGGGTCTGGGGGCGGAGCCCCCAGGGGGCTAGGACAGGGCTTCCGCGAGGGAGTCCGGCGTGGTCACCGGCGCCTCACACGTGAAGCGCCGGCACACGTACGCCGCAGCCGCACCCCCCACCAACGGCCGCCCCGCCAGAAGGGGAAACTCCCCGTCCGGCACCCCCACGGCCACCACCGCCCCCGGCGCCGACGCCAGCAGCGCCGTGCGGTGGAGCGCCCCCGTGAGGGGATCCGTGGGGGCACCCACGACCGCGACCTCGCGGGGCCCGTCGAGCGCCGCCTCGGCCGCGGCCAGCCCCCACCCGATGAACCGCGGCGCCCGCGGCCCGAGCGCCCGGACCACCCCCAGCGCCCCCTCCGCGGCCTCCCGGTGCGCGGAGGAACCCGTGTGCGCCGCGTAGGACAGCAGGGCCGAGGCCGCCGCCGTCCACCCCGAGGGCGTCGCGTTGTCCGTCGGGTCCTGGGGCCGCCGGATGAGCCTCTCCGCGTCGTGCGCGGTGTCGTAGAGGACGCCCCCCTCGCCGACGAACTGGTCCAGGACGATGTCGAGCAGGAACCCGGCGAACTCCAGCCAGACGCCCTCCCCCGTCACCCCGGCGAGCGCGAGGAACCCCTCGGCGACATCGGCGTAGTCCTCCAACACCCCCGCGTTCACGCCCACTTGACCGTCCTTGGACGTGCGGGCGAGCCGGGCGTGGCCGTCCATGTGGACCCGTACGAGAACGTCCGCCGCCTCCGTCGCGCGCCCGACGAGGTCAGGGCGGTCGAAGAGCGCGCCGACCTCGGCGAGCGCAGCGATCGCCAGGCCGTTCCACGCCGCGACCAGCTTGTCGTCACGCCCGGGACGCGGCCTAAGCTCCCGCGCCGCGAGCAGCCGGCCGCTCAACGTCTCGTCCAATTCACCGCCTTCCAGCGGGAGTTGAAGTACGGACAAGCCCTCCTCGAAGGTGCCGTCCGCCGTCACGCCGAAGTGCCGCGCCGCCGCCTCCCCGTCCCGCTCGCCGAGGACCTCGGCGAGCCGGCCGGGCGTCCAGACGTAGAAGGCGCCCTCGACATGGCGGCCCGTTCCGTCGTCGCTGTCGGCGTCGAGCGCGGAGGCGTAACCGCCCTCGTTGGTGCGCAGCTCGCGCACCAGGAAGTCGGCCGTCTCCAGGGCGACCCGGCGGGCCAGTTCGGAGCCGGTGACCCGCCACAGGTGGGCGTACACCCGGCACAGCAGGGCGTTGTCGTACAGCATCTTCTCGAAGTGCGGCACCAGCGTCCCCTGCGGGCGCGGGCGCAGTACGTAGCGGTGGAAGCCGCCGCCCAGCTGGTCGTAGAGGCTGGAGCGGGCCATCGCCTCGCACATGCCCTCGGCCATCTCCAGGGCCGCCTCCGAGCCGGTCCTGGTGTGGTGGCGCAGCAGGAACTCGATCACCATGCTCGGCGGGAACTTGGTGTCGCCGCTGCCGAGCCAGCCGCTCGCCGGGTCGTACTCGCGGGTGATGCCGAGCAGCGCCTGGGCGAGTTCCTCCTCGCCGGGCAGCCCGCCCGTGCCGTGGTCCAGCTCGCGCGCCGCGAGGTCGCGGGTGATCTTCTCGGCGACCTCGGCGACCTCGTCGCGCCGGTTCGCCCACGCGCTCTGGACCCCTTCGAGCACCTGCCGGAAGGACGGCATGCCGTGCCGGGGCTCGGGCGGGAAGTACGTACCGAAGTAGAACGGTTCGCCCTCGGGAGTCATGAAGACGGACATGGGCCAGCCGCCCTGGCCGGTCGCGGCCTGGACGGCCTCCATGTAGACGGCGTCCACGTCGGGCCGCTCCTCGCGGTCCACCTTCACGTTCACGAAGTGCTCGTTCATGTAGGCCGCGGTGACCTCGTCCTCGAACGACTCGTGCGCGAGGACGTGACACCAGTGACAGCTGCTGTAACCGACGCTGAGCAGCACCGGAACCCCGCGTTCGCGGGCCTCCTCGAAGGCCTCGGCGGACCAGGGCCACCAGTCGACCGGGTTGTCGGCGTGCTGCAGGAGATAGGGGGACGTCTCATGGGCCAGGCGGTTCGGCATGCCCCCATACTCCCCCACACGGGAGATGATCCGCCGACTCCCTCGCGCCGACGCGCGTCACGCACGACACTTGGAGGCGCAGGCGGACGACGGGCTCTCGGAGGGGGACGCACATGCGGGACAGCCATCGGGCCGAGGCCGAGCGGCTGTTGGTACGCGCCGTGGAGGAAGAGGTACGGCGCTCCGGCGGACGCTCCGACGGGAGCGCGCTGCTCTCCCGGGGCCGGGGCGCGCTCGACGCGCTGGCCCAGAGCGCCGCGGAGGAGTACGCGGCCTACACACAGGCGCTGGACGAGGCGGCGGTCGGGCAGCTCTCGTTCGGGGAGCGGTTCCGGCGCGAGGGCGGGTCAACCGGCTTACTGGCGTCGGGAGTCGGTGCCATCGCCGCGGTGGTCGTGGATGTGGCGCTCGGGGTCGGAGCGGGCGGCGCGGTCGGTACCGGTGCGGCCGTCGCGGTCGCCGGGGCCGCCGGTACGGTCGCCAGGGTGACGGCCGCGCACGTGCCGGCCGCGCACCGGCGGGCCGGAGCGCTCGGCCAGCCGGGCGGTCCCGAGCAGCTGCGCCTCCAGTGGCTGACGGCCCTCGAAGTGCGGGGCATCCGGCCGTTCCTCGACCAGCAGCGGGCGGTGACCCCCAAGCCGGCCCAGAAGAAGGTGCCCACGCAGCTGCGCGGCACGGACAAGAGCGCGGCGGCCCGCCGCCGGTCGGTCCTTGAGCAGTCGTTCGGCCATCTCCCCGATCCCCAGGGCCCGTTCGCGGGCCGGCGGGCCGAGCTGGCCCGGATCGGGCAGTGGGTGCAGGCGGCCCGCGCCTCCACGGAGACGCGGCCGGTGGTCGTGGTCCTGCACGGGCCGCCGGGCTCGGGCCGCAGCACCCTCGCGGTGCGCGCGGCACACGGTCTGCGCGACCAGTTCCGCGGCGCCTGTCTGGTCGACATGCGCGGCGGCGCCCTGTCCGGCGAGAGCCCGCTGCCGACCCGCGACGCGCTCCTGCACCTCCTGAACCGGCTGGGCGCGCCGCGCGAGCAGCTCCTGTTCCGCGAGAGGTCGTCCCCCGAGCAGCAGGTGCGCCGCCTCGCCGAGCTCTACCACCAGCATCTGACGGGCCTCGCCGTCACCGTCGTACTGGACGACACCGACGACCCCGAGCAGATCCTCACCCTGGTGCCGCAGCGCTCCGAGGGCCTGGTCCTGGTCACCTCGTCCAAGCCGCTCGACCTGCCCGCCGACTTCCCGGCGTGGGTGCACCAGCTGGCCGTCGAGCCGCTGGACGCGGCGGGCGCGGAGGAACTTCTGCGCGAGGCGGCCGAGGAGAAGGAGAGCGGCCCCTACGACGCCGAATCCACCGATCTGGTACGCCAGTTGTGCGGCGGGCTTCCGCTGGCGCTGCGCATCGCCGGGTCCTCACTCGGCCCGCGTTCGGCGCGGGCGCTCGCCGCGGACCTGGGCGCGTACGGCCCGGTGGCACCCGCAGAGCGGGCCCTGTGGCTGCGCTACACCGACCAGTCGGAGCCGGCCCGCCGGCTCCTGCGCCGGCTGGCGCTCGCGGGCCGCGCCTCACTGGGTGCCGCGGCCGCCGCCGCGCTGCTCGCGGCCGACGAACAGGAGGCCCAGCGCCAGCTCACCGCGCTCGCCTCGGCCGGGCTCATCGACCACGTGCGCGGCAGCCGCTACCGGCTGCACGACGTGGTGCGCTCCTTCGCCGAGGCCCGCCTGGCCGACGAGGAGGACCCGGCCGAGCGGGCGGCCGCCCAGGAGCGCCTGATCCGCAACTACGCGGAGCTCGCGGACGCGGTGGGCCGCATGGTCGACGGCAAGATGTCGACCCGGGCCGGGCAGTTCGGCGGGCACGGCTTCCCGTCCCTGGACGCGGCGCTGCGCTGGCTGGACGACGAGTCGAGCTTCATCACGGCGGCCCTGCGCCAGGCCGAGGGCGTCGACCAGGAGGCCGTGCTCAGCCTGCTGGGCGCGCTGTGCGACTACTGCCTGCTGCGCGGCGACCTCTACCGGCTGGGCGAGATCAGCGAGTTGACGCAGGCCGTCGACCAGGGCCTGCTCGTGCGGTCGGTGCAGTGGCGCACCGGCATCGCCGCCCGCCAGTTGGGCGAGCTGGACACGGCGCGTACGACGCTGTCCTCGGTGGTCAACCTCTACCGCGAGGCCCAGCACGACGCCGGCCAGGCCCTCGCGCTGTGCTCGCTCGGCATCACCCTGCACCACCAGGGCAACCTGGCCGAGGCGGCGACGCGGCTGCGCGAGGCGATCGGCCTCCAGGCGGGCGAGGAGCTGTCCGGCGACCGTGCCTGGTCGCTGCACGCGCTCGCGGCCGTGGAGCGCGACCGCTCCAACCTGTCGGGCGCCCTGACCCTCCTCGCCACCGCCCTCGCACTGCACGGCGAGAACGAGTCCCTGCACGGCGAGGCCTGGACGCACTTCCAGCTCGGCCAGCTGTACCTGCGCACCGGTGAAGTCCCGCGCGCGGAAGCCGAGTTGCGCACCGCCCTCGACCTGTACGGGCGGACCCGCGACGGCCGCGGCGAGGCGTGGGCGCTGACCCAGCTGGCCCGCGCCCGGCTCGTCGAGGGCGACGCGCCGGCCGCGGTCGACGGGCTGCGCCAGGCCCTGTCGCGCCACCGGGAGCAGGAGGACGCGCGCGGCGAGGCGTGGACGCTGTACTACCTGGGCCAGGCCCTGGAGGAGCGCGGCGACCGCGACCAGGCGGTGCGCGAGCTGGAGCGGGCCCGCACGATGTTCTCGCGCATGCGCGACGTGTACGGGCTCGCCTGCGCCCGCCACCACTCGGGCCGGGTCACCCGCGACCAGCGCGCCGCCCAGACCGGCAACCTGCGCAACTCCGGCTTCGCCCGCCAGCTCCTGGTCGACGCGCGCGCCGACTTCCACCGCATCGGGGTGGCGCACGGCGAGGCGTGGACCTGTCTGGAGCTCGCCCTGATCGACGCGGGCAACAACCGGCCCGGCCCGGCGCTCGCCCTGTGCGACGAGGCGACCGCGCTGTTCGCCTCGTACGACGACCGCCGGGGCGGCGACTGGTCCCGCTTCCTGCGCTGCACGCTGCTGCCGTACGCGGGCGCGGGCGGTGTGGAGGTGGGGACGGCGGTCGCCCAGGAGGAGCTGGCCCAGCTCCTGCGCGCCCGGCACCACGCCCGCGACGCCAAGCTGGAGGACTGCGCGGAGGCCTTCGCCCTCATGCTGGAGCGCGGCGTCTCCCTGGAGTCGGGCTGGCAGGCCTGGCACCTGGGCATGGTCCCGGACCGCCACGCCCGGGAGGTCATGGGGGTGCCGGTGGGGGCGGACCGATGAGTGCCCCCTTACGACCGCCCCCGGCGTGCACCCCGTTCATCGGCCGCGCCGAGGAGACCGGGACCCTGCGGGACTTCCTGTCGGCCGGGCCGGGCCCGGCCGGCCCCAGGGTGCTGCTCCTGCACGGCCCGGCGGGCGTGGGCAAGTCGGCCCTCGCGGCACATCTCGTCACGCCGCGCCCGTCCGGCGCGGAGGTCCCCGTCTGCTGGATCCCGGCCGGGGGCGAGGCGCCGGACGCGACCGGGCTCCTGTTGCGGGTGCTGAGCCAACTGGATGCATCCGTAACGGAGTTGAGGCTCCGGTACGACGGCCCCGGGTCCACTGGAAGCAGCGCGGTGGGCGATGTCTGCCGCGATCACTTCGCCGCGCACCCGGCGCTCGTGGTCTTCGACGACGTACCTTCCGTCGAGGTCGCGGAGAACCTGCTCGCCGCGTTCGCGCGGACGCGGGCCACGGTCGTGCTGACCGCGCGCGAGGCGCTCATCCCGTTGAGCGGCGTCGGGACTCGGCGCCACGAGGTCCGGCCGCTGGACGCGCACGACTGCGCCGTCCTCGCGTGGCGGACGGGACGCCGCTTGCTGGTGGGCGCCGAAGCCGAGTCGCTGCGGCGGCTGACCGGCGGGCTGCCGCTCCTGCTCCGGCTGGCCGGCCCCCTCCTTGAGGCGGGCGGGCGCGAGGCCGGGGAGACGTTGCGCGAGTGGGAGCGGACGTTCCCGAAGAGCCCCGACGAGCGGGCGAAAGCCCTGCTGGACCTGGCGGTCGAGGGGCTCACCGACGCCTGCCGGATGACCCTGGGACGGCTGGTTCCGTACGCCCCGGTGCCGTTCGGCAGCGACACCGCGACCAAGCTGCTCGCCCGCGGCGCGCTGGGCGCCCTGGCCGAACTGGACGACGCGGGCATGCTCACCCACGCTCATGACGGCCGCCGGTCGGTGGTGGCCACGGGGCCCGGCGGCGACAGCCCCGCGTGGATCACCCCGCTCGACACGAACGTCCTCTTCCGTTCCGTACGCGAGGATCTGCTGGCCGTCCTGGACGGAGACGCATCCCCCGCGAAGTGCGCCCGGGTGCTGCGCGACACGGACGAGTACCTCGACATGGTGCTGCGGCTGCCCGCCTCCCGGGAGACGCTGACCCAGCCGCTCGCGCGCCTGCTGACCGTGCGCTGCGACGCCTACCGCCTCGCGGTGCTGCGGCGGTCGCTGGAGACCGGCCGCATTGATCTGGGGTCCCACTTCACCGCGGGAGTGCGTGACCCGGAGCTCCCGTCGGCCGTCACGTTCCGGCGGCGCACCGACCGGATACGACTGAGCTTCACCTCCTACGAGTTGGGCCACCTCGGCCGGGCCATGCAGAGGCTCGGCCCGCAGCCCTACCCGCGCGCGGCCACCGGGCCCGTCGTCGCCACGCTGCGCGGCCGCATCCTGCGCGACCAAGGCTGGGTCCACGAAGCCGAAGCCGCCTTCACGGACGCGGCGGCCCGGTACCGGGCCGGGAAACAGCTGCGCCCCGGGGCCTGGACTTCTCTGCACCACGCCGGGCTGCTCCTCCTGACGGCCCGGCCCGACGCGGCCCGCGTCCGCGCGGAACAGGCCCTCGCCGTGTTCCGGCGGACCGGCGACGAGCGGGGTCAGGCCTGGTGCACCACCACGCTCGGCCGCGTCCACCTGGCCACCGGTCACCTGGAGGACGGCCTCGTCGACCTGACGGCGGCGAAGGCTCTGCACGAGGTCAACGGTGATCTGCGGGGGCAGGCCTGGACGCTGTACCACCTGGCCCTCACCGACGCGGACCGGAACGCGGAGGCGGAGGCGATCGGGCAGCTCACCGTCGCCGCCGACCTCTTCGAATCGCTGGGCGACCGGTTCGGCGCCACCTGGGCGACACACCAACTCGGCCTGCTGGAAAGGGATGCCGAGGAGGCCCGGCGACTGCTGCGCGAGGCCGCCCAGCACTTCCGCGACATCGACTGCCCGCACGGACTCGCCTGGACGGAACTGGCCCTGGGGTCCCATCCGGCCGTCAGCCCCTACCCGGGGATCGGCAAGAAGCACAAGACCGGCCATCTGGAAAGGGCCCGGGACCTGCTCTCGCGGCTCGGCGACAGGAGCGGTGAGCTGTGGGCCCGCTACTGCCTCGGCCTGCTGGACGGCGACCGGGCCCAGGTGGACAGGCTGCTCGACGCGCTGGCCACGGGCGGGTTCACCACGTCCAGGGAGGCTCACATGCTCCTGGAACACCGGCGCGGGCAGCGGCCGGCGCCGTACTGGCGCCACGCGGTCCCGCGCCGCGCCGGCGACACCATCTCCCGCGCCCCGATGGGTGAGCCGCCCCTCGAATGCCGGGTCCGGCTCACCCTCCTCGACGGCTCGCCCACCCGCATCCTGCTGCGCGTCGAGGCGGGCGACAGCCACCCCTGGGCCGCCGATGGCGGCGGCGGGGTGTGGCTGCGGGCCGTCGGGACACCGCTCACCCCGGCCGACATCGAGCCCGCCATGGCTCTGGTGCGGCCCTCGCCGCTCGCGACTCACGGCGCCGAGTTCACCTTCACCGCCCACCGGCCCGGCCCGCACCGACTGCGTTTCACGATCGCCGACGAGCTGACGGGGAGCGTGCTGCAACAGGTCGAGACGGAGTTCGACCTCCCGGACACCGCGGACCCGCACCTCGCCGCCGCCCCGCACCCCGAGCACGTCCGGGGAGCGTGAGGCATGCCGACCGAGCTGCCCGTCCGGGTCGTCCAGGACCCCAGCCGCCGCTTCACCCGCCTGCCCGGCCTGCACACCGCCCCGCCCGACGTGATCGTCAGCTTCGACCTGTGCGCCGGCGACCGGATCCGCGCCCGGCTGTACGGTCCCGGGGTGCCCGCCCTGAAGGGGACCGAGCACAAGGCCGACCTCGCGGCCCGGCCCGCCGAGGTGCGTTCGGCGGCAGCCCGGTTGTGCGCCGCGTGGCAGGAACTCTTCGTCGGCTACCGCCCGTTGGGACCGGACGGCATGCCCGACCCGGGCCGCCCGGAGTTCCCGTACACCCGGCTCGTCGACCTCAGCGAGCAGCCGAGGCCCGAACTGGACCGGATATTGGACGAGTTGGCGCTCATGGGCGCCGATCTGCTCTTCGGAGTACTGCTCGGCGGCGACGAGCACCGGACCGAACTGATCCGCACCTATCTCGCCGACGCCCTCGCCGCACGGGGGCTGCGCATCCGCTTCGACTCCGACCTCTTCCTGCCCTGGCCGATGCTGGCGCTGCCCGGCGAGGCGAGCTGGGACACCTTCGACCGCTTCCTCGGGCACCGCCACCGCATCGAGCAGACCGGCGGCTCCTACCCCTGGCCCGGCGACCGCCCGGCCGCGCCCGCCATCCCGGTCGTCAGCCTCAACCGGGACACGGCGATCGACCGGCGGGGTCTCACCCGGGCCGACGAGGTCGCCGTCGCGCTGGCGCGGGGCACCAAACTGGTGGAGCGCACGACCCGGCGCGAGCTGGTCGAGGCGTTCGCCGACCGGGAGCTGGACGACCAGCTCATGTACTTCTGGTGCCATGGCGACTTCCAGCCCGTGGCCGATCAACCGCCTTGCCTGGTAGTGAAGTTGAGCGACGGGGTCCGTATCGACGCCCAGTTGGTGCGCGAGCGCCGCAGGGGGTTCGGCGACCACACGCCGTTCCAGCCGTTCGTCCTGCTCAACGCCTGCCACGCGGGCGCCCCGGGCGGCGACGGCGACCACGCCCATCTCGGCCGTGCGCTGATCGAGCACGGGGCGCGCGGGGTGCTCGGCCCGCAGATCGCGATGCCGCAGGCCTTCGCGGCTGAGTACGCGCTGGCGTTCGTCACGCGCTATCTGAGCGGCACCGAGTCCGCGGGCGCGATCGTCCACGCCCTGGCGCGGCACTTCGCCGACGCCTTCCGCAACCCGCTCGGGCTCGCCTACGCACTGCACTGCGGCATGGACGCCCGCCTCGACCGCACACCGGAGTCGCCGTGAAAATCGTTGATCTCGACGAGTCCGGGCGGCTCCTCGACGGCGGGCACCCCGTCCCCGTGCACCGCCTCGACGACCACTTCGCCGAGGAGCTGGGGCCGCCGCCGGGCACCACGGACATCGTGCTGTACGTCCACGGCTGGCAGACCGGACCGCAGGCCGCGGAGCGGGCCGCCGGGCGGCTGCTCGCGCTCGTCGCCGAGCAGTACCGGCGCCACCGCGACCTCTACCCGGCGCTCACCCCCTGGGTCCCGTGGCCGGTCCTGGTGCGCTGGCCCTCGCGCAGCGGGCCGCTCCTCGGGGGCTACCGCAGGATCAGGGACCGGGCCCACGCGCTCAGCGGCGCGGGCGGGCACGCGGGGCGGGTGCTCGGGGCGCTGCTCGGCTATCTCGACGCCCGGCGCGGTGATCCCCGAGGCTCGGTGCTGGCCGGCCGGGACGGCCAGTACCTGCATCTGGTGGGGCATTCCTTCGGCTGCCGGGTGCTGTGCGAGGCGGTGCAGTGGGCCGCCCGGGAGCCGGACACGCTGGGCTGGAGCAGGCCGGGGCCCGCGCGGCTGCCGTTCACGGTGGACTCGATGCTGCTGCTTCAGATGGCGGCGCCGCGCGACGCCTTCGCGGAGACGTTCACCGCGCTCGCCGAGGCGCCGCTGCGCGGCCCGCTCGTGGCCACGTACGCGCGGCGCGACTGGGCCACCGGCTTCTGGCACCGCGTCGCCGAGCGGCGGGCGGGGATCGGGAGCCAGGGCATCGGGACCGCGCCGCAGCCGGTGTCGGCGATCCGGATGCTGGCCACGGACACCGCGTACCCGCACTCCGCGCTCGACCACTGGTTCGTCAGCGTCGACGCCGGTGCGGTGTTCGTCAGCGGGCACGGGGCCGCAGGCGCGCACTCCGACCATCTGCGGCCGGAGTCCGCGCACCTCGTGCTCTCGCTGGCCGACCACTCCCGCTGAGGCCGGAGCGGCCGGTCGGCGTCAGCCGTTCTTGGGGGCGCCCTTGCCGGCGGCGGCCGCCGGGGCCGCCGCCGAGGTCTTCGCGGACGGGTCCGGGGTCTTCGCCGCCGGGTCCGGGGTCTCCTCGAAGTCGACCTTGCCCATGTGCCGGTTCATCGACTTCATCAGCAGCCACACGCCGAGGGCGAGTGCCGCGAACACGATGAAGCCGAGGACACCGGGCGTCACCTTGTCGTTGTCGATCTCGGCGGCCAGCGGGACCATGTGCGTCATTGCGAGGCTTGCGCTCATATCAGGCATTGTCGCGTACGCCCGCGAAGAGGTCGTCCTCGGGGAGGGAAGTGTCCACGAGCGACTTCGCCAGCTCGTACTCCTCGGTCGGCCAGACCTCCTTCTGGAGGTCGAGCGGAACGCGGAACCAGCCGCCGTCGGGGTCGATCTGGGTGGCGTGCGCGATCAGCGCCTTGTCCCGGATCTCGAAGAACTCGGCGCAGGGAACGTGCGTGGTCAGCGTGCGCTCGGCGCGGCCGAACTCCTTCCAGCGCTCCAGCCACTCGCCGTACGGGGACTCCATGCCGCGGCCGAGGAGCGCCTCGTGCAGGGCGACCGTGCGCGGCTTGTTGAAGCCCTGGTTGTAGTAGAGCTTCTGCGGCTGGAAGGCCGGGCCGAACTCGGCCTCGGGGAACTTCTCGGTGTCGGCCGCGCCCTCGAAGGCCACCATCGTGATCTTGTGGGTCATGATGTGGTCGGGGTGCGGGTAGCCGCCGTTCTCGTCGTACGTCGTGATGACCTGCGGACGGAAGTGACGGATGGAGCGCACCAGGCGGCCGGCCGCGACGTCCACGTCCTCCAGGGCGAAGCAGCCGTCGGGCAGCGGCGGCAGCGGGTCGCCCTCGGGCAGGCCCGAGTCGACGAAACCGAGCCATTCCTGGCGGACGCCGAGGATCTCGCGCGCCTCGTCCATCTCTCTCTTGCGGACCTCGTGGATGTGCTCCTCGATGTACTTGTCGCCCTGGAGCTTCGGGTTGAGGATGGAGCCCCGCTCGCCTCCCGTGCAGGTCACGACCAGCACGTCCACCCCCTCGGACACATACTTCGCCATGGTGGCCGCGCCCTTGCTCGACTCGTCGTCGGGGTGGGCGTGGACGGCCATCAGTCGCAGCTGCTCAGTCAAGACTCGATCCTCGGTGACTCAGTAAGTGAATTCGGCGCCCTCTGTGATCGGCGCAACGGGCGGCTTCTATAGTGACCGAATCGGGGGACGGAAAATTCCGGTGACCCCCACCAGCAGGAGGACGATCATGGCCGCTGTGCGCGAGCAGCTTCCCCAGGGGCGCTACGGGCGCTCGGCGGACCAGCGCGCGGACCGCAAGCTGAAGATCGTGGGCTCGGTGCTCGCGGTCGTGCTGCTCGGCGTGATCGGCTGGATCGGTTACGACTACGTGGGCGGGCAGTCGCTCTCCGCGCAGGTGATCAAGTTCAAGGTGGTCTCGGACACCTCGGTCGAGGTGCACCTCGAAGTGACCAAGGACAAGGACGCCAAGGGGACTTGCACCCTGCGCGCCCAGCAGACCAGCGGCGACGACGTGGGCCGCGCGGACTTCCGGTTCGACGAGCCGGCCAAGCAGGTCGACAAGGTCGTCACGATCACCACGACCTCCCGGGCGACCGCGGCGGATCTGGTCGGCTGCCAGTCCGACTGAGCCGTGCCGCCACGGGGTACCGCCTAGGGGTACCCCCGGGCCGTACCGCTCCACGTACTGCTCAAGTTACTGATCAAGGTTGACGACGCACCCGATCTGACCTGCGTTGATGAAGTTCTAGCGGTTTATGTCCTCCCCTTGCGGCGCCTGAATTGTTAGGCTCGTGGTTTCGCCCACCCGTCAAGGCACATGCTTTGGGGTAGGGCGATGCTTTGTATACCCAGTACCGACGAGGAGCACCTGTGACCCAGACCAGCGACAACGTCACCTGGCTGACCCAGGAGGCGTACAACCAGCTCAAGGCCGAGCTGGAGTACCTGTCTGGTCCCGCGCGCACGGAGATCGCCGTAAAGATCGCGGCGGCCCGTGAGGAGGGTGACCTCCGGGAGAACGGCGGGTACCACGCGGCCAAGGAGGAGCAGGGCAAGATGGAGCTCCGGGTACGCCAGCTCACGCAGCTCCTGGAGCACGCCAAGGTCGGCGAGGCCCCCGCCGCCGACGGTGTGGTGGCTCCCGGCATGCTCGTCACGATCGCCTTCGACGGCGACCCGGACGACACCCTGGAGTTCCTGATGGCCTCGCGCGAGTACGCCTCGACGGAGATCGAGACGTACTCCCCGCAGTCGCCGCTCGGCTCCGGCGTCAACGGCAAGAAGGTCGGCGAGGACGCCGAGTACGAGCTGCCCAACGGCAACAAGGCCTCGGTGAGGATCCTCGCGGCCGTCCCCTTCAACGGCTGACCCCCACCCCCGCACGACGAAGCCCCCGGCCGCCCTTGAGCGGCCGGGGGCTTCGCGTGTGCTCAGGCGGTGGCCGAGCGGTACTTGCGCACGGCGAGCGTGCGGAAGACCACGACGATCAGCACGGACCAGGCGAGCGAGGCCCAGACCGGGTGCTGCATCGGCCAGGCTCCGGAGTCGACCACGCCCGGATTGCCGAACAGCTTCCGGCAGGCCTGGACGGTCGCGCTGAACGGGTTCCACTCGGCGATGTGGCGCAGCCAGGGCGTCATCCCCGAGGTGTTCACGAACGCGTTGGACACGAAGGTGACCGGGAACAGCCAGATGAGGCCGCCGGAGGTGGCGGCTTCCGGCGTCCGCACGGAGAGGCCGATGAGGGCGCCGATCCAGGAGAACGCGTACCCGAGCAGGAGCAGCAGCGCGAAGGCACCGAGCATCTTGGGCACGCCGTTGTGGATGCGCCAGCCCACCAGGAGGGCGACGATCGCGAGGACGACGACGGTCAGGGTGGTCTGCACGAGGTCGGCGAGCGTGCGGCCCGTCAGGACCGCGCCGCGCGCCATGGGCAGCGAGCGGAAGCGGTCGATGAGGCCCTTGTGCATGTCGTCGGCGATGCCCGCGCCGGCGCCCGCCGTCGCGAAGGTGACGGTCTGCGCGAAGATGCCCGCCATCAGGAACTCGCGGTAGGCACCGGCGTCGGTGGTGCCGCCGATGTTGACCGAACCGCCGAAGACGTAACTGAACAGCACCACGAACATGATGGGCTGGATCAGGCCGAATATGACCATTTCGGGAATCCTGGTCATCCGGATCAGATTCCGCTTGGCCACCACCAGCGAGTCCCGGACGGACCCGCCGATGCCACCGCCCGTCCGGGGGGCCGGTGCCGCGTCGGTGATGGTGCTCATTTCCCGGCCTCCTTGCGGCTCTTGGGCTTGGCGGAACCGTCCGCGTTCTCGTCGGCCTCTTCCTTCGCGGTCTCGGCCGCGTGGCCGGTCAGCGAGATGAAGACGTCGTCGAGGGTCGGCCGGCGCAGACCGATGTCGTCGATCTCGACTCCCCTGGTGTCGAGTTCACGGATGACCTCGGCGAGCAGCTTGGCACCGCCGGTGACCGGGACGGTGAGCTGGCGGGTGTGTTCCTCGGTCTTGACCTCGCCCTTGCCGAAGCCGGCCAGGACCTCGCGGGCCGGGGCCAGCTGGTCGCCCTGGTGGACGACGACCTCGACGCGTTCGCCGCCGGTGCGGGCCTTGAGCTGGTCGGAGCTGCCGCGTGCGATGACCTTGCCGTGGTCGACCACGGCGATGTCGTGGGCCAGGCGGTCGGCCTCTTCGAGGTACTGGGTGGTGAGCAGCAGCGTGGTGCCCCCGGCCACCAACTCCTGGATCACTTCCCACAGTTGCTGCCGGTTGCGCGGGTCGAGGCCGGTGGTCGGCTCGTCCATGAACATGACGGGCGGCGAGACGACGAGGGCGGCCGCGAGGTCGAGGCGGCGGCGCATGCCGCCCGAGTACGTCTTGGCGGGGCGGTCGGCGGCGTCCGCGAGGTTGAAGCGGTCGAGCAGCTCACCCGCGCGCGCCTTCGCGGCCTTGGCGTTCATCTGGTAGAGCCGGCCGACCATGTGGAGGTTCTCGCGGCCGGTCAGGTATTCGTCGACGGCCGCGAACTGGCCGGACAGGCCGATGGAGCGGCGGACCTCGTTGGGATGCTTGAGGACGTCGATGCCCGCGACGACCGCCTTGCCTCGGTCGGGCTGGAGCAGGGTGGTCAGGACGCGCACGGCGGTGGTCTTGCCGGCGCCGTTGGGGCCGAGGAGGCCGAGGACCGTGCCTTCGGGGACATCGAGGTCCACGCCGTCCAGAGCCGTTACTTTGCCGAACGTCTTCACCAGGCCTTCGGCGTAGATGGCGCCTGGCATGTGAGTACCCCCAGTGGTGGGTGTGACTTCCTGGACAAATCCTAGATTTTCCGGGCATAAGTCGCCCGGTGGAGCCGTTGTCGAGCCACACCATAACGCGATACATCGCGTCTGTCAGCGGTACTGCGGGTTCTGCGGATTCCGCGGTACGGCCTGCTTCAGCCGATGACCGTGTAGCCCGCCTCCCGCAGCGCCGACGCCAGCTCGGCGCAGTGCTCCGGGCCCTTCGTCTCCAGGTGCAACTCGACCTCCACCTCCGTGAGTCCGAGCCGGGGATCGGTCCGTACGTGACTCACGTCCAACACATTGGCATCGAGCACTGACAATTCGCCGAGCAGCGAGGCCAGCGCCCCGGGGCGGTCCGTGAGCCGAAGGCGCAGCGAGAGGTAGCGGCCCGCCGCCGACATGCCGTGGCGCAGGATGCGCTGCAGCAGGAGCGGGTCCACGTTGCCGCCCGAGAGCACCGCGACGACCGGCCCCCGGAAGGCCCCGGGATCACTGAGCAGCGCGGCCACCGGGCTCGCCCCGGCCGGCTCCACGACCAGTTTCGCCCGCTCGAGGCAGAGCAGCAGCGCACTGGACAGCTCGTCCTCGGAGACCGTGCGCACCTCGTCCACCAGCTCGCTGACCAGCGCGAACGGGATGTCACCAGGCCTGCCCACCTTGATCCCGTCGGCCATCGTGGGGGCCGTCTCGACGGCGACCGGATGCCCGACGGCGAGGGAGGGCGGATAGGCCGCGGCGGCCGCCGCCTGCACGCCGACGATCCGGACGTCCGGCCGCAGCGCCTTCACCGCGACGGCGATGCCCGCCGCGAGCCCGCCGCCGCCGATGCCGACGACGATGGTGCGCACCTCGGGGCACTGCTCCAGGATCTCCAGGCCCACCGTGCCCTGCCCGGCGATGATGTCCTGGTGGTCGAAGGGGTGGATGAACACCGCCCCGGTCTCGGCCGCGTACGCCTCGGCGGCGGCCAGGCTCTCGTCGACGACCGTGCCGTGCAGGATCACCTCGGCCCCGTAGTGCCGGGTCGCGGCGACCTTCGGCAGCGGGGCGCCTATCGGCATGAACACCGTGGAGTGCACGCCGAGCAGCGAGGACGCCAGGGCCACGCCCTGCGCGTGGTTGCCCGCGCTCGCGGCGACCACCCCGGCCGCCCGCTCCTCGGGACGCAGCCCGGAGATCCGCACGTACGCGCCCCGCAGCTTGAAGGAGCCGGTCCGCTGGAGGTTCTCGCACTTGAGGTGCACCGGGGCGCCCACCAGCGACGAGAGATGGCGTGATCCCTCCATCGCAGTGGTGCGGGCCACTCCCGACAACATCTTCTGCGCACCGCGGATGTCGTCGAGGATCAGGTCGTGCAAGGGGCCAGACGTACCGAAGCTCATGACCGCAAGTCTCGCAGCTCACACCCCTTCCGGCCGCTGGGCTGTGGATGGGCCCGGACTTGTCCACAGCTTTGCGCACCGCCGGTACGTATGCGGGTCAGGCCGCGTACTCTGTCCCCCACCACACCGACACCCGCACGAGAGAGCCCCGGCCATGCCCCCAGTTCAGGACATGACTCCCCCGCTTGACCCAGGCCTCCTCGATGCCCTCCAGCACCAGGTGGCCGTGTTCGCGCGCCGCGCCGAGCAGACCAGGCTCGGCGGCGTCGGACAGGTCCGCAACTCGATGGACCGGGCGGCCTATCTGCTGCTCAACCGGCTGGACCTGGAAGGCCCCATGGGCGTCAAGGCGCTCGCCGCCGGCATGGGGATCGACTCCTCGACCGTGACGCGCCAGGTCGCCCCGCTCGTCGACACCGGCCTGGTCAAGCGGACTTCGCACCCCGAGGACGGCCGGGCGGTCGTGCTCCAGCTGTCCCCGCGCGGCCAGTCCCGCCTCGAAGAGGTGCGCTCCTCGCGGCGCGAGCTGATGGCGCAGGTCACGGACGGCTGGACGGAGCACGAGCGCGAGTCGTTCTGCACGCTGCTCACCCGCTTCAACTCCGCGCTCTCGGCCCGCCAGTCGGCCGCTCAGGAGCCGTCCGCGCCGACCTCTTGACCGGGAGCTCGCGCCTGCCCTCATATGAGGCTCATGCGCGAGCGGTACTCCACCCGACACCGCCGCCGCACCCGGGAGTTCGAGGCATTCGTGGCGGGCGCGGGAGGCCGGCTGCTGCACGCCGCCACCCTGCTGACCGCCGAGCCCCCCGACGCCAACCCGCGCGCCCGGCGGCTGTTGACCGCCGCCCTCGCCGAGACGTACGCCCGCTGGCACCGGCTGCGCGGTGAGGACCCGTACGACCGCACCCGGCAGGAACTCGCGGCCCGTTTCGCCCGCGCCGCCTGGCGCCACCACCGGCCGGCCGTGCCCGGGCGGCCCCGGCCGCCCGCCGACACCGGTCTCCTCGCGCGGCTGACCCCGCAGGAACGTCTCATCCTGGTGCTGCGCCTGTACGAGGGCGTCGCCGAGGAGCAGACGGCGGCGCTCGTCGGGCTTCCGGTGGACCGGGTCCGCGCGATCTGCACCCGGGCGGTCACCGCGATGCGCAGCACCCCGCCCGCGCCCGCCGCCCCCGCCCCCGGGGTGGCCCCGTGAAGCGGCCCGCCCCGGCCCCGGCCCGGGGAGCCGTGTGGGCACGGGAAGCCGTATCGGCACGGGAGGCCGTATGAGTGCGCCCGACCGCAAGACCGCCGAGGTCCGCCGCCTCCTCGAGAGCGGCGCCCACCCGGTCGTGCCCGCCGAACTCGCCGACCGGGCGGCCGAGTTGGGGCTGCGGATGCTGCACCGGCGCCGCGTCGTGCGCCGACTGCTGTGGCTGCTGCTCGTGGCGGCGGTGATCGTCTTCGTGGTGTGGGCCTCGATGGTCCAGCCCTGGGTGGCGCCGCCGTCCACGGTGACGCCACCCGTCGACGGGCTCTAGGCCCGGTGCCGCTCTAGCCCAGCGCCTGCTGAAGGTCGGCGAGCAGGTCGTCCGCGTTCTCGATGCCGACGGAGACCCGGACCAGGTCCGCCGGGACTTCGAGGGCCGAGCCCGCCACGCTGGCGTGCGTCATGCGGCCGGGGTGCTCGATCAGCGACTCGACGCCGCCGAGGGACTCGCCCAGCGTGAACAGCTTCGTACGGTTGCAGACGTCCACCGCCGCCTGCTCGCCGCCCTCGACGCGGAAGGAGACCATGCCGCCGAAGGCGCGCATCTGCTTGGCCGCGACGTCGTGACCGGGGTGCTCGGGCAGCCCCGGGTACAGGACCTGGGTGACCTTGGCGTGCCGGGTCAGCATCTCGGCGACCTTGCCCGCGTTCTCGCTGTGCCGGTCCATGCGCACCGGAAGGGTCTTGATGCCGCGCAGCACCAGCCACGAGTCGAAGGGCCCGGCGACCGCGCCCATCGCGTTCTGGTGGTACGCCAACTCCTCACCGATCTCGGCCGAGTTGGTGACCAGCGCGCCGCCCACGACGTCCGAGTGCCCGCCCATGTACTTGGTCAGGGAGTGCACGACGATGTCCGCGCCCAGCGACAGGGGCTGCTGGAGGTAGGGGCTCGCGAAGGTGTTGTCGACGACGAGCTTGGCGCCCGCGGTCGAGGCGACCTCGGCGACGGCCGCGATGTCGGTGATCCCGAGCAGCGGGTTGGAGGGCGTCTCCACCCAGACGACCTTGGTACGGGGGGTGATCGCGGCCCGCACCGACGCCGGGTCGGAGGTGTCGGCGACCGACCATTCGACGCCCCAACGCGAGACGACCTTGGCGAAGAGACGGAACGTGCCGCCGTAGGCGTCGTTCGGGATCACCACGTGGTCACCGGGCGCGAGCAGCGTACGCAGCAGGCAGTCCTCGGCGGCGAGCCCGGAGGCGAAGGCGAGACCGCGGCGGCCGCCTTCGAGGGCCGCCAGGTTCTCTTCGAGTGCGGTCCGCGTCGGGTTCGCGCTGCGGCTGTACTCGTAGCCGCCGCGGAGACCGCCGACGCCGTCCTGCTTGTACGTGGAGACCTGGTAGATCGGGGGTACGACCGCACCGGTCAGCGGATCCGCGGTGTTCCCGGCGTGGATCGCGATGGTCTCGAAGCTCTTGTCGAGGTGCTCGTGGCTCATGGCCCAGAGCCTAGTTCGTCGGATCGCCCGGTTCGCCACTTCCGGGCGCGGTCCCACACGGTCGGGTTCGCCACATCCGGGCGCGGTCTGGTTCGCTGGTGGACATGGAGATTCTGTGGACCCTGCTCGCCCTCGGCGTACTGTTCGCGCTCATCGGCCGGTTCGTCTTCCGCCGGGGCGGCGGCATCCAGCTGGCGCGGCCCGGCTCGCCCGACGCCGCGGACCCGGCGGCGTACGGCTTCGCGCTCCAGGAGGAGCTCGACGTCCGCATGCCCGGGCCCGACCAGGATCTCCTCGACGTGCTCGCGGTGGTGCAGCACACCCAGGACTGGAAGCCGGCCCAGCGGCTGCTCGCCGAGACCCCGAAGGAGGGCGAGCGGCGCTGGCAGCGCGTCCAGGCCTTCGCGGGCGCGGCCTCCCTGGAACTGGCCCAGCGGCCCGGCGTCGGCGGGGCCTGGCTGCGCAAGTGGCGTTCCGAGGCGCCGAAGGACGCGGGCGCGGCCCAAGTGCACGCGGAGTTCCTGGTCCAGCAGGCCTGGCGGTCCTCGTCCGTCGGCCGGGACGACTTCCGCATCATCCTGGAGGAGGCCCGCACGGTCTGCGGCGAGGCCGCGCTGCTCGCCCCGGGCGACCCGGTCCCGTACGTCACCGAACTCGCCGTGGCCCGTGGACTGGCTTATCCGCGGCCCGAGTTCGACCAGCTCTGGGCCAAGGTCATGGACCGCGCGCCGCACCACATGGGCGCGCACCTCGCGGCCCTGCACTACCACTGCGAGAAGTGGCACGGCTCGCGCGCCCAGGCCGACGAGTTCGCGACGGCGGCCGCGGCCCGCGCCCCGCGCGGCTCCCTGCTCTCCGCGCTCCCCCTGTTCGCGGTGTACGAGCACACCCCCGACGTCGTGCTGGTGTCGGACTTCTACCGCACGGCGGTGGTGAGCCGCGCCATGGAGGGCGCCCTGCACGCCGTCCACCAGGCCCGCGCCGACGACCCGGTGCTGCCGCTGGTCCGCCACCTGCTGGTCTTCTTCCTGGTGCGCGGCGAACGCTGGGCGGAGTCGATGGACCAGTTCGTGGCCCTGGACGGCTATGTGGGCGCGGTCCCCTGGACGGTCTCCGAGGACCCGGCCGCGACGTACGCCCTGTGCCGGGCGCTCGCGGTGGCGGGCTACGAGGCGAACGGGGGCAGCCCGGCGACGCTGCGTCGGCCGTAGCGTCTGCCGGAGTGCCGGGCGCTCGGCCCGGCCCCGCCCGCTCGGGTCGGGCGGGGCGGAATCTCCGGGCGGCCCGGTGCGTTACCCCTGGGCACCCAATCTTCCGAGGAGCCCCCGATGATCTTCGGCCGCCGCACGCCCGAGCTGCCCACCCCCGAGCAGGCCCTCAAGGGACGCCCGGAGCCCGAATTCACCCTGCCCTCGCGGCACACGGTCCTGGGCAACCCGCTGGCGGGCCCCTACCCGGCCGGCCTGGAGGTCGCCGACTTCGGCATGGGCTGCTTCTGGGGCGCCGAGCGCAAGTTCTGGCAGACCCCGGGCGTCTGGACGACCCTGGCCGGCTACCAGGGCGGCAGCACGGTGAACCCCGCGTACGAGGAGGTCTGCTCCGGCCTGACCGGCCACACCGAGGCGGTGCGGGTGGTCTACGACCCCGCCGTCGTCTCGTACGAGCAGCTCCTGAAGGTGTTCTGGGAGAACCACGACCCGACCCAGGGCTTCCGCCAGGGCAACGACGTGGGCACCCAGTACCGCTCGGCGATCTACACCCACACCCCCGCGCAGGAGGCCGTCGCCCAGGCCTCCCGCGAGTCCTACCAGAAGGTCCTGACGGGCTCGGGCTACGGGACGATCACCACGGAGCTGCTGCCCGCCGAGGGCCGCCCGTTCTACCCCGCCGAGCCGTACCACCAGCAGTACCTCGACAAGAACCCGGCCGGATACTGCGGCATCGGCGGCACCGGGGTCTCCTGCCCGATCGGGGTGGCGAAGGCCCAGGGCTGAGGACGCCGTAGGGAGCGAGAAGCGGGGCACCGGCCGGACGGCCGGTGCCCCGCTTCTCGCGTTCTCCTCCTCGTTGCCCTTCCTGGCGTACGCCGGGCCACGTGGAGGGGTGACGTTGTGCGTCGAAGGGGGCCGGGCGGTCGCGGGCGGGCCCGTCGTCGGGGTGAATGGCTCGGGTGAGAACTGTTCGGGCGGACGGGAGGCGGGCGTGAGCGATCCGAGGACGACCATGGGAGAAGCCGTGCACCTGAGACTGCCGCACGCGCCGCCCAAGCCCGCGCAGGGGTGCCCGGTGTGCGCCGAGCTGGTCGCACGGCGACGGGCCGCGCGCGGGCGTGGGGACTTCTCGGCGGCCACGGACGCCGATGTGGAGATCCGCCACCATCCGCATCCGGGCCGGCGGCGCTAGCACCCGCACGAACGGCCCGGCCCGGCTCGGCTCGGGCGTTGCCCCGAGGGTGATCGACCCGCTGGATATTCGCTGGCCGTCGCCGTACCACCACGTCACGCTTGCCCGCATGGAAGACAGCCACCCGTTCCCGCCCCGGCAACAGATCCGCGCCCTGCACACCGAGTCGACGGTCACCGTCTACCAGGCGTACGACCCGGGGCTCGGGCTGCCCGCCGCCCGCGACGGGCGGTTCCCGGCGGCATGGAAGCGGGAGCGGATGACCTGGGTCAAGCCGTCGTTCCTGTGGATGATGTACCGCTCGGGATGGGGCATGAAGGAGGGCCAGCGCACCGTGCTCGCCGTCGAGATCCGGCGGGACGGCTTCGACTGGGCCGTCGAGCACGCCTGCCTGTCGCACTACGTGCGCGATCTGCACGGTGAACCGGGCGACTGGAAGCGGGAGTTGAAGCGCGCACCCGCCCGGGTGCAGTGGGACCCCGAGCGGGATCTTCACCTCCGCGCACTGCCGTACCGCTCGCTGCAGCTCGGTCTCGTCGGGGAGGGGTCGCGGCGTTACGCGGACGAGTGGATCGTCGGGATCCGCGATGTGACCCCGCTCGCGCACCGCGTCCACGCGCTAGTGCGGGACGGCCAACTCGACGCCGCCCGGGCCCTGTTGCCTGCTGAGCGGGTCTATCCGGGCACGGTCGGATCCTAGGGCTGGGCTGGGCCGATCCTCCGAGCCTGAGCGCCCTCTCCCGCAAGGGAGTTGACGCGGGCGGACCGGGCACGCGAACGGCCCCGGAGGCAGGGGGGTGCCTCCGGGGCCGTGATCAGGGACCGGTGTCACAGGGCCGGGGTCGGCCCACGAGTGGAGCCCGGGATTCGGGCCGACGCGGTCAGATCGTCGCCGTGTCGATCACGAAGCGGTAGCGCACGTCACTGGCCAGCACCCGCTCGTACGCCTCGTTGATCTGGTCCGCGCGGATCAGCTCGATCTCCGCGCCCAGGTTGTGCTCGGCGCAGAAGTCGAGCATCTCCTGGGTCTCCTCGATGCTGCCGATCATCGAACCGGCGAGGATCTTGTTGCCGCCGATGAGGCCGAACATGTTGAGCGAGTTCGGCTCCTCGGGGGCGCCCACGTTGACGAACGCGCCGCCGGCCTTCAGGAGCGAGAGGTACGCGCCCAGGTCGAGCGGGGCGGACACGGTGGAGACGATCAGGTCGAGGGAGCCCGCGAGCTGCTTGAAGGTGTCCTCGTCGCTGGTCGCGTAGTAGTGGTCGGCGCCCAGCTTGAGGCCGTCGTCCTTCTTGCGCAGCGTCTGGCTGAGCACGGTCACCTCGGCACCCATCGCGTGCGCGATCTTGACGCCCATGTGGCCGAGGCCGCCGAGCCCGAGGATGGCGACCTTCTTGCCCGGGGCCGCCTGCCAGCGCTTGAGCGGCGAGTACAGGGTGATGCCGGCGCACAGCAGCGGGGCCGCGACGTCCAGCGGGATGCTGTCGGGGATGCGCAGGGTGTGGTCCGCGTCCACGACGATGTGCGTGGAGTAGCCGCCGTAGGCGGGCTCGCTGTCCCGGCCGATGGCGTTGTACGTGGAGACGCCGTCCTCGCAGAACTGGTTCTGCCCGGAGCGGCAGGCCTCGCACTTCCCGCAGGAGTCGACGAAGCAGCCGACGCCCGCGCGGTCGCCGGCCTTGAACTTGGTGACGTCCGAGCCGACCTCGGTGATCACTCCGGCTATCTCGTGGCCGGGCACCATCGGGAAGATGGCCTGCCCCCAGCCCTCGTTCGCCTGGTGGATGTCGGAGTGGCAGATACCGGCGTACTTGATCTCGATGAGCACGTCGTTGGGGCCCACCGGGCGGCGCTCGATGGTGGTGCGCTCCAGCGGAGCCTTGGCGGCGGGGGCGGCGTAGGCGGCGACGGTGGTCATGTGCCGTTCTCCTCAGATCTTTGGGGTACGCGACCAGCCTGCCCGAGTTCCCGCCTGTCACCCAGGCCTCTGTCCTGCCTACGACCAGCGTGCGTACCACTGGCAGGGTCAGGCTCCGGGTCGTACGACCAGGACGGGAAGCGCGGATACTGGGGTGTCATGGACCAGCGCGCCGAACTCAGTGAATTCCTCCGCTCCCGCCGGGCCCGGCTGAAGCCCGAGGACGTGGGGCTGCCCGATCACGGGCGCCACCGCAGGGTGCCGGGGCTGCGCCGGGAGGAGCTGGCGCAGCTGGCCGGAGTGTCGGTGGCGTACTACACGCGCCTGGAGCAGGGCAACGCGCAGAACGTGTCGGTGGAGGTCCTGGAGGCGATCGGGCGGGTGCTGCGCCTGAGCGAGACCGAGCAGAACCACCTCATCCACGTGGCCAAGGGCAAGGCGAAGAAGAAGCGCGCCGCGGCCGGCCGGCCCCAGCAGGTGCGGCCGGCGCTCCAGCAGCTGATCGACGCGATGGAGGGCGTGCCCGCCTACATCGTCGGCCCGCGCATGGACATCCTGGGCTGGAACCGGATGGCGGCCGCCCTGCTCGGCGACATGTCGCAACTGCCGCCGCAGGAGCGGAACTTGGCGCGGCACACCTTCCTCGACCCGGCTTCGCGTTCGCTGTACGTCGACTGGCACAGCAAGGCCGTCGACGTCGTGAGCGTGCTGCGGCTGTGCGCGGGCTGCTACCCGGACGACCCCCAACTGACGGCTCTGATCGGCGAGTTGTCGGTCAAGAGCGAGGAGTTCCGCACGATGTGGGCGGCCCACACGGTCGCCGACAAGGGCCATGGCGTCAAGCGGCTGCGCCATCCGGTGGTGGGCGAGCTGACGCTGGCGTACGAGACGCTGAAGCTGCCGGACGCGCACGACCTGTCCCTGGTCACCTTCCACGCGGAGCCCGGCTCGAAGTCGCAGGAGTCGCTGCGGCTGCTGGGCAGCTGGAGCGCCGAGCAGCCGGTCCGGACGGCCTGACAGTCCGAACGGCCCGGGAGACGGCGTCGGGGGCCCCGAAGGGCCCCCGAGCCGAGCGGGTGGTGGAGCGGTCAGGCGGCGGAGCCGGCCTTCCACTGGTCCCAGCTCATGTTCCAGCCGTTGAGACCGTTGTCCGGCTGGACCGTCTTGTCGTGCGAGTTCTTGATGATCACGACGTCACCGGTGATGGAGTGGTCGTAGAACCAGGCGGCCGTGGTGCCGTCGTCGTTGGCACCCTTGGTGTCGGAAAGGCCGACGCAGCCGTGGCTGGTGTTGGCGCTGCCGAAGATGGACTTGGCGCCCCAGTAGTTGCCGTGGATGAAGGTGCCGGACGCGGACAGGCGCATGGCGTGCGGCACGTCCTTGATGTCGTACTCGCCCTTGCCGTCGTCGTCCGTGAAGCCGACCGTCGCACCGTTCATCCGGGTCTCCTTGTACTTCTCGGAGATCACCATCTGACCGTTGTACGTGGGGTGTTCGGGGGAGCCCGCGGAGATCGGGATGCTCTTCACGACCTTGCCGTCCTGGGTGACGGTCATGGTGTGGGTGTTCGCGTCGACGGTGGAGACCTGGTTGCGGCCGATCTTGAAGGTGACCGTCTTCTCCTGGACGCCGGTGATCCCGTTGGAGCCCTGGACGCCGTCGAGGTCCATCTTCATGGTGACGGTCGAGTTCGCCTTCCAGTACTCCTGGGGGCGGAAGTCCAGACGCTGCGAGCCGAACCAGTGCCCGACGACCTCCTGGCCGGAGCTGGAGGAAACGGTGATCTTGGCCTGCACGTCCTTCTTGTTGGTGATCGCCTTGTCGAAGTTGATCGACACCGGCATACCGACACCGACGGTCGAGCCGTCCTCGGGCGTGAAGTTGCCTATGAAGCTGTTCTTCGGGGAGACGGTGCTGAAGGAGGCGTTCTCGTGCGCCTGCCGCGCCTTGGCGTCCGCCGCGGTCGCGGTGATCTTGTACGTGGTGGAACGCTTCAGGGGCTTGTCGGGTGCCCAGCTCAGGCCGTCGGCGGATATCTTCCCGTCGACCTTGGCGCCGTCGGCGGAGGTCAGCGTCACATCGGTCAGCTTGCCGTCGGCGACGGTGACCTTGGTGTCGCTGTTGATGCCGACGTTGTCGGCGCCGTTCTTGGGCGTGATGGTGATCTTGGCGTCCGAGGTGTCCTTCTCGGCGGCCTTGTCGGCCGCCGCCTGCGCCGATGACGAGCTGTCGGCCTTGGCGCCCTTGTCGCCACCGCCGTTGCAGGCAGAAAGGACCAGTACGCCGCCGAGCACCGCGCACGCCGCCGCGAGACCCTGCTTGCGCCGCTTACTCTCCGTCTTCACACGCTTCTCCATCGTCGCCGTCCCCCCGCAAGTCATCACGTCTAGAACATCAGACTGCTTGTTCCGGTTCCGCAGCGGGGGTGAATGTGGGGCACAACACGCGTCGGCGGACGGGTCGGGGCGGGACGGACAAGATCGCCAAAAGGCTTTCCGTCCCACCCCGGCCTCCGCTCGACCCGGTGTGCCCGTTCAGTCGTCCCCTCGGTCAGTCCTCGTCATTGCCGTCCTCCTCGTCGAGGTCCCACTCCTCGTCGTCGGGGTCGTAGCCGACCCGCTCACTGCTCCACGAGGCCTGGACCAGGTCCGCGCCCGGCAGCGCCTCCACGAGGTCGATCGGGTCCACGAGGTAGGCGAGGGCCTCCGCTCCGTCTTCCCGCACCGCCGCCTCGGCATGCGTACGTTCCTCGGGTCGCATCGCCGGATCCTCGGCGATGCGGGCCAGCGCGGCCGCCGCCAGCTCGTCCGCGTCCTGGATCTCCAGGACCAAATCGACCCGGAGGCGCACATACCGTGATGTCTCTTCTTCGCTCATGCGAGGGAGCGTAGGGCTCCGGCCATCCTCGACTTTCCCGCGACCCGCTGCTTTCACTAGCATCAGCGCATCCCGCCAATTCGACGTACTCGCAAGGGGATCGCTCACTTGTCCGTCGCTCGTCGTCCCCTGCTCACCGCCACCGCGGCGGGGACACTGCTCTGCGCCCTGTGGTTCGTTCCGTCCGCCAACGCGACGGACGAGCAACGCCCTTCGACTCCCCCGGCGCACTCCGCCTACCGGGCCGCCCCCGCCCCCGCCGAGGGCCCGCTCGCCCTCGCCGACACCGGCGGCGCGGACACCTCCCCCTACCTGGTCGGCGGCACGCTGTTCCTGGGGCTCGGGGCGGGGTTCGTGACGTACTCGGTCCGCAGGTCACGCCTCGGCTGACCGGCGGCCGTACGCCTCGACCGCCTTGGCGCGTACGGAAGTTGGGCATGCGGAAGTTGGCCAGGTGGAAGTCGGCCAAGTGGAAGTCGGGCACACAAAAGGGCCGCCCGGGATGCACATCCCGGGCGGCCCCTTCGCTGCTGCGGGTCGGGTCAGGCGAGCGGGCCCGTCACCGGCTCCACGGCGGCGACCAGGCCGCCCGCGCGCACGAAGGCGTCCGCGGCGGCGAGGTCGGGGGCGAGGAAGCGGTCGGGGCCCGGGCCCTGGACGCCGGCCGCGCGGGCCGCGGCGATGGCCGCCTGCGAGGCGGGCGCGGGGGTCAGGCCCTTGCGCAGCTCGATGCCGCGGGTCGCCGCGTACATCTCGACGGCGATGATGCGGGCCAGGTTGTCGACGGCGGTACGCAGCTTGCGGGCGGCCGACCAGCCCATGGAGACGTGGTCCTCCTGCATGGCGGAGGACGGGATGGAGTCGGCGGAGGCCGGCACCGCGAGCCGCTTCATCTCGCTGACCAGCGCGGCCTGGGTGTACTGGGCGATCATCAGGCCCGAGTCCACGCCGGCGTCGTCGGCGAGGAACGGCGGCAGGCCGTGGCTGCGGTTCTTGTCGAGCAGCCGGTCGGTGCGGCGCTCGGCGATCGAGCCGAGGTCGGCGGCGGCGATGGCGAGGAAGTCCAGGACGTAGGCGACCGGGGCGCCGTGGAAGTTGCCGTTGGACTCGACGCGGCCGTCGGACAGGACCACCGGGTTGTCGACGGCGGAGGCCAGCTCGCGCTCGGCGACGGTCAGGGCGTACGCGATGGTGTCGCGTCCGGCGCCGTTGACCTGGGGGGCGCAGCGGACCGAGTACGCGTCCTGGACGCGCGGCGCCTCCTCCTCCTGGAAGTGGCCGGTCAGGCCCGAACCCTTCAGCACGGCAAGCATGTTGGCGGCGGACGCGCCCTGGCCCGGGTGCGGGCGGATGGCGTGCAGCTCGGGCGCGAGCACCTTGTCGGTGCCGAGCAGCGCTTCGAGGGAGAGGGCCGCGGTGATGTCGGCGGAGGTGTAGAGCTTCTTCAGGTCGGCGATGGCCATGCACAGCATGCCGAGCATGCCGTCGGTGCCGTTGAGGAGGGCGAGGCCCTCCTTCTCGCGCAGCTCGACGGGCTCGATGCCGGCCGCGGCGAGCAGCTCGCCCGCGGGCTTCACGACACCGTCGGGGCCCTCCGCGTCGCCCTCGCCCATCAGCGTCAGGGCGCAGTGCGAGAGCGGCGCGAGGTCGCCGGAGCAGCCGAGCGAGCCGTACTCGTGGACGACGGGGGTGATGCCCGCGTTCAGCACGTCGGCCATGGTCTGCGCGACGGAGGGGCGCACACCGGTGTGCCCGGAGGCGACGGTCTTCAGGCGCAGGAACATGAGGGCGCGCACGACCTCGCGCTCCACGCGCGGGCCCATGCCGGCCGCGTGCGAGCGCACGATGTTGCGCTGGAGCTGGGCGCGCAGCTCGGGGCTGATGTGCCGGGAGGCGAGGGCACCGAAGCCGGTGGAGACGCCGTAGACCGGCTCCGGCTTCGCGGCGAGGGCGTCGACGATCTCGCGCGCCCGGGCGAGGGCGGCGAGCGCCTCGGCGGAGAGCTCGACCTTCGCGTTGCCGCGGGCCACGGCGATGACGTCCTCGGGGGTGGTGCCGGAGGTCCCCACCACAACAGTGTGCATATCCATATTCAGCACCCTACGGATTGAATCGCCAAGTGTCACTAGCCCAGACCCCGCATCGCGCCTGAACGGGCTGAGGATGCCCTAGCACCCGGTACCGCTTAGGGGCGCGGGGAACTGCGCGACCAGCCACGCACGGCGGACGGACGAAAACGGGGTTCGGGGGCACCCCGGGCGAGGGGGCCGGGGGGGGCTCAGCCGCGGCCTCTGAAGCGGCGGCGGTCGTGCGGCGGGGACGGCGGCGCGTCGGCGAGCCGCAGGACCGCCCCGTCCCGCCCCGCCACCACCGGCTTCGCCGAGCGCGCCGCCTTCGCCCGGTACTGGGCCGCGTCCGCGAGCCGGAACAGGCGGCGGGCCGAGCGCACCTCACCGATCGGGTCGCCCGTCGAGGCCACCCCGCACGCGACACCCTCGCCGAGCTCCAACTCCCCCGCACGCAGGCAGAGTTGCTCGCCCACGGCGACGACCTCGTCGGCGGAGGGGCCGAGGGCCAGGAGGCAGAACTCGTCGCCGCCGAGCCGCGCCGCCAGCGCGCCCGGCAGCATCGCCCCGCACAGGGAGAGCACCGAGCCGAAGCGTTCGAGCAGGCGGTCGCCGACCGCGTGGCCGAGCGTGTCGTTGACCCGCTTGAGCCCGTTCAGGTCGCACACGACGAGGCTGACGACCGAGCCGTCCGCCCGGTGCCGTTCGATCGCCTCGTCGAGGTGCATGTCGACCGCGCGGCGGTTGGCGAGCCCGGTCAGCGGGTCGGTGAAGGCCAGGCGGCGCACCTCTTCGAGGCGTTCGGTCTGGGCGATCCCGGCCGCTACCACCGAGGCGAGGACGGTGGCGAAGTCCGCGTCGGCCGCGTCGAAGACGGGCACGCCCACCGGCCGGGCCACGTACAGCTCGCCCCAGGCCCGCCCGTGCAGCACGATCGGGGCGACCACGCAGCACCCCCGGCCGCGCCTGCGCAGCGCGGTGACCCTCTCGTGGCAGTAGCCCGCTTCACCCTCGGGGGGCGCGACGGCGGTCTCGACCCAGGCGTTGGGCTCGCCGCCGCCCGCCCAGCGCTCGTGCAGGAATTCGGTGATCTCGGGGAACTGATGCACCGGGTAGGCCTCCTCCTCGGGGAACTCCTCCTCCCCGTCGGCCCGTTCACCCTCGTTCACCAGCACGCGAAGGCGGCCCAGCTCGCGCTCCCACACCGAGAGCGCGGCGAAGTTCCCGCCGAGCGCGTCCCGCGTGCCGAGCGCGGCGGCCCGCCAGGACTCGCGCGGCGTGTGGGCCGCGGCCATGGCCTGTGCCAGCGAAACCACGGCCCGCAGCCGGGCATCCTCTCCACCCATTCCTCCAGCTTAGGGAGGTTTTGGGTGTTTTGACCCTCGGGGCGCCGACCGCACGCCCCGCACCCCGGTCGCGGCCCGGGCCACACCCGGTCACTGCCCGGGCCACACCGGCTTCCGCTTCTCGTTGAACGCGGCCACACCCTCGGCGCGGTCCCCGGAGAACGCCACCGAGCGCCATGCCGCGTCCTCGACCTCCAGGCCGGCCCGCAGGTCGAGGCCGTGGCCGAGCCGCATCGCCCGCTTCGCGGCGCGCAGCCCGACGGGCGAGTTGGCCGCCATCCGCCCGGCGAGCGCGAGCGCTTCGGTGCGGGCGTCCTCGGCCAGCACGTCGACGAGCCCCAACTCCCTTGCCTCCACGGCCTCGACGCGGCGCGCGGTGAAGACCAGCTCGGCCGCGCGGGCGGCGCCGACCCGGCGGGGAAGCAGCTGCGTACCGCCGCCGCCGGGGATGACGCCGACCGACACCTCGGGCAGGCCGACCACGGCGGTCGCGTCCGCGACGATCACGTCGCAGGCGAGCGCCAGCTCGAAGCCGCCGCCGAGCGCGAAGCCGTGCACGGCGGCGACGGTCGGCATGGGCAGTTCCAGCACGCCGGTGTAGGCGGCACGGGCGGTGGGGCGCTGACGTACGAGCTCGGCGTCGCTGAAGGAGTTGCGCTCCTTCAGGTCCGCGCCGACGCAGAAGGCCCGCTCGTTCGTCGAGGTGACCACGGTGACCCGGGCGTCGGGGTCGGCGGCGAGCGCGTCGCAGGCGGCGGCGATGGAGCGGGCCATCTCCGTGGACACGGCGTTCATGGCCTTGGGCCGGTCGAGCACCAGCTCGGCGACGTACCCCTCGCGCCGCACGACGACGAACTCCCCGAACCGCTGCTCAGCCATGGCAACCCCTCCGTTAACGAACGTTACGTCGGGGGTGATCCTAGGCCGTGCCCGGCGGGGCCCACTAGGACAGGTTCTGGGCCTCTCGGCGGTGCAGGAGCCAGGGCTCGACCACGCCGAGGCCGCGTACCGGGCGCTGCCACATGGGCTGGAGCGCGAAGCGGTACTTCGCGGCCGGGACCGGCTCCTCGCCCTCCTTCTCGGCGGCGAGCGCGTCCTGGGCGGCCTGTGCCTCGGAGACGGGGGCGTCGCCGGTGCGGGCCAGCTCCTCGGCGAACGCGCCGTCGACCAGGACGGCGTCCTTGGGGGCTATCGAGGTGAGCCGGCTCGCGAGGTTCACGGTGGTGCCGAACACGTCGCCCATGCGGGTCGTGACGGTGCCGAAGGCGATGCCCACGCGCAGGGCCGGCATCGTCTCGTCGCCGGCCATCGTCTCGATGAGCCGCAGCGAGATCTCGGCGGCCGTGCCCGCGTCGTCGGCGGCGAACAGGACCTCGTCGCCCAGCGTCTTGATGAGCCGCCCGCCGTGCGCCGCCACGAGGTCGGCGGCGGTCGTCTCGAAGGCCTCGACGAGCTCGCCCAGCTCCTCCTCCTCAAGGCGCCGGGTGAGCCGGGTGAACCCGACGAGGTCGGCGAAGCCCACCGCGAGGCGGCGGTCGACCATCTCCTCGTCGTCGGCCGCCTGCACCACGCGCCCGGTAGCGGCGGCGAGCTGGCGCCGCCACACGTAGACGAGGAACTCCTCGAGCTCCGGCAGCAGCAGCTCGACCAGGGGGTACGTGACCTCGGTACGGGTCATGCCGGGCTCGGGGGGCTCGGTGAGGCCCTCCAGAAAAGAATCGATCTGCCATTCGGCCAGCCGGGCGGTGGTCTGCCCGGTGGACCGCGCGACCTGCACCGCCATCGGCTCGCTGAGCAGCCCCGCCTCGACGAGACCGGCGAGCCGGCGCAGCGCGAGCACGTCGGCCTCGGTCAGCGCCTTGGCCTGCCCGATGTCGGCGAACCCCATGGCCCGCCAGAACCGGGAGGCCAGCTCCATGGAGACGCCGGCCGTGCGGGCCGCCTGGAAGGGCGTGTAGCGCCGGTCGGCGCCGAGGATGAGCTGCTCCAGGCGGATGGCGAGCGGGTCGTCGGTCGGCTCGGCGGTGTGGTCGACGGCGTGGTGCGGCGTCGGGTACGCGGAGGACGCGGGTTGTGCGGGGGTGCCGGAGCCGCCGGGGCCGCTGCCGGTGCCGTCATCCGCACCGGACCGTGTCTCGTCGACGGTCACCGGCCGCCTCCTGCCCGTTGCCTGCGCACTGCCCTGCCGATCTGTCGCTGGATCGGGCTCAACGATACGGCAGGTGTGCCGTAGCTCACGTCCCGGGAGCGTGTCCTCGGCCGGCGCTACGGAGCGTCCGGGCGCAGGTGCACGATGTCGCCCGCCGCCACCGGACGCTGGACGCCCTCCTCGGTGGCCAGGACCAGGCGCCCGTCCCCGTCGACGGCCACCGCCTCGCCCCGTACCGACTGCCCGCCCGGGAGCTCCGCACGCACCGTGCGGCCCAGCGTCGCGCAGGCCGCCGCGTAGGCCTCCTGGAGGCCGGAGGCGGCCGGGTCGCCGGAGGCCTCGCGCCAGGTGCCGTACCACTGCTCCAGGGAGCGCAGCACCGCCCTCAGCAGGGTGTCGCGGTCCGTGGAGACGGCGTCGGCCAGAGCGAGGGACCCCGCGCCGGGCACGGGCAGCTCATCGGCGCGCAGGGTCACGTTGAGGCCGATGCCGACGACGACGCCGTCCGCCCCGGCGCGCTCCGCGAGGATGCCGCCCGCCTTGCGCTCCTCGCCCGCCACGGTGAGCAGCAGGTCGTTGGGCCACTTCAGCGCGGTGTCGACGCCCGCCGCCCGCGCGAGGCCCGACGCGACCGCGACCCCGGTGAGCAGCGGCAGCCACCCCCACCGCTCCACCGGCACCGACGCCCCGGGCTTCAGCAGCACGGAGAGGAAGAGCCCGGAGCGGGCCGGCGCCGACCAGCGCCGGTCCAGGCGCCCGCGCCCCGCGGTCTGCTCCTCGGCGACCAGGACCGCGCCCTCGTCGAGACCGTCGGCCTTGGCCGCGAGGTCGGAGTTGGTGGAGCCGGTCGCGGTGACCACGTCGAGGGAGGTCCACAGCGCGTCGGGACGCAGCAGGGCGCGGCGCAGCGCGGTGGCGTTCAGGGGCGGCCGGTCGAGGTCGGACCAGCGGCTGTCGGAAGCGTCCGGGGGTGTCATGCAGCCAGGTTAGGCCGCAATTGCAAGGCGCCCCGGGTGTGGCAAACGCCGCACTGCCGAACCGTATCGGCGCCACTACCCTACGAGTCAGTAGCCAGCCTACGAGTCAGCAGTCAGCCACCCCGTGACCAGGCAGGGAGCCGCATCCCGATGTCCGAGCCGGAAAACGCCCAGAGCGACGCCACCGTCGACATCCACACCACCGCCGGAAAGCTCGCGGATCTTCAGCGCCGCATCGACGAGGCGACCCACGCCGGCTCCGCGCGTGCGATCGAGAAGCAGCACGCCAAGGGCAAGTTGACGGCCCGTGAGCGGGTCGAACTGCTCCTTGACGAGGGCTCGTTCGTCGAGCTGGACGAGTTCGCCCGGCACCGCTCGACCAACTTCGGGATCGAGAAGAACCGCCCCTACGGCGACGGCGTGGTCACCGGTTACGGAACCGTCGACGGCCGCCCGGTGTGCGTCTACTCGCAGGACTTCACCATTTTCGGCGGCTCGCTCGGCGAGGTGTACGGCGAGAAGATCGTGAAGGTCATGGACTTCGCGATGAAGACCGGCTGCCCGGTCATCGGCATCAACGACGGCGGCGGCGCCCGCATCCAGGAGGGCGTGGTCGCGCTCGGCCTGTTCGCCGAGATCTTCCGCCGCAACGTGCACGCCTCGGGCGTCGTTCCGCAGATCTCGCTGATCGTCGGCCCGTGCGCGGGCGGTGCGGTGTACTCCCCCGCGATCACCGACTTCACGGTGATGGTCGACCAGACCTCGCACATGTTCATCACCGGGCCCGACGTCATCAAGACCGTCACCGGCGAGGACGTCGGCTTCGAGGAGCTGGGCGGCGCCCGCACGCACAACACCACGTCGGGCGTGGCCCACCACATGGCGGGTGACGAGAAGGACGCCATCGAGTACGTCAAGTCCCTGCTGTCGTACCTGCCGTCGAACAACCTGAGCGAGCCCCCGGCCTTCCCCGAGGAGGCCGACCTGGAGACCTCGGACGAGGACCGCGAGCTCGACGCGCTCATCCCGGACTCCGCGAACCAGCCGTACGACATGCACACGGCCATCGAACACGTCCTGGACGAAGGGGAGTTCCTGGAGACCCAGGCCCTGTTCGCGCCGAACATCATCACCGGCTTCGGCCGCGTGGAGGGCTTCCCGGTCGGCATCGTCGCCAACCAGCCGATGCAGTTCGCGGGCTGTCTCGACATCAACGCCTCCGAGAAGGCCGCGCGCTTCGTGCGCACCTGCGACGCCTTCAACGTGCCGGTCCTGACCTTCGTGGACGTGCCGGGCTTCCTGCCCGGCGTGGACCAGGAGTACGGCGGCATCATCCGCCGCGGCGCCAAGCTGATCTACGCCTACGCCGAGGCGACGGTCCCGCTGATCACCGTCATCACCCGCAAGGCGTTCGGCGGCGCGTACGACGTCATGGGCTCCAAGCACCTGGGCGCCGACCTCAACCTGGCGTGGCCGACCGCGCAGATCGCGGTGATGGGCGCGCAGGGCGCGGTCAACATCCTGCACCGGCGCACGATCGCGGCCGTCTCGGACCCCGAGGAGGCGGAGGCGACCCGCACCGAGCTGATCGCGGACTACGAGGACACCCTGCTCAACCCGTACATCGCGGCCGAGCGCGGCTATGTGGACGCGGTGATCATGCCGTCGGAGACCCGGGCCCACATCGTGAAGGGCCTGCGTCAGCTGCGCACGAAGCGGGAATCCCTCCCTCCGAAGAAGCACGGCAACATCCCGCTCTAGCCCGCACCCCGCACTCTGCAAGGAGCCGCTGTGATCAAGGTCGTACGGGGCAATCCGACCCCGGAGGAGCTGGCCGCCGCACTGGCGGTGGTCCAGGCGCGCGCCGCGGCGACGGCTTCGGCCGCGCCCGGTGCGCCGCAGCCGCCCGAGGGCTGGTCCGACCCCGCGCGCATAGCGCGGCGCGCCCTGCCGAGGCCCGGGGCGCGCACCTGGGCCAGGACGTACTGGCCGGCGTAGGCACCCGGAGCGACGGCCGGACCCTCCAGCGAGGGGCCCGGCCGTCTTCGTGCGTACGCCTCACAGCACCTCGGCCAGCGCCTGCGCCATGACCCGGTATCCCGCGTCGTTGGGGTGCAGGGCGTCGCCCGAGTCGTAGGCGGGGGCGAGCCGGTCGGGGTCGGCCTTCGAGGCGAGCGCCTTGTCGAAGTCGACGACCGCGTCGAACGCGCCGGAGTGGCGGATCCACGCGTTGACCTCGTCGCTGACCCGGGCCGCGTGCGCGCCCCAGTGGTCGGAGCCCTTGAGCGGGAGCAGCGTCGCCCCGACGACCGTCAGCCCCTCGCGGTGTGCCTGGCGTATCAACTCACCGTATCCGGCGATGAGTTCGGCACTGGAGACCACGGGAGCCGGCACATAGGTGGGCTGCGGCTCCGGCCCCTTGCGGGCCTCGCTGAAGCCGATGTCGTTGAGGCCTTCGAGTATGACGACGGTTCTGACGCCGGGCTGGTCGAGCACGTCCCGGCGGAAGCGCGCGGTGGCCCGTTCGCCGTACCAGGCCGAGTCGTTGAGGACGAGGTTGCCGCCGATGCCCGCGTTGACGACGGGCCGCCCGGTGCGTTCGGCGAGGGCGTCCGAGTAGCGCCGGTTGGCGCCCGGCGTCGAGCCGAAGCCGTCCGTGATGGAGTCCCCGAACGGGGCGATGCCGTCGCCCCTGGCCCGCCCGCCGACCTCGACGCCGGAGAGGTAGTACCAGGACTGGCTGGTCGCGGTGAAGGCCGCTCCCGACGCGTCCGCCCGGTGGTCGCCCTCGGCCCGGTAGGTGTCGGCGAAGCCCTGCGCGTGGAAGGTGGCGGGCCCGGTCGTCCCGGCGAAGTAGAGCGTGATGGCCACCGACTCGAGCCGCTCCAGGCCGAGTTGAGCGGCGTCGCTGCGCAGCTCGCCGTGGGCCGGGACGCTCACGGAGGTCCGGCCGCCGAAGGTCAACCGCCTTAGGGAGTCCGGGTGTACGTCCGCCCCCAGCCCGGCCCGGGCCACGGTGGCGCCGGTGACGACGAGCGGCGAGGTGCCGTAGGCGTTGGAGAGGCGGATACGGATCCGGTCGCCACTCTCGGTGACGCGCACGACCTGGCGGACGCTCTGGTGCGAGAAGCCCTCCTGTGACCAGTTGGGGGTGAACCCGGTCGCGGGCAGCTGTGGCGAGGCGGCCCAGGCCGCACCCCACGCATCGGCCCGCGCGGCCGACGGCTGCGCCGCCCCGGCGAGCAGCGCGAGGGTGGCGGCACCGACGGCCGTCGTCTTGCTCATGACGTATCTCCCCTGTTCACGAGGGCCCCGCGAACCCTAATGGTCCACTGGTCCCGTTAGAGCAGGACAGTAACAGCCGGCCGCCAGTAACGGAACCCTGGAACCATTTACGCTGGTGATCGCCGAGTACCGGATGAACCGGGGATGAAGTACTGGCCCACAAAGGGTCAATTGGCACCAGGCGCCCTGAGTACCCGTACTCAGGCGCGCCAACATCCTTGGTCCCACCATCGATTACATGCTGTGGTCAGATCCGGAGAACGAGCCGCCGAAGGACATGCGCGACGCCCAGGCGATGATGCGCCGGGCGGGCCTCTTCCTCGCCCTCGCCATGGTGGTGGCGATGGTCGTGGTGGGGATCCGCTGACGGTCCCCGGCGGCTCCACCGAGGGCCCGCGCCGGGCGCCCGGCACCTACGATGGCGCCCATGACTGCTCAGCGCCGCCTCGTCCTCGCCTCCCAATCCCCCGCCCGGCTCGGGCTGCTCCGCCAGGCGGGGCTCGCGCCCGAGGTCATCGTCAGCGGCGTCGACGAAGACGCCCTGAGCGCGCCCAGCCCCGCCGAGCTCGCCCTCGTGCTCGCCGAGGCGAAGGCGGACGCGGTGGCGGCCCGGCCCGAGGCGGCCGGGGCGCTGGTCATCGGCTGCGACTCGGTGCTCGACCTCGACGGCCAGGCCCTCGGCAAGCCCGCCGACGCCGAGGACGCCACGGCCCGCTGGAAGTCGATGCGCGGCCGCGCGGGCGTGCTCCGGACCGGGCACTGCGTGATCGACACGGCGACGGGCGAGCGCGCCTCGGAGACCGCGTCGACCGTCGTACGGTTCGGCGAGCCCACCGACGAGGAGATCGCGGCGTACGTGGCGAGCGGTGAACCCCTTTACGTGGCAGGGGCGTTCACGCTCGACGGCCGCTCGGCGCCCTTCGTCGACTCGATCGAGGGCAGCCACGGAAACGTCATCGGGCTCAGCCTGCCGCTGCTGCGCAAGCTGCTCGGCGAGCTGGGCGTCCCGATCACCAGCCTCTGGGCGTAAGGCCCGCCCAGGGCGCTCAGGCGGCGGCCGGGGCCCCGTTGGGGGCGCCGGGCGGCCCGTCCTCGGGCTCGGGCTCCACCTCCGGCGCGGGGCGCTGCCTGGCGTACGTCACCAGCACGAAGACGAGCAGCGCGAGCACGACCATGAGGTAGACGAACGCCTGCCAGCCGACGAGGCCGACGGTGAACGCGCCGAGCACGGCGTGCACCACCGCGCAGGCGATCAGCGTGATGCGGGCGAAGCGGCCGGGGGCGCGGTCGCGGATGCCGATGATCAGCAGCAGGACTCCGCAGACGACGAGGAAGAGCCCGAACAGGACGCCGGCGACCCACGCGCCGACGGAGATCGCGTGCGGTTCGATGCCGGCCATGGACATGTTCTGGTTGCGGGCGACCAGGCCGAGCACCCAGTTGACCAGCACGACACCGAGCGCCTCGACGAAGAGAACGAGCGCGGCCACGATGGCGATCAGTCGGCGCAGCACGCGCGACACCCCCTGTTACCCCTAGTACGGCTGTGGCGCGCACGCTACTAACCAGTAATGATTCGTACAAGGGTCCGTACAAGAACGATGACCCGTCGAGACCCCACGCGGCTCGCCACGTGGGGGCCGGGCCGCAAAGAATCATTCGGCCATTCGTAGGGACTCCACAAAGAAACCCGGGGCCGTGCTGACCCCCGGGACAGAGACCTTGCCCACACCACACCGCTACTGTGCGGTACGGGAGCCCGGCGTACCGTGGTGCGACAAGGGATTTCGCGACTTGAGCGTGCCTCGAATCACACTCCGTGTGGGCAAGCTCACCATTGGGGATGGGTCGTAAGCCAGTGTGCGGCTTCCCTAAACTCAGCTTGTTTCAAGGAGGGAGCCATCGTGCGCAAGGTGCTCATCGCCAACCGAGGCGAAATCGCTGTCCGTGTTGCCCGGGCCTGCCGGGATGCCGGGATCGCGAGCGTAGCCGTCTACGCCGATCCGGACCGGGACGCTCTGCATGTCAGGGCGGCGGACGAGGCATTCGCCCTGGGCGGTGACACCCCGGCGGCCAGTTATCTGGACATCGCCAAGGTGCTCGCGGCAGCGGCCGACTCCGGAGCGGACGCGGTCCACCCGGGCTACGGATTCCTGTCCGAGAACGCCGAGTTCGCCCAGGCGGTACTGGACGCGGGTCTGACCTGGATCGGCCCGCCCCCGCAGGCCATCCGCGACCTCGGCGACAAGGTCGCCGCCCGCCACATCGCCCAGCGCGCGGGCGCGCCGCTGGTCGCCGGCACCCCGGACCCGGTCTCGGGCTCCGACGAGGTCGTCGCGTTCGCCAAGGAACACGGCCTGCCCATCGCCATCAAGGCGGCCTTCGGCGGCGGCGGCCGCGGCCTCAAGGTCGCCCGCACCCTCGAAGAGGTCCCCGAGCTCTACGACTCGGCCGTCCGCGAGGCCGTCGCCGCGTTCGGCCGCGGCGAGTGCTTCGTCGAGCGCTACCTCGACAAGCCCCGTCACGTCGAGACCCAGTGCCTGGCCGACACCCACGGCAACGTGGTCGTCGTCTCCACCCGTGACTGCTCGCTCCAGCGCCGCCACCAGAAGCTGGTCGAGGAAGCCCCCGCGCCGTTCCTGACGGAAGCTCAGAACGCCGAGCTGTACGCCGCCTCCAAGGCGATCCTGCGCGAGGCCGGCTACGTCGGCGCGGGCACCGTCGAGTTCCTCGTCGGCGCCGACGGCACGATCTCCTTCCTGGAGGTCAACACCCGCCTCCAGGTCGAGCACCCGGTCACCGAAGAGGTCACCGGCATCGACCTGGTCCGCGAGATGTTCCGCATCGCCGACGGCGAGGCCCTCGGCTACGACGACCCCGTCATGCGCGGCCACTCCTTCGAGTTCCGCATCAACGGCGAGGACCCGGGCCGCGGCTTCCTGCCCGCCCCCGGCACCGTCACCGTGTTCGCGCCGCCGTCCGGCCCCGGCGTCCGCCTGGACGCCGGCGTCGAGTCCGGCTCGGTCATCGGCCCCGCCTGGGACTCCCTCCTGGCCAAGCTCATCGTCACCGGCGCCACCCGCGAGCAGGCCCTCCAGCGTGCCGCGCGCGCCCTGGCGGAGTTCAACGTCGAGGGCATGGCGACCGCGATTCCCTTCCACCGCGCGGTAGTTGTCGACCCCGCGTTCACGGCCGACCCGTTCCGCATCCACACCCGGTGGATCGAGACCGAGTTCGTCAACGAGATCCCGGCGTTCACGGCCACCGCCGACACGGACACGGACGAGGAGCCGGGCCGCGAGACGGTCGTCGTCGAGGTCGGCGGCAAGCGCCTTGAGGTCTCCCTGCCGTCCTCCCTCGGCATGACCCTGGCCCGCACCGCCGCGGCCGGCGGCGCCAAGCCCAAGCGCCGCGCCGCCAAGAAGGCCGGCTCCGCCGCCTCCGGCGACACCCTCGCCTCGCCCATGCAGGGCACGATCGTCAAGGTCGCGGTCGAGGAGGGCCAGGAGGTCAAGGAAGGCGACCTCATCGTGGTCCTGGAAGCCATGAAGATGGAGCAGCCCCTCAACGCCCACCGCTCCGGCACGATCAAGAGCCTCTCGGCGGAGGTCGGCGCGTCCGTCTCCTCCGGCGCGGCGATCTGCGAGATCAAGGACTGAGCCCCTTGACGCGAGGAGCCCCGGTCGCCAACGCGGCCGGGGCTCCTGCGTGTTGAGCGTCAGACGGTACGGAACGCTCCGGCCTTGACCCCGGCGACGAACGCGACGAACGCGCCCGCGGGGAGGTCGAGCACGGGGCCGGTCCGGTCCTTGGAGTCCCGGACCGGGACGGTGCCGCGTGGGGTTGCGAGGTTTGCGGCGACCTCGATGCACTGGCCGCCGTTGTTGCTGTAGGAGGACGTGAACCAACGGGGGGTTTCGTCGGTCTTCACGGGCTGTCCTTCCGGAGCTGTCAGGGTGTCAGATGCCGCGCAAATTACCCGACTTGACGCCCTCGATGAAGGCGGAGAACGCGCCAGCGGGGAGGTCGAGGATCGGACCGCCCTGATCCTTGGAGTCCCGGACCGGGACGGTGCCGCGCGAGGCGACGAGATTTGCGGCGACCTCGACGCAGTTACCGCCGTTGTTGCTGTAGGAGGATGTGAACCAGCGGGGGGTTTCGTCGGTCGTCACGGGATGCCCTTTCCTACCTGGTTGATCATGGCGACGGAGGCCGCCTGCGACAGCGCTTCAGCCTGTAGCTGATGGTAGGCCGTCAGCATGGGGAGCACCGAGGTGGTGTCCCGGTCCAGGTGGCCTCGCGTCTGAGCCTCGGCGTAGCCGACGACAGATCGGTCAGGCAACGTCAGCAAATTTACCGGCAGGTCGAACGTGCGCAGCTCACCTATAGCGAACGGCGCCACTTGGAGCACCGTGGTGGGGCGGGCAGCGAACTCGACCAACTGCTCAAGCTGATCACCCATGACGTCCCGCCCGCCGATCGGCCGTCGAATGCAGCTCTCGTCCATGACCACGAACACCAGCGGCGGGCGCTGCCGAACCAAGGCTTCCTGACGCTCCGCCAGGAATGCGACTCGCTCCGCCGCCTGCTCGGGCGTGATCGCACCACGCCGTACGGCGCTGTCAGCCAGCACCTGCGCGTACGCGGGCGTCTGCAACAGCCCGGGAATGATGCCGATTTCGTACAGCCGGATCTCAACTGCCCGCCCTTCGTGGGCGACGTATTCCGGGAAGCCCTCCAGCAGCACCCCGTGCCGGATCTCGCGCCACTCGCGCTCGAAGGCATCGCCTCCGAGTGCGGCATCAACTCGACGCGTGAAGCGCAAGGTTGGCATCTTACGACCAGTTTCCACCGACGAGATATGTGTGCTGGAGTACCCCATCTCCTCGCCCAGTTGGTCCTGCGTCCAGCCACGCTCCTCGCGCGACCTGCGCAGGCGCGCTCCAAACGCCGCTTGCGGGGAGCTCTCGGGGTCCAACTCCTTGACGTTCAAAGGTCGCCACCAACCTTTCGTCCCGTGCTGACACGTTGAACGGTTCCTGACTCTAAGCCACGCTCAATGCACTTGGTAGCGGAATGGCTACAGAGAGGAGCGCTGCCGTGTGCACGCAGAACGATTCGCCCCACGAACAGCAACCCACCCCCACCCCCGGCACGTTGATGGTGGACACCGGTCGGGCGGACCGGGTCGGAGAGTTCCGTGGGGTCGCCGGGCCCTACTGGTCGCTGCGGCCCATGACCGGCGGCACCGAGTGGGAGGCGGAGCCCGCCAGGGTCCGTCCCCCGACCCCCGCCGAGCGACTCGGCGCCGAGAACGCGCGGTGCAATGCCCGGAGCCGGGGGGACGTGCCGTGAGGGAGGGCGGGGTCGAGTACCGGTGCAGCGTGCGGGCCGAGCTCCGCATCGAGGGGTACGGCACCGCGATGCTGATCAACTCCTACGGCACCCCCTCTGCCGTGCTCGCCGCGTCGTGGCTGAGAGGTCAAGCCGCTTGGTGTGTAGGGCAGTTGGGGAGTGAGGATCCGTCGGGCAGGCAGCTCGCGGCATGGCTGCGCGACGACGCCACGCAGTGGGAGCTGTTCGCGGCGCTGATGGCGGGAGAGAGCGTCCCCGTACGGGTCGGCCGGGGCGGAACCACCGTATTGCTGCACGCGGGAAGTCATTCGCTTGCGACAGTGAAGGAGAACGGACAGTGAAGCTCACAATGACCGGCGGCGGGGACAAGCTTCCCGGCCAGCCCTACCCGGGACCGCATCAGCCGCCGAGCCCCGATGGCGGGCCCAGCGTCCCGAACCCGCCGAAGGCCGTCTAGCCGATGACCGCCGACGCACACCAGGACCGCCCCGGCCGTACCGAGCTGGGGCGCGTCCTCATGTCCGCGGGGGTGCTCACCAGCGACTGGGCTCCCGCGTTCGCCGCCGTTCCGCGCGCGGCCTTCCTGCCGGACCTGATCTGGCCGTTCGACATGGCGTCGGGGCAGAGCGTTCCCGTCTCCCGGACGCGGGAGCCGGAGCTCTGGCACGCGTACGCCGACGCCGACGTACCCGTCGTCACGCAGTGGGACGACGGCGCCCACTCCGGTACGCACCCCGGGGACGTCTCGACCAGTTCCGCGTCCATGCCGAGCGTCGTGTTCTCCATGCTCCGGGACCTGGACGTGCGGCCGGGACACCGTGCCCTGGAGATCGGCACCGGTACGGGATGGAACGCCGCGCTGCTCGCGCATCGGCTGGGCGACGACCGGGTCGTCTCCGTGGAGGTGGACGCGGCGGTGGCGGGCGGTGCGCGTGACGCCCTGGCGCGCTTCGGATATCGCCCTCAACTGGTTTGCGCGGACGGCTACTTGGGGCATCCCGCGACCGCCCCGTACGACCGGGTCATCGCCACGTGCGGGCTGCGGTCCATCCCGTTCGCGTGGGTGGAACAGTGCCGCCCGGGCGCGCTGATCGTCGCGCCCTGGGGGACGCACTTCACGCACGGGGACGCGGTGGCCCGGCTGGCCGTCGCCGAGGACGGGCGGAGCGCGTCGGGCCGGTTCACGGGGCCGGTGGAGTTCATGAAGCTCCGTGACCAGCGGCTGCCCGTCTTCGCCCATGCCGACTACGTTCCGCATGGTGTGGGCGAGGGAGATGAGACGTCCACCGCGGTCACCGAAGGGGAGTTGCTGGGCGGGCGCTTCGATCCTCGGGAGTTCGCGCTCGGGCTGCGCGTTCGCGACTGCGCGCTCGTGGTCGCCGAGAAGCGGGAGGGGGCCCGGCCGGTGTGGTTCTACGGGCTGGCCGACCGGTCGTGGGCGTGCGTCCAGTTCCGGGACGCGGGGCCGGCCCGGGTCTGGCAGGCGGGGCCGAGGCGGCTCTGGGACGAGGTGCGGGAGGCTCTCGCGTGGTGGGACGGGGTGGGGCGGCCCGGGTTCGACCGGTTCGGCCTGACGGTGTGCGGGTCGGGTGAGGTGGTGTGGCTGGACGCGCCGGACGGGGTCGTGCGCAGCGCCCCGCGCCCTTAGCGGGCTCGGGGCGGGGGCCGGGAAATGGGCTGCGCGCTGGATCCCCGCCCCGGACGACTGGCGCGGGCTCACCGGCGTCAGGCCGCGCTGTGCTCCGGCGCGGCGGCCCGGGGCTCGGAGTGCTCCTTCTTCATCGAGCGGACGGTCCACAGGACGAGACCGCCCACGAAGGCGACCATGAGCAGCTGCGACACGTTGGAGGCGACCTTGATCGGGAGCAGGTAGACGGCGGCGATGCGCAGCGAGGCGTCGATCAGGAGCGTGGTGCCCCAGACCAGCGTGACGCGGCGCCAGCGGGCCCGCATGGTGGACGTGTCCGCCATGGCGTCGAACTCGGCCGCCTGCCGCGTCCCGGCCTGGCGGGCGAATCGCTGCGCGGCGTAGTAGGCGAGGGGGCGGCGGACGGCGCAGCTGCCGACGAGCACCAGACCGGCCACGGCGGACTGAGCGGAGTCCTTGGCGAGGATGAACCTGGCTCCGCCGCTGGTGAAGCTCAGTGCCAGGCTCGCGCCGAACAGGAAGAGCAGGAACAGCGCGAACGGGTCGACCCGGCGCTGGCGGACCGCCACCCAGAGCATGCGCCCGCCGGCGACGAGGGTGCCGGTGAGCAGTGCGACGTAGGTGCTTGCCCCGAGCAGTTCGGCGGCGAAGTACGCCGTGACCGAAAGACCGATGTCGTAGAAGAGGGTGGCGACCATCGCATGCTTCACGGCACGGGACCGCGCGGTGCGGGTGCTGGTGTCGCCGTGGCCTGCGGGGCTCGACGGGTGTGCGGACATGGGGACCCCCTGGTGCGAAGGGAAGGGAGGAAGTCGACGTTCAGGACCGTCTGGGCAAAACGTTAGGGCGGCACCTGTCGCCTGTCCTGAGACGTCGGGGCCAGATCCGGGTGGAGATCGCGCCTCCACCCGGCTCCACCCCCCTCCTGCCGGGCAGCGGCGCCCGGGTCCCGGTACCAACCGGCCCCGAGCCACGGGCGGGCAGGCTGCCGTCGCGCCCGGGGTGGCATGCTGGGGGCATGGATGGGAAAACGGGTGCGGGGGCCCGGCCCCTGCGCGCGGACGCGCGACGCAACCACGACCGCCTCCTGGCCACGGCCAGAACCGCCTTCGCGGAACGCGGCACGGACACCTCTCTGGAGGACGTGGCCCGCACCGCAGGCGTGGGCATCGGCACCCTGTACCGGCATTTCCCCACCCGGCACGCCCTGCTGAGCGCGGTGTTCCAGAGCGAGGTGGACGTACTCCTCACCCGCTCAAGGGAGTTGCTGGACGCCGAGCGGCCCTGCACCGCGCTGATCGAGTGGCTGCGCGCCATCGTCACGCACGCCGGCCTCTACCGGGGCCTGGCCCGGGCCCTCATGTCGGCCTCGGGGGACGCGAGTTCGGCCCTGGCGCGGTGCAGCGAGCCGATGCGGGAGGCGGGCGACGCCCTGCTCGTACGGGCCCGGGAAGCCGGTTCCGTACGCGCCGACGTCACCATCGCCGACCTCCTGCAGCTGACCAACGCCATCGCGCTCGCCGCCGAACAGTCCCCGGAGGACCCGGAGTTGGCCGACCGACTGCTCGCCCTCACCTACCGGGGCCTCAAGGACTAGCGGCGGCGCAGGTCCGCCACTCTCGCCCGTTCGCCCGGTCCCTGCGGCTCGCCCATCGACGCCGCGCTGCGCAACTGCGGGCCCGCGCCGGGGGCGTGGGTGCGGCGCTGGCCGGGCAGCGGCATGTCGCGTCGGGGTGGACGGCCGGGGGCGGCCTCGCCGGCCGGGGCGCCCGAGGCGCCCGCCACGGCGATCTGCACCCCCTGGTCGGCGAGGGCCTGCAACTCGGTTGCGGCGCGGTCGTCGTGGCCCGGCGGCTCGTCGGTGACCAGGCGCGTGATCACGTCCGTCGGCACCGTCTGGAACATGGTGTCGGTGCCGAGCTTGGTGTGGTCGGCGAGGACCACGACCTCGGCGGCGGCCTGTACCAGGGCGCGGTCCACGCTCGCGGAGAGCATGTTGGACGTGGACAGGCCGCGCTCGGCCGTCAGGCCGCTGCCCGACAGGAAGGCGCGCGAGACCCGCAGCCCCTGGAGGGACTGCTCGGCGCCACTGCCCACCAGGGCGTAGTTGGAGCCGCGCAGGGTGCCTCCGGTCATGACGACCTCGACCCGGTTGGCATGCGCCAACGCCTGTGCGACCAAAAGGGAGTTGGTGACCACGGTCAGACCGGGGACCCGCGCGAGCCGGCGGGCCAGCTCCTGCGTGGTCGTCCCCGCGCCGACCACGATGGCCTCGCCCTCTTCGACGAGACCGGCGGCGAGGTCGGCGATGGCCGTCTTCTCCGCGGTGGCCAGATGGGATTTCTGCGGGAAGCCGGATTCCCGGGTGAAGCCACCCGGGAGCACCGCACCGCCGTGCCGGCGGTCTAGGAGTCCTTCGGCCTCGAGCGCCCGCACGTCCCGCCGTACGGTCACTTCGGAGGTCTGGACTACGCGGGCGAGCTCACGGAGCGAAACCGCCCCGTTGGCGCGCACCATTTCGAGGATCAATTGGCGACGTTCTGCAGCGAACACGAAACTGACAGTAACTTGGGCGGCCGAATGTTTTCAGCAGTTTGCGCCGAATAACAGAAGGTGAACCCAAAGGGGGTCGTCGAGTGGTATACGCCCCACGACGACCCCCGGGGTCCCGTTTCACACTCGCCAACCCCCTGTCCCGCCAGGGGAGTTACGCCTCTCCGGCCTTCTTGCGGGTGTGCAGCTGACGGGCCACCTCGGCGATCGAGCCGGACAGCGAGGGGTACACGGTGAACGCCTTCGCGATCTGTTCCACCGTCAGATTGTTGTCGACCGCGATCGAGATCGGATGGATCAGTTCACTGGCGCGCGGCGCGACGACACAGCCGCCCACGATGATGCCGGTGCCCGGACGGCAGAAGATCTTGACGAAGCCGTCCCGGATGCCCTGCATCTTGGCGCGCGGGTTGCGAAGCAGCGGGAGCTTCACGACCCGGGCCTCGATCTTGCCCGCGTCCACGTCGGCCTGGGTGTAGCCGACGGTGGCGATCTCCGGGTCGGTGAAGACGTTGGAGGAGACGGTCTTCAGGTTCAGCGGGGCCACCGCGTCGCCCAGGAAGTGGTACATCGCGATGCGGCCCTGCATGGCGGCGACCGAGGCGAGCGCGAAGATGCCCGTCACGTCGCCGGCCGCGTACACACCGGGGGCGGAGGTGCGCGAGACCTTGTCCGTCCAGATGTGCCCGGACTCCTTGAGGCGGACGCCCGACTCCTCGAGTCCCATGTTCGCGGTGTTGGGGATCGCGCCGACCGCCATCAGGCAGTGGCTGCCGCTGATGACCCGGCCGTCGGACAGGGTGACCTCGACGCGGTCGCCGACGCGCTTGGCGGACTCGGCGCGCGAGCGGGCCATGACGTTCATGCCGCGACGGCGGAACACGTCCTCCAGGACGGCGGCCGCGTCCGGGTCCTCGCCGGGCAGCACCCGGTCGCGGGACGAGACGAGGGTGACCTTGGAGCCCAGCGCCTGGTAGGCGCCCGCGAACTCGGCGCCGGTGACGCCGGAGCCGACCACGATGAGCTCCTCGGGCAGCTCGTCGAGGTCGTACACCTGCGTCCAGTTGAGGATCCGCTCGCCGTCGGGCTGCGCGTCGGGCAGCTCGCGCGGGCTGCCGCCGGTGGCGATCAGGACGGCCTCGGCGGTGAGCATCTCCTCGGTGCCGTCGGCGGCCGTCACGATCACGTCGCGGGTGCCGTCGATGCCCTGGGGGCCCGCGAGCCGGCCGCGGCCGCGCATGACGCGGGCGCCGGCCCGGGTCACCGAGGCGGTGATGTCGTGGGACTGGGCGAGCGCGAGGCGCTTGACGCGTCGGTTGACCTTGCCGAGGTCCACGCCGACGACGCGCGCGGACTGCTCCTCGGGAGGCGTGTCGTCGGCGACGAGGATGCCCAACTCCTCGTACGAAGAGTCGAAGGTGGTCATCACCTCGGCCGTCGCGATCAGGGTCTTCGACGGCACGCAGTCGGTGAGCACCGACGCCCCGCCCAGACCGTCGCAGTCCACGACGGTCACCTCCGCACCGAGCTGGGCGCCCACCAGGGCCGCCTCGTATCCGCCCGGTCCGCCACCGATGATCACGATCCGCGTCACGAAAAAGTCCGCCTCGTAGTGTCGATCCCGGCCTGCCTGCCCGCCCGGCCGGGGGTCCGGGGCGGGGCCCCGGGGGAACGCAGTACGTACTTCATTGTCCCGCACGCTTCAAGTGTCTTCGCCCCGGGGGCGCCATTCGGCCGCTTGGCGGGATACGGGCGGGATACGGAGGGAGCCCGGCGGTGGCGGGCGGCGCGAACTGCCCCGGTGGGTCACTGTCGTACCCTCGACACCATGTCGCTCTACGCCGCGTACGCCGGCAACCTGGATCCGCGGCTGATGACCCGCCGCGCCCCGCACTCTCCGCTGCGCGGCACCGGCTGGCTCAACGGCTGGCGCCTGACGTTCGGCGGGGAGCAGATGGGCTGGGAGGGCGCCCTCGCGACGATCGTCGAGGCACCCCGCTCCCAGGTCTTCGTCGCCCTGTACGACATCGCGCCGCTCGACGAGGAGTCGATGGACCGGTGGGAGGGGGTCGGGCTCGACATCTACCGCCGGATGCGGGTGCGGGTGCACACGCTCGACGGCGAGGAAGCGGCCTGGCTCTACGTACTGAACGGCTACGAGGGCGGTCTGCCCTCGGCCCGTTACCTGGGCGAGCTGGCCGACGCGGCCGAGTCCGCGGGCGCCCCGCACGACTACGTGATGGAGCTGCGCAAGCGCCCCTGCTGAGCCCCGCTCCGGGTCGGACGCGTCCGGCGGCGCCTTGTGACCGGGCTTTCGTGGGAAGCCACAAACGGATCCGGCAGGTCCGTTATCCTGCACATCTACGCGCGTAGGACTTCAGCGGTTACGCTCGTGCGCGTACATCTTCTTTACCGGGGGAAAACCCCCGGACCCGGCCGGACAGTCACCGGGCGGGACGACGTTCCTTCGCGAGGCGAGAGACTCAGTGAACGCATCTGCCACCCCGGACCTGCTCCAGGACGACCCTTACGCTGCCGCCGACGCCGCCGCCGCGCGCCTGCGCGAGCTCACCGGCGCCGAGACCCACGACGTCGCCCTGGTGATGGGCTCCGGCTGGGCGCCGGCCGTCGACGCCCTCGGCGCCCCCGAGGCCGAGTTCCCCGTGACCGAGCTGCCGGGCTTCCCCGCGCCGGCCGTCCAGGGCCACGGCGGCAAGATCCGCTCGTACAAGATCGGCGACAAGCGCGTCCTGGTCTTCCTCGGCCGCACCCACTTCTACGAGGGCCGCGGTGTCGCCTCCGTCTCGCACGGCGTGCGCACCGCCGTCGCCGCGGGCTGCAAGACCGTCGTCCTCACCAACGGCTGCGGCGGTCTGCGCGAGGGCATGCGCCCGGGCCAGCCGGTCCTCATCAGCGACCACATCAACCTGACGGCCACCTCGCCGATCATCGGCGCCAACTTCGTGGACCTCACCGACCTGTACTCGCCGCGCCTGCGCGCGCTGTGCAAGGAGGTCGACGCGTCGCTCGAAGAGGGCGTCTACGTCCAGTTCCCCGGCCCGCACTACGAGACCCCGGCCGAGATCAACATGGTCCGCGTGCTCGGCGGCGACCTGGTCGGCATGTCGACCGTGCTCGAAGCCATCGCCGCCCGCGAGGCCGGCGCCGAGGTCCTCGGCATCTCGCTCGTCACCAACCTCGCCGCCGGCCTGACCGGCGAGCCGCTCAACCACGAAGAGGTGCTCCAGGCGGGCCGCGACTCGGCGGCGCGCATGGGCGAGCTGCTCACCCGGGTACTCGACCGCATCTGATCCCTTCTCGTCCCTTCTCGCGAAAGGCTGACAACGTGACGCAGGACCTGATCGCGCGGGCCGAGGCCTGGCTGGCCGAGGACCCCGACAGTGAGACCCGCGAAGAGCTGGCCAAGCTCATCGAGAGTTCGGCGGACGCCGAGCACGCGGCGGAGCTGGCCGCACGGTTCAGCGGCACGCTGCAGTTCGGCACCGCCGGGCTGCGCGGCGAGCTGGGCGCCGGGCCGATGCGGATGAACCGGTCGGTCGTCATCCGGGCCGCCGCCGGGCTCGCCGCGTACCTGAAGGCGAAGGGCCAGGGCGACGGGCTCGTCGTCATCGGCTACGACGCCCGCTACAAGTCCGCGGACTTCGCGCGGGACACGGCGGCCGTCATGGTCGGCGCCGGCCTCAAGGCCACGGTCCTGCCCCGGCCGCTGCCGACGCCCGTACTCGCCTACGCCATAAGGCACTTGGGCGCCGTCGCGGGCGTCGAGGTGACGGCCAGTCACAACCCGCCGAGGGACAACGGCTACAAGGTGTACCTCGGCGACGGCTCGCAGATCGTGCCGCCGTCGGACGCGGAGATCGCCGCCGAGATCGCCGCGGTCGCCTCACTGCACGACGTGCCGCGGCCCGAGAGCGGCTGGGAGGTGCTCGGCGAAGAGGTCCTGGACGCCTATCTGGCGCGTACGGACGCGGTCCTGACCCAGGGCTCGCCCCGCACCGCGAACGTCGTCTACACGGCGATGCACGGCGTCGGCAAGGACGTGCTGCTCGCCGCCTTCGCGCGGGCCGGGTTCCCCGAGCCGGTGCTCGTGGCCGAACAGGCCGAGCCCGACCCGGCGTTCCCGACGGTCGCCTTCCCCAACCCGGAGGAGCCGGGCGCGATGGACCTGGCGTTCGCCACGGCCCGCCGCAGCGAGAGCCGGGACGGCGGGGTGGATCTCGTGCTCGCCAACGACCCGGACGCCGACCGCTGCGCGGCCGCGGTCAAGGACCGCGACGGCGAGTGGCGGATGCTGCGCGGCGACGAGGTCGGCGCGCTGCTCGCCGCCCACCTGGTCACCAAGGGCGTGACCGGTGTCTTCGCCGAGTCGATCGTGTCGTCCTCGCTGCTCGGCCGCATCGCCGAGGCCGCGGGGCTCGGCTACGAGGAGACGCTCACCGGGTTCAAGTGGATCGCCCGCGTCGACGGTCTGCGCTACGGCTACGAGGAGGCGCTCGGCTACTGCGTCGACCCCGAGGGCGTGCGCGACAAGGACGGCATCACGGCCGCCCTGGTCTTCGCCGAGCTCGCCTCCGTCCTGAAGGAGCAGGGCCGCACGGTCCTGGACCTGCTCGACGAGCTGGCGCTGGCCCACGGCCTGCACGCCACCGACCAGCTGTCGGTCCGCGTGGAGGACCTGACGGTGATCTCGGACGCGATGGCGCGCCTGCGCGAGCAGCCGCCGACCGCGCTCGCGGGTCTCGCCGTCACCAAGGCGGAGGACCTCACGGAGGGCACCGGGCACCTGCCGCCCACCGACGGTCTGCGCTACTACCTGGAGGGCGCCCGGGTGATCGTGCGCCCGAGCGGCACCGAGCCCAAGCTCAAGTGCTACCTGGAGGTCGTCGTGCCGGTCGGCTCCGCCGACGAGCTCGACGCGGCCCGCGCCAAGGGCGCCGAGCTGCTCGCCGGGATCAAGAAGGACCTCGCGGCGGCCGCCGGCATCTGACGGAAGGTCAACACGAGGGAAAAGCCGGGGCGGTGGTCAAAGGACCACCGCCCCGGTCCTGCTTTCGGGTGATTTCGTACGGCAGTTGACGCAGCGGTGCCACATCCGGCGGGGGCTTGCGAGAAAGGGTGACCCGTACGTCTCGCCGCGCCCGAGCCAAGGAGCTGTCGCAGTGCCCCCGACCGCGCCGCCCCCCACGACGACCACGGTCCGTGGCCCCGTCCCCGCCGCCCGCCGGCACCCGGCTCCGCGCGGCACCGGCGGGCGCCCACCGGCCCGGGACCGGGCGCGCACCGCGCTCGCGCACGCCGGGCCCGCGCTCCTCGGCTATCTCGCCGTACGCCTCTTCGGCACGCTCGTCCTCGCCCAGTGGGTCCACGTGCGCCACCACGGACTCTGGCCGGTGCTCGCCAAGTCCTGGGACTCCAACTGGTACCTCGGCATCGCCGACCACGGCTACGAACACGCCCTGCACGCAGGGGAGTTGAACGACCTCGCCTTCTTCCCGCTGTATCCGGTCCTGGTGAAGGCGGCCGCCGCGGTCACGCCGGGCTCGCGGGCCAGCGTCGCCCTGGTCCTCGCGATCGGGTTCTCGGTGGTCGCCGCGTGCGGGGTGTTCGCGGTGGGCGACCACCTGCACGGCCGGCGCACCGCCACCCTGCTCACGGTGCTGTGGGCCGCGCTGCCGGTCGGGGTGGTCCAGTGGATGGGCTACACCGAGTCCCTGTTCACCGCGCTCACGGCGTGGGCGCTGCACTGCGCGCTGAACCGGCGCTGGCTCTGGGCGGGCTCCCTCGCGGCGCTCGCGGGCCTGACCCGCCCCACCGGCATCGCGATCGCGGCCGCGGTCTCGCTGGCCGCGATCGCCGCCCTGGTGCGGGCCCGCCGATGGGAGTGGCGCACGGTCGCGGGCGGCCTGGTGGCGCCGCTCGGCTGGTTCGCGTACGTGGCCTGGGTGGGGGTGCGGATCGGCCGCTGGGACGGCTACTTCGCGGTGCAGAAGGTGTGGGACAACCAGTGGGACGGCGGCGTCGGCACCCTGCGCGAGATGCGCGACCTGCTGGTGTACGCGAACCGGCCGCCCCTGTTCCTGGTCCTGGTCACGCTGGTCCTGATCGTGGCCGGCGCGCTGTACGTGCTCTCGCTCGCCGACCGCCAGCCGCTGGTCCTGCTCGTGTTCACCGGCGTCCTGCTGCTGGTCGTGCTCGGCAGCGGCGGCGTCTACTTCCCGAGGGCCCGCTTCCTCATCCCCGGCTTCCCGCTGCTGCTCCCGGTCGCCCTCGCGCTCACGCGGGCCCGCCGCACGGTGACCGCCCTGGTGCTCGGCGCGGCCGCCCTGTCGTCGGCGTGGCTGGGCGCGTACATGCTGCTGGTGTGGAACGGGCCCCCGTGAGCGGACCCGGCGGTCCCGGGCAGGGGCCGGGGTGGTCCGGGGCAGGGCCGCGTGCGCGCCTCGGCCCCGCTGGACCGGCCCGCCCCGCGCGGGCTCAGCCGATGACGAGCAGGACGACGAACAGGACCGCCCCGGCGGCCGCGGGCGCGATGACCTCGTAGGCCCAGCGGATGCTCACCGGGCCCTGGGCGCTCTCGCGCGAGGCGCCCTGCTCGGCGAGGTCGCGCAGGTCCCGGATGGACTGGTCGGTGGGCGCCATCCGCGCCTTGGTGTCGGTGACGTCGGCCGTGACCGACACCCCCATCTGCCCGTCGACCGTCGCGTCCCGCACCTGACGGCGGGCGGCCCGCTTGCGCTGGCGCAGCGAGACGGGGATCGCCCAGAGCTGGTACTTGCCGCCCGCCTGGTCGAAGACCTCGCTGGAGTACCCGGCCCGTACGTCCGCGACCGATGCCCAGGGCAGCGTGATCGTCCGGAACGGATTGCGCACGAGCATCCGGTCGGCGCTCGCGAACACGGCCGGGCGGAAGCTGAAGGCCACGATCAGCGGCACCGCGCACAGCAGCACGGCGAGCGAGAGCCAGGGGGCGTTGCCGTGGCCCTGGACCACGGCGTCGACGCCCAGCCAGATGCCGATCGCAAGCAGCAGCGCGCCGCCGGCGATGCCGGGGGCTGAGCGGTAGGTCCGGTCGGCGTAGGCCGGCTCGGCGGGCGGCGTGGGGCTCGTCATGGCCCGATTCTGCCTCACGCCCCCCGGGCGCCCTTCGCTCAGGCCACCAGATCCGCGTACAGGATGATGTTGTCGGGCCGGTGGCCGCCGGTGAGCTCGCCGCCGCAGGTGATGATCCGCAGCTCGGGGCGGTCGGTGTCGCCGTACACCTTCTGGGTCGGGAAGGTCTTCTTGTCGACCTGTTCGAGCGCGCGCACCTTGAACTCCGCGGTCCTGCCGTCGGCGCGGACGACCGAGACGGCGTCGCCGACCTTGACCTTGGAGACGTTCCGCAGGACCGCGGGGCCCTCGACGGTGTCGAAGTGCCCGATGAGCACGGCGGGCCCCTTCTGGCCGGGGGTGACGCCCTTGTCGTACCAGCCGATCCGCCCGGCGTCGGCGACGGAGGGCACCTCCACGGTGCCGTCGGCGGCGAGCCCCAGGTCCAGGACCGGGCCCGCGTCGACCCCCGCCGCCGGGATCCGCACCCGCACGGGCTTGGAGGCGGGCAGTGCGGCGGCGGCCTCGGGGGCCGCGGGGGCGCTGGAGGCGGCGGAGATGCTGGGGGGCGGAGTGGGCTTCGTGGTGTCGGCGCCGCAGCCGGCGGCCGTGGCGCCGACGGCGAGGACGAGCAGGGCGGCGGCGGCCGAACGGGCCGCGCGGATGCGGGACATGGGGTGCTCCGGTCGGGCTGAAGAGCGGCGGGCCTCCCCTCGGGAAGGCCCGCCCGGGGACGATCAGATACGGGCGCCGGAGCGCCGCCGCACCACGACGAACCCGATGCCACCGGCGGCGGCGACCGCCGCGCCGCCCACGAGCAGCGCGCCCTTGTCGGTGCCGCCCTGCTTGAACTCGGCCCCGGCCGCGACCGCGCCCTTGGGCACGACGGTGGTCTGACCGCCGTTCTGGGCCGGGGTGTTGACGGAGGTCTTGGCGGGCTTGTCGGCCGAAGTGCCGTCAACGGCACAGCCCTTGGGGAGCTTAGGGAAGGAGCGGTAGCCGTAGGAGGTGTTCCCGCCCTGCGTCTTGAACTTCAACTGGGGTGCGGACCCATAGGAGTTGAGGATCTCGGCGTAGATGCCGGCCGACTCGGGCAGCTTCGGGTGCCGGCGGTCGAGCGTGCCCAGGCGGGGGGCCGGGCTGCCGTCGGCGTCCCCGAACGTCACCGAGGGGCCCTTGGTGCCCATCGTCAGGATGGCGTCCGTGCCGGCCCCGATGTTCTCGCGCCGCGTCACCGTGCAGCCGTTGGCGGTCGTCCCGGCGGGCCGCACGACCGGCTTCGTCGACGGCGTACCGGTCGGCTTCGGCGCGGGCTTGGTCGCGGCGCCCTTGGGAAGGGCGTACGTCGTCACGGTGCCGTCGGGGGCGGTGATCCGCAGGACCGGCGTGGTGGTGTCGGCCTTGAGCAGCTGCGCCTTGAGGCCGGGGAGGTACTCCTTGGCCGTGTAGTCGGGGGTCTGCCGGTTCACCGCGGCGATCACCTTGACCGCCCAGGCGTCGCCGGGCTTCCAGTTGGGGCCGACCGCGCGCAGCCAGGCCTCGGGGCCCTCGGCGCCGTTGCGGAGCACCGCGATCACGCCGTGTCCGGCGTCCTTGTGGACGAGGACCTTCTCGCCGTCGTAGCGGTCGGCGGACGCGCCGGCGGTGACGGTGGTCTGCGCCGGAGTCGCCGCGAACGCGGCGGCGGGGGTGAGGAGGGCTCCGGCGAGGGCGGCGACGGCGATCGCGGCGCGGAGCGGGGTGCGGGCGTAGGTCGACATGAACGACTCCATGGAACAGGGCGGCCGACGGGCCGGAAAGGAAGAAGTGGAGGTCGCATGCCGCCTCCTCTGCCGGGTGGGGCCGTTGAGGCTGGGCGGGGCTGCAAACAGAAATCTAGTGATCACCTGTGCGAGAAGCGTCCGCTCCATGTCACGAAGGTGTGACAGGCCTCACCCCCGGCCACCTGCACTCCGGGGGCTGTACAGGCAGCTACGCGCGTAGATATGCTCATCTGGTGACCATGCCCACCAATGCACCCGCAGCTGCCTTCGCCGACGCGACCGCGTCCGACGGCGCGCTGCGCCGCTTCCTCCACGGGCTCCCCGGCATCGACCCGGTGGGCCTGGAAGCGCGCGCCGCGTCCCTCGGTACCCGTTCGATCAAGACCTCGGCCAAGGCGTACGCCATCGACCTGGCCATCTCGATGATCGACCTGACGACCCTGGAAGGCGCTGACACCCCGGGCAAGGTCCGGGCGCTCGCCGCCAAGGCCGTCCACCCCGACCCGACCGACCGCACCACCCCGCACACCGCCGCCGTCTGCGTCTACCCGGACATGGTGGCGACCGCCAAGGAGGTGCTGAAGGGCTCGGAGGTCAAGGTCGCGTCCGTCGCCACCGCCTTCCCGGCGGGCCGCGCGGCGCTGCCGGTGAAGCTCGCGGACGTACGGGACGCGATCGCGGCCGGTGCCGACGAGATCGACATGGTGATCGACCGGGGCGCGTTCCTGGCCGGTCACTACCTGAAGGTGTACGAGGAGATCGCGGCCGTCCGCGCCGAGTGCGGCGAGCGGGCCCGGCTCAAGGTCATCTTCGAGACCGGCGAGCTGTCGACGTACGACAACATCCGCCGCGCCAGCTGGCTCGGCATGATGGGCGGCGCCGACTTCATCAAGACCTCGACGGGCAAGGTCGCGGTCAACGCCACGCCCGCCAACACCCTGGTGCTGCTCGAAGCCGTACGGGACTTCCGTGCCCAGACCGGGACCCAGGTCGGCGTGAAGCCGGCCGGCGGCATCCGCAACACCAAGGAAGCCGTCAAGTTCCTGGTCCTGGTCAACGAGACCGTGGGCGAGGACTGGCTGGACAACCACTGGTTCCGCTTCGGCGCCTCCTCGCTGCTCAACGACCTGCTGATGCAGCGTCAGAAGCTGGCGACCGGCCGCTACTCCGGCCCCGACTACGTGACGGTGGACTGATCACCATGGCATCTGCTTTCGACTACGCACCGGCTCCCGAGTCCCGCTCGGTCGTCGACATCGCGCCGTCCTACGGCCTGTTCATCGACGGCGAGTTCACCGAGGCCGCCGACGGCAAGGTCTTCAAGACCGTCTCGCCGTCCACCGAGGAGGTCCTTTCCGAGGTCGCCCGCGCGGGCGCCGAGGACGTGGACCGCGCCGTGAAGGCCGCGCGCAAGGCGTTCGAGAAGTGGTCGGCACTGCCCGGCTCCGAGCGCGCCAAGTACCTGTTCCGCATCGCCCGGATCATCCAGGAGCGCAGCCGCGAGCTGGCCGTCCTGGAGACCCTGGACAACGGAAAGCCGATCAGGGAGACCCGCGACGCGGACCTCCCCCTGGTCGCCGCGCACTTCTTCTACTACGCGGGCTGGGCCGACAAGCTGGACCACGCCGGGTGGGGCGCGAACCCGCGTCCGCTGGGCGTCGCGGGCCAGGTCATCCCGTGGAACTTCCCGCTCCTGATGCTGGCCTGGAAGATCGCCCCGGCGCTCGCCACCGGCAACACGGTCGTCCTGAAGCCCGCCGAGACCACGCCGCTCTCCGCGCTGTTCTTCGCGGACATCTGCCGCCAGGCGGGCCTGCCCAAGGGCGTCGTCAACATCCTTACGGGATACGGCGACGCGGGCCAGGCCCTGGTCGAGCACCCCGACGTCAACAAGGTCGCCTTCACCGGCTCGACCGCCGTCGGCAAGGCGATCGCCCGCTCGGTGGCCGGGACCGACAAGAAGGTCACCCTGGAGCTGGGCGGCAAGGGCGCCAACATCGTCTTCGACGACGCCCCCATCGACCAGGCCGTCGAGGGCATCGTCACCGGCATCTTCTTCAACCAGGGCCAGGTCTGCTGCGCGGGCTCGCGCCTGCTGGTCCAGGAGTCGGTCCAGGACGAGCTGCTCGACTCGCTCAAGCGCCGTCTGTCCACGCTGCGCCTCGGCGACCCGCTGGACAAGAACACCGACATCGGCGCCATCAACTCGGCCGAGCAGCTGGCCCGCATCACCGCGCTCACCGAGACCGGCGAGGCGGAGGGCGCCGAGCGCTGGTCCGCCCCGTGCGAACTGCCCTCGGCGGGCTACTGGTTCGCCCCGACGCTCTTCACGAACGTCACCCAGGCGCACACCATCGCCCGCGACGAGATCTTCGGCCCGGTCCTCTCCGTGCTGAGCTTCCGCACCCCGGACGAGGCCGTCGCCAAGGCCAACAACAGCCAGTACGGCCTGTCCGCCGGCATCTGGACCGAGAAGGGCTCGCGCATCCTCGCGGTGGCGGGCAAGCTCCGCGCCGGTGTCGTCTGGGCCAACACGTTCAACAAGTTCGACCCGACCTCGCCGTTCGGCGGCTACAAGGAGTCGGGCTTCGGCCGCGAGGGCGGCCGGCACGGCCTGGAGGGCTACCTCGATGTCTGAGACTCCGACGCGTCTGAGTGTCTTCAAGACCTACAAGCTGTACGTGGGCGGGAAGTTCCCGCGTTCCGAGAGCGGCCGGGTGTACGAAGTGGTCGACAGCAAGGGCAAGTGGCTGGCCAACGCGCCCCTCTCCTCCCGCAAGGACGCGCGGGACGCGGTCGTCGCGGCCCGCAAGGCGTTCGGCGGCTGGGCGGGCGCGACCGCGTACAACCGCGGCCAGATCCTCTACCGCATCGCCGAGATGCTGGAGGGCCGCAAGGACCAGTTCGTGCGCGAGGTCGCCGAGGCGGAGGGCCTTTCGAAGTCCAAGGCCGCCGCGGTCGTGGACGCGGCCATCGACCGCTGGGTCTGGTACGCGGGCTGGACCGACAAGATCGGCCAGGTCGTGGGCGGGGCGAACCCGGTCGCGGGCCCGTTCTTCAACCTCTCCACCCCCGAACCGACCGGTGTCGTCACGGTCCTGGCCCCCCAGGACTCGTCCTTCCTCGGCCTGGTCTCGGTCGTCGCACCCGTCATCGCGACCGGCAACACGGTGATCGTCATCGCCTCCGAGAAGGCGCCCCTGCCGGCGCTCTCGCTCGGCGAGGTGCTGGCCACCTCCGACCTGCCGGGCGGCGTCGTCAACGTCCTGTCCGGGAAGACGGCGGAGATCGCGGCGCCGCTCGCCGCCCACCAGGACGTCAACGCGATCGATCTGACGGGCGCCGACGCCGAGTTGGCGCGCGACCTGGAGATCGCGGCGGCGGACAACCTCAAGCGCGTGCTGCGCGCCAAGGCCGTCGACTTCACCGCGGACCCGGGCACCGAGCGCCTCACCGCGTTCCTCGAGACCAAGACGGTCTGGCACCCCACGGGGTCGCTCGGCGCCTCCGGTTCGGCGTACTGAGCCGTGCGAAGGGCCCCCGGCGTCACGGACGCCGGGGGCCCTTCGCGCATCCCTCAGCGGGACAGCAGCCCGGCGACCTGGCCCGCGAGCGGCAGGTCCTTGAGCGCCGAGCCGCTCGTCAGGACGCCGGTGGCGGCCGTCGTCGACACCGGCTTGAAGTCCGCGATCTGGGTGCCGACCCCGTTGGTCAGCGGGTCGACCCCGGTGTTGGCGAGCGGGTCGAGCCGCAGCCCCATCGCGGGGCCGACGGCGTGACCGACCGCGCCGGTCAGGCCGTGCGCGGCCGCCGTCAGGTCGGTGGTCGACGCACTCTGACCGGCCGCGGGAACCGGGGCGGCCTGGGCTGCGGAGCCCGCGCCCGCCAGGGCGGCACCGGCCGCCGTGACGGTGAGCCCGGCGCTCAGCAGCGCCCGGCGACGCAGGCTTCTGGCGGGCCTGGGGGCCTCGTGTTGTCCCATGGGATCCCACTCACTCTCGTCCGAAGGCGTGTAATCGCGCGATCGCGAAGCGTAGTTGAGATGTGATGCTGGATACCAACGGCCTCCCCGAGGGGTCCCACGCACGGGTGCATGGCCCACACTGGTGTCCCGTGAGCTCATCTGCCATTCCGACGCGCGTCGTCCTGCTCTCGGGGCCCTCAGGCTCCGGCAAGTCGTCCCTCGCCGCCCGCACGGACCTGCCCGTGCTGCGCCTCGACGACTTCTACAAAGAAGGTGACGACCCGACCCTGCCGGTGGTGGCGGGCAGCACGGACATCGACTGGGACTCCTCGCGGTCCTGGGACGCGGACGCCGCCGTCGCCGCCATCGTCGAACTGTGCCGTACGGGACGCACCGAGGTCCCGGTCTACTCGATCGCGACGAGTTCCATCACCGGCACCGCCGCGTTCGGCATCGACCGCACCCCGCTGTTCATCGCGGAGGGCATCTTCGCCGCCGACATCGTGACCCGCTGCCAGGAACTCGGCGTGCTCGCGGACGCGATCTGCCTGCGCGGCCGCCCCTCGACCACCTTCCGCCGCAGGCTGCTGCGCGATCTGAAGGAGGGCCGCAAGTCGGTGGCGTTCCTGCTGCGCCGCGGCTGGCGCCTGATGCTCGCCGAGCGCGCGATCGTCACCCGCCAGGCCGCCCTCGGCGCCCACCCCTGCGGCAAGGAGGAGGCGCTCGGCCGCATCGCGAGCGCGGCGGCGGGCCGCTGCCGCACGGCGGCCGTCGCCTGAGGCACGCACACGATGAAGCGGCGGGGCCGATGGCCCCGCCGCTTCCCCCGTTCCCCCGTGAGCGGTCCCCGTGTCCCCCCGTGGACCACCCGCGTCCCCTCCCCCAGACCTTCAGGCCACCAGCTCGCCGAAGGACTCCTCCTCGTCACGCCCGAAGCTGAGGACCTCGTCCTCGCGCAGCCGGCGCAGCGAGCGCCAGATGCTGGACTTCACCGTGCCGACACTGATGTGCAGTATGTCCGCGATCTCCGGGTCGGTACGACCCTCGTAGTAGCGCAGGACCAGCATCGTGCGCTGCAGTTCGGGAAGGCGGGCCAGCGCCTGCCAGAGCACCGCGCGCAGTTCGGTGCCGCGCATCGCGTCCGTGTCGCCGGCCGTCTCCGGCAGCTCCTCGGTCGGGTACTCGTTCAGCTTGCGCCGCCGCCAGGCGCTGATGTGCAGGTTGGTCATGGTCCGGCGCAGATAGCCGCCGACCGCCGCCTTGTCGCTGATGCGGTCCCAGGCCCGGTAGGTGGAGAACAGCGCGCTCTGCAGCAGGTCCTCCGCCTCGAAACGGTCACCGGTCAGGTGGTAGGCGGTGGCGTACAGGGAGGCGCGGCGCTCCTGGACGTAGGCGGTGAACTCCGCCTCCGACAGGCTGCTCCGCTCCCCCGGGGCCGCCCGGTACGCCGCCTCCCCGTTTCCCTGCGGATTGTTCCCCGCGGCCGGAACCGCGGGGGCGTCAACGACCGTCATGTAAGACGTGTGCTGACGCCCGGCGCCGCGAGCGCACCCCCGTACCCCCGCGCCGGCGCCGGACTTCTCGGTGCTCCGTACGACGTCGTGGAGACGCGTCACAACTGCGCTGGAGTTGGTGCTGTGCAGTGCTTTCATCTCGCGCCCCCCGTCGGTGGAGTCTTTTCATCGGCTTGCCCGGCTACGAGGAAGAGCTTGCCCGGGCCACTTCATCGGGGTGTCCGTCGAGTGTCACAGGGCTGTCACAGCGGCCTGTGAACGCGGTGTCGCGGGTCAGGGGCCGGACGGGGGTCGTACTCCTCTCCCCCATGGGCCAGAATGACCTCTGTGCCTTTCCTGTTGCTGATCGAGGACGACGACGCCATCCGCACGGCCCTCGAACTCTCCCTGTCACGCCAGGGCCACCGTGTGGCCACCGCGGCGACGGGAGAGGACGGCCTGAAACTGCTGCGCGAGCAGCGGCCCGACCTGATCGTGCTGGATGTGATGCTGCCCGGGATCGACGGCTTCGAGGTGTGCCGCCGCATCCGGCGCACCGACCAGTTGCCGATCATCCTGCTGACCGCGCGCAACGACGACATCGACGTGGTGGTGGGGCTCGAATCCGGGGCCGACGACTACGTTGTCAAGCCGGTCCAGGGGCGGGTCCTCGACGCCCGGATCCGGGCGGTGCTGCGTCGCGGCGAACGCGAGGCCACCGACTCGGCGGCGTTCGGCAGCGTGGTGATCGACCGGGCCGCGATGACCGTCACCAAGAACGGCGAGGACCTCCAACTCACGCCCACCGAACTGCGGTTGCTGCTCGAACTGAGCCGTCGGCCGGGCCAGGCGCTGTCCCGCCAGCAGCTTCTGCGGCTCGTCTGGGAGCACGACTACCTGGGCGACTCGCGCCTGGTGGACGCCTGTGTGCAGCGGCTGCGGGCCAAGGTCGAGGACGTGCCGTCGTCGCCGACGCTGATCCGCACGGTACGCGGCGTGGGCTACCGCCTGGACACCCCCTCGTGAGCCTGACGCACCACCCCCGCACCCCTGTTGAGCAGGCCCGGTGAAGCGGACCATACTCGCCGGCCTGCGCTGGACCAGCCTGCGGCTTCGCCTCGTCGTGGTGTTCGCGCTCGTCGCGCTGACCGCGGCCGTCTCCGCGTCCGGCATCGCGTACTGGCTCAACCGCGAGGCGGTCCTGGTCCGTACGCAGGACTCGGCGCTCAACGACTTCCGCCAGGGCATGCAGAACCGGGCCGCCTCCCTGCCGCTCCAGCCCACCGAGCACGATCTGCAGGTGTCCGCCAAGCAGATGGCGGACAGCAGCAACTCCCGTTACAACGTGCTGCTCGTGGCCGAGCGGGCCCCGGGCAAGCCGATCGCGGGGGCGTCCAACGTGGACGACTTCACGCTCGACGACGTGCCCGCCTCGCTCCAGGAGGCCGTCGAGAAGAAGCAGAAGGTCACCCAGAGCAACGCCTACCCGTACCACCTGTTCTGGCAGCGGATCACGCTGCACGGCCGCCCCTACCTGGTCGGCGGCACGAAGATCATCGGTGCCGGGCCGACCGGCTACATGCTGGCCCCGCTCGACCAGGAGCGGCGCGACCTCAACTCCCTTGCCTGGTCGCTCGGCATCGCCACCTTCCTCGCGCTGCTCGCCTCCGCGCTGCTCGCGCAGGCGGCCGCCACCACCGTGCTGCGGCCGGTGCAGCGGCTCGGGGACGCGGCCCGCAGGCTCGGCGAGGGCAAGCTCGACACCCGGCTCCGCGTGTCCGGGACCGATGAACTGGCCGATCTCTCAAGGACGTTCAACCGCACGGCCGAGAACCTGGAGAAGAAGGTCACCGACATGAGCGCGCGCGAGGAGGCCAGCCGCCGCTTCGTCGCCGACATGTCGCACGAGCTGCGTACGCCGCTGACCGCGCTGACCGCCGTCGCCGAGGTCCTCGACGAGGAGGAGGACAGCCTCGACCCGATGATCGCGCCGGCGGTGCGCCTGGTGGTCTCCGAGACCCGGCGCCTGAACATCCTGGTGGAGAACCTGATGGAGGTCACCCGCTTCGACGCGGGCACCGCCCGCCTGGTCCTCGACGACGTGGACATCGCCGACCAGATCACCGCGTGCATCGACACCCGGGCCTGGCTGGACGCCGTCGAACTGGACGCGGAGCGCGGCATCATGGCCCGCCTCGACCCGCGCCGCCTGGACGTGGTGCTCGCCAACCTGATCGGCAACGCCCTCAAGCACGGCGGCTCCCCGGTGCGCGTCTCGGTCCGCGTGGAGGGCGAGGAGCTGGTGATCGCGGTACGCGACCACGGGCCCGGCATCCCCGAGGACGTACTGCCGCACGTCTTCGACCGGTTCTACAAGGCCAGCGCCTCGCGGCCGCGCTCGGAGGGCAGCGGGCTCGGCCTGTCCATCGCGATGGAGAACGCGCACATCCACGGCGGTGACATCTCCGCCGCCAACTCGCCCGAAGGCGGCGCCGTGTTCGTGCTGCGGCTTCCGCTGGACGCGACCCCGGCCACCGCCGAGACGTCGGAAGGGGACGCGGCGCAGTGAGAGGACTTCACCGCCGGGCAGCCGTCGCGCTGGCCGGGCTGCTCGCGCTGGGCGCCACCGCGACCGGCTGCGGCATCCGGCCCACCTCGGTCCCGGTCGACGCCGGTCCGGCGCCGTCCCGGGTGCCGTGCGAGGTGCCGGACAACGCGGTCACCCCGCAGTTCGAGGGCGTCACCGTCGAGGTCTACCTGGTGTGCGGGGCGCAGCTGGTCACCACCCAGCGGTCGGTGCGGATCCCCGAGAACAAGGGCGCCCAGGACCGGCTCCGCTTCGCGCAGGCGCTGCTCGACGAGCTCATCGCGCAGCCCGCGGGCGACGAGAAGGACGCCGGGTTCACCACGGAGGTCAAGGGCCCGCTCACCGTCACGGCGGCCCGCAGATACGACCCCGCCGGCGCGCTGCGCCTGAGCCGCAACCCGGAGGACCTGTCCGCGCTCGCCCTGTCGCAGGTGGTCTGCACGTACGCCGAGAACACGCCGACGGCGCCCGGCAGCCAGCAGGTGGTGCTCGGCGGACCCGGCGAGGACCCGGCGCGCGGCTACACCTGCACCTCGGAGATGAAGTCCCGCCCGGACAGCGCGGCGACGCTCGGCGACATTCCGCGCCCCAGCCGCAGCTCGTAGCGTGGGGTGGGCCGAATCACCCCGGCCGCGGCGGAACCGTTCCCGCCGGGGCCGGCGTCTTGGGGGGCGTGCAGCAGCGTCAATGTCAAGACGGCAGCGCCGTCATCCGGTTCCGCGTTGTCGGTGGCGTCCTCCTCCTCGCGCATCTGCTGCTCGTGGCGTGGACCTCGCTGCGGCCACGCGACGTGATGTGGGTGACGGCCACCAATCTGACGCCCCTCGCCGGCATCAAGGCCGACCTCGCGCTCGGCCCGTTGCAGGCCGCGCACCAGATCGGCGAGGGCCTGCTGCTGCTCGCCCCGCTGGGGGTGCTGCTTCCGATGGTGGGCGGCCGTCTCCAGGTCTCCCCGCTGGCCTCCCTGGTGCGCACCGTGCTGGCCGGGGCGCTGATCTCGCTCGGCATCGCCCTGCTGCAGACGGCCGTGCCGGGACAGGTGCCCGATGTGGACTCGCTGCTCCTCAACACCGCGGGCGTGGCCCTCGCCCACCTCGCGGTGGTGCCCGCGGGCCGGCGCAATCTCCGTCGCAGGAACCAGCGCGAGCAGGCCGCCCCCGTCCTTCGGGAGGACACGGCTCAGGGACGTACCCCGACAATTCCCAGGGTTGGGATAGCCCCCTAGTCCGACGCCCCGGCGGCGCCCGGCCGGGAGCATGGAGACATCACGAGGGAGCCCGGTCAGAGCGGCTCCCGCACTCCAGCTCCGAAGGAGCCCGTCATGAGCGCCCCACTTGTCCGCCCGACCGAAGGCCGCCGGATCGGCGGGGTGTGCGCAGCGCTGGCACGGCGCTTCGGCACCTCCGCGACCACGATGCGGGTGATCTTCCTGGTCTCGTGCCTGCTGCCGGGACCGCAGTTCCTGGTCTATCTGGCGATGTGGGCCCTGATCCCCGCCGAGAAGTCGCCGCGCACCGCCTGGTAGCCGGATCGGCGGTCAGTCCTCGACCGTCCGGGTCAGCTTGGCTAGCTGCCCGTCGGCGATGTCGTGCGGCACGGTCACCGCGGCCGCACGCCCGGACAGGTCGATCGCCATGAAGCGCACGATGGTGGCGCCGTCACGCACCACGACGATGTGCACGGGGGCCGGCGCGCCCTGCGCGAGCGCGGAGGCCGTCCAGCTGACCGACTCGTCACCCTTCACCTCGTACGCCGTCACGCGCACGTCCTGGTAGGCGGCCCGGTGGCCGTCGAGGACCGTGCCGAATCCGGTGCCGCAGCGCGCCAGGGCCGTCCGCAGCCCGTCGATCAGGTGCCGGGCGTCGGGCGCCGCGTACGCGGACAGTGAGGCCGACACCGCGAGGCCGGGCATCCGCCGCGAGCCGAGGCCCCGGCTGACCGTCGCACGGGCCCGGTCGTCGGGGGCCCCGCCCATCACCTCGGCCAGCGGCGCGCAGGCCGCGCGGTCCGCTCGCGGGGTGCCCCGGGTGTCGTCGGGCGAGGGGGCGCCGGAGATCTCGTAACCGGGTACGTCACCGGCACTGAGGGCGGCCCGCTCGAGCGCGGTCGGCGTCCGGGTGCCGACGGATGCGACCGGCGGGTCCGGCGGCCCGGTGCAGGCCGCTGCGGCGAGCAGCGCGGTCACGGTGAGCACCGCCGCGCGGGCGGCCGCCTTCGGACGCATGATCAGGACCCTACTCAGACACCGCCGGGGCGCACACCCGGCTCACGGGTGTGCGCCCCGGCGGGACGCGGTGCGGGGGTTCAGCCGGTGAGGCCGCCGCTCGTCAGGTTGCTCGCCACGGGGCCGGTCGGCAGCGAGTCGGTGGGCAGGCCGCCGAGCAGGCTGCCCACCGGGTCGCTGGACGTCTTCTTCTGTCCGCCCGCCAGCGCCTCGGGAGAGGCCGCGGGCAGCACCTTGGACGCGGTGCCGAGCGGGGTGCCCGCGGTCACGGTCGACAGCGCGCCCAGGGCCGCTGCCGAGGGGACGGCGGAGGCCGTCCCGGCGGCAGCGGCGGCGAAGGCGGCACCGAGGGCAACGACACCGAGCGTCTTGGCAGACTGCTTCATCAGAAATTCGTCCTTGGGGAGGGAAAGGTGAGCGGCTCGCCAAGGTAGTCAGCGGACCACCCGGTCCGCAAACATGTGGAAACGGCCGCGAGTTCACACTCACGGCCGTTTCCCTATACCTAAGATCAGTTGCCGGTTGCCGCAGAACCGCTGGTCGTAGCGGTCTGCTGGAACAGCCATTCGGACTTCAACTCGGCATAACCGGGCTTGATCACGTCATTGATCATGGCCAGTCGTTCATCGAAAGGAATGAATGCTGATTTCATCGCATTGACCGTGAACCACTGCATGTCTTCCAGTGTGTAGCCGAAGGCTTTCGTCAGATGCTCGAATTCCTGGCTCATGCTGGTGCCCGACATCAGCCGGTTGTCGGTGTTCACGGTGGCCCGGAAGTGCAGCTTGCGCAGCAGCCCGATGGGGTGGTCCTCGTAGGAGGTGGCGGCGCCGGTCTGGAGGTTCGAGGTGGGGCACATCTCCAGCGGGATCCGCTTGTCGCGCACGTACGAGGCGAGCCGGCCGAGCTTCACGCCGCCGTCCTCGGCGACCTCGATGTCGTCGATGATCCGCACCCCGTGGCCGAGCCGGTCGGCGCCGCACCACTGGAGCGCCTGCCAGATCGACGGCAGGCCGAAGGCCTCGCCGGCGTGGATGGTGAAGTGGTTGTTCTCGCGCTTGAGGTACTCGAAGGCGTCGAGGTGACGGGTGGGCGGGAAGCCCGCCTCGGCGCCCGCGATGTCGAAGCCGGCGACGCCCGAGTCCCGGTAGGAGTTGGCGAGTTCGGCGATCTCCAGGGCGCGGGCCGCGTGCCGCATCGCGGTGAGCAGCGCGCCCACCCGGATGCGGTGGCCGTTCGCGCGGGCCCGCCGTTCCCCTTCGCGGAAGCCCTCGTTGACGGCCTCGACGACCTCTTCGAGGGTGAGGCCCTGCTCCAGGTGCTGCTCGGGCGCGTAGCGCACCTCGGCGTAGACGACGCCGTCCTCGGCGAGGTCCTCGGCGCACTCGGCGGCGACGCGGAACAGCGCGTCGCGGGTCTGCATGACGGCGCAGGTGTGCGCGAACGTCTCCAAGTACCGTTCCAGGGAGCCCGAGTCGGCGGCCTCGCGGAACCAGACGCCGAGCTTGTCGGCCTCGGTCTCGGGCAGGCCTTCGTAACTTGTCTCGCGGGCGATGTCGATGATGGTCCCGGGACGCAGACCCCCGTCGAGGTGGTCGTGGAGCAGCACCTTCGGGGCACGGCTGATCTGATCCGGGCTGGGTACGGATGCGGTCTGGCTCGTCATCTGCGCACTCTAGCCCCTACGCGCGTAGATCACCCGGCGTCCGAACCCCGTCGATACGTAACAGTGACCGTGCGGACGGGTGGAGTACACCCTGGCTTCTGAGACTGTTCTGCCATGGCACAGCAAGCGATTCCCCTGCCTGCTGCCCGGCTGGGACGGGCCGTCGGCGCGACCGGCGCCGGCGCGACGGTCAGCGGTGTGGTCCTCGTGCTGCCGGACGGCGACCCCGTCTCGGCACGTCGGCCCTCCCCCCTCGCCTACGCGGCCGCGCTGCCGCTGGCCCGCAGGCTGGCCAGGGACGGACGCGAGGAGGGCCTGGTGGCACACGTCGTCCGCTACCGGGGCCAGGGCTGGAACGGCGGCGACGCACGGCTCGCCACGGACGCGGAATGGGCCGCGGACGAGGTCGTACGGCGCTACGGAGACGTCCCGGTGTGCCTGGCCGGGCACGGCATGGGCGGCCGGGCCGCACTGCGCGCGGCGGGCCATCTCGCCGTCAACTCCGTTCTGGCGCTGGCCCCTTGGATCCCCGAGGACGATGTGGCGGCCGACCCGGAGCCGGTGAAGCAGCTGGTGGGCCGGCGCGTGATGATCGTGCACGGCACCAACGACTCACGCAGCGATCCGGAGCTTTCCTACCGGCTCGCCGAGCGCGCCAAGAAGGCCAACCGGGACACCTGCCGCTTCGAAGTCCACTCCGACGGGCACGCGATGCGCCAGCACCGGGCCGAAGTCCACGCGCTGGCCGTCGACTTCGTCTTCGGCGCGCTCTTCTCGCGCCCCTACGCCCGCCCGGTCACCGACGCGTTCGCCGCGCCACCGCCACTGGGGCTCCGGATGCCGCTGGCCGCAGGGTTCGGCAAGTCCCTTCATCCGTAAGGGAGTTGGCGAGAAGCGTCGGGCTACTCCGGGATCAGCTTGCCCCGCCGGGACAGCAGGAAGGCCTTGAAGGCGGCCACCGGCGGGGTGTCCGGGTGGCCGTCCAGCCAGGCGACCCCGATCTCGCGCACCGCGCGCGGGGCGGTCACGGTCAGCTCGACGACGCCCGGCCGGGCGACCGCGGGCGGCGGCAGGAGCGCGACGCCGAGCCCGGCCGCGACCAGGCCGCGCAGCGTCTCGGCCTCCTCGCCCTCGAAGGCGATGCGCGGCGCGAACCCGGCCTCCGCGCACAGGTCGTCCGTGATGCGCCGCAGTCCGTAGCCCGGCTCCAGGGTCACGAACGCCTCGTCGGCGGCCTCCGCGAGCCGCACCCGCTTGCGGCTCGCGAGCCGGTGGTCGTCGGGCACCACCAGGCGCAGCCGCTGCTCGTCCAGGCGCCGGGCCGCGAGGTCGGGCGCGTCCGGCACGGGCGAGGTCAGACACAGGTCGAGCTCGCCGGCCCGCAGCCGCTCGATCATCGCCTCGCCGTAGTTCTGCACGAGGGTGAAGCGGATCCGGGGGTGGTCGACCCGGAAGGCGCGGATGAGGCCCGGCACGGTCTCCGAGCCCATGGTGTGCAGGAAGCCGAAGGCGACCTTGCCGGCCGCCGGGTCGGCGTCCGCGCGCACCGACTCCGCCGCCCGGCCGACCTCCGCGAGCGCCCGCTCGGCCGAGCCGAGGAAGGTGCGGCCGGCCGCCGTCAGCGAGACGGTGCGGCCCTTGCGCGCGAACAGGGCTACGCCGAGGTCCTCTTCGAGGCGGACCATGGCGCGCGACAGGGTCGACTGGGGCACCCCGAGCTCATGGGCGGCGCGGGTGACGTGCTCGTGCCGGGCCACCCCGGCGAAGTAGGCGAGGCGTGGCGCCAATGCCATCGCCATGTCTTCTTCGTAACTGTTCGATGACACGCGCGCCTCTGACCTTTGCTGATGCGGGAGTGGATCGATTGTCTCCCATCTGTGCATTGGACGCATAAACACGCCGGGCCTACGGTCGTCGTATGCCTCCCGCCAGTACCGGGGCGTCCACCACCGTGGCCGCCTCCCCCTCGCCGTCCCCGCTCCAGCTCACCCCCGGCGCCGCCGGCTACCGCCGGATGAGCTTCGCGCTCTTCGCCGCCGGTGTGGCCACCTTCGCCCTCCTCTACTCCACCCAGGCCCTGCTTCCGCTGATCTCCGCGGACCTCGGGGCCACGGCGAGCGCGGCCAGCTGGACGGTGTCGGCGGCGACGGGCGCGCTCGCCCTGTTCGTGCTGCCGCTGAGCGCGCTGTCCGAGCGGTTCGGACGCACCCGGATGATGACGGTGTCGCTGGCCGTCGCGGTGCTCGTGGGCCTGCTCGTCCCCTTCGCTCCGAACGTCGGCTGGCTGGTGGCGCTGCGCGCGGTGCAGGGTGCGGCGATCGCGGGCCTTCCCGCCTCGGCGATGGCGTACCTGGCGGAGGAAGTGAAGCCGAAGGCGCTGGTCGCGGCGATCGGCCTGTTCGTCGCGGGCAACTCCATCGGCGGCATGAGCGGACGCATCCTGACCGGCTGGGTCGCGCAGGCCTGGGGCTGGCGCGCGGCGCTGCTCTCGGTGGGCGCACTGGCCGCGGTGTGCGCGGTGGTGTTCCGGCTGCTCCTCCCCAAGGCCCGCAATTTCACGCCCGGTTCACTGAACCCGCGCGCCCTGGCCCGCACGGTGCGCGGCCACCTCGCCGACCCGCTCCTGGTCCGGCTGTACGCGATCGGCGCGCTGTTCATGACGGTGTTCGGCGCGGTCTACACGGTGATCGGCTACCGCCTCACCGCGGCGCCGTTCAACCTGCCGCAGGGCCTGATCGGCTCGATCTTCCTCGTCTACCTGGTCGGCACGGTCTCCTCCGCCGCGGCCGGCAAGCTGGTGGCCCGGGTGGGCCGGCGCGGCGCCCTGTACCTGGCGGTGTCCACGACCGCGGCGGGCCTGCTGCTCTCGCTGGCCTCCTCGCTGCCCGCGATCCTGGCGGGCCTGGTCCTCATCACGGCGGGCTTCTTCGCGGGCCACGCGGTCGCCTCCTCCTCGGTCAGCCACACCGCCAGGCACGGCCGCGCCCAGGCCTCCGCGCTCTACCAGTCCGCCTACTACCTGGGATCCAGCGCGGGCGGCACGCTCGGCGCGGTCGCCTTCCACGCGGGCGGCTGGCCGGCCACGGTGCTGCTCGGCATCCTGGCGGTCCTGGGCGTCGTCTCGGTCACCCTGTACGGCTCCCACGCGGCCCGCGCCGAGCGCCGCACCCACGGTCTGCACCTGGCACACGCCCGTCACTGACCTGCGCGTTCTTCGGTTCACGCGCGATTGTCAGTGGGGTCGGGTAGCTTCCGAAGTGCTGGCATTACACGGCACGACGCGGGGTGGACCGATGAGTGATCTGGCAGCGGCGGCGGATCTGGACGTACGCCTCGAAGAACACCGAAGAGAGCTGACGGGGTACTGCTACCGGATGCTCGGCTCGGCCTTCGAGGCGGAGGACGCGGTGCAGGACACGCTGGTGCGGGCGTGGCGCAGCATCGACAAGTTCGAGGGCCGCTCCTCGCTGCGCTCGTGGCTGTACCGCATCGCGACCAACGTCTGCCTGGACATGCTGACCGCGGGCAACAAGCGGGCCCGTCCCATGGACCTGACGGCGGCGACGCCGGTGGCCAATGCCCAGCTCAACTCCCGCCCGGAGGTGACCTGGCTGGAGCCGGTGCCGGACGGGCGGGTGCTGCCCACCGTCGAGGACCCGGCCGAGGCGGCGCTCGCCCGCGAGTCGGTGCGGCTCGCCTTCGTCGCGGCGCTGCAGCACCTGCCGCCCAAGCAGCGCGCGGTGCTGATCCTGCGCGAGGTGCTCGCCTGGAAGGCGGCGGAGGTCGCCGAGCTGCTCGACACGAGCGTGGCATCGGTCAACTCGGCCCTCCAGCGGGCCCGTTCGACACTGGCCGAGTCGGAGCCCAGGGAGTCGGACGCGGCGGACCCGCTGGACGAGGAGCAGCAGAAGCTCCTGGAGCGCTATGTGGCGGCCTTCGAGGGTTACGACATGACGGCGCTCACCGCCCTGCTCCACGAGGACGCCACGCTGTCGATGCCGCCGTACGACCTGTGGCTGCGCGGCCACGACGACATCGTGGGCTGGATGCTGGGCGTGGGCGAGGTCTGCCGTGGCTCGCGCCTGATCCCCACCGTGGCCAACGGCACCCCCGCCTTCGCCCACTACCACCCGGACCCGGCCGGGGGCTTCACGCCCTGGGCCCTGATGGTGATCGAGACGCACGACGGCAAGGTGTCCGGCATCTGCTCGTTCCTGGACACGGACCGCTGGTTCCCCCTGTTCAGCCTCCCGGCCCGGCTGGACGCGGAGGGCAACCCGGAGACGCCGTAGGGCGCCCGCTAGTCGCCCCCCAGCCCCGTCAGCTCAAGCAGCGCCACAAGGCCGGCCCCGGCGTTGCGCATACGGACCCGCCGTCCGGCCCGCCGGGCGGTGAGCCGCAGCCGGGCCACGGCCTCGACGGCGGCGAGGTCGGCCCGGGTCACCGCGGCAAGGTCACACACGACCTCCACGGCCCCGCCTCCGTACAGCCCGCGCAGCCGCTCGCACAGATGCGGCACGTCGGCGAAGGTGAGGGGGTCGGGGACGACGAGGACGGGGTGCGGCTCCGGGGGGTCGGTGGCTTCCACAACGGTGAGACCGGGGCGGGGCGCGGAACTCATCGGTGGAACGCGCCCAACCCGGGCGGGGCGCGGCGCCCCGAGGGGCGCGGGGAACTGCGCGACCAGCCACGGTCGCTCGGCAGCCGCGCACCGCGCCAAGCGAAGCACTGAGGCAGCCCCGACCGACCAGCCCGGTCATGCCCTAGTCGACAGGAAACAACCCCGTGTCCAGGGCCAGGCCGAACGGCTCGGGAAGCCGGATCACCTCACCGAACTTGGCCGTATGCAGAACCCGGTAGACATCTCCCTTCGGCTCGCCGTAGAGAGTCGCCGTGGGGCCGGCCGGAGCCCAGCGGTCGATGAGGAGGTAGAGCGGCACACCCGCCGCGGCATGGCCCGCCGCCTTCGTCACGCGGTCATGGACCGCGTTGGCCTTTGAGGTGATCTCCACGACCAACTCGGCTGCGGCCGCCGAGATGTAGCTACCGGACCCTTCGTGCAAGAGGGCCTTCGGCACCACGGCGAGGTCGGGGATGTACAAACCGCTGCGGGAGGGCACAGCCGCTCCCAGCGTCTGGTAGATCCCCCAGTCTTCGGGGATGGCCCCGTACAAGCGCCGCTGAACAGTGTCGGCGATGTCGTTGTGGGCATTGGACGGCGGTGGTGACACGGTGACGATCCCCTCGATGATCTCCACCTTGCAGCCCTCGGGCCAGTCCGTCCCCTCCCAGAGGCGGACGACGTCGTCCCAGCCCTGGCCGGGGTCGTGGCCAACCGTGAGTGCGCTCATGGCGGTCTCCCTACGTCGGTTCGTCACGCAGTCCAGCATGCCGAACGGGACCGGCACAGGTCCACCGGTCCCGTTCACCCATACGAGGGCACCCCCCTGGAAAGCCCAGGTCAGGCGATACGTTCCCGCACGATCGGGGTCGCCGAGAACGCCGTGCCGGCCGGGGCCACGTCGTAGGAGCCGGCCACCGACTCGAGCGCGTACTCGAACTTCTCCGGCGTGTCCGTGTGCAGCGTCAGCAGGGGCTGGCCCGCGGTGACCGTGTCGCCGGGCTTGGCGTGGAGTTCGACGCCCGCGCCCGCCTGGACCGGGTCCTCCTTGCGGGCGCGGCCCGCGCCGAGGCGCCAGGCGGCCACGCCGATGTCGTACGCGTCGAGGCGGGTCAGGACGCCCGAGGAGGGGGCGGTGATGACGTGCTGCTCGCGGGCGACCGGCAGGGTCGCGTCCGGGTCGCCGCCCTGGGCCGCGATCATCCGGCGCCACACGTCCATCGCCGAGCCGTCGGCCAGGGCCTTCGCCGGGTCGGCGTCCTTGATGCCCGCCGCGTCCAGCATCTCCCGGGCGAGCGCGATGGTGAGCTCGACGACGTCGGAGGGACCGCCGCCCGCCAACACCTCGACGGATTCCCGGACTTCGAGCGCGTTGCCCGCGGTCAGGCCGAGCGGGGTGGACATGTCCGTGAGGAGGGCCACCGTCTTCACGCCGCTGTCCGTGCCCAACGCGACCATCGTGGACGCCAGTTCACGGGCGTCCTCGATGTTCTTCATGAACGCGCCGGTGCCGACCTTCACGTCCAGGACGAGCGAGCCGGTGCCCTCCGCGATCTTCTTCGACATGATGGACGAGGCGATCAGGGGGATCGCCTCGACCGTGCCCGTCACGTCGCGCAGCGCGTACAGCTTCTTGTCGGCGGGGGCCAGGCCGTCGCCCGCCGCGCAGATGACCGCGCCCGTGGTGTCCAGGACGTTCAGCATCTCCTCGTTGGAGAGCAGCGCGCGCCAGCCGGGGATGGACTCCAGCTTGTCCAGGGTGCCGCCGGTGTGGCCGAGGCCCCGGCCCGAGAGCTGCGGCACGGCCGCGCCGCAGGCGGCGACCAGCGGGGCGAGCGGCAGGGTGATCTTGTCACCGACGCCGCCGGTGGAGTGCTTGTCGGCGGTCGGGCGCGAGAGCGAGTCGAAGTTCATGCGCTCGCCGGAGGCGATCATGGCGGCCGTCCAGCGGGCGATCTCCGTGCGGTTCATGCCGTTGAGGAGGATCGCCATGGCCAGCGCGGACATCTGCTCGTCGGCGACCTCGCCGCGCGTGTACGCGTCGATGACCCAGTCGATCTGCTCGGGAGACAGCTCGCCCCGGTCTCGCTTGGTGCGGATGACGGAGATGACGTCCATGGCATTCCTTCCGGCTTGGTGCACGTTACGTGCGCGACTCTACGCGCATAGAGGGATGTTGAGAGTGCGGCCCCCGCACCGGGGTGCGAGGGCCGCGAGGTTACTTGAGGTGGTCCGGGCCGAAGGCCTGGGGCAGCATCTCGGACAGCTTGAGAATGCCGGCCGGGGTCTCCAACAGGAGCTCGGGACCGCCGAATTCGAAGAGCAGCTGGCGGCACCGGCCGCACGGCACGAGCACGTCGCCGTGCCCGTCGACGCAGGTGAAGTGCGTCAGGCGGCCGCCGCCGGACAGCTGGAGCGCCGAGACGAGTCCGCACTCGGCGCACAGGCCGATGCCGTACGAGGCGTTCTCGACGTTGCAGCCGGTGACGGTGCGCCCGTCGTCGACCAGGGCCGCGGCCCCGACCGGGTAGCCCGAGTACGGCGCGTACGCGCGGGACATGGCCTCGCGCGCGGCCGTGCGCAGGGCCGCCCAGTCGGGCGCCGGCGTCACTTGCCCTGGCCCTTCCGGTAGCGCATGCCGTCCGCCTTGGGCATCCGCAGACGCTGGGCGGAGAGCGAGAGGACGAGCAGCGTCACGACGTACGGGGTCGCGCCGACGAAGTCGCCGGGCACGTCGTCGGTCAGCAGGTACCAGACCAGGATCAGCACGGCCATCACCGCGCTGATCGCGGCCTGGAGCATGGCCTTCTTGTACAGCTTCCAGCCCGCGAGCGCCGCGAGCAGCACGACGAGCAGGAGCAGCAGGGCGTGCACGGTGGTGCCGCCGTTGCGCAGCTGGAGCGCGTCGGAGAAGCCGAACAGGCCGGCGCCCATGGCGAGCCCGCCCGGACGCCAGTTGCCGAAGATCATCGCGGCGAGACCGATGTAACCGCGGCCGCCGGTCTGGCCCTCCAGGTAGATGTGCGAGGTGACCAGGGCGAGGAACGCGCCGCCGAGGCCGGCGAGGCCGCCGGAGACGGCGACCGCCGCGTACTTGTAGGAGTACACGTTGACGCCGAGCGATTCGGCCGCGATCGGGTTCTCGCCGCAGGAGCGCAGGCGCAGGCCGAAGGCCGTCTTCCACAGCAGCCACCACGTGCCGACGAACAGCGCGACGGCGATGACGGTGACCCAGGAGACCTCGGTGACCAGGCCGCCGAGGATGCCGCAGATGTCGGAGATCAGGAACCAGTGGTGGTTCTGGACCGACTCCAGGCCGGAGGACAGGCCCGGGATGGTGAAGCTGGGCAGCGAGTCGGCGGGCGGCGACTGCTTGGGGTTGCCGCCCTTGACCTGGGCCTCGCCGCCGTTGAAGAACAGCTTGGCCAGGTACTGCGTCACGCCGAGCGCGAGGAGGTTGATCGCGACACCGGAGACGATGTGGTCGACGCCGAAGGTGATGGTGGCGACCGCGTGGATCAGACCGCCCAGGACGCCGAAGCCGATGCCCGCGAGCAGACCGAGCCAGGGGCTGGACTGCCAGCCGACCCAGCCGGCGCCGAAGGTGCCGAGGATCATCATGCCTTCGAGGCCGATGTTGACCACGCCGGCCCGCTCGGACCACAGACCGGCCAGGCCGGCGAGCCCGATCGGCACCGCGAGGCCGAGCGCGGCGCTGATCTGGCCCTCGCTGGTGAGCTGGTCGGCGCCGGTGATGATGCGTACGGCGGAGACGAGGATCAGCGCACCCGCGATGATCATCAGGACCTGCGCGAGGGAGAACTTGCGCTTGGCGTTGCCCCGCTTGACCCCGGCCGGAGGCGGTGGGGTCGTGGTCGTTTCGGTCGTGACGCTCATGCCGTCACCTCCGTCTCGGTCTTGGCGGCCTGGGCCGCGAGCTCGGCGCCGACGCGCTGCTGCTGGCGCTTGAGGCCGTAACGGCGGACGAGTTCGTAGGCGATCACGACGCACAGGACGATGACGCCCTGGATCACGCCGAGGATCTCCTTGTCGTAACCGATCACTTCGAAGTGGCCGGTGGTGCGCTCCAGGTAGCCCCAGAGCAGCGCGGCGAGCGCGACGCCCACCGGGTGGTTGCGGCCGAGCAGGGCGATGGCGATGCCGGTGAAGCCGAGGCCGAGCGGGAAGCTGTTGTCGAACTGGTGGCTGTCGTTGAGCAGCGTCGGCATGCCGACGAGACCGGCGACCGCACCCGAGATGATCATGCTGGTGACGATCATCTTCTTGACGTTGGCACCGCTGGCCGCGGCCGCGGACTCGGACTGGCCGACGGCCCGCAGGTCGAAGCCGAAGCGGGTGCGGCCGAGCGTGAACCAGTACGCGACGCCGACGAGCACGGCGACGACGATGAAGCCCCACAGCTGTCCGGCCGGGCCCATGTCGATGGTGAAGAACCAGGACGAGTTGGGCAGCGGCTTGGTCGAGACGAGCGTGCCCGCCTCGTCCAGCTGGCCGAGCCGGTCGGGCTGGAGGAGATAGGCGATGATCGCGGTCGCGATGGCGTTCAGCATGATGGTCGAGATGACCTCGCTGACACCCCGGGTCACCTTGAGGATGCCCGCGACCGCCGACCACATCGCGCCGACGAGCATGGCGACGACGATGATGATCGGGATCTGCACGATGCCGGGCAGGCTCAGCGCGCCGCCGACCACCGCGGCGAGGAAGGCCGCCAGGCGGTACTGGCCGTCGACGCCGATGTTGAACAGGTTCATCCGGAAGCCGATGGCCACCGCGATGCCCGCCAGGTAGTACGTCGTCGCCTTGTTGAGGATGTAGACCTGGCTGTCGCTCGCCGAGCCGTACGACAGCATGTCGTTGAAGGCCGGGAAGGGGTTCCTGCCGGTGGCGAGGATGACCAGGGCGGTGACGACAAGGGCCGCGACGAGCGCGAGCACGGGGGCCGCGATCGCGAGGAGCAGCTTCTCCTTGTCGATGCGGGAGGTGAGCTTCTTCATCGGTCCTCTCCCCCAGTGTTCTGCTGGTGCTCCAGGTGGCCGCTGGCGGCACCGGTCATGGCGGAGCCCAGTTCCTCGGGGGTGATCGTGGCGGGGTCGGCGTCGGCGACCAGACGGCCCCGGTACATCACCCGCAGGGTGTCGGACAGGCCGATCAGCTCGTCCAGGTCGGCGGAGATCAGGAGCACGGCGAGGCCCTCACGGCGGGCCTCGCGGATCTGGTCCCAGATCTGCGCCTGGGCGCCGACGTCCACGCCCCGGGTGGGGTGCGCGGCGATCAGCAGCTTGGGGTTGTGGCTCATCTCGCGGCCGACGATCAGCTTCTGCTGGTTGCCGCCGGACAGGGACGCCGCGGTGACCTCGATGCCGGGGGTGCGCACGTCGTACTCGCGCACGATCCGCTCGGTGTCGTTGCGCGCGGCCTTGTTGTCGAGGAGGGGGCCCTTGGAGTTGGGCTTCTCGGTGACGTGGCCGAGAATCCGGTTCTCCCAGAGGGGCGCCTCCAGGAGCAGGCCGTGGCGGTGGCGGTCCTCGGGGATGTAGCCGATGCCGTCCTCGCGGCGCTTGCGCGTCGGGGCGGTCGAGATGTCGGTGGTGTCGAGCGTGATGACGCCGCCGTCGGGGATGCGCATGCCCATGATGGCCTCGACGAGCTCGGCCTGGCCGTTGCCCTCGACGCCGGCGATGCCGAGCACCTCACCCTTGTGAATGGTGAAGGACACCGAGGACAGCACCTCGCGCACCACCCCGTCGGGGTCGGTGGCGGCCAGCCGCAGGTCGCCGACCTGGAGCATCGGGACCGTGGTGACGGTCGACTCGCGGGTCTCGGGCGAGGGCAGTTCGCTGCCCACCATCAGCTCGGCGAGCTGCTTGGTGGTGGTGGTGCGGGGGTCGGCGGTGCCCACCGTGGTGCCGCGCCGGATCACCGTGATCTCGTCGGCGACCGAGAGGACCTCGCCCAGCTTGTGCGAGATGAAGATGACGGTCAGGCCCTCGGCCTTGAGCTCGCGCAGGTTGTCGAAGAGCGCCTCGACCTCCTGCGGGACCAGGACCGCGGTCGGCTCGTCGAGGATGAGGGTGCGGGCGCCGCGGTAGAGGACCTTGAGGATCTCCACGCGCTGGCGGTCGGCGACCCCGAGGTCCTCGACGAGGGCGTCCGGGCGGACTCCGAGGCCGTACGCGTCCGAGATCTCCCTGATCTTGTTGCGGGCCTTGGAGCCGATGCCGTACAGCTTCTCGCCGCCGAGGACGACGTTCTCCAGGACGGTCAGGTTGTCGGCCAGCATGAAGTGCTGGTGGACCATGCCGATGCCGAGCGCGATGGCGTCGGCCGGGCTGGAGAAGGAGGCCTGGGTGCCGTCGATGGTGATGGTGCCCTCGTCCGGCTTCTGCATGCCGTAGAGGATCTTCATCAGGGTCGACTTGCCGGCGCCGTTCTCACCGCACAGCGCGTGCACGGTGCCCTTGCGGACGGTGATGTCGATGTCCTTGTTGGCGACGACACCGGGGAATCGTTTGGTGATGCCGCGCAGTTCGACGGCGGGAGGGCTGGACGCGTTGATGGCGCACTCTCCTCGTGGGCAGGAGCGGGGGGCGGGGAGCTTCCGGGGAAGCCTGGAAGCGCACTGGGCCACCGGCCGGACGCCCGGCCTAGTAGTTCAGCACACTCCTGGCGCGCCAACTCCGGCCTACGCGCGTAGAGTTGACACTTCGTTATGGCCCGGTGAGGCAGGGCGGTCCCTGCTTCACCGGGCCGGATGCGACGGGAGACGGTCAGTGACCGTCCCGGGTCACGGGGTCGTCTTGACCTTGATGGTGCCGTCGACGATCTTCTTCTTGGCCGCGTCGAGCTGCGGCTTGAGGTCGTCGATGAAGCCACCGCTGGTGGCCAGCGAGACGCCGTCCTTCGCCAGCGGGTAGCTGTTGGTGCCGACCAGCGGCTTGCCGTCCTTGATGGACTTGATCAGGTCGTAGACGCCGATGTCGACGTTCTTGACCACCGAGGTCAGAATCGAGTTCTTGTACTTGTCGAGCGAGGCCTGCTGGTACTGGTCGGAGTCGACACCGATCGCCCAGGCGCCCTTCTTGCCCGCGACGGCCTCGATCGCACCGGTGCCGGAGGAGCCGGCCGCCGTGTAGATGACGTCGGCGCCGTTGTCGAGCATGCCCTGGGCCGCGGCCTTGCCCTTGTCGGGGCTGGCGAAGCCGGAGGTGTCCGAGCCGTGCGACAGGTACTGGTTCTCGATCTTGACGTCCGGCTTGGTGTCCTTGACGCCCTGGTTGAAGCCCGCCTCGAACTTCTTGATCAGGGGGACGTCCACACCGCCGATGAAGCCGACGTGGCCGGTCTTGGTCTTCAGCGCCGCGGCGACACCCGCGAGGTAGGAGCCCTGCTCCTCGGTGAAGACGATGTTGTCGACGTTCTTCGGGCCCTCGACGACGGAGTCGACGATGCCGAAGGTGACGTTCGGGTACTTGGCGGCGACCTGCTTCATCGAGTTCGCGTACGCGTAGCCGATGCCGATGACCGGGTTGTAGCCGGCGCCCGCGAGGTCGGTGAGCCGCTGGACGCGGTCGGCCTCGGTGTCGGTGGTCTTGGCGGTCAGTTCCTTGACGTCGCCACCGAACTCGGCCTTGGCCTTGTCGATGCCGCGCGCGGCGGAGTCGTTGAACGAGTGGTCGCCACGGCCGCCGACGTCGTACGCGACACCGATCTTGACGCCCTTGCCGCCCGCGGAGGACGAGGAGGAGTTGCCCGACTCCTTCTGGGAGGACGTGGAGCCACAGGCGGTGGCGGAAAGCGCGAGCGCGGCGGTGGCGATACCTGCCGCAGCGATCTTGGATACCCGGCGCAAGAGGAGGTCCCTTCAAACCTGAACCGAGGCGCCCCTACCGGCGCTGGTTTCGCGTCGGATCGTAACGCGCGTAGATGTCGCGTAAAGCCCTGTTCGGAAGCCGTTATCGGATCGTCGCGAACAGGGGATGAAGTGTCCGGTTACGAGCGGTTGCCATCCAGCAGCGCAGCGGCGGTGAAGAGTTCGACTCCGACCTTGATGGCGGCCTCGTCCGCGTCGAAATCACCTCGATGGAGGTCAAGCCGGGCATTCGAGCCCGGGGTGCGGACGCCGAGGCGCGCCATCGCCCCAGGTACGTGCTCCAGGTACCACGAAAAGTCCTCGCCACCCAGTGACTGCTCCGTGTCCTCCACCGCGTACGCCCCGCGACGCGCCGTCATCGCGTCGCCGAGCAGCTCCGTGACGATCGGGTCGTTGACGACCGGGGGCACCCCACGGACGTAGTTGATCTCCGATTTGGCGCCGTGCAGGGTGGCCACCTCGTCGATCGCGGCGTGTACCAGGTCGGGCGCGTCGCGCCAGGCCGACAGCTCCAGGCAGCGCACGGTTCCGGCCAGCTCGGCGTGCATCGGGATGACGTTGCAGGCGTGGCCCGCCTCGATCCGGCCCCAGGTGAGGGCGAGGCCCGCGCGGGCGTCGACGCGGCGGGCGAGCAGCGCGGGCACGTCGGCGGCGACCCGCGCGACGGCGGTCACCAGGTCGGTCGTCAGGTGCGGGCGGGCGGTGTGGCCGCCGGGCCCGCTCAGGGACACCTCGAGGCGGTCGCAGGCGGAGGTGATGGCGCCGTGCCGCAGTCCGATGCGCCCGGCGTCCACGCGCGGGTCGCAGTGCACCGCGATGATCCGGCCCACGCCGTCCAGGCAGCCGGCCACGATGGCGTCGGCCGCGCCGCCGGGCAGCACCTCCTCGGCGGGCTGGAAGAGCAGCCGTACGGGGGCGGGCAGCAGGCCCTCGCGGTGCAGCTGGGCGAGGACGAGGCCCGCGCCGAGGACGGTGGTGGTGTGTACGTCGTGGCCGCAGGCGTGGGCGCGGGCGGGCACGGTGGACCGGTAGGGGACGCCCGCCTTCGCGTCGGGGATGGGCAGCGCGTCGATGTCCGCGCGCAGCGCGAGCATGGGGCGCTCGCGGTCCCAGGTGCCGATGTCGCAGATGAGGCCGGTGCCGGAGGGGAGCACCCGTGGTTCGAGGCCGGCCGCTTCGAGGCGGGCCTTGATCGCGGCGGTGGTCCGGAACTCCTGGTTTCCGAGCTCGGGGTGCATGTGCAAGTCCCGGCGGAAGGCGATGAGTTCGGCGAAGAGCGCCTCGCTCAGCTCGCCGGGCAGCGGTGCTCCGCCGGGCAGATCGGCTTCGGACGACTCACGGGACATCAACTGGTTCACTCGTTGAGGGTAGGCCTCTTGGAGGGCCAACTCGCGCGCGATCAACAAAAGTTCAGCCGCATAGGGGAAAGAAAGCTGGTCACGCGGCGCATGCCGTTCGTGACAACTGGGTAAACTATTTCATCCTTCCGCCCGATGTCCGGGAATGGGCGTTCCGTCCAGGGTAGGAGCCGCCGCCCTCCCAGGGTTGGACGACACCCGCAGGACGCGCCTAGGCGGCCACCCTGGCCAGGCCGTGGGTCCGGCGCGCCGTCCCCGTCACACCGTCCAGGAAGCCCTGGGCACGCGGCGAGGCCTTGTCGGTGAGCCAGCCCGGATCTATGTCGCAGACCACGACCCGCACCCCGGTGCCCGCGAGCGCGAGCGGCAGGGTGTGCACGACGGTGGAGGGGAAGCTGAGGATCGTGCGGCCCACCGGGCCCCGGCGCGCGATGAGTTCGAGCGGCAGGTCGGGGCGGACGACTTCGAGGCCGGTACGGGCGTGCAGGGCGTGCAGCTTCTCGGCGGACTCCCTGCGGTGCGCGAAATAGCGGGTCACCCCGTGCGTGCGCGCGATCTTGGCGACCGCCGCGAGGTAACTCTCCGGGTCGACGATGCCGGTCTCCACCAGTGAAGTCCCCACCAGATCGGCCCCCTTGGTCAGGCGCGGCGGCCCGAAGCCCGAGCGCGTCCAGCCGAAGGTGTTGGCGGTGACGGTCACGCCGTCGGGCGCCTCGACCGGCATCGCGCTGAACACCTCGACGCTGCGGCGCCGCGCCGGGGTGAGCCGGCGGCGGGCCGCCGCGGCGACCGGCGCGAACAGCAGGTCGCGCAGGCCGGCCCGGCTGCCCCGCCGGTGCCAGCGCACCAGGCGTTCGCCACGGGCGAGTTGGGAGACGAACTCCATGGTGGCCGTCCCGTCGTCGACTACCACCAGGTCACGGGCGCGCGAGACGGTGAGGAGCAGCTGGACGTAGCGCGAGAACGGGTCGCCCATGACGATCCGGTCGGCCCGCCGCAGCATCGGGGTGAGCCCGCCGATCGTGTGCAGCGGGGCCGTGAGCCCGCCCCGGGCCTCCTCCCAGCGCACCTTCGTGCCGGCGTCCCGGGCCAGCTCGGCCATCCGGCGCAGCTGGCCGCGCGACATGGGGTCGGTCGGCGAGAGCACCACGACGGTCAGGCCCGAAAGGTCCGGCGCCTCGGGACGCTGCTGCGCGGGTACGCCGTCGAGCAGCGGGCCCGGCGAGTGGGCCCACTCCAGGACGTTGAGCAGCTGGACCGGGCTCTCCACGAAGGCGAGCGTGGCGGAGGTGTCCCGAGGCACGGCGGGCCCGCCCCTCAGACCGTGGCCGGGGCGCGGTCCCCGGCGCTCTCGGCGGCCTCCGCCTGGGCGACGACGCCGGTGACGCGGCGCAGCTTCTTCATCGGGGCGAGCTCGGAGTCGTAGACCTTCTTGACGCCGTCGCCGAGCGCCGCCTCGATGGTGCGGATGTCACGCACCAGGCGGGTCAGGCCGCCCGGCTCGACGGAGGCGGCCTGGTCGGAGCCCCACATCGCGCGGTCGAGGGTGATGTGGCGCTCGACGAAGGCGGCGCCGAGCGCGACCGCGGCGAGCGTGGTCTGCAGGCCGGTCTCGTGGCCGCTGTAGCCGATCGGCACGTTGGGGTACTCGGCCATCAGGCTGTTGATCACGCGCAGGTTGAGCTCCTCGGCCTTGGCCGGGTAGGTCGAAGTGGCGTGACACAGAAGGATGTTGTCGCTGCCGAGCACCTCCACCGCGTGCCGGATCTGCTTCGGCGTGGACATGCCGGTGGAGAGGATGACGGTACGGCCCGTGGCGCGCAGGGCGCGGAGGAGCTCGTCGTCGGTGAGGGACGCGGAGGCCACCTTGTGGGCCGGCACGTCGAACTTCTCCAGGAAGGCCACGGCCTCGGTGTCCCACGGCGATGCGAACCAGTCGATGCCGCGCTCCTTGCAGTGCGCGTCGATGGTGCGGTACTCGTCCTCGCCGAACTCGACGCGGTGGCGGTAGTCGATGTACGTCATCCGGCCCCACGGGGTGTCCCGCTCGATGTCCCACTGGTCGCGCGGGGTGCAGATCTCCGGGGTGCGCTTCTGGAACTTGACCGCGTCGCAGCCGGCGTCGGCGGCGGCGTCGATCAGGGCGATCGCGTTGTCGAGGTCGCCGTTGTGGTTGATGCCGATCTCGCCGGTGATGTACACGGGGCGGCCCGGGCCGGCGATGCGGCTGCCGAGGGTGCGCAGACGGTTGCTCATGAGGGTGTTTCCTTAGATCGGGCGGAGAGGCCTTGCGGGGAGGTCAGGCGGGGGTGTGGTCGGTCTCGGGGACGTGCCGGGCCGGTGGGGTGTCGGTGAGTTCGGGTCCGAGGAGCCAGGCGGCGATCTCGCGGATCGCTCCTTCGCCGCCGGGGGTGCGGGTGACGGCACGCGCCGCGGCGCGCACCGAGTCGTGGGCGCTGCCGACGGCCACCGGCCAGCCGGCGAGCGCGAAGCAGGGCAGGTCGTTGACGTCGTTGCCGGCGTAGAGCACCCGCTGGGGGTCGACGCCCTCGTCCTCGCACCACTGCTTGAGGGCCAGGTCCTTGCGGTCGATGCCGTGCAGGACCGGGACCTGGAGCTTGCGGGCGCGGGCGGCGACGACGGGGTTCTGCTCGGTGGACAGGATGAGCAGCTTCAGTCCGGCCCGGCGCAGGGCCGCGATGCCGAGCCCGTCGCCCCGGTGCACGGCGACGAGTTCGCGGCCCTCGGAGTCGATGAGGACCCGGTCGTCGGTCTGGGTGCCGTCGAAGTCGAGGACGACCGCGTCGACGTCGTCGCGGGTCGGGACGGCGAGCCGGTCGAGCACGGGGGCGAGCGCGCGGGCCCGTTCCAGGTCGTGGGCCTCGTCGATCTCCAGGACCCGGGCGGGGTCGGTGCGCACGAGCGCGGTGCGGCCGAAGAAGCGGTGCTTGTGGGTGCGGAAGCCCGCCGCGTCCATGGCGTACGCGGCGCCGGTCTCCAGGAAGTCCTGCGGGCGGTCCTGGCGGCGCGGCCGGAACGACTTGTCGTGGCCCATGCCCTGGCCGCCGCCGAGTTCGTCCTCGCGCCACAGGAAGCCGTGGAAGGGGGCGACGGTGACGGCCGTCTCGGCGCCGTCCTCCAGGACCGCCGCGGCCACGCCCTCGACGTCCTCGCGGGTCAGGAACGGGCTGGTGCACTGCACGAGCAGCACCACCCGGGTGTCCGGGTGAGCGTCCAGGGTGTGCAGGACGGCGGCCTCGCTGGTGGCGGTGTCGCCCGAGATGCCGGCCGGGCGCACGACCACGTCGGCGCCGGCCGAGCGGGCGGCGGCCGCGATCGCCGGGTCGTCGGTTGAGACGACGACGTCGGTGACGTGGCGGGCGGCCCGGCAGGCGAGCACCGCCCGCACCACGAGCGGGACCCCGGCGACGGAGGCGAGGTTCTTGCCGGGCACGCCCTTGGAGCCGCCCCGGGCGGGGATGACGGCGAGGACCTTGGGGGGTGTGCTCGCGGAGGCGGTCGGGGGCATCACAGTTCTCCCATCCGGCGGATGACGGGCGCGACCCGCTGCACGCCGTGGCGGTAGGCGCCGCGCGCCGCGTCGCGCACGGCGTCCCTGATCACCCGGCGCAGGCCGGTCCGCTCGGTGGCGGGGGCCGCGCCCGGCAGCGGGGTGCCGTCGGGGGCGAGGTGGTGGCGGGCGAGGATGCCCGGGAGGTAGCCGGGCGCGGTGACGGCGGTGTAGTAGGGAGCGATCGGCGGCAGGCTTTCCTTCGAAAGCAACTCGCCCAATCGCTCGCGTACTTGATCGAAAGCGCGGTGGTACGCGGCGCCCGGGGCCACGCCCTGGGCGGCGAGCCACTCGGGGTCGGGCAGGGGCCGGTGTCCGGCGTCGAGCTGGTCCCAGGAGGCCAGGCAGCCGGAGCCGAGGAAGTGGTGGTTGCCGAGGGTCTCGCGGACGCCCAGGTCGGTGAGGACGGCGGTCGGCACCGAGCGGTGCAGGGACTCCAGGGCCGCGGTCGAGGAGACCGTCACCAGAAGGTCGGCGCGGTCCAGGATCTCGCCCATGTTCCCGTACGCGAGCGAGAAGTTGGGCGGCAGCTCCATGCCCTTGGCGAGCTTCTGGAAGGGGTGTTCCTCGATGTGCGTGGTGTGCTCGCCGGGCTTGGAGCGGAGCTTGAGGACGACCTCGCGCTCCGGGTGGCGCCGGGCGTGTCCGATCAGGCGCCCGAGCAGGTACCGCCGGTCGGCGCGGCTCTCCGGCACGGAGGGCTGGGCGGCGAAGACGACGGTGTCGCGGCCGGGCTCCGCCGTGTACGCGGCGCCGCCGAGGAAGGGCAGCGCGGCCTCGGTGACGGCGGCCGCGTCGGCGCCCACGCCCTCGTACACCGCGCGGAAACGCGCCGCGTCGTGGCGGGAGTTGGCGAGCACGATGTCCGCGCCGTGCCGCAGGAGCAGACCGTCGGCGAGCTTCTCGTACACGACGCCCACATAGCCGGTGACGATCACCGGTCGCCGGGTGAGCCCCCGCAGACGGGCGGCGAGCCCGTGCAGCGCGGCCTGGGCGGCCCCGCCGACGAGGGCGAGCACGACGACGTCGTACGAGCCGTCCGAATTCTCCAACGCGGCTACGGCGTCCAGGAACTGAGCCATCGTCACTTCCCGCAGCGCGTCCGCCCTGGCCCCCACCTCGGCCAGCTGGCGAGGGGTGGGGGTGGCGCGGCCCCGGAGCAGGAAGCCGTCGAGTTCGGGTGCGGGGGGTGCGGGTGCGGCGGAATCGGTTCCGGGAGCCCGTTCGGCGAGGCGGCGCGCGGTGAGCGCACCCCATTTCCACCGGGTGTCCGAATCCGCGAGAACCGCGATCCGCAGCCTTGAATCGGTACGTGATGGCACGCCGTAGAAACTAGGAAGCCCTGCGGATTCGCGGCCCAACTCGACTGCAACAACTGGTTAACAGCACGACTACTCAAGAAGTGCGGGGCCGTTCGGCGGGCCGGTTAACAGTCCCGCCATTCTTCGTTCACCCGTCATCTCCGTGCCGGACAGGACGAATGACGGGACGGCGCCATAGCGTCACCGCCGTGGTCAAGCTCTCCGTCATCGTGCCGTTCTACAACGTGCGCGCCTACGCACCCGACACCCTGCGAAGTCTGCGCGCGAACGCCCGCGACGACTTCGAGTTCCTGCTCGTCGACGACTGCTCGTCGGACGGCACGATCGAGCTGCTCGAACGCGCGGAGCGCGAGCTGCCGGGGGCGGTGCTGCTCAGACACGAACGCAACGGCGGTCTGGCCACGGCACGCAACACCGGGCTCGACGCGGCCCGTGGCGAGTATCTGACGTACCTGGACGGCGACGACTGGCTCGCGCCCGGCTACTTCGGCCAACTCCTGCATCACATAGAGGAGTTGGGATGCGACTTCGTGCGCACCGACCACGTCCAGGTGACCGGCCAGGAGCGCACGGTGCACCGGGTGCCGCACGGCCGGCGCGGTGAGGTGATGTCGCCGCGCGACGCGATCCTGCCCGCCACGCGCTCGACCTCGGTGGACTACGCGTTCGCCTGGGCCGGGATGTACCACCGCAGGCTGGCCGACCGGGGGCTGCTGCACTTCACCGACGGGCTGCGCACGGCCGAGGACCGGCCGTGGATCTGGCGGCTGCACCGCGAGGCGGAGTCGTTCGCGGTGACGGGACAGCTCGGCGTCTTCTACCGGCGCGGGGTCGCCTCCTCGCTGACCCAGATCGGCGATGTGCGACAACTCGATTTCATTCGCGCATTCGATCAAGTAATAGCCGAGACGGCCCAGGATCCACATGCGGACGAATTGCTCCCGAAAGCGGTGCGGACGTACTGCGCGATCATTTCCCACCATATGAGCGGCATCGAAAGGTTCGAACCGGCCGTGGCCAGAAAACTCAGGGCCCTGAGCGCGGGCGCGCTGAAACGGCTGCCGCAGGACCACCTCAAGGACGCGCTGAACTCGATGGACTCCCGCCGCGCCGCCCGCCTGCGCCGGCTGCGCCACCGCCCGGCCGGCTCCTCGGCGGGGGCTGCCGCCTGATGCCTACGACTCAGATCTTCGCGGCGTCCACGCTGTACGGAGTGGCCACGCTCGCCGCCGCGCTCGACAGCGGCTGCTTCCCCGAGGCCGACCGGCGGCTCCTCCTCATCAGCAACAACGCGCCCGCGCCGGAGGTCTCGCCGGCGCTCGACGCCATGCCGGGCTTCGACCAGCTGCGGGGCCGCTTCGACGGGGTGCTCTCCTGGAACGACACGATCGCCCCCTTCCACCCGGGCGGCTGGTCCCCGCGACCCGACGATGTCCCGCTCTGGGAACGGCAGTTGAGGGTGCTGTGGGGTCTCGGCGACGACCGGGTCGAGCTCGCCCTGGAGTCCATCCAGGTGAACCCGGCGCAGGCGGTGGCCCAGCTCTTCCCGGACGCGCCGCTCACCGTGTACGCGGACGGCCTGATGACGTACGGCCCGACCCGCAACAAGCTGGACCCGCTGATCGGCTCGCGGGTACGCCGGGTGCTCCATCTGGATCTCGTCCCGGAGCTGCGGCCGCTGCTGCTCGGGGAGTTCGAGGTGCCGAGCGAGACGGTGCCGACCGCGGCCTTCGTGAAGACGGTGGGTGAACTGGCAGCCGTCGAAGCAGAGTTGGGCTTCTCGCCGGAGGCCGGCGAGCCGATGGCGCTGCTCCTCGGCCAGTACCTGTCCGCCCTGTCCATCCTCACCCCGGACCAGGAGGAGGAGCTGCACCTGCGGATGCTGCGGGGCGCGGCGGCGCGCGGCCATCGCCGGATCGTCTTCAAGCCGCACCCCTCGGCCCCGCCGGCCTGGTCGAAGGCCCTGGAGGCGGAGGCCACGACCCTGGACGTCCAACTGACGGTCCTGGAGCGCCCGTTGCTGGCCGAGGTGCTGTACGAGCGCCTCTCCCCCGCGCTGGTGGTGGGCTGCTTCTCGACGGCGCTCCTGACGGCGTCGGCGTTCTACGGGATCCCGGTGGCCCGGGTCGGCACGGAGCTCCTCCTGGACCGGCTCGCCCCGTACCAGAACAGCAACCGGGTGCCGGTGACGATCGCCGACGCGCTGCTTCCGCCGCTGGAGGGCGGGGCGCACCCCCCGGTAGACCTGCCGGAGCTGCTGCGCGCGGTGGGCTACGCGATGCAGCCGGAGCTGCGCCCGGACCTGCGGGGCGCGGCCGAGCGCTACCTCGCCGCCGCCCTGGACGCCCACACCTGGCGGTACTTCAAGCGCCGCCGCCTGACCGCACTCGCCCTGCCCGGCGCGATCCCGTCCCAGCTGGGCTTCATCCCGCGCAACGCGACGGTGCGCAGGGTGGCGCGGCGGGTCCGGCGGCTGGCACCGCGCAGGGCCTAGCCGCCGGCCCCTGGCCGCGAAGGGGCCGCGAGCCCCGGCCCCGGGAAGCCGCGGCTCACCCCCGTGGGCGGTACGTCGCCTCGATGCCGGCCACCAGGACGGTCAGCCCCTCCTCGAACCGCTCGTCGAACGACTCGAAGATGTCGGCGCCCGCCGCGGCGGCCAGCGGGTAGGCGGACAGGCGCTCCGCGCGGGCGGCCACGTCGACGGGCTCGCCCTGCCCGCCCGGCGCGGGCACGCTGCCCTGCTCCTCCGCGACGAAGCCCATCGTGTAGGCGTACGCCAGCGTGCCCGCCCGTACCGCGTCGCGCAGGGCCCAGCCCTCCCGGCACATCCGGCCGAGGTGGGCCTCCAGGGCCTCCGCGTGGTCGGTGCCGGTGAAGCGGGCGCCGCCGTACACCTTCGCGCCGTCGCGGTAGCCGAGCAGCATCGCGCGCAGGGCGCGGTTGACGGCGCACAGCTGGCCCTGCCAGGTGGGCTCGGCGAGACCCGGCGGGCCGTCCGCGGCCATCCGCCGGTACATGACCGTCGCCATCTCGTCCAGCAGCGCCTGCTTGTTCTTGAAGTGCCAGTACAGCGCGGGCGCCTGGACCCCGAGCTCCTTCGCGATGGCGCGCAGCGTGAGCCCGTCGAGGCCCACCTCGTTCAGGAGCCGCAGCGCGGTGTCGGCGACCTGCGCCCGGTCGATCTTCGTCGTAGCCACCTTGACAACTTAACACCGTTAAGCGCACGCTTCCGAACATGGAACTTAACGACGTTAAGGAACCCGTGCCCGCGACCGCTCCCGCCACCGGCTCCGGGGCCCTTCCCGAGTCCACCGACGTCCTGATCGTGGGCGCCGGGCCCACCGGTCTCGTGCTCGCCATCGACCTCGCCCGGCGCGGCGTCCCCGCCCTGCTCGTCGAGAAGTCCGACCGGCTCTTCCCCGGCTCGCGCGGCAAGGGCCTCCAGCCGCGCACCCTGGAGCTGCTCGACGACCTCGGCCTGGTCGAGACCGTGCTGCGGGCCGGCCGCGCCTACCCCCGCATGCTCGAGTGGGTGGGCCCCGACGGCACCGAACGCGGCCGCGAGTGGGACATGATCGAGCGCTGCGAGCCCACCGAGCGCGAGCCCCACGCCAACGGCCTGCTCATCGGCCAGGCCCGCTTCCAGGACCTGCTGTACGCGCACCTGCGGAGCCTCGGCGGCGATGTCGCCTTCGACACCGAGGTGGCCGCGGTCGCCCAGGACGCCGACGGCGTCACCGCCGCCCTGGCCGACGGCCGCACCGTCCGCTCCCGCCACCTCGTCGCCGCCGACGGCGGCCGCTCCGGCATCCGCCGCGCCCTCGGCATCGCCCTGCGGGGCGAGAGCGTCGACCCCCGGCCCATGCTCGTCGCGGACCTGACCATGACCCCGGACGCACTGGTCGACGACCTCAACTGGCATCTGTGGAACGGCAGTCCGGACGGCGCCGTGGTGATCTGCCCGCTGCCCGGCGGGCCCGGCCTGTTCCAGCTGATCGCCCAGTACGCCGACGCGGACGCCGTCCCCGACACCAGCGACGCGGGTGTCCGCAAGGTGGTCGCGGCCCGTACGCCCATGACCGAGGAGCAGGTCGCCGAGGTCCACTGGGCCTCCGACTTCCGGCCCCGGGCCGCGCTCGCCGACCGCTACCGTGCGGGCCGCGTCCTGCTCGCGGGCGACGCCGCGCACATCCACTCCCCGGCCGGCGGCCAGGGCCTCAACACCAGCGTCCAGGACGCGTACAACCTGGGCTGGAAGCTCGCCCAGGTGCTCCGCCACGGCGCCCCCGACACCCTGCTCGACACCTACGAGGAGGAGCGCAGGCCCATCGCCGCCGGGGTGCTCGGCATGAGCACCCGGCTGCACCGCACGGCCATGGTCGGCGAGAACAGCAGACGCCGGTCGGAGACCGGCCAGCTCGGCCTCGGCTACCGGGGCGGCCCGCTGTCCACCGGCCGGGCCGGAGCCCTGGAAGCCGGCGACCGCGCCCCGGACGGCATCCTGCCGGAGGGCAGGATCTTCGACCTCCTCCGCGGCCCGCACTTCACCCTGCTCGCCTTCGACACCCCGGCCCCCGCCCTCGCGTCCGACCTCGTCCGGGTGCACGAGCTGGGCCCGTACGAGGCGTACGGACGCGGCCTCTTCCTGATCCGCCCCGACGGACACGTGGGCTGGGCGGGAACGGACACCGCCGGTCTCGACGACTACCTCGCCTCGCTCGGCGCGGCCTGACGCCCGCCCCAGGCGACGCCCGGGCAAACCCGTTCCGGCAGCAGATGAACGCTCCGCGTCGGACAGCGGAACTCCACCGCCACGGCCCCGTTCGCGGGCCGTGGCGGTCCTACTCTGTCGACGCCAAGGCCCGACGGGCCGCAGCGGAACGCCGGGAAGAGGAACGCCGTGACCAACACCCTGCCGCGGGTACGAAGCACCGGCGGCGGTCAGCCGCAGGAGAGGGCGCCCGAGCGCGCCCCGGTGGCGGCCCCGGTCTCCCGGCTGCGCGCGCTCGACGGGCTGCGCCTGGTCGCCGCCCTGATGGTGGCGCTCTACCACTACGGCGGCCGCTCGGGCGACATCAGCAGGGGCTGGGGCGCCTCCCCCAAGAAGCTGTTCCCCGGCGCCCACGAATGGTTCTCGTACGGCTGCCTCGGGGTGCAGATCTTCTTCGTCATCAGCGGCTTCGTCATCTGCATGAGCGGCTGGGGCCGCCCCCTGCGCTCCTTCTTCGCCTCCCGCGTCTCCCGGCTCTACCCGGCGTACTGGGCCGCGCTGATCATCATCACCGGGGCGTTCGCGCTGCCGTGGGTGGTCTACAAGACCGTCACGCCCAGCGAGTTCGTGGTGAACCTGACCATGCTCCAGATGCCGGTCGGGGTGCCCCGGGTGCTCGGGGTGTGCTGGACGCTCTGGGCGGAGCTGCGCTTCTACGCCCTGTTCGCCGTCTGCGTGGTGCTGCCCGGCGCGACCCGGCGCCGCGTCGTGCTGTTCTGCGCGGGCTGGACGCTGGCCGCCGCGCTCACCTCGACGGCCCAACAGCCGTTCCTGAACGCCGTGTTCATGCCCGAGTACGCGTCCTTCTTCATCGGCGGCATGGGCCTGTACCTGCTGCACCGCAACCGGCGCGACGTCACCGCGTGGGGCATCGTCGCCGTCAGCTGGGCCATCGGCCAGCACTGGGCGGTCGCGGGCCTGTGGCACAAGCCGAATCCGGCGGCCTTCTCCAACCGGCACGCCTCGGTGATCATCGCCATCATCACGCTGGGCTTCGTGCTGGTCGGCCTGATCGCGCTCGGCCACCTGCGCTGGGCGAACTGGCGCTGGCTCACCGTGGCGGGCGCCCTCACCTACCCGTTCTACCTGGTCCACGAGCACCTGGGCTGGGTGGTCGTGGGCGTACTGCACCGAGGCCTGCACATCCCGGCCCCGGCCACCTTCGCCCTCACGGTCGCGGCGATGCTGCTCCTGGCCTGGCTGCTCAACCGCTACGTGGAACGCTGGGCGACGCCGCTCCTGCGCGGCGCACTGGCCCGCAAGCCGGCCCCGGCGGGCAGACCCCGCTGACCCCGGCCGAACGAGAGCCGCGGGGTCAGTCGCCGTCGAGCAGGGTGTCCACGGACAGCTCCAGGGCGACGCCCACGACTTCCGGCACCGGCACGCTCTGCCCGCGCTTTAGTGCGAGAGTGACCGGGGGCGTGCGGTTTCCGCCCCCGGCACCCGTACGGATGGAAAGCGCAGATCAGAACGCGTCCGTGGGAACGTACGTCCCCCACACCTCGCGCAGCGCGTTGCAGACCTCGCCCACCGTGGCGCGGGCCTTGAGGGCGTCCTTCATCGGGTACAGGACGTTGTCCTCGCCCTCGGCCGCCTTCTTCAGCTCGGCGAGGGCCGCGTCCACCGCCGCCTGGTCGCGCTCGGCGCGCAGGGTGGCGAGCCGGGCCGCCTGCTGGGCCTCGATCGCGGGGTCGACGCGCAGCGGCTCGTACGGGTCCTCGGTGTCGACCTTGAAGCGGTTCACGCCGACCACGACGCGCTCGCCCGAGTCGGTCTCCTGGGCGATGCGGTAGGCGGAGCGCTCGATCTCGCCCTTCTGGAAGCCGTGCTCGATCGCGTTGACCGCGCCGCCCAACTCCTCGACCTTCTGCATGAGTTCGACGGCCGCGGCCTCGACCTCGTCGGTCATCCTCTCGACGACGTACGACCCGGCGAAGGGGTCGACGGTGGCGGTCACATCGGTCTCGTACGCGAGGACCTGCTGGGTGCGCAGGGCGAGCCGGGCGCTCTTGTCCGTCGGCAGGGCGATCGCCTCGTCGAACGAGTTGGTGTGCAGCGACTGGGTGCCGCCGAGCACCGCCGCGAGGCCCTGGACGGCGACGCGGACCAGGTTGACCTCGGGCTGCTGGGCGGTGAGCTGCACGCCCGCGGTCTGCGTGTGGAAGCGCAGCATCAGCGACTTGGGGTTCTTCGCGCCGAACTCGTCCCGCATCACCCGGGCCCAGATGCGGCGCGCGGCACGGAACTTGGCGACCTCTTCGAGGATCGTGGTGCGGGAGACGAAGAAGAAGGAGAGGCGCGGCGCGAAGTCGTCCACGTCCATCCCGGCCGCGACCGCCGTGCGCACGTACTCGATGCCGTCGGCCAGCGTGAACGCGATCTCCTGCGCGGGCGAGGCCCCGGCCTCGGCCATGTGGTAGCCGGAGATCGAGATGGTGTTCCACTTGGGGATCTCGGCCCGGCAGTACTTGAAGATGTCCGCGATCAGCCGCAGGGAGGGCTTCGGCGGGAAGATGTAGGTGCCGCGCGCGATGTACTCCTTCAGCACGTCGTTCTGGATCGTGCCGGTCAACTTGTCGGCGGCGACGCCCTGTTCCTCGCCCACCAGTTGGTACATCAGGAGCAGCAGCGCGGCCGGGGCGTTGATCGTCATCGACGTCGACACCTTGTCGAGCGGGATGCCGCCGAACAGGATGCGCATGTCGTCGACGGAGTCGATGGCGACGCCCACCTTGCCGACCTCGCCGGAGGCGATCGCCGCGTCCGAGTCGTGGCCCATCTGGGTGGGCAGGTCGAAGGCGACCGAGAGGCCCATGGTGCCGTTGGCGATGAGCTGCTTGTAACGGGCGTTGGACTCGACGGCGGTGCCGAAGCCCGCGTACTGCCGCATGGTCCAGGGGCGGCCGGTGTACATCGACGGATACACGCCGCGGGTGAACGGGTACGAGCCGGGCTCGCCCAGCTTCTCGGCGGGATCCCATCCGGCGAGGGTGTCCGGTCCGTAGACCGGCTCGATGGGCAACCCGGATTCAGACTCGCGCGCCATGTGCTGTGCCTCCCGCTAGAGCTCTACTACTACTCACTGGTACCCAACCCTCGCGACGGACTGTAGCGGCGGGCGTGCGGCGGGTGGAGGGTCGCACGCTGGGAGCTTGCTCACAGCTTCCGCGATGCGTGCGGCAGCTTTTGCAACCGTTCGGGCCGGGAATCTGTCTACGGGGACACAGAGGAACAGGGGGGCGACCGATGCGCCGGAACCAACGCACCACTCTCATAGCCAGAACCCTCGCCGCGACCGCCGTCATCGCGGTGGCCGTCGGGTGCGGACCGCAGGGCGGGAAGGCGGACGCGGGCGCGCCCGCCACCCCCGCCTCGCCCTCCCCCTCGGCGCCGGCGAAGACCACGCCCTCCGCGTCGGGCTCCGCCGCCACCGACGACAAGCCGTCCGGTTCGCCGGCCGCCCCCAGCGCGTCGGCCACCAGCGCGGCCAAGCCGGCGCCCAAGCCCGCGCCGAAGGTCTTGATGTCCAACGGCTCCAAGGGCGCCCAGGTCAAGGAACTCCAGGCCAGGCTCGCCCAGATCGGCTGGTTCGACGACACCCCGACGGGCACGTACGGGGCCGCGACCACCGCCGCCGTCAAGGGCTTCCAGGGCAAGCGCGGGCTCCCCGAGTCGGGCGCGACGGACAGCGTGACCTGGGACAAGCTGCTCGGCATGACCACGAAGCCGACGGCCGACGAGCTGGCGGGCAAGGCGGTCAACAAGCCGACCGCCAAGCTGGACCCGCGCTGTATGACGGGCCGCACGATCTGCATCAGCAAGACCAGCCGCACGCTGTCGTGGGTGGTGAACGGCAAGGTCCAGTCGACGATGGACGTCCGCTTCGGCTCGCAGTACACGCCGACCCGCGAGGGCGTCTTCAAGGTCTTCGAGAAGAGCCGCGACCACGTCTCGACGATCTACCACACGGCCATGCCGTACGCGATGTTCTTCAGCGGCGGCCAGGCGGTGCACTACTCGTCGGACTTCGCGGCGCGCGGCTACAACGGCGCCTCGCACGGCTGCGTCAACGTCCGGGACAAGGCGAAGGTCTCGGCGCTGTTCGACCAGGTGAACATCGGCGACAAGGTCGTCGTCTACTGGTAGCCGACGGTCCGTGCGCCGCCCGGGGGCGGCCACGCACGGAGGGAAGTGGGGGGGCGCGGGCGGGACCGGGGGAACGTGTCCCGCCCGCGCCATTCGCGCGGAGCCATGGGTACGGGGGGAACCCCGGCTCATCTGCGCCGCCGATGACCAGTCGGCTCACTCTGTACTGCGCCGCCGTCTCAAAAAACGTTACTGCGGGTTCGAGACGGGGCGTCGAAGTCGACGGGGGTGCGCGTCGGGGGCCGTCGGAGGGTGCGCGTCGGGGCGGATCACCGGGCCGTCAGGGGCGCTCCGGTTCGTCAGTGCGAGACGGCCGGGCCGAGCGCTCCGGGCCTGAGCCAGTCCAGGAGCTTGCCGGGGTGGGGCACCACGGAGCTCTGCTTGCCGCCGCCCCCGCCCCCGTACTTGTGCTCGGGGCTGTCGCCGTCGCCCTTCCCCTTGCCGTTGCCCCTGCCCCCGCCGCCCGGGCCGTTGCCACCGGAACCCGCGGCTGAGCCGGACTTGCCGGGCCGGCCGTCGAGGACGAGGTCGCAGAACCCCTTCAGGGCGGCCGACCCGTGGGCCTCGGACTCCAGGTCGCGGCGCTTGGCGGTGTCGAGCTTCCCCGAGCGGTACTCGCGGCAGGCCTCGGTCGTCCTGGCCAGCCACTGGCCGCCGGCCGCGGCGCCGCCCGCGTCGCCCTCGCCCTCGCCCGGGTCGCCGCCCGGCTGGGTGCCGTCCTTGCGGCCGGGGTCGGAAGTGCCGCCCGTGGCAGGGCCGCTGGGGCTCGCCGGGCGCGTGGGGTCGCCGGGGGTGGGCGCGCCGGAGGAGGGCGCGGCCCGGTCGGGGCTCGGGGAGCCCGGGGGCAGGGAGTGCGAGGGCGAGGTGGCGACGGGGCCCGGGGTCACGGCCGCCGAGACGGTGGACGCGGGCGCGGGATCGTGCTCGTCGGAGGCGAAGGGGCCCGGCAGCACACCGGTGCCCGCGGCGACCGCGACCCCGCCGATCGCACAGCAGGCCAGCGCCGCGGCGAGGCCCAGGCGCACCGGCGCGAAGCGTCTGCGCCGGGGTGACTCGGGCAGCTGGGCGACCCGGCCGACCCGTACGACACCGAGGGCTTCGCCGTTGTCGGCGGCGCCTTCGGGGCGGGCCTTGCGGAAGGCCGCCAAGGCGGCTTCCTCGCCGGGGAGTTCGGTGGTGGCCGGTTCGGTGGGGCCGAGGGAACGCAGCAGGGCCGTGAGGCGGTCCGCCTCGGCGCGGGCCCGCTCGTCACCGGGCTCGACCCCTTCGCCGCGCAGCAGTCGCTCGGCGGCTTCCCGGTCAAGCCACTCGTGCCGCTCGTCAGCCATCACATGTCCTTCTGCGTCCGGGCGCGCGATTGCGTCACACCGCGTTCCGGCGCACGCTGCGACGGCACGGCACCCAGCTCCTCCGCATCCTGGGCCACGTCCCCTGCGGAGCCGTCCGCGCCGAGCAGTTCAGCAAGCCGCTTCAGGCCCCGGTGCGCGGCGGTCCGCACCGCGCCGGGCCGTTTGCCCAGGGTCTGCGCCGCGCTCTTCGCGTCGAGGCCGACCACCACGCGCAGGACCACGGCCTCGGCCTGGTCCTGCGGGAGCTGGGCGATGAGCGCCATCGTACGTCCGGTGCCGAGCGCCTCCATCGCCTCGTCGGCGGTGTCACAGGCGGCGGCCCGCGCGGTCAGCTCGCTCTCGTCGCCGCCGACGGCGGGCCTGCGGCCGCGCATCCGGATGTGGTCGAGGGCGCGGTTGCGGGCGATGCGGGCGGCCCAGCCGCGGAACCGGTCGGCGTCGCCCTCGAAGCGTTCGAGGTCGCGGGCGATCTGGAGCCAGGCCTCGGAGGCCACGTCCTCGGTGTCGGGGTCGCCGACCAGGGTGCGGATGTAGCCGAGCAGGCGCGGGTGGACAGCGCGATAGACAGCACGGAAGGCTTCCTCGTCCCCGTCCTGCGCCCTGAGCACCGCGGCGGTCAGCTCCGCGTCGTCCCCCAGCAATCCCTGCACCCTGTCTTGACTGACTGTTTCGATGTCACCGCTGGTCACCACTGCCGCGTCCCCGAACGCGCGTCTGCACGCTACGGCCTCCGCGCCCCATAAGTCCACGACTTGTACAACCTGCAACAACCCACTGACACAGCGGGGTGTGACAGAAAACGCACGCTCGGCGCTGAAGCAAGTACGGGGTCGCCACAACGGCCCCGCCGGAAGACGGCCGGGGCCTCTCCTGTGGGGGGTGGCGGCCCCGGTCGTCCTCCGCACCCCGGGCCCGCGCCGGCCCGCTCAGCCCAGCCGGTCCGCCAGGGACTTGAAGTCCTCCCAGTCCATGGCCGGCGTCCGCGCGTCCCACAGCTTCTGGGCCGTCGCCCGCAGCGGCAGCCGGATGCCGCGTGCCACCTGCTCCTCGGTCTGCGCGCCGGGCACGTCCGACCAGATCGCGAACCGGCCGCCCAGGATCTGCCCGGCGTACTTGCCGTCCACGGGCTTGGTCCCGCGCACCACGAGCGGCGTCCACTCCTCGTAGATCCGCTTGCCCGTCGGGTACTTGTAGGTGCCCGGCTCGCCCAGGACGTAGTACAGGTACTCGTCGTTGAGGTTGACCAGCGAGCGGCCCTGGGCGAGCAGCTCCTCCGGCGCCCGCTCGCCGGGCTCCTTGCCGGTCCAGTACTCGACCTCGCGGCCCTGGTCCGCGGCCACCTCGCCGCCGGCGAAGAAGCCGTCGTTCCACGCCTTCAGGGTGCGCCCCGCGTTGGCCGAACGGAGCACCGCGGCACGGTCGTTGAGCCAGCCCGTCGCCAGGTCCCGGATGCCCGCCTTGGGCCCGTACTTGGCGCGGGCCGCGTCCGCCAGGCCCGGATAGGCGGCCTCCGGGGACTTGGTGGTCAGCGCCTGGTACTCGTCGCCGCCCAGGTGCCAGTACGCGCCGGGGAACAGGTCGGCGTACTCGCGCAGCAGGTCGTCGACGATCCGGCCGGATCCGGGGTTGGCGATGTCGATGGCGCCCCGGACCGCCTTGCCGTCCTTGTCGCGCAGCTGGAGGTCGGGGTGGGCGGCGAGCACCGCGCCCAGGTGTCCGGGCGAGTCGATCTCGGGGATCACCGTGATGTGCAGCTTGGTGGCGAGCGCGACGATCCGCTGCACGTCGCGCTTGCTGAGGTGCTCGCGCGAGACGATCTCGGGGTGGCTGGAGGACTCGATGCGGAAGCCCTGGTCGTCGGAGAAGTGCAGCCCGAGCTGGTTGAGCTTGAGGTCGGCCATCTGGCGCAGCTGGTCCTCGATCCACGCCTCGGTGTACGGCTTGCGCGCGATGTCGAGGTTGAGGCCGCGCTGCGGCTCGTCCGGCCGGTCCTCGACCACGCCCTCGGGCATCACGCCGCCGCCCTTGAGCGCCTGCTTGAGGGTGCGGGTGCCGTAGAAGACCCCGGCGTCGTCGGCCCCGGTGATCCGCACCCGCCGGTCGCGGGTGGTCAGCGTGTACGACTCGGGCACGGCCTTCTGGCCGGCCGGCGGCGGGGCGAGGGCCAGCTCGACGTCGCCCTCGCGGGGCTGACCGCCGAGCACGTAGTCGGCGCCGAGCTCCTGCGCGAAGAGCTTGCCCTCGTCGGCGAGGCTCTGGCTGTTGACGTCCACGATCACCCGCGTCGCGTCCACCGGCCGGAAGCCGGGCCCGCGGGCCGGCCGGTGTTCGCGCACGGAGGGGACGGTCCGGGGCGGCGAGGAGATCGGGTAGATCGGCGAGGGGGAGGGCAGTGTGGACGAGGCACGCTTGTTGTCGGCCGGGCCGCCGTGCCCACCGTGGGTGTCGTCGTCCGGCCAGACCGCGATGATCAGGGCGAGCACCGCGGCGCCCGCCACGGCCACCTTGAGCATCAGGGCGCGCCGCCCGCGCGGCCGGTGCAGCCAGGCGGGGCGGGACCTCGGGGCGCGCGGCTGGGAGGCGCGGGCCTCGGACGACGGCGAGGACGACCGCTTCGGGTCCCCGGCTCCCGGCATCCGGGCCCGTGACATCCTGAAACGCGGCATCACTCAGAAACCTCCCGTCCAACAACAGTAAGGCCGGACCCGATCGCCCCGGATACCGGCCGGACGACTGGGGCGAAGGTACGCCGAAGCACCCGGGAGTCCGTCCACAGCGCGCGGCCCGGTGTGCACGTCCGGGTGAAAATCGCGCAACAGTCGGGCAGCTCGCTTTCCACGTGGATAGCGTGGCGGCACTCCCACCTCACTTTCCACCCCAGTCTCCGTGCTCCGCAGCACGTCCCGTCCCGTACTGCCGCGTCCCGCGCAGTGTTCGAGGAGCCCACGCTGTCCAGCGATTCCCACGCCGGCCCCCGGAAGCGACCGCCGACACTCCATCACACTCCTCGTGCCCAGGGGTGGGCGGCCATACCGAATCAGAACCGGGGCACATCCGTTCCGGCGGCCCCGCCGCGGCCCGGCGGCCTCGACCGTTTCAACCGTGCCGCCGACGGCGCGGTGGAAACGGCCCTGCTCGCGTGCTGTGCGAGCCGCCGATGGGCGCTGCGCCTCGCCGCCCACCGCCCCTACCCGGACCTGAACTCGCTCCTCGCCGCGGCCGACGAGGCCAGCTACGACCTGAGCGCCAGCGACCTCGCCGAGGCGCTGGCCGACGAGTCCTCGCCGGGCCTGCACGAGAGCGCTCCGCAGTCCGCGCACACGGCACTGCGGGCCGCGCACGCCGCGTACGAGAGCAGTTTCGGGCACGCCTTCGTGATCTGTCTCGACGGGTTCAGCCCGGCCGAGCACCTCGACCAGGTGCTCAGCGGGATCCGGCTGCGGCTGAACAACGAGTGGGACGAGGAGCGCTCGATCGCCGCCGACGAACTGCGCCGCCTCGCCCGCGCCCGACTCGCCCATCTCGTGGCAAGTCACCCCGAACCAGACGCGCCGAGCGGCGCGCAACGCGTTCTCTAGGCCGTACGAGCCTGTTTGATTGCCTGTTTGATCACACCTATGGACCCGGCGCAAGGGAACCGACATCTCGTCGCTACGATGACCGGGGCCGGTGGACCGTACCCGGCCGGGTCAGACCGACACTGAAGCCGGCCGGCCCTCAACACCGCTCCCGGAGGGTTCTTCCGTGCCGGCTGGAACGCTGTACCGCGGCCGGGAAGGAATGTGGTCCTGGGTGGCTCATCGAGTCACCGGCGTCCTCATTTTCTTCTTCCTGTTCGTCCACGTCCTCGACACCGCTCTCGTGCGTGTCTCCCCCGAGGCGTACGACAAAGTCGTGGCGACCTACAAGACGCCCATCGTCGCGTGTCTGGAATACGGCCTGGTGGCCGCCATCCTGTTCCACGCGCTCAACGGCCTGCGCATCATCGCGGTCGACTTCTGGGCCAAGGGCCCGCGCTACCAGAAGCAGATGCTCTGGACCGTCGTGGGCGTCTGGGTCGTGCTGATGGTGGGCGCGCTCTACCCGGTGCTCGGCCATGCCGTCCGTGAACTGTTCGGGAGCTGAGGACTGAGATGTCTGCCGAAACCTCTTCCGCTGCCGCGATCGGCGAAGTCGAGGGCGCGAGCCTGTACGACACCGATCACCCGGCCCCGCTCATCGAGGCCCCCCGCCGGCGCACCAAGAAGACCCCGAAGTCCACCCGTACGAACTTCGAGCTGTACGGCTGGATGTTCATGCGGCTGTCCGGCATCGTGCTGGTCGTCCTGGTCCTCGGGCACCTGCTGATCCAGCTCGTCCTCGACGGCGGCGTCTCCAAGATCGGCTTCGCGTTCGTCGCGGGCCGCTGGGCGTCCCCGTTCTGGCAGATCTGGGACCTGGCCATGCTGTGGCTGGCCATGCTGCACGGCGCCAACGGCCTGCGCACCGTCATCAACGACTACGCGCAGCGGGACAACACCCGCTTCTGGCTGAAGATGCTGCTCTACACCGCCACGGTGTTCACCGTCCTGCTGGGCACGCTGGTGATCTTCACCTTCGACCCGAACATCCGCTAGGCCACGGGCTGAGGGACTGAGGAATTCTCTGATGAAGATCCACAAGTACGACACCGTCATCGTCGGCGCCGGCGGCGCCGGCATGCGCGCGGCCATCGAGTCGACCAAGCGCAGCCGCACCGCCGTTCTGACGAAGCTCTACCCCACTCGCTCCCACACGGGCGCGGCGCAGGGCGGCATGGCCGCAGCGCTCGCCAACGTGGAGGAGGACAACTGGGAGTGGCACACCTTCGACACGATCAAGGGCGGCGACTACCTGGTCGACCAGGATGCCGCCGAGATCCTGGCGAAGGAGGCCATCGACGCCGTCCTCGACCTGGAGAAGATGGGCCTGCCGTTCGGCCGCACGCCCGCCGGTGAGATCGACCAGCGCCGTTTCGGCGGTCACTCCCGCAACCACGGCGAGGCCCCGGTCCGCCGTGCCTGCTACTCGGGCGACCGCACCGGCCACATGATCCTCCAGACCCTCTACCAGAACTGCATCAAGGAGGGCGTGGAGTTCTTCAACGAGTTCTACGTCCTCGATCAGCTCCTGGTCGAGGAGGACGGCGTCAAGAAGTCCGCCGGCGTCGTCGCCTACGAGCTGGCGACCGGCGAGATCCACGTCTTCCAGGCCAAGTCGGTCGTGTACGCCTCGGGCGGCACCGGCAAGTTCTTCAAGGTGACCTCCAACGCGCACACCCTGACCGGTGACGGCCAGGCCGCGTGCTACCGCCGCGGACTGCCCCTGGAGGACATGGAGTTCTTCCAGTTCCACCCGACGGGCATCTGGCGCATGGGCATCCTGCTGACGGAGGGCGCCCGCGGTGAGGGCGGCATCCTCCGCAACAAGGACGGCGAGCGCTTCATGGAGAAGTACGCGCCGGTCATGAAGGACCTCGCGTCCCGTGACGTCGTCTCGCGCTCCATCTACACGGAGATCCGCGAGGGCCGCGGCTGCGGTCCCGAGGGCGACCACGTCTACCTCGACCTGACGCACCTCCCGCCGGAGCAGCTCGACGCCAAGCTCCCGGACATCACGGAGTTCGCGCGCACCTACCTCGGCATCGAGCCCTACACGGACCCGATCCCGATCCAGCCCACCGCGCACTACGCCATGGGCGGCATCCCGACCAACGTCCAGGGTGAGGTCCTCAGCGACAACACCACGGTCGTCCCGGGTCTGTACGCGGCCGGCGAGGTCGCCTGCGTCTCCGTGCACGGCGCCAACCGTCTGGGCACCAACTCGCTCCTGGACATCAACGTGTTCGGCAAGCGCGCGGGCATCGCCGCCGCCGAGTACGCGCACACCACGGAGTTCGCCGAGCTTCCGGAGAACCCGGCGGCGCAGGTCCAGGCGCAGGTCGAGAACCTGCTGTCGGCGACCGGCACCGAGCGCGTCGCGGTCATCCGCAAGGAGCTGCAGGAGACCATGGACGCCAACGTCATGGTCTTCCGCACCGAGCAGACGATCAAGACGGCGGTCGAGAAGATCGCCGAGCTGCGCGAGCGGTACCTGAACGTGTCCGTCCAGGACAAGGGCAAGCGGTTCAACACCGACCTCCTGGAGGCCATCGAGCTGGGCAACCTGCTCGACCTGGCCGAGGTCATGGCCGTCTCCGCGCTGGCCCGCAAGGAGTCCCGCGGCGGTCACTACCGCGAGGACTACCCGAACCGCGACGACGTCAACTTCATGCGCCACACCATGGCGTACCGCGAGGTCGCGGACGGCGGCAAGGACTCGATCCGCCTCGACTACAAGCCCGTCGTCCAGACCCGCTACCAGCCGATGGAGCGTAAGTACTGATGGCAACCCCGACCCTGGACAAGGCCGACACGGCAGGCGCGCCGGAGCCCGGCTTCGCGGACTCGCCCTACATCACGGTCACCTTCCGCATCCGCCGCTTCAACCCGGAGATCTCCGAGGAAGCGACGTGGGAGGACTTCCAGCTGGAGATCGACCCGAAGGAGCGCGTGCTCGACGGTCTCCACAAGATCAAGTGGGAGCTGGACGGGTCCCTGACCTTCCGCCGCTCCTGCGCGCACGGCATCTGCGGTTCCGACGCCATGCGCATCAACGGCAAGAACCGCCTCGCCTGCAAGACGCTGATCAAGGACATCAACCCGTCCAAGCCCATCACCATCGAGGCCATCAAGGGCCTCACGGTCCAGAAGGACCTGGTCGTGGACATGGAGCCGTTCTTCCAGGCGTACCGCGACGTGATGCCCTTCCTCATCACGAAGGGCAACGAGCCGACCCGCGAGCGTCTGCAGTCGCCGGAGGACCGCGAGCGCTTCGACGACACGACCAAGTGCATCCTGTGCGCGGCGTGCACGTCCTCGTGCCCGGTCTTCTGGAACGACGGCCAGTACTTCGGCCCGGCCGCGATCGTGAACGCGCACCGCTTCATCTTCGACAGCCGTGACGAGGCGGGCGAGCAGCGCCTGGAGATCCTCAACGACAAGGACGGCGTGTGGCGTTGCCGCACCACGTTCAACTGCACCGACGCGTGCCCCCGTGGCATCGAGGTCACCAAGGCCATCCAGGAAGTGAAGCGCGCCCTGATCACGCGCCGCTTCTGACCCCTGTACGCGCCCGAGGGCCCCGCACCCGGAAGTCCGCTTCCGGGTGCGGGGCCCTCATCCGTCGCGGTGAGCGCGCGGTGATCCCGGCGGGGGCGCGCCCGGCCCACGGTGACGGCCTCGGCCGAACCCTCGCGTCGCCCCGGCCGCCCGGCCGATTAGGCTCTTGCCGTGGCACAGAACGCGCGTGACGAGACGGATGCCGAGCCGGCCGGGGCCCGGCCCGCCAAGGGGGAGCAGACTCGCACCCTCATTCTGGAGACCGCCATGCGGCTCTTCCAGGAGCGGGGGTACTACAAGACCACGATGCGGGTCATCGCGCAGGAGGCCGGGGTCTCCGTCGGGAACGCGTACTACTACTTCGCCGGCAAGGAGCACCTGATCCAGGGCTTCTACGACCGGATCGCGGCCGAGCACCAGGCGGCGGTGCGCGAGGTCCTCGACACCGAGACCGATCTGGAGGCGCGGCTCGCCGGGGTGCTGCGGGTCTGGCTGGACATCGCCTCGCCGTACCACGAGTTCGCGGCCCAGTTCTTCAAGAACGCGGCCGACCCGGACAGCCCGCTCAGCCCGTTCTCCTCGGAGTCGGAGCACGCGCGGCAGGAGGCGATCTCCGTGCACCGGGAGGTCCTGGCCGGCACGAAGACAAAAGTGCCGGCCGAACTCGTCGACGTACTGCCCGAGTTGATGTGGCTGTCGCAGATGGGGCTCGTCCTGTACTGGGTCTTCGACCGCTCCCCCGGGCGCGAGCGGAGCTACCGGCTCGCGGCGCGGGGGGCCAAGCTCACCACCCGGGGCGTCGCGCTCGCCCGGTTCCGGGTGCTGCGGCCGCTCGTCCACGAGGTGCACGAGCTGTTCACGGACTTCCTGCCGGGGATGTCCCAGGCCGCGGCCTCCCGCAAGAAGTCGCCCGGCACGTCATAGGTCCAGGGCCGCCCGCACCTCCCGCGCCACCCGCACGATGTCGCCCTTCGGCTCCGCCGCGTACGCCGGGTGGGTGCGCGTCCAGTTCTCCTCCAGGGCGTACCAGTCGACCGGCTCCGCAGGGCGGCCCGTGGCCAGGGCGGCCGTCAGGGTGTCGAAGTAGGTGCGCCAGCGCAGCGTGTAGAGGCCGCCGACCAGGCCCGACCACTCCCGGTTCGCGTAGTCGTGCAGGGTGCCGCCGTCGGCCGCCGCGCGGGGACCCCAGACCGTGAGCAGCGACACCGCGTCGTGGGCGAGGCGGTCCTTCTCCTGTGCCGTGGCGCCCCACGACCGCGCGTCCGCGATCCAGCGGCCCAGCAGATGACCCCGGTCGGTCGCCACCACCCGCTCCAGGAGGGCCAGGTCGCGCAGCCACTCGGCGGTCAGCGCCCCGAACCCGTCCCTGTCCCCGCTCTCGTAGGCGTCCCGGATGCGCGGCAGCAGCAGGCGGGACTCGTTCGAGAGGGTCTGGCGGGTCACGTCGAGCAGGTCGTAGCGGTAGGCCGACGAGGTGCGCAGCTTCGGGGCGACCGCCAGGAGGGCCGGCAGGGCCTCGGCGAACTCCTCGGCGTCGTAGCGGAGCCGGGGCGGCGACCAGAAGCCGCCCGAGGTCACCGACAGGCCGGGCCGGGCGCCGAACAGGCCGTCCGCCGCCTCGCTCCAGGAGTCGGCGCGGGTGGTGCCGTACGCGGTGCGGCGCAGGACGTCCCACGCCTCGGCCGCGTGCCCGTCGGCGGCGCCGTACCGGTAGCGCGGCCACTGGCCGAACCACTCCTCCAGATCGACGGGGCCGTCCGTCCAGGGCAGGTCGGAGAAGAGCGCGAAGGCGGCGGGATTGTTGTCCGCGCCCTCCGGCATGAGCGCGATGCCGTCCAGGGCGCTGTCCGGCTTGGTGCGCCAACTCTCGTACAGGGAGGCCCAGTCGGGGGTGTTGGCGCCCATCGCGGTGTGGCCGCCGAAGTTCCAGATCGACCCGAACGCGTACGGGGTGCCCTCCCAGGACGCCTCGCGGTCGGTGACCGAGGGGTAGTGGTCGGAGAGGCCGTCGACGACGAACAGCTTCGTCTTGTCCACCGCCTCGATGATCTCCTTGTGCGGGTTCTGCTGCCAGCCGAGGATGCTCCAGACCGCCCCGGGGTGCGCGGTGCGCAGCGCCTTCTCGACGGCCCGGGCGGCCGCGCCGATCGGCACGTCACCGGGGGTGCCGCCCTCGTGCAGCAGGTCCATCTTGTACATGGTGGTGGCGCCGAGCAGTTCGTCCTGTACGCGGTAGAACGTGGCCGCGACCCGGGCGAAGTGCTCGTCGCGCGGGTCCAGCCAGTCGGGGCGGGCGAAGCCGCCCCAGATGCCCTGCAGCACCACGTGCGCGCCCGGGTTGCGGTCGGCGAAGCCGGGCGGGAGCGTGCCGAAGTAGCCGGGCAGCACCGGGGTCATGCCGAGCTCGCGCAGCCGGCCCACGATCCGGGAGGCCAACTCGGCTCGCTGGTCCAGGAGTTGCCGGGAGACCGGGCCGCCGAAGCCGGACATGTTCTGGAGCAGCCACCAGGGCTGGTGCGCGGGACCCGGGAGCCAGTCGCGCAACTCGGCGTCGTGGTAGCCGTGTTGGAGGAAGGTGCGGTGGTAGACGGTGTCGGCGCCGAGGTAGACGAGCACCTCGTTGTAGCCGTGCAGGGCCAGGACGTCGAGCTCCCGCTCCCAGTACGACCAGTCGTGATAGGGCCCGGTGTAGCCGTCGTTGGTGTCGTTGAAGACGAAGCGGTGCGTGACGTTGGCCGTCCGCTCGATGGGCGAGGGCACCGCGGGGAGCAGCCGGGGCAGCCGGGTCTGCTCGCCCGCCCAGGAGATGTGGGCGTGCGCGATCTGCCTCAAGTACCGGTGGAATCCGGTGAGTTGGACGGCCGGAGTGCTGCCTTCGACCAGGATCTCACCGGCCCCGCCCGAGACGCGGAAGCGGTCGCGGCCGGCCGCGCGCGGCAACGTGCGGAAGGTGACCTGGTCGAGGTGGGCGGGCAGCAGCCGGGCCAGGGCCCGCGCGGCGGGCCCCCGGGCGGCCTCGGCACCGGCCGCGGTGGCGTACCCGGTCCCGGTGCCCGCCCCGAGGGCGAGGGCCGATCCGGCGAGTGAGCTCAGCAGCGTACGACGGGAAAGGCGCATCCTCCGACGGAAGCAGCGCGTCCGTCGGCGGTCAATGGAGCAGAACCGGTGGCTACCCGGACAGAAGCCCTTTGGGCCAACGCCGGAACACCGGTTCCCCCCGGGCCGGTACCGGGCCGGGGGGAGGCGGGCCGGCGGCGGCCTGAGGTCAGATCCAGCCCAGCTCCCACAGGCGCCACACGCCCGTGCCGTCCGACAGGTACTGCGAGCCGCTGACGTCCTTGTTGCCGAGGACGTAGTTCTTGCCCTGCCACAGCGGGACCAGCGGAACGTCCTGGGCGACCTTCTCCTGGATCGCCTTGAAGTCGTCGGCGGCCCTGCCCCGGTCGGTGAACTCCTGCGTGCTCCTGATGAGTTCGTCGACGGTCTTGTCGGAGTAGTTGTTGTGGAGGCTGTTTCCGGTGCCGACGAGCGGCTGGCCGAAGTTGTCCGGGTCGGGGAAGTCGGCGAGCCAGCCCGCGGTGTACGAGTCGTACTTGCCCTCGGCGTAGTTCTGCTGCATCTTCGGCCAGTCCGGCTCGGCGATGAGGTTGACCTTGAACAGGCCGTCCTTCTCCAGCTGCGCCTTGAGCTGCTCGGCCTCCGCGCCGTTCGCGCCGAGCTTGCGGTAGGCCATGTTGAAGGTGACCGGGAGCTGCTCGCCCGCCGACTTCAGGAGGTTCTTCGCCTTGGCCGGGTCGGGCTTGGGGTAGGCGTCGAAGAACGCGGTGCTGTGGCCGGTGAAGCCCTGCGGGATCACCGAGTACAGCGGGTCGACGGTGCCGAGGTAGACCGTGGAGGCGAGCGCCGCGCGGTCGACGAGGGCGGCCGCGGCCTCGCGGACCTTGGTCTTGGAGACCGGGCTCGACGACTTCAGGTTGAAGTTGAGCTGGCGGGTGTCGTAGCCGGGCGAGGTGGTGATCCGCAGGTCCGGCCCCGGCGAGAGCTTGGCGAGCACCTCAGGCGGCATCTCCCGGTGCGTCACGTCGACCTGCTTGGCCTGCCAGGCGGCGTTCAGCTGGTCGGCCTCGGCGAAGTACCGGACCGTGATGGGCAGGCCCTTCTTGGTCACCGCGCCCTTGTAACCGGGGTTGGGCTCCAGGCTCGCGCTGACCGGGCTGCCGGACCCGTCCTTCTTGTACTCCTTGAGCAGGTACGGACCCGAGCCGACGACCGAGTCCTCCTTGCGGAGGGCGTTCGGCGGGTACTGGCTGCTGTCGACGATCGAGCCCGCGCCGGTGGCCAGCTTGGACGGGAACGTGGCGTCCTTGCTCTTCAGGTTGAAGGTGACCGTGTCCCCCTGGGCCTGCACCGAGCCGAGCTGAGAGAACAGCGGGGCGGGGCCGAGCTTGTCGGAGATCTTCAGCATCCGGTCGAAGGAGTACTTCACGTCCTCGGCGGTCATCTTGCGCCCGCTGGAGAAGGTGACGTCGTCACGCATCACGCACTGGTACGTCTGGAGCTTCTGCCCGACGAAGGTGCAGCTTTTGGCGGCGTCCGGGACCGGCGTGGTGCTGCCCTGCCGGAAGGTGAGCAACGACTGGTAGACGTTGTTGTAGATCGCCCAGGAGCCGGCGTCGTAGGCGCCCGCCGGGTCGAGCGAGGTGATGACGTCGGTGGTGCCGACGACGATGGGGTCCTTCTTCGCCTGGTCGGACGGCAACAGCTGCCAGCCGCCGACTCCGACGACCACCACTGCCGCACCAATCGCCAGAATCCGCATACGGATCGACCGCATCGCCGTGCTCTCCTCGGAACGCCCCACCCTGCAAGACGCGCGGAGTCAGCACGCTGCGCCTGTGATGACGCTCACCCAATCACACGACCTTCACATTGTGGAAGGGTCAACCTTCTACTCACAGCTACTTGTTAGCCGAGCGTGACGGAACTCTCCGTAGCCGCTCGTTCACGCCTCAGCTGGCGCAACGAACGGAACCCGATGAAGCCCACGCCCGTCCCCAGGAGAAACGAGGTGATGGCGAGCAGCAGGTGGACCCAGAAGTAGGCGGTCGGATCCCCGGCGGCGTCGAAGGCGAGCCCGCTGCCGTCCTTCCATAGGTTCTTCACGAAAGTGGTCCAGATGACCCAGCTCCACGCGCCGAAGGCGAGCAGGAACCAGGAGAGGGGGCGGCTGAGTTTCATGGGTCCAGTATCGGACGCGGCGGCCGGACACCTCCGGCCGGGTGGGAGCTCCCGGCGGGTCATCCATACGATGATCCGATCCATGGCCGCAGCCTGTACGTTCTCGAACGTGTCTGCCCTGAACGTGATGAAGAGCGCCTCGCAGCGGCGCGCCCCCAAGCCCGCCGGGCTCGCCCTGTCCGTCGCCGTGGCCGCCGCGGCCGTGCTGCCCGCGCTCGGTGCGGCCCCCGCCGTGGCGGTGCCCCGGGACGACAAGCCGGCCGCGTCCGCCACGCCCGGTGCGCCGGGCAAGCGCAATGACGCGCCCCCGACCGGCATGTCCAAGGTGGGCGGCGACCAGCTCGGCGAGGCCGGCACCCAGGCGAAGCTCGGCGCCGGTGCGCCCGTGCTGCCCAAGGACGTGACCGGCCGGTCCTGGATCGTCGCGGACGCCGAGAGCGGCCAGGTGCTGGCCGCGCACAACGCCCACTGGCGGCTGCCGCCCGCCTCCACCCTGAAGATGCTGTTCGCGGACACCGTGCTGCCCAAGTTCGACAAGAGCGAGCAGCACACGGTCACCGCGGCGGACCTCGCCGGCATGGGCGCCGGCAGCAGCCTGGTCGGCGTCAAGGAGAACCTGTCGTACTCGGTGCACGACCTGTGGCTCGGGGTCTTCCTGCGCTCGGGCAACGACGCCGTGCACGTCCTGTCCTCGATGAACGGCGGCGTGGCCCAGACCGTCGCGGACATGCAGCACAAGGCCGACGACCTCCAGGCGCTCGACACCCGGGTCGTCTCGCCGGACGGCTACGACGCGCCTGGCCAGGTCTCCAGCGCGTACGACCTGACGCTGTTCGCCCGCGCGGGGCTGCAGAACAAGGACTTCCGCGAGTACTGCTCGACGGCGAGCGCGAAGTTCCCCGGCGCCGAGGGCAAGGACAAGAAGCGCGAGACGTTCGAGATCCAGAACACCAACCGGCTGCTGACCGGTGACTTCGGGCTCAACCCGTACAAGGGCATCGCGGGCGTCAAGAACGGCAACACCACCAACGCGGGCGCCACCTTCACCGGGGTCGCCGAGCGGAACGGCAAGGTGCTGCTCGTCACCGTCATGAACCCCGAGTCGACGGAGAGCCAGGCCGTCTACAAGGAGGCGGCCCGGCTGCTCGACTGGGGGTTCGCGGCGAGCGGGAAGGTCACCCCGGTCGGCGAGCTGATCCCGCCGAAGTCCGCGACCGCCAACCGGGACACCGGGTCGGCGAGCGCGCAGAGCGGCGCGAAGAGCCGGCCCGGGCAGGCGGCCGACGCCGCCGGGGGCGAGAGCGGCGGGGCCGGCATCGCGCTGGGGATCGCGGGCGGCGCGCTCGTACTGATCGCCGGCGCGGTGTTCCTGATCAACCGCCGCTGGCCGCTCAGGAGGCGGTGAGCTCGGAGCCGTCGGCCTCCGGCTTCAGGAGGCGGTGAGCTCGGGGCCGTCGTCTTCCATGAGTTCGGGGCCGTCGTCCTCGGCGAGCGCGGGGTCGTCCTCCTTGGAGGGGGTGGCCGTCCACGCGGCGCAGAACAGGAGCAGCTTCGCCGTGAAGTTGATCCAGAGCAGCAGCGCGATGGGCACCCCGAAGGCCCCGTACATGCTCTTGGCGGCGACGCCCTTCATGTAGCCGCCGAGCAGCAGCTTCAGGAGTTCGAAGCCGACCGCGCCGAGCAGGGCCGCCACCATCAGGCGGCGGCGCGGCGGGCTCACGCCGGGCAGCAGCGTCAGGACGTAGAGCAGGAGCAGGAAGTCGGCGACGACGGCGATGGCGATCGCGGCGACGCGCAGCAGCACTCCGCCCGCGCCGCCCTGGTCGATGCCGAGGCGGTCGGCGGTCCAGCCGACCGCGGTGGAGCCGATGGAGGAGGCCGCCCACGAGGCGAGTCCGGCGGCGCCGAGGCCGAGCAGGATGCCGCCGTCCTTGAGCTTGCGCAGGACCGGGTTCTCGTCGGCGTCGGCCTCCTCCATCTCCCACACCACCTGGAGGCAGCCGCGCATCTGGGAGATCCAGCCGATGCCGGTGAAGAGCAGCAGGGCACCGGCGACGATGCCGACGGTGCCGGCGTTGTCGACGAGCGCCTGGAGGTCGAGCTGGTCGGAGATGCCGGGGACCTGTTCGGCGATGGTGTTCTGGAGCTTGTGCACCTGGTCGCCGGAGAGCAGCGCGGCCGCGACGGCGGCGCCGACGGTCAGCAGCGGGAACAGCGCGAGGAAGCTGATGAAGGTGATGGCGGCGGCGAGGCGCGACCAGTAGACCCGGTCGAGCCGCTCGTACGACCGCCAGGCGTGCGTCCGCATGAGCCGGGTGATCCAGGGCCCGACGACGGGAAGTTTCTTCAGCCAGTCCATGACGTACGACTACCCTCTTCAGCTCGGCTGTGTCGTTCCGGAGGCAATCCTTCCGGGTCGCCGCCGAAGACCAGTGTTCTCGTTCCCCAAAAGCGCAGACACGTCGCGAGCGCCATGCCGAGGACGGCTCCGGAGAGCGTGTCGGCACGCGGTGACGTGAGGCCGAGGCCGTAGTGCGAGACGCCGATGCAGAGCAGCTGGACGAGGGCGCCCGCGACGTTCACGGCGAAGAACACCGCGTACTCGCGCCATCCGACCCGGCGGCCCCGGTAGGTGCCGAACGCGTTGCCGAGGTAGGCGACCGTGCAACCGGCGAGGAAGGAAAGGGACTTGGCGGCGATCGGGTCCCAGCCGAGCCCCGAGCGCAGCCAGACGAAGAGCCCGAGGTCGGCGGCGTACGCGCAGATCCCGGCCAGCGCGAAGCCGATCACCTCGGACCGGGCGATGCTCACAGGTCGGCCACCGCGAGCGCGTACACGGCGATCCAGACCAGGCCGATGACGGCCAGTGCCCGGTCGTGCAGGACGACGTCCTCGGGTGCTCCGGCGCTCCCCCAGTCGGCGAAGACGGCGTAGCGCAGGATGCCGCCGATGAAGGGGACCATCGACAACTGCCGCCAGGGCAGCAGCGATCCGCCCTCGATGCCGCCGGCCTCCAGGGCCCACATGCAGTAGGCGAGGACGGCGACACCGGCGGCGAGCTGCCACACGAAGCGCAGGTAGCCGGTGGTGTAGGCGTTCAGGAGCGCGCGGGTGGCGGCGCCGCGCCCCTCCATCTGGAGGGCCTCGGAGTACCGCTTGGCGGAGACCATGAACAGCGCGCCGAACCCGGCGGTGATCAGGAACCAGCGGGACAGCGGGATGCCGAGCGCGACCCCGCCGGTCATCGCCCGCATCAGGAATCCGGCGGTGACCACGACCAGGTCGACGACCAGGACGTGCTTCAGCTTGACGCAGTAGGCGAGTTGCATGACGACGTACCCGCTGAGCAGGGTGGCCGTCATCGCGTTGCAGGTCAGCGCGGCGGCCAGCGGGGCGAGCACGGCGAGGACCGCGCCGGTGGCGTACGCGACGGCGACCGGCACGCGTCCGGCGGCGACCGGGCGGTGGCACTTGTCGGGGTGGGCGCGGTCGGCCTCGGCGTCGCGGGCGTCGTTGATGAGGTAGACGGCCGAGGCCGCCGTGGTGAACAGGCAGAAGACCAGGGCCAGTTGGGCGATGTCGTGCGGGCTCGCCAGGCGGCCGGCGGCGGCGGGAGCGGCCACCACGAGCACGTTCTTGATCCACTGGCGGGGCCGTGCGGTGAGCACCAGGGCGCCGGGCAGCGCGAGCAGCCGCCGGGTCGCGGAGGCGGCCGGGGTTCCGCTCTCGTCGAGGAGTACCGCGCCGGGCTCGGTCATCGGCGCCCGCCTTCGAGCGGTTTGCGCATCCAGGCCGCGCCGGCCCGCGCGGTGGCACCGCCGAGCAGCGCGCCCGCCGCGATGTCGCTGGGGTAGTGCACCCCGGCGACCATGCGGGACACGCACATCGCGGCGGCCAGTGGCGGCACCAGGCGCGCCCCGGCCGGCCGCAGCGCGCCGAACGCGACGGCCGCGGCGGCCGCCGAGCTGGCGTGCGAGCTGGGGAAGGAGTGCCGCCCGGCGGTGCGCACCAGGGGTTCGGCCGCCGGGAGTCGCGGCCGGGGTCTGCGCACCACGCGCTTGATCCCCATGCTGGCGAGGTGGGCGGCGGCGACCAGGGCGGTGCCACGCAGCCAGGCTCCGCGCCGGTCCCGGTCGGCGGCGGCCGCGGCGAGCCCGGCCGCGAGCCAGAGCGCGCCGTGTTCGCCGGCGAAGGACAGGGCGCGGGCGGCGGCGGCCACTCGCGGGTCCCCGGCGCAGTCGCGCAGCGCGGCCAGGAGTCGTTGGTCGGCGTCGGCGTACGACGGCTTCTGCATCTGCCACCCCTCTTCCGTGACGTCGGCCCGCCAACTGGCCGTAGGCCACCGGCGACTCTCCTGCGCCAGGAAGGACGAATACGGGACAAATGAGACTGACACTCAGTTAATCACCCATTTCGGTGAGTGATTTACCGAAGAGTTGGCGGGGTGGGTGGCTAAGCGGAAGGGGACGAGTTAGGCGATAACGTCACATTCATGTCTGCCGACACGACACCCGACACCGCGCCCGCGCCCTCCGGCCCGCCGACCTCCGTGAGCGGCTGGGGGCGCACCGCCCCCTCCACCGCCCGGCTGCTGCGCCCGCGCAGCTACGAGGAGACGGCGGCCGCGGTGCTCGCGTGCGGGGCGCGCGGCACGATCGCCCGCGGGCTCGGCCGGGCGTACGGGGACGCCGCGCAGAACGCGGGCGGCGCGGTCCTCGACATGACCGGCCTCGACCGCATCCGCACGGTGGACGCCGAGGCGGGCGTCGTCGTCTGCGACGCGGGCGTGAGCCTGCACCGCCTGATGGAAGTCCTGCTGCCGCTCGGCTGGTTCGTGCCGGTGACCCCCGGCACCCGGTACGTCACCGTCGGCGGCGCGATCGGCGCCGACATCCACGGCAAGAACCACCATCTGTCGGGCTCCTTCGCCCGCCATGTGCGCGAGCTCGAACTGCTCACCGCCGACGGCACGGTACGCACCGTCACCCCCGACACCGCGCTGTTCGACGCGACGGCGGGCGGCATGGGGCTCACCGGAGTGATCCTGCGGGCCACCATCCAACTCCTGCCCGTGCAGACCTCGTTGATGACGGTGGACACCGAACGGGCTCTGGATCTGGACGACTTGATGGTCCGGCTCGAATCGGGCGACCACCGCTACCGGTACTCGGTGGCCTGGATCGACCTCCTCGCGCGGGGCGCGCGTACCGGCAGGGCGGTGCTGACCCGCGGGGACCACGCGCCGCTCGACATGCTGCCGCCCCGCGCCGCCCGCACCCCGCTCGGCTTCCGGCCCCGCCGGCTCCCGGCCGCCCCCTCCTTCCTGCCGGAGGGGCTGCTCGGACGCGCCTCGGTGTCGGCCTTCAACGAGCTCTGGTACCGCAGGGCGCCCCGGCACCGCACGGGCGAGCTCCAGCGCCTCTCGACGTTCTTCCACCCGCTCGACGGGGTGCCGCACTGGAACCGCGTCTACGGCAGGGGCGGCTTCGTGCAGTACCAGTTCGTCGTCGGGTACGGGCAGGAGGAGGCCCTGCGCGCCATCGTGCGCCGCATCTCCCGGCACGGCTGCCCCTCCTTCCTCGCCGTCCTCAAGCGCTTCGGCGACGCCGACCCGGGCTGGCTCTCCTTCCCCGTCCCCGGCTGGACCCTGGCCCTCGACATCCCGGCGAACCTGCCCGGCCTCGGCCTCCTGCTCGACGAGCTCGACGAGCAGGTGGCGGGCGCGGGCGGCCGGGTCTATCTGGCGAAGGACGCGCGGATGCGGCCGGAACTGGTGGAGCGCATGTACCCGAGGCTGGCCCAATTCCGGTCGCTGCGCGCCGAGTTGGACCCCCAGGGCGTCTTCAGGTCGGACATGGGCAGACGCCTCGGCCTGTGAACGGCCGGGGCCCGGGCCGCCCCGGCAGACCTCCTCCCCCGCCCCTCCCAAGGATCCCAAGGAGCCCCGATGAAGGACGCATTCGGAACCCCGCAGTCGCTGCTCGTGCTCGGCGGCACCTCCGAGATCGGCCTCGCCACCGCCCGCCGCCTGATCGCCCGCCGCACCCGCACGGTGTGGCTGGCGGGCCGGGCCTCCCCCGCCCTGGAGGCGGCGGCGGACGGACTGCGGGCGCTCGGCCCGGACGTCCACACCCTCGCCTTCGACGCGCTCGACCCCGCCGCGCACGAGGTCGCCCTCGGCAAGGTGTTCGCGGAGGGCGACATCGACATGGTGCTGCTCGCGTTCGGCGTGCTCGGCGACCAGTCCCGCGACGAGACCGAGCCGCTCGCGGCGGTACGGGTCGCGGGGACCAACTACACCGGCGCGGTCTCGGCGGGCCTGGTCTGCGCCAAGGCCCTCCAGGCACAGGGCCACGGCTCGCTCGTCGTGCTGTCGTCGGTGGCCGGCGAACGCGCCCGCCGCAGCAACTTCATCTACGGGTCGAGCAAGGCGGGCCTCGACGCGTTCGCGCAGGGCCTCGGGGACGCGCTGCACGGCTCGGGCGTGCACGTCATGGTCGTACGCCCCGGATTCGTCCGCACGAAGATGACGGCCGGGCTCACGGAGGCCCCGCTCGCCACCACCCCCGAGGCCGTTGCCCTCGCCATCGAGGCGGGGCTGCGGCGCCGGGCGGAGCTGGTGTGGGTGCCGGGCGCGCTGCGGGTCGTGATGTCGGCGCTGCGGCACGTCCCGCGCGGAGTGTTCCGGCGGCTTCCGGTGTGAGCCGGGGCGGCCTAGCGCAGGGAGGGGTGGTCGAGACAGGCGCCCTGCGCGGGGACGCCGTGCGCGCCGATGCCGAAGGGGTAGTCGCGCAGCTTGCGCCACACCCCGTCGGCGCCCTGCTCGTACAGGGCGAACCCGCCGCACGTCCAGGACGCCGAGAACCCGGCGAGGGACTCGTACGCCACGTCCATCGCCTCCTCGGAGATGCCGTGCGCCACGGTGACGTGCGGGTGGTACGGGAACTGGAGCTCGCGCACCAGCGGGCCCGCCTCGTCCCGCACCCGCTGCTGGAGCCACGCGCACTCGCCCGCGCCCTCCACCACCTGCACGAAGACGACCGGGGACAGCGGACGGAAGGTCCCCGTGCCCCCCAGCCGCATCGGGAACGCGCGCCCGGCCGCCGCGACCGAGGCCAGGTGCGCCTCGATCTCCGGCAGGCACTCGGCCCGCACCTCGTACGGCGGCAGCAGGGTGATGTGCGTGGGGATGCCGTGCGCGGCGGGGTCACCGAAGCCCGCGCGCCGCTCCTGGAGCAGGCTGCCGTAAGGCTCCGGGACCGCGATCGAAACGCCGAGCGTTACGGTCCCCACGTCGTTCTCCTCCGTGCTGTGGTGTTGATGGTGTGCAGTGTGACGGCCCCACCGGCCGCTGACCAGAGCCCGGGGTCGAGCTCCGGCCACGGCGCCGGTGTCAGTGCTTGGCGGGCAGCAGCCCGACCTTGTCGTACGCCGTGGCCAGCGTCTCGGCGGCGACCGCGCGGGCCTTCTCGGCGCCCTTGGCGAGCAGCGAGTCCAGCGTCTCGGGGTCGTCCAGGTACTGCTGCGTACGCGTGCGGAACGGCGTGACGAACTCGACCATCACCTCGGCCAGGTCGGTCTTGAGCGCGCCGTACATCTTGCCCTCGTAGTCGGCCTCCAGCTCGGCGATCGCCTTGCCCGTGAGGGTCGAGTAGATGGAGAGCAGATTGGAGACACCGGGCTTGTTCTCGGTGTCGTACTTGATCACCGTGTCGGTGTCGGTGACCGCGCTCTTGACCTTCTTGGCCGTCGTCTTCGGGTCGTCGAGGAGGTTGATGAGGCCCTTCGGCGTCGACGCCGACTTGCTCATCTTGATCGACGGGTCCTGGAGGTCGTAGATCTTCGCCGTCTCCTTGAGGATGTACGGCTCCGGGACGGTGAACGTCTCGCCGAACCGGCCGTTGAAGCGGTCGGCGAGGTCACGGGTGAGCTCGATGTGCTGGCGCTGGTCCTCGCCGACGGGGACCTGGTTGGCCTGGTACAGCAGGATGTCGGCGACCTGGAGGATCGGGTACGTGAACAGGCCGACGGTCGCGTTGCCCGCGCCGTGCTTGGCCGACTTGTCCTTGAACTGCGTCATCCGGCTGGCCTCGCCGAACCCGGCCAGGCAGTTCATGATCCAGGCGAGCTGGGCGTGCTCGGGCACGTGGCTCTGGACGAACAGCGTGCAGCGCTCGGGGTCGAGACCGGCGGCCAGCAGCTGTGCGGCGGCGAGCCGGGTGTTGGCGCGCAGCTCGGCGGGGTCCTGCGGGACGGTGATCGCGTGCAGGTCGACGACCATGTAGAACGCGTCGTGCGACTCCTGGAGCGCGACCCACTGGCGGACCGCGCCGAGGTAGTTGCCGAGGTGGAACGAGCCTGCGGTGGGCTGGATTCCGGAGAGCACGCGGGGACGAGTCGAGGGCATGCTCAGCATTCTCTCAGGTGGGCCCGCCGTGTCGGAAACCCCGCGCTTGTGACCGGCCCCACAAGGTGCCCCAGCACCTCGGGGGCGCCGCCCCCGAACCCCCTCCGCGCAGTTCCCCGCGCCCCTAAGCGGTACCGGGTGCTGGGGCATCCTCAGCCCGTCATGGGGGTCCCCCCTGGCCCTTAAGGCCTTGGGGGAGATTGAGGACGAGCGCCGTTCAGGCGCGAACGGGGGTCTGGGGGCGGAGCCCCCAGGGGGTCAGGCCAGGGGGAGGCCCGGGGCGGGGTAGGCGGACAGGAGGTCCGTCACTTCCGCGCGGATCGCGGACAGCGCGCCCTCGTCCCCGGCCCGGGCCGCCGACACACCCCGGTCGAGCCATTCGGCCACCTTCGGCATGTGCTCGGCCCCCAGGCCCCGGGACGTCAGGGACGGCGTCCCGATGCGGATGCCGGAGGGGTCGAAGGGCTTGCGGGGGTCGTACGGAACGGTGTTGTAGTTGACGACGATCCCCGCCCGGTCCAGGGCCTTCGCGGCCACCTTCCCCGGCACGTCCTTGGCGGTGAGGTCCATCAGGACCAGGTGGTTGTCGGTGCCGCCGGACACCAGGTCGAAGCCCCGCTCCAGGAGGGCGTCCGCGAGGGCCCGCGCATTGGCCACCACCTGGTGGGCGTACGCGCAGAACGCCGGCTGCGCCGCCTCGTGCAGGGCGACCGCGATCGCCGCCGTGGTCTGGTTGTGCGGCCCGCCCTGGAGCCCGGGGAAGACCGCCTTGTCGATGGCCTTCGCATGCTCCGCGCGGGACATCAGCATGGCTCCGCGCGGCCCCCGCAGGGTCTTGTGCGTGGTGGTCGAGATGACGTCCGCGTACGGCGCCGGCGAGGGGTGGGCGCCGCCCGCGATGAGGCCCGCGATGTGCGCGACGTCCGCGACGAGCACCGCGCCCGCCTCCTCGGCGATCTCCGCGAACGCGGCGAAGTCGATCGTGCGGGGCAGCGCGGTACCCCCGCAGAAGATCAGCTTCGGCCGCTCCTTGAGCGCGATCTCGCGCACCTCGTCGAGGTCGATGAGCCCGGTGTCGGCGCGCACCCCGTACTGCACGCCCCGGAACCACTTGCCGGTCGCCGAGACGCCCCAGCCGTGCGTGAGGTGCCCGCCCATCGGCAGCGCCATGCCCATCACGGTGTCGCTGGGCTCGGCGAAGGCGAGGTAGACGGCGAGGTTGGCGGGCGAGCCGGAGTACGGCTGGACGTTGGCGTGCTCGACGCCGAACAGGGCCTTGGCGCGGTCGACCGCGAGCGTCTCGACCTTGTCGATGTTCTGCTGGCCCTCGTAGTAGCGCCGGCCCGCGTAGCCCTCGCTGTACTTGTTCTGCAGCACCGTCCCCGAGGCCTCCAGGACGGCCGTCGAGACGTAGTTCTCGCTGGGGATCAGACGCAGGGTGTCCGACTGGAGCCGCTCCTCGGCGGCGACGAGCGAGGCCAGCTCGGGGTCGGCGGCCAGCAGGGCGGGGTGGGAAAGGGGAAGGCTCATGGCGTCCTCCGGGTCCGTTGACAGGTTCCCGGGGTGCCCAGGCGGGCGGCACCTCGTGCGGCAGGCCGCGCGCGGCTTCCCCGGGGTCGCTTCCCCGCTCGCCAGTCGCCGCGCGTACCGAACACCCTACCGGCCGCCTCCGACGGCAAGGTTTCTTCGTCCGACATCCGAGCGACGATAGAAAAGGGCACCACCTACGCCCCATGCCGCATGACGATCGGAGAACCCGTGTCGACACACGCCGCGACCGAAGACGCCATCCGTTCCGCCGAGGCACACAGTGCGCACAACTACCATCCGCTGCCCGTCGTCGTCGCCTCCGCCGAGGGCGCCTGGATGACCGACGTCGAGGGCCGGCGCTACCTCGACATGCTGGCCGGCTACTCGGCGCTCAACTTCGGCCACGGCAACCGCCGCCTCATCGAGGCGGCGAAGGCCCAGCTGGAGCGGGTCACCCTCACGTCGAGAGCGTTCCACCACGACCGGTTCGCCCAGTTCTGTACGGAGCTGGCGGAGTTGTGCGGCAAGGACATGGTGCTGCCCATGAACACCGGGGCGGAGGCGGTGGAGACCGCCGTGAAGACCGCCCGCAAGTGGGGCTACAAGGTCAAGGGCGTGCCGGACAACACGGCGAAGATCGTGGTGGCCCGGGACAACTTCCACGGCCGTACGACCACCATCGTCAGCTTCTCCACCGATCCGGAGGCCCGCGCGGACTACGGCCCCTACACGCCGGGCTTCGAGATCGTGCCGTACGGCGACCTCACCGCGATGCGGGCGGCCGTCACCGACAACACCGTGGCGGTGCTGCTCGAACCCATCCAGGGCGAGGCCGGCGTGCTCGTGCCGCCGGCCGGATACCTCGCGGGCGTAAGGGAGTTGACGCGCGAGCGGAACGTCCTGTTCATGGCGGACGAGATCCAGTCCGGGCTCGGCCGCACCGGGAAGACCTTCGCGTGCGAGCACGAGGGCGTGGTGCCCGACGTCTACATCCTGGGCAAGGCCCTCGGCGGCGGCGTGGTCCCGGTGTCGGCGGTGGCCGCGTCCTCGGAGGTGCTCGGGGTGTTCGGGCCGGGCGAGCACGGCTCGACGTTCGGCGGAAACCCGCTGGCCTGCGCGGTCGCCCTGGAGGTCATCGCGATGCTGCGCACCGGGGAGTACCAGCAGCGCGCCGCCGAACTCGGCGATCACCTGCACCACGAGCTCGGCCTGCTGACCGGCGCGGGCGCGGTCGAGGCGGTGCGCGGGCGCGGCCTGTGGGCGGGCGTGGACATCAATCCGGCGCACGGCACGGGACGGCAGATCTCGGAGCGGCTGATGGGCCGGGGCGTCCTGGTCAAGGACACCCACGGCTCGACGATCCGCATCGCCCCGCCCCTGGTGATCAGCAAGGAGGATCTGGACTGGGGCCTCGACCAGCTGCGCGCGGTCCTCGCCGAGCAGCAGGTGCCCTCAACCCGCCGTGGGTGACAGGCAGTTGGTGCCCGAGCAGAAGACGCTGAGGGCGGTCTTCAGGGTCTGCTCCTGCTCGGGCCACACGGTCGCGGGGGCCGCGGACAGAACGGCGTAGTGCTCGCCGCCGGGCGTCAGGAACGCGTAGTCCACCACCTGGCGCCGGTGGCCGAGCTGCTGGTTGTCGTAGGCGTAGACGAGCCGCGCGGCCCGCGTGCCACCGGGCACGGTGGCGTCGTTCGCCAGGCTGATCTCCTGGTACCCGGGGTTCTTCGCCAGTTCGCCCGAGGTCTGCTTGAGCGCGTCGTACGGGCTCAGGCCGGCCTCGGAGACCGGGTACACCTGGATCAGCCGGGCGCCGTCCCCGGAGTTGTAGAAGACGCCCTTGGCGCCCTGGTCCTGACGGGTCCAGCCCTGCGGCACGTACATCCTGAACCCCCGTGGATCCTGGACGAGTTGGAAGCCGGCCGGCACGGTGGCGCTCGGTGAGGCGGAGGCCGACGCCGACGCGGAGGGCGACGGGGACGGGCCGCCCTCGCCGGTCCGCTCCGGGGCGCCGGAGGACGGCGCGGAGGGCGAGGACGCGGCCACCTTCGGGTGGCCGGACCCGCCACGGGTGAGGAACCATCCCCCGCCCGCACCGGCCACGGCGACGATCGCCACCACGACGGCGACGGGCACCCGCCGGGTCCGCCGCGGCTCCCGCACCGGCGGGGGTTCCGGGTACGCCCCCGTCGTCGGGTACGGGCCGGGGCCGGGTGCCAGGGGCGGCACCGCCGGGAGTGGCGGGGGCGGCGGGGGCACGGCCGGCACCGGGGGCGGGGCCGCCGCGGGCCCCGTGGCGGTCTCGTCCACCGTCTCCCACTTCTGGGTCGCCGCGTTCCAGCGGACCTCGCCCCTGCCCCCGCTCACCGCCGCCTCACATCCCGATCAGTTCGCGGACCCGCTGCACCAGCGTCTCGCCGGAGGCGAGCAGGCCTGTCAGGGCGGTGGCGCCGGTGAGCAGCTCGCCCAGGCGCGCCAGCCGCCCGGGGCTCGCCTGGCCCTCGGTGCGGATCTCCTCCTCGGTCTCGGCGAGTTCGGCGTCCAGGGCGCGGGTCTGGTCGTTGCGCACGAGCTGGGCCAGGCCTGTCCTGAACTCCGTGATGGCGTCCAGGAGTTGGAGCTGGGCCTCGTCGGTGGCGCCCGCGCGGTAGACGCTGGACACCTTGTTGTGGTCGCCGACCGAGACGGATCCGGTCACTCCGCTGATGTGGACGGAACGCTGCGCGCCGCCCCGCTGTGTGCTGTCGTCACCCGGCATGGTCATCTCAGCCCTCGCTGTTGACGGTGTTGTGGTCGCCGACGCTGATCGCCCCTCGGGCGTTCTCGATCATGACGCCGCCCTGCGCGACATTGACGATCTTCTGCTCGAACTGCCCGGTGTCGTAGCCCGCTTCGTACAGCGCGTCGCGCACGCCGGTGGTAACCCGGTCCTCGATGGACTTCACATAGCGCCGGTAGTCCATCGCCTGGAACAGCGAGGTGCCGGGCGCCGCCGCCAGTTCGCGCACCGAGCGCGCCGGGCCGTCGGGCAGCGCCCCGGCGTGCCCGCCGGTGAGCCGGTGCCACAGCGAGGCGACCGCGCGGACCAGGACGGCCAGGGCCTCGATCAGGGACCTCGGCGTCCGCTTCAGCGCCCACGCCGCCTTGCCCACCGGGGTGAGGCAGGCGAAGCTCCGGGCCGTGTGGTCCGCGCGCAGGAAGTCCTCGCGCAGCGGCGGCAGGACGTGCGGGGCGATCTCCAGGACCAGCATGCCGCCCTGGGTGTGGACGCGTACGAACACGGTGGTGACGAGGTGTTCCTCCCAGCCGCCCACCCGGATCCGCAGGAAGTGCCGGCGCGCCTCGCCGCCCTCCTCAAGGGCGGCGGCCCGGTGCTGCTCGAACTCGCCTTCGGCGTAGGGCGCGTAGGTGCGCGAGGGCAGCCCGTCGACCGGCAGGAACACGTACTCGGACACTTCGAGCTGACGCAGCCGGTCGCGCACGGCCTCCGCCTCGGCGGGCGCGGTCGGGGCGGGCACCCGGAGCCGGGTGACCAGGGGCTCGACGATGCGCAGGACCTCGGCGTTGCTGACCCGGGTCGGGCTCCGGTCGCCCAGGGACTTGCGCGGGCGCAGCTGGATGGAGACCGACCAGGGCTCGAAGGGCTCGCCCGCGCCCCGGAAGGGCGCGTCGGAGCGGTAGACGGCGAGCGGGGCGTGCTGCTCGACGCGGATCATGGCGGCGAGGCGCTGGAACCTGCCGTTGTCGCCGCGCTGCGCGGGGTCGGCGCCGAAGTCCTGGAAGCCCTGCGGGGACAGCTCGCCCGCCATGATCCGGGCGAACTGGAGGCGCTGGAGTCCGACACAGAGGGCGATCACGGCGAAGCAGCCGACGATCCCCCAGCCGAGGCCGGGGCTCAGGCCCTGGTCCGCCAGGCCGACGGTGCCCCCGCCGAACACGAGCGCGGGGCCCGCGACGACCGGCGGAACGGTGTTCCCGCTCGCGGCGGCGTCGCCGAAGACGTCGTACCCCCCGCTGCCCGAACCGCCGTAACTCCCGTACTCGGACGAGTAGTTGTGCGAGGAGGTGTCGTAGCCGCCGAACAGGGACACCAGCAGCACGGCGGCGAACACGGCGAGCACGAGCCGCGCCCACCAGCGCAGGAAGAAGGCCGGCACCGTGCGGTACCAGGGCGCGGTCCTGGCCCCGCCGCGCACGAGGCGGGCGAGGCCGAGCTGGAGGCAGGGGCCGACGAGGATCAGGAGGGCGTAGTCCGTGACGACCACGGCGAGCACCCAGAGCGCGACGACACCGATCGACCAGGCGATCTGCAGATTGCGGGCGCGCAGCGCGTGGGCGAGCACGCGGGCCGCGTCGAAGCCGAGCGAGGGCGCCACGACCCGCTCCTCGTGGACGTACAGCTCGTCGATGACGGCGTCGCGGTACTCGTCGTCGAGATAGGTGCCGGCGGCCATCAGACGGGTCGCCTCGCTGAGCGACGGGTGCACCGGCGGCAGCCCGCCGGCCGGCGGTCCCGCCGGCTGCGCCTGCTGCGGCACCTGGGCCTGCGTCATGTCCTGCTCCCCCGGGACGGTGGGCGGACGTCTGCCCTCAACTGGGCCGTACGGAAGGGGTGTTCGAGGACGCCGCCAGGGTGAACATGGTAGCGGCGCACCGCTTCGCGCGCCCCCCTGTTCCGCTCCGGGCACCCCCCGTGTCACCGAAGTGGCGGTGGCTCCCCGCGCGTCACCGGATCACATGCGGGACGAACCTCGCGTACTCGTCGGTCACGAGCCCCGCCGACTCCCGGATCCCGAGCCCGGCCGCCTCGTCCGCCACGACCCACGCCCCCAGCACCACCCGGTTCCCGTCGAAGTCGGGCAGCGGCGCCAACTCCTGGTAGCAGCACGGCTCTTCGGGGCGCGGGGCCGGGGCGGAGCCCGGCGGGTGGAGGGTGACGCCCGCGCCCTCCCGGCCGAGCAGGGGCTTCGCCACGTACCCGCGCCCGGCGGCGAGGTCGCGCGGCCCGTCCAGGTAGGCGGGGAGCAGGTTGGGGTGGCCGGGGTAGAGCTCCCACAGCACCGCGAGCAGCGCCTTGTTGGAGAGCAGCATCTTCCAGGCCGGCTCGATCCAGCAGGTCGTGCCCGTGCCGCCGCCGTTGTCGAGGGTGTCGAGGACCTGCGGCCCGAACGCGTCGGAGGCCAGCCACTCCCACGGGTACAGCTTGAAGCAGGCCCGGATGAACCTCAGGCGGTCGTCCACGAAGCGGCCGGTGATGCGGTCCCAGCCGATGGACTCGACCGAGAGCGCCTCCGTGTCGAGCCCCGCCTGCTCGGCCGTCTCGCGCAGATAGGCGACGGTCATCAGGTCCTCGCCGAGCTCGTCGCCGTCGGAGTGCGCGAAGTGCACGGGGCCGGGCGGCAGCAGGCGCGCCTGGCCCTTCCAGGCCGCGACGAGGCGTTCGTGCAGCGAGTTCCACTGGTCGGCGCCGGGGAAGCGGTCCTCCATCCAGAACCACTGCGCGCTCGCCGCCTCGACGAGCGACGTCGGGGTGTCGGCGTTGTACTCCAGCATCCTGGCGGGGCCCTCGCCGTCGTACCGCAGGTCGAACCGGCCGTACAGGGAGGGGAGTTCGGCCCGTCGGCGCCAGGACTCGGCGACCAGGTCGGCGAGCCGGCCGTCCATGATGCCGAGGTCGGCGAAGCGGCCCTTCTCGACGATGTGGGCCGCCGCCGCCAGGCACATGGTGTGCAGTTCCTCGACGGTCTCCTCCAGCGCCTCGACCTCGGGCAGCGTGAAGGAGTAGTAGGCGCTCTCGTCCCAGTAGGGCCGCAGCGATTCGTCGGGGTAGCGGGTCAGCGGGTAGATGACGCCCTGTTCCTCGACGGTCCGCTGCCAGTCGGGGCGCGGCTGTATGTGATGGCGTTCCATGTGTCCGCCCTGCGTTCCGTCCGGTCCCTCAGCCGCCGCTCGTACCGCCGTGGCCGAACCCGCCGCGCGAGACGCCCGACTTGTCGAAGGAGCCGCCGGAGACCTTGCCGCCACGGCTGGTTCCGCCGTAGTAGTACGTGCCGCTGCCGCCGCTCTTGCACTCGTACTTCGGGAGTTCCTTGTACGAGACCGGGTTGACGCACCGCTTGTCCGGCTCGTCGCTGCACGCGGTGAGCGTCGCCGCGAGCACACCCATGCCGCCGAGCACCACCGTCGTGGACCTGAACCTGCGCATTGTCCGACCTCCCCCGTTCACGTACTGGCTTCGCTGTGGGACGCGTTCCGGCCACACCCTAGTTCCCGGCCACCGGCGACCCGCCTCCGGGCTTTGTACCCGCCGCGCGGCCTGCGACTACAGTCCCTGTGTGTTCCTCGGGATGATCTGCGCGCTCGCCTCCGCCGTCTGCTTCGGCACGGCCACCGTCCTCCAGGCCGCCGCGACGCGGGCCGCCGAGCCCGGTACGGGGGCGGGTGCCGGCTCCGGAGTCGACGCGGCGCTGCTGCTTCGCGCCGTGCGCCAGTGGCGCTACGTCGTGGGTCTCGCGCTCGACGGGCTGGGCTTCGTCTTCCAGATCGTGGCGCTGCGCTCGGTGCCGATCTACGCGGTCGGCGCGGCGCTCGCCGCCTCGCTCGCGGTGACGGCGGTGGTCGCATCCCGCCTCCTGAAGGTCCGGCTCTCCGGTACGGAGTGGGCGGCGGTCGGGGTGGTGTGCGCGGGCCTCGCGATGCTCGGCCTGTCGTCGGGCGCCGAGGGCACCGAGTCCGGCCCGGCCCCGCTGCCCTGGTGGCTGCTCGGGGTGGCGGCGGCGGTGCTCCTCGCGGGTGTGGCCGGCGGGCGGCTGCCGGACCGGGCGCGGGCCCTGGTCCTCGGGCTCGGCGCGGGCTGCGGCTTCGGCGTGGTCGAGGTCGCGGTCCGGCTCATCGACGACCCCTTCGACCTGACGAATCCGGCCCTGTACGCGCTGCTGCTCGGCGGCGGGGCCGCCTTCCTGCTGCTCACCTCCGCCCTGTCGCGCGGGTCGGTCACCACGGCGACGGCCGGCATGGTCATCGGCGAGACCATCGGCCCGGCCCTGGTAGGCGTGGCCTGGCTCGGCGACCGCACCCGCGACGGCCTCGGCTGGCTGACCGTCACCGGCTTCGCGGTGGCGGTGGCGGGCGCACTCGCCCTGGCCCGCTTCGGCGAGGCCCCGGAGACGGGGGCGGAGGCGGAGCCCGCGCTCCGGGAACCCGGGGAGGGCTAGGGCCACCCGGCCCTGGACGGCGCGGCCGGGCGGGCCGGGCCGCACGGCTACGGCAGCACCCGGCACAGCGCGTCGAGCGCCCCCGCCCACGCCGAGTCCGGCGGCGTCCCGTAGCCGACCACCAACGCGTCCCGGTCCGAAGGGAGTTGGGGGTGGCGGAAGCGGGAGAGGCCCTCCAGGGCCAGGCCCTGCCAGGTGGCGGCCTGCACGATGGAGCGCTCCGTACCGGAGGGCAACTCGACCAGGGCGTGCAGCCCGGCCGCGATGCCGCTGACCCGCGCGTCGGGGGCCTGTTCGGCGAGCGCCGCCACCAGTTGGTCGCGGCGTCTGCGGTAGTGCAGCCGCATGCCGCGGACATGGCGGTCGTACGCCCCGGACTCGATGAACTCGGCGAGCGTGAGCTGGTCGAGCGCCCCGCAGGCCCAGTCCGCGATGCCCTTCGCCTCGGTGACCTCGTCCACCAGGTGCTCGGGAAGGACCATCCAGCCGAGCCGCAGCCCCGGCGCGAGCGACTTGCTCGCGGTGCCCATGTAGACGACGTGCTCGGGGTCGAGTCCCTGCAGCGCGCCGACCGGCTGGCGGTCGTAGCGGAACTCGCCGTCGTAGTCGTCCTCCAGGATCAGCCCGCCGGTGGCCCGCGCCCAGTCGACGGCGGCCGCCCGCCGGTCGGGCAGCAGCGGAAGCCCGATCGGGAACTGGTGCGCGGGCGTCATGAGCACCGCGCCCACCCCGCGCAGCGCCCCCAACTCCTCGGTGCGGGTGCCCAGTTCGTCGAGCGACAGGGCCGGGGTGCGCAGCCCCTCGTCGGTGAGCAGCTTCCAGTGGAAGTCGAGCCCGTACGCCTCGACGGCCACCTCCCGCACCCGGCGCGCCCGCAGCACCCGGCCCATCAGCATCAGCCCGTGCACGAACCCGGAGCACACGACGATGCGGTCCGGTGAGGCGTACACGCCACGGGAGCGGGCCAGATAGTCCGCGAGGACCGTGCGCAGCTCGACGCGGCCGCGCGGGTCGCCGAAGCCGAAGGCATCGTGCGGGGCCGCCGTGAGCGCCCGGCGGGCCGCCTTGAGCCACTCGGCGCGCGGGAAGGAGGCGAGGTCGGGCGAGCCCGCCATGAGGTTGTAGGTGGGTTTGCGGCGGGCCGGCAGGCGGTGGGTGTGACTGCGGTCCTGGCGGGCCGCGGCCCGCTGGGCCACCCGCGTCCCGGAGCCCTGGCGCGCGGTGAGCCAGCCCTCCGCGACCAGTTCGGCGTAGGCGTCGGCGACCGTGTTGCGGGCGATCCCCAGGTCGGCGGCGAGCGTGCGCGAGGACGGCAGCCGGGTGCCGGGCGTGAGCCGCCCGCCGCGCACGGCCTCGCGCAGGGCGTCCATGAGGCCCGAGCGCAGGCCCGCGCCGCCCAGGTCGATGTGCAGATCGACACCGAGTGTTTCCGGAGAAGTGGCCCAGGATTTCACCATGGGAATGGACCATACCCCTGTGCCACACGAGACGTACCTTCGTTCCATGACCACGAACGAGAACGCGAACCACGCACCCGAGCACACCCCGCGCCTGCAGTGGGCCAAGGCCGCGCCCGAGGTCTACAAGGCCATGATCAAGCTGAACGCGGCCGCCGAGCAGGGCCTCGACCCGACGATCGCCGAGCTGGTCAAGATCCGTGCCTCGCAGCTCAACCACTGCGCCCTGTGTCTGGACATGCACACCAAGGACGCGCTCGCGGCGGGCGAGACGGTGGAGCGGATCATCCAGCTCAGCGCCTGGGAGGAGTCCAAGCACTTCTACACCGAGAAGGAGCTGGCCGCTCTCGAGCTGACCGAGGCCGTCACGGTCCTGACCGACGGTTTCGTACCGGACGAGGTCTACGAGAAGGCAGCCAAGCACTTCGAGGAGGCCGAGCTGGCCCACCTCATCGCGGCCATCACCGTCATCAACGCCTGGAACCGCTTCGGCGTGACCACTCGCGGCGTGCCCGGCCACTACACCCCGGGGATGTACAAGTGAGCCTCGCGCCAAGGGAGTTCCAGGTCCCCGAGCAGGTCTATCTGAGCCTCGCCGGGCTCGGCGCGGCCGCCAAGCGGGGCTTGGGCGACCCGGTCCTCGCCGAGCTGGTCATGGTCCGGGCCTCCCAGCTCAACCACTGCGCCTTCTGCCTGGACATGCATCTGACCGCCGCCCGCAAGGGCGGCGAGTCCCAGGAGCGGCTCGACCTCCTCGCCGCGTGGGAGGAGGCGGGCGACGCCTTCACCGGGCGCGAGCGCGCGGCACTCGCCCTCACCGAGGCGGTCACCGTCCTGACTGGGGGCACCTCCCGGACGGAGTCCGGGGGAGGCTTCGTGCCCGACGAGGTGTACGAGCGCGCCGCCGAGCACTTCACCGAAGCCCAACTCGCCCATCTCATCGCGGCGATCACCGTCATCAACAGCTGGAACCGGCTGATGGTGACCCGCCGCACGGCACCCGGAGAGACGGAATGGCACAGCTGAACCCCGCCGCCACCTTTCGCGCCCTGCACCAGGGCCGCGCGGCCGGCGACCCGCTGATCCTGCCGGGACCCTGGGACGCGGCCAGCGCCCGGGTCTTCGAGGAGGCGGGCTTCCCGGCCCTGGCGACGCCGAGCGCGGGGGTCTCGGCGTCCCTCGGGTACGAGGACGGCTCGACCCCGGCGGACGAGATGTTCGCGGCGGTCGCGCGGATCGTACGGTCCGTCTCGATCCCCGTCTCGGCGGACGTCGAGGGCGGCTACGGGCTCGCTCCCAAGGAGCTGGTGGCCCGGCTCCTGGAGACCGGCGCGGTGGGCTGCAACCTGGAGGACTCCGTGGACGGCGTCCTCAAGGACCCGGCCCGGCACGCGGACTGGCTGGCCGAGGTGCGCGCCGAGGCGGGCGACGCGCTGTTCGTCAACGCCCGCGTGGACACCTATCTGCGCGGGGTGCCCGAGCGGGACGCGGCGATCGCGCGGGCCCGGGCCTACGTGGCGGCCGGCGCGGACGGCGTGTATCCGTTCGCCGCGCCGCCCGAGCACCTGCCGGAGATCGCGGCGGCCGTGCCGGTGCCGGTCAACATGGCGGTCCTGCCGGACGCGCCGGGGCCGCGCCGCCTGGGCGAGCTGGGCGCGGGCCGCATCACCTTCGGCCCCGGCCTCCAGATCCGCGCGACGCACGCGCTGCGGGACATCGCCCGCCAGGTGCGCGAGCTGTAGCGGCACCTTCCGCGTGTGCGGGACCCCGGCCGGAAAGGACAGGGGATTTCGCCACGGGCCGGTCCCCGGGCCTACATTTGATGATCACGACCACGATCATCGGGGAGTTTGCATGTTTGGCCGCAAGGAACTTTCGGTCCTGGTACTGCGCGACGCGGACGACATCGCGACGGCACTGCGTCAGGCGCTGGCGGACGCCGGGGAGGCGGAACGGCCGGGCCTGGAGGCGGCCCTGCGGATAGCGGAGGAAGCGGCGGCCGTGCCGGACCGGGAGCTGCGCGGGCGCTGGGTGCGCGAGCAGCGGGCCTCGGCCGGCTACTCGGGCCCGGACGACGAGTCGGTGCGGGCGGTCAAGGCGCTGCGCGACGCGCAGCCGGAGCTCAGCCTGCTCGCCGCCGTACAGCTGACGCGGGACGCGGTGCGCGAGTAACCGGAAACGGGCGAAGCCCCGGCAGTGGCTGCCGGGGCTTCGTCACGGTTGCGGATGCCTCAACGGGCGCTCCGCCAGGCTCAGATGAGGCCGAGCTCGCGCACCGCGTCGCGCTCCTCGGCGAGCTCCTTGACGGAGGCGTCGATGCGCTTGCGGGAGAACTCGTTGATGTCCAGGCCCTGGACGATCGAGTACTTGCCGTCCTTGACGGTGACCGGGAAGGACGAGATGAGGCCCTCGGGGACGCCGTAGGAGCCGTCCGACGGGATGCCCATGGAGGTCCAGTCGCCCTCGGCGGTGCCGTTGACCCAGGTGTGCACGTGGTCGATGGCGGCGTTGGCGGCCGAGGCGGCCGAGGACGCGCCACGGGCCTCGATGATCGCGGCGCCGCGCTTGGCGACGGTCGGGATGAACGCGTCGGCCAGCCACTGCTCGTCGTTGACGACCTCGGCGGCGTTCTTGCCGGCGATCTCCGCGTGGAAGATGTCCGGGTACTGGGTCGCCGAGTGGTTGCCCCAGATGGTCAGGCGCTTGATGTCGGAGACCGTGGTGCCGGTCTTCTTCGCCAGCTGCGAGATCGCCCGGTTGTGGTCCAGACGGGTCATCGCGGTGAAGCGCTCGGCCGGTACGTCCGGGGCCGAGGCCTGCGCGATGAGCGCGTTGGTGTTGGCCGGGTTGCCGACGACGAGGACCTTGATGTCGTCCGCGGCGTTGTCGTTGATGGCCTTGCCCTGCGGCTTGAAGATGCCGCCGTTGGCGGAGAGCAGGTCGCCGCGCTCCATGCCCTTGGTGCGCGGGCGGGCGCCGACGAGCAGGGCCACGTTGGCGCCGTCGAAGGCGACGTTGGCGTCATCGGTGATCTCGATGCCGCGCAGCAGCGGGAAGGCGCAGTCGTCGAGCTCCATGGCGGTGCCCTCGGCGGCCTTCAGGGCCGGGGTGATCTCCAGGAGGCGCAGGTTGACCGGCACGTCCGGGCCGAGCAGGTGACCGGAGGCGATGCGGAAGAGCAGCGCGTAGCCGATCTGGCCGGCCGCGCCGGTGACGGTGACATTCACGGGAGTGCGGGTCATGGCGATCTCCGTTGGAAACAGCGGGTGGTGGGGGTTTGCCCCTCGGCTCCGGGCACCCCGTACGCCGGGAACCTGACGTGCGACCGTCTGAATCTTGACGTGAAGAGATGTCCAGCGGTCAGGCTATCCGACCCTGGGCGTCCCACACCCCCGGAGCCCTGTGGGACGCCTCACGCTGATCGATCATTGACCGGTACTGGTCGTTCCCGACGGACCGGTACCCGTCGTCCCCGACGGGACCGCGCCGGCTCTGCCCGTGGCGCAGCCGCTCTTCCCGCTCTTCAGCGTGGCGCACGCCTTCGCGGCCGCCGGGCCCTGGACGGCGAGCATCTTGGTGTACGTGTCGCGGTAGGCGTCGGCCACCACCTCGTCCCCGGCGGTGGCGGCGGCGCTGATCCGCACCCGGTCGCCGGGGGCGACCTGCTTGAGCCGCGCCCAGGCGGCCCCGCAGATCTTGCTGTAGCGCACCTCGACGACCGAGACGCCGACCTTGGCGCTGCCCACCGTCTGCACCAACTTGTCGGTGCAGCCCATCAGTTCGGGGTCCTGGCCGGTGCAGGACGCGGCCACGCACTTCACCCCGGCGGGCAGTGCGGGCGCCGACGCGGAACGGCTCGGGCTCGGCTGCGCGGCCGGCTTGTCGTCGCTCCCGCCGAGGTCGGTCAGGAGCACGGCGGACGTGATGACCAGGAGCGCGCCGATCACTCCGGCCAGGAACATGACGATCCGGCGCCGGTGCCGCCCGGGCCCGCGCGCGGGCTCGGGCGCCCGCGCCTTCGGCGGCCGCCGGCCGGTGGGCCCCGGGGCGGCCGGAGGGGCGTGTGCCCCGGCCGGCCGGGCCGGCCCGAACTCGCCGAGCGGGGCCCGCCCCCGGTCGGCCCGGGCGGCCTCCATGGTGCGGTCCTGCCGCTGCTCGGAGCGGCTCCAGGCCCGCTCGGCCAGCTCCCACATGGTGGTCAGGTGGACGGGATTGGTGCCGGTCACCTCGGCCAGCGCGAGGACGGCGGCCTTGGGGGCGAGGAGGCGGCCGCCGAGATACCGCTCCCACGACGTCCTGTCGTATCCGGTGCGGTCCGCGACCGCCGCGACGCTGAGCCCGCTGCGGTCCACCAGCCTGCGCAGCTGGCCCGCGAACTCCCTTACCTGTGGGTCGAGTTCGTCCGGCAGCGCCTTCCAGCGAGGCATCGCTTCCCCCTCCGTCCGTCGCCACCCCCCAGGGATGCGGGGCCCCAGGATGTCAGTTCCCGAGGTGGTGCGCACCGGGACGAACGGAGTGGCCGGGGACGGCGGTGGAGGCCGCCCGGGGTGCCGCCGGCCCACCCGGACGGCGAACGGCCCGCACCCTCCCTGGCGGGAGAGTGCGGGCCGTTCGCGCGGGGCGGGCCTAGCGGACCGTGAAGTGGACCGCGTCCTCCAGGAACGGCACGTTCAGCCAGGGGCGGGGCTGTGCCATGAGGGCGAGCAGCACGATGGCCACGCCGAGCACTCCGTACGTGGAGATGTCGGTGAAGCGGGACCTGACGGCGAGCATGCCGACCGACGGCAGCGTCCAGCGCAGGGCCGCGCCCGCCATCAGGGCGGCGCCGATGATGACGAGCCCGATCCGGAAGGCCTGCCCGAACGGCTCGGTCGCCACTATCAGGAGCCCGACGCCGACGGCGACCAGGACGGAGAGCAGCGGCCACTGGCGGGCGGGTGCGGAGGCGTCGCGGGGCGCGGCACGGCCGCCGCCCTCCGGGCGCGCGGTGTCCCGCGTGACGGAGGGGAACCGCCGCGAGCCGCCCGCGCGGGCGGGCGCCGCCGGCGCGGTCGCTCCGGACTCGTCCTCGGCGGCCGGCCGCTCCGCGTCCCCGGACGGCTCGTGACTCCTACCAGCACCCATGCCTCAGGCCTTTCCGGTCAGCGCGCGGCGGCGGCGAGCTCGGCCGCCTCGACGACGTTGACGAGCAGTTGGGCGCGGGTCATCGGGCCGACCCCGCCCGGGTTCGGCGACAGCCAGCCGGCCACCTCGGCGACGCCGGGGTGCACATCGCCGACGATCTTCCCGCTCTCGTCGCGGCTGACGCCGACGTCGAGGACGGCCGCGCCCGGCTTCACGTCCTCGGGCTTGATCAGGTGCGGGACGCCGGCCGCGGCGATGACGATGTCCGCCAGCTTCAGGTGCGCCGACAGGTCGCGGGTGCCGGTGTGGCACTGGGTGACCGTGGCGTTCTCGGATCGGCGGGTGAGCAGCAGCGGCATCGAGCGGCCGATGGTGACACCGCGTCCGACCACGACGACCTCGGCCCCGTTGATCTCCACGCCGTGCTTGCGGAGCAACTGGATGATCCCGTAAGGCGTGCAGGGCAGCGGGCCGGGCTCGTTGAGGACGAGGCGCCCGAGGTTCGTCGGGTGCAGGCCGTCGGCGTCCTTCGCCGGGTCCATCAGCTCCAGAATGCGGTTCTCGTCGATGCCCTTGGGCAGCGGCAGCTGGACGATGTAGCCGGTGCAGGCGGGGTCCTCGTTCAACTCCCGTACCACCGCCTCGATCTCGTCCTGCGTCGCGGTCGCGGGCAGCTCGCGCTGGATGGAGGCGATGCCGACCTGAGCGCAGTCGCGGTGCTTGCCCGCCACGTACTTCTGGCTGCCGGGGTCCTCCCCGACCAGCACGGTTCCCAGGCCGGGCGTGATGCCCCGCTCCTTCAGGGCCGCCACGCGGACGGCCAGTTCGGACTTGATCGCTGCGGCGGTGGCCTTGCCATCGAGAATCTGGGCGGTCATGTTTCCCATTCTTTCAGGGCGACACGTGATCGCCCAAGTTGCACTTGCACAACACATCCAGCAATCGGCTGGACAAACTTATGTCTCATTTAGAACGATGATCCGCGCAGTGCCGCGGGCAGTGCCGGGGGGCAATCCGCTCAGAACAGCTATTCCTCCGCTCGGGCCGCGTCGTCCCCGCAACACCCAACGGAGGAAACCCCGTCATGAGCTTCGGCGACCCGAACAACCCCTACGGGCAGCAGCCCCAGCAGCCCCCGCAGGGCGGCCCGTACGGCCAGCAGCAGGGCCAGCCCGGCTACGGCTACCCGCAGGGTCAGCAGGCCCCCCAGGGCGTCCCGCCGCAGGGTTACGGCTACCCGCAGCAGCCGGGCCAGGCCCCCGGCCAGGCCCCGGGCTACGGTTACCCGCAGGCGCCCGGCACGCTCCAGGCCAACAACGGCTACATCAACGTGCCGGTGCTCGGCACCGTCGAGGTCGCCTCGATGGGCCGCCGCCTCGGCGCCCGCCTCATCGACGGCGCCGCGATCGGCATCATCCTCGGCATCATCATGGCGATCGGCCTGGCCGGCGTCGTCGGCGTCACCAAGGACTGCGACCCCAACTCGGCCGACTACTCGTCCTGCGTGAACGACGCCAGCGGCAGCATCATCACCGTGATGTTCACCTGGCTCGCCGTCATCGGTGCCTTCACGTTGCTCTACGAGTGGCTGATGGTCTCCCTCGTCGGCGCGACCCTGGGCAAGCTCGCCCTCGGCCTGCGCGTGGTGAAGGAGAACACGGGCCAGAACCCGGGTCTGGGTTCGGGCTTCATCCGCTACATCATCCCGATCGTCGGCGCCTTCCTGTGCTACATCGGCGCCATCCTGGTCTACCTGTCGCCGTTCTTCGACAACTCCGGCAAGCTGCAGGGCTGGCACGACCGGGCCGCCGGCACGCTGGTCATCAAGAAGGCCTGACCTTCGCCGCACGTCCGCCGGGCCGCGCTCCCCGCAAGGGGGGCGCGGCCCTTCGCGCGTCCGGGGCCGACCGTCCGGGGTCAGCCGTCCCGGGGTCAGCCGTCCGGGGTCAGCCGTCCGGGGTCAGTGGAAGAAGTGGCGCGTGCCGGTGAAGTACATCGTCACACCCGCCTTCTTCGCCGCCTCGACGACCAGCTCGTCGCGGACCGAACCGCCGGGCTGCACCACGGCCTTGACCCCGGCGTTCGCCAGGATCTCGAAGCCGTCGGGGAACGGGAAGAACGCGTCGGAGGCCGCGTACGAGCCCCGCGCCCGCTCCTCGCCGGCCCGCTCCACCGCGAGCCTCGCGGAGTCGACCCGGTTGACCTGGCCCATGCCGACGCCGACCGAAGCCTGGTCCTTGGCGAGCAGGATCGCGTTGGACTTGACGGCGCGACAGGCCACCCAGGCGAAGGCGAGTTCCTTCAACTCGGCCTCGTTCAGGGCCTCTCCGCTGGCCAGCGTCCAGTTCGCGGGGTCGTCGCCCTCGGCCTGGAAGAGGTCGGTGTGCTGGAGCACCGCGCCGCCCGAGATCGACTTGAGGTCGCCCGGCTGGTGCGGGGTGCCGGCCACCTTGAGCACCCGGATGTTCTTCTTGCGGGCCAGCACCTCGACCGCGCCGTCCTCGTAGTCCGGGGCCGCGATGACCTCGGTGAAGATCTCGGCGACCTGCTCGGCCATCGCCACGGTCACCGGCCGGTTGACGGCGATGACGCCGCCGAACGCGGACAGCGGGTCGCACTCGTGCGCCTTGCGGTGCGCGGCCGCGAGGTCCGCGTCGACCGCGATCCCGCACGGGTTGGCGTGCTTGATGATCGCGACGCAGGGCTCGTCGTGGTCGTAGGCGGCGCGGCGCGCGGCCTCGGTGTCCACGTAGTTGTTGAAGGACATCTCCTTGCCGTGCAGCTGCTCGGCGTTGGCGAGCCCGCCCGGCTGTCCGTCGGTGTAGAGGGCCGCGGCCTGGTGCGGGTTCTCGCCGTAGCGCAGCGCCGACTTGCGCTCCCAGGTGGCGCCGAGGAACTCGGGCAGCGGGGCCTCGCCCTCCTCGGGCGCGTACACGTTGGTCATCCAGGACGCCACGGCCACGTCGTACGCGGCGGTGTGCTGGAAGGCCTCGGCCGCGAGGCGCTTGCGGGCGGTGAGGTCGAAGCCGCCGTTCTTGACGGCGTCGAGCACGGCCGCGTACCGCCCCGGGCTGGTGACCACGGCGACCGAGGGGTGGTTCTTGGCGGCGGCACGGACCATCGAGGGGCCGCCGATGTCGATCTGCTCCACGCACTCGTCGGGGCTCGCGCCGGAGGCGACGGTCTCCTTGAACGGGTACAGGTTGACCACGACCAGCTCGAAGGGCCGCACGCCGAGCTCGTCGAGCTGCGCCCGGTGGGCGTCCAGGCGCAGGTCCGCGAGGATGCCCGCGTGCACCTTGGGGTGCAGCGTCTTGACCCGCCCGTCGAGGCACTCGGGGAACCCGGTGAGCTCCTCGACCTTGGTGACGGGCACCCCGGCGGCGGCGATCTTCGCGGCGGTCGACCCGGTGGACACCAGCTCGACCCCGGCCGCGTGGAGCCCTTGCGCCAGCTCCTCGAGCCCCGTCTTGTCGTAGACGCTGACCAGCGCCCGCCGGATGGGCTTGACGGTGTCCGTACTAACCGAGTTCACCGATCTGAACCTTTCGTCCCTCAATGCGGTAGCCGTTACGGGCCAGGCGCCCCACGACATCGACGAGCAGCCGTCGCTCGACTTCCTTGATCCGCTCGTGCAGAGCGGCTTCATCGTCCTCGTCCCGGATCTCGACCACGCCCTGGGCGATGATCGGGCCGGTGTCGACGCCGTCGTCGACGAAGTGGACGGTGCACCCGGTGACCCTGGCGCCGTACGCGAGCGCGTCGCGTACGCCATGGGCTCCGGGAAAACTGGGCAGCAGCGCGGGGTGGGTGTTGACCACCCGGCCGCCGAAGCGGGCGAGGAACTCCTTGCCCACGATCTTCATGAATCCGGCCGAGACGACCAGGTCCGGCGCGTACGCCGCGGTGGCCCCGGCAAGGGCCGCGTCCCACTCCTCGCGCGAGGAGTGGTCCTTGACCCGGCAGACGAAGGTGGGGATCCCGGCCCGCTCGGCGCGCTCCAGGCCGACGATGGAGTCCCGGTCGGCGCCGACGGCCACGATCCCGGCGCCGTAGCCGTCCGGATCGGCGGCGATGGCGTCGAGCAGGGCCTGCAGATTCGTACCGGATCCGGACACCAGCACCACCAGGCGGGCGGGGCGGGCCTGCGGGGACGGGATGTCGTCAGGAGAAGTGGACGCGGAGGGGGGCGGGGAGGCCACAGCGGGGCTCTTTCTCGCGGTCTTACGTCTTTGTGTGGTCGTACGAACGAATCGCGCCCCTCGATACGGGGAACTCTACGAAAGCGCCGGCCGTCAGCAACGATACCGGCACACCGGACGGCCCCCACGGGACGGGGGCCGGACCGCCAGGTAGCGTCTGGGAGGACGCCGCGAGACGAGACCTGTCTCACTTACTTGTTTGCGAGATGTGACCCCCTGGCCCGACCGGCCGGTGACGGGGTCCGAGGGGAAGACGTTCACCAGATGCCGGACCGACGCCACCAGCTGTTCGCAGCCCGCCAGTCCTCCACCCCCGGCTCCCCTCATCCGACGGACCCGGGGGGCTCGGAGCCCGAGGGCTCAGGAAGCGGCACCGGAAGCGGCTCCGGAGCGGGCGCCGCCGACGACAATCCCTTCGCCCCGCCGCCGGAGGGCAGCCCCGACCGGCCCTGGCAGCCGCGCCGGCCTGCCCCGGGAGAAGGCAACGACCAGCAGGGCTCACCCTGGGGCAGCCAGTGGAGCGACCGGCAGCCCGGCCGGGCGCCGGGCGGCTTCGGCCAGCGCCCCGAGCGTCCCGAGGGCGGCCCGGGCCAGAACCCGCCGCCCCCGCCCGGCCTGCGCTGGGACCCCACGGACCCGGCCCAGCGCCGCGCCCGCTACGCCCTGCTCTCCGGGATGTGGGCCTTCTTCTTCGCTCTGTTCGACATGCCGGAGGTCGCCCTGCTCCTGGGCGCGCTCGGCCTGTACTGGGCGATCAGCTCGCTCCGCGCGAAGCCGAAGCCCCCCGAGGCGCCGTCAGCGGCCTCCCCCGCGCCCGCCACCCCGCCGGCACCGGCCGCCTCGGGCAGGCCGCAGGTGACGGCGGCGGTGACCGGCCTGGTCACGGCGGTGCTCGCCCTGGTGGTGGTGGCGTCGAGCTTCACCATGCAGATCGCGTACCGCGACTACTACACGTGCGTGGACGACGCCCTGACCAAGACGGGCCAGCTCTCCTGCAATGACCTCCTCCCCCACAAGCTGGTCCCGCTGTTCGGCGTGAAGGAGTAGCCGGTTCCGACGGCCCCGAGGGGGAATCCGGGTCCGCTGCCGGGTGCTACTCGGATCCGGATCCGGGGTGGGAGCGCGGCTCGGATTCCGGTACGGGGCCGGGGTGCGGTCCGGACCCTGGTCCGGGCTCCGGTGCGGGACCGCCTTCCGGTACGGGGTCGTGGCGCGGTCCGGGCTCCGGTGCCGACTCCGGTGCGGGCTTGGAGACCGGCTCCGGTACGGGCTTCGGAAGGGGCTCCGGCGCGGGCCCGCCTTCCGGTACGGGACCGGGCGCCGGTACGGGACCGGGTGCCGGGCCGCCTTCCGGTGCCGGCCCGGGGCCGGCCTCCAGCCGGCCGTCGTCCGGCTCCTCCCGCGTTCGAGGAGCGGGGTCCGGGGCCGCGCCCCGGTTCGGGAGGGGGCGGAGCGGGGAGAGCTCCGCGCCGGCCGCCGGGATGTCCGCCATCAGCCCGCCCGACGCCTCCTTGAGCGCGGCCCACCGGGCCTCCCGCGCCCCGTCCTCGTGCCACAGGCCACCCCCGCCGACCGGCAGGAAGTCGTACGCCTCCTCGTCGGCCGGGCCGACCTCGCCCCCCGGCACCGGAACCGGCACGGACCCGGGCGCGGCCACGGCCCGGCCCCGCCGGGGCCGCCACGAGAGCGCCCCCGCGACCCGGGCCCGCAGCGAGCGCCGGGGCACCGCACCCCGCAGCCGCCAGGCCCGCAGCCCGACCGCCCCCGGCACCCCCACCACGGCCGCCCACAGCAGCGCCGCGCCTCCAGTACGCCACCAGACCGGCCCCAGCGCGGCGAGCGCCCCCGTGCCCAGCGGCCCGCCGGCGATCGCCGCGAGGCCCGCGAGGGCGCAGCCGCACAGCACTGCCCCGAGCAGCGCGGCCCGCGCGGTCTCGCGCCGCCCCCACCCCTCGGTCACGGCGGCCCGCGCGGTGAACCGGGCCAGGACGAGACCGGCCACGAGCGGCACCCCGGCCGCCGCCCAGTTCCACCAGGACCCGTGGCCGCCGGCCGGCACCGCCGCGAGCAGCGGGAAGTGCGGGAGCGCGGGAGTGCCCGCCACTCCGAGCGGCCCGGCCACCGCTCCCGTACCGACGGCGAAGCCGGGCCCGAGCCCGTACGACGCGCCCCACACGGCCGCGTTGGGCACCAGGGTGAGCGCGAGCAGCAGCACCGCGAGCCGCCCCGACCAGTCCTCCGCGAGCCGGAGGAACGCGTCCTCGGCGACGCCGATGTGCCAGGCGAGCCCGGCGCCCGCCAGGAGTGCCCCGCCGCCGAGCAGCACCGCGACGGTGGCCCCCGCCGCGCGGGCGGCCGCGCTGGTACGAACGTCCAAGAGCGCGGCCCGCACGCGCGCCGGGACCCGCTCGGGCAGCGGGCCGAGCGGGCGGCCGTGCGCGGTCCAGACTCCGGCGGCGGTCGCCAGCCCCACCGTGAGCGGCAGGCACAGCGCGGCGCTGAGCGGGTCCGCCGGCAGCGGCCCGGCGGCCGCGTACAGCACGGTGGCCGTCGCGATCACGAGGTAACCGCAGGTCACCGCCCCGAACACGGCCCAGCCGGAGGGCAGCGGACCGGCGGGTTCGTCCTCGTGGTCCTCGTCCTCGTCGGGCATCAGCGCATCGCGGGCCGCCCGGTGGGCGAGCCAGCCCGGCAGCGTGACCAGGAGCAGCGGAACCAGTCCGACCGGGGCCGGGCCGCCGGTCAGCGTCTCGGGTCTGACCAGCCGCGTCCCGTGCGCGAGCAGCCACATCGAGGCGGCGGTGCGCAGGGCGCCGCCGGGCCCGCTGTCGGGGTAGGGGGAGCTGATCCACAGCACCATCACGAGCACGGCCAGGGCACCGAGCCCGAGCCCCGCCGCGATCGTGCCGCGCAGGAAACAGGTGGCTAGCACGGAGGGGCGCGCCTTGACGGGAAGCAACGGCAGGCTGCGCTCGGTCACTTGGGTCACCCGGGCCATGCTGCCAACGACACGCGCTTTCTACGCGTAACAAGCGAATGCCCGATGTGTCGCCCAATATACGGTTATGTAATTATTCACCTGGGGCATTTTCCGCTGCTCCGCCCCGGGTGCACCAGCCGTTACGGCCTTCGCGGGGAGCCCTGGGAGCCCTTCATGACACAGAGCCCGGCCGATACCAAGGACACCGATGCCATGTCCCCCCTGCCCACTCCCAAGGAGCGGCGCCGGCTGCGCGAGGCGAAGGACCTGAGCGAGGCGCAGGTCGCGACGGCCGTGGGCGTCACGCGGGCGACCGTGCGCTCATGGGAAACCGGCCGCACCACGCCACGCGGGCGCAAGGGCCAGACGTACGCCCGCCTCCTCGCCACCATCGAGGCGGAGCTGGCGGCGGTGGCCGAGGCGGACCAGGACGACCCCGGGCCCGCGCTCGGCTCGGCGCCCGGCACCGGGACCGCCGGCCCCGCCGAGCCGGCCCCCAAGGCGAAGCGGCACACGGCGAGCACCCGGCCCGAGCCCGCCTCCGACGAGGCCTCCCCCAAGGCCTCCGAGACCGGGGGAAGAGCCACGAAGCCCGAGGCCGCCCCGCACCACCGCCCCGAGCACACGGCCCCCGAGCCCGTCTCTCCCGCGCCGGTGCCGGTCCCCGCCAAGGAGCTCGCCGCTCCCAAGACGCCCGCTCCCGCCGCCCCGGCCACGCTTGCCGACGCGCTGCCCGAGCAGGCCTCCGTGCCGCACACGCCCACCCCGGCCGAGGCGTTCGACGTGCTGTACACGTCCATCGCGCCCGACCTCGCCCGGCAGGCGTACCTGCTGACCGGACGCACCCGGCTCGCCAGGGAATCGGTGGAGCGCGCCTTCCACCAGGCCTGGGAGAACTGGCCCGAGGTCGCCACCGACCGGGACCCGGCGGGGTGGGTGCGGGCAGCGGCGTACGAGTACGCGATGGCCCCCTGGCACCGCTTCCGGCGCGCCCACAAGCGCCCCGACCAGCCGCCGGCCGAGCCTGAACGCAGGGCGCTCCTGGACGCGCTGCTCGATCTGCCGCCCGCCTACCGGCGCACGGTGCTGCTGTACGACGGGGTCGGGCTCGACCTTCCGGAGACGGCGGCCGAGACACAGGCGAGCACCCCCGCCGCCGCCAACCGGGTCCTGAACGCGCGGGCCGCGATCCTCGACCGGGTGCCGGCGGCGGCCCGCGCCAGGAACCCGCAGGCCCTCTCCGCGGACCTGCGCGAGCGCATCACCGACCTCGCGCTCGCCGGGCCGGACTCCGTCACCCGGCTGCCGTCGGCGCCGGTCGTCCGCACCGGGGGCGAGCGGCGGCGCCGGTTCTGGACCCGGGCCGCGATCGCCTTCACCACGCTGATCGTGAGCGCGACCGCCTTCACCGTGGTGACGGTCCCGCACCACCACGTGCGTCCGGTGCCGTTCGGCGAGCGCGTCGGCGGGGTCCCCGCCAACAACGGGCCGCAGCGGCTGACCAGTGAGGACCTCCAACTGCGCGACAAGCTGCGCACGGAACCCGCCCGCGGGCCGCACCGCCTGGTCCTCGACATCCGCTGACCGCCCGGCCCGGTCCGCCCCAGCACGAGGGCCCGCACCCCCCGAGAGGTGCGGGCCCTTCATGCGTACCCGTGGAGCTCAGCTCCGCGAGGCCGTGCTCAGCTGCCGAGGATGGCGCGCGCGAGCTTGGCGGTCTCGGTCGGCGTCTTGCCGACCTTGACGCCGGCGGCCTCCAGGGCCTCCTTCTTCGCCTGGGCGGTGCCGGAGGAGCCGGAGACGATGGCGCCGGCGTGGCCCATGGTCTTGCCCTCGGGCGCGGTGAAGCCCGCGACGTAGCCGACGACCGGCTTGGTGACGTTGGCCTTGATGTAGTCGGCCGCACGCTCCTCGGCGTCGCCGCCGATCTCGCCGATCATCACGATCAGGTCGGTCTCGGGGTCGGCCTCGAACGCGGCGAGCGCGTCGATGTGCGTGGTGCCGATGACCGGGTCGCCACCGATGCCGACGGCGGACGAGAAGCCGATGTCGCGCAGCTCGTACATCATCTGGTAGGTCAGCGTGCCGGACTTCGACACCAAGCCGATACGGCCCGGCTTGGTGATGTCGCCCGGGATGATGCCGGCGTTGGACTGGCCGGGGGTGATCAGACCCGGGCAGTTCGGGCCGATGATGCGGGTCTTGTTGCCCTTGGCCTTCGCGTACGCCCAGAAGGCGGCGGAGTCGTGGACGGCGATGCCCTCGGTGATGACCACGGCGAGGGGGATCTCGGCGTCGATGGCCTCGACGACGGCGGCCTTGGCGAAGGCCGGCGGCACGAAGAGGACGGAGACGTCGGCGCCCGTCTTCTCCATCGCCTCGGCGACCGAGCCGAAGACCGGGACCTCGGTGCCGTCGAAGTCGACCGACTGGCCGGCCTTGCGCGGGTTCACGCCGCCGACGATGTTGGTGCCGTCGGCCAGCATGAGCTTGGTGTGCTTCATGCCCGTGGCGCCGGTCATGCCCTGGACGATGACCTTGCTGTCCTTGGTGAGGAAGATAGCCATGGTGGTGTCTTAACCTCTTCCCTTACTTCGCAGCCGCGAGCTCGGCGGCCTTGTCGGCCGCGCCGTCCATGGTGTCCACGCGCTGCACCAGCGGGTGGTTGGCGTCGCTGAGGATCTTGCGACCCAGCTCCGCGTTGTTGCCGTCGAGACGGACGACCAGCGGCTTGTTGACCTCTTCGCCCTTCTCGGCGAGCAGGGCGAGGGCCTGGATGATGCCGTTGGCGACCTCGTCGCACGCGGTGATGCCACCGAAGACGTTGACGAACACGGACTTGACGTCCGCGTCGCCGAGGATGATCTCCAGGCCGTTCGCCATCACCTGGGCGGACGCGCCGCCGCCGATGTCGAGGAAGTTGGCCGGCTTCACGCCGCCATGGTTCTCACCGGCGTACGCGACGACGTCCAGGGTGCTCATGACGAGACCCGCGCCGTTGCCGATGATGCCGACCTCGCCGTCGAGCTTCACGTAGTTGAGGTTCTTGGCCTTGGCGGCCGCCTCGAGGGGGTTGGCCGCGGCCTTGTCCTCAAGGGCCTCGTGCTCCGGCTGACGGAACTCGGCGTTCTCGTCCAGCGAGACCTTGCCGTCGAGGGCCAGGATGCGGCCGTCCTTGGTCTTCACCAGCGGGTTGACCTCGACGAGGAGTGCGTCCTCGGCGACGAAGGTCTTCCACAGGGTCACCATGGCCTCGGCGACGCCCTCGGCCACGTCGGCCGGGAACTTCGCCTGGGCCACGATCTCGCGGGCCTTCTCGATGTCCACGCCCTCGACGGCGTTGACCGGGACCTTCGCGAGGGCCTCGGGGGTCTTCTCCGCGACCTCCTCGATGTCCATGCCGCCCTGCACCGACGCCATGGCGAGGAAGGTGCGGTTGGTGCGGTCGAGGAGGTACGAGACGTAGTACTCGGCCTCGATCTCCGGAGACAGCTCGGCGATCATCACGTTGTGGACCGTGTGGCCCTTGATGTCCATGCCGAGGATGTCCGTCGCGCGAGCGACGGCCTCGTCCGGCGTGGCGGCCAGCTTCACGCCGCCGGCCTTGCCGCGGCCGCCGACCTTCACCTGCGCCTTGACGACCGACTTGCCGCCGAGACGCTCAGTGGCCTCGCGCGCCGCCTCAGGCGTGTCGATCACTTCACCGGCCAGCACCGGTACACCGTGCTTGGCGAAGAGGTCCCTCGCCTGGTACTCGAACAGGTCCACGCGCGTCCGTCCCTTTTCAGTGGTATCGCGGTTCCGTTGTCTACTGGGCGTGCCGCGAAGGGCAACGTGACGGCGCTGTCACTGAGGGAGGCGTACACGGTGTCCGAGTACGCGGCATGTCCGTCTCGCAGGTTATCTCCGCAGGACGTAGGTCCCTAAATCAGGGATCACACCTGGGCGGTGATACCTGTCACAGATCACCTGCTCAGCGCGCGTTGCCATATGACCTCCCTCACGCCTCGGGTATCGGCAGCGGCCGCCGCTCGATCGCCGCGGCCATCACCTCGGGGAAGAGGTCCGGGGTGCAGGCGAAGGCCGGGGCGCCCAGCGCGGCAAGCGCCGCGGCATGATCGCGGTCGTACGCCGGGGCGCCCTCGTCGGAGAGCGCGAGCAGGGCCACGAACTGCACTCCGGACGCCTTCATCGCGGCGACCCGCTTCAGCATCTCGGCCCGGATCCCGCCCTCGTAAAGATCACTGATCAGAACGACCACCGTGTCGGCAGGACGGGTGATCTGCGACTGGCAGTACGCGAGCGCCCGGTTGATGTCGGTGCCGCCGCCGAGCTGGGTGCCGAAAAGGACGTCGACGGGGTCGTCCAGCTGGTCGGTGAGGTCGACGACGGCGGTGTCGAAGACGACCAGCCGGGTCGCGATCGAGCGCATCGAGGCGAGCACGGCGCCGAAGACCGAGGCGTAGACGACGGATGCGGCCATCGAGCCGGACTGGTCGATGCACAGCACGACGTCCTTCTTCACGCCCCGTGCCGCCCGCCCGTACCCGACGAGCCGCTCGGGCACGACGGTGTTGTACTCGGGCAGGTAGTTCTTGAGGTTGGCCCTGATCGTGCGGTCCCAGTCGATGTCCCGGTGGCGGGGCCGGCTGATCCGGGTGCTGCGGTCGAGGGCGCCGGTGAGGGTGGCCCGGGTGCGGGTGGCGAGGCGCTTCTCCAGGTCCTCGACGACCTTGCGCACCACGGCCCGCGCGGTCTCCCGGGTGGTCTCGGGCATCGCCTTGTTCAGCGAGAGCAGGGTGCCGACCAGGTGCACGTCGGCCTCGACGGCCTCCAGCATCTCCGGCTCCAGGAGCAGCGCGGCGAGGCCGAGCCGCTCGATGGCGTCGCGCTGCATGACCTGCACGACCGAACTCGGGAAGTACGTACGGATGTCGCCGAGCCAGCGCGCGACGGACGGCGCCGACGCCCCGAGCCCGGCCCCGCGCTCCTTGCTCCCGCTCCTGCCCTGGGGGCCGCTCCTGGCGCCGCCGTAGAGCGCGGCCAGCGCGCCGTCCATGGCGGCGTCCTGCCCGGCGAGCGCGCGGCCGGTCCCCTCGGCGCCGGGCTCGCCGCCGAGCACGAGCCGCCAGCGCCGCAGGCGCTCGTCCTCACTAGGTCGCGTGCTGGTCGTCACTTGCCCACCCCCGCAAGGTAGTTGGGATCGTCGAGAGAGCCGGGTGCGCCAAGTTCGTCCGTTCCGTTCGGGTGGTGGTCGGGTCTTTCGGGATCGGTCGCGCCGCCGGATCCGCCGCGGCCGAGCAGCAGGGCGAGGATCGGCAGCACCGCGTCCGCGCGGTCGGGGTCGAGGCCGGCGCCGAATCCGGGGGCGGCCGCGTCGCCGGGGCCGGTGCGCACGGCGGGGCCGCGTCGCACCAGCTCGCCCAACGTGCGCCGCACGCCCGCCTCATAGGCGGCGAACGTCCGCCGCAGCAGCGGCAGTACGTCGGTGAACGCCTCCGGGGCCACGCCGGTCAGCCAGCCGTCGACCAGCGCGCGCAGCCGCTCGTCGTGGACCAGGAGCATGCCGCCGCCGGACGCGCCGCCGACGAACCCCTCGATCCAGGCGGCCGCGTCGGCGGGAGCGGTGCCCGGCGAGAGCGCGAGGCCCATGTGGCGGGCCGCGTCCTCGTTGTGGATCCGGCCGTCGTCGAGGAGCAGCCGCACCGCCCGGCCGCGCAGGACGCCCGGCACGGTCTCGCGCGCGGCGAGCTTGCCGAGCACCGTGGACCAGCGCTCGCGCAGGCCGCCCGCCCCGGCGCCGGCCGGGTCGGCGAGGAGGCCGATCGCGGTGTGCACGGCGTCCAGATGGGTCCGCATCTCGGCTGCGCCGTCCGCGTCCAGGGCCGCGCAGGCGGGCGGCAGGCCGACACAGATGCGTTCGGCCAGGCCCGCCGCGACCTCGGCGAGAGCGCCGGTCGTGGTGCCCCGCACATCTCCGTAGCGCAGGGTGCGGGCGAGGGCGGGCAGCGCCTGGGCGAGGTGGGCGACGTCCGTGTCGAGCGCGGCCCGGTCGGCGAGCGCGCGCATCACCACCGGCAGCGCCTGCGGCAGTTCGGCCAGCAGACAGCGCTCGGCGAGCGCGGTGATCGCGCCGAGCGCGCTCGCGCCGGCCGCGTCCGCCTCGGCCTTCGCCGTGGCGGCGCCCAGGACGGTGGTGCCCCACACCCCGGCCTCGGCGACCCGCACCGACAGCTCGGGCTCCCAGCGCAGCCGCCAGCTCTCCCGGAAGGTGCCGGTGGAGCGGGCCCGGGTCCGCTCGCCCCAGCCGATGCCGAGCAGCCGCAGCCGGTGCAGCAGCCTGCTGCGCCCCGCGTCGGTCTCCTTGCGCAGATCGAGCTCCAACTCCCGCTCCAGCGCCTCCGGTTTGAGCCGGAGGCCACGCTGGATCCGTACGAGATCGCGCTGGAGCGGGACGGCGGGCGCCGCGTCGGGCACCTCCCCGAGGACGTCCCCCACGATGAGCCGCTCCTGGATCAGCGCGAGTGGCACGTCGGAGCCCTCGCACATCACGGCCCGTACGGCGTCGGTGGTCTCGGCGAGGCCGGGCAGCGGGCGGCCCCGCATCGCGGCGAGCGTCCCGGCGAGCCGGACCGCCTCGATGACGTGGGCGGAGGAGATCTGGCGGTCCTCCGCGCGCAGCAGCCCGGCGACCTTCGTCATCCAGCGCTCGACCGGCCGGTCCGGAGCGGCGAACAGGTGCCCGTACCAGCCCGGCGAGTCGATGCCCGCGCCGTAGCCGCTGCGCCGGGCGAGCCTGCGGTGCGTCCAGGGCACCCAGGTCAGCTCGGTCTTGACCTTGGGCAGCCCCTTGAGCAGGGCGCGGTCGGCGGCCACGGTGGACTTCCCGGCGAGCGCCGGCACATGCCAGGCACCGCAGACGACGGCGATCCCGCTCCCGAACTCTCTTGTCGCGGACCGCAGTTGCTGCCTCATGTACGCCTCGCGGATCAGATCCCTCGGGTGGCCGCCGTCCCCGTACGTCTCGCGCAGTACGGCCATGGCCTCGCCGAGCACGGCGAACGGCGCCCGGGGGTCCGTGGCGGTGTCCCGGTGCTCGATCACGTCCTCCCACCAGCGCTCCGGGTCGTCGTACCCGGCGGCCTCGGCAAGCGCGCCGATGGGATCGCCCCGTGGCCCGGCGTCCTCCTGTGCGGGCTCCTCCCCCGCGAGTTCCTTCTCCCCGGCTTCCTCTTCCGTGGCCGTGGCGAGCGAGTGGGCTGCGGGCAGGTCGATGAAGCGAACCCGCGCGCCGTGGTCCAGGGCCCAGCGGATCGCCACCCACTCCGGCGAGAACTCCGCCATCGGCCAGAACGCGGCCCGCCCCGGATCGTCGACGACATGGGCGAGCAGCGCGACCGGCGGCCGCATGCCCTCGTCGGCGGCGAGGGCCAGCAGGGCGTCGCCCTCGGGCGGCCCCTCGATGAGCACGGCTTCCGGCCGGGCCGCCTCCAGCGCGGCCCGTACCGCGCGCGCCGAGCCGGGGCCGTGGTGGCGCACCCCGAGCAGCAGCGGCCCTTCGGCGCCGAGCGTCGCGGCAGGCGCGGTCATACGGACACCTCGCGGCAGGCGCGGTAGAAGTCCTTCCAGCCGTCCCGCTCGCGGACCACCGTCTCCAGGTATTCCTGCCAGATGACGCGGTCCGCCGCCGGGTCGCGCACCACCGCGCCGAGGATTCCGGCGGCCACGTCGCCCGCCCGCAGCACCCCGTCGCCGAAGTGCGCGGCGAGCGCCAGACCGCCCGTGACCACGGAGATCGCCTCGGCCGTGGAGAGCGTCCCCGAAGGGGACTTGAGCTTGGTGCGGCCGTCCGTGGTGATCCCGTCGCGCAGCTCCCGGAAGACGGTGACGACGCGGTGGATCTCCGCCATGCCGTCGGGCACCGCGGGCAGGTCGAGCGAGCGGCCGAGCTGGTCGACCCGGCGCGAGACGATGTCGACCTCCGCCTCGGCGGTCGCCGGCAGCGGCAGGACCACCGTGTTGAAGCGGCGGCGCAGCGCGCTGGACAGCTCGTTCACACCGCGGTCGCGGTCGTTGGCGGTGGCGATCAGGTTGAAGCCCCGTACGGCCTGGGTCTCGGCACCCAGCTCCGGGATGGGCAGGGTCTTCTCGGACAGGATCGTGATCAGGGAGTCCTGCACATCGGCCGGGATACGCGTCAGCTCCTCGACCCGTGCGGTCATGCCCTGGGCCATCGCCCGCATGACCGGGCTGGGCACGAGCGCGGCGCGGCTCGGGCCGTTGGCGAGCAGCTGGGCGTAGTTCCAGCCGTAGCGGACGGCCTCCTCCGGGGTGCCCGCGGTGCCCTGCACCAGAAGTGTGGAGTCGCCGCTGACGGCGGCCGCGAGGTGCTCGGACACCCAGGTCTTGGCGGTGCCGGGCACGCCGAGCAGGAGCAGCGCGCGGTCGGTGGCGAGGGTGGTGACGGCGACTTCGACGATGCGCCGCGGGCCCACGTACTTCGGTGTGATCACGGTGCCGTCGGGCAGGGTGCCGCCGAGGAGATAGGTGGCGACCGCCCAGGGCGAGAGGCGCCAACGGGCCGGGCGCGGGCGGTCGTCCGCCGCCGCGAGCGCCGCCAGTTCGTCCGCGAAGGCCTGCTCGGCGTGCGGCCGCAGGGCCTCTTCCGTCGCGGCCTCCGCGCGGGATTCGGTGTGCGCGGACTCGATTTCGGACACGGTCATGGCTCCCCCTCCAGATCGTTCGAGACGTTCGACCGGCTTGTGGTCTCCACCGTGCACCACGCCACTGACAATCACCCCTCGACGGGCCATTCACGCAGGTCAGAGCGATTGTCAGTGGGCGCACGTACCTTCGGTGACATGACTCAGCAGGGGGTGCGCTGGACGGCGGATCAGGTGCTCGCACTGGCGCCTGACGATGCGTCACGCAAGGCGGGAAGCAGGCTCGGCACGGCCGGGCCGTGGTCGGAGAGCGGGTGCGACGACACGGGGGCGGTGTGGGGCCTGTGCAAGGGCAGCGGCAGCAAGCCGTACCAGGCGGTGATCGACACAAGTGGCCCGGCCTACAAGTGCAGTTGCCCGAGCCGGAAGTTCCCGTGCAAGCACGCGGTGGGGCTGCTGCTGCTCTGGTCGGCGGACGAACAGGCGGTCCCGGCGGGGACGGCGCCGGACTGGGCCGAGCAGTGGCTGAAGGGGAGACGGGCACGCGCGGCGAAGCCGGAGCCGGGGTCAACAGGCGCCGAATCCGGACCGGTTGACCCCGAGGCGGCCCGGCGCAGGGCCGAGAGGCGGGCGGACCGGATCACCGCCGGGGCCGCCGAGCTCGAACAGCGCCTGGCCGACTTGCTGCGCGGCGGGATCGCGGCGGCCGAGCGTCCCGGGTACGGCCTGTGGGAGGAGGCGGCCGCCCGCATGGTCGACGCGCAGGCGCCCGGACTCGCGGGACTGGTGAGGGAGTTGGGTGCCATACCGGGTTCCGGTCCGGGCTGGCCGACGCGGCTCCTGGAACAGTGCGCGCTGCTGCACCTCCTCGACCGGGCCTGGCTCGGCCGCGCCGACCTGCCGGAGCCGCTGGCCGCGACGGTCCGCTCCCGTGTCGGGGTGCCCGCCACCCCGCAGGGTCCCGCGATCCGCGACCGCTGGCAGGTCCTCGCCCAGTACGACACGGCCGACGCGAAGCTCACCACGCGCCGCATCTGGCTGTACGGAAGGGAGTCGCGCCGCTCGGCCCTCGTCCTGGACTTCGGGCCGGGGGGCCGGCCCCCCGGCGTGGCGTTGCCGGTGGGCCTGACGATCGACGCCGACCTGACGCCCTACCCGGGCGCGGGCCGGCTGCGGGCCGCGCTGGGCGAGCGGTACGGGACCGGGGCCGCGCCCGACGGCCCGCCTCCGGGCGGCACGGCGACCGAGGCGGTCGAGCGCTACGGCCGGGCGCTCCTGGACGACCCCTGGCTGGAGTCGTATCCGGCGACCTTGAGCGCGGCGATACCGATACCGCCGAAGGACGGTGACGACTGCTGGCAACTGGCTGATGTGGAAGGCGAGTTGGCGCTCCCGGTAACGCCGGGCGCGGCGGCCCGCTCCGGCCTGTGGCGGCTGGCCGCGCTGTCCGGGGGCGCCCCGGTGACGGTCTTCGGCGAATGCGGCCACCGGGGTTTCACACCGCTGGCGGCGTGGCCGAGGGGATCGACGGAGACGGTGGCGCTGACATGAGCGGGATCGGGGCGGGTCGGTACGGGAGCCCTGCACGGGGAGGGCCGGGAGGGGCAGGCACGTACGGCGAGGGCCGGGACGGGGACGCGCACGGGTCGGTACGGGGCTCGTACGGGGGCCGCGACAGGACGGAGGGGGTTCGATGACCAGCGCGACGAGGGAGACGAGGGAGACGACGGAGGTGGGCGGGGAAGGCACGCACCGGGCCGACGCGGACCGGGTTGTCGCGGGGGCCGGGGCCTGGGAGGAGTTGGTGACCGCGGCGCTGCTCGGCACCGACCGGCGGCCGGGCGCGGGGACGCCCGGGGAGCTGCTCGACGCCGCCGCGACGCGGACCCTGCGCCGCCGGGCGGGGCTCGTTCCGGCGGCGGCGGGGGTGCGGCCGCCGGACGCCCCGCCGGACGAGCGGCCCGTGCTGCCGGAGGCGGCCCGGCGGCGCCTCGCGCTGCTCCTCGCCGACCGCTCGGCTCCCGCGCACGCCGGGGGCCGGCGCGGGAGCGCTCCCGACCTGGGCGAGCTGCTTCCGCAGTGGCTGGCCCTGGCCAACGAGCGGGGTCTGCGCGCGCCTGCCGAGCTGCTGCCCACCCTGCTCGACGCGGCCCGGGCCCGTACCGATCTGCGCCCCCAGGCCCTGGCCTTCGCGGGGCCGCGCGGCCTGTGGCTGGCCAGGCTCAACCCGGAGTGGCGCTTCGCGCAGCGCGGAGCGTCGGGCAGCGCGGTGCTGCCGGATCCGGGGGACGCCGAGGCCGTTCAACTCCTTTGGGAAGAGGGCCTGTTCGCCGAGCGGGTGGCGCTGCTCGGGGCGGTTCGGGCGTACGGCGCGGCGGCGGGGCGGGCGCTCCTGGCCACGACGTGGGCGACCGAGCGGGCCGAGGACCGGCTGATGTTCCTGGACTCGCTGCGCGACGGGCTCTCGGCCCTGGACGAGCCGTTCCTGGAGCAGGCGCTCGCCGACCGCAGCCGCAATGTGCGGGCGACGGCGGCGGAGCTGCTCTCCGCGCTGCCCGGTTCGGCGCTCGCGGGGCGGATGGCCGAGCGGGCGGCGTCCTGCGTGTCCCTCGACCGCACGGCCGAGGAGGCGACGATCTCGGTGGAGGCGCCGCACGAGTGCGATGCGGCGATGCAGCGGGACGGAGTCGCGCCGCGCCCGCCGGCCGGGCGGGGCGAACGGTCTTGGTGGCTCGGCCAGTTGGTGGAGTCGACGCCGCTCGGCACGTGGCCGCGACGGTTCGGCGGGCGGCCGGTCGCCGACATCGTGGCGCTGCCCGTCGCCGACGACTGGGGCGATGAGCTGCACGCCGCGTGGTGCCGGGCGGCGGTGCGGCAGCGCGACGCGGAGTGGGCACGGGCCCTGCTCGGCGCCCCGTCCGCGCCGCCCGGTGAGAGCGCGGGCACGACGTCACTGGCCGAGCGGGCCAAGCTCCTGTCCGTCCTCGCGGAGCCCGAACGGGCGGACTGGGTGGCCCGGTTCATATCGGCGCACGGCCTGTCGGAGGCGTTCCAGCTGCTCGGCGTGTGTGTGGTGCCGTGGGCGGGGGCGCTGGGGCGGGCCGTGGTGGACGCGCTGGAGATCGCACGGGATGCGGGGAGCTATCCGTGGAGCTTCAGCGGGGTCATGGGCCTGGCCGAGCGCTGCCTCGACCCTTCGGAGTCGCCCCGCCTGGAGGCGCTGACGGCTACGCAGCCGGAGCGGGAGGGGGCGTCGCCGGGAGCGGGGGGTTACTGGGCGGAGGCGTTCCAGCGCCTGGTCGCCACGTTGCGCCTGCGCGCGGCCCTGCGAACCGAACTGTGCCCCTAGCCCCTCCGGGCGCCCGAGGCCGCGGGCCCCGGGCCCCTTGAAAGCCGCCTTCGCCTGCGGGCCACGGGGGCCGTTCGCGCAGTTCCCCGCGCCCCTTGAACCTTCCCCACCCCGCCCCTTCCCGAGACCCTCCGGGGGAAGTTCGTCGAGGGGGGAAGTTCGTCGAGTGCGGGCCGTGCGTGGCTGGTCGCGCAGTTCCCCGCGCCCCTAAAAGCACCGGGTGCTGCGGCATCTTCAGCCCGTCCGGCGTTTGAGGACGAGCGCCCTTTAGGCACGAACGGGGTCTGGGGCGGAGCCCCAGGGGCCCGGAACCAACCAACCCCGGGCAACGGGCGGGCGGGCAACCCCACCCACCGAGGCCTACGCGCCTGCGGGCTGGCGGACGTTGGCGTTGACCCAGGTCACGATGGACGCCGTCGTCGCCCCGGGAGTGAAGATCTCCGCGACCCCGAGCTCCTTCAGCGGCGGAATATCCGCCTCCGGAATGATCCCCCCACCGAACACCTTGATGTCCTCCGCTTCCCGCTCCTTCAAAAGCTCCAGCACCTTCGCGAACAGCGTGTTGTGCGCGCCGGAAAGGATGGAGAGCCCGATCGCGTCGGCATCCTCCTGGATCGCGGTGTCGACGATCTGCTCGGGCGTCTGGTGCAGCCCGGTGTAGATGACCTCCATGCCGGCATCACGCAGCGCCCGCGCGATGACCTTGGCCCCGCGATCGTGACCGTCGAGCCCCGGCTTGGCCACCACCACGCGGATCGGACCAGTTACACCCATCACTGCCTCCACATGTCCCACCTGCGCACCCCCGCGCCAAAGAGCCGGGGAGTGAACGAACGTTATCGACAGCATCCCGCAAGCCGCCGTTTCACGGTGGAGAGGGAGGGGGAAATCACACGTGGGACACGTTCGTTTCGCACCGTACCCGCATCAGTCGGCCCCCCTGCCCCGGCCGGAGGGCCCTCGCCACCGTGTGGGCACGGTCGCAAGGGGAGCCGCTACGAAGGCGCCGCACCACCGTGCTGCCAGCCGCGCAGCACGGTGGTCCGGCCCTCTTTTTTCGGGCCGGCCGAAGCGGGATCTTCACCGGTGGAACCCCATGAGGGCATACGGGGGACGGAGCGGCCTTCCGTGTGCCATTCGGGAGGTCGCCGCCGTGCAGTTCTTATCGCTACTGCCGTCATGTCTGCGCCGGGCGTGGCTGTCGGCCGCCCTGATCCGGGCCACCGCGCTCGACCTCGCGGTGCTGGCCGGGCATCTGCTGCTCTATCCGTCGGGCCTCACTCCCGAGCGGCACCCGGCGATCGACGCCGCCGACGCGCCACAGCTGCCCACCGCCGGCCGGTCGCACCCGCCCGTCGTCCTGCTGCACGGCTTCATCGACAACCGCTCGGTCTTCGTGCTGCTGCGCCGTTCGCTGGCCCGGCACGGCTGGCGGCACCTCGAATCCCTCAACTACTCGCCGCTGACCGTCGACATCAAGGTCGCCGCCGATCTGCTCGGCCGCCACGTAGAGGACATCTGCGCCCGCACCGGCCACGCCGAGGTGGACATCGTCGGGCACAGCCTGGGCGGTTTGATAGCCCGCTACTACGTGCAGCGCCTGGGCGGCGACCGCCGGGTCCGTACGCTCGTCACGCTCGGCACCCCGCATTCCGGTACGCGCTCGGCCCAGCTCGCCAACGCCCACCCGATCGTGCGGCAGATGTGCCCCGGCTCCGCTCTCGTCGAGGAGCTGCGCCTGCCCGCACCCGGCATTCGTACCCGGTTCGTGAGTTTCTGGAGCGATCTCGACACGCTGATGATTCCGGTCGAGACGGCCCGCGTGGAGCACCCTGACCTGCTGGCCCAGAACGTCCGGGTGACGGGTATCGGTCATCTGGCCATGCCGGTCCACCCGGCCGTCGCCGCCGGAGTGCGCCAGGCACTGACAGCGGGGGACGCGGAGACCGCCGACCAGGACGCGTTCTCGGTGGCCTGAGCGGGGCCTGAGCTGTGACCTGAGCGAGGCCTGGGCTGCGGCCTGAGCTGCGGCCTGAGCTGCGGCCTGAGCTGCGGCCGAGCGGTATCGGGCGATGGCCCGCTCGGCGGGCTGGGCCATGCCCGGCGCGGCGGCCCGCACAAAGACCCGCCCGACCACCGCCCGGCACGCCGAACAGAAAACCCGCGCGCGATCCACACAAATCCCGCACTCCGACCGGACCGCGTACCCCGAACGCCCCATCCCCTGGCCGGATTTCACCCCTGACGCTCCCCCGGGGCGCGGTTTCCGAGGGCGCCGTCCGTCGAACGATTCCCGAACACAGGGCCAAGGCTCTGCACACAGTCCGCCGAAAGGCGGCTGATTGCCCGTTTCCCGGAACGGCGGAGCCCGCCGAAGATTGTCGGCGTCGCGTACCGCCGGGTACAGTCACGCCACTGCTGTCCCCGGGACCCCCCGCCCTTTGGGACCCGGCCGCAGGTTCTGTTGCCGAGGCGAGAGAGAAGTTGGTGACTGACCAGCACGCCCACGCCGGGTACGTCGGACACGACGGTTACCTCAACGGCAGCAGTGGCCATGACGGCAACGCCCCTCAGGGCCACAGCACCGGAAGCTTCGCCGTCGACCCGCTCTTCGGCTCGATGCACGACGGTTACGCCGGCCAGAACGCCCACCCGGCGGGCCCCACCGGCCAGTTCGACACCGGCACCTTCGCCTCCCCGTACGACAGCACCGGCCAGTGGACGGTTCCGGCCCAGGCTCCGGCGTACGAACCGGACGGCGCGACCGGCAGCTTCGACAGCAGCGCCTTCCAGACCGGCACCCTTCCGACCGGCGCCTTCCACACCGGCGCCCCGCACACCGGCGCGTTCGGTACGGGCCAGTTCGAGACCGGTACGTTCGCCGCCCAGGCCTTCTCCGGCCAGGCGTCCGACACCGGCGCCTTCCCCACCGCCTCCTTCCGGACGCCGAGCGTCCTGGACACGGGAACTCTCGACACGAGCGGCTTCGACACCACGGGCCAGTGGGACGCCGGCGCCTGGAACCAGGCTCAGGGCACCGGTCAGTACGACAACACCGCGTTCGCCTCCGCGTACGACACCACCGGCCAGTGGGCCGTGCCCGGCACCCACACCGATACCGGCACCTACGACGCGACCGCGTGGAACGCGACGGCGGCGGACCGGACGGCCCCCTTCCCCCGGGCCGAGAGCAGCCCGGAGCCCCAACTCCCTTACGAGACGGCCGAGTTCCCCCAGGTGGAGCTCGCGGACGATTCCGTCCCGGAGCCGGACGGCAGGCCCGACGACCTGCCCGGCGCGGCCGTTCCCGCCTCGCGGGCCGAGGCGCGGCGCGGGGCCAGCCGTCGGCGGCGTACGCCCGCCAAGCGTTCGGCGCTGCTGACGGTCGCGGTGCCGTCCGTGTGTGTGATGGGGGTCGCGGGCGTCGCGGTCGCCTCCGTCGGCGGGATGGGCGACGGCAAGGACGAGGGCAGCACGGTGACGGCCGCGTCCGACCCGGCCTCGGTCAAGCCGGTCGCCGCCAACACCAAGCTGGACACCCAGCTCGCCAATCTCAGCGCGGACGCGAGCAGCTTCGCCGACCGGGCCAGCCGGACGCAGGAACGTATCGACCTCAAGGCCCGCCAGGACGCGGAGAAGAAGAAAAAGGAGGACGCGGCCGCCGCCAAGGAGGCCGCGCGCCCCAAGTTCGTCCTGCCGGTGACGCAGCGGGGGCTCAGCGCGTACTACGGGCAGGCCGGCGTCAACTGGATGTCGGTGCACACCGGCATCGACTTCCCGGTCTCGTACGGCACCCCCGTGATGTCGGCGATCGACGGCACGATCCGCACCCAGTGGAACAGCGCCTACGGCAACATGGCCATAGTGACCGGCGCCGACGGCACCGAGACCTGGTACTGCCACCTGTCCAGCACCAAGCTCCGCTCGGGTCCGGTCAAGGCGGGCGAGGTCATCGCGTACTCGGGGAACTCCGGCAACTCCACCGGCCCGCACCTCCACTTCGAGGTGCGGCCGCAAGGCGGTTCGTCGATAGACCCCCTGCCGTGGCTGCGCAGCCACGGCCTGGACCCGACGTAAGGCGCAGGACCCGGAGGACCCGCAGGACCCGCAGGACCCGCAGGACCCGCAGGACCCGCAGGACCCGCCTACAGCTTCTCGACCGGCGCGTACCGAAGCAGCAGCTTCTTGGGGCGCTCGTCGCCGAAGTCGATGGTGGCCTGGGCGTCCGAGCCCGAGCCGGTCACCGACATCACGGTGCCGAGGCCGAACTGGTCGTGGGTGACGCGGTCGCCGACCGTCAGCGCGATGACCGGCTTGTCGGTGCCGCGCCGGGTCGCGAAGCCCGAGGGGCCCGACTTGGCGCGCGACGAGGACAGCGAGCTGCCGATCCCGCCGCCGAGCGACTTGCTGGACATCGGCCCGGCCGGCGCGGCCATCGGCCCCGTCCGCTTCCACTCCAGGTGCTGGACCGGGATCTCCTCCAGGAAGCGCGAGGCCGGGTTGTACGAGGGCTGGCCCCAGGCGCTGCGCATCGAGGAGCGCGTCAGATACAGCCGCTCGCGGGCGCGGGTGATGCCGACGTAGGCGAGGCGACGCTCCTCCTCCAGCTCCTTGACCTGGCCGAGCGCCCGCATGTGCGGGAAGACGCCGTCCTCCATGCCGGTGAGGAACACGACGGGGAATTCGAGGCCCTTGGCGGTGTGGAGCGTCATCAGGGTGATGACCCCGGAGCCGTCCTCGTCCTCGTCGGGGATCTGGTCGGAGTCGGCGACCAGGGCGACCTTCTCCAGGAACTCGGCGAGCGTGCCCGCACCTTCTTCCTCGCCGCGCTCCTGCTCGAACTCCAGGGCCACGGCGGCCAGTTCCTGGAGGTTCTCGATACGGGTCTCGTCCTGAGGGTCGGTCGAGGCCTGCAACTCGGCCAGATATCCCGTGCGTTCGAGGACCGCTTCGAGGACCACCGCGGGTCCCGCACCCGAGTCAACGATCGTGCGGAGCTCCTCCATCAGCGTGTTGAAGCGCTTGACGGCGTTGGCGGAGCGGGCCGCCATGCCGTACGCCTCGTCGACGCGGCGCAGCGCCTGCGGGAAGGTGATCTTCTCGCGCAGCGACAGCGCGTCGATCATGGCTTCGGCGCGCTCGCCGATGCCGCGCTTGGGGACGTTGAGGATGCGCCGGAGCGGGACGGTGTCCTCCGCGTTCGACAGGACGCGGAGGTAGGCCAGGACGTCCCTGACCTCCTTGCGCTCGTAGAAGCGGACACCGCCGACGACCTTGTAGGGCAGGCCGACCCGGATGAAGATCTCTTCGAAGACGCGGGACTGCGCGTTGGTGCGGTAGAAGACCGCGACGTCGCCCGCCTTGGCCTCGGACTTGTCGGTGAGCCGGTCGATCTCGTCGGCGACGAACTGCGCCTCGTCGTGCTCGGTGTCGGCGACGTAGCCGGTGATCCGGGCTCCGGGCCCGGCGTCCGTCCACAGGTTCTTGGGGCGGCGGCTCTCGTTGCGCTCGATCACCGCGTTGGCGGCGGACAGGATCGTCTGGGTGGAGCGGTAGTTCTGCTCCAGGAGGATCGTCGTCGCGTTGGGGTAGTCCTCCTCGAACTGGAGGATGTTGCGGATCGTCGCGCCCCGGAAGGCGTAGATCGACTGGTCGGCGTCGCCCACCACGCACAGCTCGGCCGGGGCCTGCGCCTCGCCCGAGGGGCCCACCAGCTCCCGCACCAGCGTGTACTGGGCGTGGTTGGTGTCCTGGTACTCGTCGACCAGGACGTGCCGGAAGCGCAGCCGGTAGTGCTCGGCCACGTCCGGGAAGGCCTGGAGGAGGTGGACCGTGGTCATGATGATGTCGTCGAAGTCGAGCGCGTTGGCCTCGCGCAGCCTCGCCTGGTACATCGCGTAGGCCTGGGCGAGCGTCTTCTCGAAGCCGTCCGCGGCCTGCCCCGCGAAGGTCTCCTCGTCGATCAGCTCGTTCTTCAGGTTGGACACCTTGGCGCTGAACGACTTCGGCGGGAACTTCTTCGGGTCCAGATCGAGGTCGCGGCAGACCAGCGCCATCAGGCGCTTGGAGTCGGCCGCGTCGTAGATCGAGAACGACGAGGTGAAGCCCAGCTTCTTCGACTCGCGGCGCAGGATCCGGACGCACGCGCTGTGGAACGTCATGACCCACATCGCGTTGGCGCGCGGGCCGACCAGCTGCTCGACGCGCTCCTTCATCTCGCCGGCGGCCTTGTTGGTGAAGGTGATCGCGAGGATCTGGCCGGGGTGCACCCCCCGGGTGGCGAGGAGGTGGGCGATGCGGTGCGTGAGCACCCGGGTCTTGCCGGAGCCGGCGCCGGCCACGATGAGCAGCGGCGAGCCCGCGTGGACCACGGCGGCGCGCTGCTGTTCGTTCAGCCCCTCCAGGAGGGCCGCCGCGTCGATCACCGGGCGCGGGGCGCCGCCACGGTAGTGGGCGTCGCGGTCCACGGGCGCGTCGAACCGGCCGCCGAACAGGTCGTCCGGCACCGGCTCGGGTGCGTGCGTCTCCTCGGGCGGGGGCGGGTGCTCCTCCTCCGAGGGCTGGAGGTCCGCCAGGAAGCTGTCGTCAAAGAGGCTGCTCATCGTCTCCCGAGTCTAGGCCGCCCCTCTGACAGTCCGCCGCCGCCTTCGGACACTCCGGCCGGCGCCTTCGGAGAGACCGTCGGCGACTACGCACCGTGAAGGTCACGGGAATGTATCGGGCCTGTCGGACATCAACCTTCCCAGGGGTCAAGGGAGTTGGCTAGCGTGCCGCAGCAAGCCGGGGAACGCCCCCGTCCGGAAGGATCCGGAAGGAGGTGTCGGCCTTGCCCTCACACCGCAAGCCGCGCACCAGAACCCGCCCCGCCGTCCCCGCCCTGGGCGTCACGACGGCCGCGCTCGCCTCGGTGAGCCTGCTGGCGCAGAGCGCGGACGCGGCGCCGACCGTGCCGAAGCCGAGCATCGAAGAGGTGCAGAGGAAGGTCGACGACCTCTACCGGCAGGCGGACCTGGCCACCCAGAAGTACGACGCGGCCAAGGAGGCCACCTCCACCCAGCGCGCCAAGGTCGACTCGCTGCTCGACCAGGTGGCGGCCGGCACCGCGAAGCTGAACGACACCCGGCGCGTCATCGGCGGCTATGCCGCCGCCCAGTACCGCGACGGCGGGGTCACCCCCACCATGCGGCTGCTGTTCTCGGACGATCCCCAGGCCTTCTTCGACCAGGACCAGCTGATGGGCCGCCTCTCCGACGAGCAGCACCGGACGCTGAGCACCTTCGAGACCGAGCGCGCGGCCAACGCGAAGAAGCGGGCCGAGGCGAGCCGCGGCCTGGCCGCGCTGACCACCTCGCAGCAGACGCTGCGGGCGGGCAAGGAGGAGGTGCAGGGCAAGCTGACGGCGGCGCGCACCCTGCTGTCGACGCTGACCGCGCGGGAGAAGGAGCGCCTGGCCGCGCTGGAGAAGAAGAAGCAGGACGAGGCGGAGCGCAAGGCCGCCGAGCTGGCCGCGCGGCAGGCGGCCGCCAGGGAGAAGCCCGCCCCGCCGGCCGGCCACGCGCCCTCGGCGCCCACCGCCCCCTCCGGGCCGTCCGCGCCCGCGTCGGCCAAGGCCGCCAAGGCCCTCGCCTTCGCCCGCGCGCAGATGGGCAAGCCGTATGTGTGGGGCGCGACCGGGCCCGCCTCGTACGACTGCTCGGGGCTCACGCAGGCCGCGTGGAAGGCCGCCGGGGTGGATCTGCCGCGTACCACCTGGGACCAGGTGAAGGTGGGCACCCGGGTCGCGACGGCCGATCTGCAACCCGGTGACCTGGTGTTCTTCTACGACGACATCAGCCATGTCGGGATGTACACAGGCAACGGCATGATGATCCACGCGCCGCACTCCGGGGCCTACGTCCGCGAGGAGTCGATCTACTACATGCCGGTCTACGGGGCGGTCAGGCCCGGCTAGGCGTGCCGGGCCCGATCCGTCACGGACTCAGTGCCAGAGCAGCGCGATGAAGATGTTCACGACGGTGAGGCCGCCGACCGCGCCGAACAGACCCTTCTCGATCTTCTCGTCGTCCCGCTTCACGTAGACCAGGCCCAGGATCACGATCAGGATCGCGAGCTTCACGCCGATCTTGAGGGTGTTCACGCTCATGTCGTCGGCCTGGTTGAGGCCGACCAGGGCGACGCCGGTGACCAGCATGGTCAGGGCGCCGTGCAGCATCGCCGGGACGAAGCGGGCGGTGCCCGCGCTCATCGCCTTCATCTGCGTCAGGAATCCGCCGAGCAGCGAAGCGATGCCGATGATGTGCAGGCCGACGAAGACATTGATGAGTACGTCCATGAGCCGGAGCCTAATTCCCGCTTAGCAGCCGCCGTGCGGCGGGTGCGGCCCAACCGGCACTTCGGTCACAGCAGGCGCGGACCCCGGGGGTCATCGCCCCGGCTTCGGTCGAAGTCGGTCGCAGTAGCACCGGAAAGCGGCACTTCTCGTCACTACGTCGCTCGACCGTGTCTCCAGGTTTAGCGTCCTCCCCCAGGTGACCGACTCCCCACCGCCGCCCCTCCACCGGGCGGCTGCCGGTCGCCCCGCCGAAAGATCCGGCGGCGGGCCGCTCCCCCTGTGCGGTCCGTCGTCGGAACGGCTCCCCGCCCGGGAGCCGCAGCGCGGAAGTACTGCCGTACGGAAGGACGTGAAGGCCCTAGTGGCTGCGCACCGAAAGCCCAAGCAGCATCCGCTCAGCGGTCCCGCCGCCCGCACCGCCGCGACGCTCGCGCTGGCGTCGGCGGCCACCGCGACCCTCTTCGAGGGGTCCGGGCACGCCGAGCCGAAGCTCACCCCGGCGCAGGTCAAGGCCAAGGTCGACCAGCTGTACCACGACGCCGAGGTGGCGACGGAGGCGTACGACGGGACGAAGGAGAAGGCGGACGCGGCCGCGCGCTCGCTGCGCGGGCTACGCGACGAGGCCGCCCGCAAGACCGAGCAGCTCAACACCGCGCGCAACGCGCTGGGTTCGCTCGCGGCGGCCCAGTACCGCAGCGGGGCGGTCGCGCCCGAACTCCAGCTGATCCTGTCGTCCGACCCCAAGCGGTACCTGGACGACGCGGCCCTCGCCGAGCGCGCCGGGGACCGCACGGCGGTCGCCGTGGCCGGGGTGCGAAAGCAGCTCGCCGAGCTCGACCGGCTGCACTCCACGGCCGACGGGAAGCTCACCGAGCTGCGCGAGCGGCAGTCCACGCTCGCGCGTCAGAAGAGCGACATCCAGTCGAAGATCACCTCGGCCGAGGCCCTGCTCGCCCAGCTCAGCGCGCCGGAGCGGGCCTCCTACGAGGAGGCCGACGCGGCCCCCGCCGACACCCGGGCCAGCCGCTCGGCCGACGCCCCGCGCACCACGCTCGCGCCCGCCCCCAGTTCGCGCGCCGCGGCCGCCGTCGCCTTCGCGTACGCGGCGCTCGGCAAGCCGTACGTCTGGGGCGCCACCGGCCCCTCGTCCTTCGACTGCTCGGGCCTGACGCAGGCCGCCTGGCGCTCGGCCGGGGTGCAGCTGCCGCGCACCACGTACACCCAGATCAACGCGGGCAGCCGGATCCCGCGTTCCCAACTGGAGCCGGGCGACCTGGTGTTCTTCTACTCCGGGATCAGCCACGTCGGGCTCTACATCGGCGGCGGCAAGATGATCCACGCGCCGCATCCGGGGGCGCCGGTGCGGGTCGCGCCGATCGACCAGATGCCGTTCGCCGGGGCCGCCCGGCCCGCGTGACCCGTGCCGTCCTGACCGGCGCGGGCGGTGCGTTCGCCGACCTCACGTCCTGCCGACGTCATGCCTCGCCGATGTCACGCGCGCCGCCGCACATTCCGCTGACGTTACGTCAGATCCCTTGCCCAGCACCCGACTTGGCGCCGGCGCCCATCTCCTTGGTCAGCCACCGGAAGACCTCCGGTACCTGGGCCTTCCACACCGCGCTCGCGTGGCCGCCGCCGTTGAGCTTGACCGCGGTCACCGCGGTGGGCGCCTTGGCCGCCTTCTTCAGGGCGAGCCCGTCGGCGTAGCCGTCGGTCTGCTCGCCGGAGACGAACAGGGAGATGTGCGGCGGGTTCTTGGCGTGCTTGAGGATCCACAGCGGGTTGGACTCCTCGCGCAGCTTGGGGTCCTTCGCGGTGATCGAGTCCTTCTCGGCGGCCGGGTCGTTGTAGCCGGACAGGTCGACGCCGGCCCGGTAGCGGTCGGGGTGCTCGATGGCGAGCTTGGCGGCGCAGTGGGCGCCCGCGGAGTACCCGGCCACGGCCCAGCCCTCGGCCCCGGTCTGGGCACGGAAGTTGTCGGTGACCATCTTGCGGACGTCCACGCTCAGCCAGGAGTCCGCGTTGACCACACCCGCCACGTTGGCGCAGCCGGTGTCCTTGCCGCTCAGGAGGGTGGTGCGGGGCGAGACCAGGATGAACGGCGCGACCTCGCCGCGCTGCATCATCGGCGTGAGCTGCTCCTGCGCCTTCAGCGTGCCGAACCAGGCGCCTATCGACCCCGGGTAGCCGGGCAGCAGCTCGACGACGGGGAACGACTTGTCCTTGTACGCCGGGTCGTTGTACTGCGGCGGCAGCCACACCGCCACATCGCCCTCGACGCCGGAGACCTGGCCCTTGAGCGTGGTCTTCACGACGTCCTTGCCGACCTTGTTGGTGTACGGCTCGAACTTCTGCTTCACCTTGGGCTCGGTGGCCGCGTTCCGCCCGCCGGTGCCGTCGGGGCCGAGGTCGGGGGCGGCGTTGACGTGGTTGCCGCCGCCGAGCAGGTCGTCCCAGGTGTCGTACAGGCCGTTGGCGTTGTTGACCAGGAGGAAGACCACGAGGATCGCGGTGACCTGGGCGAAGCCGAGCATGAGGAGCCGCGAGACCCCGCGCACGAAAGCCGGCCCGCCGATCCTGGTCCAGAGGACGAGCGGCAGCAGCAGGGCAGCCGCGGCCGCGAGGATCGCGATCACGAGGAAGGGGGTACCGGTCAGGCTCATCACGCCACGGAAGAGGGGCGGCCAGGAGCACCAGTTGCCCGCTTTGCCAGCGTTTTACCAAAGGGTGACGGCCCGCACCCTTTACTTCTCACCCCGTAGCGCCGCCGCCCTGCTTCCGCACGGCACCCCCGCCCGTCGCCTGGACGACCGCGGCATCGCGGGCGCCGCCGTCGGGCCGCAGGCCGCCGTCCGGCTCCTTCGCCTTCTGGACTCCGCCCAGCTGACCGGAGAGCCAGTGGAACACCTCCGGCAGGAGGGGTTTCCACACCACGTTGAGATGGCCGCCGTACGTCTTCTGCACCCACACCTTGGTGGGCGTCTTCGCGGCCTCGCGCAGCGCGAGCGCGTCCTCGTAGCCGTCGCCCGGCTGGCCGGTCAGCAGGAGCGAGGTGCGCGGCGGGTGCTTGGCGTGGTCCAGCATCCACAGCGGGTTGGTCTCGCGCCGCAGGGCCGGGTCCTTCGCGGTGATCGAGTCGGACTCGGCGGCCGGGTCGTTGTAGCCGGACAGCGAGACGGCCGCGCGATAGCGGTCGGGGTGCTCGATGGCGAGCTTGGCCGAGCAGTGCGCGCCGGCCGATATCCCGGCGACGGCCCAGCCGTCCGCGCCGGTCTGGGCGCGGAAGTTGTCGGTGACCATCTTGCGGACGTCCACGCTCAGCCAGGAGTCCGCGTTGACCACGCCCGCCACGTTGGCGCAGCCGGTGTCCTGCCCGGCGAGCAGCGAGGTGCGGGGCGCGACCAGGATGAACGGCTTGACCTCGCCCTTCACCATCAGCGGCCGCAGCTGCTCGGTGGCGTCGAGGTTGCTGAACCAGTCCTTGGCCGAGCCGGGGTAGCCGGCGAGCAGCTCCACCACGGGGAAGTCCTTGGCCCGGTAGGCCGGGTCGTCGTACTGCGGCGGCAGCCATACGTAGACCTCGCCGTCGGCCCCCGAGACCCGGCCGGTCAGATGCGTGACCTGGACGCCGGTGCCCAGCGCGGAGTCCTCGACCGGGGCGAAGGCCTGCCGGACGCGGGGCTCCTTGGAGATGCTGCGCCCGCCGGTGCCGTCGGCACCCAGGTTCGGGGCGGCGGCGACATGGCCCTCGGTGCCGAGCAGGTCACCCCATGTGTCGTAGAGGCCGTTCGCGTTGTTGACGGCGACGAACACCACGACGACCGCGGAGGCCTGGGCGGTGAGCACCATGAGCAGCCGCACGGCTCCCCGGACCACGGCCGGGCCGCCGACCCTGTGCCAGACGAGCAGCGGCACCAGCAGGGCGAGCGCGGCCACCACGATCGCGGTCACGAAGAAGGGCGTTCCGGTCAGGCTCATCACGTCCGGCAAGAGTGGCACGAGCGCGCCCGGGTTGCCGGTTTTGCCATGGTTTTACGCAGGTAAAAACACCGGTCATCCCTTCGGCGTAGTACCGGTCGTACCCCTGCGCCCGCCGGGGCGGCGGCTCACACCAGCCGGCGTGCCGTCGCCCAGCGGGTCAGCTCGTGCCGGTTGGAGAGCTGGAGCTTGCGCAGCACCGCCGAGACATGGGACTCAACCGTCTTGACGGAGATGAACAGCTGCTTGGCGATCTCCTTGTAGGCATAGCCCCGGGCGATCAGCCGCAGCACCTCGCGCTCGCGCTGGGTGAGCCGGTCCATGTCCTCGTCGACCGGCGGCGCGTCGGTGGAGGCGAACGCGTCCAGGACGAAGCCCGCGAGGCGCGGCGAGAACACCGCGTCGCCGTCCTGCACCCGGAAGATCGAGTCGACCAGGTCGGTGCCGGTGATGGTCTTGGTGACATAGCCGCGGGCGCCGCCGCGGATCACGCCGATGACGTCCTCAGCCGCGTCCGAGACGGACAGCGCCAGGAAGCGGACCGGCCGCTCGGCGTCCGCCATCATGGCCGCCGAGCGCCGCAGCACCTCGACGCCGCCGCCGCCCGGCAGATGGACGTCGAGCAGCACCACTTCGGGGCGGGTCGCGGTGATGACCGTCACCGCCTGGTCGACGTCGGCGGCCTCGCCGACCACCTCGACGCCCGTCGCCTCGGTCTGGCCGATCTCCGCCTGGACTCCGGTGCGGAACATCCGGTGGTCGTCGACGAGGACCACCCTGACGTGGCGGCCTGTCGTTTCCTCGGTCATCCCTGTGCCCTCTCCATCTCCAGCTCGACCTCCGTGCCCCCGCCGGGCACCGAACGCAGCCTGGCCGTACCGCCGTTGCGCCGCATCCGGCCGATGATTGATTCTCGTACGCCCATCCGGTCGCCGGGAACCGCGTCCAGGTCGAATCCGGGGCCGCGGTCCCGTACGGAGACGAAGACCGTGCGGCCCTCGACCTCGGCGTACACCTGGACGGCGCCGCCCTCGCCACCGTACTTGGCCGCGTTGACCATTGCCTCGCGTGCGGCCTGCATTTGTGCGGACAGGCCGTCGTCCAGCGGGCAGTCGCCGACGACGACCACTTCGAGGGGGACGCCGTGCTTGTCCTCGACCTCGGCCGCCGCCTTCTTCACGGCCTCGGCGAGCGTCTCGGGCTCCTCTTCCCTGCCGGTGCCCTCCGGCTTGTACAACCAGGCGCGCAGCTCCCGCTCCTGGGCCCGGGCGAGGCGCCGCACCTCCCCGACGTTCTCCGCGTTGCGCTGGATCAGGGTCAGGGTGTGCAGCACCGAGTCGTGCACGTGGGCGGCGACTTCGGCCCGCTCCTGGGCCCGGATGCGCATCAGGCGTTCCTCGGAGAGGTCCTGCGTCATGCGCACCAGATAGGGCCCGGCGAGCAGGGCGATGCCGGCCAGCACCGCGAGCGCCGCCGTCAGGACGTTGCCGAGCTGTGCGGCCGAGCCGTTCACCACGACGAAGCCGGTGAGCCCGGTGCCGACCAGGGCGACTCCGGCGAGACCCCGGGCCACCGGGAGCCAGCGGCTGCGGCGGGCGCCCTCGGTCCAGCGGGCCCTGCGCGTGTTGTCGGCCTGGCGCCACACCAGGATCACGCCGACGCCGATGAGGATGCTGGGGAAGATGTACGGGTTGGCCCAGCCGCCGACGTCCACCTTCGAGGCGAAGATCGCGGCGCCGAAGAGCAGCGCGATCAGGGCGACGATCTGCCCCTTGTCGGGCTTGCGCAGCCTGCGCCGGCCGTCCGCGCTGACCTCGAACGCGGAGCGCGGCCCGGCCGTCGTACCGCCGAGGCCCAGCGGCACCACGAACCAGAACACCGCGTAGAGCAGCGCCCCCAGGCCGTTGATCGACAGCAGCCCCAGGAAGACGATCCGCACCCACACGACCGGAAGGCCGAGGTGCCCGGCGAGCCCGCGCGCGACGCCGCCGAGCATCCGCCCCTCGGCGGAGCGGTACAGCTTGCGGACCGGCGCTTCGTCGGCCTCGGGCGGCGACAGGCGGGGGGTGGCGACTGGCATGCCCCGATCGTCACACGAGCGCGGACCGGCGGGCATCAGGGTTGGCCCCCAGGCTTCCCTGAGGGTGGCCCCCTCCCGCGAGGGAGCCGCCCTCCCCCACGCGAGCCGGCAAGCCCGTCCCTCGGGGTCCGGCCCGTTCCCCTCCGGGACGAAATCAGGGTGAGGCCAGGGTCGGGGCGGGTGCCGTGGGGCGGACGGGCCCGTCACCATGTACGTATGAGCACGCCGACCGAGGTGTCCCTATGAGCACGCCAGCCGAGGTGTACGCATGAGTACGCCGACCGAGACGCCCCTCGCGCCGCCCGATCCGGCCCCCGGGGCCCCGCAGTTGCGCCGCAGCGGCCACAACAAGGTCATCGGCGGCGTCTGCGGCGGCCTGGGCCGGTACTGCGACATCGACCCGGTGATCTTCCGGATCGCGCTCGGCGTGCTCGCCGTGACGGGCGGGCTCGGCCTGGTCTTCTACGGGTTCGCCTGGCTGCTCGTGCCCCTCGACGGCGAGGACGAGAACGAGGCCCGCCGGCTGCTCACGGGCCGGGTCGAGGGCGCGGCCCTGGTCGCCGTCCTGATGGCGCTCGCGGGCTGCGGGATCTTCCTCACCATGCTGCGCAACGGCTCGGTGATGACGTTCGCCGTCCTGCTCGCGTTGCTGCTCGGGGGCGCCGCCGTCTGGTCGCAGCGCCGCTCGACCACGCCCCCCGACACCCCGCTCGACCCGGTCGCGGCCCAGGCGGTCGCGGACGCGCCGCCCGAGACGAAGGCGCCGCCCGCGCCCGCCCCGCCCTCCTGGTGGCGGGACCCGATCGTCAAGGACGGCACCACCGGGCCCGTCGCGGCCGGCTATCTGTGGGGCCCGGCGGACGCGGACGCGCCCCCGGCCGGCAAGGCCGCGCGCAAGGCCGCGAAGGCCGCCGCGCGCGCGGACCGCGGGCCGCGCCCCATCGGCGGGCTCCTCTTCTTCCTCGCGCTGCTCGCCTTCGGCGCCGGGCTCGGCAGCGGCTGGGACCACCGGCCGCTGGGCACCGGCCTGGAGTTCGGGTTCGCGGCGGCGCTCGGGGTGTTCGCGCTCGGCTTGGTGGTCAGCTCGCTCCTGGGCCGCACCGGCTTCGGCACGCTGTTCCTCGCGGTGCTCACGGCGGGGCTGCTCGCGGCCTCGGCCGCGCTGCCGAAGACCATCGACGCGCACTGGACGCGTACGAACTGGGCGCCCACCGCGATAGGCGAGGTGCGCCCGGCGTACGACCTGGGGACCGGCGTCGCCACCCTCGATCTGAGCCGGGTCGCCGTGCCGCCGGGCCGGACCCTGACGACCGGCGCGGAGGTCGGCGCGGGCCGCGCCAAGGTGGTCGTGCCGAAGGACGTGACGGTGAAGGTGAGCTTCGACATGGGAGTCGGTGACATCCAGTTGCCCGGCGAGAAGCCGGACCACATCCAGGTGACGCCGGGCGAGAAGCGGACGACGACGCTCGCGCCGCCGGCCGGCGCCAAGCCGGCGGGCACGCTCGAACTCCGCCTCAAGGTCGGCGTCGGCCAAGCGGAGGTGGACCGTGCCGCGTCATGAGTTCCGCCCCGGCCGGCTGGTAGCCGGGCTCGCGCTCGCCGCCCCGGCCGTCCTGTTCGCGGGGGACGCGGCAGGCCGCTGGGACACGCCGTCGCCCGTGGTGATCCCGCTGGTCTGCGGCGGCCTCGGCATCGCCTCGCTGGTCAGCTGGATCGACTACGGGGTGCGCAAGCGGCGCCGCCTGGCGAGGAACGCGTCCGCGGACAGCAACGGCGTCCCGGCCAGTACGAGCGGGAGCCACGCCATCAAATAGGCCAGGTCGTTGCCGTAGTAGTAGGGGGTGGTCGCCCAGCTCACCGTGAGCCACAGGGAGAGCGAGATGAGGGCGCCGCCCAGCGCGGCGAGCCGCCCGAACAGGCCGAGCAGGGTGCCGATCCCCACGGCCAGTTCGCCCAGGGCGATGGCGTAGCCGAACCCCGAGGGGCTCTTCAGTGCGAGGTCCACGAGGGCCGGGACCGCGGCGCTGTCCCGCACCCCGTGCATCAGCTCGCCGATGGAGCCGGCGCCGCTCGTGTGGAAGAACGCGCTGTCCGTGAGCTTGTCGAGACCCGCGTAGATGAAGGTCACGCCGAGGAAGATCCGCAGCGGCAGCAGTGCGTAGGTGCGGGCCGTGGCACGCCAGCCGCCCGCACCCTCGTCCACCCCCGCCCTGGTCACGTACCCATGTGCCATGGCTGATCCCGCCTCCGTCCGATTGGCCTGTCACCAGACGATACGGACGGGGGGAACGCGTGTCTCAATCCCACTCCGGTCGGGCGGCCGGGGTTCGGCCCTACTCCGCGACCTCAACGACGAGCGCGTTCGTCTCGACGCCCGCCGCCGTCACCACCCGGACCTCCACCCGGCCCGCCTCGACGTCCACCGGAACCGGCACCGTGAGCACCCCGTCGGTCGGGTTCGCGAAGCCGCCCGGCACCGGGATGAGCGGAACGTGGACGTGGACGGCGCCGATGCGCACCACCATGCGGGCGAGCCGGTCCGGGGTGCCCGCGCCCGGCGGCACGAACCCCGCGCCCCGGATCTCGATGTCGTCCCCGGTACGGATGGGCGCGTCCAGGTCCCCCGCCTCCCGTGCCCGCACCACGGAGAGCAGTACGGGGCGGGCGCCCTCCGCGTACTTCGCGGCGAGGTAGGTCGCGGCGGAGACCAGGACGAGGGCCGCCAACCCCCAAGGCAGATCGGGGAGTTGCTCGGGATGACGGGCCAGGCGTACCGCCGCGAAGAGGACCGCGACCAGGGTCGCCGTCACGTACTGCGCGTCCGCGAAGCTCCCGCGACCCGCGTCGTCGGTCAACAGGTCGGCGCCGCGCGGCCGGTCGGCCCGCAGCTTCTGCAGGCGCTGGCCGTGGACGCGTACCGTCACCACCCGTCGGACCACCACCGCGATCAGCGAGGAGAGGAACACGACGGCCAACAGGCCGCCGCAGTGCGCCAGTTCGAGGCCGTGCAGGATTCGCTCGCGCTCGGCGGGGTCGGACGCGGCGGCCAGCCGCAGGGCGAGGACGAGGGCCGCGAAGACCGCGAACAGGCCCCAGGCCGCGGCGACCGCCCGCGAGGTCGAGAGGCGGTTGTCCTCGCCGAGCACGGGCGCGAGGAGTCCGCCGTGCGCGCGGTGCAGATACGCCGCCGCCGTCGCCAGGGCCGCCACGGCGAGGGCGGACAGGAGCCCGGCGGTGCGGGCGGGCGTCCATCCGGCTCCGATCGCGGTCGCCGCCTCGGCGAGGGAGAGCGCCGCCACACCGCCCCAGACCGTGACGAGGGTGGCGCGCCACACCCGCTCGGGCCACCCCCGGCCCGCTTCCCGGCCGCGTTCGGCGAGCGCCCGCGCGGACTGGGTCAGCTCGTCGGAGACCCACTGGCGCGACGCCCCCGCGGAGTGGGCGAGCGCGGCGGGCAGCCCCTCGCCCGCGGCGAATCCGTCCCGCTTGGCGAGGAACGCCGCCACCGCGCGCCGGTGCCCGTCCCGCGCGCCGTGCGCGCAGTCACCTCCGCACTGCCGAGCCTCCTGCACTGCCACCGGGAACTCCGTCCGTACGCCAAAACCCTTGAACCGTCAGGGAATTGTCGCGCACCAAAACCGCCCGCCGGTCGGCGTCGGCCCGCCCGGAGGGTGATTGACGCACCATCAAATTGACCTACTACGACAGAAGTTCGGGCTCCGCGTGGCTGATCCGCCGCCACAGCGGCTGGTAGTTGATCCAGGCCACGAGATCGCTGCCGAGCTGGTCGCGGGTGGACACCGCGTCCCGCCGGTCGATGAGCACGGGCTTGCCGGCGGCCCGCGCGGCGAGCTGCACCTTCGCGCAACGCTCCATCGAGATGAACCACCAGGCCGCCGCGTCCACCGAGTCCCCGACGGTGAGCAGCCCGTGGTTGCGCAGCACGACGGCCTTGTACGAGGCGAGCGCCGCCGCGATCCGCCGGCCCTCCTCGGCATCCACGACGACCCCGGTGTACGCGTCGTACACCGCGTGGTCTTCGAAGAAAGCGCAGGCCTCCTGCGTGTACGGCTCGACGAAATCGCCGAGCGCCGCGAGCGCCCTGCCGTACGTGGAGTGGGTGTGGACGACGGCGACGGCGTCCGGGCGGGCCCGGTGCACCTGGGCGTGCACGGTGAACGCGGCCTGGTTGACGTGGTGGCCGCCCCGGACGACCTGCCCCTCCCCGTTGACCAGGACCAGATCGCCCGCGGTGACGTGCGCGAACGGCACGCCGAACGGGTTCACCCAGTAGCAGTCGGCCAACTCCGGGTCGCGCGCGGTGACATGGCCCGAGACGCCTTCCTCGTAACCGAACCGGGCGAAGAGTCTCAGCGCCCCCGCGAGCCGCTCCTTGCGGTGCTGCCGCTCCTCGGCGGGGTCGTCGTGCACGGGCGGCAGATCGAACCGCAGCTGGTCCACCGGTATCGGCTCGGGCATCTCAGTCATGGCCGGAAGCTACCTCGCGTTACCGCAGGTGAACAGAGTCATGCGGCCCCCGGTGACAACGGCGACGGCGCCGCCCCCGGGTACGGGGACGGCGCCGTCGCTGTCGCTGAGCCAGTGGGGACTACTCCCACTCGATGGTGCCCGGCGGCTTGCTCGTCACGTCGAGGACGACGCGGTTGACGTCGGCGACCTCGTTGGTGATGCGGGTGGAGATCTTCGCGAGCACGTCGTAGGGCATCCGCGTCCAGTCCGCCGTCATGGCGTCCTCGGAGGAGACCGGGCGCAGCACGATCGGGTGGCCGTAGGTGCGGCCGTCGCCCTGGACGCCCACCGAGCGGACGTCGGCGAGCAGCACGACCGGGCACTGCCAGATCTCGCGGTCGAGGCCGGCCGCGGTCAGCTCCTCGCGGGCGATCGCGTCGGCCTCGCGCAGCAGGTCCAGACGCTCCTTGGTGACCTCGCCGACGATGCGGATGCCGAGGCCGGGGCCGGGGAACGGCTGGCGCTGGACGATCTCGTCGGGCAGGCCGAGCTCCTGGCCGACCATGCGGACCTCGTCCTTGAACAGCTTGCGCAGCGGCTCGACGAGTTCGAACTCGATGTCGTCGGGCAGGCCGCCCACGTTGTGGTGGGACTTGATGTTCGCGGTGCCGGTGCCGCCGCCGGACTCGACGACGTCCGGGTAGAGGGTGCCCTGCACGAGGAAGGCGACCTCGGGGCCGTCCTCCTGGAGGATCTCCAGCTGGGCCTGCTCGAAGACGCGGATGAACTCGCGGCCGATGATCTTCCGCTTGGTCTCCGGGTCGGAGACCCCGGCGAGCGCGGTGAGGAATCGCTCCTGCGCGTCGACGACCTTCAGCTGGACGCCGGTGGCGGCCACGAAGTCCTTCTCGACCTGCTCGGTCTCGCCCTTGCGCATCAGACCGTGGTCGACGTACACGCAGGTCAGCTGGGAGCCGATGGCCTTCTGCACGAGGGCCGCGGCGACCGCGGAGTCGACGCCGCCGGACAGACCGCAGATCGCGCGCTTGGTGCCGACCTGCTCGCGGATCAGGGCGACCTGCTCCTCGACGACGTTGTGCGTCGTCCACGTCGGCTCGATGCCCGCGCCGCGGTAGAGGAAGTGCTCCAGGATCTGCTGGCCGTGCGTGGAGTGCAGCACCTCGGGGTGGTACTGGACGCCGTAGAGCTTCTTCTCGTCGTTCTCGAAGGCGGCGACGGGGACGACGTCCGTGGAGGCCGTGACCGTGAAGCCCTCGGGCGCCGCCGAGCAGGCGTCGCCGTGCGACATCCACACCGACTGCTCCGCCGGGGTGCCCTCGAAGAGGGTGGAGCCCTGCTTGGAGACGGTCAGCGGGGTGCGGCCGTACTCGCGGGCGCCGTTGTCGTCGACCGTGCCGCCGAGCGTGGTCGCCATCAGCTGGAAGCCGTAGCACATGCCGAAGACGGGCACCCCGGCCTCGAAGATCGCGCGGTCCAGGCGCGGGGCACCCTCGGCGTACACGGAGGACGGGCCGCCGGAGAGGATGATCGCCTTGGGGTTCTTGGCCAGCATCTCGGCCACCGGCATGCTGCTCGGGACGATCTCGCTGTAGACCCGGGCCTCGCGGACGCGGCGGGCGATGAGCTGGGCGTACTGCGCGCCGAAGTCGACAACCAGGACGACGTCCGGGTTGCTGTCGGGCGCGGCTGCGGAGGGTGCTGCTGGCACGGGTGGCGGCCTTCCGGCGGTGGGAGGGGGTCGGTTTTGTCGATTCTACCGGGGCGCACGGGTCCGGGTTCGTCTCACCATCCGAACCCGGATTGGCCCGCTTCCGGGGCGTCGGTCCATACTGTGCCCATGCGCAAGCACCAGACCTTCGTCTTTACCTATGGCACCCGGCCCGCCGGGCGCCATGGTCGTGCTGCTTGAGCAACTGACAAGCGACTTCCACTGAGCGCCCCGGGCCGACAAGGCCCGGGGCGCTCAGTGGTTTCCGGTCCTTGCCGATCCGGGGCGCGCATCCCTACCGAGGAGCCCCCATGAGCATCTCCGTCACCGAGAAGACCGGCGCCCGCACCGACGAGGCCGCCGCGATGATCACCGGCGCGCGCGAGCGCATCGACGCGCTCGACGACCGCATCATCGGCCTCGTCCAGGAGCGCATGGCCGTCTCGGCGGTCATCCAGGAGTCCCGGATCGCCTCCGGCGGCCGCCGGGTCAGTCTGAACCGCGAGATGGAGGTCCTGGCCCACTTCAGCGACGCGCTCGGCCGGCCCGGTACGGCCCTCGCGATGACGATGCTGGAGCTGTGCCGGGGCCGTATCTGAGTTCGGGCGCTCCTCACCCGTACGGCGCCGTGACCGGGTCCGGCCCGGCTTCGTTGGTGGGGTGTCCGTGCCAGCCAGGGGCGGGCCCGAAGAAACCACGCGTGGCTCCGCTGGGGCGTGTGACGCATCGCAAGTGCGTCGTGGGACCTCGCCCCGGTGTGTGTGACCGGACGGCAGGGGACAGCAGCCCGGTCACCCCAAAGGCGGTCGGTTCCGGGGACGCCCGGGGCCGGCCGCATCCGGTCGAAACGGTTGCGCCGGGCGCGGCCCATCCAGCACGATGCAGAGACAAGTCCCTTACCCCGTACACCCGTTGCCATTGGTCGACACCACTCGCGCGCCCCGCACGCGCCGGGTCGGCCACCCCGGCACACCAGTCCAGCGGCGCACCCCCCGGCGCCGCCCCCGCGGCACCGACGCTGCCCTGACGTCGGTGCTGACGGCCCAGGGCCCCGCAGGCCGCCCGTACGCACCCCGTACGGGCCGAACCGCGGGGCCCTTCGCTTGCCTCGGCGATCGACGCGGTACGCATCGTCCCCAACTCCCGTGGTTCATCAGGGAGTTGCGGGGCGCGCGTGAGCCGGCACTCAGGTACGCGTCACCGTGCCGCAGGCTCCCGAGCGATCCGTGTCCAGGGACCGGCTGCGGTCGTACGGGTCGACGGCGGGGCCGCTCGGGGACGGGCCGGAGGGGGTTTCGTCGGCGAACTCGGGGTTCAGGTAGCCGTTGTCGAGGTCGCACCGCGAATTGCCGCTGTCCACGTCGTGCCGGGAGATCCAGAGCTTCCCCGGAGTGGACTGCGCTACGGACGGGTCCGTGACCTCGATGTCGAGGATGCGGCGGACGATCGTGCGGGCCACCTCGGTCGAGCCGGGCGCCGCCTTCACCACCGGGTAGACGAAGGTGTAGTCGGCGTGCACAACGACCCCGCCGTCCGACCCCTTGTCGAACGTCATGCGGCCGCGGGTCTTGACCACGTCACCGACGAGCTTGACCTTCTTCGGGTCGAAGCGCGAGAAGAGGGTCAGCGGATCGTGGTCCTTGTCCGGCTTGGCCAGGCCGGTGGTGAGGGGGTCGAGGACTTCCTTCTCCAGCGGGTCGATGAGGGCGAGCGCGGCCTCCGGACGCTCGCCGCGCAGGGTCGCCGGGGACAGGTTCGACTCGATCAGGAGGGTGCGCGTGCCGGCCAGGGCCGCCGCCACCCGCTCCTTGGAGATGCCGGCGAGCGCGGTGGCGTCCGGCAGCTCGATGCCGGCGGCGCCGTCCGCGTACTGCACCGCGGGCGAGCCGCGGAAGGGCTCCTTGAGGGTGGGCCGGTCCGGGTCGAAGGAGGGCGGGGCACCCGTCGGGGCGGCGGTCTCCGCCGCCAGCGGGGTCGCGTCGGCGCCGTCGGAGCCGTCGCCTCCGGTCACCACGGACAGCGCCCGGGACGGGTTGAGGGCGACCAGCAGCACGCCCGTCGCGAGGAAGACGCCGAGCACGCCCCACATGCGGCGCTTGCGTGCGGCCCGTCCGTTCATCTCCTGCCAGGCGGGCCCGGTCCGCCACCCCTCCGGCTCGGCGGAGCGACGCTTGGCCTTGCGGCCGCGCGGCTCGGTGGCCTCCCGCTGTCCGCGCAGCCGGTCGGTCACCATCCGGGCCCGCGCCGAGGGCTCCTTGGGCGCGGTCGCCCGGATGTCCAGCTCGGTGTCGCGGATGAACCGCTCCCAGACCTCGTCCGGCACGGGCTCGTCGCCCGACGACTCCTTGGAGACCGGCGGCTTCTCGCTCACTTCGAATGACCCCTCTTGACATGTCCTGGGCGGCACATGCCGCGGCAGCGGTTCGACCCGCGGAGCGGGCCGATGGTTGCCATGAAGGGGAAGTGGCGTGGATCACATAAGGATTTCGTGAAGGCGGGACAACCATTCACAGGAGTCACAGGTCATGCATGTGGAACCAACAGCCCCGCCCGCGTTCCGTTTCCGCCGACGGGGCTCCACCAGGTCTCCGCACACGTGAGAGGCGCTGCACTCGGAGGGGGGTGCAGCGCCTCTTGCCGTGTCCGGCCGGCTTTCGATTGCTTACGTGATCGTTGCGTACGCGATCACCGGTGTCCCCGGCTCCGCCCGGGACCTCCCCGTACGGCTCACTCCTCCGGCTTCGGCGGGACCGTCGGCATGCCGAGGAAGGGGAGCTTCAGGGCGCCGAAGGCCTCCGCCGGGACCGCCGGGGACTTCGGCTCGACCGGGGCGAGCCGGACATAGGCCGCGCCCTGCGCCGGGCGGAGGTCCGCCTCGCCCTTGTTGGGCCACAGCGACATGGCGCGCTCGGCCTGTGCGGTGATCGTCAGTGACGGGTTCACGCCGAGGTTCGCCGAGACGGCCGCGCCGTCCACGACCGAGATCCCGGGATGCCCGTACAGCCGGTGGTACGGGTCGATCACACCCGTCTCGGCCGAGTCGCCGATCGGGCAGCCGCCCAAGAAGTGCGCGGTGAGCGGGGTGCCCATGAGCTCGCCGACGTTCGAGCCGGCGAAACCGTTGATCTCCGCGGCGATCGCCGTGGCGCCGTCGGTGGCCGCCCGGATCTGCTTGGGGTTGGGCGCCCCGTGGCCCTGCTCGGCGGTCAGCAGGCCCTTGCCGACCCCGTCCGGCTTGAGATGGGTGGTGAGCGAGTTGTCGAGTGACTGCATGACCAGGCCGATGATCGTTCGCTCGGACCAGCGCCGGTTGCTGATCGAACGAGCGAGGAGCAGCGGGTGCTTGGCCGCGTTGCCGAGCCAGTTGCGGACCCGGTTGACGCCGTAGGGCACCTGCAGGATCGACATGCTGCCCATCGCGTTCGAGCCCTTGCCGTAGCGGACCGGCTCGATGTGGGTGTTCTCGTCCGGGTGGATCGAGGAGGTGATGGCGACGCCCCGGGTGAAGTCGACCCTGGCCGCGCCGTGCCGGCTGCGGTAGCGGCGGCTCGTGGTCTGCGCGCCGACGAGGGCTTCGGAGTTCGTCCGGGTCAGCTCGCCCAACCGCTTGGAGATGTAGGGGAGTTGACCGCTCGCCTTCATGCGGTGCAGCAGGGTCTGGGTGCCATAGGTGCCGGCCGCGACGACGACGCGGCGGGCGGTGAACAGCCGGCCCGGCGCGTCCTTGCGGTCGGTGGGCAGCGTCGACACGGCGTGGCCGCCGCGCGAGTCCTCGGTCACCGAGACGACCGTCGTCATGGGGTGGACCACCGCGCCCGCCTTCTCGGCGAGGTAGAGGTAGTTCTCGTTGAGGGTGTTCTTCGCCCCGTGCCGGCACCCCGTCATGCACTCGCCGCACTCGGTGCACGCCTTGCGCGAGGGCCCCGCGCCACCGAAGTACGGGTCGTCAACCGCCGTGCCGGGCCTGGCCTTTGACGTACCGTCACCGTCCTGGCCATCACCGAAGAAGACGCCGACCGGCGCCATGTGGAAGGTGTCGCCGACGCCCATGCGCTGGGCCGCGGCCTTGAGGTGGACGTCGGAGGGCGTCATCGTCGGGTTGAGCCGCACCCCGAGCATGCGCCGCGCCTGGTCGTAGTAGGGCGCCAGCTCGTCCTGCCAGTCGGTGATGTCCTTCCACTGCGGGTCGTCGAAGAACGGCTTCGGCGGCACGTACAGGGTGTTGGCGTAGTTGAGGGAGCCGCCGCCGACGCCCGCGCCGCCGAGCACCATCACGTTGCCGAGCAGATGGATGCGCTGGATGCCGTACAGGCCGAGCTTCGGCGCCCACAGGTAGTTCTTGATGTCCCAGGAGTTCTTGGGCAGCGTGGCCGGGCCGAAGCGGCGGCCCGCCTCCAGGACGGCGACCCGGTAGCCCTTCTCGGTGAGCCGCAGCGCCGTCACCGAACCGCCGAAGCCCGAGCCGACCACGACGACGTCGTAGTCGTAGTCGTATGCGCCGTCCTCTTCCGGATTTCGGGCTGGGGGTACCTGGGACATGGCTCTCCTCGTACGCGTGGAGGTCCCCCGGCCCATGGGGAGCTCGGGGGAGGGTCGGGCGGAGGGGCGGGGCTGGTCTTTCCGTGGGGGTCGGCTCGGGTCTCGCGGGTCAGCGCAGGCGCAGGGCCTTCATGGCCTTCAGGCTCCGGGTCATGAAGGCGGCGTACTTCTCGTCGTCCATGCCGAAGGAGGGGGCCAGCGGGATGAGGCGCTGCTGGGCGACGGTCTGGGCCTCGGTGTACTTGAGGATGCCCTCGGAGCCGTGCCGGCGGCCGAGCCCCGAGTCCTTCATGCCGCCCATCGGCGACTGCACGCTGCCGTAGGCGGGGGCGTAGCCCTCGTTGATGTTGACCGTGCCGGTGCCGAGCCGGGCCGCCACCTCGTGGCCGCGCCGCGAATCCTTCGTCCACACCGAGGAGTTGAGGCCGTACGGGGTGGCGTTGGCCCGCTCGATCACCTCGTCCTCGTCCTTGAAGCGGTAGACCGAGACGACCGGGCCGAAGGTCTCCTCGGTGCACACCGCCATCGGCGCCTCGACGCCGTCCAGGATGGTGGGCTCGTAGAAGAGCGGGCCGATGTCGGGGCGGGCGACGCCGCCCGCGACGAGCTTGGCGCCCTTGGCGACGGCCTCCTCGACGTGCCGGGTGACGGTCTCCAGCTGGCGCTCGCCCACCAGGGAACCCATGTCCGCTCCGTACGCGAGTGAGCGACCGAGCCGCATCGCCTTCGTACGTGCGGCGAATCGATCGAGGAAGGCGTCGGCGATCGATTCGTGAACGTACAGTCGCTCGATCGAGATGCAGAGCTGGCCGGCCGAGGAGAAGCAGGCGCGGACCGCGCCCGCGGCCGCCTTCTCCACATCGGCGTCGTGCAGCACGAGCATGGCGTTCTTGCCGCCCAACTCCAGGGATACGCCGACCAGTCGGGCCGCCGCGCCCTGGGCGACCTCGCGGCCGGTGCGGGTCGAGCCGGTGAAGGAGACGTAGTCGGCGTGCCGGACGACCTCGGGGCCGACGACCGGCCCCTCGCCGAGCACGACCTGGAAGACCTCGGCCGGGAGGCCCGCCTCGATGAGCAGATCGCGCGCCCACAGGGCGGTGAGCGCGGTCTCGGTGTCGGGCTTCATCACGACGGCGTTGCCGGAGACGAACGCGGGCAGCGCGTCGCCCACCGACAGTTCGAGCGGGTAGTTCCAGGGCGCGATCTGCCCGACCACCCCGCGCGGCTGGCGCAGTTCGGTGACCTTGGTCAGGGTGGGCACGACGCCCGTGTGCCGCCTGGGCTTCAGATAGGCCGGGGCCTTGCGCCCGTAGTGGCGGGCGGCGACGGCGACGGCCTGCACCTCTTCGTGCGCGTGCAGCCGCGCCTTGCCGGTCTCCAGCTGGATCAGGTCGAGCACCTCGGCCTGGCGGGCCAGCACCAGGTCGTGGAAGCGGAGCAGCACGGCGGCCCGGACCCGGACCGGCGTCGCGGCCCAGGCGCGCTGCGCCGCGCGGGCGCGCGCGAAGGCCTCGGCGACGTCCTCGGGCGTGGACTCGGGCAGGTCGGCCAGCTTCTCGCCGGTGAACGGGGTGTGGTTGGCGGTCCGCCCGGACCCGGCGACGCCCCGGGTGAGCTGGGCGACCAGTTGCCCCGTGACCACATCGGTGGCGGTCCTCGCGCCGGCTGGTGCCGGGGCGACCGGGTTGGTCCCGGCGGGCGTGCGGGTGGTCGTGGGCGAGGCCTGCGAGTCCGTCATGGGCCGAGCGTATGCCCGGCGGAGCACTTTCGGTACCCGTCGGTAACGGCTTTTCGAGACCCCGAAAACCACGCCAGCGATCACTGGCTGCATAACCGCTGATCAGCGACTTACGGTTGCCGGAGGCGCGAGGACAGACAGATCGTGGATCTTCGGCCGCCGCCCGGCCGAGCGACGCGCCCGCCGGGCGGCGCCGCCCGGCCCCGGCCCCCTCCCGCGAGGTCAGGGCCCGGGCACGAAGGAGTCGAGGGCGGTGTCGAAGGTCCGCTTCGCCTCGTCGAGGCGGCTGACCGGGGCCGAGACCCACACGTCGTACATCCGGCCGAAGTCGTCCCAGCTCACGTCGTAGGTGTGACGGGGTCCCTCCGCCTTGGTGAAGCCGTTCCAGGTGAACTCCCACAGCGCCGCGTCGCGGCCGTGGTGGGTGGTCGCGGTGACCTTGGCGTCGCGGTAACCGGGGTTGGTGGTGGCCCCGTTGGCGGCCGCCTGGCGCATGACGCCGAGGGGGCCGCCGGACACCGCGTTCTGCATCCGGATGCCGACCCGGAGCGTGCCGCCCGGCGACATGTAGAAGACGCGCTGCGCGTCGGTGCTGCGGGTGTAGCCGTCGGGCAGGACGATCCCGAAGCCGTCCGGGTCGCGCACGAAGTGGAACCCGGCGGGCACCGGCGGCGGGGCCGGGCGCGGGGGCGGGGCGGGCGGCGGGGGTGGCCGCCAGGACGCGACGGGCGGGGCGGGGCTCTGGGCCGACCGCTCGGCCGAGCGCTCGGCCGCATGGCGGTGGCCCCCTCCCCCGTGGCCGAGCGCGAACACCGCGACGGCCGCGCCCGCCCCGGCAAGGACGATCACCAGGGCGGCCCCCACCAGCACGCCCCGGGCCCGCCAGGGGCGGGCGGCGGGGCTCGGCGAGGTGACCGGCGTCGCGGGAACGGCGTCGGCCGGCGGCGCCGATGGCACCGACGGCTCGACCCGCTCGGTCGGCACATAGCGCGGTCTCGGGGTGCTGCCCGTCGCGGCGAACGTCCGCAGCAGCGACTCCGCCTCCACCGCGCCGAGCCGGTGCGCGGGGTCGCGCTCCAACAGGCCGTGGACGACGGGGAGCAGCGGTCCCGCGGCCTGGGGCGGACGGATCTCGTCGAGGACGACGGCGTGCAGGACACCGCCCAACGAGTCGCGGTGGAAGGGAGATTCACCGCTCAGGGCCGCGCACAGGAGCGCGCCAAGGGACCACAGGTCCGACTCGGGCCCGGCGCCCGCGCCCTGCATCCGCTCGGGGGCGGTGTATTCGGGCGAGCCGACGAACGCGCCCTCCTCGCTGATCGTCGAGGTGCCCGGCACCTGCGCGATGCCGAAGTCCGTGAGCACGACGCGCCCGCTGTCCTCCTCGATGAGGACGTTGGCGGGCTTGAGGTCGCGGTGCAGTACGCCCCGGGCGTGCGCGGTCGCGAGGGCGCCGAGCAGGGCGACCCCGATGCGCGCGGCCTCCCGCACCCCGACGGGCCCGGCCGAGGCGAGCCGGTCGGCGAGCGAGCCGCCGTCGACGAGTTCCATCACGATGTACGAACGCCTGGCGCCCGAGGGCCCTTCGGGGGCGGGCTCCTCCACGACGTCGTGGACGACGATCACATGCGGGTGCTTGATCTGGGCGACGGCGCGGGCCTCGCGCAGCGCGGCGGTCGCGGGCGCCCCGCCTTCGGGGTGCAGTTCCTTGACGGCGACGTGACGGCCGAGGAGTTCATCGTGCGCACGCCACACCGTGCCCATCCCGCCCCGCCCGAGCCGCCCGCCGAGCCGGTAACGTCCGGCCACCAGACGGGAGTTGACGCGGTCCTGGGGTTCCTTCGGATCCTGCTCTGCTGTGGGCACCGTGCCCCCCTCGATCTCCCCCGCACCCGTGCAGGGCCCATCATGCCGCACCCGGGCAGGCTCCGGCGGTGTTCGCCACAGGCGGGGGGCGGCAGGATCAGCTCGCGCCGGAAGAGGGGGGCTGCCAGCCCTGGAGCACCGTGTCGAACTGCTGGCGGGTGGTCGCCCAGTCCTCCTCGGGGCCCGACATGTAGATGGCGTACTCGGGCCGGCCGCCGTCCCCGTAATACATCTGGTCGATGGCGTGCCGCTTGCCCGGGAAGTCCTGCTTCTCCACGTAGGTGAACTCCCAGAGGGACGACTTGACCTGGTCCCGGAAGTTGTTGCCGTGCAGGGTCACCCGCTTGTACTGGGGCAGCCGCTCCTTGAGCGACTTCTCCATGTTGAGCATGTGCATGTACGGGTTCTCGAAGTCGGGCACCTTGTCGACGCTGATCCGGATGCGGTGCTTCCCGTTGTCCGGGGTGTAGTCGATCTCGGCGCCGTCCAACTGGCGCTTCCAGCCCTTGGGCACGAGGAGGCTGAAGCCAGCCTGGTCCCTGACGCGCTGCCAGCCGGCGGGCACCGACTGGTCGCCGGCGCCCGAGGGGTGCCCGGCATCGGGGGTCGTCGGCGCGTGGGAGGCCGGGGCGTCGCCACCCGTGGAGCCCGAACCGCCACTGTTCTCCTGGTACTTCATCACCGCGAACCCGGCGCCCACCCCGACCACCGCGGCAAGCGCCACCACGAGCGCCACGGTCCGCCACCGGCGCCTGCGCGGCTGCGGGCGGGCGGCGGTCTCCGGCGCGGGCCGCGCCGGAGCCGGGAGCGGGCGCGCCGACGACTGCACCTCGGTGGGCCCGGTCCCCGAGGCGGCGGCCGAGCGCAGCTCCCGCTCGGACAGCTGACGGGTCGGTACATAAGCCTGGGCGGCCTTGGAGGCGCGGCCCTCCATCGCCTCAAGGAACATCCGCTCGGCCTCCTCGGCCGAGGGGCGCTCCTCCGGCTTCTTGCGGAGCAGCGCGACGATGACGGGAGCCAGCGCGCCGGCCCGGTCGGGCACCGGGGGCTCCTCGGCGACCACGGCCTGCATGGTGGAGATCGGCGAGTCCCGGCGGAACGGCGACTCGCCCTGCACCGCGGCGTACAGGGTCGCGCCCAGCGACCACAGGTCGGATGCGGGCCCCGGGTGGGCGCCCTGGACCCGCTCGGGCGCCAGATAGTCGATGGAGCCGACGAGTTCGCCGGTCTTGGTGATGGTGACGTCGCCCTCGATGGCGGCGATCCCGAAGTCCGTGAGCAGCACCTGCCCGTCGCTCGCGATCAGCACGTTGCCCGGCTTCACATCGCGGTGCAGGACGCCGGCGGCGTGCGCGGCGCGCAGCGCGCCGAGGACGTGGAGGCCGATGCGGGCGGCCTCGCGGGCCTCGATGCGGTGTCCGTCGGCGGCCTTGACGGCGTCGGCGAGCGAGGGCCCGTCGACGTACTGCATGACGATCCAGGGCCGGTTGTCGTGGTCCAGCACGTCGTGCACGGTGACCACGCCGGGGTGGGTGATACGGGCGGCGGCGCGGGCTTCCTTCTGGGTGCGCGCGTGCAGGATCGCCCGGTCGGCCTCGGCCACGTACAGAGCGGCGGTGAGCTCCTTGACGGCGACGGTGCGGTGCAGGACCTCGTCGTGGGCACGCCAGACCTTGCCCATGCCGCCGCGGCCTATCGCATCGCCGAGCCGATAGCGCCCGGCCAGCAGCAGCCCTGCGCCGGAGCCGTTCGTGCTGTGAGTGTTTTCCACGTCCCCCGCCGCCCGACCAGACTTTCCTTCGCAGCCAGATTACGGAGCGGAATCCGGCCAGGGAACCTCGGGGCACCCAACCGTGACCATACGGGCCCTTGGTCCCGCGCCGATCAGGCCATTCGCCTCCACGCCGGACCGCACATAACTGCCGAATCCCCTACAGGTACGGCGATTTAGGAGACTGCGGAGAGTGACCGACCGTCAGCGAGCGGCCTTGTAGGTGCCGGTGGCCTGCCCGAAGATCTCCGTCACCTTGTCACGCTGCGACTCGGGGCCGATGACCTGGACCACGTGGTACCGGCCATTGACGATCATGGCGAGATTGCGGACGTAGACCTGACGTCCACTGCTGTCACGCCAGGTGAACTGCCCTTCGGCCATGGACTGCTGTCCCACGTCGACGCGCCGCAGACCGCTGGAGGTGGACCAGCTGGAGTCCCGGAACGGCTGAAGTTCGCGCTCCTTGTCGGCCTGATAGGCCAGCGGGTCCGAGCCGTTGTCCTTCACCGAATCTCTACCCGGAACGACGATCAGCGTGAAGTCACCTCCGACATAACGGACTTGCCCGGCATCGTTCATCGGCTGCCGCTGCCAGCTCTTGTCTACGCCGACCTGGAAGCCCTCGGCGTCCTTGCGCACGGCGTACCCGGCGGCCGGGGTGGGGCTCGGGCCGCCGGGCCCGGTGGTCTGCGTCTGCTGGGAGGGCGGGGTGCCGCCGGGCGTGGGCACTTGGGAGCCGCCGCCGGACGGCGAGCCGGGACTCTGCTGGCCGCTCGGGCGGGGCGGGGTGGCGCTGCCCGCGTTCCGCGCGGAGTCCGACCGGGGCATGAGGAGCACCGCGTACGCGATCGCACCGGCGAGCAGCAAGAGGATCAGGACGAGCAAGAGCCGTCCCAGCGACCTCGGCCGGCCGCGCTCCGGGGCGGCCTGGCGGTGCCGGTGGCGCCCGTGCTCGACGGGCGGGGCGGCGGCCACGGGGGCGGACCGCCGCCTGCGCCGCACGAGTTCACCCCGGCGGCGCACGATGGGCAGCTTCTTGGCGTCCGGCACTATCAGCGGCGTGATGCGGGTGCCCGCGTCCGGCTCGGGCGCGGAGCGCACCAGGGAGCGCAGCCAGCCGCGCAGCTCCTCGAACTCAGGCCGCTCCGTGGGGTCCTGACGGAGCAGCGACTCCACCACCGGCCGCAGCGGCCCGCACTCCTCGGCGAACGCGGGCGGCTCCCCGCAGACCATCTGGACGAGCTCGGCCGCGCTGTCCTCGGGGTAGGGGGCATGGCCCTGGACCGCGCGGAACAGCAGGGCGCCGAGCGCCCAGAGGTCGGTGGCCGGCCCGATCGGCGGGGCGAGCCGCCAGTTCTCGTGTATGGGCCCGGCCTGTTCGGGCGCCCAGCGCTCGGTGACCGCGCCGATCACGGCGATCCGGGTGTGCCGGGCCCGCTCGGCGGCGAGCCGGTTGGCGGGGCCCCGGTAGGGGCCGCCGGGATCGGCCGGGGCCTGGCGGTGCTCCGGTACGGGCGCGCGCTCCCGGGCCGGGGCGGGCAGCGGCGCGCTGGGGTGCGGCTGCCGCTGGGAGTCCGCCCGAAAGGCATCGGCGCGAAAGCCGGGCGGCAGCGCGGGAGTTCGCGGGGCGCCAGCCGAACTCGCCTCCGGATGCTGTGAGTTGGCGCGGTTCGACTCGGGTTCGCGGAGCTGTCCCTGCCCGGCGTCGGTCGGACGCGGGGCCTCCGGCCGCCCCTCGGCCTGTCGGGGGGCGGGACGCGGAACCCAGCGGCCGGTCACCGGGTCGTACTGGCGACGGGCGCGGCCGGAGTCGCGCCCCTCCTCGTCGGCGTACGGGCTCGCGGTGCCCCCGCTGGGCACTCGCACGCCTCGCACCGGGTCGTACATGCCCTGGTCGGCCTGGACCGCGCCCGGCTCGGCGCGCTGAGCGGGGAGGGAGGTGTCCTCACCGGGGTGCTGGGCGTGCGGGGAGGTGTCCTGGCCGGAGCGCTGGGCGTGCGGGGAGGTGTCCTGGCCGGTGCGGGCCGCGGCTCTGGCGCCCGCGCGGTACGCGGCGACGACCCCGGCCCTGGCCGCGGCACCGGGGGGCACGGCTCCGCCGGGTGAGGAGGGGGGCGCCTGCGGGGCGGGCGGCCCGGGTGAAGTGGCCTGCGGGGCAAGCTCGTTGAGGCCGCCTGCGGCCGGGGCTTCGCCGAAGCCGTTGCCGTCCTGCGGGAACGGCACCGGCGCGTACCCGCACAGGGCCTCCTCGGCGGCGCCCGCCGCGAGGCCGGTCAGCACGACCCGGCCGTCGTCGCATATCAACACCGTGCGGGCGGTGATGTTGCGATGCGTCCAGCCGTGCGCGTGCAGCACCGCGAGCGCGGTCAGCACGTCGGAGGCGACCTCCGCCGCGCGGAACGGGTTCAGCGGCCGCTCGGCGAGCAGCGCGGACAGCGGGCGGGCGGCGATCAGCTCGCTGACGATCCACAGCGAGCCGTCCTGCGCGAACACGTCGAAGACCTGGTCGAGGCGGGGGTGATCGGGGATCTGCGCGGCCGCCTGGGCCGCCTCGACGGCCCTGCGCACGTCCGGGTCGGTGGGCCGGCGGGTGGTCCGCCCGTATCCGGGCGCGGCGCCGTAACCGCTGCCGGGGGCGCCCCGCATGTACGCGTCGGGCGTCCCGTACGCGTCGTCGCCGTCGAGCACCTCCGCGTCGACGATCTCGGGCAACGGGACCTGGCGGACCAGGACTTCCTGTCCGCTGTAGGTGTCGAAGGCGCGCGTCTCGACGAGGTCGTAGCCGTCGTCGGGGGGCAGCGGCAGCCGAAAGCGGTCGGCGAGCACCCGACCCGCATACTCGTCCACGACGCCTCCCCACAGCGCGCTGTACCCCCGGACCATGGCCCCCGGCCCCGCACAACACGCCAATTCCGGTCGATTACCGGCCCATTGCGGCTGCGTACGGTCCGCGAGCTCTCACGATACGTGGCCCTACCGCATCGTGCCCCGGGGATACCCGTTTACCCCGGCCGGGCCGCACATGACCCGTGCGGGGGTCAGGCGGGCTGGAAGGTGGCGAAGAGGGTGGCCAGCGTCTGCTGGGTCTCCGGCTTAGACCAGTCCGCGTCCTTGGCCGAGAACATGATTCCGTAACCCCGGCTGAGGCTGACGACGAAGCCCCGGTCCACCGAGTGGTACTTGGCCCCGCCGTCGTCGTTGTAGGTGAACTCCCAGTCGGCCGCGGGCCAGCCCCGGTAGTCCACCGCGGCTATCTTCACGCGCTTGTAGCCGGGCCTGGTCATGCCGGACTCCTGGCTGGTCCAGTCCGCCACCGGGTCCTTGCGCGGGCTGTCGGTCCAGCCGATCAGGAGGCGCTGCCCGTTGGGCCCGTTGAACCGGGCGCCCGCGTCGTCGGTCTTGCTGTACGACCAACCCGCGGGCAGCCCTATGGAGAAGCCCTGGTCGGACTTGTAGGGCGTGGTGGCGGCGTTGCCCGTGCCGCCGCTCTTGCTGCCGTCGCCGGTGCCGGTACCGGTGCCCGTGTTGTCGCTGGTGCTGTCGTCGCCCTTGCCGTCGCCCTGCCCGGCCGAGGCGCCCTGGCCCGACGGGGTGACCCCGCCGGACGGCTTCTGGCTGCCGCTGCCCTGCTTGCTGCCCGCCGGGGAGCCGGCGGCCGCCGGACCGCTGGAGGCCGACTTGTCGCCCTTTGCCTTGCCCGGGGATTCATCGCCCGAGCTGAGCGTGATGGCGAGCACCGTGCCGAGTATGGCGAGCGCGGCGACCACCGCGATGATCACCAGGGTGCGGCGCGGCACGACGTCGGTGAGCGGCGCGCGCGGCGGCGGCACCGGGCCCGTCGGCGCCCCGGACTTCGTCCGCGCGGGCACCGCCTTGGACCGGACGTCCCGCGCCTCGCGGGCGCCCTGCGCCTTCTCCTTGGCGGACGCCTTGGCCTCGGCGGCCGCGTTCCGTACGGACTTGAGGGCGCCGCGCATCCGCTCGGCGGCCGCGTCGGTCTTCGGCTCACGGGGCAGCGGAACCACCCGGGTCGCCTCCGGGGAGGCATGCTCCGGGGCGGGCTCGGGGCGCTCGGGGGTGTTGAGCACCTCGGTGAGCAGCTTGCGCGCGGCGGCGTTGTCGAGCCGCTGCGCCGGGTCCTTGGCCAGCAGCCCGTAGATGACCTGCTCCAGGAGCGGACCCGCGTTCTTCGGCGGGTCGACCGGCTCGGTCATGACCGCGGTCAGCGTCGCGATCGCCGAGCCCTTGTCGTACGGGGGCACGCCTTCCACGCTCGCGTAGAGCAGCCCGCCGAGCGACCAGAGGTCGGCGGCCGGGCCGGGCTTGTGGCCACGGGCCCGCTCGGGCGAGATGTAGGAGGGCGCGCCGACGAGCATGCCGGTGGACGTGATGGAGGGGTCGCCCTCCACCTGGGCGATGCCGAAGTCGGTGAGCACGACCCGGCCGTCCTCGGCGATCAGCACGTTGGACGGTTTGACGTCGCGGTGCAGGATGCCCTCGCGGTGCGCGGAGCGCAGTACGTCCAGGATGGCGAGGCCCACCTCGGCGGCCCGGCGGGGCGTCAGCGTGCCGTCCTCGCGCACCGCTTCGGCGAGCGACTTGCCCTCGACGAGTTCCATGACGATCCACGGCCGGTCGTCCTCGTCCACGACGTCGTAGACGGTCACGGCGGCGGTGTTGCGGATCCGGGCGATCGCCTTGGCCTCGCGCAGGGTGCGCGTGATGAGGCGGCGCTTCTCGTCGTCGTCGATGCTGGAGGGGAAGCGCAGTTCCTTGACCGCGACGGTCCGTCCGAGCGTCTCGTCGACGGCCCGCCAGACGGTCCCCATCCCGCCCCGGCCGAGCACACCGCCGAGCCGGTACCGGCCGGCGAGCAGCCGTCCTTCCCCGCCGGCGGCGGGCGTGACCGACTGAGGCGCGGGCTTCGCGTCCGCCTTCGGCGTGGACTTGGCGGCTGGGGCCACGGGGGCGGACTTGGCCACCGGCTTGGCCGCGGGCTTGGCGTCGGCGGCCGACGCGCTCGGCTTGGCGCCCTCGGCCCCGGCTGCCGGCTTGGCGTCGCTGGGGTCGCCGTCGCCGGACCCCGGCTTCGCCGCTGACCCGGCGTCAGCGGGCCGCGATCCCGCCGTGGCGGACGCGGCCTTGGTGGCAGGCCCGGCGTCGGAGGCGTCGGCACCTGACTTGCCGTCCGGGACCGCGTCGGCGGTGCCGGTGCCGCGCTTGTCGGCGCGGATCGCGCCGGCGTCGCGGAGGCCCGGCTCGGCGTCGGCGGGCTCGGCGCCCGGCTTCGCCCCCGCGGCACCGGTGCCCGCACCCGGCTTCGCGTCGGCGGCCGCGCTCGTGGTCCCCGGCGCGGCGAACGCCGAACCGTTCCCGGTCGCCGGCTTGGTTCCGCCGGACCGGGAGGGCGACTTGACCTTCGGGGCCGGAGCGTCCTGCTCGGGATCCGGTGCCGTGGCACCGGACTTGGCCACAGAGGTCCGGGGATCCGGCCTGCCCTTCGAGGCGGGCTTGGCCGCGCCGGACTCCGCATCCCCCATCGGGGAGCCCGAGTTGTCCTGAGGGGAAGCCGCATTCCGTCCGGAATCCGACGACTTGCCCGCACTCGGCCTCGCCACCGCGTCATCCGCAGGCGACGCCGAGCCCTCGCCGGATTCGGGCACGGCGGCCCGGTCCGAACGGTCGGCCGGGGCCGCGGCGCTCGCCGCGTCCGACGCGCGCCGCCCGGACTCCGTGCCCGCCTCGTCCGAGGCGGACTCTGCGGGCGTCGACGACGCCTCCGGTTCCTGCCGCTCGTCCCGCTGGGGTTCCCGCGACTGCTCCGCCTGCGACATGCGTCCCCTCTGCGATTCCTGATCTTCGCCCGCGCCGGCCCAGGCCCGCGGCCTGCCCTCGTGGTGGCGGCCCGGCTCACCGCTCCGGCCTGCCTGTCCTGCCGGGTGCCCGGCCGCACCGGAGCCGTTGTCGAACTCGGCGTCCGCGCGAGGCCCGTAACCCGCCCTGGCAGAGCCCCCATTGTCCCTCACGCCAGGACCGGTGATGGTCCCGGGTCCGACGGTCCGCCAAGATGGCTCCGAAGGAAGGGACGACCCCATGCCGACGCTCCGGGCCCCGCTCGTCGCAGCGCTGGCCACGACACTCTGCGTCCTGGGCGCGGCTTCGCCGTCCGACGAGCCGGCCCCTTCCGCCACCCTCACCGCACTGGCCCGCCTTGTCACCGACGGGGGCGCCCCGGCAGCCGCACTGCTCGCCGAGGACCGCTCCGGCACCCGGTATCGCACCGCGGGCGCCGCCCTCGGCCGCGACGACCACTTCCGTGCGGGCAGCATCACCAAATCGTTCGTGGCCACCGTAGTACTGCAGTTGGCGGCCGAGGGCAGCCTTCGGCTCGACGACACCGTGGAGCGGTATCTGCCCGGGCTCGTGCGCGGGCACGGCAACGACGGCCGCCACCTCACCCTGCGCTCCCTGCTCTCCCACACCAGCGGTCTCTTCAACTACACGGCGGAAACCACCGGTCCGGTTCCCCTCAGCCCCGGCCAAGCCGTCCGCATCGCGCTCGCCCACTCCCCCGGGCCCCTCGGCACCTATGCCTACTCGAACACCAACTACGTCCTGCTGGGCCTCATCATTCGGTCCGTCACCGGCCGTACGTACGCGGCCGAAGCCGAACGCCGCATCATCGTCCCCCTCCATCTCACCGGCACCTCCTTCCCCGGCGCCCGCACCACACTTCCCGAGCCGCACGGCCGCGGCTACACCTCCGGCGGCCGTGACGTCACCGAACTCGACCCGCGCCGGGCCGGCGCCTCCGGCGAACTGATCTCGACCCTGGCCGATCTCGAACGCTTCTACGCGGCCCTGCTCGGCGGCGCCCTGCTGCCCTGGGCCCAGCGGCGCGAACTGCTCGACACCTCGGCCACCCGGGGCGTCTACGCCCTTGGGGTCTATCCCGAGCGGCTGGCCTGCGGTCTGACGGTGTGGGGCCACAACGGCCACATCACGGGCAGCTATGTGCGCGCCGCCACCACCAGTGACGGCCGCCACACCGCCGTCTTCCGCCTCGACACCGATGCCGTCGGCGACCCCTCCCTCGAACTCGCGCTCCTGGACGCCGAGTTCTGCCCGGCGCCGACCCGGGCGCCCGGTCCCGTCGGCCGGACCGGCCCGCCCGTCCCCTGATTCCGCCCCCATTCGGCTCGTTCCGCCCCCCTTCGCCGAATCCGGAAATCCGGCCCCATTTCGCCGGGGCCGCCGGCTAGACCGGCGCGATGTCCGGTGCGCCGAGCCGGGCCGCGTCCGCCGTCAGGTCGTCCGGCTGGCGCTGCGACTCCCGCTCCGCCTCCACCCGCTTCTCGTAGTGCTCCACCTCCTTGTCGATCTGCTTGCTGTCCCAGCCGAGCACCGGCGCCATCAGCTCCGCGCACTCCCGCGCCGAGCGCGTGCCCCGGTCGAAGGTCTCGATCGAGATGCGGGTGCGCCGGGTCAGTACGTCGTCGAGGTGGCGAGCGCCCTCGTGCGACGCGGCGTAGACGATCTCGGCGCGCAGATAGTCGTCGGCCGCGGCGAGCGGCTCGCCGAGCGCGGGATCGGCGGTGATCAGTTCCAGGAGGTCCTCGGCCATCGAGCCGTACCGGTTCAACAGGTGCTCCACGCGCACCACATGGAGGCCGGTCCTGGCCGCGATCCTGGCCCGGGTGTTCCACAGCGCCTTGTAGCCCTCGGCGCCGAGCAGCGGGATGTCCTCGGTGACACAGGCCGCCACTCGCTGGTCCAGCGCGTGCACCGCCTCATCGACGGCGTCCTTCGCCATCACCCGGTACGTCGTGTACTTGCCGCCCGCCACGACCACGAGCCCCGGCACCGGATGCGCGACGGTGTGCTCGCGCGAGAGCTTGCTGGTGGCGTCGGACTCCCCGGCGAGCAGCGGTCGCAGACCGGCGTAGACGCCCTGGACGTCGTCCCGGGTCAGCGGGACCGCGAGCACCGAGTTGACGTGTTCGAGCAGGTAGTCGATGTCGGCGCTGGAGGCGGCCGGGTGCGCCTTGTCGAGGTCCCAGTCGGTGTCGGTGGTGCCGACGATCCAGTGCCGGCCCCAGGGGATGACGAAGAGCACGGACTTCTCGGTCCGCAGGATCAGCCCGGTGTTCGAGTGGATCCGGTCCTTGGGCACCACCAGGTGGATGCCCTTCGAGGCCCGTACGTGGAACTGCCCCCGCTCCCCGATCAGCGCCTGGGTGTCGTCGGTCCACACGCCCGTCGCGTTGACCACCTGCTTGGCGCGGACCTCGTACTCCCCGCCCGCCTCTCCGTCCTGCACCCGGGCACCGACCACGCGCTCGCCCTCGCGCAGGAAGCCCACCACCCGGGCCCGGTTGGCGACCTGGGCGCCGTACGCGGCGGCGGTGCGCACCAGGGTGGTCACATAGCGGGCGTCGTCCATCTGGGCGTCGTAGTACTGCAGCGCTCCGACCAGCGCGTCCTTCTTCAACGCGGGGGCGACGCGCAGCGCGTGGCGACGGCTCAGGTGACGGTGTGTCGGCAGCCCCCTGCCGTGGCCCGAGGAGAAGGACATCGCGTCATAGAGCGCGACGCCCGAGCCCGCGTACAGCCGCTCCCAGCCCTTGTGCTGCAACGGGTAGAGGAACGGGACGGGTTTCACCAGGTGCGGGGCGAGCCGTTCGAGCAGCAGCCCGCGTTCCTTGAGGGCCTCGCGGACCAGGGTGAAGTCGAGCATTTCCAGATAGCGCAGCCCGCCGTGGATCAGCTTGCTGGAGCGGCTGGAGGTGCCCGACGCCCAGTCCCTCGCTTCGACCAGACCGGTGGCCAGGCCCCGGGTCGCCGCGTCGAGGGCCGTGCCCGCTCCGACCACCCCCGCGCCCACGACCAGCACGTCCAGCTCGCGTTCGGCCATGGCGGCGAGCGCCTGTGCGCGCTGCTCGGGTCCCAGTGTCGCTGTCCTCACGGCTTGCCTCCCGTGGATCGGGGTGGTCGCGCGGACCGGGTGGTCCGGCTCACACCCTCGATTCTGGACGGGACCACCGACATCGGCCACCGCCTGTGGACAACACTCGGCTTGCCGGGTCCACACAATGCCGCAAAACAGTCATATTTCCTCTTAGTCTGACATTCAGCACGCCCATTCTGTCCACAGGGCTTGCGCTCCATGTCCCCTCCGGCTAAGGGAAAGGACGGTCACATGCCCGCAGACCTCGCCGTCATCGGACTCGGCCACCTGGGCCTGCCCCTCGCCCAAGCCGCCGTCGCCGCCGGCATCCAGACCGTCGGCCACGACACGGATCCCCGCGCCGTCGCCGACCTCAACGCGGGACGCACCCCCGTCGACGGTTCGCTCAGCCCCGCCGAGCTGCGCCGGATGCTCGCGGGCGGCTTCCACACCGCCACCGACCCGGCCGAGCTCGGCCGGGTCCGTACCGCCGTCATCTGCGCGCCCACCGCCCTCGGCCCCGACCGCACCCTCGACCTCGGGGCGGTCGCCGACGCCGCCCGCGTCCTGGCCGGGCGGCTGCGGCCGCACACCACCGTCATCCTGGAGTCGCCCGGATACCCCGGCACCACCGAGGAGTTCGTGCGCCCGCTCCTGGAGGAGGGCTCGGGCCTGCGGGCCGGGCGGGACTTCCACCTCGCCTACTCGCCGAGCCGCATCGACCCCGGCAGCCGCGCCCACAGCTTCGCGGCGACCCCCAAGGTCATCGGCGGGCTCACCCCGGCCTGCACGGAGTCGGCCGCCGCGTTCTACGGCCGCCTCACCGACAAGGTGGTCCGCGCCCGCGGCCTGCGCGAGGCCGAGATGTCCAAGCTCCTGGAAACCAACTTCCGGCACGTCAACATCGCCCTCGTCAACGAGATGGCCGTGCTCTGCCACGACATGGGCGTCGACCTCTGGGACGTCATCCGCTGCTCCGAGACCAAGCCGTTCGGCTTCCAGGCCTTCCGGCCGGGACCGGGCGTCGGCGGACACGGCCTCCCGCTCGACCCGACCCCGCTGCCGTACGCGGGCCTGCGCATGGTCGGCCTCGCCCGCGAGATCAACGCGCACATGCCGAGCTATGTCATCCAGCGCTCCACCACGCTCCTGAACGAGCACGGCAAGTCGGCCCGCGGCGCCCGCGTCCTGCTGCTCGGCGTGACCTACAAGCCGGACTTCGCCGACCAGGAGGGCTCCCCCGCCCAGGAGATCGCCGGGCGCCTGATGGATCTGGGCGCGCAGATCACGTACCACGACCCCCATGTGCCCACCTGGCGCGTCCGCGACCAGCCGGTCCCGCGCGCGGACTCGCTCTACGAGGCCGCCGCCCACGCCGATCTGACGGTGCTGCTCCAGCACCACCACACGTACGACCTCCAGGGCCTCGCGGTGAAGGCGCAGCTCCTGTTGGACACCCGTGGCGCGACCCCGGCGGGAGCCGCCCACCGCCTGTGAAATTCCTGTGGGTCAAGGGCCTCGTGGCTGCTAATCTGCGGCGTTCACTTGTCGCACAGCCGTGCGTTTTCTCGTCCCAGGGGGGGACCACCCATGAGCCAGTCCGTCACGCCGCCACCCCAGCCCTCCGAGCCTCAGCCGGACTTCGGATACCCGGCGGCCCCCGTGGCCCCGGCGCCGGTGCGGCGGCCCGGCAACCTGGTGGGCGGCGCGCTCGCCGGCTTCGCCGCCGCCGTCGTCACCGGGCTCGCCTACGGCCTGATCACCGGCGCCATCGAGCGGCAGTTCGGCTACGCGGCCTTCGGCATCGGCTTCGCGGTCGCGCTCGCGGCCTTCAAGGCGGGCGGGCGCAGCTTCTGGCTCTTCGCGATCTCCGCGCCCCTGGCGGTGGCCGCCACGTTCTTCGGCCAGCTCCTCGCGGTGGCGATGATCGAGACCAAGGGCACGTCGGAGTCCGTCACCGACGTGTTCCTCAGCCACTTCGGGCTGCTGACCGAAGCCTGGTCCACCGACCAGAGCATCCTGCGGTACGCGTTCCTCGCGCTCGCCGTGGTCGGCGCCTGGGCGGGGGCCAGCCGCGCCACCGAGTGACCCGCGACACCAAGAAGAGGGCCCGTACCGCTCGTCGCGGTACGGGCCCTCTTCTTGCGTACGGCACGCCCTTGTGCGGGCGGGACCGCCGCTCACCCCTATGCGGGTGGCAGGCGGTTCAAACGTCAGCGCTTGTGCTGGGCGTCCGCCACCGTGACCTCGACCCGCTGGAACTCCTTGAGCTCGCTGTAGCCGGTCGTCGCCATGGAGCGGCGCAGGGCGCCGAACAGGTTCATCGAACCGTCCGGGGTGTGCGAGGGGCCGGTGAGGATCTCCTCGGTGGTGCCGACGATGCCCAGGTCGACGAGCTTTCCGCGCGGCACGTCCTCGTGGACGGCCTCCATGCCCCAATGGTGGCCGCGGCCCGGAGCGTCGGTGGCACGGGCCAGCGGGGAGCCCATCATCACCGAGTCGGCGCCGCAGGCGACGGCCTTCGGGATGTCGCCGGACCAGCCCACGCCGCCGTCCGCGATGACGTGGACGTAACGGCCGCCGGACTCGTCCATGTAGTCGCGGCGGGCCGCGGCGACATCGGCGACGGCGGTGGCCATCGGGACCTGGATGCCCAGGACGTTGCGGGTGGTGTGCGCGGCGCCGCCGCCGAAGCCCACCAGGACACCGGCCGCGCCGGTGCGCATCAGGTGCAAGGCCGCGGTGTACGTGGCGCAGCCGCCGACGATGACCGGAACGTCCAGCTCGTAGATGAACTGCTTCAGGTTGAGCGGCTCGGCCGCGCCCGAGACGTGCTCGGCGGACACCGTGGTGCCGCGGATGACGAAGATGTCCACGCCCGCGTCCACGACGGCCTTGGAGAACTGGGCGGTGCGCTGCGGGGAGAGCGCGGCGGCGGTGACCACACCGGAGTCGCGCACCTCCTTGATGCGCTGCCCGATCAGCTCTTCCTTGATGGGCGCCGCGTAGATCTCCTGGAGGCGGCGGCTCGCGGTCGCCTCGTCGAGGCCGGCGATCTCGTCGAGCAGCGGCTGCGGGTCCTCGTACCGGGTCCACAGACCCTCGAGGTTCAGCACGCCGAGGCCGCCGAGCTCACCGATGCGGATCGCCGTCTGCGGCGACACCACGGAGTCCATGGGGGCGGCCAGGAAGGGCAGCTCGAAACGGTAGGCGTCGATCTGCCAGGCGATCGAGACCTCCTTCGGGTCCCGGGTACGCCGGCTCGGGACGATGGCGATGTCGTCGAACGCGTACGCCCTGCGGCCGCGCTTGCCGCGCCCGATCTCGATCTCAGTCACGTTGTGTGGGCCTTTCCCTCTACGTCTGCATGCTCCAGTATCCCCGACATACGGGCGAGGGGCGGCCCCGGGAACTCCGGGACCGCCCCTCGTCGGGTGCTGCGGACTTACTTCCTGCTGTAGTTCGGCGCCTCGACGGTCATCTGGATGTCGTGCGGGTGGCTCTCCTTGAGGCCCGCCGAGGTGATCCGGACGAACTTGCCGTTCTGCTGAAGCTCGGGGACGGTACGGCCGCCGACGTAGAACATCGACTGGCGCAGACCGCCGACGAGCTGGTGCACGACCGCGGACAGCGGGCCGCGGTAGGGCACCTGGCCCTCGATGCCTTCCGGGATCAGCTTGTCGTCGGTGGACACGGCCTCCTGGAAGTACCGGTCCTTGGAGAACGAGCGCTGGTCGCCGCGGGACTGCATCGCGCCCAGCGAGCCCATGCCCCGGTACGACTTGAACTGCTTGCCGTTGATGAAGAGCAGCTCGCCCGGGGACTCCTCGCAGCCGGCGAGCAGCGAACCCAGCATCACCGTGTCGGCGCCCGCGACCAGGGCCTTGGCGATGTCGCCCGAGTACTGCAGGCCACCGTCGCCGATGACCGGGACGCCCGCGGCCTTGGCGGCCAGCGAGGCCTCGTAGATCGCGGTGACCTGCGGGACGCCGATGCCGGCGACGACGCGGGTGGTGCAGATGGAGCCGGGGCCGACACCGACCTTGATGCCGTCGACGCCCGAGTCGATGAGCGCCTGGGCGCCGTCGCGGGTGGCGATGTTGCCGCCGATGAGGTCGACGCCCGAGGAGTTCGACTTGATCTTGGCGACCATGTCGCCGACCAGGCGGGAGTGGCCGTGCGCGGTGTCGACGACGATGAAGTCGACCCCGGCGGCGATCAGCGCCTGGGCGCGCTCGTAGGCGTCGCCCGCGACACCGACAGCCGCGCCGACCAGGAGGCGGCCGTCCTTGTCCTTGGCCGCGTTCGGGTACTTCTCGGCCTTGACGAAGTCCTTGACGGTGATGAGGCCCTTGAGGATGCCTGCGTCGTCGACGAGCGGCAGCTTCTCGATCTTGTGGCGGCGCAGCAGCTCCATGGCGTCCACACCGGAGATGCCGACCTTGCCGGTGACGAGCGGCATCGGGGTCATGACCTCGCGCACCTGACGGCTGCGGTCCGACTCGAAAGCCATGTCGCGGTTGGTGACGATGCCGAGCAGCTTGCCCGCCGAGTCGGTCACCGGGACGCCGCTGATGCGGAACTTGGCGCACAGCTCGTCGGCCTCGCGCAGCGTCGCGTCCGGGTGCACCGTGATCGGGTCGGTAACCATGCCGGACTCGGAGCGCTTCACCAGGTCGACCTGGTTGGCCTGGTCCTCGATGGAGAGGTTGCGGTGCAGTACGCCCGCGCCGCCCTGCCGCGCCATGGCGATGGCCATGCGCGCCTCGGTGACCTTGTCCATCGCCGCGGACAGCAGCGGGACGTTCACCTTGACGTTCTTCGAGAGGTACGAGGAGGTGTCGATCTGGTCGGGCGCCATGTCGGACGCGCCCGGCAGCAGCAGCACGTCGTCGTATGTCAGCCCGAGCGTCGCGAATTTCTCGGGCACTCCGTCGACGTTTGCAGTCATGACACCTTCCCCAATGGCCTTGATCGGTGCGGATGTCCATGCTAACGGGCTGTGCGGGTGTCTCATTCCACGAGCAAGATCATCGAGATTCTTTGTACGTTCGCACGTGCTGGGCGCGCGTTTGGCGGGCCCGGCACGCGCCTATGGGTCCGCCTACTGCTCGGCGAGGGCGCGCAGCCTGCTCAGCGCGCGGTGCTGGGCGACCCGGACGGCGCCCGGCGACATGCCGAGCATCTGGCCGGTCTCCTCGGCGGTGAGGCCGACGGCGACCCGAAGCACGAGGAGCTCGCGCTGGTTCTCCGGGAGGTTGGCGAGGAGCTTCTTGGCCCACTCGGCGTCACTGCTGAGCAGCGCGCGCTCCTCCGGACCGAGCGAGTCGTCCGGCCGCTCGGGCATCTCGTCGGACGGCACGGCCGTCGAACCGGGGTGGCGCATCGCGGCCCGCTGGAGGTCGGCGACCTTGTGCGAGGCGATGGCGAAGACGAAGGCCTCGAAGGGGCGTCCGGTGTCTCGGTAACGCGGCAGCGCCATCAGAACGGCGACGCAGACTTCCTGGGCGAGGTCCTCCACGAAGTGGCGAGCATCACCCGGCAGCCGGTTGAGACGGGTGCGGCAGTAGCGCAGCGCGAGGGGGTGGACATGCGCGAGCAGATCATGCGTGGCCTGCTCGTCGCCGTCGACAGCACGGTGGACGAGTGCACCGATGACCCCTTGGGCCGAAGCCTCGTCGTCGCGCATCGATCCATGGTGCCCCGGCGTCGTCCCGTCCGTGGCACCGCGTCCGTAGTTGTGCACCGAAGCGTTATGAGCGGGTGCGCCGGAACTCATCCCCTGCACCCCCCTCCCGCTCGACCGACCTGTCCCCGAGGAACTCCACACCTACAAGGATGCGGCATCGCGGCGGAAGCAACACCTACTGCTGCCGTTCGCGGGACGGCCGGGCCCGTCCGCCCGACGGCGGACGGGGCTCCGACCAGCTGTCTCACCTGCCGTCAGCGCACCAGGCCCCAGCGGAAACCGAGTGCCACGGCGTGCGCACGGTCCGACGCGCCGAGCTTCTTGAACAGCCGCCGGGCGTGGGTCTTGACCGTGTCCTCGGAGAGGAACAGCTCCCGGCCGATCTCGGCGTTGGAGCGGCCGTGGCTCATGCCTTCGAGCACCTGGATCTCCCGCGCGGTGAGCGTGGGCGCCGCGCCCATCTCGGCCGACCGCAGTCTGCGCGGGGCGAGCCGCCAGGTCGGGTCGGCGAGCGCCTGGGTGACGGTCGCGCGCAGTTCGGCACGCGAGGCGTCCTTGTGCAGGTAGCCGCGGGCCCCGGCGGCGACCGCGAGCGCGACCCCGTCGAGATCCTCGGCGACCGTGAGCATGATGATCCGGGCGCCCGGATCCGCGGACAGCAGCCGACGGACGGTCTCCACGCCGCCCAGACCGGGCATGCGTACGTCCATCAGAATCAGGTCCGAGCGGTCGGCACCCCAGCGGCGGAGGACTTCCTCGCCGTTGGCCGCCGTCGTCACACGCTCGACGCCGGGCACGGTCGCAACCGCGCGGCGGAGCGCCTCGCGGGCAAGCGGGGAGTCGTCGCAGACGAGGACTGATGTCATGGCCGCCCTCCGCAGCTGATGCGCGTCACCTTGAGCCTCCAGGCTGGGTACATGTGTCACCTGAGCGATTGACGCTCTCGGACACCTGCCCGAGCGCTTGTTGGTTCAACCGCCTCCGCACTCTCAACGACGGTCACTCGAAAGAGTTACGGGTCGGACGGGCACGTTCGGCACTCTACGTGAGGAACCGTGCACACAGCAGAGTCTCGCGAGCCACCTGCCCAAACTTTGGAGCTATGCCCCATTTAGCGGCTTTTCTTCCCTTTTGCTGGTGTCTGTGGCTAGATTCCCAATGAGTCATATTTACATCTACTTACACAGGAGATGTACCTTCGTCGGTACGTACGTTTCGGTTGAGCCCCCGTGCGCACCCGTCCCGTACCGGCCCGCCCATCCGCCTCAGCACGGTTTCAAGGGGACAAGAGCAATGGCAGATTTCTCCCGCCTTCCCGGACCGAACGCCGATCTGTGGGACTGGCAGCTCCTCGCGGCCTGCCGTGGGGTCGACAGCTCGCTCTTCTTCCACCCGGAGGGCGAGCGCGGCGCGGCACGGAGCGCGCGCGAGAGCTCGGCGAAAGAGGTGTGCATGCGCTGCCCGGTGCGTGCGCAGTGCGCGGCCCACGCCCTGGCGGTACGCGAGCCCTACGGGGTGTGGGGCGGGCTCACCGAGGACGAGCGCGAAGAGCTCATGGGCCGGGCGCGCAACCGCCTGGTGACGGCCGCGGCACCCGCCGGCGGCGGCATGGGCCCCGCCTGAGGGGTTCCGGTTCGGACCGGACCAGAAGAAACGTTCCTGCGCCGTTTGGCGCAGAGACGGGCACAGAGCGGCGCCGCCCGGCCGCGCCTCAGGGCCGCGGCTGAGGGCCCCGGCTGAGGGCCCCGGCTAGTCGCGGGCGGCGGCCCTGGTCAGCTGGTCCAGGGTGGCCGCGACGGCCGGGACCTGGGCCAGGTCGGGCAGGGTGAGCGCGACGATCTCCCGCTCGACGGCGGGCTCCACGGTCACCGTGCGCGCACCCTTGGGGCGTACGGACTCGATGGCCAGCTCCGGCAGTACCGCGACGCCGAGCCCGGCGCCCACCAGGCCGATCACCGCCGGGTAGTCGTCGGTCGCGAAGTCGATGCGCGGGGTGAACCCGGACTCCTCGCAGACCTCCACCAGTTGACGCCGGCAGCGCGGGCAGCCCGCGATCCAGGGCTCGTCCGCGAGGTCCCTGATGGCGACCGTCCCCGCCTCCGCCAGCGCGTGCCCCTCGTGGACCAGGCCGACCAGGCGGTCGACGAGCAGCGGGCGGACCACCAGGTCGTCCCACTCCGTGGTGTTGGAGCCGTACCGGAAGGCCAGCGCGATGTCGCAGTCGCCCTCGCGGAGCATCTCCACCGAGCGCGGCGGCTCGGCCTCGACCAGCGAGACCCGGGTGCCCGGGTGCGCCGCGCGCAGTGCGGCCAGCGCGGTCGGCACCAGCGTGGAGGAGCCGCTGGGGAAGGACACCAGGCGCACCCGGCCCGCCCGCAGGCCCGCGATCGCGGCGACCTCTTCCTCCGCCGCGGTGAGGCCGGCCAGGATGCCGGAGGCGTGCCGGACCAGTACCTCGCCGGCCTGGGTCAGGCGCATCTCGCGGCCGGTGCGGATGAGCAGCGGCGTGCCGGCCGACGACTCGAGCGCCTTCATCTGCTGGCTGACGGCGGGCTGGGTGCAGCCCAGCTCGCGGGCCGCCGCCGAGAAGGAGCCGGTGGCGGCGACGGCGCGCAGGACGCGGAGATGACGGGCCTCGATCATTCTTTGAGCATAAGCGAATCTTGGACATCGCGGAAGAAATTCGATCCCAGCTTTGGGTTTGGCTCGGCTAGCGTTCGCCTATGGAGCTTCTGTCTGTGAACCTCGGCCGCGCGAAGGCCGTCGCCTACTCCGACGCCGAGGGCGGTGTCACCGGCATCGACAAGCGTCCGGTGAGCCACGCGGTCCGCGTCTTCGCTCCCGGACCCAGGGGTGTGGGCGCCAGCGGGGTCGAGGGGGACGACGTGTGCGATCTGCGCCATCACGGCGGCGACCACCAGGCGGTCTACGCCTACGCCCGCGAGGACCTGGACATCTGGGCGAAGGAGCTGGGCCGCGAGCTGCCCAACGGCTCGTTCGGCGAGAACCTCACGACGTGCGGCGTCGATGTGAACGACGCCCGGATCGGCGAGCGCTGGCGGATAGGGCGGGACGTGGTCCTCGAAGTCGCCTCCGCCCGCATCCCCTGCCGTACGTTCGCGGGCTGGCTCGACCAGAAGGGCTGGGTGCGGCGCTTCACACAGGCGACGGCGCCGGGCGCGTACTTCCGGGTGATCGAACCGGGCGAGGTCCGGGCGGGCGACCCGGTCGAGGTGATCGAACGGCCGGATCACGAAGTTTCGGTCGCCTTCTGGTTCCGTGCGTTCACGACCGAGCGGGCCCTGCTGCCGCGCACCCTGGCCGCGGGCGACGCCCTGGAGCCCGAGGCGCACGAGACCGTGCGGAAGTACCTGGAGAAGCAAGGTTCCCAGCGCCCGCGGGCCTGAGCGGGCCGCGGGACCCGTGGGGCCCCGCACCCCGTCCGGCCGGTGAAGAACCGCCGCTATTGGGGCAGTTCATGGCGGTCGGCGGCGGTTCGGGGGCCCCGCGACGGCCGGGCGGGGGCGGTCATCGGGCGCCCGGCGGGGGCACTACCGTGCGCCTATGACGACTGCACTGATTACGGGAGCGACGGCGGGCATCGGCGCCACGTTCGCGCGGCGCCTCGCGGCCGATGGACACGATCTGGTGCTGGTGGCCCGGGACAGCAAGCGGCTGAGCGAGCAGGCCACCGAACTGCACGACCGGCACGGCATCGAGGCCGAGGTCCTTGCCGCGGACCTGTCCACGGACGACGGGATCGCCGCGGTCGAGGCCCGGCTCTCGCAGCCGAGGAAGCCGGTCGATCTCCTGGTCAACAACGCCGGGTTCGGCAACAAGGGCCGCTATCTCGAAGTGTCCATGGCGGACGAGCTGACCATGGTGAAGGTGCACATCGAGGCGGTCCTGCGGCTGACCTCGGCCGCGACCGCCTCGATGCGCGAACGCGGCCGGGGCGGCGTCGTCAACGTGGCCTCGGTCGCGGCCTTCGTGCCGCGCGGCACCTATGGCGCGTCCAAGGCGTGGGTCGTGCAGTTCACCCAGGGCGCGGCCCGTGACCTGGCCGGGTCGGGGGTGCGCCTGATGGCGCTGTGCCCCGGGTTCGTTCGGACCGAGTTCCACGAGCGGGCCGGCATGGGCACCGACAACATTCCGGGCTGGATGTGGCTGGACGCCGACAAGCTGGTGGCGGCCGCCCTCACCGACCTCGCGCGCGGCAAATCCCTGTCGATCCCCGACCCGCGCTACAAGGCGCTGATGGGCGCGGTGAAGCTGGCGCCGCGCGGCCTGCTCGGCGGGATCACCTCGAAGACGGGCCGCAAGTACGGGCCGAAGTAGGTCACCGCGTCACCTCCGGCCCGGGTCGAGGCCCCGGCCCGCGTAGGCGCCGATGTTGGGGGCCGCGGTCGCGGAGACCGGGGTGCCGAAGTAGTCCCTGCCTCCGTTGTCGGCGACGACGGCTCCGGCGGCGAGGGCCGGCGAGCCCTGGGCGAGCCGGAAGTCGGCGCGCAGCAGCGGGTCCGCGGAGCTTCCGCCGGGGTTCGGGCGGTCCAGGGTGACGCCGTGCACGAGGTTGTGGTCGAGGAGCAGCCCGGCGGTGGGGTTCTTGAACGCGTAGCCGCCGCTGCCCTCGCTCACGAACAGGTTGTCGCGCAGGACGAGTTCGTGCCGCGTGGTGGCGGGGTTGCCCGTGTCGTCCTGGACCAGGTGGCCCGGTGTCGTCGAGGCGTCGTTGCGGAACGTGTTGTTGTAGATCAGCGTGTTCAGGATCGGCCCCGCGCAGTTCTGGACGAGACGGGCTCCGTCGTTGGCGCTGATGTTGTAACGGGCCACCGTGTCCAGGGTCTTGGCGCCGCTGTAGGGGCAGATCAGCAGGAAGCCGCCCTTGTTGTCGTGGCTGTGGTTGTACTGGAAGACGGTCCCGCGCGAGGCGCCGTCGGCGTCGAAGGACATGCCGTCGTGGGTGTTGCCGCCGCCGGAGACCTCGTTGTACTCGATCGTCGTGGCGTCGGTGTTGAACGTCCACACGCCCGCGTTGGCGGAGGGCGAGCGGAGCTGGAAGCCGTCGACCCGGTTGTGGTCGACGCGGGCGCCGCTGGTGGTGTCGAGCTTGATGCCGTCGCCGGCCAGGTTGGTGAGCGTGTTGTGGTGGACGCGTACGTGCGTGGACGGCGTCCAGGGGCCGGGGAACGCGGCCGGGTCCTGCTGCTCGCCGACCAGGTCGCGCTTGGAGAAGGTCGACTTGAAGTAGATGCCCTCGCGGTCGACGTCCTCGATCCGGTTGTGGTGGATGTCCAGGTCGTCGTAGCTGCTGGCCTTCGCCGTTCCCTCGACCGTGATCTGGACGGCGCTCGACCCGCCGAGCTCCTTGAAGTCGCCCCCGCGGACGTCGTGGATGTAGAGGTGGTCCAGCTCGAAGCCGTGGGCGGTCCCGTAGTCGGTCAGGCGCAGCCGGATGCCGTTGCGGATGCCGCCCGGCCGGGCCGGGTTGGTCAGTTCGAGACCGGTGACGTGTACGTACTGGGTGTTGGCGAGCAGCACCACGTCCTGGGCCCCGTCCCCGTCGATGCGGGCGCGGGCCGTGGCGTTGCCGTAGTCGGCGATGGTGAAGGGCGCGGAAATCGATCCGCTTCCCCGGGGAATCAGGGAACCCGTGCAGGTCGCCCCTCGTTTGAAGAGCAAGTGGTCACCGGGGCCGTAGGTCCGCGAGTCGGCCTCGGTGAGCGTGGTCCAGGGGTGCTGCCGGCTGCCGTCTCCCGTGGCGGTGGCCGAGCAGTCGACGTAGTACGTGCGCCCGTGGTGCGGGGCGGCGTCGGCGATGGGGGCGGCGAGTACGAGCGCCGCGGTGGTGGCGAGGGCCGTGGCGGCGTGGCGTGGTCTCACATGTCCTCCGTACGGACGGTGGGGGAGGTGGAGTCGAGCACGAGCCGATGGGTGGTTCCGTTCTGCCAGGTGACCCGGACGGTGTGGCCGGTGACCTGGATGTCGGCGAGGGTGTGCACCGGGCCGGGGTCCGGTTGTGCGGTGAGGGAGGCGAGCGCGATGAAGAGGGACGGTGTGGTGCCGGTCGTTCCGTGGAGCGCCCGGATATCCGGTTCGGGCCCGAACAGGGTTGATTCGGCGGCCAGTTCACGCACCTGCGGCGCATAACCGTGCACGGGGTGCAGTTGGCCGGTGCGGCCGGGGGTGGTGGCCCAGCCGGTCTGGCGCACGGGGGTGCCGGGGGCGGCTCCGATGACCAGGTGGGCGCGGAGTTCGGCGCGGCCGTGCGCGAGGGTGAGCGACACGATCCGCACACCGGGCGGTCCGGGGCGCGGCTCGGACAGGGACGCCGCCCAGCCGGGGCCGCTGCCGAGCGGGACCGCGGGGCCCCGGGTGGTGGACGCGCCCTGCGACATGAGCCCGAAGTGGTTGTCGGGCGCGCCCTGTGAGGTGGGTCCGGTGCCGGTCGAGTAGGCGAAGCGGGAGTAGCAGGGGTCCTCGTCGGCGCCGCCGCCCACGTGGTTGTTGCTGCCGTGGTTGTGCAGGCGGACCAGGCCGTCCTCGGCCGTGGACTGGATCAGCAGGCCCGGGGCTCCGAGGGTGACGGTGGCGTCCTCGGTCTCGGCCGGCAGCGACTCCTCGACGGCCGTCCATACGGGGTGCTCCGGTGGCAGGAGCAGGCCTAGGTACCCCTTGGACGCCCAGTACGGGGAGGCGGGGCCCGAGTAGTGCTGGATCAGCGGCGGGTACGGGCCGTGCCAGCCGAGGGTGAGCAGCCCGGCGGTGTCGGTGGCGCCCCGGCCCGGGGGCCGGTCCAGGAAGTACTTCAGGCTGCCCGAGGCCAGGCGGCGGGTGGCGCCCGGAGTGAGCGGGGTGTGTCCGGTCAGCGCGCCGAGCCAGGGCGCGGCCGCGGCGGCGAAGCGGTAGGTGAGCGAGCGGCCGTACGGCATCGGCGCCCCGTCGGCGCCGAACAGGCGGGTGTGCGCGTCGAGTTGGTCGCGCAGACGCGGGCCGTAGCGGTCCAGGAGGGCGCGGTCACCGCTCAGGTGGGCGTGCAGGACCGGATAGAAGTGGAGGGCCCAGGCGTTGTAGTGGTCGAAGGAGCGGTTGGGTCCGTCGCTGTACCAGCCGTCGCCGAGGTACCACTGGTCGACGCGCTCCAGGGCGCGTTCGATGGTGGCCGCGGCGCGGTCGGTCTCGATGCCGGCGTCCTGGAGGAATCCGGCGACGGTGAGGCCGAACAGCCACCAGTTGTTGTCGACGGGGGACGGCCCGAGCGCGGGCAGCAGCCAGTCGACGGCGCGCTGGCGGGTGCGGTCGTCGAGCTTGTCCCACAGCCAGGGGCGGGTGAGCCGGAGGCCGAGGGCGACGGAGGCGGACTCGACGATCGCCTGGCGCACATGGGTGGTCAGCGGCCAGGCGTCGGGCGAGGATTCACTCAACTCCCCTGTTGGAAGCGGGTGTTGAGTGCCCGAGGCGAGGCCGTCAGCGTAGCGGTCGAGGTGGCCGTGCGGGTCCTGCCCCTGGGCGCCGGCCACCCGCAGGGCGGCGAGCAGCCAGGTGCGGGCATAGCCTTCGAGGCCGTCGGAGCGCGGTCCCGACCAGCTGGGCCGTTCGCCGGGCAGGTTGATCAGGCCTCGCCCGGGCGAGGCGTAGGGCCGGACGGCCAGAAGGAGTTGGTCCGCCGACCGCTCCCAGTGCGCGCGGGTCCAGCCGGTGTGGGGGCTGAGCTCACGGTTCTCGGGCGCGATGAACATGGTGCGATGCTCCCTCGGTGACGGGGGTGGATGGCGGTGTCGGCATCGGCGGGACCTGCGCGAAATCTCTGGGAACTTAGAACTCGGTTTGATCGAACGTCAATGGATCGGACCGAATGATCGAAACTGCCATCGTTCGATCACGTTGCATTAGGGTCGGGGCCCACCGGGCCACCACACCGCGAAGGGGATGCCGCCGTGCGCGAAAGTGCCGCTGAACGTCATGACCGACTGCTGGAGCTGGTGCGCGGACGGGGGTCGGCGCGGGTGTCCGAGCTCGCCGCCCAGCTGGGGGTCTCGCCGGTGACCGTACGGCGGGACGTGGAGTTCCTGGCCAACGAGGGCCGCCTGGACCGGGTGCACGGTTCGGTGTCCTGGCCAGGTGCCGGGGAGTCGCCGGCCACCGCCACCGCCCCGGGCGCGGGCTCGCGCGAGCTCGTCATCGGCATGCTGGCGCCCAACGCCACGTACTACTTCGCCGAGGTCATCCGGGGCGCGCACGAGGCGGCCGCGGCGGCCGGGGCGCGACTGATCCTGCGGATCTCGGACTACCGGCCCCAGGAGGACGCGGGCCGGGCGGCCGGACTGCTCGCCGCCGGCGCGGAGGGGCTCCTGATCGCGCCGGGCTGGAAGGAGCCGGACGACCCGGTCGAGCACGGCGCCTGGATCGCCGGGCTCCCGGTTCCGACGGTGCTCCTGGAGCGGCGCGGGGTGCCCGGCCGGGAACTGGACGACCTGGACCGGGTCTGCTCCGACCACAGCCACGGGGTGCTCATCGCGGTGCGCCACCTGCTCGGGCTCGGCCACCCGACGCCCCTGCTGGTGGCCCGCGCCGACAGCCCCACCGCGATCGCGGTGCGCGCCGGATACCGGCACGCGCTCGACGCGCTCGGCCTCAAGTCACCGCTCCCGCCGATCGGTTCGGTGTCGGCGGAGGCCGACCCCGCCGGGTTCGAGCGGGCCGTGCGGGCGCTGCGGAGCGCGGTCGTGGCCGGGCAGGCCACGGCGGCCCTGGTGCACAACGACGTGGACGCCATCCGGATCGTCCAGCGCCTGGGCGAGCTGGGCGTGCGGGTGCCGGACGACCTGGCGCTCGTGGCGTACGACGACGAGGTGGCGGCGCTCGCGGACATCCCGCTCACCGCGGTCGCCCCGCCCAAGCACGAGGTCGGGCGCCATGCGGCCGAGCTCCTGATCGAGCGGCTGCGCGGCGCCGCCGCAGGCCCTCCGGCCGGGGGCGAGGAGCCGCCGCGGCGCCATGTCGACCTGCTGCCGCGCCTTCGCGTGCGGTCCTCGTGCGGCGCCCCGTCCGAGACTCTGCGGAGCCCGGTGAACGTCCAGTCCTGACGCGCGATCGTTCAACCCTTCTCTGATCTTTTTTCGATCAATCGAACTTTCGCTCTTGACTTCGGTCAGAACTGGGCCAAGGATCGCGGCCATCGCCTCGTCCCCTTACGTTCAGGAGCCGTTCCGTGAGCCGCAGTTGGACCAGATCGACCTCCGCCCTCGTCGGCACCGCCACCGCTCTCGCCGTGCTCACGGCCTGCGGTGGCGGGGACAGCAAGACGGGCGACGCCGGCAAGGGCACCGCCGACAAGCCCGTCACCATCACCTTCTGGGCCTGGCAGAAGGGCACCAAGGACGTGGTGGACGCCTTCAACGCCTCCCACAAGAACATCCAGGTGAAGTTCGAGGAGATCCCCTCGGGCAACGCCGGCGGCTACGCCAAGATCTCCAACGCGGTGAAGGCCGGCAACGCCCCGGACCTCGTCACCGTCGAGTACCCGATGCTCCCCGAGTTCGTCAGCCAGGGCTCGTTCCAGGACATCAGCAAGTACGTCACCGACGACGTGAAGAAGCAGTTCCTGCCGCAGTCGGTCCAGCAGACCACCCTCGGCGGCAAGAACTGGGCGATCCCCTTCGACGCGGCGCCCCAGGCGTACTACTACCGCAAGGACTTCTTCGACAAGAACCACATCCAAGTCCCCAAAACCTGGGACGAGTTCAAGGCGGCCGCCCAGAAGGCCAAGGCCGCCGACCCCAAGGCGCGCATCGGCACCTTCTTCCCGGACGACCCGACCACCTTCGAGGCGATGGCCTGGCAGGCCGGCGCCCAGTGGTTCAAGGCCGACGGCGACACCTGGAAGCTCAACACCGCCGACGCCGCCACCAACAAGGTCGCCGACTACTGGCAGGGCCTGATCGACGACAAGCTGGTGCAGAACGCGGTCTCCTTCAGCCCCGAGTGGACGGCCTCCCTGAAGGACGGCTCGACCGTCGGCTACCTCGGTGCCTCCTGGGCCGCGGGCGTCCTCAAGGGAACCGTGCCCGACCAGAGCGGCAAGTGGGCGGTGGCCCCCATCCCCACCTGGGACGGCAAGCCCGCAAGCGGCATGCTCGGCGGCTCCACCTGGGCCGTGACCAAGGGCAGCACCAAGACCGAGGCCGCCCTCGAATTCGCCCAGTGGATGTCGACCACCGAAGCCGGCATCGACGCCCGCATCAAGTCCGGCACCTCCAGCGCCTTCCCGGCCGACATCGCGCTGCGCCCCGCCGCCAAGAAGGCCTTCGACGCGAGCTTCTACACCGGCCAGGACATCTACCAGCTGTTCGACGCGGCCGGCGGCTCGATCAACGCCAACTGGGGCTGGGGCCCGAGCATGGGCACCACCAACACGACCCTGAAGGACCAGCTCGGCAAGGTCGCGGGCGGCTCCGTGAAGATCACGGACGCGATCAGGTCGGCCCACGACGCCACCGTCACCGAGCTGAAGAAGCGCGGCCTGAAGGTCGAGGGCTGACCGGATGAGGACGAAGGGGCGTCCCACGGGACACACCCAAGCGGGAAGCGGGGCCTCGCGCGTGCCACTGCCGGGCGACGGAGGCGGTCGTGGGCCGGCCGCGACGGGGAGCGGCGACACGGCAGCCACACGCGCCGGGGCACCCGGACCCGGCCCGGCCCGCAGGGCGCCCCGCGGGGCGCGCAGCCGCACCAACGCTGCCGCCGGGGTGCTGCTCACCCCGTTCTTCGTCCTGTTCACCGCCGTGACGGTGGTGCCGATCGGGTACGCGGTCTGGCTGAGCCTGTTCACCGAGAAGCAGTCGGGGCTCGGCTTCGGCGGCGCCACGTCCGTGTTCAGCGGACTCGACAACTACACGGCGGCGCTGGGCGACCGGGCCTTCCGCGAGGGCTTCTGGGTGCTCGCCGGCTACTGCGTCGTCTACATCCCGCTGATGGTCGGCGGCGCCCTCGCGCTCGCGCTGCTGCTCGACTCGACGCTGGCCCGCGCCCGGCGGTTCTTCCAGCTCGCGCTCTTCCTGCCGCACGCCGTGCCCGGCATCATCGCCGCGCTGGTCTGGGTCTACCTCTACACCCCGGGCCTCAGCCCGGTCGTGAAGGCGATGAACTCCGGCGGCATCGGGTTCGACTTCTTCTCCTCCAGCGGCACGCTCCCCTCCGTCGTCAACATCGCGCTGTGGGAATGGCTCGGCTACAACATGGTCATCTTCTACGCGGCCCTCCAGGCCATCGACCGCTCGGTCCTGGAGGCGGCCACCATGGACGGCGCGGGCGAGTGGCGCACCGCGTTCGGCATCAAACTCCCCTTGATCCGGGCCTCGTTGGTGATGGTGTCGCTGTTCACCGTCATCGGCTCGCTCCAGCTCTTCACCGAACCGCTGATCCTGAACCAGGGCGGCAGTTCCACGGTCACCTCCACCTGGACGCCCAACATGTACGCCTACACCGCCGCGTTCAGCCGCAACGACTACGGCCTCGCCGCCGCCTCGGCCGTGCTCCTCGCGCTCGCCGCGGCCCTGCTCTCCTTCGTCGTCACCCGCCTCACCAACCGGAAGGGGGCCACGGCATGACCTCCCCCACGGCAACCGAGGCGAACGCCTCCCCGAGGACCGCCGGGCGCCCCGGGCCCGCCACCCCGCCACCTGCCGCGACGCCCCACCGCTCACCGAGCCGCTGGCTGTCCCGAACCGCGGTCAACGGCGCACTGCTGCTCTCCGTCCTCTACACGCTCTTCCCCCTGGTGTGGCTGCTCACGGCCGCCACCAAGGACACCGGAAGCCTGCTGTCCGGCGACGCCTTCTCCTTCAAGGGCTTCGACCTGGGCCACAACCTGTCGCAGCTCGCCTCGTACAACGACGGCGTCTACTTCCGCTGGTACCTCAACTCCCTGGTGTACGCGGGCGGCGGCGCGGCCGTCTGCGCCCTGGTCTCCGTCGCCGCCGGGTACGCCTTCGACAAGTACGCCTTCCGCGGCAAGGAGAAGCTGTTCGGCGTCGTGCTGCTCGGCGTGCTCGTGCCGACCACCGCGCTCGCCCTGCCCATGTACCTCCTGGCCAGCAAGGTCGGCCTGGTCAACACGTACTGGTCGGTGCTCATCCCCGTTCTGGTCAATCCGTTCGGGGTGTATCTGGCGCGGGTGTTCAGCGCGAGCTACATACCCGACGAGGCCCTGGAGGCCGCCCGTATCGACGGGGCGGGCGAGCTGCGCACCTTCTGGTCGATCGGTCTGCGCATGGTGATGCCGGGCTTCGTGACCGTCTTCCTCTTCCAGTTCACCGCGATCTGGAACAACTTCTTCCTCCCCCTGGTCATGCTCAGCGACCAGAAGCTCTTCCCGCTGAGCCTCGGTCTGTACGCCTGGAACAGCAACACCCATGCCGAGCCGAGCTACTACCCTCTCGTCGTCACCGGCTCGCTCCTCGCCGTCATCCCCCTGATCGTCGCCTTCGTCTCCCTCCAGCGGCACTGGAAGGCCGGACTCACCGCGGGCAGCGTCAAATGACCGGCCCGGACGCCCAGTTACCCCTGGCAGCCACCCCCGGCCAGCGCCTCGTGAGGAGCCCGAGTCCCACCATGCCCCACACCACTGACAACCGGCCCGCCCTGCTGCTCGCGATGGGTCCCGGCATCGCCGACCGGCTCCTCACCGAGCGCCACCGCACCCGGCTCGCCGCCCTCACCCGTACCGACCCGTACCTGGTCGCGCACGACCTGGCCGCGCCCACCGCGCCGGTGGCGGCCGCGCTCGCGGGGGCCGAGGTCCTGCTCACCTGCTGGGGCGCTCCCCCGCTCACCGCGGACGTCCTGGACGCGGCCCCGAAGCTGCGCGCGGTGGTCCACGCGGCGGGCTCGGTCAAGCACCACATCACCGACGCCTGCTGGGAGCGCGGCATCGCGGTCACCTCGTCCGCCGCGGCCAACGCCCTGCCGGTCGCCGAGTACACGCTGGCCGCGATCCTCTTCGCGGGCAAGGAGGTGCTGCGCTCGGCCCAGCGCTATGCCGAGCTGCGCACCGCCCCGGAGTGGCTGAGCGAGACCGAGCGCACCGGCAACTACCGGCGCACGGTGGGCATCGTCGGCGCATCCCGCATCGGACGGCGCGTGATCGAACTCCTGCGCCCCTTCGACTTCGAGGTCCTGCTCTACGACCCGTACGTGAGCGGAACCGAAGCGGTGGCCCTGGGCGTTGAACGGGTGTCCCTGGACGAGCTGTGCTCCCGCAGCAGCGTCGTCTCCGTCCACGCGCCCCAACTGCCCGAGACCCACGGCATGATCGGCGCGCACCAACTGGCCCTCATGCCGGCGGGCGCCACGCTCGTCAACACCGCCCGGGGTTCCCTGGTGGACGAGCCCGCGCTGCTCGCCGAGCTCCTCTCGGGCCGCCTGCACGCTGTCCTGGATGTGACGGACCCCGAACTGCCGCCCCGCGAATCCCCGTTGTACGACCTGCCCAACGTCCTGCTGACCCCCCACATCGCGGGCTCGCTCGGCAACGAGCTGTACCGGATGGCGGACCGGGCCTTGGACGAGGTGGAGCGGTTCGCGGCCGGGGTGCCGTTCGCGGACCCCGTACTCCCGGCGGCGCTGCACCACTCGGCGTGAGCCGCCGACCCTGCGTCAGCCACTGGCCGCCGGGGCATTCCCATCGGAATAAAAGGTTCTAATACTACTAAAATGGACCTTATGCACCCCGAGCCAGTGCCAGCCGGGAGGAGCCATGACATTCGCACAAGTGATCGACTTCAAGACCGAGCGGTTCAGTGACCTGGACCGGCTCATGGACCGCTGGGTCGCGGCGACCAAGGGCAGGCGGACCGCCTCCCACAGCCTCGTCGGCAAGGACCGCTCCGACGGGAACCACTTCGTCGAGATCATCGAATTCCCCTCGTACGAAGAGGCGATGGCGAACTCGAAGCTCCCGGAGACCGACCGGATCTTCGCCGAGATGGTGGCGCTCTGCGACGGCGCGCCCACCTTCACGGACCTGGATGTGGTACGCGACGACCAGTTGAACGCGACGACCGCCCGCCGCTTCTTCCACGAGATCGCCACGGGCGGCAACCTGGACGCGATCGACGAGGTGTTCGCGGCCGACTACGCGGACCACGACATCCTCAAGGAGCAGGACACGGTCGTGGGCTCCGACGGGATCCGCGCCGACGTCACGGGATGGCGGGCCGCCTTCGACTTCGCCTTCGAGCTCGACCGGCAGATCTGCGAGGGCGACGACGTGGTGACGCTGTGGACCTTGAACGGCACCCACACGGGCGACTTCATGGGCATCCCGCCCACCGGCAAGCAGGTCCGCATGACCGGCACCACGATCTTCCGGTTCAAGAACGACAGGATCCAGGAAGGCTGGTGGCACTACGACGCCCTGGGGCTGATGAAGCGGCTGGGCATCGCGGGCTGAGCGGCCGGGACCTGCCGCGACGGGAAAGGCCCCCGCCCCGCCTGGTCGGCGGGAGCGGGGGCCTTCACACGTGCTGCGGGCCCGACGTCTGCGACGTCAGTGGGAGTGGCCGTGACCGTGGCCGTGACCGGCCTCGGCCTCTTCCTCGGCCGGCTTCTCGACGACCAGGGTCTCGGTCGTGAGCAGCAGGGACGCGATGGAGGCGGCGTTCTCCAGGGCGGAGCGGGTGACCTTGACCGGGTCGATGACGCCGGCCTTGACCAGGTCGCCGTACTCGCCGGTGGCGGCGTTGAAGCCGAAGCCCTTGTCGAGCTCGCTCACCTTGGAGGTGATGACGTAGCCCTCGAGTCCGGCGTTCTCGGCGATCCAGCGCAGCGGCTCGACGACGGCGCGGCGGACGACCGAGACACCGGTGGCCTCGTCGCCGGTCTTGTCGAGGTTGCCCTCGAGGACCTTGGCGGCGTGCACCAGGGCGGAGCCACCACCGGAGACGATGCCCTCCTCGACCGCGGCGCGGGTCGCGGAGATGGCGTCCTCCAGACGGTGCTTGCGCTCCTTGAGCTCGACCTCGGTGGCGGCACCGACCTTGATCACGCACACGCCGCCGGCCAGCTTCGCGAGGCGCTCCTGGAGCTTCTCGCGGTCCCAGTCGGAGTCCGTGGCCTCGATCTCGGCCTTGATCTGGTTGACACGGCCCTCGACGTCACCGCTGTTGCCGCCACCGTCGACGATCGTGGTGTCGTCCTTGGTGATGGTGACGCGGCGCGCGGTGCCGAGCACCTCAAGGCCGGCCTGGTCGAGCTTGAGGCCGACCTCTTCGGCGATGACGGTCGCACCGGTGAGGGTGGCGATGTCCTGCAGCATGGCCTTGCGGCGGTCGCCGAAGCCCGGGGCCTTGACGGCCACGGCGTTGAACGTGCCGCGGATCTTGTTGACGACCAGGGTGGAGAGCGCCTCGCCCTCGACGTCCTCGGCGATGATCAGGAGCGGCTTGGAGGCGCCGGCCTGGATGACCTTCTCCAGGAGCGGCAGCAGGTCCTGGATCGAGGAGATCTTGCCCTGGTTGATCAGGATGTACGGGTCGTCGAGGACGGCCTCCATACGCTCCTGGTCGGTGACCATGTAGTGCGAGAGGTAGCCCTTGTCGAAGGCCATGCCCTCGGTGAACTCGAGCTCCACACCGAAGGTGTTGGACTCCTCGACGGTGATGACACCGTCCTTGCCGACCTTGTCCATGGCCTCGGCGATGAGCTCGCCGATCTGCTTGTCCTGGGCGGACAGCGCGGCGACGGCGGCGATGTCGGTCTTGTCCTCGATCGGACGGGCGGTCGCGAGGAGCTCCTCGGAGACGGCCTTGACCGCGGCGTCGATGCCCTTCTTCAGGGCGGCCGGGGAGGCGCCGGCGGCGACGTTGCGCAGACCCTCGCGGACCAGCGCCTGCGCCAGGACGGTCGCGGTGGTGGTGCCGTCACCCGCGATGTCGTTGGTCTTGGTCGCCACCTCCTTGACGAGCTGGGCGCCCAGGTTCTCGTACGGGTCGTCGAGCTCGACCTCGCGCGCGATGGTGACACCGTCGTTGGTGATGGTGGGGGCGCCGAACTTCTTGTCGATGACGACGTTGCGGCCCTTGGGACCGATCGTCACCTTGACGGTGTCGGCAAGCTTGTTGACGCCGCGCTCAAGGGCGCGACGGGCGTCCTCGTCGAACTTCAGGATCTTCGCCATGGGAGCGGTTCAGCCCTCTCGAAAACTCGGGTTAATGACACTGCGCCCCTCGCCGCCCGGCAATCAGCGGGGTGACCAGGGGCGCAGCTCTCAAAGCATTCGCTTCGAACTCGAAGTACTCGCGTACTTCAGTGAATTACTTCTCGATGATCGCGAGCACGTCGCGGGCCGAGAGGACGAGGTACTCCTCGCCGTTGTACTTCACCTCGGTGCCGCCGTACTTGCTGTACAGCACGATGTCGCCGGTGCTGACGTCGAGCGGCAGGCGCTCGCCGTTCTCGAAGCGGCCCGGACCCACGGCCAGGACGACGCCCTCCTGGGGCTTCTCCTTGGCGGTGTCCGGAATGACCAGGCCGGAGGCCGTGGTCTGCTCGGCGTCGAGCGGCTGGACCACAATGCGGTCCTCGAGCGGCTTGATGGCAACCTTGGAGCTGGCGGTCGTCACGATCCGGTCTCCCCCTTCGGAGATCTCACGGGGTTAACTGTCTGGGGTGGCGACCAGGTGGATCCGTCGTCGCGGGTGCCGGACCTGCCCGTCGCTACTTGGCACTCTCCGGTGGGGAGTGCCAGAAGCGAGACTAGGACGGCGATTAGCACTCGGTCAAGCGGAGTGCCAATCTGCCACCGCCGCGGCGGAACCCTCGGGCTCCCCCGGGACCTGTGTGACCCTGGACGGCATGCGCATTCTGGTCGTCGAGGACGAAACCGGGCTCGCCGACTCGCTGCGTCGGGGCATCTCCGCCGAGGGGCACTGGGTCGACCTCGCGCACGACGGCCACCGGGGACTCGACCTCGCGCTCACCGGCGGATACGACGTCGTCGTGCTCGATCTGATGCTGCCGGGACTCAGCGGCTACGAGATCTGCCGCCGGATGCGCGGGCTGGGCGACCTCACCCCGGTCCTGATGCTGACCGCCAAGGACGGCGAGTACGACGAGGCCGACGGGCTCGACTCGGGGGCCGACGACTATCTGACCAAGCCCTTCTCGTTCGTGGTGCTGCTCGCCCGGCTGCGGGCGCTCGGCCGGCGGGCCGGAGCCGAGCGCCCGGGGCCGCTCCAGGCCGGCGACCTCACCCTCGACCCCGGCGCCCGGCGCTGCCGGCGCGGCGATCGGGAGATCGAGCTGACCGCCCGCGAACTGGCCGTCCTCGCCTGCCTGATGGCCGAGCCGGGCCGGGCCGTCTCCAAGCAGCACGTCCTGGACGAGGTCTGGGACAGCGGCGCGGGCGCGGACGGCGGGATCGATCCGAACATCGTCGAGGTCTATGTCTCCTCGCTCCGAAAGAAGATCGATTCTCCGTTCGGCCGTCGATCGATCCTGACCGTGCACGGCGTCGGCTACCGGATGTCCCCCGATGGCGGCTGAGCCGCCGCGCCACCGGCTGAGGCGGCTGCTGCCGAGGACGGTCCGCGGGAAGGTCGCAGCGGCCGCCGCCCTCGCGATGGCGCTGCTGCTCGCCGCGGGCGGGATCTGGCTCTACATCGTGCTGCGCTCCAACCTGCTCGACAACACCACGGGCCGCACCGAGCTGGCCGCCCGCAAGGTCGCGGCCCAGGTCGACACCGGAACCGTACGGCCGCTGCTGCCCCCGCCCGACGGCGGCGTCGACCTGGTCATGGTCCTGGACGAGCACGGCCGGGTGACCGCGGCGAGCCAGGAGTCCGGCGCCGCACCGGAGTTGGCCGGATTCCGCCCGCCCGAGGGCGAGGACTCGGCGTCGCGGACGCTGAACGAGGGCGGGCGCCACGAGGTCGCCGTCGTCGTCCGCGCCCAGCTGCCCGGCGGCCCCGCGAGCTATGTGTACGGAACGACCGTGCTCAGCGACGTCGACGACGCGACCGGCGCCATCGGCTGGGCCCTGCTCGCCAGCGCCCCGCCGCTGATCGCGCTCGCCGCCGCCATCGCCTGGGCCGGCACCGGGCTCGCGCTGCGCCCGGTGACCTCGATCCGTACCGAGCTCGCCGAGGTCCGCTCGAGCGAACTGGACCGGCGGGTCCCGGACCCCGGCGGCGGCGACGAGATCGCGCTGCTCGCGCGGACCGTGAACGCCACCCTCGACCGCCTCGAACAGGCCCACGTCCGCCAGCGCGAGTTCGTCGCCGACGCCTCCCACGAGCTGCGCAACCCGATCGCCGCGGTCCGCTCGCGGCTCGAAGTCGCCCTCGCCGCACCGGACTTGGCGTCGGTGCGGGCCGCGCTCGACGACACCGAGCGGCTCCAGCGGATCGCCGCCGACCTCCTGCTCCTGGCCCGCCTCGACGCCCATCCGCAGCCGTTGGCCGAGCCCGTCGACCTCGCGCTGCTCGCCGCCGAGGACACCGCCCGCCGCCGCGCGGCCCGGGTCCCGGTCGAGCCGGCCGCCGACGCGCCCGTGCCGGTGCGCGGCGACCCCGCCCAGCTGGAGCGGATGCTGGCCAACCTCGTCGACAACGCGGTGCGGCACGCCCGTACCGGGGTACGGGTGCGGGCCTGGCGGGACGGGGACGAGGCGGTCCTGGAAGTCACCGACGACGGGCCCGGCGTCCCGGCCGCCGACCGGTCCCGGATCTTCGAGCGGTTCGTACGGCTGGACGCGGCCCGGGCCCGGGAGAGCGGCGGCACCGGGCTGGGGCTCGCGATCGCCCGCGAGATCGCCCGGGCCCACGGCGGCGAGCTGACGGCCGGGGCGGGCCCGGGTGCCACGTTCACCGTGCGGCTGCCGGGCCGGCCCGAGCCGCACCCGCGTTCCTGAAGGGGTCTTCAGGACCCTCAGGTTTCCTTCAGCGCCCGGGGCCGAGGATCGGTCGGCGTGAGCCACCGTCGAAGGACCCGCCGACCGAGCCGCAGCCGCACCGACCGCCGCAGGAAGCGCTCCGGCCCGATGCGCCTGGTGCGGACGCTCGCCGCCTGCGCCGTCGTGCTCGTGCTGTGCGCGCTGGCCGGCGGCTGGTACCTGTACCGCGACCTGTCCGGGAGCATCGGCACCTCGCGGGCGCTCGGCGACGACGCGCCCAAGTCGGTGGGCGGGGACACCAACATCCTGCTGATGGGCCTGGACAGCCGTAAGGACCAGAACGGCGACGACCTGCCGCCCGAGGTGCTCGACAAGCTGCACGCGGGCAGTTCCGACATCGGCGGCTACAACACCAACACCCTGATCCTGCTGCACGTGCCGGGCGACGGCAGCAGGGCGAAGGCGTTCTCGGTGCCCCGGGACGATCTGGTCGACATCGCGGGGCACGGCCAGGACAAGATCAAGAAGGCGTACGGCCTGGAGAAGGCCCGCACCGAGGAGAAGCTGGCGGCCCAAGGCGTCCACGACAAGCGGGAGTTGGAGACGGCGGGCCGCGAGGCGGGCCGGCGGGCCGAGATCGAGACCGTGCGCGACTTCCTCGGCGTGCCCGTCGACCACTTCGCCGAGGTCAACCTCGCCGGGTTCTACCACCTGGCCGACGCCCTGGACGGGGTGACGGTCTGCCTCAAGCACCCGGTGAAGGACAAGTACTCGGGCGCCGACTTCCCGGCCGGGAAGCAGACCCTGAACGGCCAGCAGTCGCTGGCGTTCGTGCGCCAGCGGCACGGGCTCGACGGCGGCGACCTGGACCGCACGCGCCGGCAGCAGGCCTTCCTCGCGTCGGCGACGCAGAAGCTGTCCTCGGCCGGCACCTTCACCGACCCGGTCCGCCTGCTGCACCTCCTGAACACCGCCAAGCAGGACCTCGTCACCGACAAGGGCTGGGACCTGCTGTCCTTCCTCAAGCAGGCCGGGAACCTGTCGGGCGGCAACGTGGAGTTCACGACGCTGCCGATCGAGAAGTTCGCCAAGCACCGGGGCGAGGACGTCAATATCGTCGACCCGGCGAAGATCAAGCGGATCGTCGCGGACGCCCTGCATCCGGTGCGCTCGACCCCGCCCTCCTCCCCCCAGGACTCCCCGGCGCCGGCCCCGAGCAAGGCTCCCCCGGCCCCGTCCGCTCCGGTCATCGACGGCGGCGGCATCCCGTGCGTGGACTGAGCCGGGGCGGGAGCGGCGGCCCGGTCGCCTCCCGGCGGCGCCGCGCCGAGGCGCTGCTCCTGGTCCTCGTCGTCGCGGTGGCCGCTTTCGGCCACGCGGCGGCGGCGATGACCATGACGGGTGAACTCCCGCGCGCCACCTACGAGTTCGCCGCCTCCATGGCCCTGATCGCGCTGGCCGGGCATCTCACGGTGCGCCGGTACGCGGCCTACGCCGACCCGCTGATCCTGCCGCTGGCCCTGCTCCTGTCGGGCCTGGGCCTGGTGCTGCTCTACCGGCTCGACCCGACGTACGCGCACAAGTTCAAGTCCGAGGCCACCGCGTCGGGCCAGCTGATCTGGACGGTGATCGGGTTCGCGGTCGCGCTCGCCACCCTCGCCGCGCTGCGCGACCACCGGCGCCTCCAGCGGTACATCTACCTCTGCATGGCGACGGCCCTCGTACTCCTGATGGCCCCGGCGTTCTTCCCCGGCGACACCTACGGCGCCAAGCGCTGGATCTTCATCGGCCCGTTCTCGCTCCAGCCCGGCGAGTTCGTGAAGATCATGATCGCGGTGTTCTTCGCGGGCTACCTCGTCGTGCACAAGGACTCGCTCGCGCTGACCGGCCGCAAGGTGTTCGGGGTCCGGCTGCCGCCGGGCCGCCAGCTCGCGCCGATCCTGACCATCTGGGTGCTGAGCCTGCTCGTCCTGATCTTCGAGCGGGACCTGGGCACCTCGCTGATCTTCTTCGGCCTGTTCGTGGTGATGCTGTACGTCGCCACGGAGCGCGCGGGCTGGATCCTGACGGGCCTGGTGATGGCGGCGGCCGGGGCGTTCGTGGTCGGCTCGACCGAGCCGCACGTCAAGGGGCGCATCGTCGCCTGGCTGCACCCCTTCGACATCTACCTGCCGCCCGCCGAGCGCCCGCCGGGCCTGATCTCCGACCAGGCGGCCCAGGCCCTGTTCAGCTTCGGCAGCGGCGGCATGACCGGCACCGGCCTCGGCCGCGGCCACCCCGAACTCGTCGGCTTCGCCGGGCGCAGCGACTTCATCCTGACCACGGTCGGCGAGGAGCTCGGCCTGGCCGGGGTGATGGCGGTGCTCGTCCTGTACGCGCTGCTCGTGCAGCGGGGCCTGCGGGCGGCGCTCGGCGCCCACGACGGCTTCGGCAAGCTGCTCGCGACGGGGCTCGCGGCGGCGCTCGCGCTGCAGGTGTTCGTGGTGGCGGGCGGCGTGACCGGCCTGATCCCACTGACCGGCAAGGCGCTGCCGTTCCTCGCCAAGGGCGGCTCGTCGCTGGTCGCGAACTGGCTGATGATCGCGCTGCTGATCCGCATCAGCGACGCCGGCGAACGCGCCCGCGAGCCCGAGTTGAACCCCCCGACCCCCTCGGCCCGGCCGAGCCCCTGAGGGCCGCGAGGAGCTACGCGACCAGCCCCGCGAGGGGCGCGGGGAACTGCGCGACCAGCCCCGCACGGCCCGCAGCCGAAGCCCTCCCGCGTGCGGCCCGATTCCCCGTCGGCAGTACTGGACCCCCTCAGCCCCGCAAGGGGCGCGGGGAACTGCGCGACCAGCCCCGCACGGCCCGCAGCCGAAGACCCTCACTCCTGGGGGTGGGTCACGCTCCCGCGTGTGGGTTTTCGACTGCGGCTCGAATCCGGCTGGTCGCGCAGTTCCCCGCGCCCCTGTAGGTGACCCGGCACCGAGCGGTCGCGCCCACGCGGCGGAGCCGCACAGAAGACACAGCCCCGCGCCCCTGTAGGTGACCCGGCACCGGCTACACGTAGTCCTCCAGGCGGGCCACCGCGTACCCCTTGTCGGTGATCACCTTCATCACCTGCCGGACCATGTCCGGCATCGTGCCGTTCCAGTCCTCGCGCCCGCGGAAGTGCGTGAGGATGATGTCCCCGGGGTGCAGGTCCTTGTCCCACTCGCGCCATTCCATGTGGTCCGTGAAGGCCTCCTCCGCCCACAGGGGCGCGGCCTGGACGCCGCAGGACTGGGCGGCCTTCAGGGTGTCCTCGTTGTAGTTCCCGTACGGCGGCCGGAACAGCCGGGGCCGCTTGCCCGCCCACTGGCCGATCTTGTCCTGCTGGTCACAGATCTCGTGCCGCTGCTCCTCGTAGGAGAGCGCGGGCATGTAGCGGTGGTTGAGGGTGTGGTTGTTCAGCGTGACCCCGAGGCCCTGCATCTTCTTGAAGTACTCGTGGTCGTTCTTGACCAGGTAGTCGCTGAGGAACGCGCTGTAGGGGATGCGCAGTTCCTGCATCATCTTCAGGAAGGTGGGGTCCTTCTCGGCACCGTCGTCGATCGTCAGGAAGACGATCTTGTCCTTGGTGGGGACGGTGGTGAAGACGGGCGGCAGGGAGTCACCGCCGTCCGTCTCGAACCCGGGCCGGTTGGTGATCTTCGGCTTGACGGCGGGCGCGGCGGGCGCGAGCAGCGGCGGCTTGGCGAGGCCCCACTTCTTGACGGCCGCGAGCCGGGCGGTCTCGGCGCGCTGGAGCTGGTCGGAGTAGCCGGCGAGCGCTCCGGCGGGGCCCTTCTGGGCGGCCTGGGCGCCGGGGTGGCCGGCCCCGCCGTCCTCGGAGGCGCAGCCGGAGGCGAGCAGGGCGGCGCCGAGCCCGAGGGCGAGACAGGCGACCTTTGTCCGGGATTTACCCTTTTGTCGTACTAGTTGCATGGCGCCGCATCCTGTCAGGCGCGGGGGCCCGCCGCCCGTACGACACCGCCGCCACGGGCCCACCATCGCCCACCTGGCCCACAGCGGGTCGGCGACCGGGCGACAATGGCGGGGTGAACGACCTCGACACCTTCCCCCTCCTGCTCGCCGACGAGGGCCGCGCCCTGCTCGCATCGCTGCGGGAGTACGACCCGTCCCAGGAGCTGGCGGTGGCCACCCGGCTGCGCCGCGAGCACGACGCGGGCCTGGTGTCGGCGGCCCTCGGGCAGGCGCGGCTGCGGCAGCGGGCGGTGGCGAAGTTCGGCGCGGCCGACGCGCACCGGATGTTCTTCACGCCCAACGGCGTCGAGCAGTCGACCCGCGCGTCGGTCGCCACCCACCGGGCGAAGGCCTTCGCCGCGCGCGGCGTACGCGCCGTGGCGGACCTGTGCTGCGGCATCGGCGGCGACGCACTGGCCCTGGCGCGGGCCGGGATCTCGGTCCTGGCGGTCGACCGGGACCCGCTGACGGCGGCCGTGGCCCGCGCCAACGCGGAGGCGCTGGGGCTCGCGGACCTGATCGAGGTGCGCTGCGCCGATGTGACCGACATCGACACGGCCCCGTACGACGCGGTCTTCGTGGACCCCGCCCGGCGAGGAGGGCGGGGCCGCATCTTCGACCCCGAGGCGTACTCGCCGCCCCTGTCGTGGGCGGTCTCGGCGGCCCTCGCGGCCCCCTTCGCGGCGCTGAAGATCGCCCCCGGCATCCCGCACGAGGCGATTCCGCCGGGGGCCGAGGCGGAGTGGATCTCGGACGGGGGCGATGTGAAGGAAGCGGTGCTGTGGTTCGGCACCGGCGTCACCCCGGGCGCGGTCCGCGCCACACTGCTCCCCGCCTCCGCCGGCCTGTGGGCGGCGGCGCCCCTCGCCGCGCCGCCGGTGGGCCCGGTGGGGCGCTACCTGTACGAGCCGGACGGCGCGGTCATCCGCGCGCACCTGGTCGCCGAGATCGTGGAGCGCTGCGGGGGGCGGCTGATCGACGAGACGATCGCGTACGTGACGAGTGACGAGGTGTACGAGTCCCCGTACGTCTCGGGGTACGAGATCACCGATCAACTCCCGTTCAACCTGAAGAAGTTGAAGGCGTTGCTGCGGGAGCGGGAGGTGGGGGTGCTCACGGTGAAGAAGCGGGGATCGGCGGTGGAGCCGGAGGAGATCCGGCGGCGGGTGAAGCCGGCTGGTCCCCACGCGGCGACGGTCTTCCTGACCAGGGTGGCAGGCGCCCCCACGATGCTCCTCGGCCACCCCCTCCCCCGACCCGCTCACGCCAAATCGGTCAACTCGTCCGCGTAGACCTGGGACAGGGGCTGGGGCCCCACATACTGCTGGCAGTTGCACTGCCCGGACTCGAACCGCAGCGGCTTCTTGTTCTCGTCCCACGCCACCGGAACCTCGACCCGCTCATGGCACTTGCCCGCCTTGTCATGCTTGGCGAGATGATGCGTGCACCCGCACACCGGCTCCGGCGCCTTGTGCGCGGCCTCCACGGCGAGCCGTTCCTGCTTCGCCGCCTCCAGCCGTTCCATCTTCCGCTCGTGCCGCGTCCGCAGCGCCGTCCGGGCGTTGTCGATCGCCCAGCCGAAGCCGCCCATCCAGAAAACGATCAGAATCCACCAGTACCAGGCCATGACGACTGCCCCTCCCCCGAGATGTGTCACCGCATCGCGCTGCGGCCACCTCAGGATAGGCGGGTCAGGGACCGCTGGACCCACCGTCGGTGCGCGGCCGCCTTCACCACGCCGACGAGCCCCGTCAGCCAGCAGATCAGGCCCATGCCCATGCCGTAGACGACGAGCGCGTACGTGTCACGGCCCGGGGCCGCGGTCGCCGGCAGCACCAGGCAGACGGTGAGGCCGCCCGCGCACAGCAGCACCGAGGGGACCAGCCAGGCCAGGCTCAGGCCGGGCCTGCGCAGATTGCGGTCGAGTATGGGGTCGTGGTCCAACTCGGCCCACTGGCGCAGGAGTTCACGTATCCGGCGGTCCTTGCGCAGCCCGAACCCGACGGCGAGCCCGGTCGGGATCATCACGCCGAGGCCGAGCAGCAGGAACACTCCGCCCACGATCGCGGTGAGGACGTCGGTCAGCGAGGTGAGCGCGGTGCCGACCAGCGACCAGCCGAGCGCGAAGAGCGCGGCCCACAGCCAGAGCAGCCCGAGCCGGCCGGCCCCCAAGTGCCCTCTGACCAGCGCGTCGAGGACCTGCGCACGGTCCGCGAGCAGCGCGTTGCGGTCGGGCCAGGCGCGTATCTCGACCGGGGGCGGCGAGGGAGGCAGCGACGAGCGGGGCGTCATATGCCAGAGATTATCGGGGGCGGGCCCGGGCCGGACGCCCGCCCTGAGTCATGTTCACAACAGTTGGCCGATTACGCCCGCCCACCCCTCCGCCGCGCGCCGCGCACCGACCGTCCCCGCCGCCCCAACTGCCCCGTCCATCAGCCGAGTTCGAGTGGATTCGCCGCGACGCCGGCCGCCCGGCCGCCCGGTCGCCCGAAGGGCAGCGTGCGGCCGTCGATGGGGCGGAGTGGGCGCGAGGCCGTGCGGCAGCGCCGAGACGGGCAACAGCTCAGCCGTCGAGACGCTCCTCCAGGCGGACGGTCACGGTGTCCCCCGCCTCCTTGCCGACCGCCTTGCGCACCTCGGCCTTCACGGGCAGCTTGTGGGTGCCGTCGCCGAGCGCCATGAACGAGCTGCGGAACGGATGCCCGTCGACGGTTCCGCTGACCTTCACCAGACCCCGGGTGCCGAAGAACTCCGCGGACCCGGGCCAGACGACGTACGTCCAGCCGCCCTCGTTCGGGCTCTTGACCAGCTCGGCGGTGAACTCACGGTCGATTCGCCGGGACATCGGGTCACGCGTCCCGCACGGCCTGGAGGTCGATCTTCTTCATGCCCATGACCGCGGCCATGACCCGCTCGGTCTTCTCCGCGCCCTGGCCGAGCAGCTCGGGCAGTTCGGCCGGGACGATCTGCCACGAGAGCCCGTACCTGTCCTTCAGCCAGCCGCACGGGCCCTCTTCGCCGCCCTCTCCGAGCCGTGTCCAGAACCGGTCGATCTCCTCCTGGTCCGAGCAGCCCACCGAGAGCGAGATCGCCTCGCTGAAGGTGAACTGGGGGCCGCCGTTGAGGGCGATGAAGCGCTGGCCCGCGATGACGAACTCGACCGTCATGACCGAGCCGGTCTCGCCGGGCGCGGACGCCGGGAAGTGCGTGACCGACGCGACGCGCGAGTCGCCGCCGAAGATGGAGACGTAGTGCTCGGCCGCTTCCTCGGCCTGGCCGTCGAACCAGAGGAAGGTGGTGATCTTCTGCGTGATCTGCGCGGACATCGTCGGCCTCCTAGCCGTTGCCGGGCCCCGTGCGGGCGGCGTCAACAGGTAGACCGGGACCCCGCGCGAAACTCATCGCGCTTTCCAGCACAGCACCGGGCCCGGCGCCCGGCAACATTTCCCGGTGGCCGGGGCCGAGGCCCCGGCCGCGTCCCACAGGGCTCAGCCCTCGACCACCTCGCGCACCTCGGAGGTGATGTCCCAGCCTTCCCCGTGGATCTTGACGAAGCGAGAGGCCCATTCGATCGCCTCGGCCTTGTCCTTGGCCTGGATCATCGCGTAGCCGCCCACGACCTCCTTGGACTCGGTGAACGGGCCGTCGGTGACCGTCAGCTCGCCGTGGTTCCAGCGCACCCGGGCGCCCTCGGCGGACGGGGTGAGCCCGGCGGTGTCGAGCAGCACGCCGGCCTTGGTCATCTCGCCGATCAGATCGCCCATCCGCTCCATGAGCTCCGGGGTGACGCCGCTCGCGGGGGTGTTGTTCTCGTCGATGCGGACCATCGTCAGGTAGCGCGGCATGGCCGTTCTCCGTTCTGTTCTGCGTGCTGTGCGGTGCGGATCCCGTACGGGTGCACCCCGTGCGGTGCGGGGGTCCTTCCCCGCCTCTCACCCTTGCGTCGAACGGGGGCCGGCCGGATCGACACCGCCGGGAGAATCCGGCGGACTTTTTTCGGGAGCCTGTTTCCGGGCCGGCCGCGCACGGCTCAGCTCGTGAGCACGACGAGCCGCTGGGTCGCCCGGGTCATCGCGACATAGCGGTCCACCGCCCCCTCGACGCCCTCGCCGAACCGCTCCGGGTCGACGAGGACGACCAGGTCGAACTCGAGCCCCTTGGACAGCTCCGGCGTCAGCGACCGCACGCGCGCGCCGCCCCGGAACGCGGGGGCGCCGATCACACACGCGATCCCGTCGTCGTGCCCGGCGAGCCAGGTCTCCAGGACCGTACCGAGGTCGGCGGCGGAGCCGTGGACCACGGGGACGCCGCCGCTGCGGATGGAGGTGGGCACGTTGGCGTCGGGCAGCGCGGCCCGGATGACCGGCTCGGCCTCCGCCATGACCTCTTCCGGGGTGCGGTAGTTGACGCTGAGCGAGGCCACCTCGACCCGGTCGAGCCCGATCCGCTCAAGGCGTTCGCGCCACGACTCGGTGAACCCGTGCCGGGCCTGGGCCCGGTCGCCGACGATGGTGAAGCTGCGGGAGGGACAGCGCAGCAGCAGCATCTGCCACTCCGCGTCCGTGAGTTCCTGCGCCTCGTCGACGACGATGTGCGCGAACGGGCCCGCCAGCGGATCGGGTTCGGCGGTGGGCAGCGCGCTGTCGTCGATCAGGGTGTCCTGGAGGTCCTTGCCGCGCAGCATCCGCAGCGCGCCCTCGCTCTCGTCGCCCGCCGACTGGAAGTTGGACGCCGAGATGATCTCGTCGATGACCCCGGACATCCGCTCCCGCTCGGCGGCGACCACCGCCTCGTGCCGCCGCTCGCGCCGCTCCGCCTCCGGGTCGCCGAGCCGTTGCCGGGCCGCGTCCAGGAGCGGCAGGTCGGACACCGTCCAGGCCTGCGCGTCCGTACGCCGCAGCCTGCGTACGTCGTCGGGGCCGAGCCAGGGCGCGCACATCCGCAGATAGGCCGGGACCGACCACAGGTCCCCCACGACGTCGGCCGCTTCGAGCAGCGGCCAGGCGCTGCCGAGCGCCTCGGCGAGATCCCGGTCCTGGAGCAGCGCCTTGCGGAACTCGTCGGGCGTGACGTCGTCGCCGTCGTACTGGTCGAGCAGGATCGTGACCAGCGCCTCCCGGACCAGCTCGCGTCCCTCGTTGTGCGGGGTGCCGGGGCCGGGCGCCGCGAAGGCCTCGGCCCAGTCCTCGGCGGTCAGCCGGAGGTCGCACCAGGGCGTGGTGACGGTCATCGGCGCGGTGGGCGGCTCCTCGTAGAAGGCGACGGCCTTCTCGACGGCCTTGACCATGCCGACGGTCGCCTTGAGGCGGGCCACCTCCGGGTCGCCCTCCTCCTCGGCCGTGGCGCCCTCGGTGACGAGATCGCGCAGGACGCAGGTCCGCACGCCCTCCTCGCCGAGGCTCGGCAGCACATCGGCGACGTAGTCCAGGTAGGGGCGGTGCGGGCCGACGAAGAGGACGCCGCCGCGCCGGTGGCCCAGGCGCGGGTCGGCGTAGAGCAGATAGGCGGAGCGGTGCAGGGCGACGACGGTCTTGCCGGTGCCGGGGCCGCCGTCGACGACGAGCGCGCCGCGCGAGCCGGCCCGGATGATGGCGTCCTGGTCGGCCTGGATGGTGGACAGGACGTCCCGCATCCGGGCCGAGCGGTTGGTGCCGAGGCTCGCGATGAACGCGGACTGGTCGTCGAGGGCCGCGTGCCCTTCGAGACCCTCGGCACTGAACACCTCGTCCCAGTAGTCGCTGATCCGGCCCGCCGTCCAGCGGTACCGGCGGCGGCTCGCGAGCCCCATCGGGCCGGCGTGGGTCGCCGCGAAGAACGGCTCGGCGGCGGGCGAGCGCCAGTCGACGAGGAGCCTGCGGCCCTCGCTGTCGGTGAGCCCGAGCCGGCCGATGTACAGGGGCTCGGAGGCGTCGGCGGCGACGATCCGGCCGAGGCACAGGTCGAGGCCGAAGCGGCGCAGGGTGCGCAGCCGGCCGGTCAGCTGGTGGACCTCGATGTCCCGGTCCATGGCGGCCCGGCCGATGCCGCCGGGCGACCGGCGCAGTTCGTCGAGGCGGCCGGAGAGTTCGGTGATCGTCTGGTCGAGGGTGCGGGCGATGGCGGCGAAGTGCCGCTCGTCGCCCCCGATCAGCGCCGGATCGGCCTTGGCGGCAAGACGGTCGGGAAGGTCGAACGCGCTGGAGGATCCAGGAACCGACAACTGCACACGCACTTCGTGAATCTCCCAATTCCGCAGGTACTGGCCCGAGGCCAGTGATTCTGCGGCACGATGGGGGCCTTGCCGCAAGCCCCCCAGTGCGCTATATCTTGATAGTGGCGAGGAGAGCACGTATTCCTCGCCCTCTTTGTTTTCGGCGCCCTCCCCGTTTTCGGCCGCGCCTTTTCCTAGACGTAGTCCTCCAGGCGGGCCACCGTGAATCCCTGCTCCTGGATGTGGCGGAGCATGTTCGCGGTCATCTCCGTCATGGATGTGCCCTTGAGCTCCTTGGGGCCGCGGAAGTGCGCGAGGATGATGTCGCCGGGGTGCAGCTTCTTGTCACCGCGCTGGTACTGCATGTTGGTTATCTGCATCGACTCGCGCCACAGCACCATCGCCTGGACGTCACAGGACTTGGCGGCCGCGCGGGTGTTCTCGTTCCAGTTGCCGTACGGGGGCCGGAAGAGGCGGGGCGCCTTGCCGTACTCCTTGCCCAGCTTCTTCTCCTGGGTGCATATCTCGTTCTTCTGCGCGGCCTCGCCGAGCGTGCGGAGATTGGGGTGCGAGAGCGTGTGGTTCTCTATGGAGTTCCCGAGCTCCTGCAGCGGCTTGAAGTAGCCGTAGTCGGCGCGGATGATGTCGTCGGTCAGGAACATCGTGAAGGGGACCTTCAGGTCCCGCATCATCTCGACGAACTTGGGGTCCTTCTCGGCCCCGTCGTCGAAGGTCACGAAGACGATCTTTTCCTTGGTGGGAATGTCGCTCACCACCGGCACCTCGCCCGGCTTGCCGTGCACCGGCTTCTCGGCGGGCGGCGCGGGCGGTGCGGCGAACGGCTTGAGGCCCCACTTGCGGTACGCGGCCTCGGTGGCGGCCGCGTCATCACTCGGGGACGCCTTCGAGGGCGTACCGCTCTCCTTGCCGGACGGGGCGGACGCGGAGGGGGCGCTGCTCGACCCGCCGCCGGAGGAGCAGCCCGCGACCATCAGCAGGCCGAAGACGGCCGCGCCGACCGCTTTCTTGCGTACGAGCCAACCCATGTCCAAATACCGCCCGTTTCTGTCATCAGCTACTCCTAGCTTGATGCCAGAAACGGTCACAGGGTTGCCTGGAACGATCAGATCCAGATCGGCCGTCGACCGGATCCCGACCGGCCACCGATCGGGCGGCGCTCAGCCGTCCGTCGGGCCGAGCGACTCGAAGCGCCAGCGGTGCACCGGCCGGGCCACCAACTCCCCGTCCGGATCCGGGAGTTCGGGCAGCTCGGCATCGTAGGGGGCGTCCCACCAGGTGATGACGAGAACCCGGTCGCCGGGCGCGCGCAGGACCTCGCGGCGCAGCGGCGAACCGGCCACCGGGTGCTCGCGCACCCAGGCGAGCAGCTCGCCGCCCCGGCCCTCGGCGGCCCGGGCCTCCCACATCAGCGCGACGGTCATGAGTACAGGTTCTTCTTGCTGACCTCGTGCACGTGATCGTGGCCGTGCGCATGCGCGTGGGAGTGCGCCTCGCCCGGTACGTGCGGCTCGGTCACCGGAAGCGAGGAGTCCGCCGAGAGCTCCAGGTCGGAGGCGGGCCGGTTCCTGGCCACCATCTCCGCGCCGAGCGCCGCGACCATCGCGCCGTTGTCCGTGCACAGGCCGGGCCGGGGCACCCGCAGCCGGATCCCGGCCCGCTCGCAGCGCTCCTGGGCGAGCGCGCGCAGCCGGGAGTTGGCGGCCACGCCGCCGCCGATCATCAGGTGGTCGACGCCCTCGTCCTTGCAGGCCCGCACGGCCTTGCGGGTCAGCACGTCCACCACGGCCTCCTGGAAGGACGCGGCCACGTCCCGCACCGGCACCTCCTCGCCCGCGTTGCGCTTGGCCTCGATCCAGCGGGCCACGGCGGTCTTCAGACCGGAGAAGGAGAAGTCGTACACCGGGTCGCGCGAGCCGGTCAGGCCGCGCGGGAAGGCGATCGCCTTCGGGTCGCCCTCCTTGGCGAGGCGGTCGATGACCGGGCCGCCGGGGAAGCCGAGGTCGAGCACCCGGGCGATCTTGTCGAAGGCCTCGCCCGCCGCGTCGTCGATGGTCGCGCCCATGGGCCGGACGTCGGAGGTGATGTCGGGCGCGAGCAGCAGCGAGGAGTGGCCGCCGGAGACGAGCAGGGCCATCGTGGGCTCGGGCAGCGGCCCGTGCTCCAGCTGGTCGACGCAGATGTGCGAGGCGAGGTGGTTGACCCCGTACAGCGGCTTGTTCAGGGCGTACGCGTACGCCTTGGCGGCCGAGACGCCGACGAGCAGCGCGCCCGCGAGCCCGGGCCCGGCGGTGACCGCGATGCCGTCGAGGTCCCGCGCCGAGATCCCGGCGGTCTTCAGGGCGCGCTCGATGGTCGGCACCATCGCTTCGAGGTGGGCCCGCGACGCGATCTCGGGGACCACGCCACCGAACCGGGCGTGGGTGTCCACGCTGGAGGCGATGGCGTCGGCGAGCAGCGTCGTTCCGCGCACGATGCCGACGCCGGTCTCGTCGCAGGAGGTCTCGATGCCCAGTACGAGCGGTTCGTCAGCCATCAGTCAGTCTCTTCTGTTCCTTGGACGTATTCCTGGACGGTCAGTCGCATCACGAGCGCGTCCACGTTGCCCGGCTGGTAGTAGCCGCGCCGGAAGCCGATGGGCTCGAAGCCGAAGCGCTCGTAGAGCTTCTGGGCCCGGGTGTTGTCCACGCGCACTTCGAGCAGGACCTCGTCGCACTCGAAGGCGGTGGCGTGCTTGAGCAGGTCGGTCAGGAGGCGGGCACCGAGGCCGGTGCCCCACTGGTCGCGGGCGGCGGCGATGGTCTGCACGTCGGCGAGGTCACCGGCGGCGGCGAGCCCGGCGTACCCGACGAGCCGGCCCCGCGCGTCCTCGGCCACCACGTAGCGGCGGGTGGCGCCCGGGCCGCGCGCGTGCGCGAGCTCGGACCAGAACATCCCCGCCGACCAGGCGTCCTCGGGGAACAGCTCGTGTTCGAGGTCGAGCACGGGCGCGATGTCCCACCAGCGCATCTCGCGCAGCGACGGACGGGAGCCGTCGCGCAGCGGCGTCGATGAGGGGTGGTGGCCGGGCGACGGGCGGGACTCGGTCACTTGGGCGTGACCACCTTGTAGTTCTTGGGGACCTGCGCGTCCGGGCGGCGCAGGTACAGCGGCGTCGGCGGCAGGAACTCCGAGCCCGCGGCGAGCTTCTCGGCGGCGAGCGCGGCGAGCGCGCCCGCCGACTGGTGCTCGGGGCCGCGCGCCTCGGGGAACGCCTCCGGGTAGAGCACCGCGCCCTGGCCGACGACCGGCAGGCCGCTCAGCTGCTCGGCGATGTCGCCGGGCCGGTCGACGCCGGGCTCGCCCGCGCGGGTGCGGAAGTCGTCGTAGCGGGCCCAGTAGACCTCCTTGCGGCGGGCGTCCGTGGCGACCACGAACGGCTCCTCGATGCCGGAGGCGTAGGCGAGTCCGTCCAGGGTGCACAGGCCGTGCACGGGCACGCCGAGCACGGAGCCGAACGTGGCGGCGGTGACCAGGCCGACGCGGAGGCCGGTGTAGGGGCCGGGGCCGACGCCCACGACCAGGTCCGTCACGGCGTCGAGGGCCAGACCGGCCTCGGCGAGCACCCGGTCGACGGCGGGCAGCAGCAGTTCCCCGTGCCGTCGGGCGTCGACCTGACGGGACTCGGCGACGACGGAGGTCCCGTCGTGCAGGGCGACGGTGACGGCGGGGGTGGCGGTATCAACGGCGAGCAGGAGCACGCGAACAGCCTACGACCAAGCCGACGGGGGCACGGCGTCCCGCCCGAGCCGTCACCTGCTGCTACCGTCAGCCGCAGGTATGACCGTAGGCATGCATGTACGTACGAAAGGGGAAGCCCAGGTGGCACGGAGCAGCACGGGATTCGTGGCCGGGATCACCGCCGCCGCTCTCGCGGTGGTCGGCTTCCTCGCCTACCAGGCCTCGGCGAGCGCGCCCCCGGCCGCGGACCTCGCGGCCCCCGGCGCCAGCGCCTCCCCCTCGGTGAAGCCGTCGAACCTGCCGCCCGCGGGCTCCCCCGCGAACAAGCCCGACCTCACGGTGCCGGCCAACTCGGGCACGGGTGTCCGGGTCGTGTACGCGCTCAGCGCGAAGCGGGTGTGGCTGGTGGGGGTGGCCAAGACGCCCAAGACCTTCGCGGTCGTGCCGTCCTCGATCAGCCCGAAGCCGGGCACGTACGTCGTGCTCTCGCGGACCGGCGGCAAGATCACCGGCTCGGACGGGGTCGCCATTGACCACGTCGTGCGGTTCGCCAGCAACGAGAACGTGGCGATCGGCTTCAGCTCGGCGGTCGACGGCTCGATGACGGTCCCGAAGACGGACAAGAAGGCCGGCGGCATCCGCATGAGCCGGGCGGACGGCGAGTCGATGTGGACGTTCGCGACCCGCAACTCCAAGGTCGTCGTCGTCCCGTAGGCCCGCACCCGGCCACACCCGCCGGCGCGGCACGGCCGCCGCGCGCGGGTCCGCGGCGGCACCGACAATCACCCGATAGGACTACGCGGCGTCCTGGTGCGCTTCACCCTCGTCGGCCTCCGGCGCGCTCGCGCGCGGCGGGGTCGACACGGCGGTGGCCGCCGCGCACGAGGCGAGCAGATCGCGTATCGACACCCCGAACGGCACCGGGACGCCCTGCGGGGCCGATGGCTTCGCTTCGCGTTCCGGCACGGTCATGGCGGCCTCCTGGGGCTGCGGAAGAAGGCGCGGTTAGGTAGACCTAACCAGGTCTCTTCCTCCATGTGACCATGCCTGGTGCGACCAACGCAACATTTTGCCGACGTCTTGTCGGAACGTACGGCTCGCTCCAGCCGCGCGCGGGCGCGGCCTCAGAGCCCCTCGACCCCGGCGCCGCTCCAGCGCGGCCCGATTCCGGTGATCGTCACCGTCCTGCGGTCGTCGTCGGTGTCGCCCACGGCGCGGTCGATGAGCACCTGGAGCCGGTCGTCGGACAGGTCCTCGACCTTGCCCTCGCCCCATTCGACGACCACCACGGACTCGGGCAGCGACACGTCGAGGTCGAGGTCCTCCATCTCGTCGAGGCCCCCGCCGAGCCGGTACGCGTCCACGTGCACCAGCGCCGGGCCGCCGACGAGCGAGGGGTGCACCCGGGCGATGACGAAGGTGGGGGACGTCACGGCGCCGCGCACACCGAGGCCCTCGCCGAGGCCCCGGGTGAGGGTCGTCTTTCCGGCGCCGAGCTCCCCGGTGAGCATCACGAGGTCGCCGGGACGGAGCAGTTTGGCGATGCGGCGGCCCAACTCCTGCATTTCGGAAGGGGAGTTGAGGGTCAGGCTGGTGCCGGCGTCAGCGGCCGGGCTGCTGTGCGGTGCTTCCATACGTCCCAACGTTAGCGGCCTGCGGCACCGCTCCGACCCGGGCCAGCAGGTCGGCCAGGCGGTCGGTGACCGTCTCGGGGTGCTCCAGCATCACCAGGTGCCCCCCGTCCGGCACGATGACGAGCTCCGCGTCGGGCAGCAGATCGGCGATGGCCTCGCTGTGCGAGCTGGGCGTGACCAGGTCGCGGTCGCCGGCCAGGACGAGGACGGGGACCTCCGCGAACACCGCGAGGGCCGCCGTCTTGTCGTGCTCGGAGAAGGCCGGGTAGAACTCGGCGACCACGTCGATCGGGGTGCTCTCGATCATGCGCTCGGCGAACCGGGCGACCGCCGGATCGACGTCCTTCGAGGAGAACGAGTACCGCTTGATCATGCCCGCGAACAGGTCGGCCGTCGCCCGCCGCCCCCGCTCCACCAGCTCGGCCTGCGAGCCGAGCGCCTTGAGCACGCCCGGAAGGACCCGGCGCACCGCGTTGACCCCGGCCACCGGAAGCCCGTAGTTGACCTCGCCCAGCTTGCCCGATGACGTGCCGACGAAGGCGACGCCGACCACCCGTTCCCGGATCAGCTCGGGGTACTGCTCGGCAAGAGCCATGATCGTCATGCCGCCCATGGAGTGCCCGACCAGGACGAGCGGGCCTTCGGGCGCGGCCGCGTCGATGACGGCCTTGAGGTCCCGGCCCAGCTGGTCGATGTCGACCGGAAGGCCCTCGCGCTGGGCCTTGCCGCGGTCCGAGCGGCCGTGGCTGCGCTGGTCCCAGTGCACCGTGCGCAGCACCCCGCGCAGGGCCGCGCGCTGGAAGTGCCAGGAGTCCTGGCTGAGGCAGTAGCCGTGCGAGAACACCACGGTGACCGGGGCCGGCACCTTGCGCCCGAAGAGCCGGCGCTTGCGCGGGCCGTTGGCGCCCGCCTCCGGCTCGGCCTCGTCGGTCTCGTAGTACAGAACGGTCCCGTCGTCGGCGGCCACCTTGCCCGGCATGCCCCGCAGCGCGCCGTAAGGGCCGGACGCGTCCAGGGCCAGGCGCGCCTTCCTGCGCATGCCGCGCCCGACGGTGAGCCGCTCTATGGCCACGCCCGCCGCCGCGCCCGCCGCGACCACACCTATCGCGGCGCCCGCGATCGAGGCCAGGCGCCAGTTGCCGACCGCCGACTGGGCGTCCTGGACCGCGGACACGACGGCGTCCCCCGTGCTGGTATCGCTCACCGTGCCGCTCCGCTCTTACTCGTCGTCGCCGGAACACTCATTCACGTCAAGGGGCCCCTCGGGCCGCTCGTTCACATAGACGCGCGGTACCCGAGAACCGATGCGCGTCACGATCTCGTACGCGATCGTGTCGGCCGCCCGTGCCCAGTCCTCGGCCGTCGGCTCCCCGTGGTCGCCCGGCCCGAACAGAACGGCCCGCGCGCCCGGCTCGACCGTGTCCCCCTCAAGGTCGACCACGAACTGATCCATGGCAATGCGGCCCGCCGCCGTCCGCACTTTCCCGCCCAGCAGAACCGGGGCGCGCCCCGAGGCGTGCCGCGGGATTCCGTCGGCGTAGCCGAGCGGGACCAGACCGAGGGTGGTCTCGTTCGGCGTGACGTAGTGATGCCCGTAACTGACGCCGTGACCCGCCGGAACCTGCTTGGTGAGCGCGACCGAGGCCGAAAGCGTCATGACCGGCCGCAGACCGAGCTCGCGTGAGGTGCCGAGCTCGGGCGCCGGGGAGACGCCGTACATGGCGATGCCGGTGCGCACGAGGTCGTAGTGCGACTCGGGCAGGGTGAGCGTGGCCGGGGAGTTGGCGATGTGCCGCACCTCGGGGGTGACGCCCGCCTTCTCCGCGTACGCGGTCATCTCCTGGAACACCGAGAGCTGGGCCGTGATCGAGGGGTGGCCGGGTTCGTCGGCGCACGCCAGGTGCGACCACAGGCCGGTGACGTTCACCTCGGGGGCGGCGAGTGCCGTGTGCACCAGTTCCGGCCAGTCGGCGGGCTGGCAGCCGTTGCGGCCGAGGCCGGTGTCGGCCTTGAGCTGGATCCTGGCCGTGCGTCCGGCGGCGCGGGCCGCGTCGACGACCTCCCGCAGGGCCCACATGCCGCTGACCGAGACGTCGATGTCCGCCTCGACCGCCTCGCGCCAGGGGCCGCCCGGCGTCCACAGCCAGCACAGCATCGGGCCCTGGATGCCGGCCGCGCGCAGGGCGAGCGCCTCGTACGGGGTGGCGGTGCCGATCCAGCCGGCACCCGCCTCCTGGGCCGCCCTCGCGCACGGCACCGCGCCGTGCCCGTACGCGTCCGCCTTCACCACGGCCATGAGCCGGGCGCCGGACGAACGGGCGCGCAGCGTCCGCACGTTGGCGCGCAGCGCGCCGAGGTCGATCTCGGCGCGGGCGCGTCCGGCGGGGTTCTGAGTCATCGCGGTCATCGCGCCAAGTCTCTCAGAGCGCACGGGCACCCTGATTGTGCCGCGGGCCACACCCGCTGTCAGGTGCCGTCGCGGTGGCCCCACACGTAGACGAGGTCCTTGTCGCGCAGCACGTCCCAGAGCCTGCGCGCGTCGGTCAGGCTCAGGTTCACACAGCCCTGGCTGCCGACCGAGGTGTACACGCTGTGGTAGATCGCGTGGAAGGCCTGGCCGCCGTCGAAGAACTGGGCGTAGGGCATGGCCTGGTGGTAGATCGACGACACGTGGTTCTTGTGCCGCCAGTAGACCTTGTGCCAGCCGCCCCGGGTGGGCAGCGAGGCCCTCCCGCTGCGGATCGGCACCGGTCCGAACGTCACCTTGCTGCCGGTCTGCACCCACATCAGCTGGCGCGTCAGGTCCACGCACGCCACCCGCTGCTTCCTGACCGGGCACTTGTGGGCGGCGTTCGGGTTCTTGCGGGCGGACAGGAACTGCATCCGCGACCAGGTGACCGGGCCCGCGAAGCCGATGGTCGGCGAAATCCCCTGCTGCTGTTGGAACTTGCGGATCGCGGCGCAGTCGGCGGCGGACTGCCGGCCGTCCACCTTGAGCCGCAGCCAGCGCTCGACCTGCCGCTGATAGGGCCCGGTCCTGGCGGTGCAGCTGCCGGGTTTGGCGGCGAGCTCGCTGCGCGGTACGTACTCGACGAGCCGGTACGCGTCCTCCGGGGCGGCGGCCGGCTCCGCCCTGTCCTCGGCGGCCCCGGGCTCGTACACGAGCGGCGGCAGCACCTGGTCGGGGGTGTCGAGGGGCTCAGCGGGCACCGCCGACGCCACTCCGGGCACCAGGGTCTCGGCGGGCGTGCCGCCGTCCGGCGCCGGTGGGGCGGGCGGGGCGGGAGCGGCGGGCCGGGGCGGCGGGGGCGGTGCCTCCCCATTGCCGGGCGCGGCGGCGCCGAGCGCGAGCGCGGCCGCGAGCACCAGCCCGCAGGCCCCCCACTTTTGGCGTTTCGTACGCTTTTGTCCTTGGCTCATGCGCCCAGCGAACCCCGGACCCCGGGCGAGTCGCGGAAGCCGCGCGGCGCATGTCACCCAGGATGGGGGTCCCCCCTGCTCATGAAGAGCTCGGGGGAGGGCGGGGCGACCCGGGGCAGCCCATGCCCGGCCTCGGCCCCTGAAGGGCGCGGGCTACCGCTCGGCGGAGGTTCCCGCGATGTCCCGCCAGGCCGCCGGGAGCGCCTCGGCCACCTCGTACGCCGAGGTCGGGGCGCCCTGGGCGGCGTGCCGGCCGGCCAGGCCGTGCAGGTAGGCGGCCGCCGACGCAGCGTCCCGGGCGGGCAGGCCCGTCGCGAGCAGCGAACCCGTCAGGCCGGAGAGGACGTCGCCGCTGCCGGCGGTGGCCAGCCACGGGGTGCCGGTCGAGTTGACCCGCACCGGGCCCTCGGCGTCCGCGATCAGGGTGGTCGAGCCCTTCAGGAGCACCGTCGCGCCGAACCGCGCGGCCAGCTCGCGCACCGAGGCGAGCCGTTCTGCCTCGACCTTCTCGCGCGCCACTCCGAGCAGGGCCGCCGCCTCGCCCGCGTGCGGGGTGAGCAGGGTGGCGGCGGAGCGGGCCCGTACGGCGTCGGGGTCGAGGCCGCGCAGGCCGTCCGCGTCCACCAGGACCGGCACGTCGGACGCGAGCACCTCGGCCACGCCCGGCCCGTCGCCGAGACCGGGGCCGACCACCCAGGCCTGGACGCGCCCGGCCCTGTCGGGCGAGCCGTCCGACACCAGGGTCTCGGGGAAGCGGGCGATCACCGCGTCCCCGCCGGGGCCGACGTACCGCACGGCCCCGGCCCCGCCGCGCAGCGCGCCCGCGACCGCGAGGACGGCCGCACCCGGGTACCGGCCGGAGCCGGCGACGACCCCGACGACACCCCTGCGGTACTTGTCGCTCTCGGCGGCCGGGGCGGGCAACAGGCCGGCCACGTCGGCGTGTTGGAGCGCCTCGGCGTCCGGCACGGAGGGCAGATCGAGCCCGATCGGGACGAGGTGCACCACGCCCGCGTACTCCTGCGCGGGGTCGATGAGCAGACCCGGCTTGTACGCGCCGAACGTGACGGTGACGTCCGCGCGCAGGGCCTCGCCCGCGACCTCACCGGTGTTCGCGTCCACGCCGCTCGGCAGGTCGACGGCGACGACCAGGGCGTTCGAGCCCCGGGCCGCCCGGGCCAGCGGCACGGCGTCGGGGCGCAGCCCGCCGTGGCCGCCGATGCCGGTGATGCCGTCCAGTACGAGGTCGGCGACGGCCAGCACCTCGAACGGGTCGTCGGCGACGCGGCCGCCGGCCCGGGTGAACGCGGCGAGGCCCTCCGGGTGGGCGCGGTCGGGGGCGAGCAGCACCGCGCTGACGCCGGCGCCCCTGCGGGCCAGGCGGGCGCCCGCGTACAGCGCGTCGCCGCCGTTGTCGCCACTGCCGACGAGCAGGACGACGCGGGCGCCGTAGACGCGGCCGAGCAACCCGGCGCAGGTGGCGGCGAGCCCGGCGGCGGCGCGCTGCATCAGCGCGCCCGGGGGAACCCTGATCATGAGCTCGCGCTCGGCGGCGCGGACGGTCGTGACGTCATACCCAGTACGCATGCGGCCACTCTCCCCCGAGCAGGCCCCCCCGGGCCACCGGGGGCTCCGCCCCCCGGCCCCAGCGGGGGCTCCGCCCCCTGCACCCCCGTTCGCGCCTGAAGGGCGCTCGTCCTCAAACGCCGGACGGGCTGAAATGCCCGATGCGGGCCAGCACAAGGTCTTTAGGGGCGCGGGGAACTGCGCGACCAGCCACCCACGGTCCGCAGCCGAACCGACGGGGCCCGGGGCGCGGCCCCGGAACCACCCCGGCCGAAGCACCACCACATCCGCACCCCGCACCGGAAAAAGTCACCCCTCCGCGATCACCACCGCAGACGCCACCCCCGCGTCATGACTCAGCGAGACATGCCAATGCCGGACCCCCAGCTCGGCCGCCCGCGCCGCCACGGAGCCCCGCACGCGGAGCCGAGGCTGTCCGCTCTCCTCCACGTACACCTCCGCGTCCGTCCACAGCAGCCCCGCCGGCGCCCCCAGCGCCTTCGCGAGGGCCTCCTTCGCGGCGAAGCGCGCGGCGAGCGAGGCGTCGCCGCGACGCTCACCGCTGGGGAGCATCAACTCGCTCTCCACGAAAAGCCGTTGGAGCATCGCGGGCGTCCGCGCGATGGACTCCCCGAACCGTTCGATCTCGGCCACGTCGATGCCGACCCCGATGATCACTTGACCCCTCCCGCATTCATGTCACTCACTCCACCGTCACGGACTTCGCCAGGTTGCGCGGCTGGTCGACCTCGTTGCCCCGGGCCGTCGCCAGCTCGCACGCGAAGACCTGGAGCGGCACGGTCGCCACCAGCGGCTGGAGCAGCGTGGGCGTCGCCGGGATGCGGACGAGGTGATCGGCGTACGGCACCACCGCCTCGTCGCCCTCCTCCGCGATCACGATCGTGCGCGCCCCGCGCGCCCGGATCTCCTGGATGTTGGAGACGATCTTGTCGTGCAGCACGGACCGCCCGCGCGGGGACGGAACGACGACCACCACCGGCAGGTCCTGCTCGATCAGGGCGATCGGCCCGTGCTTCAGCTCCCCGGCCGCGAACCCCTCGGCGTGCATGTACGCCAGCTCCTTGAGCTTGAGCGCGCCTTCGAGGGCGACGGGGTAGCCGACGTGCCGGCCGAGGAAGAGCACCGTGTTCTTGTCGGCGAGCGAACGCGCCAACTCCCGTACCGGCTCCATGGTTTCGAGGACGCGGTCGACCTCGCAGGAGATCTCGGCGAGGTCGTGCACCACGGCCCGGATCTCGTCGCCCCACTTGGTGCCGCGCACCTGGCCGAGGTACAGGGCGACGAGGTAGCAGGCCACCAGCTGGGTCAGGAACGCCTTCGTCGAGGCGACGGCGACCTCGGGGCCCGCGTGCGTGTAGAGCACCGCGTCCGACTCGCGCGGGATCGTCGAGCCGTTGGTGTTGCAGATGGCGAGCACCTTCGCGCCCTGCTCGCGGGCGTGCCGCAGCGCCATCAGGGTGTCCATGGTCTCGCCGGACTGCGAGATGGCGATGACGAGGGTGCGCTGGTCGAGGATCGGGTCCCGGTAGCGGAACTCGCTGGCCAGCTCCGTCTCGCAGGGAATCCGCGTCCAGTGCTCGATCGCCAGCTTCGCGATCATGCCCGCGTGATACGCCGTACCGCAGGCCACGACGACGACCTTGTCGATCTCGCGCAGCACCTTGTGCGGGATGCGCAGCTCGTCCAGGGTCAGCGAGCCGGCCCCGTCGATCCGCCCGAGCAGCGTGTCGGCGACGGCCTTGGGCTGCTCGGCGATCTCCTTGAGCATGAAGTAGTCGTAGCCGCCCTTCTCGGCGGCCGAGGCGTCCCAGTCGACGTGGTAGGACCGGGTCTCGGCCGGCGCCCCGTCGAAGTCGGTGACGGTGACACCGTCCCGGCGCAGCTCGACGACCTGGTCCTGGCCCAGTTCGATCGCGGAGCGGGTGTGCGCGATGAACGCGGCGACGTCGGAGGCGAGGAAGGACTCCCCCTCGCCGACGCCCACCACGAGCGGCGAGTTGCGGCGCGCGCCCACCACGACGTCCGGCTCGTCGGCGTGCACGGCCACCAGCGTGAACGCGCCATCGAGACGCCGGCACACCTGGCGCATGGCCTCCGCCAGGTCCTCGGCCGACGAGTAGCACTCGGCCAGGAGGTGGGCGACGACCTCGGTGTCCGTCTCGGAGGCAAGATCGTGGCCGCGCTCGGCCAGCTCGGCCCGCAGCGCGGCGAAGTTCTCGATGATCCCGTTGTGCACGACCGCGACGCGCCCCGCGTTGTCCAGGTGCGGGTGCGCGTTCTCGTCGGTGGGCCCGCCGTGCGTGGCCCACCGGGTGTGCCCGATGCCGGTGGCCCCGGCGGGCAGGGGCGCCTCCAGGAGCGCCTTCTCCAGATTGACCAGCTTGCCGGCCTTCTTCGCCGCGGCGAGCCCGCCGTCCGCGAGGACCGCGACACCCGCCGAGTCGTATCCGCGGTACTCGAGCCGCTTCAGCCCGGCGACCACGACGTCGAGCGCCGACTGTCCGCCCACATAACCCACGATTCCGCACATAAAAACCCCTTCGCGGCCGCCCGACCGGCGACTCAAGGTGTCACTTACCGCCCCTGACACCCGCTGGGGAGTCCGGGGAGCGCAGCTCCCACCGACCCACGCATCGAGCGCTTCGAGACCACGGGTGCCCGAGTCCGGCATCACGTGCGGGTGCGCTCGCGCGTGAAGTCCGGGTCCTCGTGACCGAGCCACCTTGCCACGAGAACCGGCGACTCCCCGGCTTCGAGCGGTGTCGCGTACGTGTGGCGCGGTACGCCCGATGCGGCGACGCGGGCCGGCCGCATCCGCGCGCCCGGTCTCCGCCGCATCCGCGTGCCCGGTCTCCGCCGCGCTCCCCCGGCCGTCCCCGCCCGGCCCGGCGGCGGCCCCATGTCTCGCCGTGCGGCCTTTCATGCCGTGCGCCCACGTGACCCACCCCACCCCCCACGCACGTCATACAGCCGCAACAATGGAGTCGTGATCACTTCGCCGCCACGGAGCGCCCACCGCAAGCCGGAGGCGACTCCCTACGTGGACCTGACGCGCGCCGAGTGGAGCGCCCTGCGCGACAAGACGCCGCTGCCGCTGACCGCCGACGAGGTCGAGCGCCTGCGCGGCCTCGGCGACGTCATCGACCTCGACGAGGTCCGCGACATCTACCTGCCGCTGTCCCGGCTGCTGAACCTGTACGTGGAGGCCACCGCCAATCTGCGCGGCACCCTCAACACGTTCCTGGGCGACGCGGGCAACGGGCACGGCACCCAGCGCGGCACCCCCTTCGTCATAGGGGTCGCGGGGTCGGTGGCGGTCGGCAAGTCGACGGTGGCCCGTCTGCTCCAGGCGCTGCTCGCCCGCTGGCCCGAGCACCCCCGGGTGGAGCTGGTCACCACCGACGGCTTCCTGTACCCGATGGCCGAGCTGGAGCGCCGCGGCCTGATGTCGCGCAAGGGCTTCCCCGAGTCGTACGACCGCCGGGCCCTGACCCGGTTCGTCGCGGACATCAAGGCGGGCAAGGACGAGGTCACCGCGCCCGTCTACTCGCACCTCATCTACGACATCGTGCCGGACGAGCAACTCGTGGTGCGCCGCCCGGACATCCTGATCGTGGAGGGCCTCAACGTCCTCCAGCCGGCCCTGCCCGGCCAGGACGGCCGCACCAGGGTCGGTCTCGCGGACTACTTCGACTTCAGCGTGTACGTGGACGCGCGCACCGAGGACATCGAGACCTGGTACCTCAACCGGTTCCGCAAGCTGCGCGAGACCGCCTTCCAGAACCCGTTCTCGTACTTCCGCAAGTACACCCAGGTCTCCGAGGAGGAGGCCCTGGACTACGCCCGTACGACCTGGCGGACCATCAACAGGCCCAACCTGGTGGAGAACGTGGCGCCCACCCGCGGCCGGGCCACCCTCGTCGTGCGCAAGGGCCCGGACCACAAGATCCAGAAGATCTCCCTGCGCAAACTGTGACCGCGGGCCGCAGCCGCGGCCACGAGCCCGACCCGGCGAGGAAACGTGCTGCACCTGCGACTGATCGTGCCCGCCGACCGCACCGACGAGGTCGTACGCATCGTCGAGTCGACGGTCGGCACCGCCCATCTGGCGGTGCTGCCCGGCGCGGCCCGTGATCCGGCGGGCGACCTGGTGCTGTGCGACGTGGCGCGCGAGGCCGGTGACGGACTGATCGCCGAGCTGCGCGCGACCGGGCTCGACCGGGACGGTTCGATCGCCGTCGACCAGATCGGCCTCTCGATCTCACGGCGCGCCGACGAGGCCGAGGCGGAAGCACCCGGCGAGGGCGCGGACGCGGTGCTGTGGGAGTCGCTGACGGACGCGACGCACGAGGAGTCGACGCTGTCGGTCACCTACGTCGCGTTCCTGGCCGTCGCCACCATGCTGGCCGCGTGCGGCGTGATGCTGGACAACGCGATCCTGATCGTGGGCGCGATGGCGGTCGGCCCCGAGTTCGGGCCACTGGCCGGGATCTCCACGGCGCTGGTGCGACGGGCGCCCCGGCTGGTGTGGCGCTCGCTCGTGGCCCTGCTGGTCGGCTTCGCGGCGGCCATGGTGCTGACCGCGGGATTCGGCTGGCTGATGGACCAACTCGGCCTGTTCTCGAAGCAGTTGCTGGAGGCTCCGCGCCCCAACACGGCCTTCGTCTGGAAGCCGGACTGGATGTCGTTCGTGGTCGCCTTCCTGGCCGGCATCGCGGGAACGCTCTCGCTGACCTCGGCCAAGTCGGGCGCGCTGATCGGCGTCGCGATCTCCGTGACGACGGTTCCCGCGGCGGCCAACGCCGCGATGGCCTTCAGCTACGCGGAGTACGCCCAGACCTGGGGTTCGACCTGGCAACTGCTCGCCAACCTGGGCGGCATCGTACTGGCCGGCACGCTTACGCTGCTCGCCCAGAAGCTCTTCTGGGCGAGGCAGCGCAAGCGCCAACTCGCTTAACCCAGCGCCGACTTGACGACGTCGGCCAGACGGCCGGCCACCGAGCGGGCCTGCTCGATGTCGGCGGCCTCGACCATCACGCGGACCAGCGGCTCGGTGCCCGACGGGCGCAGCAGCACCCGGCCGGTGGCGCCCAGTTCGCGCTCCGCCTCGGCGACGGCCGTGCCGAGCTCGGCGGAGGTGGCGACGCGGGACTTGTCGACGTCGGGGACGTTGACCAGGACCTGCGGCAGGCGCCGCATGACCCCCGCGAGGTCGGCGAGCGTGCGGCCGGTCGCGGCGACGCGGGCGGCCAGCATCAGGCCGGTCAGCGTGCCGTCACCCGTGGTCGCGTGGTCCAGGATGATCACGTGGCCGGACTGCTCGCCGCCCAGCGCGTAGCCGTGCTCCTTCATCGACTCCAGGACGTAACGGTCGCCGACCCCGGTCTGGACGAGCTCGATGCCCTCGCCCTCCATGGCGATCTTGAAGCCCAGGTTCGACATGACGGTGCCGACGACGGTGTTGCGGCGCAGCGTGCCCGCCTCGCGCATGGCGAGCGCGAGCACCGCGAGGATCTGGTCGCCGTCCACCTCGTTGCCCGCGCCGTCCACGGCCAGGCAGCGGTCGGCGTCACCGTCGTGCGCGATGCCGAGGTCGGCACCGTGCTCCACGACGGCCGCCTTCAGGAGGTCGAGGTGGGTGGAGCCGCAGCCGTCGTTGATGTTGAGCCCGTCCGGCTCGGCACCGATGGTGACGACCTCGGCGCCGGCCCGCGCGAACGCCTCCGGCGAGACCCGGGCGGCGGCGCCGTGCGCCTCGTCCAGGACGACCTTCAGCCCGTCGAGACGGTTCGGCAGCACCCCGATGAGGTGGGCGACGTAACGGTCGAAGCCCTCCCCGTACGAGCGGATGCGGCCCACGCCGGCGCCGGTCGGCCGCTCCCAGGGCTCGCCCGTGCGGTGCTGCTCGTAGATCGACTCGATGCGGTCCTCCAGCTCGTCGGCGAGCTTGTGGCCGCCGCGCGCGAAGAACTTGACACCGTTGTCCGGCATGGCGTTGTGGCTGGCCGAGAGCATCACACCGAGGTCGGCACCCAGCACACCGGTGAGGTACGCCACCGCCGGGGTGGGCAGCACACCGACCCGCAGGACGTCCACGCCCGCGCTCGCGAGGCCCGCGACGACCGCGGCCTCCAGGAACTCTCCCGACGCCCGGGGGTCACGCCCGACCACGGCGGTCGGCCGATGCCCCTCGAAGGTCCCCGCTTCGGCGAGCACATGTGCCGCCGCGACCGAAAGGCCGAGCGCGAGCTCAGCCGTCAGATCCGAGTTGGCGACACCGCGCACGCCGTCCGTGCCGAAGAGTCGTCCCACGTCTGTCCTCCGAAAACTTCAAAGTGCGGGGTAGATAGACGAACGCCCCGGCAGCACGGAGAGTGCTGCCGGGGCGAACGAGAGCCGTAGTGGCAGGCGCGGATTTAGCGCTTGCTGTACTGCGGGGCCTTACGGGCCTTCTTGAGACCGGCCTTCTTGCGCTCGACCGCACGGTCGTCGCGGGAGAGGAAGCCGGCCTTCTTGAGGGCGCCGCGGTTGTTGTCGACGTCGGCCTCGTTCAGCGCACGGGCCACGCCGAGGCGCAGGGCGCCGGCCTGACCGGACACGCCGCCACCCGAGATGCGGGCGATGACGTCGTAGCGGTTGTCGAGCTCGAGCACCTTGAAGGGCTCGTTGACTTCCTGCTGGTGGACCTTGTTCGGGAAGTAGTCCTCGAGCGTACGCCCGTTGATCTTCCACTTGCCGGTGCCCGGAACGATCCGGACGCGGGCGATGGCGTTCTTGCGACGGCCAAGGCCGGCGGCGGGCTGCGGGTCGCCGAAGCGGGACGCCAGGGACTCGGTGGTGTACTCGCCCTCGACGGGGACCTCGGACTCGAAGGTGGTGACCTCCGCGTAGGTCTCTTCGCCCTCGACGGGGGTCTCGACAGTGGTCTCGGCCACGATGCTCCTCAGATTCTTTTCTGTCTTAGGGGGTGTGGTGGCCGGAACTACTGCGCGACCTGGGTGATCTCGAACGGCACCGGCTGCTGGGCAGCGTGGGGGTGCTGGTCGCCCGAGTAGACCTTCAGCTTCGAGAGCATCTGACGGCCCAGGGTGTTCTTGGGGATCATGCCCTTGATGGCCTTCTCGACGGCCTTCTCCGGGTTGTTCGCCAGGAGGTCGTCGTAGCGCACCGAACGGAGACCGCCCGGGTAGCCGGAGTGGCGGTACGCCATCTTCTGGGTCTTCTTGTTGCCGGACAGGTGCACCTTGTCGGCGTTGATGATGATGACGAAGTCACCCATGTCCATGTGGGGCGCATACACGGGCTTGTGCTTGCCCCGGAGGAGGTTCGCGGCGGTGGTCGCCAGACGGCCCAGGACGACGTCCCGAGCGTCAATGACGTGCCACTGGCGAGTGATGTCGCCGGGCTTGGGGCTGTACGTACGCACTTCGTAGCCTTCGCTTCTTAGTGGATGGGGAGCAGACACATTGCACCCTGAAGCGATCATGCAGCTGGGACTCACAGTGCCGGGACGATGCCCGTATGCGAGCCACTGGTAACTGCTCCAGAGAACTTGCGCAACGGCTGTCGCGTGAGAACGACCGAGCCAATACGCATAACGAACCAGAAGAATACCCGGGCGCCCCCAGGCGGGTCAAAACCGCCCGGGGCCCACCTGAACAGATCCGACCTTCATGGGGTCTGGCCTGCGCGAACGCCTAGCGCGCCCGCTCCACCCGGCGCTCGTCCCACACCGGCTCCGGCGTCTCGCGCACCACTCCGTCCGAGCCGAAGACCAGATAGCGGTCGAACGACTTCGAGAACCAGCGGTCGTGCGTGACCGCGAGGACCGTCCCGTCGTACGACTCCAGACCGTCCTGGAGCGCCTCGGCCGACTCCAGGTCCAGGTTGTCCGTCGGCTCGTCGAGCAGCAGCGCGGTGGTGCCGGCCAGCTCCAGGAGCAGGATCTGGAAGCGCGCCTGCTGGCCGCCCGAGAGCTTCTCGAAGGGCTGGTCCCCCTGCCGCTCCAGCTCGTAGCGCCGCAGCACCGACATCGCGGCCCCGCGGTCCTTGGCGTGCTCGCTCCACAGGATGTCGACGAGGGTGCGCCCGAGCAGCTCGGGGTGGGCGTGGGTCTGCGCGAAGTGCCCGGGCACGACCCGCGCGCCCAGCTTCCAGGTCCCGGTGTGCGCCACCGACGGATCCCCCGCGAGCATCCGCAGGAAGTGCGACTTGCCGGAGCCGTTGGAGCCGAGGACCGCGACCCGCTCGCCGTAGAAGACCTCGAGCGAGAACGGCTTCATCAGCCCGGTCAGCTCAAGGTTCTCGCAGGTCAGGGCGCGCACCCCGGTGCGGCCGCCGCGCAGCCGCATGGTGATCTCCTGCTCGCGCGGCGGCTCCGGCGGCGGGCCAGCGTCCTCGAACCGCTTGAAGCGCGTCTGCATCGCGTGGTACCTGGACGCCATGTCCGGGCTGATCGCCGCCTGGTTGCGCAGCCGCAGCACCAGCGCCTTCAGCCGGGCGTGCTCCTCGTCCCAGCGCCGCTTGAGCTCCTCGAAGCGCGCGAACCGCTCACGGCGGGCCTCGTGGTACGTGCCGAATCCGGCGCCGTGCACCCACACGTCCGTCCCCGCCGGGCTGGGCTCCAGGCTCACGATCCGCTCGGCGGCCCGCGAGAGCAGCTCCCGGTCGTGCGAGACGAACAGCACCGTCTTGCGGGTCTCCCGCAGCCGCTCCTCCAGCCAGCGCTTGCCCGGCACGTCCAGATAGTTGTCCGGCTCGTCCAGGAGCAGCACCTCGTCCGGCCCGCGAAGCAGCGCTTCGAGCACCAGCCGCTTCTGCTCACCGCCGCTGAGCGTGCGCACCTCACGGAACTGCGCCTTGTCGTACGGCATGCCGAGGGCGGCCGTGGTGCACATGTCCCAGACCGTCTCGGCCTCGTAGCCACGCGCCTCGGCCCAGTCGCTGAGCGCCTGCGCGTACTTCATCTGCGCGGCCTCGTCGTCGACCGTCATGATCAGGTGCTCGGCCGCGTCGACCTCCGCGGCGGCCTCCTTGATCCGGGGCTGGGCCACGGAGACCAGCAGGTCACGCACGGTCCGCTCGTCGCGCACCGAGCCGACGAACTGCGGCATCACCCCTAGCCCGCCGCTCACCGACACCGAGCCGCCGTGCGGCTGGAGCTCGCCGGAGATCATGCGGAGCAACGTCGTCTTGCCGGCCCCGTTGGCGCCGACCAGGGCCACCACCGAGCCCTCCGCCACCCGGAACGAAGCGTCGCCGAGCAGCACCCGCCCGTCCGGCAGGTAGTACTCCAGGTGTGCAGCCTCTAGATGTCCCATGCTGCGGATTGTCGCCCAGCTCCTGCCCCCCTGAACAATCGAATTAGGATGCGCGGCATGAGCTTTGGGCAAGGGGGACCCGGGTGGGGCCCGGGGGATCAGCAGACACCGGACTGGGCGGCACTGGCCGACGCGTCGGCCGCGCGCAACCGGCGCAAGAAGTGGCTGTTCATAGGCGGGGGTGCGCTCGCCACGGCGGCGGTCGTCGCGGTGGTGGCCACCGTCATCGTCACCGCGGGCTCCAAGGACGACGGGAAGTCCGCGAGCGAGCTGCCCTCTCCCCCGGCGCTGCCCAGCAACAGCGCCGAGCCGGGGCCCTCGTTCTCCCACGTGGCCCCGCCGCCCCCGCCCAACCCGTACGACTACGTCGCGAGCGCGAAGAAGGACAAGGCGCCGCTGAGCGCCGACACCCTCTTCCCCGGCAAGAGCCTCACCCTGGGCAGCGGCGCCTACGCCAAGGGCCCCACCGACAAGGTCACCGAGTGCTCCTCGGTCACCCAGGGTTCGCTCGGCTCGGCCCTCACCAACAACGGCTGCCGCCAGGTCATCAGGGCCACCTTCACCAAGGACGGCGTCGCGGTCACCGTCGGCGTCGCCGTGTTCGACACGGACGTGCAGGCCACGAAGGCCAAGCAGCAGGCGTCCGGCGGTATCGCCTCGCTCTCCGGCTCGGGTGTGAACACCTTCTGCCGGGGCGGCTCGGTCTGCCGCAACACGACCAACTCCTATGGCCGCTATGCCTACTTCACGATCGGCGGCTTCGCCAACGGGAAGAACGTGACGAAGGGCGACGCGGCCGTCTTCACCGCCGGCGACGACCTCGCGAAGTTCACCTTCGACCAGATCGTCGCCCGCGGCCGCAACCAGGCCTCAGCAGCAGCCGTTCAGCCCGCCGGCTGAACTCCCGGGCAGCGTACGCATGTTGCGCGCCTCCTTGCTGCGCGCGGCCAGCAACTCGTCGGCGGGGTAACCGACTTCCTCCAGGGTCAGGCCGTGCGGCTTGACCACATGGACGGAGGAGTCGCGCACCGCCGCCGCCAGGACCTTGCCGGGCCACTCCGGACCCCGGTGGCCGTCGCCGACGTGGAGCAGCGCGCCCACCAGCGAACGCACCATGTTGTGGCAGAAGGCGTCCGCGCGCACGGTGGCGGTGACGATCCCGTCGTCACCGCGCACCCAGGACAGCTCCTGGAGGGTGCGGATGGTGGTGGCGCCCTCGCGCTTCTTGCAGTACGCCGCGAAGTCGTGCTCGCCGAGCAGCGCCGCCGAGGCCGCGTTCATCGCCTGGACGTCCAACTCCCAGTCGTGCCACAGGACATGACCCCGCACCAGCGGGTCGACGCCGCCGACGCAGTCCGTCACCCGGTACGCGTACCGCCGCCAGATCGCGGAGAAGCGCGCGTTGAACCCGCTCGGCGCCTCGGCGACCCGCCAGACCCGCACATCGTGCGCAAGCCGCCCGGCCAGTCGCCGCAGCAGCTTCTCGCGGTGCTCGGCCCACACCTCCTCGGGCAGGTCCACGTGCGCGACCTGGCCGCGTGCGTGCACCCCGGCGTCGGTGCGCCCGGCGACGGTCAGGCCGTACGTCGCGTCCGACCGGGTCACCGTGCGCAGCGCGTCCTCGATCTCGCCCTGCACGGTCCTGCGCCCGAGCGGCTGCCGGGCCCAGCCGGAGAAGTCCTTGCCGTCGTACGACAGATCAAGACGCACCCGGACGAGGCCGGGCTCCACCTCATCACTCACGTAACAGATCCTCTCAAAGCATCCACACAGCAGAACGGGCCCGCCCCCCGAAGGGAACGGGCCCGTTCACCAGCCTTCAGAACGCTTACGCGTCCTTCGCCTCGTCGGCCGGCTTGGCGTCCTCGACGGTCTCGGCCTCAGCGGCCTTCGCGTCGGACTCCTTGACGGCGCGCACGGTGGCGGCCTCGGCCTCGGCAACGGTCGCCTTCTTGGCGATCTCGCCCTCGACCAGCTCGATCACGGCCATCGGCGCGTTGTCACCACGGCGGTTGCCGATCTTGGTGATACGGGTGTAACCACCCGGACGCTCCTCGTAGCGGGGCGCGATCTCGGTGAAGAGGGTGTGCACGATGCCCTTGTCGGTGATCGTCTGCAGCACCAGGCGACGGTTGTGGATGTCGCCCTTCTTCGCCTTGGTGATCAGGCGCTCGGCGACGGGACGCAGGCGACGGGCCTTGGCCTCGGTCGTCGTGATCCGGCCGTGCTCGAAGAGCGACTTCGCCAGGTTGGCGAGGAGCAGCTTCTCGTGCGCGGCGCTGCCGCCGAGACGAGCACCCTTTGCGGGACGCGGCATGGTGTTTCTCCTTGGTGTCTGCCCCGGCCGTATCAGGTACCAGGGTCAGTATCCGAGCAGGCGGTCGCCCGTCGGAGATCCGGGAGCTCCCCGAAGGGGGCGCCCGGAAGGGGCGCGGGGAACTGCGCGATCAAGCACAGCGGACCCGCACCCAAGAACGGACCGGATGGCCCGAGCTCTTAGTACTGCTCGGTCTCCACGAACCCGGCGTCCGCGTCATCATCGGCGCCGAAGGCGTCAGCCGCGGCGGTCGGGTCGAAGCCGGGAGGCGAGTCCTTCAGCGCGAGGCCCATACCGGCCAGCTTCGCCTTGACCTCGTCGATCGACTTCGCACCGAAGTTGCGGATGTCGAGCAGGTCCGCCTCGGAGCGCGCCACGAGCTCACCCACGGAGTGGATGCCCTCACGCTTGAGGCAGTTGTACGACCGAACGGTGAGCTCGAGCTCCTCGATCGGCAGCGCCAGGTCGGCGGCAAGGGCGGCGTCCGTGGGGGACGGGCCCATGTCGATGCCCTCGGCGTCGATGTTGAGCTCGCGCGCCAGACCGAACAGCTCGACCAGGGTCTTACCGGCCGACGCCATGGCGTCACGGGGACGCATGGCCTGCTTGGTCTCGACGTCGACGATCAGCTTGTCGAAGTCGGTGCGCTGCTCGACACGGGTCGCCTCGACCTTGTACGTGACCTTGAGCACCGGGGAGTAGATGGAGTCGACCGGGATACGGCCGATCTCCTGGCCCAGCTGCTTGTTCTGCACGGCGGAGACGTAGCCGCGACCGCGCTCGACGGTCAGCTCCATCTCCAGCTTGCCCTTGCCGTTGAGCGTGGCGAGCACCAGGTCGGGGTTGTGCACCTCGACACCGGCCGGCGGGGCGATGTCAGCAGCGGTGACCAGGCCGGGACCCTGCTTGCGCAGGTACATCACGACCGGCTCGTCGTGCTCCGAGGAGACGACCAGCTGCTTGATGTTGAGGATGAGGTCGGTGACGTCCTCCTTGACGCCCGGCACGGTGGTGAACTCGTGCAGGACACCGTCGATCCGGATGCTGGTGACAGCGGCACCGGGGATCGAGGAGAGGAGCGTACGACGCAGGGAGTTGCCGAGCGTGTAGCCGAAGCCCGGCTCCAGGGGCTCGATGACGAACCGCGAGCGGTACTCGTCAACAACCTCTTCGGTCAGCGAAGGGCGCTGAGCGATAAGCATGTGGAGATCCTTCAGTCATGGGCACCCACTATTTGATGCCCTGCTGGGTACTGCGTACTGCAAGGGTACGGGCGGCACGGCCCGAATGAGCCGTACCGCCCGAGCCTCAAGGCAATCCTCGAAGCAACCTCGCGTCAGACGCGGCGGCGCGGGGAGCGCCGCCCCGGATCAGACGCGGCGGCGCTTCGGCGGACGGCAGCCGTTGTGCGGCGTCGGGGTGACGTCCTGGATCGAGCCGACCTCGAGGCCAGTGGCCTGGAGGGAGCGGATCGCGGTCTCGCGGCCGGAGCCCGGACCCTTGACGAAGACGTCAACCTTGCGCATGCCGTGCTCCTGCGCGCGGCGGGCGGCCGACTCGGCGGCCATCTGCGCGGCGAACGGAGTCGACTTGCGGGAGCCCTTGAAGCCGACGTGGCCGGCGGACGCCCAGGAGATCACGTTGCCCGAGGGGTCCGTGATCGAGACGATGGTGTTGTTGAACGTGCTCTTGATGTGCGCGTGGCCGTGAGCGACGTTCTTCTTTTCCTTGCGGCGCACCTTCTTGGCAGCGCCCTGACGACCCTTGGGGGGCATGTCTTACTCCAGATGGAGGGGAGGTGATCGGTCCTACAGCGAAGACCGCTGAAAAGCGTCCGCTGTGGACTACTTCTTGCCCGGCTTCTTCTTACCGGCGATGGCGCGACGCGGGCCCTTGCGGGTACGAGCGTTCGTGCTGGTGCGCTGACCGTGGACCGGCAGACCACGACGGTGGCGCAGACCCTGGTAGCAGCCGATCTCGACCTTGCGGCGGATGTCGGCGGCGACCTCACGGCGAAGGTCACCCTCGGTGCGGAGGTTGGCGTCCACGTACTCGCGGATCTTGACCAGGTCCTCTTCGGCCAGGTCACGAACGCGGGTGTTCGGGTTCACACCGGTCGAGTCGAGGATCTCCTTGGACCGGGTGCGCCCGATACCGAAGACGTAGGTGAGTGCGATCTCCACACGCTTTTCGCGCGGGATGTCAACACCTGAAACGCGTGCCATTTACTGGCTCCAGTTGTTTTCGGGGGTCTTCCACAGCACCGCTCCCGACCGCCGTACTAGGTACGTTTCGGGTCCCCGGCCCCCGCCGGAGGTGTCACCAGCCGGGGAAACCGGCCAGGTGGATGCTGCGTATGTACGTTTTGCTCGCGTCGCTTGAAGAACTGCGAAATGCAGGTCGGTCGGCGTGCGTCAGCCCTGGCGCTGCTTGTGGCGCAGGTTGTCGCAGATGACCATGACCCGGCCGTGACGGCGGATCACCTTGCACTTGTCGCAGATCTTCTTGACGCTCGGCTTGACCTTCATGGGATGTCAGGTTCTCCGGGTCAGTGCCACCGCCGTCCGTCAGGACGACGTGGGCAAGATCTACTTGTACCGGTAGACGATCCGGCCACGCGTCAGGTCGTAGGGAGAAAGCTCCACCACGACCCGGTCATCCGGGAGGATACGGATGTAGTGCATCCGCATCTTGCCGCTGATGTGCGCGAGGACCTTGTGACCGTTCTGGAGTTCCACCTTGAACATGGCGTTCGGGAGGGACTCGATCACGGTGCCCTCGATTTCGATGGCACCTTGCTTCTTGGCCACGCTTCGCCTTTCGAATCGGCTACCTTGATCGACTCCCGCAGCCGTGTGTGGACACACGGGTACACGAGAGCCGACGCATCAGTCTACGTCAGGGCACTCGAAAAGACGAATCAGATGAGTTTGCCCCAACGAGGAGATCGTTACGCCAGGTGCCGAGGCCACCTATTCCCCGGCCTCCCCGCTCAGCCCAGCGGATCCGGGGCCGTCGTGACCCCGTACTCCGCCAGCTTCGCCCGGCCGCCGTCCGGCATCGTCAGGACCAAGGGACCGTTCTCGGTCAGAGCGACCGAGTGCTCCCAGTGCGAGGACCAGGAACCGTCCGTCGTGATGACGGTCCAGTCGTCCTCCAGGACCTCCGTGCGGGGGGTGCCCAGGGAGACCATCGGCTCGATCGCCAGGCAGAAGCCGGGGATCAGCTTCGGGTTGTGGCGGCCCAGCATGCGGCGCTTGTCCACGTAGTTCAGGAGGTGCGGGTCCATGTGCATCTCGGAACCGATGCCGTGGCCCCCGTAGTCCTCGACGATCCCGTACTTACCGGTCGAGGGACGCGGCTGGCGGCGGATGTAGGACTCGATCGCGCGCGAGACGTCGATGAGCTTGTTGCCCTTCTTCACCGCGGCGATACCGGCCCACATGGACTCCTCGGTCACCCGGGAGAGCTCCACCAGCTCGGGGGCGTGGCCGCTGCCGACGAAGGCGGTGTACGCGGCGTCGCCGTGCCAGCCGTCGATGATCGCGCCGGCGTCGATGGAGATGATGTCGCCGTCCTTCAGGACGGTCTTGTCGTCCGGGATGCCGTGGACGACGACCTCGTTGACCGAGGTGCAGATCGTGGCGGGGAACCCGCCGTACCCCAGGAAGTTCGACTTCGCGCCGTGCTCGGCGATCACCTTGCGGGCGACCTCGTCCAGGTCCTTCGTCGTGGACCCCGGCACCGCGGCCTCGCGGGTGGCGGCGTGGATCGCGGCGACGACCAGTCCCGCCTCGCGCATCTTCGCGATCTGCTCGGGGGTCTTGATCTCCACCATGTGCGGCTCACGCCTTTCCGGTACGGGTATGGGTCACCCTCAACGATAAGGCTTCCGGGACCGGCCTCGACCGGGCCGCCCGGGGCCGCGCGGCCCGGTGCCGGCACACCCGGCCCGTCATGGGGGTCCCCCTGGCCCTTAAGGCCTTGGGGGAGATTGAGGACGAGCGCCCTCAAGGCGCGAACGGGGTCCGGGGCGGAGCCCCGACGGCCGGACCCGGGCCAGGACGCAGAACGGCCGCGGCACCCCCGCCAGGGGGCACCGCGGCCGCTCAGGGAAGCCGGGTACTACGCCGCGTCGCGACGCAACGCTTCCATCGCCTTCTTCGTGACCTCGTCCACCTTGCCGAGCGCGCTGATCGTGATGACCAGGCCCTGCGCACGGTAGTAGTCGATGATCGGCTCGGTCTCGCTGTGGTAGACCTCGAGCCGCTTGCGCACGGTGTCCTCGGTGTCGTCACCGCGCTGGTACAGCTCGCCGCCGCACTTGTCGCAGACGCCGTCCTGCTTCGGGGCGTTGTACGCCACGTGGAAGACGTGCGAGCTGTCGTTGCGGCAGATGCGCCGCCCGGCGATCCGCTTGACGACCTCGTCCTCGGGGACTTCGAGGTCGAGCACGGCGTCCAGCTTCACGCCGTCCGCCTTCAGCACCTCGTCCAGCGCCTCGGCCTGCACCACGTTGCGCGGGAAGCCGTCGAGCAGGAAGCCGTTCACGGCGTCCGGCGCTTCCATGCGGTCCTTGGCCATCCCGATGGTGACCTCGTCCGGTACCAGGTTGCCGGCGTCCATGAACGCCTTGGCTGCCTTGCCCAGCTCCGTGCCCTGGCTGATGTTGGCACGGAAGAGGTCGCCCGTGGAGATGTGCGGGATCGCCAGGTTCTGGGCAAGGAACGCGGCCTGCGTTCCCTTGCCTGCACCGGGCGGTCCAACGAGGACGATTCGCATCAGCGGAGGAACCCTTCGTAATTGCGCTGCTGAAGCTGGCTCTCGATCTGCTTAACGGTTTCCAGACCCACACCCACGATGATGAGGATGCTCGTCCCGCCGAGCGGGAAGCTCTGGACGCCGCCGAAGATGATCAACGCCATTGTCGGTACGAGCGCGATCAGCCCCAGATACAGCGACCCCGGCCAGGTGATCCGGTTGAGTACGTAGCTCAGGTACTCAGCGGTCGGTCGGCCAGCCCGGATGCCCGGGATGAAGCCACCATACTTCTTCATGTTGTCGGCGACTTCCTCGGGGTTGAACGAGATCGCCACGTAGAAGAAGGCGAAGAACACGATCAGGAGGAAGTAGCTGACGATGTAGTAAGGATGGTCGCCCTTGGTCAAGTTGTCCTTGATCCAGGTCGCCCAGCCGGCCGTCGAGTTCGAGAACTGGACGATCAGCGCCGGGATGTAGAGCAGCGACGAGGCGAAGATGACCGGGATCACACCGGCCTGATTGACCTTCAGCGGGATGTAGGTCGAGGTCCCGCCGTACGAGCGGCGGCCGATCATGCGCTTCGCGTACTGAACCGGGATGCGCCGCTGGGCCTGTTCGACGAAGACCACGAGACCGACCATGACCAGGCCGACGAGCACCACGGTGCCGAACTCGATCCAGCCACCGGCCAGGTGACCCTGCTTCTTGATGGCCCACAGGGAGCTCGGGAAGCTGGCGGCGATCGAGATGAACATCAGGATGGACATGCCGTTGCCGATGCCGCGGTCGGTGATGATCTCACCGAGCCACATGACACAGGCGGTACCGGCGGTCATCGTGATGACCATCGTGATGGTCGTGAAGATCGACCGGTTCGGGATGATCTCGGTGGCGACCTGGCACCCGTTGAAGAGGGCGCCGTTGCGGGCGGTGGCCACCAGGCCGGTGCCCTGGAGGATCGCCAGCGCGACAGTCAGGTAACGCGTGTACTGCGTGATCTTCGTCGTACCCGCCTGGCCCTCCTTCTTGAGGGCTTCCAGGCGCGGGATCACCACGGTCAACAGCTGCAGGATGATGCTCGCGGTGATGTACGGCATGATGCCGAGCGCGAAGATCGTGATCTGCAGCAGCGCGCCGCCGCTGAACATGTTCACCAGACTGAACAGGCCGCTGTTCTGCTGGGCCTGGTCGACACAGGTCTGTACGTTCTTGTAGCTCACCCCGGGCATCGGAATGTGCGTACCGAGCCGGTAGACCACGATGATGCCGAGTGTGAAGAGCAGCTTCTTGCGCAGGTCAGGCGTCTTGAACGCCTGGGCGAACGCGGTGAGCACGGTGCCTCCTGCGACCCCCGCGCAAGTGCGTCAGGGTGACGGTCTTGAGGATCGACGAATAAGGATAGAAGTCTTGATCTGCCAAAAATCCGTACTGTAGCCGTCCAGGCACACAGCACGGAACTTAGACAGTGCACGCCACCTTACCGGCGACCGTGCCCCCCTAGGAACGACCAACCGGGGATGCCCCATTTGAGAGGCATCCCCGGTCGGATGTTCAAGCCATCAAGCTGTCTCAGACAAGCTCGGTGACGGTGCCGCCGGCGGCGGCAATCTTCTCCTTGGCGGAGCCGGAGACGGCGTCAACCGAAACCTGCAGCGCCACGGAGATCTCGCCCTGGCCCAGGACCTTGACGAGGCTGTTCTTGCGCACCGCGCCCTTGGCGACCAGGTCGGCCACCGTGACCTCTCCACCCTCGGGGTAGAGAGCGCCGAGCTTGTCCAGGTTCACGACCTGGAACTCGGTGCGGAACGGGTTGCGGAAGCCCTTGAGCTTCGGAAGACGCATGTGGAGGGGCATCTGGCCACCCTCGAAGCGCTCCGGAACCTGGTAACGGGCCTTCGTACCCTTGGTACCACGACCTGCGGTCTTACCCTTGGACGCCTCACCACGACCCACACGGGTCTTGGCGGTCTTGGCGCCCGGGGCAGGACGGAGGTTATGGGCCTTCAGCGGGCTGTTCTCACCCATGTCAGTCAACCTCCTCAACCGTCACGAGGTGGCGGACGGTCTGCACCATGCCGCGGAACTCGGGGCGGTCCTCCTTGACAACCGTGTCGTTCAGGCGCTTGAGGCCGAGCGAACGCAGGGTGTCGCGGTGGTTCTGCTTGCTGCCGATGTACGACTTCGTCTGCGTGATCTTGAGACGGGCCATTACGCACCCGCTCCCGCACGTGCACGAAGCAGAGCCGCGGGGGCAACGGCCTCGAGGGGCAGACCACGGCGAGCCGCGATCTCCTCGGGACGCTGCAGGCCCTTGAGGGCCGCCACGGTCGCGTGCACGATGTTGATCGCGTTGGAAGAGCCGAGCGACTTCGACAGGATGTCGTGAACGCCGGCGCACTCCAGAACGGCGCGCACCGGGCCACCGGCGATAACACCGGTACCGGGGGCAGCCGGCTTCAGGAGCACGACGCCGGCGGCACGCTCGCCCGTGATCGGGTGAGGGATCGTGCCCTGGATGCGCGGAACCTTGAAGAAGTTCTTCTTGGCTTCCTCGACACCCTTGGCGATGGCCGCGGGAACTTCCTTGGCCTTGCCGTAACCGACACCTACGGTGCCGTCACCGTCGCCCACCACGACCAGCGCGGTGAAGCTGAAGCGGCGACCACCCTTGACAACCTTGGCAACGCGGTTGATCGCGACAACGCGCTCAACATAAGCGGTCTTCTCGGCGGCAGCGCCACCGTCGCGACCCTTCCGGTCCCGCCGCTCGCCGCCACCGGCACCGCTTCCGCGGCGCTGGGGTCCAGCCATTGGATTTACCTCTCTCTGTTACGTCCGTTAGTCCCGGAACCGGGGCTTAGAACTTCAGCCCGGCTTCGCGGGCGGCGTCAGCCAGAGCGGCAATGCGCCCGGCGTACCTGTTGCCACCACGGTCGAACACGACGGTCTCGACGCCGGCGGCCTTGGCGCGCTCGGCGACCAGGGCGCCGACCGACTTGGCCTGCGCGGACTTGTCGCCCTCGCCACCACGGATCGACGCGTCCAGAGTCGACGCCGACGCCAGGGTGTGACCCTTGAGGTCGTCGATGACCTGAGCGGTGATACCGCGGTTGGAACGCGTCACGACGAGGCGCGGACGCTCCGCCGTACCCGACACGTGCTTGCGGATGCGGACGTGGCGACGTGCCTTGGCGGCACGCTTGTAAGCGTCGCCCTTGGCGATCTTCACACCGTATGCCATGGCTTACTTACCAGCCTTTCCGACCTTGCGGCGGATGACCTCGCCGGCGTACTTGACACCCTTGGCCTTGTACGGGTCGGGCTTGCGCAGCTTGCGGATGTTGGCGGCGACCTCGCCGACCTTCTGCTTGTCGATGCCCTCGACGCTGAGCTTCGTGGGCGACTCGACCTTGAAGGTGATGCCCTCGGGGGCCTCAACGGTGATCGGGTGGCTGTAGCCCAGCGCGAACTCCAGGTTGGAGCCCTTCGCCTGGACGCGGTAACCGACACCGCTGATCTCGAGCGCCTTGGTGTAACCCTGGGTCACGCCGGTGATCATGTTGGCCACCAGCGTGCGGGACAGGCCGTGCAGGGCCTTGTTCTGACGCTCGTCGTTGGGGCGGGTGACGTTCAGAACGCCGTCCTCACCCTTCACGATCTCGATGGGAGCCGCAACAGCGTGCGTGAGGGAACCCTTGGGGCCCTTCACGTGGACCGTACGGCCATCGATGGTGACGTCCACACCGGCGGGAACCTGGATGGGGAGCTTGCCGATTCGCGACATTAGCTTTTCCTCCGTTCCCGACTACCAGACGTAGGCGAGGACTTCCCCACCTACGCCCTTCTTGCCTGCCTGCTGGCCGGTGAGCAGACCGTGCGACGTGGAGATGATCGCCACGCCCAGGCCGCCGAGCACCTTCGGCAGGTTGGTGGACTTCGCGTACACACGCAGACCGGGCTTCGAGATCCGCTTGATGCCCGCGATGGAGCGCTCACGGTTCGGCCCGAACTTCAGCTCGAGGGTGAGGTTCTTGCCGACCTCGGCGTCCTCGACCTTCCAGCCGGTGATGAAGCCCTCCTGCTGGAGGATCTCCGCGATGTGCGACTTGATCTTGCTGTGCGGCATCACGACGGAGTCGTGGTACGCCGAGTTTGCGTTGCGCAGACGAGTCAGCATGTCTGCGATCGGGTCAGTCATGGTCATGAATCGGCCTTCGGCCTCTCTCGCCGCGGTTTCCTGTATGCGCCATCCCTCTCCCCACTCAGTGGCGGGACGGGTGCGGTGCGGGGACCTACGGCGTAGTAAGTCGTTATGGGCGGCGGACGCCCAACCCCACAAGCCTACGGCATATGGGGGAGAGCATCCGCCGACCAGATACTTACCGAGAGCCTCCGGTAATTCCCAAGTCCCAAGGGACAGTGGGGAATTACCAGGAGCTCTTGGTCACGCCCGGCAGCTCGCCACGGTGAGCCATCTCACGAAGGCACACACGGCACAGGCCGAACTTGCGGTACACGGAGTGGGGGCGACCGCAGCGCTGGCAGCGGGTGTACGCGCGCACACCGAACTTGGGCTTGCGGGCAGCCTTCGCGATAAGAGCCTTCTTCGCCATCTCGCTTACGCCTCCTTGAAGGGGAAGCCGAGGTGACGGAGGAGCGCGCGGCCCTCGTCGTCGTTGGTCGCCGTGGTGACCACGGTGATGTCCATACCCCGGGTACGGTCGATCTTGTCCTGGTCGATCTCGTGGAACATGACCTGCTCGGTGAGACCGAAGGTGTAGTTGCCACGGCCGTCGAACTGCTTCGGCGACAGACCACGGAAGTCACGGATACGCGGCAGCGCGAGCGACAGCGTACGGTCAAGGAACTCCCACATGCGGTCACCACGGAGGGTGACGTGGCAGCCGATCGGCTGCCCCTCGCGCAGCTTGAACTGCGCGATCGACTTGCGGGCCTTGGTGACGGCCGGCTTCTGACCGGTGATCGTGGTGAGGTCGCGAACCGCGCCGTCCATCAGCTTGGAGTCGCGGGCGGCGTCGCCCACACCCATGTTGACCACGATCTTCACGAGGCCGGGAACCTGCATGACGTTCTCGTACGAGAACTCCTCACGCAGCTTGCCCGCGATCTCCTCGCGGTACTTCGTCTTGAGACGCGGAGTGGTGGTGGTAGCCATCAGATGTCCTCACCCGTCCGCTTGGCAACGCGGATCTTGTTGCCCTCGTCGTCGAAGCGGAAACCGACGCGGGTGACGACCTTGTTGCCGTCCTTCTCCACGACGAGCTGAACGTTGCTCACGTGGATCGGGGCCTCGGTCGTCACAATGCCACCGGTCTGCGAACCGCGAGCGGTCTGGCCGGCCTTGGTGTGCTTCTTGACCCGGTTGACACCCTCGACCAGGACGCGGTCCTCGCGGGGGAAGGCCGCGATGACCTTGCCCTGCTTGCCCTTGTCCTTACCGGTGATGACCTGAACCAGGTCGCCCTTCTTGATCTTCATGCTTACAGCACCTCCGGCGCGAGCGAGATGATCTTCATGAACTTCTTCTCGCGCAGCTCCCGGCCCACCGGGCCGAAGATGCGGGTGCCGCGGGGGTCGCCATCGTTCTTGAGGATGACGGCCGCGTTCTCGTCGAAGCGGATGTACGAGCCGTCCTGACGACGACGCTCCTTGACGGTGCGCACGACGACAGCCTTGACGACGTCGCCCTTCTTCACGTTGCCACCGGGGATCGCGTCCTTGACGGTGGCGACGATGACGTCACCGATACCCGCGTAGCGGCGACCGGAGCCACCGAGCACACGGATGCAAAGGATTTCCTTCGCACCAGTGTTGTCGGCGACACGCAGTCGCGACTCCTGCTGGATCACGTCTATCTCCTGATCGTCTGCCGGTTCCCGGCCGGGGCTTGATGACTCAAGCCCCGGCCGAGCCTGGCGGAACTAACCCGAGGGAAACCCCTCAGGTGATTACTTGGCCTTCTCGAGGATCTCGACGATGCGCCAGCGCTTGCTCGCCGACAGCGGACGCGTCTCCATGATGAGGACGCGGTCGCCGACACCGGCAGCGTTCTGCTCGTCGTGCGCCTTGAGCTTGTTCGTACGGCGGATGACCTTGCCGTACAGCGCGTGCTTCACACGGTCCTCGACAGCGACGACGACGGTCTTGTCCATCTTGTCGCTGACGACCAGACCCTCGCGGGTCTTGCGGAAACCGCGCGCTTCAGTCGTCTCAGTCACATTCTTCTCGCTCATCAGGCGCTCTCCACCGTCTCGATGCCCAGCTCGCGCTCGCGCATCAGGGTGTAGATCCGGGCGATGTCCTTACGGACGGACTTGAGCCGACCGTGGTTCTCGAGCTGGCCCGTCGCCGCCTGGAAGCGGAGGTTGAACAGCTCTTCCTTGGCTTCGCGGAGCTTGTTGAGAAGCTCCTCGTCACCCAGCTCGCGCAGTTCGGACGCCTTGGTTCCGGCCGACATCACGCCTCACCTGCCTCGCGCCGGACGATGCGGCACTTCATCGGGAGCTTGTGAGCGGCTCGGGTGAGCGCCTCACGAGCAATCTTCTCGTTCGGGTAGGACAGCTCGAACATCACCCGGCCCGGGTGAACGTTCGCGACCCACCACTCCGGAGAACCCTTACCGGAACCCATGCGGGTCTCGGCAGGCTTCTTCGTCAGGGGGCGGTCCGGGTAGATGTTGATCCAGACCTTGCCGCCACGCTTGATGTGGCGGGTCATCGCGATACGAGCCGCCTCGATCTGGCGGTTGGTCACGTACGCCGGCGTGAGGGCCTGAATGCCGTACTCGCCGAACGCAACCGTCGTACCACCCTTGGCCATACCGCGGCGCTTGGGGTGGTGCTGCTTGCGGTGCTTGACCCTACGGGGGATCAGCATTTCGGTCAGGCCTCCGTTCCGGTGCTCTCAGCCGGAGCGGCAGCGGCGGGAGCCTCGGCCTGGGGGGCCTCGGCAGCCGGCGCAGCCTGCTGCGGCTTGCGGCCGCGACCGCCACGCTCGCCGCCACGGCCACCGCGGCCACCGGCCGGACGGTCGTTGGCGCCACCACGGGCCGGGCGGTTACCCGCACGGGCCGCTGCGTTCTCGGCGCGAACCTCGGCGATGTTCTTGACGTCGCCCTTGTAGATCCAGACCTTCACGCCGATGCGGCCGAAGGTCGTCTTGGCCTCGAAGAAGCCGTAGTCGATGTTCGCGCGCAGGGTGTGCAGCGGCACACGGCCTTCGCGGTAGAACTCCGAGCGGGACATCTCGGCGCCGCCGAGACGGCCACCGCACTGGATCTTGATGCCCTTGGCGCCGGCCTTCATCGTGCCCTGCATGCTCTTGCGCATGGCACGACGGAAGGAGACGCGGGAGGAGAGCTGCTCGGCAACGGCCTGAGCAACCAGCTGAGCGTCCATCTCGGGGTTCTTGACCTCGAGGATGTTCAGCTGGACCTGCTTGCCCGTGAGCTTCTCGAGGTCGCCGCGGATGCGGTCGGCCTCGGCGCCACGGCGGCCGATGACGATGCCGGGACGCGCGGTGTGGATGTCCACCCGCACGCGGTCACGGGTGCGCTCGATCTCAACCTTCGAGATGCCGGCGCGCTCCATGCCGGACGTCATCATCCGACGGATGGCGACGTCTTCCTTGACGTAGTCCTTGTACAGCTTGTCGGCGTACCAACGGGACTTGAAGTCCGTGGTAATGCCGAGTCGGAACCCGTGCGGGTTTACCTTCTGGCCCATTACCGGGTTCCTTCCTTGCTGCTGACGACCACGGTGATGTGGCTGGTCCGCTTACGGATCCGGTAGGCACGGCCCTGAGCACGCGGACGGAACCGCTTCAGGGTCGGGCCCTCGTCCACGTACGCCTCGCTGATGACCAGCGAAGAGGCGTCGGTGTGGTCGTAGTTGTGCGCGGCGTTGGCAATGGCGCTGTCCAGCACCTTGCCGACCGGCACGCTCGCGGCCTGCGGGGCGAAACGCAGGACCGCCTGAGCCTCCGTGGCATCCATGCCACGGATAAGGTCCACCACGCGGCGGGCCTTCATGGGCGTGACGCGGATGTACCGCGCCTGGGCCCTGGCTTCCATGGTTGTCCCTTCGGTGTAAGTCATAGTCGTTACCCACCCCGCGTTAGCGGCGCTTCGACTTCCGGTCGTCCTTGACGTGGCCGCGGAAGGTGCGAGTCGGCGAGAACTCGCCGAGCTTGTGGCCGACCATCGACTCGGAGACAAACACCGGGACGTGGGTCTTGCCGTTGTGCACCGCGATCGTGTGGCCGAGCATGGCCGGGATGATCATCGAGCGACGGGACCAGGTCTTGATGACGTTCTTGGTTCCAGCTTCGTTCTGAGCGTCCACCTTCTTTACGAGGTGGCCGTCAACGAAGGGTCCCTTCTTGAGACTGCGCGGCATCTAAACCCGCTCCTAGCGCTTCTTGTTCGTCTTGCGGCGGCGGACGATGTACTTGCTCGATGCCTTCTTCGGCGAGCGAGTACGACCCTCCTTCTGACCCCACGGGGAGACCGGGTGGCGACCACCACTGGTCTTGCCCTCACCACCACCGTGCGGGTGGTCAACCGGGTTCATCGCGACACCGCGGACGGACGGGCGAACGCCCTTCCAGCGCATACGGCCGGCCTTGCCCCAGTTGATGTTCGACTGCTCGGCGTTGCCGACCTCACCAACGGTGGCGCGGCAGCGGGCGTCGACCAGGCGAATTTCGCCGGACGGCATACGAAGGTGGGCCATCGTGCCCTCCTTCGCCAGCAGCTGCACCGAAGCACCCGCGGAGCGGGCGAACTTCGCACCGCCGCCGGGACGCAGCTCGATGGCGTGGATGGTCGTACCGACCGGGATGTTGCGCAGCGCCAGGTTGTTGCCCGGCTTGATGTCGGCCCCGGGGCCGTTCTCAATGCGGTCACCCTGGCTCAGGCCACGGGGCGCAATGATGTAGCGCTTCTCGCCGTCCGCGTAGTGCAGGAGCGCGATGCGCGCGGTGCGGTTCGGGTCGTACTCGATGTGAGCGACCTTGGCCGGCACGCCGTCCTTGTCGTGACGACGGAAGTCGATCACGCGGTAGGCACGCTTGTGGCCACCGCCCTGGTGACGGACGGTCACACGACCGGTGTTGTTACGGCCGCCCTTGCTGTGCAGGGGGCGGACCAGCGACTTCTCCGGCGTGGACCGCGTGATCTCGACGAAGTCGGCGACGCTGGAGCCACGACGGCCCGGAGTCGTCGGCTTGTACTTGCGGATACCCATTTCTCAGTCCTCGTCCGATATTCGGACCAGGGCGCTCCGTTAGGAGGCCTGGCCGAAGATGTCGATACGGTCGCCCTCAGCAAGGGTCACGATGGCGCGCTTGGTGTCGGCGCGCTTGCCGAAACCGGTCTTCGTGCGCTTGCGCTTGCCCTGGCGGTTGATCGTGTTGACCCCGGTGACCTTGACCGAGAAGACCGCTTCCACGGCCTGCTTGATCTGGGTCTTGTTGGAGCCCGGCTTGACGATGAACGTGTACTTGTTCTCGTCGAGCAGCGCGTAGCTCTTCTCGGACACAACCGGCTTGACAAGAATGTCGCGCGGGTCCGTGAAGGTCTTGCTGGTGATCTCGGCCATCAGGCCTCGCTCCCCTCGTTGTCATCGGCCTTGGGGCCAGACACGAAGGACTCGAAAGCGGCCTGGGTGAAGACCACGTCGTCGGAGACGATCACGTCGTACGTGTTCAGCTGGCCCGGCTCCAGGATGTGGACCTGGGGCAGGTTGCGGGCGGACAGCCACGCGGCCTCGTCGGCACGCTCGACGACCAGGAGCAGGTTGGCGCGCTCCGAGATCTTGCCGAACAGCGTCTTGGCGGCCTTGGTGGAAGCCGAGCCCTCGACCACGCCGGTGACGACGTGGATGCGGGAGTGGCGCGCCCGGTCGGAGAGGGCACCGCGCAGGGCGGCGGCCTTCATCTTCTTCGGGGTGCGCTGCGAGTAGTCACGCGGCTGCGGGCCGTGGACGACGCCACCGCCGGCGAACTGCGGCGCACGGGTCGAACCCTGGCGCGCGCGGCCGGTGCCCTTCTGGCGGTACGGCTTGCGGCCACCACCACGGACTTCGCCGCGAGTCTTGGTCTTGTGCGTGCCCTGACGGGCAGCAGCCAGCTGCGCGACAACGACCTGGTGGATCAGCGGAACGCTGGTCTTCGCGTCGAAGATCTCCGCGGGGAGCTCGACGGTACCGGCCTTGTCGCCTGCCGGCGAAAGGATGTCAATGGTGCTCATTACCTCAAGCCCCCTTGGCCGCGGTACGGACCAGGACGAGGCCGCCGTTCGGACCGGGGACCGCGCCCTTGATGAGGAGCAGACCCTTCTCCGCGTCAACCGCGTGGATGGTCAGGTTCTGGGTGGTGACACGCTCGTTGCCCATGCGGCCCGCCATGCGGACGCCCTTGAACACACGGCCAGGGGTGGCGCAGCCACCGATGGAACCGGGCGAGCGGTGCTTGCGCTGGACGCCGTGTCCGGCGCCGAGGCCCTTGAAGTTGTGACGCTTCATGACACCGGCGAAGCCCTTGCCCTTGCTCTTGCCCGTGACGTCAACCTTGACGCCGGACTCGAACACCTCGGCAGTGATCTCCTGGCCCAGCGTGTACTCGCTGGCGTCAGGGGTGCGGAGCTCCACCAGGTGGCGGCGCGGGGTCACGTCGGCCTTGGCGAAGTGACCCTTGAGGGGCTTGTTCACCTTGCGCGGGTCAATCTCGCCGAAGGCGATCTGGACCGACTCGTAACCGTCGACGTCGTTCGTGCGGACCTGCGTCACGACGCACGGCCCGGCCTTGATGACGGTGACCGGGACAACCCGGTTGTTCTCGTCCCAGACCTGGGTCATGCCGAGCTTCTCGCCCAGGACGCCCTTGATGTTCTTGCTCATCTCGGCCCGTCCCTTCAGAGCTTGATCTCGATGTCGACACCGGCCGGCAGGTCGAGGCGCATCAGCGAGTCAACCGTCTTCGGCGTGGGGTCGAGAATGTCGATGAGGCGCTTGTGCGTGCGCATCTCGAAGTGCTCGCGAGAGTCCTTGTACTTGTGCGGCGACTTGATGACGCAGTACACGTTCTTCTCAGTGGGCAGCGGCACCGGGCCTGCGACCGACGCACCAGTGCGGGTCACCGTCTCGACGATCTTCTTCGCCGAGGAGTCGATGACCTCGTGGTCGTAGGCCTTGAGCCGGATGCGGATCTTCTGTCCCGCCATGGCTACCTAGTAGTCCTTTGTCTCGTAACGCTCTGGAACCCGGGGGCTCTACCGACTCTGTCTCCGACCCACGCGGTCGGGCGTGTCGCATTCCCTCTACGCAGAAATCCCATACGGAATTTCCCAACCAAGGGGATGCGGGCCACATGACCTCGCGGACGGGGGCAGAACACCCACCGGACGCCTGGCTGGAGCCCCGCTGACACTTCCCGGAAGATTCCCGTACGTCCGCCCCTGCCCCTCCAGAGCTGGAGAAGTGTGAGACGACGAGTACTGTGGGACTCGCTTCCGGTCCTCCCGGCGGGAGGCGCGCAGCATCGGCACTCAACCGAGCAACCCCGACAGTCTGCCACACAGCCCCACGGCCTGGCCAATCGCAGCCGGGAAGCGTACCCCACGTCACATGCGCTCACGCATTCGGCACGCGCAACGCTGTACTCGGTCCACGCTGCGGCGTCCCGGCCCCCGCCCCCGTACGCGACGCGAGCCGCCCCGCCCACGACCGGACCGTTTCCCATCGCAACGTCAACTGGCCTCATTCCAGCGGTGGTTGACCGGTCGAGCCCCACCCGGCGATCAGCCGAGCGCGGCCCGCAGCTCCGCCGAGGGGACGCGTACCGACACCCGGCTGCCCGGGTTCAGCTTGAGGGCGACGTCGGCGGGGAGGGTGGCGAGGAGCTCGGCGCAGGGGACCGCCCGCAGCTCGGCCGCCGCGCTCGGGGCGTGCTCCGGGTCGGTCAGCACCGGCACGAAGCGTCCCTCGGCGTCGGAGCGCACGGCCGGCCCCGGTTCGTCCGTGGGCACCAGGTAGACGGTGGCCTCCGCCAGGCGTCGCGCCAGGGCCGCCTCGGCCCCGTGCCCCGTCGCGGCGAGCTGCATCGCGGCGTCGACCGGGTCCGTCGGGGCGGGGAGGCCGAGCGCGGTCGGGGACGGCCGGTAGTCGGGGTTGTGACTGAACTCTCCGGGCTCGCCGCGCCGGTCGACCGGCCAGGCCCCGACGACCGCGTACGGCGGCACCGTGCCCCGTGGGTCGTACGCCGGGTCGATCGAGTAGAGCCAGCTGCCGGGCGCCCGCTTCGCCCGCGCTCGCAGCGCCTCGCCGAGCGTGGGCTCCGGGACCATCAGCCGGTTCTTGGCGGCCGTCACGGAGGCCTTCCACGCCGCGTAGGCCGCCCGGTGCTCGGCCACCGGGACCACGCTCGCCGCGTCGGCCTCCTCGAAGAGCTCGACCGTGTCGTCGGGCGCCGCCCCGGCACCCGGGTGCAGCCGATAGCCGCGGGTGCTGCCGCTGGAGCGGAGCCTGCCGCTCTGCCAGACATCGGGCCGCGCCCCGTTGACCAGCAGCCGCCAGCCGTGCGCCTCCAGCTGGAGGCGCACCTCCATCAAGGAGCCGAAGAGGTCGCCGGTCGCCGACGCGCTCCCCCACGGGCCGTCGGCCCGCACCCGGTACGGGGTCCGGCTGTCGTCCAGGCGCCACCACGACACACCGCACCGCACCCGCTCGTCGCCGCGCACGGCGGTGACGTCGTCGCGGCGGCCCATCATCGTCTCGGTCATGCCCCCATCCTGGGCGGCGCGACCCCCCGGCCCCAAGGCCGCCCCCTCGGCGCCCCCCACAGGCAACCCCGCCCCCCGCTCCCCCGTCTCACTGGGCGCGTGACCCCCGGGGGTCACGGAGAACGAGGGACGAGCGGTGGGCGGGACGTACGTGGACGAGACAGCAAGGCCCGTGGGGCCGGGGCGACGGGCCGTTCTGGGGAGCGCCGCCGCCGCGGGGCTCGCCGTCGCCCTCGCGGGGTGTGCGGTGCCCGGCACCGGCCGGGGGAAGGGCACGGGCCCGGCCGCCCCGCTCGCCGCCCCCCGCACCCCCCTCCTGCTGCAGATCCTCGCCCACCCCGACGACGACCTGTACTTCATGAACCCGGACACCCAGCACACCCTGGACTCCGGTGTTCCGCTGGTCAGCGTGTACGTCACCGGTGGGGAGGCCAACGGGGACAACCGGGTGGTCAGCGACACCGGCCCGCACGTGTACGACAAGGCCGGCTATTCCTCCGCCCGGCACCAGGGGCTGCGGCAGGCGTACGCCACCCTGCTCGGGATGGACAAGTACACCCCGTGGGACAAGTCCGTCGCCGAGCTGCGCGGCGGGCATCGCGCCGAGGTCAACCGCCTCCAACACCGGGGCCGCAGCGTGGAGTTGGTGTTCCTCAACACCGCCATGCACACCCCGCTGGGCGGCCGGATGGGGCTGCCCGGCCTCTGGGCGGACCGGAGTCTGCGACTGCCCGTCGTCATCGCCACCGGGTCCCCGCTCACCCGGGCGAAGTCGTACACGTACGACAGCATGGTCGAGGTGCTGGCCGGGCTCCTCGCCGACTACGCGCCCACCCTCGTCCAGACCCTCGACCCCGACCCGGACATCCAGCACAGCTCGCCGGCCGACCGCTCGCACGACTCCGAGCAGCCGGGGTACTCCGACCACGCCGACCACACCGCCGCCGCCTCCTTCGCCTGGGCCGCGCTGATCCGGCACGCCGAGCGCGGCAACGCCTTCCTCGCCACCGCCTACCGCGCGTACTACAACCGGCACTGGCCGAAGAACCTGCCGCCGAGGGTGCTCGCCGAGAAGGCCGCCCATCTCGTTCCGTACGGCGGGGACAAGGCGTGGGCCTGCGGGAATCCCGGTGGGTGCGGGGACTACAACGTCGGCGGGACGCGGCCGCTCACCAACTGGAAGGGGTGGGTGCGCTCCACCCACTACCGCTACCCCGGCACCCGGCTGCTCGTCTCCGACGACGGCGCCCACGCCTACGGGGTGCTCGGGCTGCGGGCCGTGCGGTGGAGCCGGAGCGCCGACGACCGCTGGGGCGCGCCCGAGGACCTGGGCGGCTCCCCGCTCGCTCCGGTGCTCGGCGCGGCCACCCTGGCCGACGGCCGGCAGCTGCTCCTCGGACTGCGGTTCTCCTCGCTCCAGGGGCGCGCCGGTGCCAACACCCGGGAGATCGTCGTCCTCGAACAGGCCGCTCCCCAGGGGAAGTTCGGGGCGTGGAAGGGGCTGGGGAACCCCGAGCGCGGGGACGACCGCGGGCGGCGGATCGGGCCGCCCACCGCGATCGGCGCGCCGGACGGCCGGGTCCACCTCTTCGTGCGCAACGCCGACCGCGGCATCAGCTCCCGTGTCCGGGAGGCCGACGGCACCTGGTCGCCGTGGCGCGATCTGGGCGGGGAGTCCGTGCAGGAGGGGCTGAGCGCCGTCGTCGACGGGCGCGGTCGCGTGCACGTCTTCGCGGCGGGCGCCGACACCGTGCACCACTGGACCCAGAGCGCCCCCGGCCGGCCGCTGGCCCCCGCGCCGTCCCGGCTGCCGCTCGCCGTGGACGCGGTGGCCCCGGTCGCGGCCGGCGACGGCGTACGGCTGCTCTACCGCTCCTCGGCCGACCCGGGGAAGGCCCGCCAGGACCCCGGCTCCCCCGCGTCCCCCCGCCTCACCTCCGTCCACCTGGACGGCGGCGCGGCGGAGCCGGTCGTGCTCGACGGGTACGGGCCGGTCGGCGCGGCGGGTGCGTACGTGCTGGGCACGGACGAGCAGGGGCAGGTCCAACTCGTCGGCGCGGGGCGGGTGTTGAAGCGGCCCCGGGGCGTGGTCCCGGTCGGGCCGCCCACGCTGTACGTCCGCGACGGGAAGCCGCTCGCGCTGGGGCTCGGGGTGGACGCGGCCCCCTGGTCCTGGCGGCCGTAGAGCCTCCCGGAACCCCGTAGAGACGGCGAAGAGCCCCGCACCTCGAAAGGTGCGGGGCTCTTCTGACAGCTCAGCGAGCTACCAGGTCAATCGTCAGGTACTTACTTGACGATCTTGACGACCTGGCCGGCGCCCACGGTCCGGCCACCCTCACGGATGGCGAACTTGAGGCCCTCCTCCATGGCGACGGGCTGGATCAGCGCGACGTTCATGGCGGTGTTGTCGCCCGGCATGACCATCTCGGTGCCCTCGGGGAGGGTAACGACGCCGGTCACGTCCGTGGTACGGAAGTAGAACTGCGGGCGGTAGTTGTTGAAGAACGGCGTGTGACGGCCACCCTCGTCCTTGGACAGGATGTACGCCTGGGCCTCGAACTCGGTGTGCGGCGTGACCGAACCGGGCTTGATGATGACCTGGCCGCGCTCGACGTCCTCGCGCTTGATGCCACGAAGCAGCAGACCGACGTTCTCACCGGCCTGGCCCTCGTCGAGCAGCTTGCGGAACATCTCGATGCCGGTGACCGTGGTGGTGGTCTTCTCGGTCTTGATACCGACGATGTCGACGGTCTCGTTGACCTTGAGGACACCACGCTCGATACGACCGGTGACGACGGTGCCACGACCGGTGATCGTGAAGACGTCCTCGATCGGCATCAGGAACGGCTTGTCGACGTCACGCTCGGGCTGCGGGATCGCCTCGTCGACGGCGGCCATCAGGTTCAGGACCGACTGGCCCCACTCCTTGTCGCCCTCGAGCGCCTTGAGCGCCGAGACCTTGACGACCGGCAGGTCGTCGCCCGGGAACTCGTACTCGGAGAGGAGCTCACGGACCTCGAGCTCGACGAGCTCCAGGATCTCCTCGTCGTCCACCATGTCGGCCTTGTTCAGGGCGACGACGATGTACGGCACGCCGACCTGGCGGGCCAGGAGCACGTGCTCCTTGGTCTGCGGCATCGGGCCGTCGGTGGCGGCAACCACGAGGATCGCGCCGTCCATCTGCGCGGCACCCGTGATCATGTTCTTGATGTAGTCCGCGTGACCGGGGCAGTCGACGTGGGCGTAGTGACGCGACTCGGTCTGGTACTCGACGTGCGCGATCGAGATCGTGATACCGCGCTGGCGCTCCTCAGGAGCCTTGTCGATCTGGTCGAAGGCCGAGGCCTCGTTCAGGTCCGGGTACGCGTCGTGCAGCACCTTGGTAATGGCGGCCGTGAGGGTCGTCTTACCGTGGTCGATGTGACCGATGGTGCCGATGTTGACGTGCGGCTTAGTCCGCTCGAACTTTGCCTTCGCCACTGGGGTCCTCCTGCGGAGTGGTTCTGGTACGCCTTACTCATCGGCGCCAGGTGATCTTTGCTGGGATGCCGGGGCCCGGGGCACTCACCGTAAACCTGATGGTTTACGCCGAATGCCCCAGAGGCTCCGGTGACAAGCCTAAAGCGTGAACTCGGAAGAGTTACTCGCCCTTGGCCTTCGCGATGATCTCCTCGGCGACGTTCCGCGGAACCTCGGCGTAGGAGTCGAACTGCATCGAGTAGCTTGCGCGACCCGAGGTCTTGCTGCGGAGGTCGCCGACGTAGCCGAACATCTCCGAAAGGGGCACGAGGCCCTTCACGACGCGGGCGCCGCTGCGCTCCTCCATGGCCTGAATCTGGCCACGGCGGGAGTTGATGTCACCGATGACTTCACCCATGTAGTCCTCGGGCGTGGTGACCTCGACGGACATCATCGGCTCGAGGAGCACGGGCGAAGCCTTGCGCGCGGCCTCCTTGAAGGCCTGCGAACCGGCGATCTTGAACGCGAGCTCGGAGGAGTCGACCTCGTGGTAGCCACCGTCGAGAAGAATGACGCGGACGCCGGTCATCTCGTAGCCGGCCAGGATGCCGAACTGCATGGCCTCCTGCGCACCCGCGTCCACCGACGGGATGTACTCCCGGGGGATGCGGCCACCGGTGACCTTGTTCACGAACTCGTACGACGCCTCGCCGCCCTCGATGGGCTCGATCGCGATCTGCACCTTGGCGAACTGACCGGTACCACCGGTCTGCTTCTTGTGGGTGTAGTCCACGCGCTCGACGACCTTGCGGATCGTCTCGCGGTACGCGACCTGCGGCTTGCCGACGTTCGCCTCGACCTTGAACTCGCGACGCATACGGTCGACGAGGACGTCGAGGTGAAGCTCGCCCATACCACCGATGATGGTCTGGCCGGTCTCCTCGTCCGAGTGAACCTGGAAGGAGGGGTCCTCCTCCGCGAGACGCTGGATGGCGACACCCAGCTTCTCCTGGTCACCCTTGGACTTGGGCTCGATGGCGACCTGGATCACCGGCGCCGGGAAGTCCATGGACTCCAGGATGACCGGGGCCTTGTCGTCGCACAGCGTCTCACCGGTGGTGGTCTGCTTCAGGCCCATGACGGCGACGATGTCACCGGCGCCCACCGACTCGATCTCCTCACGCTTGTTCGCGTGCATGCGGTAGATCTTGCCGATGCGCTCCTTCTTGCCCTTGATGGGGTTCAGCACCGCGGTGCCGGCCTCAAGGCGTCCGGAGTAGATCCGGATGAAGGTGAGCTTGCCCAGGTGCGGGTCGCTCGCGATCTTGAACGCCAGCGCCGAGAGGGGCTCCTCGTCGGACGGCTTGCGCTTGACCACGACCTCCGGGTCCTTGACGTCGTGGCCCTCGATGGCCTCGACGTCCAGGGGGGAAGGCAGATAGCGGACGACGGCGTCGAGCAGGGGCTGAACGCCCTTGTTCTTGAACGCGGTGCCACAGAACACGGGGGTGACGGTGGTGTCGCCGCCCTTGCCGGACGCGATGGTGATGCGACGCACCGCGGCGTACAGCTGCTCCTCGGTGGGCTCGACGCCCTCGAGGAAGAGCTCCATGATCTGGTCGTCGTTCTCGGCGACGGTCTCGACCAGCTTGCCGCGCCACTCTTCAGCGGCCTCGGTGTGCGTGGCCGGGATGTCGACGACGTCGTACATCTCGCCCTTGGTCGCTTCCGCGGACCACACGAGGGCCTTCATGCGGACCAGGTCCACAACGCCCTCGAAGTTGGCCTCGGAACCGATCGGCAGCTGCATGACGATCGGGGTCGCGCCGAGGCGGTCCACGATCATGTCCACGCAGCGGTGGAACTCGGCGCCGGTGCGGTCGAGCTTGTTGACGAAGCAAATACGCGGAACGCCGTAACGGTCGGCCTGACGCCAGACCGTCTCGGACTGCGGCTCCACACCGGCGACACCGTCGAACACGGTGACCGCACCGTCGAGGACGCGGAGCGAACGCTCCACCTCGACCGTGAAGTCCACGTGGCCCGGGGTGTCGATGATGTTGATGGTGTGGTCGACGTCCTCGAGCGGCCAGTGGCAGGTCGTCGCGGCGGACGTGATGGTGATGCCGCGCTCCTGCTCCTGCTCCATCCAGTCCATCGTGGCAGCGCCGTCGTGGACCTCACCGATCTTGTACGAGACGCCGGTGTAGAACAGGATCCGCTCGGTGGTGGTCGTCTTGCCCGCGTCGATGTGAGCCATGATCCCGATGTTGCGGACCTTGGCCAGGTCAAGTGAAGTGGTAGCCATATCGGCTCAGTCTTCTCTCGGTCTCGATGTGGGTTCGGACTACCAGCGGTAGTGCGCGAAGGCCTTGTTGGACTCGGCCATCTTGTGGGTGTCCTCGCGCTTCTTGACGGCAGCGCCGAGGCCGTTGGAGGCGTCGAGCAGCTCGTTCATGAGGCGTTCGGTCATGGTCTTCTCACGGCGGGCGCGGGAGTAACCCACGACCCAGCGCAGCGCGAGGGTGGAGGCGCGACCGGGCTTGACCTCGATCGGCACCTGGTAGGTCGCGCCACCGACACGGCGGGACTTGACCTCGAGGGACGGCTTGACGTTCTCGAGCGCGCGCTTCAGCGTGATGACCGGGTCGTTGCCGGTCTTCTCGCGAAGACCCTCCATGGCACCGTAGACAATGCGCTCGGCGGTGGAGCGCTTGCCGTCCAGGAGGATCTTGTTGATCAGCGAGGTGACAAGAGGAGAGCTGTAGACCGGGTCGATGATGACCGGGCGCTTCGGGGCGGGGCCCTTACGAGGCATTCTTACTTCTCCTTCTTGGCGCCGTAGCGGCTGCGAGCCTGCTTGCGGTTCTTGACACCCTGGGTGTCGAGCGAGCCGCGGATGATCTTGTAACGAACACCCGGCAGGTCCTTCACACGGCCACCGCGCACGAGCACGATCGAGTGCTCCTGCAGGTTGTGTCCCTCACCCGGGATGTAGGCCGTGACCTCGATGCCGGAGGTCAGACGCACACGCGCGACCTTACGGAGCGCCGAGTTCGGCTTCTTCGGGGTGGTCGTGAACACACGCGTGCAGACGCCACGGCGCTGGGGCGAACCCTCGAGCGCGGGCGTCTTGTTCTTCTCGACCTTGTCCTGCCGGCCCTTCCGGACCAGCTGCTGGATCGTAGGCACTACTTCTCCGGTTTCTGTGTGCCGTAGTAAAACTAACCTGGAACACGTCTCCGACCCACGCGGTCGGGTGTGTCGAATACTGCATGACCCCGCCCGAGGGCAGGAAAGCGCAGATTGCGGCGGCCGGTCTAGGAGCTCGCGCTGCGGACGTAGGCACGCAGCGGAGCCCAGGCACACCCCAGGCACAAGGTCTGAGCGTACCTACCTCATCGACTTGGGTCAAAACAAATGCCGTCCACGCCGACACGCCGGGCCTCTCCTTGCCGGGCGGGAAGCCGCCGCGTGGCAATCCGTCCGTTCCTGGCCGGGGTGATCGACACGCTCAGTACATTGGCGGGGCCGTTGGACGAGGGGGGACCAGCATGGCGGCGGCCTATCGGCCCGGTGATGGAGGGCTGGACGACCGAGTGCCCTTCCTGGCCCGCCTGGAGAACCACGACCGGGACGCCCTGCTCTCGCTCGGCCACGAGCTGACCTCTCGCTCGGCCACGAGCTGACCTTCGTCGCCCGCGCCACCCTGCTTCACCAGCACGACCCGTCCTCCCACGTGCTGCTGATCCTCACCGGCTGGACCAAGGTGACAGCCGCCGCAGCCAACGGCTACGAGGCCCTGCTCGCGCTACGCGGCCCCGGGGACATCATCGGGGAGTCCGCCGCACTGACCGGCCGGCCCCGTTCGGCGACCGTGACGGCCCTGGAGCCGCTGCGCGTGATCGCCGTGGAGCACGAACGGTTCCGCGAGCTGCTTTCCCGCTCCCCGGCCATCGCCCTCAACCTGCTCAGCCTCACCGCCGACCGGACACGGGCAGCCGACCGACGTCGGCTGCAATTCGCCGCGATGAACGTGCGGGAGCGTTTCGCGGTGCTGCTCCTGGACCTGGCCCGCATTCGAGTGCGTCATCCGCCCTCGCCGACGTGCCGCCGCCGCGTCACTCTCTTCCCGTACGGATCCCAGCGAGAAGCAAGACGGAGATCTTCTACCAGTTCGGCGGAACGGCGCACTCCTCCGGTGAGGTGCCCGCAGCCACTCTGGAGCGGCTGGCCACGTGCTTCGTGGCCGACGAGGAGGAGTTCGCCGCTCTCGCCCGGCGATTACGTTCCGACCGCGTCCTCGTCCTCTCGGGGCCGCACTTCGCCGGGCGCCGCACCGCCGCGCTGATGCTGCTGCGCCGGCTGGGCGCGGCTCCCCTGCGCGTGCTCGACCGTACGACGCGGCCCGGCGAGCTCGCCCAGCAGCTCGGCCCCGGAGGCCAGGTGCTCTGCGATCTGGTCACCGAGCGCGGCAGGCCGCTGCGTGAGTCCGACCTGCTTGCCGCGCGGGACCGGCTGGCCGAACACGACGCGTATCTGGTAGTCACCGTGGACCCACGGGCCGCCATGGAGGACGTCTCCGCCGCCGAATGGCACCCGCCCACGCCCGGCGCCGTTCTGGCCGCGCACCTTCGAGCAAGGGTGTCGCCCGAGGACGCCGGCAAGCTCCTGGCGCTGCCCGCCGTGGCCGATTTCCTGGCTCGCGATCACCAGCTGAGGGAGGCTGCCTCTGCACATTCCTCCAGAAGACCGAGAACCCCGCCCACCTGGCCACGGTCCCGGTCTTCGGCACACACATCCTCAAGCGCCTCCAACGCGCCCGCGCCCGGCGGTACGAGGAGGAGGAGCACACCGAGTGGGGGCCGGTGAACCAGCTCAAGGCGGCATTCCAGGACGATCGGGCCGCGCTGGTGCTGCTGCGCGAGGTGTGGACCGGACATCCGTTCGCGCGGCCGGCACTCGTCGGCTGGCTGCGACGGCTCGCGGGCGACGGCCGCCCGCTGGTGCGCACGCGTGCCGCCGCCACCGTGGCGGTACTGGCCCACACCGACCTGCCGTCCGCGATGGCACTGATCATCGAGGTGTGGGCGACCGACACCCGGTTCCGGCACAGACTCGTCGCCGTGAACGCGCTCGCTCTCACCCATCTGCTCGGCACCCCGAACGTGCCGCGCATCATCGACGACTGGTGTGTCGGAGACGACGCGAAGTTGTGCTGGGTGGCGATCCGCACACACGGCCTGATCGGCCCGGAGCGGCCGGAGGCGACCCTCTCCGCGCTACGCGGTGCGGCTCGCCGCCAGCACTCTGCCGAGGAGCCGGACGCCCTCCTGGTCACTGAACTCGCCCAGTCCGTCGAACTGTTGCTGCTCTCCCCGGCCGGCGACGAGGTCCTCGCCGTACTCGTACGCACCCTGCACGACGACCGAGCCGTGTTCGACCTGGCCCTCGACGGCTTCCTCGGCGCCTGTCGTCGAAGCCAGGAGGACGAGCCGTTCGGCACTCCGCTGATCCTCGACGGATACGCACGGGGCAACACCCAGCGGCCCGATGCCGCCCACCCCATTGCCGAGCTCTGGCGGGCCGCGCTCGGCGACCGCGCCCACACCGGGCCGGCGCTCGAGATGCTGCGCCACTGGGTACTGACCGCCGACCGCGACACCGCCACCGAATGGGCACTCGCCGCCCCGTTGCCCGCCCTCATCACGTCCGGGCCCGAGCTTCGGCGTCTCGATCACCTGCTACGCACCATGCCGGGCGAGGACGGGACTCCACCACCACTCGTGGCGAACCGCCTGCTGACCGTTCTGCCACCCCACTGATCCGTTCCACGAGGAGAGTTCGAAGGATGGTCCGTACAAACGACTGGGAGCAGCCCGCCGACCGGCACACTCGACTGGTCGACCCGGTGATCACCGTGCGGCAGCTGGCGCGATTCGAGTTCGCCCGCAAGCCGCTGACCCGAATCGACCACGCCCTGGTCTTCTCCATGCCGAAGCGCGGCTACGACTGCTACTTACCGCCTCTGCGTCCGACCCGTGCTGAAACCGCCGCCAAGCGCTACACCGCGATGTATGAGGTGGACATGGGCGTCCATCCCGTCCAGGCCGAGTTCGCGTTGCCCAGCGACAACGACGCCTTCGAGTTCGAGGTGATCGTCGAGCTGCGGTGGCAGGTCGAGCAGCCGGCGCGGTTCGTCGCGAGCAGTCACCGTGACGCACCCCGGCTCCTCCTGGGCGAACTGGAACAGGTGGCCCGGCCAGTGGCCCGTCGCTACCCGATCGCCGACAGTGCCCGCGCCGAGCGGGAGATCCTGGCAGCCGTGACGGCCCGCGGTCCGCTCGGTGTCGCCGCGGGCCTGAAGGCGCTCTGGACCGTGCGACTCCGGCGTGACCTGATGGCCGCTGTGGAGCGCCGGTGCGAACTGCGGGCCGACGAGCACGCGGCCGCCCTCGGCTTCGGTCCCGAGCTCGCAGCGGTTCTCACCACGATGCACACCATGGACCTGGACGCCGGCAAGGCGCCCACCGGGCCCGGCGTGCTGGCCAAGCTGCTCTCATCCCACCCGGACCACCCGACCCGCCTACGGCACCTGCGGGCTTACACGGACGTTCAGCGCTGAAAACCCCGAAGGGCGCCCACCCCGCCGAAGCGGAACGGGCGCCCTTCAGTACCTCTGACGTACGCCTTACTGGTTGTACGGACCGTAGTCGTAGTCCTCCAGCGGAACGGCCTGGCCGGAGCCGGTGCCGAACGGCGAGTAGTCGATGTCGTCGTAGCCGACGGCCGAGTACATCGCGGCCTTGGCCTCTTCGGTGGGCTCGACCCGGATGTTGCGGTAGCGGGACAGACCCGTACCGGCCGGGATGAGCTTACCGATGATGACGTTCTCCTTGAGGCCGATGAGGCTGTCGGACTTGGCGTTGATCGCCGCATCCGTCAGGACTCGGGTCGTCTCCTGGAAGGAGGCGGCCGACAGCCAGGATTCCGTCGCCAGCGAGGCCTTGGTGATACCCATCAGCTGCGGACGGCCGGAGGCCGGGTGGCCGCCTTCCGTGACCACACGACGGTTCTCGGTCTCGAACTTCGAGCGCTCGACGAGCTCGCCCGGCAGCAGCTCCGCGTCGCCGGACTCGATGATCGTCACGCGGCGCAGCATCTGCCGGATGATGATCTCGATGTGCTTGTCGTGGATCGACACGCCCTGCGAGTTGTAGACCTTCTGGACTTCGCCGACCAGGTGGACCTGGACCGCACGCTGACCGAGGATCCGCAGCACGTCGTGCGGGTTGGTGGCACCGACGGTGAGCTTCTGGCCCACCTCGACCGCGTCGCCCTCGCCGACCAGCAGACGGGCACGCTTGGAGATCGGGAACGCCGTCTCCTCGCTGCCGTCGTCCGGGGTGACGACGATCTTCTTGGTCTTCTCGGTCTCCTCGATCCGGACGCGGCCCTTGGCCTCCGAGATCGGCGCGACACCCTTGGGCGTACGGGCCTCGAAGAGCTCGACGACACGCGGCAGACCCTGCGTGATGTCGTCACCCGCCACACCACCGGTGTGGAAGGTACGCATCGTCAGCTGGGTACCGGGCTCACCGATGGACTGGGCGGCGATGATGCCGACCGCCTCACCGATGTCGACCAGCTTGCCGGTGGCGAGCGAGCGTCCGTAGCAGAAGGCACAGGTGCCGACCGCGGACTCACAGGTCAGGACCGAGCGGGTCTTGACCTCCTCGACACCCGCACCCACGAGGGCGTCGATGAGCACGTCACCGAGGTCCACGTTGGCCGGCGCGATGACCTTGCCGTCGACGACGACGTCCTCGGCGAGCATGCGGGCGTAGACGGAGGTCTCGACGTCCTCGGTCTTGCGCAGCACGCCGTCGGCGCCCCGCTCCGCGATCTTGAGCTTGAGGCCGCGGTCGGTGCCGCAGTCCTCCTCGCGAATGATGACGTCCTGCGAGACGTCCACCAGACGACGGGTCAGGTAACCCGAGTCGGCGGTACGCAGGGCGGTGTCGGCGAGACCCTTACGGGCACCGTGGGTCGAGATGAAGTACTCGAGCACGGTCAGGCCCTCGCGGAACGAGGCCTTGATCGGACGCGGGATGGTCTCGTTCTTCGCGTTCGACACCAGACCACGCATACCGGCGATCTGACGCATCTGCATCATGTTTCCTCGGGCACCCGAGTCAACCATCATGAAGATGGGGTTCGTCTTGGGGAAGTTCGCGTTCATCGCCTCGGCAACCTCGTTGGTCGCCTTGGTCCAGATCGCGATGAGCTCCTGCGTGCGCTCGTCCTTGGTGATCAGACCGCGCTCGTACTGCTTCTGCACCTTCTCGTCCTGGGCCTCGTAGCCCTGGACGATGGCCTTCTTGGCCTCCGGGACGACGATGTCCGAGACGGCGACGGTGACGCCGGAACGGGTCGCCCAGAAGAAGCCGGCCGCCTTCAGGTTGTCGAGCGTCGCCGCCACGATGACCTTGGGGTAGCGCTCGGCGAGGTCGTTGACGATCTCGGAGAGCTGCTTCTTGCCCACCGAGTAGTCGACGAACGGGTAGTCCTCGGGCAGCAGCTCGTTGAAGAGCGCGCGGCCCAGGGACGTACGCAGACGGAACGAGTCGCCCTGCTGCCAGGTCGTCTCGCCGTCCTCGTCGAGCGGCGGGGTCCAGCCGCGCGGCGGGACGGTGCCGATCGGGAAGCGGATGTCGACCTTCGCCTGGAGCGAGAGCTCCCGGGCGTCGAACGCCATGATCGCCTCGGCGGTCGAGTTGAAGGAGCGGCCCGCGCCCTTCACCTCGCGCTCCTCTTCGTCCGTGGTGAGGAAGAAGAGGCCGAGCACCATGTCCTGGGTCGGCATGGTGACGGGACGACCGTCGGCCGGCTTCAGGATGTTGTTGGAGGACAGCATCAGGATGCGGGCCTCGGCCTGCGCCTCCGCGGAGAGCGGCAGGTGGACGGCCATCTGGTCACCGTCGAAGTCCGCGTTGAACGCGGTGCAGACGAGCGGGTGGATCTGGATGGCCTTGCCCTCGACCAGCTGGGGCTCGAAGGCCTGGATGCCGAGGCGGTGCAGCGTGGGCGCACGGTTCAGCAGAACCGGGTGCTCGGCGATGACCTCTTCGAGGACGTCGTACACGACCGTGCGGCCGCGCTCGACCATCCGCTTGGCGCTCTTGATGTTCTGCGCGTGGTTCAGGTCGACCAGGCGCTTCATCACGAACGGCTTGAAGAGCTCCAGCGCCATGGCCTTGGGCAGACCGCACTGGTGCAGCTTCAGCTGCGGACCGACGACGATGACGGAACGCGCGGAGTAGTCCACACGCTTGCCGAGCAGGTTCTGACGGAATCGACCCTGCTTGCCCTTGAGCATGTCGGACAGCGACTTCAGCGGACGGTTGCCGGGGCCCGTGACCGGGCGACCACGACGGCCGTTGTCGAAGAGCGCGTCGACGGCCTCCTGAAGCATGCGCTTCTCGTTGTTCACGATGATCTCGGGGGCGCCGAGGTCAAGGAGTCGCTTGAGGCGGTTGTTGCGGTTGATCACGCGGCGGTACAGGTCGTTCAGGTCGGAGGTCGCGAAGCGGCCACCGTCCAGCTGCACCATCGGACGCAGGTCCGGCGGGATGACCGGCACGCAGTCGAGCACCATGCCCTTGGGGCTGTTGCTGGTCTGCAGGAACGCGGAGACGACCTTGAGGCGCTTGAGCGCACGGGTCTTCTTCTGGCCCTTGCCGGTACGGATGATCTCGCGGAGGCGCTCGGCCTCCTCGTCGAGGTCGAAGGTCTCCAGGCGCTTCTGCAGCGCGGCGGCACCCATCGAGCCGTCGAAGTACGTGCCGAAACGGTCACGCAGCTCGCGGTAGAGCAGCTCGTCGCCCTCGAGGTCCTGGACCTTGAGGTTCTTGAAGCGGCTCCACACCTCGTCGAGACGGTCGATCTCGCGCTGCGAGCGGTCCCGCAGCTGCTTCATCTCACGCTCGGCACCCTCGCGCACCTTGCGGCGCACGTCGGCCTTGGCACCCTCGGCCTCGAGCTCGGCGAGGTCCGTCTCGAGCTTCTTGGCGCGGGCTTCGAGGTCCGAGTCGCGACGGTTCTCGATCTGCTGGCGCTCGACGGAGACGTGAGCCTCCAGCGACGGCAGGTCGCGCGTACGGCGCTCCTCGTCCACGAACGTGATCATGTACGCGGCGAAGTAGATGACCTTCTCGAGGTCCTTCGGCGCGAGGTCGAGCAGGTAGCCAAGACGCGACGGAACGCCCTTGAAGTACCAGATGTGGGTCACGGGAGCGGCAAGCTCGATGTGGCCCATCCGCTCACGGCGCACCTTGGCACGCGTGACTTCTACGCCACAGCGCTCACAGATGATGCCCTTGAAGCGGACGCGCTTGTACTTGCCGCAGTAGCACTCCCAGTCCCGGGTCGGACCGAAGATCTTCTCGCAGAAGAGTCCGTCCTTTTCGGGCTTGAGGGTGCGGTAGTTGATGGTCTCCGGCTTCTTGACCTCACCGTGGGACCACTGACGAATGTCGTCAGCAGTGGCGAGGCCGATCCGCAGCTCGTCGAAGAAGTTGACGTCGAGCACTTGTCGTCAATCCCTCTTTCGGGGTCGATTCTTCAAGATGGTCTGAGGGGGGTCCGGATGGGGGTCCCTCCCAGGCCCATAAGGCCTAGGGGGAGACCGGGGCTTCTCACGAAGCCCCGGTCAGACCCGTCAGACCTCTTCGACGCTGCTCGGCTCGCGCCGGGACAGGTCGATACCGAGCTCCTCCGCAGCGCGGAAGACGTCCTCGTCCGTGTCGCGCATCTCGATGGACATGCCGTCCGAGGACAGCACCTCCACGTTGAGGCAGAGCGACTGCATTTCCTTGATGAGCACCTTGAAGGACTCGGGAATGCCGGGCTCGGGAATGTTCTCGCCCTTGACGATGGCCTCGTAGACCTTCACACGGCCGGTCACGTCGTCGGACTTGATGGTCAGCAGCTCCTGGAGTGCGTACGCGGCGCCATAAGCCTCGAGCGCCCACACCTCCATCTCACCGAAGCGCTGGCCACCGAACTGGGCCTTACCACCCAGCGGCTGCTGGGTGATCATCGAGTACGGACCGGTCGAACGGGCGTGGAGCTTGTCGTCGACCAGGTGGTGCAGCTTCAGGATGTACATGTACCCGACCGAGATCGGGTCCGGGAACGGCTCGCCGGAGCGGCCGTCGAACAGGTTGGCCTTGCCCGAGGGCTGGACCAGCCGGTCGCCGTCGCGGTTCGGGATCGTGGCCTCGAAGAGACCGGTGATCTCGTCCTCGCGCGCACCGTCGAAGACCGGGGTCGCGACGTTGGTACCGGCGGCGACCTGGTCGGCGCCGATGGCCTGCAGACGCTGGGCCCAGTCGTCGGCCAGACCGGAGACGTCCCAGCCGCGGCTGGCGAGCCAGCCGAGGTGGATCTCCAGGACCTGTCCCGGGTTCATTCGGGACGGGACACCGAGCGGGTTGAGGATGATGTCGACCGGCGTTCCGTCCTCGAGGAACGGCATGTCCTCGATCGGAAGGATCTTCGAGATGACGCCCTTGTTGCCGTGACGGCCGGCGAGCTTGTCACCATCCGTGATCTTGCGCTTCTGCGCCACGTAGACACGAACCAGCTGGTTCACGCCCGGCGGCAGCTCGTCGCCCTCTTCACGGTCGAAGACGCGGACGCCGATGACCTTGCCGATCTCGCCGTGCGGCACCTTCAGCGAGGTGTCACGCACCTCGCGGGCCTTCTCGCCGAAGATCGCGCGCAGCAGGCGCTCTTCCGGCGTCAGCTCGGTCTCGCCCTTGGGCGTGACCTTGCCGACGAGGATGTCGCCGGCGACGACCTCGGCACCGATACGGATGATGCCGCGCTCGTCGAGGTCGGCGAGGACCTCCTCGGAGACGTTCGGGATGTCCCGGGTGATCTCCTCCGGGCCGAGCTTGGTGTCACGGGCGTCGACCTCGTGCTCCTCGATGTGGATCGAGGAGAGGACGTCGTCCTGCACGAGGCGCTGCGACAGGATGATCGCGTCCTCGTAGTTGTGACCCTCCCACGGCATGAACGCCACGAGCAGGTTCTTGCCCAGCGCCATCTCACCCTGCTGGGTGGCGGGACCGTCGGCCAGGACCTGGCCCTCGATCACGCGGGCGCCCTCGTCCACGACAACCTTCTGGTTGACGGAGGTGCCCTGGTTGGAGCGGGCGAACTTGGCGATCCGGTACGTGGTGTACGTGCCGTCGTCGTTGGCGACGGTGATGTAGTCCGCGGAAACCTCCTGGACGACACCCGCCTTCTCCGCCTTGATGACGTCACCGGCGTCGACCGCGCAGCGGTACTCCATGCCGGTGCCGACGAGCGGCGCCTCGGACGTGATCAGCGGCACGGCCTGACGCATCATGTTCGCGCCCATGAGGGCACGGTTGGCGTCGTCGTGCTCGAGGAACGGGATCATGGCGGTCGCGACCGACACCATCTGGCGCGGCGAGACGTCCATGTAGTCGACCTCGGTGCCGGGCACGTAGTCGACCTCGCCACCACGGCGGCGAACGAGGACGCGCGGCTCGGTGAACCGCATCTCGTCACTGAGCGCGGCGTTGGCCTGCGCGATGACGAAGCGGTCCTCCTCGTCGGCGGTGACGTAGTCGACCTCGTCGGTGACCTGGCCGTCGACGACCTTGCGGTACGGCGTCTCGATGAAGCCGAACGCGTTGACGCGGCCGTACGAGGCGAGCGAACCGATCAGACCGATGTTCGGGCCTTCCGGGGTCTCAATCGGGCACATGCGGCCGTAGTGAGACGGGTGCACGTCACGGACCTCGAAGCCGGCCCGCTCACGGGAGAGACCACCCGGGCCGAGCGCCGACAGACGGCGCTTGTGGGTGAGACCCGACAGCGGGTTGTTCTGGTCCATGAACTGCGACAGCTGGCTGGTGCCGAAGAACTCCTTGATGGAGGCGACGACCGGCCGGATGTTGATCAGGGTCTGCGGCGTGATCGCCTCGACGTCCTGGGTCGTCATGCGCTCACGCACGACGCGCTCCATACGAGCCAGACCCGTACGGACCTGGTTCTGGATGAGCTCGCCGACGTTGCGCAGACGACGGTTGCCGAAGTGGTCGATGTCGTCGGTCTCGACGACGATGTTCCGACCCGACTCGCCGACCGTCTCGGTCTCACCGGCGTGCAGCTTGACCAGGTACTTGATGGTCGCGATGACGTCGTCGGTGGTGAGCACGCCGGCGTCCAGCGGCTCGTCCGCGCCGAGCTTCTTGTTCACCTTGTAGCGGCCGACCTTGGCGAGGTCGTAGCGCTTCGGGTTGAAGTAGAGGTTCTCGAGCAGCGTCTGAGCGGCCTCGCGCGTCGGCGGCTCGCCCGGGCGCAGCTTGCGGTAGATGTCGAGCAGCGCGTCGTCCTGGCCCTGGGTGTGGTCCTTCTCCAGGGTGGCGCGCATGGACTCGTACTCGCCGAACTCCTCGAGGATCTGCTCGGTGGTCCAACCGAGAGCCTTGAGGAGGACGGTGACGGACTGCTTGCGCTTGCGGTCGATGCGGACACCGACCATGTCGCGCTTGTCGATCTCCATCTCGAGCCAGGCACCCCGGGACGGGATGATCTTGGCCGTGAAGATGTCCTTGTCGGACGTCTTGTCGATGTTGGAGTCGAAGTAGACACCCGGCGAGCGGACCAGCTGCGACACGACGACACGCTCGGTGCCGTTGATGACGAAGGTGCCCTTGTTGGTCATGAGCGGGAAGTCGCCCATGAAGACCGTCTGGGACTTGATCTCGCCGGTCTCGTTGTTGGTGAACTCGGCGGTGACGAAGAGCGGGGCCGCGAACGTGAAGTCGCGCTCCTTGCACTCGTCGATCGAGTTCTTCGGCGGCTCGAAGCGGTGGTCGCGGAAGGTCAGGGACATCGACCCGGAGAAGTCCTCGATCGGGGAGATCTCTTCGAAGATCTCCTCCAGACCGGACTTGGTGGGGACGTCCCGCCCACTCTCGAGAGCGGCCTCGACCCGAGACTTCCAAGCGGCATTGCCGAGCAGCCAGTCAAAGCTCTCGGTCTGCAGCGCAAGAAGGTTCGGAACCTCGAGGGGCTCCTTGATCTTTGCAAAGGAGATGCGCAGCGGGGCGGTGCTGGCGCCGTTGTTCGTATTGGCGGTCGAGGCGTTGCGCGAGGCGGCCAAGAGGGGGTCCTTCCGAGGGCTCGGACTCACTACGCGCGTACCGGTCCCACGTGGGCACAGAGAGAGACGTTTCTGATTCGGCCGGGAAGGCCAGTTCAGGGCGGTTCAATCCGAGGTGCTCAAGCGAGGGCATGCCCCTGGTGACGGGCAGGGGACAGCTAACAGGCAGCGCAAAGGGACAGTGTAGCCACTCGGCACACTGATGTCCAGGGCGGATTTTCAGAGACCCGCATTGCTCTTCTCAAGTACCTCGGTACCTCGGTCAGCCGTGCGCCGCGCAGACGCAGATTAGTACTGCCCTCTTCGCCGTCGATCCATGCCTCGGATCCGGATCGTTGTGACGACGCGTCCTGAGAATTGCGCGCTGCGTGCGGTTCGTCAAGACCCCTCCGCTCCCCGGGGATCGCCGCGGGAGCCGTTACGGGGCTACGCCTGCGTTCCTCGCCGAGCAGACGGCGAAGATCACCATACTCCCCGAGCGACGCCGTGCAAGGCGGGCGACGCGGGTACGCCGAAGGGCGACCACCCGGATGGGTGATCGCCCTTGACGGTGCCCAGCGGCGCGCGAGCGCGCCTGCCGGGCGGGTGCGGGCCCGTGGGGCCCGCGAGGTGTTACTTGACCTCGACGGAAGCGCCGGCGGCCTTGAGGGACTCGGCAGCCTTCTCGGCGGCCTCCTTGGCGACCTTCTCGAGGACCGGCTTCGGGGTGCCGTCGACGAGGTCCTTGGCCTCCTTCAGACCCAGGGAGGTCAGCTCGCGCACGACCTTGATGACCTGGATCTTCTTCTCGCCGGCGCCGGTGAGGATGACGTCGAACTCGTCCTGCTCCTCGGCGACCTCGGCGGCGGGGCCACCCTGGGCCGGACCGGCAACGGCGACGGCCGCGGCGGCGGTGACGTCGAACTTCTCCTCGAAGGCCTTCACGAACTCGGAGAGCTCGATGAGGGTCATGTCCTCGAACTGAGCGAGCAGGTCTTCCTGGCTGAGCTTCGCCATGATGGGCGATCCTTCCACTAATTCGGCGGGTGCCGGATGTACATGTAGGCGGGCGTACGTTCGGCCCGCTGCGACCGTCGCCCTAACGGGCGGCGATCATTGCGCGAGCCGAATTACTCGGCACCGCCCTGCTCGGCGAGCTTGACGCGAAGCGCTTCCGCGGTGCGGACGAACTTCGACGGCAGCGCCTGGAAGAGCGAGGCAGCCTGAGACTGCTTGCCCTTGAACGCGCCGGCCAGCTTGCTGAGCAGAACCTCGCGGGACTCGAGGTCCGCGAGCTGCTTGATCTCATCGGCGGACAGCGCCTTGCCGTCAAGGACACCGCCCTTGATGATCAGGTTCGGGTTCTCCTTGGCGAAGTCACGAAGACCCTTCGCCGACTCCACCGGGTCACCGGTGATGAAGGCAACCGCCGTCGGACCGTTGAACTGGTCGTCGAGCGAAGTGATCCCGGCCTCGTTGGCCGCAATCTTGGTCAGCGTGTTCTTCACCACGGCGTACTGGGCGTTCTCACCGAGCGAACGACGCAGCGTCTTGAGCTGCGCCACGGTGAGACCCCGGTACTCGGTCAGCACGGCGGCGTTCGAGCTGCGGAACTGGTCCGCGAGCTCGGCTACCGCGGCAGCCTTGTCGGGCCTTGCCATAGAGCGTCGGCCTCCTTCCGGGTGATGAGGACCGCTCAGAAGGGGCTGAACAAAACGAAACGCCCCGGCGCAGGCGCACGGGGCGTAGCTCAACCAGCTGCACTCAGAAGAGGAACATCCGGGAACTTTCCACGGTCACCTGCGCGGGTCGTCCGCATCCAGCGGATCCTTCGGCCACCGCACCCTCGAATGAGGGAACGGCAACGACCAGCGGTCTTTGGCTTCTGGTGAAGCGTACGTTACGTCTTCCGTGTCAAGCAAATCGGCCTCCGCGCTCCTCCCGGACGCCGTCGCGCGGGCCCGGAACAAGACCGGCCCCCGCCCCTCCGAAGAGGTGCGGGGGCCGGTCTCGGTACGTCTGGGTGCGTCTCGGCGGGGCCGGGACGCGAAGCCCGCGACTGCCGGTGATCCAGGGGATCAGACGGCGGCCGGGTCCTCCTCGACGAGGAGGTTGCGGGTGCGGTTCTGGTCCAGGGTGATACCGGGGCCCATCGTGGTGGTGATGGTCGCCTTCTTGATGTACCGGCCCTTGGCGGCGGACGGCTTCAGACGGAGGATCTCCTCCAGAGCCGCACCGTAGTTCTCCACCAGCTTGGCGTCGTCGAAGGACACCTTGCCGATGATGAAGTGCAGGTTCGAGTGCTTGTCGACGCGGAACTCGATCTTGCCGCCCTTGATCTCCTCGACCGCCTTGGCGACGTCGGGGGTGACCGTGCCGGTCTTCGGGTTCGGCATCAGACCACGGGGACCGAGCACGCGGCCGAGGCGGCCGACCTTGCCCATGAGGTCCGGGGTGGCGACGACGGCGTCGAAGTCCAGACGGCCCTTCGAAACCTCGTCGATGAGCTCGTCGGAGCCGACGATGTCGGCGCCCGCGGCAAGCGCGGCCTCGGCACGGTCGCCGGTCGCGAAGACCAGGACCCGGGCGGTCTTACCGGTGCCGTGCGGGAGGTTCACGGTGCCACGGACCATCTGGTCGGCCTTGCGCGGGTCGACACCCAGGCGGAAGGCGACCTCGACGGTGCCGTCGAACTTGGTCGTGGAGGTCTCCTTGGCGAGACGGACCGCCTCGAGCGGCGCGTACAGCTTGTCCGCGTCGATCTTGGCGTCCGCAGCGCGGAGAGTCTTGCTGCGCTTCACTTCAGCTCCTGTGTTGGTTCAGGCATGGAGTCGTGGTGCGGGCCAGCGCTTGGCCCTACCACTGGAGGTCAGACGGGGGTGAGCTGAGATCAGCCCTCGACCGTGATGCCCATGGAACGGGCGGTGCCGGCGATGATCTTCGACGCGGCGTCAAGGTCGTTGGCGTTCAGGTCGGCGAGCTTCGTCGTGGCGATCTCGCGGACCTGGGCCTCGGTGATCTTCGCGACCTTGGTCTTGTGGGGCTCGCCAGAGCCCTTCTCGACACCAGCGGCCTTGAGGATCATCTTCGCGGCCGGCGGCGTCTTGGTGATGAAGGTGAAGGAGCGGTCTTCGTAGACCGTGATCTCCACCGGGATCACCCAGCCACGCTGCGACTCGGTCGCGGCGTTGTAGGCCTTGCAGAACTCCATGATGTTGACGCCGTGCTGGCCGAGCGCGGGGCCGACCGGCGGGGCCGGGTTCGCCGCACCGGCGTTGATCTGGAGCTTGATAAGCCCCGTGACCTTCTTCTTCTTGGGAGGCATTGCTCTCTCCGGGTCCTAGTGAGAGTGAACCGCCTTCATCCGATCAACCGGATGGAGGCATACCGCGCAACGATAACGGGTATAGCTGCGCGGCTAAAAACCGAGCAGGTCAGAGGGGCTGCGAGAGCTCCTCTGACCTGCTCGGAAGTGCTGGTTCCAGAAAGCGTTCCAGGTTGCCGGAAGGCGTCAGTTCTTCTGGATCTGGTCGAAGCTGAGCTCGACCGGGGTCTCGCGGCCGAAGATCTCGACGAGGCCCTTGACCTTCTTCGAGTCGGCGTTGATCTCGTTGATGGTCGCCTGCAGCGTCGCGAACGGGCCGTCGGTGACGGTGACCGAGTCGCCCACCTCGAAGTCCAGGACCTGGACCTCGACCTTGCGCTGCGGAGCGGGCTTGCCCTCGGCCTCGGCGGCCTCGCGGGCGGCCTTCTCCTCGGCCTCCGGGGCGAGCATCTTGACGATCTCGTCGAGCGTCAGCGGGTACGGGTCGTAGGCGTTGCCCACGAAGCCGGTCACGCCGGGGGTGTTGCGGACGACGCCCCAGGACTCGTTCGTCAGATCCATGCGGACGAGAACGTAACCGGGCAGCTTGTTCTGCCGGACGTTCTTGCGCTCGCCGTTCTTGATCTGGACGATCTCCTCTTCGGGGACCTCGGCCTGGTAGATGAACTCCTCGACGTTCAGCGAGACGGCACGCTGTTCGAGGTTGGCCTTCACACGCTTCTCGTAACCGGCGTACGTGTGGATGACGTACCACTCGCCGGGCAGGAATCGGAGCTCCTGGCGCAGGGCCTCGACCGGGTCGACGGGGGCGGCGGGCTCCGCCGGCTCCTCGGCCTCGTCCTCGGTGGCCTCGTCGGACTCGGCGTCCTCGTCCTCGACGGAGGCCTCGGCCTCGTCGGAAGCGTCCTCTTCGGTCGCGTCCTCGGTCACGTCGGAGGCCTCGGCCTCTTCGGCCTCGACGTCATCGGAGTCGACGTGCAGGGCAGCCTCTTCGGCCGCTTCGCCCGCAGCGGCGTCGGCAGCCTCGGCCTCGTCCTCGTCGGCCGCCTCGATGATCTCGAGCTCGTCCTCGACGGACTCGACCGACTCGATGGCGTCGTTCAGGTTCGGGTCAGACACGGTGGCTGCTTCTTCCTGGCTACAGATGGGGTGGAACATGCGAAAGGGGCGCCGATGCGGGGCGCCCTTCGCGATCAGCCGAAGACGTACTTGACTACCTGCGAGAAGCCGGAGTCAATCAACGTCACAATGCCGATCATGATGACAACGAACACGATCACTACCGTGGTGTACGTCGTCAGCTGGCTGCGTGTCGGCCAGACAACTTTACGGAGTTCGGCAACAACCTGCCGGTAGAAGAGCGCGAGACGGCCCACAGGGCCCTTCTTGCCGCGCTTACCGCCCTTGCGGGCCTTCTTCTTCGAATCCTTGGACTCCGCTGCCTCGTCCTGGGCATCAGGCATGTCGATGGAGCCCACGGCGTCCGTCACGCTTCTCACCTGATTCCGGGTCATGGCCGTGCCGCGCCCGGTGGAGCCGCACGGCGGTGCATTGAAGTACGTACATGCGCACACATCCTGGCGAAGGAGTGTGTAGCAGGGCCGGAGGGACTTGAACCCCCAACCGCTGGTTTTGGAGACCAGTGCTCTACCAATTGAGCTACGACCCTTTGTGGTTCCCCCAACCTACCGCATGTGATGGTGCGGTTGGTGAGGACCAACAGGCAGTGAGTGTACGTGGTCAGGGGCCCGGCGTCGAACAGCTTGCTCCCGAACCCCTCCCGACCGTCACCGTCCCGTCCGCCTCCACGCCTTCTCACCGCCCTCCCCAGGCCTTCCTACGGCCTCCGCAGCGCCTCTGCGGGAAGGGCGCTCGGACGCCTGTCCACATGCTGACCGGTCCGTGAAACGCGGGTGCCCGGGCCGTTGGAGGTCTGGGACCATGGCCCGCATGAGCGCTGCAACTCCCCCGCCTTCCTCCCCCACCGAGCGCCGGGTCTCCGCGCGCATCGGCGCCATCTCCGAGTCCGCGACCCTCGCCGTCGACGCCAAGGCCAAGGCCCTCAAGGCCGCCGGGCGTCCGGTCATCGGTTTCGGCGCGGGCGAGCCCGACTTCCCGACGCCCGACTACATCGTCGAGGCCGCGGTCGAGGCCTGCCGGAACCCGAAGTACCACCGCTACACGCCGGCCGGGGGCCTGCCCGAGCTCAAGGCCGCGATCGCCGCGAAGACGCTGCGCGACTCCGGTTACGAGGTCGACGCCTCCCAGGTCCTGGTGACCAACGGTGGCAAGCAGGCGATCTACGAGGCCTTCGCGGCGATCCTCGACCCGGGCGACGAGGTCATCGTCCCGGCCCCGTACTGGACCACCTACCCCGAGTCGATCCGGCTCGCGGGCGGTGTCCCGGTGGACGTCGTGGCCGACGAGACGACCGGGTACCGGGTGTCGGTGGAGCAGCTTGAGGCGGCCCGCACGGAGCGTACGAAGGTCGTCCTGTTCGTCTCCCCGTCCAACCCGACCGGCGCCGTCTACAGCGAGGCCGACGCGGAGGCCATCGGGCGCTGGGCCGTCGAGCACGGCCTGTGGGTGATGACGGACGAGATCTACGAGCACCTCGTCTACGGCAGCGCCGCGTTCACCTCGCTGCCCGCGATCGTGCCCGAGCTGCGCGACAAGTGCATCGTCGTCAACGGCGTCGCCAAGACCTTCGCGATGACCGGCTGGCGGGTGGGCTGGATCATCGGCCCGAAGGACGTCGTCAAGGCCGCGACCAACCTCCAGTCGCACGCCACGTCCAACGTGTCCAACGTCGCCCAGATCGCCGCGCTCGCCGCCGTCTCCGGGAACCTGGACGCGGTCGCGAAGATGCGGGAGTCCTTCGACCGGCGCCGCGCGACCATGGTGCGCATGCTGGGCGAGATCGACGGCGTGATCTGCCCCACCCCCGAGGGCGCGTTCTACGCCTACCCGTCGGTGAAGGGCCTGCTCGGCAAGGAGATCCGCGGCAAGCGCCCGGCGACCTCGGCCGAGCTCGCCGCGCTGATCCTGGACGAGGCCGAGGTCGCGGTCGTGCCCGGCGAGGCCTTCGGCACACCGGGCTACCTGCGGCTCTCGTACGCCCTGGGTGACGAGGACCTCGTCGAGGGCGTCTCGCGGATCCAGAAGCTGCTGGCCGAGGCCCGCGACTAGGTTCCGGCCGGTCGTGTGGCGGGAGCGGGCCCCGGTGGGGCCCGTTTCTGCGTTCGGGCCCGGTCCCGATCGGGGAAAGGGGCTGCCGGATTCCGGCCGGGTGCGGCAAGATCCCTGGATGGAGCACGTTCGCGACGTACGAGATCTGCCGAAGGCCCATCTGCATCTGCACTTCACCGGGTCGATGCGGCCCTCGACCCTGCTGGAGCTCGCCGACAAGTACGGCGTGCGGCTGCCCGAGGCGCTGACCGGCGCCGAGCCGCCGAAACTGCGGGCCACCGACGAGCGTGGCTGGTTCCGCTTCCAGCGCCTCTACGATGCGGCGCGGTCGTGTCTGCGCGCCCCCGAGGACATTCAGCGCCTGGTGCGCGAGGCCGCGGAGGAGGACGTCCGGGACGGATCCGGCTGGCTGGAGATCCAGGTCGACCCGACCTCGTACGCGCCGCTGCTCGGCGGTCTGATCCCCGCGCTCGAGATCATCCTGGACGCGGTCGACTCGGCCTCGCGCGAGACCGGGCTCGGCATGCGCGTCGTGGTCGCGGCGAACCGCATGAAGCACCCCCTCGACGCCCGCACCCTCGCCCGGCTCGCGGTCCGCTACGCCGATCGCGGCGTGGTCGGCTTCGGCCTCTCCAACGACGAACGCCGGGGCATGGCAAGGGACTTCGACCGCGCCTTCGCGATCGCCCGCGAGGGCGGTCTGCTCGCCGCCCCGCACGGCGGCGAGCTCTCCGGCCCGTCGTCGGTGCGCGACTGCCTCGACGACCTGCACGCGCGGCGGGTCGGGCACGGAGTGCGGGCCGCGGAGGACCCCCGCCTCCTGCGCCGCCTCGCCGAGAAGGGCATCACCTGCGAGGTCTGCCCCGCGTCCAATGTCGCGCTCGGCGTCTACGAGAAGCCCGAGGACGTGCCGCTGCGGGTGCTGTACGACGCCGGCGTCCCGATGGCCCTGGGCGCGGACGACCCCCTGCTCTTCGGCTCCCGCCTGGCCGCCCAGTACGACATCGCCCGCCACCACCACGCCTTCACCGACCCGGAGCTGGCCGATCTGGCCCGCCAGTCGATCCGGGGCTCGGCCGCCCCCGCCGAAACCCAGGAGAAGCTCCTGGCGGGAGTGGACGACTGGCTGGCGGGCTGAACCTCCGACACCACCGCCCATAGGGACGCGGGCAACCGCGCGACCGGCCCCGCACGGCCCGCAGCCGAAGGAATCACACGCGGAAGCGGGACGGGGCCGGGCCGGCAGAGAAGCCCCTAGCCCCCGAGCCCGCGCAGCAGGGCCCGGGCGACCCCCCGCGCGAACTCCCCCAGCTCCTGCGGCGGCAGACCCGAGGGAGTCATGTCGTACGCGAAGGCCCGCTGCGCACACGCCCCCAGCAGCAACGAGGCCGCCGCATACGTATCGGCGTCCGGCGCGACCCGCCCCGCCCCCCGCTCCGCACGGAGATACGCGTCGACCCACTCGATCGGCACGTGCGGCCCCGCCCCCAACTCCCGCAGCGCCTCGTCGTGCCGCCGCTTGAGCTGCGGATCCGCGTACAGCGAGGCCGCGATCGGGAAGCTCTCCGCGTAGAACAGCGCGGCCTGGCGGGCGATCTCCGTCAGGTTCTCCTCCACGGACCGCTCCCCCGGCGACTCGGCCAGCCGCCGCACCAGCGGGCCCAGCTTCGGCAGGCGCTCCATCAGGACCGTCACGAACAGGTCCTCCTTGCTGCTGAAGTGCTTGTACAGCGCCGCCTCCGAGCACCCCGCCGCCTTCGCGATCTCCTTCGTCGTCGTGCGGGCGAGGCCGATGGTCCGCATGAGTTCGTGCGCCGCGTCGACGAGGCGGACCCGGGCGGAAACCTGCGGCGGCGCCGACGGCTGAGGGGACTGCGGCGACCGGGGCGACCGAGGCGGCTTGGGCGACTGCATGTGCGCTCCAACGAGGCTTGACTACGAGGTGAGTGCCTACCCACTCTAGAGGTGAGTGAATACTTACCCACCCCAGGAGGGCGACGCGATGAGGCTCACGGTCTTCGGTGCCACAGGTGGCATCGGCCAGGAAATCGTCAAGCAGGCGCTGGCGTCGGGCCACGAGGTCACGGCGGTGGTGCGCGATCCGGCCAGGTTCGCCGTCACCGGTACGGGGCTCGACGTGTTCCGGGCCGACCTGACCGCCCCCGAGTCGCTCCGCCGGGCGGTGGCCGGGCGGGACGCGGTTCTGTCCGGGCTCGGCGCCCGCAAGCGCTCGGACGCCGGGATCACGGCCCGGCTCACCCGGTCGGTGCTGGCCGCGATGGAAGCCGAGGGGACCCGTCGGCTCGTCGTGGTGAGCGCGGCGCCGGTCGGCCCCGAGGCGCCGGGGGACGGGCTCCTCGACCGCGCGATGCGGTCCATGATCGGCGCGATCCTGAAGGAGGTGTACGTCGATCTGAGCGCGATGGAGGCCGAGTTGGCGGCCGGCACCACGGACTGGACGTCCGTGCGCCCGCCGAAGCTCACCGACAAGCCGCTCACCGGGACCTACCGCCGGGTCGTCGGCGGCACCCCCAAGGCGGCCCGCACCATCTCCCGCGCGGACGTGGCGCACGCGATGCTGGGCTGCCTCGACGACCCTTCGACCGTCAAGCAGGGGGTAGGCGTGGCGTACTGAGGGCCTGACGCGCTGAGGGCCCGGCGCGCTGAGGGGGCCCGCCCTCTGCTAGATCTCCACCCCGACCGCCACCGGCTCGTTCACCAGCGTCACGCCGAAGGCCAGCTCCACCCCGGCCACCACGTCGCGGGCCAGCGACAGCAGGTCCTCGGTGGTGGCGCCGCCGCGGTTCGTCAGCGCGAGGGTGTGCTTCGTGGAGATGCGGGCCGGCCCGTCGCCGTACCCCTTCGTGAAGCCCGCCTTGTCGATCAGCCAGGCGGCCGAGGTCTTCGTACGGTCGGCGCCGACGGGCCACGCGGGGGGCGTCACCTCCGCGCCGAGGCGCTCCCGGGCGCGCGCGAGGAAGGCGGCGTACTCCTCGTTGGGGAGGATCGGGTTGGTGAAGAACGAGCCCGCCGACCAGGTGTCGTGGTCCTCCGGGTCGAGCACCATGCCCTTGCCGGCGCGCAGCTTCAGGACGGTCTCGCGGGCCGTGGCGGCCGGGACGCGGTCGCCGGGCTCGACGCCCAGGGTGCGGGCCGTCTCGGCGTACTTGACCGGCGCCGAGAGCCCGCCGGCGTCCTCCAGCTCGAAGACGACGCGGAGCACGACGTACCGGTCGGGGTGCCGCTTGAAGCGGCTGTGCCGGTACGAGAAGTCGCACTCGGCGTTGGTCAGCGTCACGGTGGCGCGGTCGAGGCGGTCGTAGGCGACGACGTGGGTGATGGTGCTGGAGACTTCCTGGCCGTACGCCCCGACGTTCTGGATCGGGGTCGCGCCGGCCGAGCCGGGGATGCCGGCGAGGCACTCGATGCCGGCGAGCCCGGCCGCCACGCTGCGGGCCACGGCGTCGCTCCACACCTCGCCGGCGGCGAGTTCGAGGCGGGTGCCGTCGAGCTCGAAGCCGCGGGTGGCGATGCGCAGGGCGGTGCCGGCGAAGCCCTTGTCCCCGATGAGCAGGTTGCTGCCGCCGCCGATGACCAGGAGCGGGGTGCCGCTGTCGTCGGCCTCGCGTACGGCGGCGACGATCTCGGCGTCGGTGGTGGCGGTGACGAGCCGGTCCGCCGGGCCGCCGAGGCGGAGGGTGGTCAGGGGGGCGAGGGGGGCGTCGTGAAGTTCCTGCACGGGGTCCAGCGTACGGGTGCGGTGCCGCGAGGGCCGTCGCCCCCGCCGGGTTCCGGGGGCCGCGGCCCCCGGAACGTTCGCGGCTCAGGCCAGGCGGACGACCGCCCGGGACATGCCCAGGACCTTCTGGCCCGCGCTCATCGCCGTGAGGTCCACCCGTACCGTGCGGGCCTCGTCGTCGAGCTTCGCCGCCACCTTGGCGGTGACTTCGATCAGGGCGCCGGTGTCGTCGTTCGGGACCACCACCGGCTTGGTGAAGCGGACGCCGTACTCGGTCACCGCGCCCGGGTCGCCGACCCAGTCCGTGACCACGCGTGCCGCCTCGGCCATCGTGAACATGCCGTGCGCGATGACGTCGGGGAGCCCGACCTCCCTCGCGAACTTCTCGTTCCAGTGGATCGGGTTGAAGTCACCGGACGCGCCCGCGTACTGCACGAGCGTGGCGCGGGTCACGGGGAAGGACGCGGACGGCAGTTCGGTGCCGGGCTCGACGTCCTCGTAACGGATCTTCGCGGTCATGTCAGGCCCCCTCGGCCGCTCGGGACACCAGCTTGGTCCAGGCGGTCACGACGTGCTCGCCGGCCTCGTCGTGGACCTCGCCGCGGATGTCCAGGATGTCGTTGCCCGCGAGGGACTTGATCGCGTCGATGGTGGACGTGACCGTCAGCCGGTCGCCCGCGCGGACCGGGCGGGTGTACGCGAACTTCTGGTCGCCGTGCACCACCCGGCTGTAGTCCAGACCCAGCTGCGGGTCCTGGATGACCTGGCCCGCCGCGCCGAACGTGATGGCAAACACAAAAGTCGGGGGCGCGATGACATCGGTGTGACCGAGCGCCTTGGCCGCCTCCGGGTCGGTGTAGGCGGGATTCTCGTCCCCGACCGCCACCGCGAACTCACGGATCTTCTCGCGGCCGACCTCGTACGGGGCGGTGGGCGGATAGGTCCGCCCCACGAAAGACTGGTCGAGCGCCATCGGGCGGCTACCTCCTGCGAATCAGGGACGGGGGTGGTGCTGGTGTGCGGTCTTCGTCCGTCGGTGAAGTCCTCCGGATACGAAGACCTTCGGTACGAAGAATCTAGTCGTACGCCCGCTCCGCATTCCCATACCGGTGAGCAACGCCGAGAGGCCGCTCCCCGGTATGGGGAACGGCCTCTCGAACGAGCCTGGGTGCCAGACCCCGTGGTTAGCGGGTCTCGCGGTGCGCAGTGTGCGAGTTGCAGCGCGGGCAGTGCTTCTTCATCTCAAGACGGTCCGGGTTGTTACGCCGGTTCTTCTTGGTGATGTAGTTCCGCTCCTTGCACTCCACGCAGGCCAGCGTGATCTTCGGGCGGACGTCGGTGGCAGCCACGTGAGTGCTCCTTGACGGACGGGTTGACGGATGAACGCATGAAAGAGTAGCCGATCGAAGGACCGACCCCACAATCGGCTACTGTGTGTAGCGGTGACCGGACTTGAACCGGTGACACAGCGATTATGAGCCGCTTGCTCTACCGACTGAGCTACACCGCTTTGACACGGAGTCCCTCACCCGAAGGTGAGGGCTTCCGCACCAGAGCCCCAATACGGAATCGAACCGTAGACCTTCTCCTTACCATGGAGACGCTCTACCGACTGAGCTATTGGGGCGAGCGAGGAAGACATTACACGCTCTCTCGCCGATCGCCCAAATCCGTTTCGTGCCGCCCTCGGGCGGCCTTCCCGAGGGGCTGTCCCAGCGGTCCCGTAGGCCACTCAGGGCCACACCGGTACGACTATTTCGCTCCTCCTCGATGCGCGCCGTGGCCGCCCCTAGGCTCGCCTCACGCTGCGTGATCATGCCCGCCCGAGCCCGATCACCCGAGCCCGATCAGGAGCGCGATGTCCGACAGCCACCAGCAGCCGGCCCACTCCCCCGGCACCGGCGAAGGCCCCGACCCCACCGCCGGATCGTCGCTGCTGCTGTGCGGCGCCAAGCTCGCCGACGGGCGCACGGTGGACGTGCGGCTCGGCGGCGGGCGCATCGAGGCGGTGGGCACCGCGGGCAGCCTCACCGCGAACGGCTCCTCCCGCGTGGATCTCAACGGCTTCCTGCTGCTGCCCGCACCCGCCGAGCCGCACGCCCACAGCGACACCGCCCTGACCGCCTTCAGCGCCGAGGGCCCGGTCTCCTACGCGGTCGAGGAGGTCCAGCGCCGGGCCACCGAGGCCGCCCTGCTCCAACTCGGCCACGGCGCCACGGCGCTGCGCTCGCACGTACGCATCGACGAGGTCAGCGGGCTCGATCCGCTGGAGGCGGTGCTCCAGACCCGGCGCTCCCTGCGCGGCCTCACCGAGCTCGCGGTGGTCGCCGTGCCGCGCCTGCTGACCGGGGTGGCCGGCGCGGACGGGCTCGCCATGCTGCGCGACGCGGTCAAGATGGGCGCCTCGGTGGTGGGCGGCTGCCCGGATCTGGACGCCGATCCGGCCGGTTACGCCCAGGCCGTCCTGGAGCTCGCCGCCGAGCACGGCTGCGCGGTCGACCTGCACACCGACGGCACCGATCCGGCGCGCCTCGCCCGGCTCGCGGCCATGTCCGGCGGCCTGCGCCCCGGCGTCACGATCGGCCCCTGCGGCGGACTGTCCCGCCTTCCGCGCGAAACGGCGGCGCGGGCCGCCGACCAACTCGCCTCCGCCGGCGTGGCGGTGACGTGCCTCCCGCAGGGCGGCTGCGGCATGACGGATCGTCAAGGTGCCGCCCCTGTAAGGCTGTTGAGGGCGGCCGGGGTCCGACTCGCGGCGGGGAGCGGCGCCTTGCGCGATGTCGCCAACCCGGTCGGGCGGGGCGACCCGCTGGAGGCCGCCTACCTCCTCGCCTCCCAGGCGGGGATGCGCCCCGAGGACGCGTACGCGGCGATCAGCACCGTGGCCCGCGAGTCGATGGGGCTGCCCGAGGTGCGGGTCGAGGCGGGCTTCCCCGCCGAACTGCTCGCGGTGCGCGGCGAACGCATCGCGGGCGTCCTCTCGCTCGCGTACAGCCGCATCGTCATCCATCGCGGCCGGGTGGTGGCCCGCACGAGCGCGGTGCGCGAGTACTGCGACTCGGCGGCGGCGGTCGCCCTCGACCTGCCCCGGCAGGGCCGCACGGAGGCCGGGCGCGGCGAGCCCGGCTGACGCTCCACCGGCGAGCGGCGGCAACTCCGCGTACCGTCGTGACCATGCGCATTGTCATCGCTGGAGGACATGGTCAGATCGCGCTGCGGCTCGAACGCCTGCTGGCGGCGCGCGGCGACGAGGTGGCGGGAATCATCCGCAAGCCGGAGCAGGCGGACGACCTGCGGGAAGTCGGCGCGGAGCCGGTCGTGCTCGACCTGGAGTCCGCGACGGTGGACGCCGTCGCGGAGGCGCTCCAGGGCGCGGACGCGGTGGTGTTCGCGGCGGGCGCGGGCCCGGGCAGCGACGCCTCCCGCAAGGAGACGGTGGACCGCGCGGCGGCCGTCCTGCTCGCGGACGCGGCGGAGCGGGCGGGCGTGCGCCGCTACGTCATCGTGTCGTCGATGGGCGCGGACTCCTCCCACCAGGGCGACGAGGTCTTCGACGACTACCTGCGGGCGAAGGGCGCCGCCGACGACGCCGTGCGCTCCCACAAGCACCTGGACTGGACGGTCCTGCGCCCCGGCATGCTGACCAACGACGCCGGCAAGGGCCTGGTGACCCTGGCCGCCTCGACCGGCCGCGGCACGATCCCCCGCGACGACGTGGCCGCGGTCCTGGCCGAACTCGTGGACTCCCCCGCGACGACCGGCCTCACCCTGGAGCTGATCAGTGGCTCGGCGCCGGTGACGGTGGCCGTGAAGGGCGTGGCGGGAAACTGACCCGGCGGGACCAGCCGGGGCCGTGACGTTCGTCGCGCCGCACAACGAAGAGACCCCCGGTGACCTTTGCAGGTCACCGGGGGTCTCACCCAGTGTGGCGGCGCCAGGATTCGAACCTGGGTAGGCAGAGCCGACGGATTTACAGTCCGCTGCGAGGGCGGGCGGGTTTAACCCTCTGGCCTGGCACTTTGCCGTCCGGTTCGATCACTGGCACTGCCTTGGCCCGCCATTGGCCCGGATCTTGCCGGGCGAGCTCGGCCCGAGAGGGCATGCCGGAGCCCGCAGCGATTCCGCACGCCCCGCCGTCATGCGTCCAGGCGCCTCACCCAGGGACACAGCCGGCAAGAGCGCCGCGCCCGAAAGCCGCCCAGGCCCCTCCGGCCCTGGCCATGCCCATCCTCGTGCAGATTGCTCCGGGAGGGCATTAGGAAGCTCGGGTTAGCGCGACAGACGGCCACCCGCTCTACGCACTCTGCAGGGGCCATGCCCGCACTGCTGAGTACACGAACTCTGGGCTGCAGCCGGGGAAAACCCATCGACTACGGCCGGGGTACGCCGTTGGGCCGACGACAGCATCGATTTAAGGCCAGCCGCCGTGCGACAGCCAAGGGCATTCAAACGACCTCATCCAAGCCACCCGAGAGAAAGACAACTAGCGCTTGGCCCAAGGGAAATGACAACGGTAACCCCAGCCCCGAGATGCACGTAAGCTGCCGCGCATCTACAGACAGACAGACCAGAACGTTCTAGAATTAGAACAGATTTTCTATTAGTGGAGTGTGGGTATGGGCGACGGCAGCTCAATCGAATGGACCGAAGCGACCTGGAACCCAACAACCGGCTGCGACCGCTTATCCGCTGGCTGCGACAACTGCTACGCCCTGCTACTCGCCAAGCGCCTCAAGGCGATGGGGGCACCCAAGTACCAAACAGACGGCAACCCCACGACGTCCGGCGAAGGCTTCGGCCTGGCCCTCCATCCCGACTCGCTGACGCTGCCGTACCGCTGGAAGTCGCCTCGCACAGTCTTCGTCAACTCAATGAGCGATCTCTTCCATGCCCGCGTCCCCCTGGACTTCGTGAGGCAGGTGTTCAGCGTCATGGCTGACACCCCTCAGCACACGTACCAGGTGCTCACCAAGCGCGCCCGCCGGCTGCGTCGAATCGCTGGCGATGTCGAGTGGCCTCCGAATCTCTGGATGGGCGTCTCTGTCGAGTCAGAGGGTGAGCTCAGCAGGGTCGACGACCTCCGAAGCGTCCCAGCCAGCGTTCGTTTCCTGTCCTGCGAGCCTCTATTGGGTCCCCTGCCGAGCCTCAGCTTGGATGGAATCGGCTGGGTGATCGTGGGAGGCGAGTCCGGGCCACGCCATCGGCCTCTGGAGGAGTCCTGGGTCTTGGAGATCAAGGACAAGTGCACAGCCGCCGATGTCCCGTTCTTCTTCAAGCAGTGGGGTGGGCGCACGCCGAAGGCCGGCGGAAGGGAACTCCTGGGCGAAACCTGGGACAGCACCCCCCACAGTTGGTCTGATCAGCCAGAAGCAGCTGCTGCACGCTAAAGATTGACTAGTCGTCACACTGTTGCGAACCGTTGACCGCGTGTGACCATCTCCTCCATATACCGCCAGCCGGGCGGCTCCTGGGGGGAGAACATCATGGCCGTCGGTACGACGTCGGGCTTACTCGACCACAACCACAGTCAATCCGTGTTCAAGCACGCGATCCTTCAGCGATACATCGGCGCGTACACAGCGATGGTCGGATCGACATCCACAGGCAACCGGGTAGCAGTGGTCGACGGCTTCGCCGGCCGGGGTCGCTACCCCGACGGGAAGCCCGCCTCAGGCGAGCTCATCCTGCAAGCCGCGGCACGAGCGAGCCGTGCCATCGTGGAAGCCACACTGGTGGAGAAGAACCGCGCGGACTACGCGAAGCTGAAGCACGTGGTGGACGAGTATGTCGCCAAGGGTGTTCACGCAGTCGCCCATCACGGGCCTGTGCACACGCACCTGAGCAACATCGTGACTGCGGCACACGGCATACCGCTGTTCCTCTTCCTGGACCCCTGCGGTGCGGGGCTGCCCTTCGACGACTTGTCCCGCGTACTGGCTGGTGAGCGGCGACCAGGTCGCCCGAGCACTGAAGTACTCCTCAACTTCAACGCGGACTTCACACGCCGAGCCACCGGAGCACTGGCCGCCTCACGGCACGAGCACGACAGCCTGCCGGCGCTTGACCGTGTCTGCGGTGGAACCTGGTGGCGCGATGAAGCACTCAAGGCTTTGGGGCCCGACAGGAACTTCGAGCGTGTTGCCGAGACGATCGCCCGCGCGTACACGAAGCGACTGGCCAACTCCACAGGCATGCAGGGCATAACCGTGCCAGTAAAGCGCCGTGTCAGCCACCAGCCGGTCTATCACCTGGTGTTCTTGACCCGGAGTCCGTTCGGGATCTGGGTCTTCGCTGACGCCCTGGCCAGGGCCAGGCAGGAGTGGTTGAAAGCGCTGGGCCCCCAGGAAGGCGACGATGAGAACGCCTTATTCACCTTCGGCGACAGCGTGAAGGACGTTATCAAGCAAGAGCAGGCGAAAGCACGGGCCCGCATCGGGGAGAACTTGCGCTCCGCCGTGGCCCGCCGGGGCCGCGTCAAGCTGGTCGATGAAGTCTGGTCCATCTTCGACGGCGTGTACGGCATAGCCAACGACACCACAGTGAGCATGGCCCTCCGACTGACTGTTGAAGAGGGGGCTGTCCGCGTCATCGAAGAAGCTAGAAACATCAGGGGCTACGTGATCGGCCCCGGCCCGCAGGCCATCCGCTGAGAATGCGTTCCAGAGGAGGGGTACGCCGGAGCCTGGGACACCGATTCTCACCAAGCCATACGTCCGGCGCGCACTCAATGGGCACCGGAATTAAACCCACGGTGACTCGCGCCACGACGATTTCAAGAAGGTCGCGACTACAGCACCTATAGCACTCTGGCCTGTATGTATGAACGGACTCCCAGCTGGCCCTCCTGCTGTCGCCGGGACACACATAGGTGGCACAGGTTCGGGGCTCAGCCTGCCGCGGCGACAACTCTCAGCCCCAGTGGTTCGCCTAACAACACCTGCCTTAACCAAACTATTCTTGAGGGTAGTTGAATGAGGCGCAAGACTGCCGGGTCACTCTGAGCCACCGAAATGTCCGGCGCGGCAGCCGGGCGTGTCACACGTCCTGTAAGTGTCAACGGAGGCGGCTTCGAGGCGATAGGGGCACGAGGGCGCGGGTGAAGTTAGTGTTCGTTGTCTTGAGTCCGCAGCTCTTCGATCTCTTGGCGGGCTTGTTCGAGTCTTGGGTCGTGCACGCCATGTAGGCGCTCACGGTCGGCGAGCACTTCATGGAATTGCCGTAGTGCGGTAGACCTGTTGCCGTTGCGGGCTTGGTAGCGCGCGATGTCCCAGCGTGCTTCGAGCACATCCTGGTGGTCGGCGCCAAGTGCGCGGATCAGGTCCGGCACGAGCGCTAGCAGGACGCTTACGGCGGCTCCGGGGTCGCCGGTCTCAGCCAGGAGCCCGGCCAGGCTGTGGCGGGTTTCCAGGACGTTGGTGTGGTCCGGGCCGAGGGCTCGTTCCTCGTCAGCCAGGACCTGCCGGGTCAAGCGCAATGCCTCGACGGCGTCGCCCATCTCGCCAATGATGCCCGCTATCGTCCCACGGGTGGCGAGGGTGTTCATGGCGCCTGGACCCAGGTATCGCTCTCGGTCGGTCAGGATGCGCTGGAACAGGGCCAGAGCGCCTGGAAGATCGCCGCGTCGCCGCGCGCATGCGCCGAGGTTGTGACGTACAACCTGCAGGTACTCGTCATCGGGCGGCAGCATCTGTTCGGCCTCGGCCAGCAATTCCTGGAACGCAGCTTCGGCTTGCTCGATCTGCCCCGCCCGCAGGCGATGGAAGGCAATCTGATGTCGCAGGGATCTGCGCCACTCTGCATCCGAATTCTGGAACTGGTCAGATACTTCGAGGGCTTCGGTGAGTATGTGGATGGCCTGGGCGTAGTCGCCACGGTCGGCGAGGGCGCTGGCCCGCATGAATTCGTTACCCACGGCGCCAGAGTCGACCGCGGTGTGGAACGCGGTGCGCACGCGCCAGAACGCTTCGGACGCAATGCGCGCGGTGTAGGGCGTGTCGCCCCGCGCGATTAGGAGGTTCCAGGTTTCGGGCGGGACCGGTTCGTGGTCTGGCTGGTCGATGAGGTAGTCGAAGGCGAGGTAGCGCGAGTCTTCGCTGCTGGGGCCTGCCGGGATCAGCAGGCTACTCGCTCCGTGTACCGGCTGCAGTGCCCACGCCCAAGCCTCGTCAATCGGCTCGGGCCGAAGCGCGTGACCCCCGCGCGCCTGTAGGTAGTGGGTGTGTAGGTCTTGCAGCAGGTCGCGGGGAGCCGGGTCGTCGAGCCCAGCGCGGCGGCAGTCCACGGCCGCCGCCACCAGCGCCGCAGCGCGTGGATGGGCACCGACGTTCCACGCGCTGCGCCAGTCGCGCAGTAGGGCTGGTCCCGCGGTCAGTGTCTCGGCGACCCCGAAGGTAGCCGCCTGATCGAGTGCGCGCGCGATGCGCGGGTCGTCCACGAACCTCGCCGCGCGCGCCAGTTCTGTAGGCGACCAGAGCCGGCTTAAGGGGATGGTGCGCGCGGCGCGCAGCACGTCCCGGCTTGCCCACCAGGCTGAGCGGTCCTGCTCTCCGAGGGCCGGTCCTGCTCGTGACGCGAAGCGTTCGTACTCTGCTGTTCTCATCGTGCCCAGCAGGATTACTTCCCGGCCGGGTTTCGTGGTCAGAGCGGCCACAAGGGCTGGTGTTAAGCCCCCAGGCCCTAGAAACCGCTCCAGGTCGTCGAGCCAGAGCACCGCCCGGCGTGTGTCGGACAAGCTCGCAGCGACGGCGGTCAGCGCATCTCGTGAGGAGGCGACGGCCAGCAGATGATCCGGCGCCTGCGCTCTGATCGCCTCGAAGGCGGCCCTGGACTTGCCGGCCGTCGACTCACCCACAACCACAACCAAGCCGCCGAAGTGGATCGCCTCTCGAAGCTCGGGGTCGACCTCGCGAGGAATGTACCGCGGCAGCTCATCCGCACGGGATTGCTGAAGGCGCTCCGCTGTCCATTCGGCGCGGTGGACCCCGATCAGCACCGGATCCGCGACATCACGCACGCGCGGAAACCCGTCCGCGCGGCCGTGCAGGACGATGCTGTGGGGAAGGTCCCGCCGCAGATCCCGCTGCCGATCAAGCCACTGCTTCGCCCAACCGGCGGCTGCCGCCGAGACCGCCACGAGACCGCCCCCTACGGGCCCGGCCCACCGCGTGGGCAGCCAGAGCGAAGCGATCACGGCGCCCCCCAGGCCCATGAACCCGCCTACGGCCAGCGCGATCCACGCACTCAGCAGCCGCCACGACCTTCCCATCGCACCCCTGATTCAGCCGACGATTGAGGACATATCAGAGAACCATCATCGTGGTGCGCTTCACCGAGCATCACCGGTTCAGACGGGAACGTCCCGTCGCAGGAACATTGGAGGGCATTCCCAGCCCTGTCACTGCCCAGCCGCCCTCGTAACAGCATGAGCCTGACGCAGGCTTCGCTACCCGTTAAGGGTTGAGCGCGAGGGTAGTCTCGCGCGGGGAGGCACGAAGCTATGACGCGGATGCAGCGGGGAGCGTTGGGCGTCGCAGACTGGCGGCTCCGGTGAACTTCGGGGACGACGGCGACCGTTCTTCTGCCTGGCTCGTCCACGGGGAGCGGCCTATCTACGAGAACTACTGGGCCACCGTCCACATGGCGGATGTCCAAACCCCCGACGGCTCACGGTTCGAGCACCACAAGGTGCACCTGCCCCCCGCCTCGATCGTGGCGATGGTCGACGGCCAGGACCGCGTCTTCATGATGTGGCGGCATCGGTTCGTCTCCGACACCTGGGGCTGGGAGCTTCCGGGAGGTGTCGTCGACGATGGCGAAGAGCCGGCGGAGACTGTGGCGCGAGAAGCAGTCGAGGAGACCGGGTACCAGATCACCGGCTCCCTGGACCACGTGGTGACCTACCAGCCGATGAACGGCACGGTCGACAGCCCCCACCACGTATTTGTCGCCCGCGGGGTAGAGCGGGTGGGAGAGCCCTCCGAGCGAAACGAAGGTCACCGTGCTGCCTGGGTCCCGCTCGATCAGATCAACAGCCTGATCCAACGCGGCCTGATCTCCAGTTCCGGCACCCTGATCGCCGTCCTGCACCTGGTGGCTATCTCCAGCACCCCGCAGATCGGTACTTCGACACCATCTTCTTGACGGACCAACTCCAGGACATACGTCAAGCACACGCCCTGCCTCAGCGGCGATCAGCCTGCCCCGCCCTGTGCCGCCCCTCCCAGCGCCGTCCTACGCTGTACACAGTTGAGTAAGTGCCTGCACTGCGAAGGGACACATGTGCCCGCGAGTCCGTACACGAGCTACCGCCAGCTAGCAGAGGCCCTGAAGGTCCGGATCGAGTCCGGAGACCTCAGGGCCGCCGCTCGTATGCCGTCGGAGAGCGGACTTGCGGAGAAGCTCGGGGTGTCGCGCGGCATGGTGCAGCGCGCGTACGGAGTCCTGGAGCAGGAGCACATCCTCGCCCGCACACAGGGGCAGCGCTGGCGCATCATCGGCGCTGCGGACGATGCCCTCTCGGATGTCTCGTATGAGAACATCGCGAGCCGCATCCGCACATGGCTGAAGGAGAACCCCAAGGCCGACGCGCTCCCGACAGGGGCAGACATGGCCACCGAATACGGGGTGTCTGTCGACACCGTGGCGGAGGCCCGCCGGCGACTGGTCGAAGACGGACTTCTGCGGCGTGCCGGACGGCTCTACGTGCGCGCGTCCAGCAGTCGGTTGTCCCGCGTCGACGAAGTCGCTCAGGGGATTCGGACCGCGCTCGCCGAACAGCCCTCTACAGCCGCTCCGAATGGGGAGTTGATCGGCGAGAAGGCTTGGATGGCGCGCTTCGCAGCAAGCAAGAAGACCGTTCAGGCCGCGCTCGCGAAGCTGGAATCCGAGGGGCTCATCACTACCCCGCAGCCGGGCAAGAGCCGTCGGCTCATCTCACACTGACGACGATCGACAGGGGGACCATGCCGACCGGCGAACAGATCGCCTTCGACACCGAGCAGGCCGAGAACGTTCTCCGGCGCGCCTGCGTCCTCGCAGCCATCAGCCCGGCTGGCATCGAGCTGATCCGATTCGGCGATCACGCGGTGTTCCGCCTGCGCGAGGGCAAGGTCGTCGCCCGCGTCGCCCGGGACGCCAGCCGCCTTCCCCCTGTTCAGCGAGAGGTCGCGGTGGCCCACTGGCTCGCGGACCACGAGTACCCGGCTGCCCGTCTCATCACTGATGCCGATCAGCCGGTCGTCATTGACGGCCACGCCGTTACCTTCTGGGAGGGCCTGGCCGACGGCGATACCTACGCCAGCACCCGCGAGATGGGCGAGCTCCTGCGTCAGCTGCACGACCTGGAGCCTCCGACCTTCACGCTCCCCGAGCTCCGGCCTTTCGACAAGGTGAGCGAGCGCCTGTCGAAGGCTGTGATCAGCTCCGAGGTGCGGGACTTCCTCACTGAGCGCGCGTATTCCCTGGAAACGGCGTACGGGAAGCTGGAGTTCGCCCTTCCGCACGGCCACGTGCACGGTGACTTCAACGTGGGCAACGTTCTGCGTGACAGCGCCGGGCAGCCGAAGGTGATCGACCTGGACGGTTTCGTCGCCGGCCCCCGCGAGTGGGACCTCATGCAGACCGCGATGTACTTCGACAGCTTCGGGTGGCACACAGCTGACGAGTACGCCGACTTCGCCGACGCCTACGGCTTCGACGTCCGGAAGTGGCCTGGGTACACAGTCCTCCGCAGCGTCCGCGAGCTCCTCATGATCACGTGGCTCTCGCAGAACGCCGGTACGAACCCACAGGCCGCCGAGGAAGTCGAGAAGCGAGCCGAGTCACTCAGGACCGGCGCATCCCGGCGGGACTGGGCCCCCTTCTAGGAATCAACTCGCCTGCTTCCACAGTCGACGACCGCGCGCCTGTTCCGCGAAGTCCCGGTACTCCACGGACGACTGCATGCCGCCCGTGATCCGCTCCTGGAACTCCCGTACGTACTGCACGCAGCGCGCGGACTTGAGTCCGTCACCCACCTGCAGCGCCCCCAACGCGATCTCAAAGCCGCGGGCGATCTCCCCCTGAGCAAGGTAGGACTCGGAGAGCACCATCGTGGCGAAGAAGTCGCTCCGGTTGTTCAGCCCGTCACCGAAGATCGAGTGGGCACCGCGCTCCGTTGCCTGGACCGGTCGCCCCAAGTCGCGGAAGCAGTGCCCGAATTCAGCCGCCAGCTCGACCTCGTCGAAGTACGCGATGTACGCCGGATCGCTGTCGACCGTCCGCAGGCTCAGCTGTCGCTCGGCCTCCGCCAGCGCCAAGTCGCACCCCTTGGCGTCTCCCATCCTCGCGAGTGCCCGCGCCTCCATCGCACGGAACTGCGCTGCCAGAGTCGGTGTCAGGCTTGCCGCCGGCCCCGTGCTCGCAGCCCTCGCGAGTGTCACAGCCTCCCGATATCGGCCCACGAACGTCGCCTGGTGACTCATGGCCGAAAGGATGCTGCTGCCGAGCAGCTTGTCACCGGCGGCCTGAGCCATGCGGAGTGCTTGGATGAAGTACCGCTGAGCGATGCCGTGCAGGCCACTGTCGTACGACATCCACGCGGCCAGAAGCAGGGCCTCTGCCACTGCGGCGTACAGCTGCTTGCCGACGACATCCGAGTGCCGACCGTCCAGGAGCGGACGGACGTCAGTATGCAGGTACTGGATCAAGGCTCGTCGGGCATGGTCTCCGCCGAACTTCCCATCCAGCGCGCTGAACAAGTCGGCCGTGGACCGGATCATCTCGACTTCCGTGAGTCCCACCGAAGTCGCACCGGATCGTGCCATCTCTCCATCCGGCGGTGAGACAAGCCACCGCACTGATGCCTCATGCCATGCGACCGAGTCGGGCAAGGCCCGGGCAAGTACGGCGCTCTCGGCAAGGTCCGCGCGCCAGAGGTCCGCCACGGTCTGCGCTGCCGTCTCCGGCCTGTCGGCGAAGTCCAACCCCAGGTCGGCGGAGACTCCCGCGGCTGCGGCCGCTCCCATGCCGATCTCGTCAAGCGTCAGCCTGCGTCCCAGCTTCCGACCGATTGCCTCTGCTATGAAGCGTGGTACGTCGCCACGCGGTGTAGAGCCACTGAGCCACCGGCCCACGTAGGTGTGATCGCAGGTCACGTTCTGACCAGATGCCGTCCCGGCGTCGCGCACGGCTCTGGCCAGTGCCTTGTTCGAGAGACCGGCCTCCGCCATGAGGGTGGCCAGCGTGCCGTTCGGATCTGCCATCGCTTCCCCAAGTCGCGGCGTAACTCGCAGCATGACGCATCGTCACTCTACGCAGCCCACGGCAAGGGTGCAGTCGCTTCACTCACCCAAGTGCACAAGCGCACCCCCAAGTGCACGCTCCCGAACTCCGCTCCGTCTCGCAATAGTTGAGTCATCGCCGATGGGGAGGCCAACGGCTCGTCAGGACAGACGAGTTGGGTGGAATCTCTTGACAGCCAAGATGAGTACAGGTTCCCTGTTGTTGGGAACCTGTACTCATCGCCGAGGCAAAAGAACCCCGGCGGTGTACGTGGCCCGAGGTGTTCCAGCACCTCAGACCACCCGCCGGGGCCCCACATCGAACACCTGAGTAGAGGAGTTCAACGATGCTCAACGAGCGTACCGCCGACGTGGCGGTCACCTCTCCGTCGGAAGAGCCAGTCCTCTCCGGCATCACCCAGAAGCTGCGCACGCTGGAGGACTTCCTGGCGAAGTTCCCCAACATCCCGGAGCCCTACGTCACGATCCAGAGCGGGGCATTGGCCATCTCTCTGCAGCTCTCGGAGTTCGAGGCCACACCGCAGAAACGCTGCCTGGCAGTCGCGTTGATCGCTCAAGAACTGGGCAGTGCCGCGCACCTGAACCCCATCGCCGACTGGTGGGCCTTCGAAACCGACGTCGTCTTCGGCGGGCTCGGGATCCAGGTGTACGCCCCCGTTCAGAAGGATGCCGGCGCCCACTCGGACCGTGCTGACAAGGCGGCCGTGTGATGGCCGCGGCCCCGTTCTACGACCGGCGGCCGGTATGCCGCCGCGCGAAGTGCCCCCGCTGCCAGCACCCGGTGCCGGTCTCCCGCTGCCACACGGCGGCGCGCGAGCTGTGCGGCCACTGCGGCAACGAGTGGGCGCCGGCCTCCCGCATCGAGCGGGCGGAGGTGCACTGATGGGCACCAACTACCGCGGCAGCATCCTTGGCGGCCGCCGCACCCCGCACCTGCACGCCGTCCCCGGCTCTGCCGACCGGCTCAGCGTCGGAAAGGGACCGTTCAGCCGTGCTGCCTGCACTGAGGTCGACCCCGAGCTGTTCTTCGCCAGCGAGCCGTACGCGGTCGGTCTTGCCAAGCAGATCTGCGGAGGCTGCCCGGTCCGCGGGCTCTGCCTGACGCGGGCGCTGGACAACCGCGAGCAGTTCGGCGTCTTCGGCGGGCTGACCGCGGATGAACGGCGGAACTTGCGGCGCAGGGAGGTGCGGGCGGCATGACCCAGCCCAGTTTCCCGGCTCCGCAGCAGGGTGAGCCGTTCGTCCTCACCGACGCGGCCGGCCGCACCTTCGTCTCTTCGGCTCCCGTCCCGGCCCCGCTGCCGGTCCAGGTGGCTCAGACGACGGTGCAGCCCTACCCGTGCGGTCACGCCCCGGCGCCCGTATCCCCCCAGCAGGGTCTGTCGCCTGCCGCGATGCTCGCGGTCGGCGCGGCTGGCGCCCTGGTCGTCGGCACGGTCCTGGTCGCGTTGTTGCTGTCGATCGCGGTCGTCGCCGCCTCGGTCGCGACCTGCGCGCTCGCCATCACCATCTGCGCGGTAGTGCTGCGCTCGATGGCCAGTCAGCCCACGCCCCGCGGCCGCTACCGCCGGCGCTGACTCTCCCCCCTCGCTTCTCTCCTCTCAGCTGCCGGTACGTGCCCGGCCTCGGTTCGCCCTGCCCGCACGCCCGGCAGCCTCTTCCCGGAGGTACGCCTTCCATGTCCACCCGGACTCTGGTCACCCGGCCCACGATCGCCTCGGTGACCCGCGCGAACAGCCAGCTGCGGCGTCAGCTCGCGGCCCTGCGCCACGACCACGCCGAACTCCTGGTCGCTGCCCGCGCCGCCGTCACCGCGCACTACGACGGCGCCGCCCTGCCGCTCGCTGTACTGATCGACACCCTCGATCAGCTCGGTGCGCTGCCGGAGTACGCCCCGCAGCTCACCGACGACGGCATCGAGGCCCTGGCCGCCGATTCCGCGTCGCTGACCGGCAGGCGAGTCGCGTGAGCGCGGCCCGGTCCCGCTGCCCGATCTGCCGCTGGCACCCCGTCCACCGCAGCCAGCGTGCAGCCCGTCGCGCCGCCCGCACCCACACCTGCCACCCCGCCCACGTGAAGAACGGAGTCCTGCGATGACCGCCATCACCACAGTGCTGCCCGAACTGCGCCGCCTGGCCGCCGCCCATAGTGCCGAGCTTGAGCGGCGCTGGGAGGAACAGCGCCTGGAGCGCGAGCGCGTTGAGCGCCAGGAGGCGGTCGACTTCGCGAACGAGTACGTGCAGCAGGCCTTCCCCTTCACGCTCGCCAAGGTGCTGCCCGCCAGTGCGTGGGTGGGCTACCCGGCCGGAGACGAAGACGAACCGGGCACGCACGCCGCGGCGGTCACCCACCTCGGGGAGGGACTGTTCCTGCACTGCACCCGCGAGCAGGTCACCGCCGACGAATGGCAGGCGGTCCTCACCCTGCTGGTTCCGTGTGCGTGCGGCGACTACCGCGAGGCACAGCCGCTCGACGACTACACCCTGGCCTGGGAGTTGGAGTACTGCGACGCCAACCGCGACGTCTGCGTCGGCGTGTGCTTCGGGGAGGGACTGTGATGTCCACGCCTCCCCCGCTGCCGCAGTCCGTGATCCTGCCGGACCGTCCGGTCATCCGCCGCCGCGCCTACCTCGCGGCCTGCGTCCAGATCCCGGGCCAGTTCTCCGAGCGCTGGCACATCTGGCACGCCAACGGCGTCTACGTCGGCTTCTGCACCACCGCGGACCTGATCGACCTGGCCATCGCGCAGGCCGAAGGCCGCCGCGGTCAGTAGCCGCTCTCTTCCCGCCCCGCGCGATGCGCCCCCGTGAGCCCGCGCCGGGCGGGACCCCATCCCGAACTCCGCTCTTCCACACCCCTGTTGAAGGAGCCCGCTGTGAACATCGCCCTGGCCGCATCTGCGGCCGGCTCTTCGACCGCCGTCACCGTGCCCATCGTGATCGCCCTGGTCATCGCCGGGATCGTGATGTGCACGTACGTCGGGCACCGCTGGACCACGTTGATCGTCGGCATTCTGATTGGCCTGTTCCTGACCGGCTCGATCGCGGAGACCGTCAAGTCCGTGGTCACCCAGATCGTCATCGCCCTCACGCACATCGGCAGGTGAGCGGTGGCCACCCGACGTACGACCAAGCGCCGCCCGGCAGCCACACCGAAGGCCTCCCCGCAGGACGCTGCCAGCGGAGCCCACGACCAGGCATCGACACTGATCGCCGCAGCTCAGCACGAGGCCGAGGAGATCCGGGCCGCCGCCAAGGCAGCAGAGGCTGCTGATTCCGAGGCGGCTCAGCGGCTGCTGGCCGACGCTCAGCGGGACGCGGACGCTCTCGTCCAGAACGCCCGTGAGAAGGCCGACGCCCTCACAGCCGACGCCGACCAGGTGCTCGCGGACGCGGACCGGCAGGCAACCGCCCTGCGCAAGCAGACGGCAGCCGATCTCTCCAATGCGCAAGCCGAGTTGGCCGACGTCGAAGAGCGGCGCGCCCTTGCGTTCCGCGACCTGGAGCAGGTCAAGCAGCGGGCGGACACGGTCCGGGATGAGGCAGAGGACTTCCTCGGCCGGCATCGGAAGGCCGCCGATCAACTGCACCGCGAGGCGATCGAGGCCGCGGCCCGGACCCGTACGGCTGCCGACCAGGACGCGCAGCACCTGCGCGAGAGCGCCCGGCAGCAGGCTCGTACGGTCCGCGAGCAGGCCGACGCCGACGCCACGCAGACCCGGCAGGCTGCCGAAGAGCTGGCGTCCGAGGCCCGTCTCCTGCGTGAGCAGGTCGGGCAGGAGGCCGGCCGGATCGTTGCCGACTCCCAGCGCCGGGCCAAGCTCATCCGCTACGACGCCGACGTCATCCGGCACCAGGCGGAAGCCGAGCTCGAACGCGCCCGCCAGTCCGGGCAAGTCGTCCGTGGCCGGCATCGGCTGCGCTGGACCGCGTGGATGTGGGGCAAAGCCCCGTGGGCCGCCCTCTGCGCGGCGGTGGGCCTGACCGCGTCCGGGGAGTACGAGCTGGCGCACATGGTGGGCTGGCCCGGCGCGGTGGCCGCACTGCTGCCCGTCACGATCGACGTGTGGGCGGTCACCGCCTTCCACCGCGGCCGGGACGTGAAGGCCGCGCTGGCCGTGATGATCGGAACGAACACGGTCTACCACCTCGCCGAGCGCGGCATGTTCGGCGTCGACAGCCTTGGGCGCCCCGCCTGGTGGCTGATCATTCTGACCGCGTCCATCGCTCCGATCGTCGTCTGGCGCGTCCACCAGCTGATCGGCAACGGCCCGGCCGAACCCCCTACTGCTGCCGTGCCGGAAGCCCCTACCGGTAGGGCGGGCGCGAGGCCTACCGCCCGCCGCCCGGTAGCCCCTTCCGGTAGCCCTGCCCTGGCCAAGGGCGGCAGCCCTACCCGCACGGCCCGGCGCCCGCAGCAGAACGAGACGCCGAAGGCCTCCGACACCGAGCTGATCGCCGCCGCCCGCGCCCGGCTCGCCACCGGCAAGGACCCGTCGGCCACCTGGCTGATGAACACGCACGGCATCGGCGCCGCCCGCGCAGCTCGCATCCGGGATGCCGCCAAGACGCCCACCCCGGCCGGCGGTGAGCACTGATGTCGATGGCGTACGCGAAGTGCTTCGACCCGGACGGCAGCGTCCACGGGATCCCCACGTTCCCGTGGCGCATGGCCCCCGACGGGCTCGCCACCAGGCGGCAGTTACGCGCCCGGGGTCTGCGGCCCGGCGGCCAGCAAGTCGCCGCCCAGGTGCTGCGCTACACCCGCCGCACCGGCCAGCCCCGCGTCGCCTACCTCTACCGGATCGCCGCCGCCAAGCCGGTCCGTCCGATGACGTCGCGCAAGTGGGGCGCACTCGCCTTGGCGATGCTCGCCCGCCGCACCTGCCCCAAGTGCCGGTTGACCTTCGGATACGTCATCCCGGCCTCGCTCGGCATGTGCGTGCCCTGCGCCTACCCCAACCCCTCTGCTGAAGATCCGGAGTTCACGCCGTGACCAACCTTTTCGCCCTGGTCGCCTTACCCCTGCTGGGCTGGCTCTCCCACACCCTGTGGCTCTCCAGGCAGCTGCACGCCGCCCGGCGCGACCCGCTCACTCGGCTGCCCGCGCGCGACGCCTTCACCAGCCGCGCCCACCGGGCGATCCGCCGCCCGCACGCCAGCGTTCTCGTCCTGGACGTCGACCGGTTCAAGGAGATCAACGACACCTACGGCCATGCCGCCGGCGACGCAGTCCTGGCTGCGGTCGGCGGGCGGCTCGGCACCTGGTGCCGTGCCCGCGGGGGCTTCGCCGGACGGCTCGGTGGGGACGAGTTCGCCGCGGTCGTCGACCTCGGACCGCTGCCCGACCACGATGCCGTGCGCGCTCTCAACGACGCCCTCACCGAGCCGGTCGTCATCGGCGCCACCGCGCTCCGCCCCCGGGTCTCGGTCGGCATCTGCGGCCCCGACACCCGCCCCGGCGCCCCGCTGCCGGTCCGGCTGCGTACGGCGGATGAGGCCATGTACGCCGCCAAGACGCTCGGCACCCGCTGGCGTTACGCCGGGGCGCACTCCACCCACCCCACCATCGCAGGCCGCCGCGCCGGACGGCCCGGTACCCACACCTCGCTCACCGCCCTCTGAACAGGAGACCTTCGCCATGACCAACCGCACCGGGCCCCGGAAGGCGCGCCGCGGCGCAGCCCGCAGCGTTCATCTCCCGCGCACCCGCCGCCGCGATGCGCAGCCCATCGTCCTGGTCGTCCCGCACCAGCCCACGCTCGCCGCCCGCGCCGCGTCCGCGGTCGGCAGCTGGTTATGGGACACCCGGGCGACGTGGGCCCCGACCGGCATAGCTCTGGCCGCGCTGCCCGCCACCGCCATCGGGCACGCCGCGTTCTGGTGGGCCGGATTCCTCCTGGCGCCGCTCGCGGCCTCGCCGTTGGGCTGGCTGGCCTGGACGGGACAGCGCCGCCCCACGACCGACCGCACCGTGCGCCGCTGGCGCCGGGGCCTGGCCGTCGTCGGCACAGCCGCCTCGACCTGGACCGCCTTGGCCGTCGCCTTCGGCCCGCTCACCGGCCCGTTGGGACTGATCTGGCTGCTCACCACCGTCGCGGCACAGGTCCTGTGGCTGCGAACCCGCCGCACGTCCACCGACCCAATTGAGGAGATCGTCTGATGGCCTTCGGCAGCAACCAGAACGGCAGCGGCGCCGCGCCCAACTTCGCCAAGCGCAACGGGTCCGGCGGGCAGCAGCCCCGTGGACAGTCGGCCAACGGGTCCGGCCAGAACGGCAATGGCGGCAAGTCCCGTACGCGGACCACGAACCGGAACCGCACCCGTGAGTACCACTTCCACGTCAACGAGGGCGGCGGCAACCGAGCCAGCGCGGGCCCCGGCGGCGGGTTCTTCTCCCGCGGTGCCGGCGGCGGCAAGCAGGCCGGGCACAGCCCGCTCGGAGACCCGGAGTTCTTCAACAGCTCCGACGTGCGCAACTACTGCGACCAGGCCCGCTACGTCTTCCTGCAGCTCTTCTTCGAACTCGCGGGAGCTGCCGAGGTGTTGAACGGCGCGCTCAAGGAGATCCCGGACCCCGAGGGCAAGCCCTGGGGATCGCGCTCCCGCGCCCGGCGTGTCTCGCGGCGGCTGAAGAAGGTCGCTGACGACGCCCGCGACGCAGCGAAGAACGCGGCTGCCACCTATGCCGCCTTCCAGCGGGAGTTCGAGCCCGAGCTCGCCAACTACCGCGCCCGCCAGGCACGTCAGCCACGCCGCCGCTTCGACTTCAACCAGTAACCCGCCCAGCTCACCAGGCAAGGAGTCCAGGCCGTGCACGAGATCCTGCCCGAGCAGGTCTACGAAGAGCAGTTGCGGGCCGCCCAGGGCGGCGGGGGCGTGGTCGAATATCTGCTGCACCGCGCCAAGCCGCACCTGCCCCCGTGGCTGGCCGGGATCGGCACCGGCCTGGCCTCCCTGCCCGCCCACCTCTTCTGGGCGGACAACGCCGCCGCGACCGCCGGCCTCACCCTGGCCTCAGTCGCCGTCACCGGCGCGACCTGGTGGGCAGGCAAGGCCACCACATCGCAGCGCCGTCTGCACTCCGCCATCACGGTCGCCGCATCCACCAGCTGGTTCACCGCGGCCGCCGTGGCGGGCCCCGGCGCAGGTCCCTTGCCAGGGCTGTACTTCATCGGCGCCCCCGCCTTGGCCCTGACCTGGAACATCCGCCAGATCCTGCGCCGCAACCCCGAGGGCGGCGGTAGCGCGGACGGCGGCCTGCTCGAAAAGGTCGGTCTCGCCAAGACCCAGATCACCGGCTCCACCGTGGCGCCCAACAAAGCCACGTTCGACCTGCAGCTCCCCCGCGGTGAACTCACCCAGGACGACGTCGCCAAGACCCTGCCGAAACTCGCCTCCGCCCTGGACGTCCCTCCCAACGCCGTGCGGGTCACCAACGACCCCGACTCCGCTTCCCGCGTCCAGCTCACCATCGTCCCCCGCGACCTGCTCAAGAACACCGTCCCGTGCCCCGGCGCCTCGCACCCCGGCGGCTCGATCGCCGACCCCGTCCACATCGGGATCTACGAAGACGGCACCGAAGCGGTCATGTACTTCCCCGGCGACCCCGAGGCCGGCCGGAACGCCATGCACCTCCTGGTCATGGGGATGACCGGCTCGGGCAAGTCCGAGGGCGGCCTGACCGCGCTGGCGGAGATCCTCACCCGCCGGGACGTCATCGTCTGGGCATCCGACCCGTCCAAGGCGGAGCAGACCCTCGGCCCCCTGCTGCCCGCGATCGACTGGGCAGCCCTCGACATGAAGTCGACGAAGGGCATGATCGCGGCCTTGCAGGCCGTCATCCCGGCCCGCACCCGCTGGCTGGCCAAGTACGGCTACAAGCAATGGGTCCCGGCCTGCGCCGAGATCCAGGCCGACGGATCTCCCGGCATGCCGTACTTGATCGGCTGGTTCGAGGAAGCCGCCAAGACCATCCGCGAGACCGACGACGACGTGTTCACCGGCATCGCGCAGGAGGCTCGCTCGGCAGGCGTCTCCCTGGTCGTCTCCATGCAGCGCGCCTCTGCCAACCAGGTCTCCACCGACACCCGCGCCTCCCTCGGCTCCAGTTGGGTCTACGGCGTACGCACCGAACGCGACGCCACCTTCGCTCTGGACGACGACGTCCTGGACGCGGGCGCAGCCCCGCACGTCTGGAAGGACAAGAAGCCGGGCTACTGCTACCTGGTCGTCAACGGCATCCCCGAGACCTTCTGGGCCACCCCCGCCCGCGGCTACCTCACCGCCCGCGAGTACCTGGACTGGGTCGTCCTCGCCTTCGATCCGGTCCGCATGGCCATCGACCACACCACTGAGACCGCCGCGGCCAAGGCCGCCGGCCGCCAGTTCACCCAGCGCACCCGCTACCCCGTACCCGGCACCGACCAGCCCCAGGAGGACACCGCCATGCCGGACACCACGTACAACCAGATCGAGGACGACGAGTACGAGGACTTCGAGGCCGAGCCGATCACGGACGAGGTGGACGACGAGTACGACGAGGCCCTGGACGACATCGACCCCGAGGAAGAGCTCCCGCACCCGCGCCAGGTCATCCACTTCGCCGAACGGCCCCCGGCCGCACCGAAGATCCAGCTCTCCCCGGCGCAGGCCCGGCACGCGATGGAAGAACTCCTCGACGAATTCGAAGCCGAAGGCCGCACCATCGTCCGGCCCGCCGACTTCATGGAGCACTGCGACCGCCACGGCCGCTCCCGCTCGTGGGTCTCCGGACAGGTCGCCGCCTTCGTCATCGCCGGCCGCCTCGCCGAAACCACCGAGACCGGCGAGTACCGCATCGTGCGCGACGACGAAGACGAAGCGGCCTGACGGCCCTGACGCGTCAGACGCGTCTGACGGCCCCGACGCCAACAGGGCTCAACGCGCAGGTCATACGCCCGCGCGACCCCCGTCAGACGCGTCAGGCATCCCCCTCTGACGCGTCTGACACCCGCCCCTAAAGCCCATGGATCGCACCCGAATTTTGAGCGTTCTGAGCGCCCTCTACGCGCGCGCACGCGTAGGCGCGGTGCGGACCGTGCGGGAACTCGGGGCGCAGGAGCGAGGTGTAACAAATTTCGCCCGCAGACGTACCTGTAACTGGCTGGCACTGATCAAGACCGGCCTGAGACGACCTGGAAGGAAGCGAGCATGGCCATCACCGCCCACGAAGCCGCTCTCACCTACGCCCTGGGAGCCGCAGCACGTGGTCTCGCGGTCATCCCGCTGTCCCGCACCAAGCTGCCCGCCGTCCGCTCCCCGCACCGGGCCGAGCACCGCGCCAGCCGCTGCCGAGGCGAGTGCGGGCAGATAGGCCACGGCGTGCACGATGCGAGCACCGACCCCGGCGCCGTGCGGGCCCTGTTCGCCGCCGCCCCGTGGGCTATCGGCTACGGCATCGCCTGCGGCCACCCTCCGCACTTCCTGATCGGCGTGGACCTGGACGTGAAGAATGACACCGACGGTGTCCAGAACTTCGAACGCCTCGCCATCGAGCACGACTTCACCATTCCGCTCACGGTCACGATCACGACTCCGAGCGACGGTCGGCACCTGTGGCTCTGCGGCCCCGCCGACACCACGATTCCGAACTCCGTCGGCAAGCTCGCGCCGGGGATCGACATCCGAGGCAGCGCCGGCTACCTGGTCGGCCCCGGATCACGAACCACCGCAGGCGAGTACGTCCACACCCCAGGAACGCTCCAGCACCCCATCGCAGAAGCCCCAGCCGCACTTCTCCGGCTGATTGCTCCGCCACCCGCGGCACGCCGGAGCACGGTCTCGCTACCGGTGTCCGGCCAGGAGGCCGTCGCCCTCGTGTCGTTCGTCCTCGAATCGTCCTCTGGGCAGCGCAACGACCGCTTGTACTGGGCAGCCTGCCGGGCTCACGAAACAGAAGAAGGGCCGCAGTTGGTGCAGGCCCTCGTGGATGCCGCCGTGCACATCGGTCTGCCCGAGGGTGAGGCCCGCGCCACCGTCGCCTCCGCCGCCCTCCGTGCCACGCGGGGCGCCTGGTGACCCTGCGCACCAACGGCACCACCACCGCTGACATCACCGACCTCGCCAAAAAGATAGTCGCGGGCAACGGAATCGACCCCGACAAGAAGGGCCCCTCGCAGGCCACTCAGCTCGCGGCCCTGGCCCGTGAACGCTACGAGCTCTTCATGTCCGACGACGGCCGCCCCTATGGCGTCACCATCGGCGGCCCCAACCTCGCGCTGCCACTGCGCGGCAAGGCCGGCCTCCGCTCCCAGCTCGCCCGCCAGTTCGCCGACACCAACAACGGCACCGTTCCCTCGCAGTCGGCCCTGGCCGACGCCATGACCGTCCTGGAAGGAGTCGCCGCCTTGGCCGACCCCCGCACCCCACAACTCCGAGTAGCCCGCCATGCCGAACGGATCATCATCGACCTCGGCACCTCCGACGGCCGCTGCGTGGCCGTCGATGAGAATGGCTGGCAGCGCCTGCCCGCCTCCCCCGTGGTCTTCCGGCGCTCTGGCGCCATGAAGCCGCTTCCCGCGCCGATCAGCAACGGCGACGGCCTGGCCGCACTCCGCACCCTGCTCAACACCACCGACGAAGGCTTCCAACTCCTGGCCGCCTGGCTGGTTGCCGCGTTCATCCCCGACCTGCCGCACCCGATCCTGGCGTTCCGCGGCGAACAGGGCACCGGCAAGTCCAAGGGCGCCGCCATGGTGATCGGCATCATCGACCCGTCCGGCGCCCCCAAGCGCACCGCCCCGCGCGACCTCAAGTCCTGGGCCGTACAGGCCTTCAACTCGTGGGCGATCTGCCTGGACAACGTCTCCACCGTCCCCGACTGGCTCTCCGACGCCCTGTGCCGGGCGGTGACCGGCGACGGGATCGTCGACCGCGCCCTGTACACCGACGATGACGTAGTGGTCCTCGAATTCCGCCGCGTCCTGGCCATGACGACCATCGACGCCGGAGCCCTGGCCGGCGACCTGGCCGAGCGCCTGCTGACTATCGAGCTGCAGCTCATCCCGGACCACAAGCGGCGCGAGGAAGCCGAGTTGGACCAGGCGTACGCCGACGCCCACCCCGCGATCCTCGCTTCGCTCTTCGACCTCCTGGCCAAGGTCCTCAAGGCCCTGCCGGACGTCGAACTGACCGAGCGGCCCCGCATGGCCGACTTCGCCCGCGTCCTGGCCGCGGTCGACCAGGTCACCGGCTGGCACACGCTCGACTCGTACAGGGCCACCGCCGCCGACGCCGTGGCCGACGTCCTGGACGGCGAACCGTTCGCCCAGGCCGTCGTCGACCTGGTCGACAAGGCCGGCCCCGACAGCCTCACGCTCACCGCCTCGCAGCTGCTCGAAGGCGTCGCTACCCCGGACAAGCTCCCGAAGAAGTGGCCCAAGGACCCCACCCGCGCCGGTGGCCAGCTGAAACGCCTCGCCCCCGCCCTGCGCACGATCGGCATCGAGGTCGACGACTCCCAGCGCGGCCCGAAGCCGAAGAAGCAGCGCCTCTACAAGCTCACGGCGTCCCCGGAGAGAAGGTGCGAAACAGCGTCCCCAGCGTCCCCCGCCGCCCCTCAAACCCCTGTGACCTGCGAAAACAGGGGGGACGCTAGCGCCACCCCCGTAGCGTCCCCCCTCCCCGTCCGGGGGGACGCTGGGACCGCTGAGGGGGACGCTGCCCTCTTTCCAGCGTCCCCCCACGACACCGCCTCTGACCTGCAGAGATACGACCAGGGGGACACTGGGACCGCTGGGGACGCTGAAATGCAGCACCTCTCTAATCCCACCCCTGAGTGCACCGCCTGCCACCTGCCGCTCGACAGCACGCTGGCTGCGTATGGCGAGACCACCCACCCCGGATGTGACCCCGTGCCCGCCCCCAACTCACCGACGAAGAGGGCCTGATCGCCTTGCCCCGAATACGCCACATGAAGCTCGCAGAAGTCCTCGACGAACTCGACATGTCCCGCGCCGCCTTCTACCGCATGCGCGCCCGCGGCAAGGCCCCCAAGTGCATCAAACTCCCCAACGGCCACCTCCGCTTTCGTCGTTCGGACTTCGACGCCTGGCTGGACAGCCACGAGGAGCCCACCCACTGATGCCCACGAGCTATAACGTCCGCTTCTGGGACATCCGCGAGCGCAGCGGACGCCGAAAGCCGTTCGAGGTCAGATGGGCCGTGGGCGGACGCGAGAAATCCGAGTCCTACCTGACGAAGCCACTGGCGGACAGCCGCAAGGCCGAACTCATCACGGCAGCACGCAATGGCGAGGCCTTCGACCTGGACACCCGGCTCCCCCTCTCCGAGCTGCGCAAGCAGAGGCAAGCCGTCACCTGGTACGAGCACACGCTGAAGTTCATCGACATGAAGTGGGAGAGCACTCCGGCCAAGTCGCGACCGAGCCTTGCCGATGCCCTGGCCTCGATCACTCCGGCGCTGGTGAAGACCGAAGCAGGCCGCCCCGACCACCGCGTGCTGCGCCGGGCGCTCTACAGCTGGGCCTACAACAAGAAGGCCCGCGAACAAGAACCACGCAAGGAGTGGCGCGAGGCTCTGGCCTGGGTCAAGAAGCATTCGATCTCCGTGACCGACCTGGAGGACCCCCTTGTACTGCGGAAGGCACTTCACGCACTCAGCACGACGCTCGATGGCAAGCCGGCCGCAGCCCGAACGGCCCGCCGCAAGAAGGTCTGCTTCAACCAGACACTCACGTTCGCCGCTGAATCCAAGCTCCTCTCCACGATGAACAACCCGCTGGACGCGCTGAATTGGAAGCCCCCGCGGACATCGGAGGAAGTCGACCCGGAGTCCGTCGCGAACCCTCGCCAGGTACGCGAGCTGCTCCATGCGGTCCGAGAGCAAGGCCGGCGGGGAGAGACGCTGGAGGCCTTCTTCGGCTGCATGTATCACGCGGCAATGCGCCCCTCCGAGGTGAAGAACCTCCGTGTGCAGCAGTGCCATCTGCCGGAGAAGGGCTGGGGCACCCTGACCTTGCGCAACGGCCTGGTGCGCGTCGGCAAGCAATGGACCGACGACGGAACCGCGCACGACCAACGCAGCCTGAAGTGGCGGGCTCCCAACGAATCGCGTCCCGTCCCCATCCCGCCCGTGTTCGTCCAGATGCTGCGAAAGCACATCAAGGACCACGGCACCGCGAAGGACGGCCGCGTCTTCCAGACCCTGCGCGGCGGCGTGGTCCAGGAGAGCGGCTACGGAGAGGTGTGGGCGGAAGCCCGCAAGAAGTCCCTGTCCCAGGCCGACCAGGAGTCCCTCCTGGCCAAGCGCCCCTACGACCTCCGCCACGCCGGAATCTCGTTCTGGCTCAGCTCAGGCGTCGACCCGGCAGAATGCGCCCGCCGCGCCGGCCACAGCCTGGCAGTGATGTTCCGGATCTACGCGAAGGTCCTGGCCCAGTCTCAAGGCCGCGCGAACAAACGGATTGATGCTGCTCTGGAAGAGTGGGGTGGCCCAGCCGAGGTGTAATTCTGCAACCCCGAGCGCGGGTAGTTCCCCGCCTTTCGCCCAACCTGGTGCAGCGGTGGCGCTCGGAACCCTTCGTCCCGAAGCAACTTTGGATACTCACTGTCCTTGGGACGATGCGCTCGACACCTGCGCTGATTGGTCCGCTGGCGTCCACGGTTGGTTGCGGCTGTGCGTCAACGTTGTCACGCAGTTGGACACTCACCGAGTCGCCTGCCAGACCGACCGACCACTCATCTTGGTCTTGATCTCGCTATTTTGGCCAGCTTAGCCAACGGTCACTCCGCCGCCCTCAGTTCCCAGGCCAGGTGACTCCAGGTGTTGGGACCTGAAGGATCGGCCTTCTGCGATTCGGGCACTAGCTAGCTAGGGTGTTGATCTTGTCTAGAACTTGCAACATTTCGTCAGGAATCTCATCTTGCCGAATATATTTCGCGAGGGCGTCAAACGAGACAGCTTTGTACTTGTTATCCTGTAGATGCTTGTTGAGTTCTGAAAGGATCTCTTTCGGCGGACAAACCGATCGCCTGTACTCCACTTTCGCCCATCGGGGCGTAAAATCGGCAAGGGTGGCCGCAGTGATACTCACTTCGTGCATCTTGCCTGATCGCTCCACAGATTGACGTTCGCAGTTGAACTTAGCGAAAACGTCTCCCTGCATGGGGTCCATGATTTCAGCCATGACCCGTTCCACTTCAAAAAGAGGGCACCCCGAGATGCGGGAAATCGCGGACGGTGAAATCAAGTAGCTTTCGAGTTCTTTTTTGGCCCATACATGACATTCGAGTCCTGCTTCCGTAAGCTTTGCCGTGACCGAACTGACTTGGGATTGCGTCCTATAGTCGCGATCGAGGATGATGATCGAACCAACCGATCCCTTCAGGAAATCTTGGACCAGCCAACCGAAAGCCTCGGCACTACCCCAGTTCGAGTAGCCATTAATTGGGACAACAGCCAACTCCATTTCGGCAACAATATTCGCGTATCCGAGATTCTTGGCAAGGATGCGCAGAGTCCTCAGATCCTTACCTTCGACGAAAACAATGCCTTTGGCGCGCAGAGCCTTCGCCATGCCCAGATTGAATGCGGTTCCGAGGGATGCACTAAGCGTATCCATCCCCTCCTTTCGGGGGGCTCGAATTGCGTTGCGCTTGGATTTGTCAATCCACACGATCGACTTACTGTCCGCCTCTGCTAGGACTTCGCTGGAATGGGTGGCCAATACTACTTGAATCCCCAGCGAGTCGATCAACCGCACCAATCGGCGTTGCAGATCAGCATGCAAGAATACCTCGGGTTCATCGAGGATCAAGGTAGGCGATTCCCTTAGGCGGAAAATATGAAGAAGTAGCTGGAGCCAAATTTGCACCCCGTCTCCGGCCCAGACGAGTTCTTTCTCTCGACCGCTTCCCGGTTCTGTATAGAATACGTCAATGCTTGACCCGGGCCCGTATTGTGCTACGGGTTCGGAGATCCGCATACCCCCCATCCACGGTTCCGCGAAATCAAGAAACTCCAGCCAATCGTCGCTGCTAGAGCTTAGAATGCGCAATTGGTTTCTGAAGTGACGGCTACTGAGTCGTGACGCCAGGTTTTTCCTAACGTATTCCGCGGTAAGGATCTCCTCCTCATGCTCTAGCGGAGTGAGCGCAGGGATGATCCCAATCGGCGTGTACTCCTCTCTTACCTGCTTAACGGTTCGAGGGATGCGCCCCGTTGCATCCAATAGATAGAAGAAGGGGGTGCTGTCAGTGTCGTAATCATATCTGGGCCAAACAGCCCGTAGCTTGCATCCGTTTTGCCAAATCAGCTCCAGAGTCGTTTCGCTTGTTTCCCTGAACTCGTGACGAACGCTCTCGTTTAGAAGTTCGAAATCTTTGACTGGAATCGGGTATCCCTGAACCCAGGTCTCTCCATGCTGACGGCTTAGTGAAAACTTGGACCTCTTAGCGCTTCGGAGGCATGCTTCAGCGAACTTGAGTGCGGAAAGAATAGTGCTCTTTCCGGCGCTATTAGGGCCGACCAGGAGGGAGAATTCTTTTAGTGTGATAGAGAAGTTCTCGAAAGCTTTGAAGTTGCGGAGCTTTACCTGCTTGAGCATTTTTACCCTCCCTGTGCAGCTTCGGGGAGATCGCCCCTCCCGGGCGTCTGGCAAGTGATCGTATGGGAGGTGGCATCGGTAGTGGGATGGTTTTGAAAGAAGTGAAGTCAGCTGAGCGATCTTCTGGCTAAGTCGTGGGCCACAGGGCCTTAAAGCCGTGGAGCCGACCGGCCCCAGCCATGGCGGGTTTTCCCTGATCTTCGCGCTCTGCGCGCAGGGCGCCGCCGGGCGCGGCCAGCGGGGCGGAGACAGGAGGCAGGCCGCGCCGCAGAGACAGCCCGCGCCCGCGCTGTGCGCGGGCCTTGATGATGAGGCAGAGAAAGTTCGTCCGGGCTTACAGAGCCCGCTCGGCACTTCGCCCAAGACCCAGACAATCCAGGGGGCCCCGCGTCCATCGGCTCCAGGCTTGGCCCGCGTATGGCCCGCACGCCCTGGTCGGACCCCAGATCCGCGCGGCACAGAGTGAGACACGTCACCCAGTTTCGATTCCGCTCGAAAGATCGCAGAGCAGACAACGAAGAGACCCCCGGCGACCCGCATTCTTGCAGGTCACCAGGGGTCTCACCCAGTGTGGCGGCGCCAGGATTCGAACCTGGGTAGGCAGAGCCGACGGATTTACAGTCCGTTCCCATTGGCCACTCGGGCACACCGCCATGGGATGTCGCCTCCGGTTCCCGCTTTTCGGCGATGCTCCGTGGCAACGACGTAAACGATACCCGATGCCCAGGGGTGCTTCGCCACCCCATTGATCAACGCTTCGCCCGGCACGGGGTGGCTAGGCTTTGCCGCGGCGGTTCGGCAGTGGGGCCGGGTCGCCGCGCGTTCGGCCGTTGGCTCGGGCGCACCTCGACACACAACCGAACCAAGGAGCCACAGGACATGGCCGACTCCAGTTTCGACATCGTCTCGAAGGTCGAGCGGCAGGAGGTCGACAACGCCCTCAACCAGGCCGCGAAGGAGATCTCGCAGCGCTACGACTTCAAGGGCACGGACGCCTCGATCTCGTGGTCCGGCGAGAAGATCCTGATGCAGGCGAACGGCGAGGAGCGGGTCAAGGCGATCCTCGACATCTTCGAGACCAAGCTGGTCAAGCGCGGCATCTCCCTGAAGTCGCTGGACGCGGGCGAGCCGCAGCTGTCCGGCAAGGAGTACAAGATCTCCGCCTCCATCGAGGAGGGCATCTCCCAGGACAACGCCAAGAAGGTCGCGAAGGTCATCCGCGACGAGGGCCCCAAGGGCGTCAAGGCGCAGGTGCAGGGCGATGAGCTCCGCGTCTCCTCGAAGAGCCGCGACGACCTCCAGGCCGTCCAGGCCCTGCTCAAGGGCAAGGACTTCGACTTCGCCATCCAGTTCGTGAACTACCGCTGAGCCTGTTCGCATGATGCGCGGGCGGCCGGACGTGGTGTCCGAATTCCGCCAGCGTCGCGCGCTCGGGGGTCGCAGACTCGATGTCGTACGCAAGGAAGGGAATGTGCGATGACTGTCTACGCGACCCTCGAAAGCCCCCTGGGCGAGCTCCTGCTCGTCGGGGAGGAGTCCGCCACCGCGCCGGGCGGGACCGCGCTGGTCTCGCTCTCCGTGCCGGGGCAGAAGGGTGGCGCCGCCGTCCGGGACGGGTGGCGGCACGCGCCCGACGCCTTCGCCGGGATCGCCGCGCAGCTGCGGGCGTACTTCGCCGGCGAGCTGACCCGGTTCGACATCGAGTACGCCTCCGGTGCCCCCGGCACCGAGTTCCAGCGCCAGGTCTGGGCCGAGCTGGACGCGATCGAGTACGGCACGACCGTCTCGTACGGCGAGATCGCCCGGCGCATCGGTGCCTCCTCCGTCCTGGTGCGGGCGGTGGGCACCGCGATCGGGCGGAACCCGCTGCTCGTGGTGCGGCCCTGCCACCGGGTGATCGGCTCCGACGGCTCCCTCAAGGGGTACGCGGGGGGCCTGGAGCGCAAGCAGGCGCTGCTCGGGCTGGAAGGTGTCCTGACGCCATGAGCGAGGGGCTGTTCCGGCTGCCTCGGCCCGCCCGGGTCGAGGTCGCGCCCGGCGCGGTCCACCTGCCGGGCTGGCTCCCCCTCGCGCGCCAGCGGGAGCTGGTCGCCGCCTGCCGGGAGTGGGCGAGGGGGCCCGTGCCGATCCGCCGCACCGAGCTGCCGGGCGGGGGTGTGATGTCCGTGCGGACGGTGTGTGTCGGGTGGCACTGGCAGCCCTACCGCTACACCCGCGTCGCCGACGACGTGAACGGCCTCCCCGTTGCCCAATTCCCCGACTGGCTGGGCGAGTTGGGACGTTCCGCGGTGGCCGCCGCCTATGGCGACGCGGGCGCGGCCGAGCGCTACTCGCCCGACACCGCGCTCATCAACTTCTATGACGACACCGCGAAGATGGGGCTGCACCAGGACAAGGACGAGAAGTCCGACGCACCCGTCGTTTCGCTCAGCATCGGGGACAGCTGCGTCTTCCGGTTCGGCAACACCGAGAGTCGCGGGCGGCCCTATACCGATGTGGAGCTGGTCTCCGGCGACCTGTTCGTCTTCGGCGGGCCGTCCCGGTTCGCGTACCACGGTGTGCCGAAGGTGCTGCCGGGGACGGGTGAGCCGGCCACGGGCATGGCGCGTGGCCGGCTCAACATCACGCTTCGCGACACCGGTCTCGGCGGCGGCTGACCGCCGTGCCGCGCCGGCCCGTTGGTCAGCGGCTGCGTGAATTGCCGAACAGGATGCGGTAGATGATCAGCAGCACCAGCGAGCCGCCGATCGCCGCCGCCCAAGTGGCGCCGTCGTAGAAGTGGTTGGCGATCGGGCGGTCCATCCAGCGGGCCGATATCCAGCCGCCGACGAACGCTCCCGCGACACCGATGAGGGTCGTGCCGATCAGACCGCCCGGGTCGCGGCCGGGGAGCAGGATCTTCGCGATCGCCCCGGCGAGCAGGCCGAGGATGATCCAGCTGACGATGCCCATGCCGGGAACCTGCCTTTCGTACGCACTGCGCGGGGCATCTGCCGTATTGCGTAACCCCGCAACCATTCGGTTCGCCGGGAAAGACGCGACGGCGGTGCGCACGGTTGCGCCCTCGCCAGGGTGCGGCGTAGGACACAGGCTTCGGCCCTCCACGCGGCGGCACCGGGGCGCGGGGCCGCCCGGGGCCCCGGTCCGGCGCCTCGCCGCTCAGCGCGCGGCGAACGGCTCGTCCGTGGGGACGATCTCCTTGCCCAGGGGGAGCAACGACACCGGGAGCAGCTTGAAGTTGGCGATGCCCAGCGGGATGCCGATGATCGTGACGCACAGGGCGATGCCGGTGACGATGTGGCCCAGGGCCAGCCACCAGCCGGCGAGCACCAGCCACAGGACGTTGCCCACGCAGGAGGGCGCGCCCGCCCCACTCCGGTCCACGACCCGGTAGCCGAACGGCCAGAGGGCGTACACGCCGATGCGGAACGCCGCTATGCCGAACGGGATGCCGATGATCGTGATGCACAGCAGCAGACCGGCCAGCAGGTAGCCGAGGAACATCCAGAAGCCGCACAGGATCAGCCAGATGACGTTCAGGATGGTCTTCATGGGCGGCGACCTGCCATTTGTTCGAGTCGGGCGATGCGTTCCGCCATGGGCGGGTGGGTCGAGAACAGTTTGGACACTCCCTGACCGGGGCGGAAGGGGTTCGCGATCATCATGTGGCTGGCCGTCTCGATGCGCGGCTCGGGCGGCAGCGGCAGCTGCTTGGTGCCCGCTTCGAGCTTGCGCAGCGCGCTGGCCAGGGCCAGCGGATCGCCGGTGAGCTGGGCGCCGGACGCGTCCGCCTCGTACTCGCGGGAGCGGCTGATCGCGAGCTGGATGACCGAGGCCGCGAGCGGGCCCAGGATCATGACGAGCAGCATGCCGAAGATGCCGGGGCCCTCGTCGTCATTGGAGCGGCCGACCGGGATCAGCCACGCGAAGTTGACCAGGAACATGATCACCGAGGCCAGCGCGCCGGCGACCGACGAGATCAGGATGTCCCGGTTGTAGACGTGGCTCAGCTCGTGGCCGATCACGCCCCGCAGCTCCCGCTCGTCCAGGATCTGCATGATCCCCTCGGTGCAGCAGACCGCCGCGTTGCGCGGGTTGCGGCCCGTCGCGAAGGCGTTGGGGGCCTGCGTCGGCGAGATGTACAGGCGGGGCATGGGCTGGCGGGCCTGCGTCGAGAGCTCGCGGACCATCCGGTAGAGCGCCGGGGCCTCGAACTCGCTGACCGGACGGGCCCGCATGGCGCGCAGGGCCAGCTTGTCGCTGTTCCAGTACGCATAGGCATTGGTGCCCAGCGCCACCAGGAGCGCGACGATCAGCCCGGTACGGCCGAAGAAGCTTCCGATGACGATGATGAGCGCGGACAGTCCTCCGAGGAGAACAGCGGTCCTCAGCCCGTTGTGCCGGCGGTGCACGGTACGCCCTCCAAGTGGTGCGGTGGGGAGCCCTTCGCTGGTGGTCCTTCCCTGTCCAGTGGACTCTCCCGTACTGGTCAACGCCAGGCGGGGGACGCGGGTTCCCTTGTGCGCGCTGGAGGGCGCGTTACGCCGTACGGGGTGGATCAGCGCTGGGCGGGCAGCCCGGCCATCTCCAGGGCCGTCTCGTCGGGCTCGATCTCGCTCGTGCAGTACGAGCAGCGGCTCGCGATGCCGGGGATCTGGGAGTAGCAGCGCGGGCAGTCGCGCAGCGCGGCCTTGATGTCGACCGGCTTGTCCTTGTCCCGCCGGTCGAAGCGGGCCTGCACCTTCATCATGGGCACGACGACGAGGAAGTAGAGCACCGCGGCGGTGATCATGAAGGCGATCGCCGCGCCGACGAACTTGCCGTAGGGGAACGTCACGCCGTCGGCGGTGAAGGTCGCGGTGCTGAAGTCGCCGGTCGAGCGGGTGGCCAGGCCGATCAGCGGGGTGATGAACGCGGTGCTGAAGCCCGTGACCACCGCGGTGAAGGCCGACCCGACGGCCAGACCGACGGCCATCGTCACTATGTTCCCGCGCAGGATGAAGTCCTTGAACCCGCTCAGCACCGCTCTGCTCCCTGATGTCTCTCGTCTGGTTCCGCGCCGTCGTACGCGCGTACGCGCCCGGATGTGCGCGTACGACAGTGCCTTCTCAAGGGCGTCCGCATCAAACCGTGCCCTCGCACCAGGCTTGCCAGAACGCGACGGCGGCCGCAAGAGGGGCACGCGGGAGCGAGCGGCGTCCGGACTGCCCACCACGCGCCCATAGGAGAGCGCGCGTCCTCAGAAGAGGGTCACCGAGGCGAAGTGCAGGGCCAGTTGGGGCAGGCCCGACAGGACGACGCCGACGGTCGCGGTGAGCGCGATCGCGACCGCGAGCGGGGCCGGGACGCGGGAGCGCACCGGCCGCGCCGGGGTCCCGGCGGCCTCGGAGGCCTCGTCCGCCGGCTCGGGCGAGCGGAACAGGATCGCGGTCCAGCGCAGGTAGTAGTAGAGGGCGACGACGACGTTGACCGCCATGACGACCGCCAGCCAGCCGAGCCCCGCGTCGACGGCCGCCGAGAACACGGTGACCTTGGCGAACAGGCCGATGATGCCCGGCGGAAGACCGGCCAGGCACAGCAGGAAGAAGGCGAGCGCCAGGGCGGCGAGGGGGCGCTCGGCGTACAGGCCCCGGTAGTCGGTGAGGCGGTTCAGCGGCTTGCCTCGGGCGACCAGGGCGGCGACCGCGAAGGCGCCCAGGTTCACGACGGCGTACATCAGGGCGTACGCGACGGTGGCGCCGACCTTGTCGTCGCCGGAGTACGCGGCGGCCGCGATCGGCACCAGGAGGTAGCCGGCCTGGCCCACCGAGGACCAGGCGAGCAGCCGGACCGCGCTGTGCGCGCGCGTCGCGGCCTGGCGCACGGCGGCCGCGTTGCCGATGGTCATGGTCAGCGCGGCGAGCACCGCGAGGGCCGGACCCCACACGTCGGCGTACGCGGGGAAGGCGACGACGGTCACCAGGATGAGCCCGGAGAAGCCGACCGCCTTGCCGACGACGGAGAGGTAGGCGGCGACGGGCAGCGGCGCGCCCACATAGGTGTCGGGCACCCAGAAGTGGAAGGGCGCGGCGGCCGTCTTGAAGGCGAAGCCGACGAGGGTCAGCACGACGCCGGTCTCGGCGACGGTACCCAGCTGGCCGGGGACGTCGGCGAGCTTGGTGGCGATCTCCGTGAGGTGCAGGGTGCCGGTGGCCGCGTACACGAAGCTGACGCCGAGCAGCATCACGGCGGTGGCGGTGACCGACGACAGGAAGAACTTCAGGGCCGCCTCGGAGGACAGCCGGTCGCCGCGCTTGAGCCCGACGAGCGCGAAGGCGGGCAGCGAGGCGACTTCCAGGGCGACGACGAGGGTGGCGAGGTCGCGGGCGGCGGGCAGCAGGGCCGCGCCGGCCGCCGAGGACAGCAGCAGGAACCAGAACTCGCCCGCCGGGAGCTTCTCCTCGGTGTCCTTCATCGACAGCAGCGCGGTCAGCAGGGCGCCACCGAGGACCAGGGCCTGGATGACGAAGGCGAACTGGTCGACGGTGTAGCTGCACGCGTCCGGGTTGGCGGTCAGGCAGAACGTGGAGCGGCTGCCGGTGCGCAGCGGCACCAGGGCGGCGAGCGCCGCGACCAGGCCCGCGACCGTGATCCAGCCGAGCAGCGGCTTGCGCGCGGGCGGCAGGAACAGGTCGGCGAGCAGCACGACCAGGGCGACCGCCGCCGCGATCAGGGGCGGTGCGATCGCGACCCAGTCGACGGACTGGACCAGGCTTGCGGTGCCGGCCGCCGCGGTGGTGACGTCGGGGGTCACGACTTGCCTCCTGCGAGGAGCTTCTGGACGGCCGGGTCGGTCAGGCCGAGGAGGACCGCGGGCCAGAGCCCGGCGAGGACGGTGAGCGCGACGAGCGGGCTCCAGGCGGCGAACTCGTAGCCCTGGATGTCCACGAGCTGCGGGCCCTCGGTGGGCTTGGCGCCCATGCAGACCCGGCGCACGACGACCAGCAGGTACGCGGCGGTGAGCAGGGTGCCGAAGGCGGCGATCGCCACGAAGGTGAGGAAGGCCGGACGGCTGAGGCCCGCCGCCGGGTCGAACGCGCCGAACATCGCGAGCATCTCGCCCCAGAACCCGGCGAGTCCGGGCAGCCCGAGGGAGGCGACGGCCGCGAAGGCGAGCAGTCCGCCCAGGCGCGGCGCCCTGCCGTAGAGAGCGGCTCCGGTGGCGCCGGCCAGGGTGTCGAGGTCGGCGGTTCCGTAGCGGTCCTTGAGGGCCCCGACCAGGAAGAACAGCAGGCCCGTGATGAGGCCGTGGGCGATGTTGGCGAACAGCGCGCCGTTCACGCCGGTGGGGGTCATCGAGGCGATGCCGAGCAGCACGAAGCCCATGTGGCCGACGGAGGAGTACGCGATGAGCCGCTTCAGGTCGCCCTTGTTGCCCTGCTTGGCGAGCGCGAGGCAGGCCAGCGAACCGTAGATGATCCCGGCGACGGCGAAAGCGGCCAGGTAGGGCGCGAAGGTGTGCATGCCGTGCGGGGCGATCGGCAGCACGATGCGGACGAAGCCGTACGTGCCCATCTTCAGCAGGACGCCGGCGAGCAGCACCGAGCCGACGGTCGGGGCGGCGGTGTGGGCGTCCGGGAGCCAGCTGTGCAGGGGGAACATCGGGGTCTTGACCGCGAGCCCGATCCCGATCGCCAGAACGGCGATGACCTGCACGGACGAGGTCAGCCCACGGCCGTTGTCAGTGGCGAGTGCCACCATGTCGAAGGTGCCCGCCTTGAGCCCGATCAGGAGCAGGCCGAGCAGCATGACGACCGAGCCGAGCAGTGTGTAGAGGATGAACTTCCAGGCGGCGGCGGTCCTCCCGGCCCCGCCCCAGCGGGCGATCAGGAAGTACATCGGGATGAGGACCATCTCGAACGCGAGGAAGAACAGCACGAGATCGAGGACGGCGAAGGTGGCGAGGGTGCCGGACTCCAGGACGAGCAGGAGCGCGACGAACGCCTTCGGGCCGGGGCCGGAAGGCATCTTGAAGTAGCTGTACAGCGCGCAGAGGAAGGTCAGCAGCGCGGTCAGGACGAGGAGGGGGAGGGAGATGCCGTCGATGCCGAGGTGGATGTGGATGTTCAGCGCCGGGATCCACTGGATGTCCGTCGTGGCCTGCATCGTCGACGGATGGCCGCGGTCGAAGCCGAGCGCGAGGACGATCGCGGCGAGCAGGATCACGCCGGTCACGGTCACGCCGTGGCGGAGCACGGCCTGGTCGGGGCTCTTGCCCCGGAGCCCGGGCGGGGCGGGGAGCAGGGCCGCGACGGCGCCGATGAGCGGGACGACGACGATGAACGCCAGAAGGAACTGCATCACGGACTCGCTGATATCGATCACGGCTCAGGACCCCGCGGTGACGTTGGCAAGGACGACCACGGCGGCCGCCAGGACGAGTGAGCCGGCCAGCAGCGCGCTGAGGTAGCTCTGCACATTGCCGTTCTGCGCGCGGCGCACGGCCCACCCGAGCCAGCGCGGTGCCGCGCTCGCACCGCGTACGTACGTCTCGACGACCTCGCGGTCCAGGAAGCGGACCAGGCCGGCCGCGGCCAGGACGGGCCGGACGAACAGGGCGTGGTAGACGGCGTCCAGGTGGAAGCCGGTGGCCGCGTGGCGGTGCAGCGGGCCGAGCAGGAGACGGCCCGGGTCGGCCGGGTCGGGGGCGGAGGCGATGGAGCCGTAGACCTGGGTGTGGCTGGCGATGGCCTCCTCCTCGACCAGGCCGCCGTCGCCCTCGGGGTGGGCCGCGACGGCGCCCATCGGGGTGCCGGCGGCCAGCGCCGAGGTGTGGCGCCAGGCCGCGTACGTGACCAGGCCGCCGACCAGGGCGACGCCCGTGGACAGGACGGCGGTGGTGACGGCCGGGGTGAGGGCGCGTCCGTCGAACCAGTCGCCGAGGTAGCCGGTGGTGAGACCGAAGCCGATGGAGGGGATGGCGAGCACCCACAGGACGGCGTTCATGACGAAGGGCTGGCGACCGTGGTCCGGGGCCGCCGCTCCCCTGCCGCGGAACGCGAGCAGCCACAGGCGGGTCGCGTACGCGGCGGTCAGGAGCGCGGTCAGGAGTCCGGCGACCAGCACGGTCCAGCCGGCGCCGGACGGGGCGACCTGGCTCTCGCCGAGCGCGGTGTGCTCGGCGGCGGACAGGACGGCCTCCTTGGAGAAGAAGCCGGCGAAGGGAGGGATCGCGGCGAGCGCGAGCAGGGCGACGGTCATCGTCCAGTACGCGTCGGGGATGCGCTTGGCCAGGCCGCCCATGCGGGACATGGCGGTCAGTGAGTTGGTGCCGGCCGCGTGGATGACCACGCCGGCGGCGAGGAAGAGCAGCGCCTTGAAGGCGCCGTGCGACAGGAGGTGGAAGACGGCGGCTCCGCGGTCGCCGACGGCCAGGGCGCCCGAGAGGTAGCCGAGCTGGCCGATGGTCGAGTACGCGAGGACGCGCTTGATGTCGTCCTGGGCGAGCGCGGCCAGACCGGACCCGACCATGGTGATCGCGGCCATCACGGCGAGCACGGTCATCGCGGCGGCGGACGCGGCGAAGACGGGGAGCAGCCGGGCCACGAAGTAGATGCCGGCGGCGACCATCGTCGCGGCGTGGATCAGCGCGGAGACCGGGGTCGGGCCGGCCATCGCGTCGGGCAGCCAGGTGTGCAGCGGGAACTGGGCGGACTTGCCGGCCACCCCCGCGAGCAGCAGCAGGGCGATGAGGGTGGGGTGGTCGATGCCGCCGGTGAGGGCGGCCTGGACGACACCGGTGATCCGGAACGTGCCGGCGTCGGTGGCGAGCGCGAACAGACCGATGAGGAAGGGGACGTCGCCGAGCTTGGTGACCAGGAAGGCCTTCAGCGAGGCGGCCCGGGCCTCGGGGGTCTCCCAGTAGTGGCCGACCAGGAAGTACGAGCAGATGCCCATGACCTCCCACCCGACCAGGAGCACCATCAGGTCGCCGGAGTAGACGACGAGCAGCATCGCGGAGGTGAACAGGGAGACGAGCGCGGCGTACGAGGTGTAGCGCGGGTCGTCGCGCAGGTAGCCCGTCGAGTAGAGCTGTACGCAGGTGGCGACCAGGCCGACCAGGACGGCGACGAGGACCGCGAACCCGTCCAGGTGGAGGGCGAGTTCGATCGGCACCGAGCCGGTCGGGGTGAGCCGGGTGGCCGCGTCGATCGCCTTGCCGCCGCCCTGGTCGACGGCGACGACGACGGCGAGGACGAACGCGGCGAACGTCGGCAGCACCGCGAGCGGGCGGACGAAGCCGGGCGCGCGGCGGCCGAGCAGCAGGCCGGCCGCGGCGCCCAGGAACGGAAGGAGCGGAACGAGGACGGCGAGGGTCGTGGTGGTCACGCGGCGGCCTCAGCCTTCTGTGCCGGGGCGGCGGGGTCTTCGGGGTCGGCCGGGTCCGGGCCGGGGCCCTCGGCGGTGTCGCGGAGCCGGTCGATGTCGGAGGTGCCGCGGTTGCGGTACACGGCGAGCACGATCGCCAGGCCGATGCCGATCTCGGCGGCGGCGATGGCGATCGTGAACAGGGTGAGCGCCTGGCCGCCGTGCAGGGTGTCGCGCAGCCAGACGTCGAAGGCGACGAGGTTGAGGTTGACCGCGTTGAGCATCAGCTCGACGGACATCAGGACCAGGATCGCGTTGCGCCGCGCGAGCACACCGTAGAGGCCGGTGCAGAACAGGAGGACGGCGAGCACGGCGGGATAGGCGAGGTGCATCAGCGCGACTCCGTCTCACGTGGGGCGGCGGCCGAGGCGTCACCGGGGGCGTCATCGGGGGCGCTCCTGCGGGACAGCACGATCGCGCCGACAAGGGCGGCGAGGAGCAGCACGGACAGCGCCTCGAAGGGCAGCACCCAGTGCCGGAACAGGATCTCTCCGGACACCTTGGTGGAGCCCTGGGCCGGTCCGTCGAGGTCGATCCAGCTGGTGCGGAAGGCATCCACGACGACCCAGACCAGGGTCCCGGCGGCGGCGACGGCCACGGTGAGCGCGACCCAGCGGTTGCCCGAATCGGCGTCCGGGGAGCGGCCGATGGGGGCCTTGGTGAGCATCAGCCCGAACAGGAGGAGCACCACGATCGAACCGACGTAGATGAGGACCTGCACCCAGGCGATGAACTCGGCCGTGAGCAGCAGGTATTCGACGGCCAGGCCGCCGAGCGCCACGACCAGCCACAGCGCGGCGTGCACCAGCTGCCGGGTCGTGACGGTCATGACGGCCGCGCCGAGCGTGGCGATGCCGACGAGGAGGAAGGCGATCTCCACGCCGCTCGGCGACAGGAAGCCCTGGGGTGCGGTGAGGGCCGCCTGGGCGAGGATCGCGCTCATGCCTGCCCTCCCTCGGGGCCGGAGGCGGCTGCCTCCGCTGCTTGCGCGGCGGCCAGTTTGTCGGCGGCCTTGCGGGCGGCGGCGACTTCCTTCGGCTCCTCGGCTCCGGGGTCGAGCGCGGGCGGGGCCGGGACCGTCCACATCCACTCGCGCAGCTTGTCGCGCTCGTGGGTGAGCTCGTGGATGTCCGTCTCCGCGTACTCGAACTCCGGCGACCAGAACAGCGCGTCGAAGGGGCACACCTCGATGCAGATGCCGCAGTACATGCAGAGCGAGAAGTCGATGGCGAAGCGGTCGAGGACATTGCGGCTGCGCTCGCGGCCGCCCTCGACCGCGGCGGGCACCGTCTCCTTGTGGGAGTCGATGTAGATGCACCAGTCGGGGCACTCGCGGGCGCACAGCATGCAGACCGTGCAGTTCTCCTCGAACAGGCCGATCACGCCCCGGCTGCGGGGCGGGAGTTCGGGCTGCACGTCGGGGTACTGCGCGGTGACGGTCTTCTTCGTCATCGTGCGCAGGGTGACGGCCAGGCCCTTGGCGAGGCCGGAGCCGGGGATACGGGGCCGGGTGGGCGGGAGAGACTCGGGCCGGGTGGGCGGGAGAGACTCCGGCCGGGTGGGCGGGAGAGACTCGGACATCAGCTGATCGCCACCTTCACGATGCCGGTGAGCGCGATCTGCGCGAGCGCGAGCGGGATGAGCGTGGTCCAGGCGAGCTTCTGCAGCTGGTCCTCGCGGAGGCGGGGGTAGCTGACCCGGAGCCAGATCACGACGAAGGCGAGCACGGCCGTCTTGAGCAGGGTCCAGACCCAGCCCAGGCCGTCCGCGCCCCACGGGCCGTGCCAGCCGCCCAGGAACAGGACGGTGGTCAGGCCGCACAGGACGACGATGCCGGCGTACTCGGCGAGCAGGAACAGCGCGAAGCGCAGGCCCGTGTACTCGGTGTACGCGCCGAAGATGATCTCGGAGTCGGCGACGGGCATGTCGAAGGGCGGACGCTGGAGTTCGGCGAGGCCCGCGACGAAGAAGACCAGGGCGCCGACGATCTGCCAGGGCAGCCACCACCAGTGGAAGGCGTTGAGGATGCCGGGCAGCGAGACCGTGCCGGCCGCCATCGCCACGGAGGCGGCGGCGAGCAGCATCGGCAGTTCGTAGGCGAGCAGCTGGGCCGCGGTGCGCAGTCCGCCGAGCAGGGAGAACTTGTTGGCCGAGGCCCAGCCCGCCATGAGCGAGCCGAGCACGCCCACGCCCATCACGGCGAGCACGAAGAAGATTCCCGCGTCGACGACCTGGCCGACCGCGCCCTCGCTCGGGCCGATCGGGACGGCCACGAGGACGAGGAGGTAGGGCAACAGGGCGACGGCGGGGGCGAGTTGGAAGATGCGCCGGTCGGCTGCCGCCGGGACGATGTCCTCCTTCTGGGCGAACTTCACGCCGTCCGCGACGAGTTGGGCCCAGCCGTGGAAGCCGCCGGCGTACATCGGGCCGAGCCGGCCCTGCATGTGCGCCATCACCTTGTGCTCGGTCTGCCCGACGACGAGGGGGAGGACCAGGAACACGACGAAGACGACGACAAGGCGGATGGCGACGTCGAGTGCGTCATTCACGCGGGTCGCCTCCGGCAGGGTCGGTGGGTTCGGCGGGGTCGGTGGGTTCGGCTGCTTCGGTTCCGGAGGCCGGGGCGGGCTTCGCGTCCGGCTCGCCTTCGCCGAAGGCGGGTTTCGGGCTGTGCCAGGGGGCGTCCGAACTACGCGTCCGGGGCGGCGCGGCGGCCCGCTTCTCCGCCTCCCCGCCCTGCTGCGAGGCGGACCCCTCGCTCGCACTCCGGCTCCGCCGGGGACGTACGGCCGGGCTTTCCGGGGCCTCGGGGGTGGGCGGAGCTTCCGGGGCCTCCGTGACAGCCGGGCCCTCCGGAGAAGCCGGGACAGCCGGGGTGGCCGGAGCCGCCGGAGATGCCGGGACCGCCGGGGTGGCCGGGCCCTCCGGAGAAGCCGGGGTGGCCGGGACCGCCGGGGTGGCCGGGACAGCCGGGGCCGTCTGTGACGCCGAGCCCTCGCTCGCCGTGCGGGTGCGCCTCGGGCGTACGGCAGGGGCCTCCGCAGGCGTGGGCTCCGGAGTCGCGGCGGCCTCCGTAACCGCCGGGGTCGCCTCCGTAACCGCCGGGGCGGTCGCCTGGGACGCCGAGCCGTCCGACACGCTTCGGGCGCGCCGCACCGGGCGGTCCCCCGCGGCCCGGGCCGGGCGTTCGGCGCCGGCCGCGCCCGCGGCACGCGGGGTGCGGGCGGGGCGGGCCGGGGCCGGAGGGAGCTGGCCCTTCAGGGGGCCCCATTCGTTCGGGTCGGGGACGCCGGGCGGGAGCATCTGGCGGCGCTTGGGCCCGCCGTGCGCCGCCCCCGCCGCGGGCTCCCCGGGCTCCTTCGCGCCGGGCCACGCCTTGGCGACGCGGGCCGCGAGCACGAAGTCCTTGCGCAGGGGGTGGCCCTCGAAGTTCTCGGGGAGGAGCAGCGGGACCAGGTGCGGGTGGTCACTGAAGTCCACGCCGAACATCTCGTGGGTCTCGCGCTCGTGCCAGGCCGCGCCCGCGTAGATGTCGATGGCGGAGGGCAGCACCGGCGCCGAGTGCGGCACGGTCGTGCGCACGAGCAGGCGCCGGACCCGGCCCTCGCCGAGCGAGACGACGTGCGCGCAGACCCGGAAGCCGGTGCCGGGCTCGTCGACGGCGCTCAGCCAGTCGAAGTAGGTGCAGCCCAGCTTGTCGCGGGCGATTTCGAGCGCGGCGATCCAGGAGCCGGCCGGGACGTCGACGGTGAGCAGCCCGTAGGCCTCCTCCGCCGTGGCCTCCGCGCCGAAGATCTCGGTGACGCCGTCGGGCAGGCTGTCGTACGCGGTCACGCCCGGTCCTCCCCCGGGGTCGGCGGGGCGGCGACGAGCCCGCTGGTCAGCTGGGCGGGGGTGGCCGCGTTCGCGTACCGCTCACCGAGCGATTCGCGGGCGATCTTCTCCTGGAGCTTGAGGATGCCCTGGAGCAGCGCCTCGGGCCGGGGCGGGCAGCCGGGCACGTACACGTCCACCGGGATGATCTGGTCCACGCCCTTGGTCACCGAGTACGAATCCCAGTACGGGCCGCCGCAGTTGGAGCAGGCGCCGAAGGAGATGACGTACTTGGGCTCGGGCATCTGCTCGTAGAGGCGCTTGACCGCGGGCGCCATCTTGTCCGTCACCGTGCCGGAGACGATCATGAGGTCGGCCTGGCGCGGTCCGGGCGCGAAGGGGATCACGCCGAGCCGGATGAAGTCGTGGCGGGCCATGGAGGCCGCGATGAACTCGATCGCGCAGCAGGCGAGGCCGAAGTTGAAGACCCAGAGGCTGTAGCGGCGGCCCCAGTTGAGGACCACCTTCATCGGCTCGGGGGCCAGGCGCGAGAGCACGCCCAGCCTCTTCGGCTCGGGCAGCGGCACGGGCTGCGAGGCGGGTCCGGGAGTCGTCACGTCCATTCCAGGACGCCCTTCTTCCATGCGTAGAGCAGTCCCACGGCCAGGAAGCCGAGGAAGATGAACATCTCGACGAGGGTGGTCGCGCCGTAGCCGGGGGCCGCGAAGACGGTCGCCCAGGGGAAGAGGAAGATCGAGTCCACGGCGAAGATCACGTACAGGAAGGCGTAGACGTAGTAGCGGACCTGGGTGTGGGCCCAGCCCTCGCCCACCGGGTCGACGCCGCACTCGTACGTCAGGAGCTTCTCCGGCGTCGGCACCACGGGCCGCAGCAGCCGCCCGGCCCCGAAGGCCACGGCGACGAACAGCACGCCGACCACGGCGAGCAGGCCCACGACGGAATAGCTGTGGAAGTAGTCGGCAGCCAACACCGGCATCTGGCGCACGGTCGGTTCCGGCACGTCGCGCCCCTCGCTCCCTGGCCTCGATGATCTCGTCGCGCCCTGTTCGACGCTGTGTACGGACGGGAGTCTAGGCCCTGCTAAGGGGGCCCTTCGCAGGCGCGTCTCACGGTGTGGGCCGCCGGGGTGGGGTTTTCCCCCGTACAAGGAGGGTGCGGCACCCCATGGCGCCGCCGATCTCCGCCCGGCAGGCTTGGCACCATGACCAGGACCCTCCGCGAGCAGCAGCGGTACGCAGCAGAACAGCCGGGCGCAGCCGCCGGCGACGAGAAGGCCGCCCCGCCCGCCGTGCGGTTCGCCTACGAGCGGCACACCTGGAAGGAGATCGCGCACCTCCTCGCCAACTTCCCGATGGCCCTGACCGGTTTCGTCTACGTCGTCGTGATGGTCGCGCTCGGGATCGGGCTCTCCGTCACCGTGGTCGGACTTCCGCTGCTCGCCGTGGGGCTGCTCGGCGCGCGCCAGTTCGGCAAGGCCGAACGGGCCCGGGGGCGGGCGCTTCTGGGGGTGCGCGTCGAGGAGCCCACCCCGATCCCGGCGAGCCCGGGCAAGCACGGCGGCTTCTTCCCCTGGCTGTGGACGAGCCTGCGCGACCCGGTGGCCTGGCGCAATGTGCTGTACGAGTTCGTGCGGCTGCCCTGGGGGATCCTGACCTTCGCGGTGACACTGGTCTCGCTGTTCGTGGCGTGGCCGGTGCTCGGGTTCCTCGCCCGGGGGCTGACCAACGCGGACCGGATGATGGTGCGTGCCCTGCTCTCGCCCTCTGACAGTCTGGAGCGGCGGATCGCGGAGCTGGAGTCCGACCGGGGCGTGGTCGTGGACACGGCGGCGGCCGATCTGCGCCGCATCGAGCGCGATCTGCACGACGGGGCGCAGGCGCGCCTGGTGGCCCTCGCCATGGGCCTCGGCCTCGCCAAGGAGAAGCTCCTGGAGGACCCGGACACGGCGGCGGCGATGGTCGACGAGGCGCACGGCGAGGTGAAGCTGGCCCTTCAGGAGCTGCGCGACCTGGCCCGGGGCATCCACCCGGCGGTCCTCACCGACCGCGGCCTGGACGCCGCCCTCTCCTCCGTCGCCTCCCGCTGCACGGTCCCGGTGAAGGTGGCGGTCGACCTGCCCGGGCGGCCGGCCCCGGCCATCGAGGGCATCGCCTACTTCACCGTCTCCGAACTCCTCCAGAACGTCAGCAAGCACAGCCGGGCCCGGGCGGCCTCGGTCGAGGTGTGGCGCAGCACGGACCGGCTGCTCATCCAGGTCGAGGACAACGGGGTGGGCGGCGCCCGGCTCGACGGCGGTACCGGCATGGCGGGTCTGGCCGAGCGGCTCGGCGCGGTGGACGGCCTGCTCGTCCTCGATTCGCCGGTGGGCGGCCCGACGGTCGTGACGGCCGAACTGCCGTGGCGCGACCGGGGTCCGCAGGACTGACAAAGGCCCGGGGTAGGGAAAACCCCCGGCCGAAGAGGGTGACCGGCTCCATGGCCGGGGGGTGCCCGCACGGGACAAGCTGGAGTTCACAGGGGGCGGCGCGCGGACGGCGTCCGCGCATCACACGGAATGGACGGACGGGACCGATGACCATGGACACGGAGTACGGGTACGGCGTGGCGCGGTCCCCCGAGCCGCGGCGGCACCTTCTTCCTTCGGTGCTGCGGGCACCGTTCGAGGGGCGCACCTTCCGCGAGTTCGGCTATCAGCTGCTCAGCCTGCCGATCAGCATCGCGCTGTTCTGCTGGTCCGTGACCACGGTGTCGGTGAGTGCCGGTCTCCTGATCACCTTCATCGGCATCCCGCTGATGGCGGTGGCCCTGATGGGCTGCCGGGCGTTCGGCGTCATGGAGCGGGCCCGGGCGCGGGCGCTGCTCGGGGTCGAGATCGCCGAGCCGCGGCCGGTGCGCTCGCGCGGCGGCCTCATGGCGTGGATCGGCGGGGTCCTCAAGAGCGGCGTCTCCTGGCGCCACCTGCTCTACACGGTGTTCCACTTCCCCTGGGCGGTCTTCGCCTTCTGCGTGACGCTGCCGGTCTGGGTGACCGGCTGGTCCCTGTTCAGCTACCCGCTGTGGCGTTGGGTGTTCCCGATGTACGGCGGCCAGGCCGGCCTCCAGCTCTACGGCGACGACCACCACAACGTGTACCTGGACTCGCCGTTCGAGATCGCCCTGACCTCGGCCGCGGGCCTGCTGATCACGCTGGCCGCGCCGTGGCTGATCCGCGGTCTCGCGGTGGTGGACCGGGCGATGGTGACCGGGCTGCTCGGCCCCTCGCGCCTGGAGGAGCGGGTCACCGAGCTGGAGTCGGACCGGGGCGTGGTCGTGGACACCTCGGCGGCCGACCTGCGCCGCATCGAACGCGACCTGCACGACGGGGCGCAGGCCCGTCTGGTGGCCCTCGCCATGGACCTCGGCCTCGCCAAGGAGAAGCTGACCGAGGACCCGCACGCGGCGGCCCGGATGGTCGACGAGGCGCACGGCGAGGTGAAGGTCGCCCTTCAGGAGCTGCGCGACCTGGCCCGGGGCATCCACCCGGCGGTCCTCACCGACCGCGGCCTGGACGCCGCCCTCTCCTCCGTCGCCTCCCGCTGCACGGTCCCGGTGCGGGTCGAGGTGGACCTGCCGGGCCGGCCGGTTCCGGCCATTGAGGGCATCGCGTACTTCACCGTCTCCGAACTCCTCCAGAACGTCAGCAAGCACAGCGGCGCGAGCCGGGCCACCGTCGAGGTGTGGCGGGCCGGCAACCGCCTGATGCTCCAGGTCGCCGACAACGGACGCGGCGGCGCGGACATGTCGGCCGGGTCGGGCCTCGCGGGACTCGCCGAGCGCCTCGACGCGGTGGACGGCATCCTCGCCGTCGACTCCCCGCCCGGCGGCCCCACCACCGTCACCGCCGAACTGCCCTGGCGCGCCTAGGAGTTGGGGCGCCCCGGCGCGGCGCACCCCCCGGCCCCGGACAGGGCGCACCCCCCGGCCCCGAGCGGCACGACGCCTCCCCCTCCCCCCTCCCGGCCCGTAAACCCCGGGTCGGGGGATTTTGCCTGGCGGGCGCGGATTCGCGGCCGGATGCTGAGATGCTGGACGGGCACAACGCCATGGCTTGCACAGAGCTGTGGGGCACGCGCCCGACGGCGCGCGCCTGGGGAGCCAACAGAGCCCGGGGGGCTGCAGAGTCGTGGAGGACAGGGTGCGGGTGGTCATCGCCGAGGATTCGGTACTGCTTCGGGAGGGCCTGACCCGCCTGCTGACCGACCGGGGGCACGACGTCGTCGCGGGAGTGGGCGACGGAGTGGCGCTGGTCAAGACCGTGGGAGAGCTCGCCGACCAGGGCGCGCTGCCCGATGTCGTCGTGGCGGACGTACGGATGCCGCCGACCCACACCGACGAGGGCGTGCGCGCGGCGGTCCAGTTGCGCGCGCTGTACCCGGGGATCGGCGTCCTGGTGCTGAGCCAGTACGTGGAGGAGCAGTACGCGACGGAGCTGCTCGCCGGGTCGAGCCGGGGCGTCGGCTATCTCCTGAAGGACCGGGTCGCGGAGGTCAGGGAGTTCGTCGAGGCCGTGGTGCGGGTCGCCCAGGGCGGTACCGCGCTCGACCCCGAGGTCGTGGCGCAGCTCCTGGGCCGCAGCCGCAAGCAGGACGTCCTGGCGAACCTGACGCCGCGCGAGCGGGAGGTCCTAGGACTCATGGCGGAGGGGCGGACGAACTCGGCGATCGCCAAGCAGCTGGTGGTGAGCGACGGGGCCGTCGAGAAGCACGTCAGCAACATCTTCCTGAAACTGGGCCTCTCGCCGAGTGACGGGGATCACCGGCGTGTTCTCGCGGTCTTGACCTATATCAATTCATGACCACCTGCCACCCTGTCGAGGATCGAGCGGGACACAGCCGCCGGGGACGAAAGTCGGACACCGGGCCGGATCGAGGCACAGCCCGCAGGGCTTCCCGGCACGGTGAGGCCTAGTACCAAAGAAGGATTGCTTGGCGTCTTAGCAGAAGGGGCCGGGGGGCGAGTAAATCGTGGCAATTCAGGGCAGTAAGGCGTCTCAAAAGAGCGTCCAACATATGAGCGGTCCAGGGAAGGCGACCCTTACCGACGTAGGGTGGGCCTTGGCGCTACCGGTCGGCCGGATGCGCCCGAGCAGCCCGCCCGAGGGAGGTCCAGTTCAGTGACCAGCCAGGTCAGTAGCCCAGCCGAGCAGGCCGACGGAGCCGATGAGGCCCTTGTCGGGGAGCAGCGCAGGCCCGCCGGTGAAAAGGAAGTCCGGCGTCTCGACCGGGTCATCATCCGTTTCGCGGGTGACTCGGGTGACGGGATGCAGCTCACCGGTGACCGGTTCACGTCGGAGACGGCGTCGTTCGGAAACGACTTGTCCACGCTGCCGAACTTCCCGGCCGAGATCCGGGCGCCTGCCGGAACGCTTCCGGGTGTGTCGAGTTTCCAGCTGCATTTCGCCGATCACGACATCCTGACGCCGGGTGACGCGCCGAACGTGCTGGTCGCGATGAATCCGGCGGCGCTGAAGGCGAACCTGGCGGACGTGCCGCGCGGCGCCGAGATCATCGTGAACACGGACGAGTTCGCGAAGCGGGCGATGGCGAAGGTCGGCTATGACACCTCGCCCCTGGAGGACGGCTCGCTGTCCGCGTACAACGTGCATCCGGTGCCGTTGACGACGCTGACGATCGAGGCGCTGAAGGAGTTCGGTCTCTCCCGCAAGGAGGCCGAGCGCAGTAAGAACATGTTCGCGCTCGGTCTGCTGTCGTGGATGTACCACCGGCCGACCGAGGGCACCGAGAAGTTCCTGCGCTCGAAGTTCGCGAAGAAGCCGGCGATCGCCGAGGCGAACGTGGCGGCGTTCCGGGCGGGCTGGAACTTCGGTGAGACGACGGAGGACTTCGCGGTCTCCTACGAGGTCGCGCCGGCGACGAAGGCGTTCCCGGCGGGTACGTACCGCAACATCTCCGGGAACCTGGCCCTGTCCTACGGTCTGATCGCGGCGGGCCAACAGGCCGATCTGCCGCTGTACTTGGGCTCGTATCCGATCACTCCGGCCTCCGACATCCTGCACGAGCTGTCCCGGCACAAGAACTTCGGGGTGCGCACCTTCCAGGCCGAGGACGAGATCGCCGGGATCGGCGCGGCCCTGGGCGCGGCGTTCGGCGGATCTCTCGCGGTGACCACCACCTCGGGTCCGGGTGTGGCGCTGAAGTCGGAGGCGATCGGTCTGGCGGTCTCCCTTGAGCTGCCGCTGCTGATCGTGGACATCCAGCGCGGCGGGCCCTCGACGGGCCTGCCGACCAAGACCGAGCAGGCCGACCTGCTGCAGGCGATGTACGGGCGCAACGGTGAGGCCCCGGTCCCGGTCGTCGCGCCGAAGACGCCCGCCGACTGCTTCGACGCGGCGCTGGAGGCGGCCCGGATCGCGCTGACGTACCGCACGCCGGTCTTCCTGCTCTCCGACGGCTACCTCGCCAACGGCTCCGAGCCGTGGCGGGTGCCGGAGGTCGATGAACTCCCCGATCTGCGCGTGCGGTTCGCGTCCGGCCCGAACCACACGCTGGACGACGGCACCGAGGTGTTCTGGCCCTACAAGCGGGACCCGGAGACCCTGGCGCGGCCCTGGGCGGTTCCCGGTACGCCGGGTCTTGAGCACCGCATCGGCGGCATCGAGAAGCAGGACGGCACGGGCAACATCTCCTACGACCCGGCCAACCACGACTTCATGGTCCGCACCCGCCAGGCCAAGATCGACGGCATCGAGGTCCCCGACCTGTCCGTGGACGACCCCGACGGCGCCCGCACGCTGGTGCTGGGCTGGGGCTCCACCTACGGCCCGATCACGGCGGCGGTCCGCAGGCTGCGGGCGGCCGGCGAGCCGATCGCGCAGGCACACCTGCGCCACCTCAACCCGTTCCCGAAGAACCTCGGCGGCCTCCTGGCCCGCTACGACAAGGTCGTCGTGCCGGAGATGAACCTCGGCCAGCTCGCCACCCTGATCCGCGCCAGGTACCTGGTCGACGCCCACTCCTACAACCAGGTCAACGGCATGCCGTTCAAGGCCGAGCAGCTCGCCACCGCTCTCAAGGAGGCCATCCATGCCTGACGCTCACGCCAACGAGCTGCTGCAGCTGGTCCCCAAGGCCGAGGCCAAGCAGTCCATGAAGGACTTCAAGTCCGACCAGGAGGTCCGCTGGTGCCCGGGCTGCGGCGACTACGCGGTCCTGGCCGCCGTGCAGGGCTTCATGCCCGAGCTCGGCCTGGCCAAGGAGAACATCGTCTTCGTCTCCGGCATCGGCTGCTCCTCCCGCTTCCCGTACTACATGAACACCTACGGGATGCACTCCATCCACGGCCGCGCCCCGGCGATCGCGACCGGACTCGCCTCCTCGCGGCGGGACTTGAGCGTGTGGGTGGTCACCGGTGACGGTGACGCGCTGTCCATCGGCGGCAACCACCTCATCCACGCCCTGCGCCGCAACGTCAACTTGAAGATCCTGCTGTTCAACAACCGGATCTACGGTCTGACCAAGGGCCAGTACTCGCCGACCTCCGAGGTCGGCAAGATCACCAAGTCGACGCCGATGGGTTCCCTGGACGCACCCTTCAACCCGGTCTCGCTGGCGATCGGCGCCGAGGCCTCCTTCGTGGCCCGCACCGTCGACTCCGACCGCAAGCACCTCACCGAGGTCCTGCGCCAGGCCGCCGAGCACCCGGGCACCGCGCTCGTGGAGATCTACCAGAACTGCAACATCTTCAACGACGGCGCCTTCGAGGTCCTCAAGGACAAGGACCAGGCCGAGGAAGCCGTCATCCGCCTCGAACACGGACAGCAGATCCGCTTCGGCGCCGACCGCGCCAAGGGCGTCGTCCGCGACCCGGCCACCGGCGACCTCGCGGTCGTCCCGGTCACGGCGGACAACGAGGGCGACATCCTCGTCCACGACGCCCACCAGGCCTCGCCCACCACGGCGTTCGCCCTGTCCCGCCTCGCCGACCCCGACACCCTGCACCACACCCCCATCGGCGTGTTCCGCTCGGTCGAACGGCCGGTCTACGACACCCTCATGTCCGACCAGCTCGACACCGCCATCGAGCAGAACGGCAAGGGCGACCTCGGCGCCCTCCTCGCCGGTAAGGACACCTGGACCGTCGTCGGCTGAACCGGCGGACCAAGAGAAGCCGGGTGCCCGGCCCATAGTCCCCCGTGGACCCCTGGCCGGGCACCCGTTCTTTGTGCGGCCTACGCGTCGGCCGACGCCCGGGCCGCGTCGTAGGCGGCCCGCGCCCGCTGCACGTCGTCCATGCGGACGTCGGTCCAGCGGGCCAGCGCGCGCACCTGCTCGGCGGCCTCCCGGCCGAGCGGGGTGACCGAGTAGTCGACGCGGGGCGGGATCACGGGCTTGGCGTCCCGGTGTACGAAGCCGTCGCGCTCCAGCGTCTGGAGCGTCTGGGCGAGCATCTTCTCGCTGACCGTACTGACCTTGCCGATCTCGCGGCGCAGCTCGCTGAAGCGGTACGAGCGGTCGAGCAGCGCGTCCAGGACCAGCACGCCCCACCGGCTGGTGACGTGCTCCAGAACGAGCCGGTGCGGACACATGGCCTCGCGCACCTCCTCGCGCCGGACCCGGTCGCCCTTGGCATTCACTCCACTGCTCACCCTTACTCCCATACCAGTACCTTACTTCAAAGTGGGTACTTACGCCTGGTTAGCGCTATCCGTAGGGTGGAGGTCGAAGGCGACCCCTTCGCCCTTTTCTCCCCCTTCGCCCCACAGGAGCCACGCCATGAGCATCGTCGTCACCGGAGCCACCGGATCCCTCGGCCGTCTCGTCGTCGAGGAGCTGCTCGCACGGATACCGGCGAGCGAGATCGCCGTCGTCGTACGCGACAAGGAGAAGGCGGCCGGGCTCGCCGCCCGGGGCGTGGAGCTCCGCATCGCCGACTACAACGAGCCCGCCAGCCTGGCCGGGGCCTTCGCCGCCGGCGACCGGGTGCTGCTGATCTCCGGCAGCGAGGTCGGCCGGCGGGTGCCGCAGCACACCGCGGTGGTCGAGGCCGCCAAGGCGGCGGGCGTGGCCCAGCTCGCCTACACCGGCATCCTCGGCGGCCCCGACGCCGACTTCGCGCTCGCGGACGAGCACAAGGTGACGGAGCGGCTGATCCTCGACTCGGGCCTGCCGTACACCTTCCTGCGCAACGGCTGGTACACCGAGAACTTCACGGCCAACCTCGCGCCGGTCCTGGCGCACGGCGCGGTCGTCTCCAACGCGGGCGAGGGCCGGGTGGCCTCGGCGGCCCGCGCCGACTACGCGGCGGCGGCCGCCGCGGTGCTGACCGGCGAGGGCCACCTGGGCCGGGCGTACGAGCTGAGCGGCGACGTGGCGTGGTCCTTCGCCGAGTACGCGGCCGAGGTCGCCGCCGCCTCCGGCCGTCCGATCGCCTACAACGCGGTCACCCCCGAGGCCCACCTGGCCGTCCTGACCGGCGCGGGCCTGCCCGACGCGTTCGCGGAGCTCCTGGTGGACGTGGACCTGGCCATCGAGCGGGGCCGCCTGGCCGCCACCCCCGGCGACCTGGCCCGCCTGACCGGCCGCCCGACCACCCCGCTCGCGACGACCGTGCGGGCCGCGCTCTCCGCGTAGGCAGGGCGCGGGCAGGGCGTAGTCAGCGCGTCAGGACCGTATCGCGATACGGGCATGACACCGCGGCCCCTTCGGCGCTACCTTCTGCCTGGGATCGAGCGCGCGGGGAGGGCCAGTGGCCAAGGAATCTGCGGGGCAACAGCGGACCGGACTGCTGTACGGAATCGGCGCCTACGGGATGTGGGGGCTCGTCCCCCTGTTCTGGCCGCTGCTCAAGCCGGCCGACGCGATGGAGATCCTGGCCCACCGCATGGCGTGGTCCCTCGGCCTGGTCGTCGTCGTCCTCCTCCTGATGCGCCGCTGGGCGTGGATCGGCGAGCTGGTGCGCCAGCCCCGCAGGCTCGCGCTGATAGTCGTCGCCGCGGCGGTGATCACGGTCAACTGGGGCGTCTACATCTGGTCGGTGAACGCCGGCCACGTGGTGGAGGCGTCCCTCGGCTACTTCATCAACCCGCTCGTGACCATCGCCATGGGCGTACTGATCCTGAAGGAACGGCTGCGGCGCGCCCAGTGGGTCGCGGTGGGCGTGGGCGCGGCGGCCGTGGTCGTCCTGACCGTGGGCTACGGGCAGCCGCCGTGGATCTCGCTGACGCTGGCGTTCTCGTTCGCGACGTACGGCCTGGTCAAGAAGCAGGTGAACCTCGGCGGACTGGAATCCCTGGCCGCCGAGACCGCCGTGCAGTTCCTGCCCGCGCTCGGCTATCTGCTGTGGCTCGGCGGCCAGGGGCGGTCCACGTTCACCACCGAGGGCGCCGGGCACGCGGCGCTGCTCGCCGCGACCGGTGTGGTGACCGCCATCCCGCTGATCTGCTTCGGCGGCGCGGCGATCCGGGTGCCGCTCTCGACGCTCGGCCTGCTCCAGTACCTGGCGCCGGTCTTCCAGTTCCTGCTCGGCATCGCGTACTTCCACGAGGCGATGCCGCCCGAGCGCTGGGCGGGCTTCGCCCTGGTGTGGCTGGCCCTGACGACCCTGACCTGGGACGCCCTGCGCACGGCCCGAGCGACCCGCCGAGCACTCGCCCAAGCCCTGGCCAACGCCCCCACTCCACCCCTGGCCTCCGCCCCACCCCAGACCCAGGGCTCGTAGAGCACGCCGGGAGGCGGACCGTAGTGCCATCCACGCACTGCCCCGCGCCCCCGACTCCCTTTCGGCCTCGCCCCGTGCGTGGTTGCCCGCGCAGTTCCCCGCGCCCCTGAACGCCTTGGCGCCGGCCCGCGTCGGAGCATCTCCAGCCCCGGGAGGGCCGGCCCGTAAATGAGGGGACATCGGGGGTGCCCCCGGTTAGCCTGGGGGCATGGTCATGTACTCGTACTACTTCTTCCGCTGAGCCCGGCGCGGCCCAGCCGCACCCCCTGCCCGGAAGGAACCCCGTACCGAGTACCCCCAGGGACCACCCATGCCCTCGCACCACCACACCCCCTCCCAGCTGACCCTCACCGCCGCCTGCAAGGCATACGGCGACCGTCAGGTGCTGGACCAGGTGAGCCTCAGCATCCGCCCCGGCGACAAGACCGCCGTCATCGGCGAGAACGGCTCCGGCAAGTCGACCCTGCTGCGACTCCTCGCCGGGGCCGAGCGGCCGGACACCGGCGAGGTCACCGCCGTCTTTCCCGGCGGCACGGGCCACCTCGCCCAGACCCTCGACCTCGCCCCGGACCGTACGGTCCAGGACGCCATCGACCACGCGCTGGCCGAACTGCGCGGCCTGGAAGCCGCCATCCGCGCCGCCGAGGCCACTTTGGCCGACGCGAGCGAGGCCCAACTGGCCGCGTACGGCGACCTGTTGGCCGCGTACGAGGAACGTGACGGCTACCGCACGGAATCCCGCACCGGCGCCGCCCTCAATGCCCTCGGCCTCGCCCACCTCACCCGCGACCGCGAACTCGGCTCACTCTCCGGCGGCGAGCAGTCCCGCCTGGCGCTGGCCTGCGTCCTGGCCGCCGCCCCCGAACTGCTCCTGCTCGACGAGCCGACCAACCACCTGGACCGCCAGGCCACCGACTGGCTCGCGGAGCAACTCCGCGCCCATCGGGGCACGTTGGTGGTCGTCACCCATGACCGCGCGTTCCTCGAACGCGTCTCGACGACCATCCTGGAGGTGGACCGGGACCTGCGCACGGTCGTCCGGTACGGCGACGGCTGGGCCGGATACCGTACGGCCCGGGCCGCCGCGCGGCACCGCCGCGAGCTGGCACACCAGGAGTGGCTCACCGAGCTGACCCGCACCCGGGAACTGGTCGCGGCCGCCGGGCAGCGGCTCGCCGCGAGCGGAAAGGACCCCGGCCAGGGCTTCGGCAAGCACCGCCGCTCCTCCGAGGCCAAGCTGTCCGGGCAGGTCAGGGCGGCCAGGACGCGCCTCGACCAGCTGCAGCGCGAGCCGGTCGCGGCCCCGCCGCCGCCCCTCAGGTTCAGCGCCCGGCTCACCACGGCGGCGGCCGACTTCGACGGCCCGCTCGTCGAGCTGACCGGGGTCAGGGTCGGCGACCGCCTCGACGTGCCCGCCCTGAGCGTCAAGCCGGGCCGCCGCCTCCTTGTGTCCGGACCCAACGGCGCGGGCAAGACCACGCTCCTGCGCGTCCTCGCCGGACGGCTGAGCCCGGACGAGGGGACCGTTCACCGGACGAGCCGTCACATCGGCTATCTGGCACAGGAGTTGGACCATCGGCCGACCCGGACCCCGCTCCTCGGCGCCTTCGCCGCAGGGCGTTCCGGACTTCCCGAGGAGTACGCCGACGAGCTCCTGGCGCTCGGCCTGTTCCGCGAGGAGGACCTGGCGGTGCCGGTCGCGGCGCTCTCCGTCGGACAGCGCCGGCGGCTCGAACTGGCCCGCCTGGTGACTCGCCCCGCCGACCTCCTCGTACTGGACGAGCCGACCAACCACGTGTCGCTCGCCCTGGTGGAGGAGGTGGAGCAGGCGCTGGCCGGCTATCCCGGCGCGGTCGTGGTGGTCTCGCACGACCGTCGCTTCCGGTCCTCCTTCGCGGGCGACCACCTGGAGCTGCGTGCCGGAACGCCCGTGCGCTGACCGGGACGGGCCGCCCGGGCGGGGCTATAACGAACACATGACCCTGCACTGGAAACTCGTCATCGACGCCTCCGACCCGCACGCCCAGGCGGACTTCTGGGCCGCCGCCCTCGGCTACGAGGTCGAGGACAACAGCGCGCTGATCGGGCGGCTGAGCGCGGCCGGCGCGATCGGACCCGAACTCACCCTGGAACACGGCGGCCGGACCGCCTTTCGCGATCTGGTCGCCGTCCGGCATCCGGACGACTCCTACGACCCCGAGAGCGGTACGGGGCTAGGCCGGCGCATCCTGTTCCAGCGGGTTCCGGAGGCGAAGACGGTGAAGAACCGGCTGCACATCGACGTCCACGCGGCGCCCGGCGAACGCGACGCCGAGGTCGGCCGCCTGACCGGCCTCGGGGCCTCGGTACTGCGTCAAGTCAAGCAGCCCGGGGGCGAGTTCACGACCATGGCGGACCCGGAGGGAAACGAGTTCGACGTCCAGTAGGCCGCCACCCGGAGCCGTCGGGCACAGCCGGACGGCTCCGGGGCGGGGGCTTGCCCGGCGGCCCGCCCGACGGCCCGAGCCGCGCCCGGCCGACCGGCCGGACATAATCCAATCCCCCTCTGTTTGCCCTCAGTTGCTCACCCGTACATCGTCCGGAAGCCGAACACCCGTGGCGTATTTACGTTCTTGACGCCCCCTCTACCTCTCCTTGACCATCGGCCTCGCGTTTCCGTCACATCCCCGAACGGAACACGGAGCCCCCCATGCGCAGTCCGCACTCCCCACGCGCCCTGGCCGCAGGCGCGGCGCTGGCCACCGCCGCGCTCGCCGTCGGCGTCCTCGCACCCACCGTCCACGCCGCGCCCACCGCCCTCGCCGCCCCCGCACCCGTGGCACCCCGGGGCGCCGGCCCCTCGGCCGTCGCCGCGCCCGACATACCCGTCGCCAACGTCAAGGCGCACCTCGCCCAGCTCCAGCAGATAGCCAACGCCAACGGCGGCAACCGCGCCCACGGCCGGTCCGGCTACAAGGCCTCGCTCGACTATGTGAAGGGCAAGCTGGACGCGGCCGGATTCACCACCTCCGTCCAGCAGTTCAGCTCGTCCGGCGCCACCGGCTACAACCTGATCGCCGACTGGCCCGGCGGCGACGCCTCGCGGACCGTCATGGCGGGCGCACACCTCGACTCGGTCACGGCGGGCCCCGGCATCAACGACAACGGGTCCGGTTCGGCCGGCATCCTGGAGACCGCCCTCGCCGTCTCGCGGGCCCAGCTCAAGCCCGACAAGCACCTGCGGTTCGCCTGGTGGGGCGCCGAGGAGCTGGGCATGGTCGGGTCGAAGTACTACGTCAACTCGCTTGCCAGTGGCGACCGTTCGAAGATCTCGGGCTATCTGAACTTCGACATGATCGGCTCGCCGAACCCGGGCTACTTCGTCTACGACGACAATCCGACCCTCGAGAAGGTCTTCAAGGACTACTTCGCCACGATCTCCATCCCCACCGAGATCGAGACGGAGGGCGACGGCCGCTCCGACCACGCCCCGTTCAAGAACGCGGGCATCCCCGTCGGCGGCCTGTTCTCCGGCGCCGACTACACCAAGACGGCAGCCCAGGCGCAGAAGTGGGGCGGCTCGGTGGGCCAGGAGTTCGACGCCTGCTACCACGCCTCCTGCGACACCAGCGGCAACATCGACGACACGGCGCTCGACCACAACAGCGACGCGATCGCGTACGCGCTGTGGCAGCTGGCCGCCGGCGGGAGCACCCCGCCGGACCCGGGCACCTCGTTCGAGAACACCACGGACCTCGCCGTCCCGGACTCGCCCGGGCCGGCCGTGACGTCCTCGATCGCCGTCACCGGCCGCACCGGCAACGCCCCCTCGGCGCTGAAGGTCGGCGTGAAGGTCGTCCACACCTACAGCGGCGACCTGGTGATCGATCTGGTCGGGCCGAGCGGACGCTCCTACCGGCTGCACAACTCCTCGTCCGACGCGACGCCCAACATCGACACGACGTACACCGTGAACGCCTCGGCGGAGACGGCCAACGGCACCTGGAAGCTGAAGCTCCAGGACAAGGGCCCGCAGGACACCGGCTACCTGGACAGCTGGAAGGTCACCTTCTGACCCGATCCGTTCCGGCCGTGGAAAATCCACTCCCCGCCAAGCCCATGCGCGTGCATATACTGCACGCGCATTCGCTTTTGGGTGACGTTTCCGGGTGACGTACGGAGGGGATCATGGCCCGCAACTTCCTTTTCCTGCTGGGCAGTACGCGCAGCGGCGGCAATACCGAGGCGCTCGCCCGACAGGCGGCCGAGCAGCTTCCGGCGGGCGACACCGCCCGCTGGCTGAACCTCGCCGACCTCGAACTCCCCGCGTTCCGCGACCGGCGCCACGGCGAGCAGCGCGACCAGGCCGCCCCCACCGGGGACGCGGCGACCCTCCTGGAGGCGACCCTGGAGGCCACCGATCTGGTCATCGCCTCGCCGCTGTACTGGTACAGCGTGACCACCCCGGTCAAGCACTACCTCGACCACTGGGTGAACTGGCTCTACACCCCCGAACTCGACTTCCGGCAGCGGATGGCGGGGAGCACCCTGTGGGGCGTGACCGTGCTCGCCGGGCGCGACCACTCCGTGGCCGACCCGCTGGTGGGCACCCTGCGCCACTCGGCCGCGTACCTGGGCCTCGGCTGGGGCGGGGTGCTGCTCGGCAGCGCCACCCGGCCCGGCGAGATCGCGCACGACACCGAGGCCGCGGCCCGCGCCAAGACGTTCTTCGGCACCGCGCCGCTCAGCTCCGCTCCGGGGTCCGCAGCGCGCGCATGACGTGGGCCACCAGCGTCTCGACCCGCTCCGGGTCGGGCATCGGCCGGCCGAGCGCGTGACGGTAGTACAGCGGGCCGTAGAGCATCTCCACGGCCAGCGGAAGATCGGCGTCCGGGGGCAGTTGGCCCTGCTCCTGGGCGCCGCGCATGCGCTCGTAGACCAGCGCCACGCGCGGGATGACCAGCTCGTCGTTGACCGCCCGGGCCAGCTGCTCGTCGTGCAGCACCTGGGAGAGGATCCCCCGGTACGCGGGGCCCATCACCGTCGAGTTGAACAGGTTGACCAGCATGCCGATGTGGGTCCGCAGGTCGGCCTCGATGTCCCCGGTGTCGGGGAACTCCGAATTGCTCACCACCAGCTCGGTCACCGCGTCGAGCAGCACCGCGCCCTTCGTCGGCCACCAGCGGTAGATCGTCTTCTTGCTCACACCCGCGCGGGCCGCGATGGCCTCGATGGTGACCTTGCCGTACCCGTTCTCCGCGCACAGTTCGAGCGCGGCCGTCAGCGTCGCCCGCCGTGATTTCTCGCTGCGGCGCCTGGGGCTCGGGGCGGATCCGGACGAGGTGATCATGCCCTCACTCTACGAGCACGCCCGTAACCGGATTGACAGCCGAGGCTGCGGCTCCAACAATGACGCAGGAAACGGAACGTGTCGTGTCGAGCTGGACGGGGGTCGGCTCGCACGACCGGTCCGTTCCGGACACTTCCCTGCACTGCCGCGTCCGTCGGTTCCACCGGACACGCTCTCACGCGGTGATGTCCTTCGTCGTGAAGCGGGCCCAGGCCGCCGAGCCGAAGACCGCCACGTACAGGGCCTGGAGCTCGAAGTTCTTCACCAGCTGGTCCCAGTAGACGGGCTCGCGCAGGACGTCCGCGAAGGACAGCCAGTAGTGCGGGAAGAGGTACGGCCCGATCGCGTGCAGCTGCGGAATCTGGCCGAGGATCTGGACCGTGATCAGCAGCCCGACGGTCGAGGCCATCGCGGCGATCCCACTGTTGGTCAGGGTCGAGACGAACAGGCCGAGCGCGGCCATCCCGGCCAGCGAGACCGTCACCACCCCGGCGATCGCCACGGCCCGAAGCAGCCCGTCCGCGAACGAGATCTGCGTACCGGAGATCGTCGTGACCTCGCCGAGCGGGAAGAGCAGCGCACCGACCGCCAGCGCCGACACCGCCACCACGAGCGTGGCGATGAGGCAGAAGGCCAGCACCGAGGCGTACTTGGCCAGCAGCAGCCGGGTGCGGCCGGCCGGGGCGACCAGCAGATAGCGCAGGGTCCCGGAGTTGGCCTCACCCGCCACCGCGTCGCCCGCCACCACCCCGACCGCCATCGGCAGGAACACCGGCAGGGTGGCCGCGAGTGCCGCGAAGACGAGGAAGAGCCCGTTGTTGGTGATCTGCGTGATGAACGCGGGCCCGCCCGCACCGCCCCCGCCGCGTCCCCCGCCGCCGCCCGTGTCGGCCTTCACCGCGATGCCGATCAGGATCGGCACCGCCGCGAGGACGCCGAGCAGCGCGAGCGTGCGCCAGCGGCGCAGCACCGTGACGAGCTCGGAGCGGAAGAGCCCGAGCGACCACAGGACGCCCGGCCGGCGCCCGGGGCCGGGCTCCGGGTCCCGGCGGGGTGCTTCCACGGCCTCAGCCCGCGACATCGAAGCCCTCCCCGGTCAGCGCGACGAAGGCGTCCTCAAGGGATGCCCGCTCGGCCGCGAAGCCGCGCACCCGCACCCCGGCCCGTACCAGCTCGGCGTTGAGGTCCGCCAACTCCACGTCATCGGGCGGCAGTTCGCTGGTCACCCGGTCCTCGCCGGCCACCGTCACATCGGCGATCCCGCGCTCCTTGAGGAGGCGGGCGGCGGCACCCGTGTCCGGGGTGGTCACCACGAGCCTGCCCCGCGCGCTCGCCGCGAGCTCGGCCACCTCGCCCTGGACGACGAGCCGGCCCTGGTTCATCACCGCGGCGTGCGAGCAGACCTGTTCGATCTCGTCGAGGAGGTGCGAGGAGAGGAAGACGGTCGTCCCGTCCTGGGCCAACTCCCGTATCAGTGCGCGGATTTCCCGCATGCCCTGGGGATCGAGGCCGTTCGTCGGCTCGTCGAGGACGAGCAGCTCCCGGCGCTGGAGCAGGGCGGACGCCAGGCCGAGGCGCTGCTTCATGCCCAGCGAGTACGCCCGCGCCTTCTTGCCCGCCGCGGCCGTGAGGCCCACCCGGTCCAGCGCGGCCGTCACCCGGGCGGCACGGGTGCGCGGGTCGGCGGTGGGGTCGGCGGCGTCGTAGCGCAGCAGGTTGTCCCGGCCGGACAGGAAGCCGTACAGGGCGGGGCCCTCGATCAGGGCGCCCACCCTGGGCAGCACGGCGCGGGCCGACCCCGGCATGGGGCCCCCGAGCAGCCTCGCGGTGCCGGAGGTCGGCTCGATGAGGCCCATCAGCATGCGGATGGTGGTGGTCTTGCCGGAGCCGTTGGGGCCGAGGAAGCCGAAGACGCTGCCGCGCGGGACCGTGAGGTCCAGCCCGTTCACGGCCAGTTGGCCACCGCGGAACCGCTTGCTGAGGCCTTGTGTCTCGATGACCGCCGGACTGTTCCCCACCCCGCCCCTTCCCGCTGCCGCACTCCCCGGCCGCGGGGGTCGAGGAGTGGTTTCTCCTCAACCCCCTTGCCGCTGAGCCGAGTTACTACTTGCCCGAGTTCGCCGCGTCGACCAGCGCGTCCTTCGTCACGGCGCCCACGTACACCTTGCCGTTGTCCGTGATCAGGGCGTTGACCAGGCGGGTCTTGAAGACCGTGCCCGAGCCGAACTTGCCGGAGACCTTGTCGCCCAGGGAGTCCAGGAACTTCTGCGCGTCCCCGCCGCCCTTGCCGCTGTCGGCCTTCGGCAGGCCCTTGCCGCCGGTGTCGAACTCGGCGATGGAGGTCCAGCCCTCGCCGATCACCTTGGTGTTCTTGGCGTCACCCAGACCGCCGAGGCCACCGGGCAGGCTCTGCTCGGGCTTGAACGTCTGCTTCTGCTTGCCGTCGTCCTCGGTGACCTTCGCGCCCTTGGGCGGGCTGAAACTGAAGGTGTCCGCCGACGGCTTCGAGAAGTCGACCTTGGTGAAGCCCGCGTCGACCACGGCCTTGCCGCCCGCGCTCGACGAGAGCGTGAACTTCAGCGGCACACCCGTCTTGGCGTCCACCGCGACCCGGACCGAGCCGATCGTCGAGCCGGACTGCTTCGGCTTGATCACGAGCTGGTAGGCATCGCGCCCGGCCACCTGCGCCGTGCCGTCGACCGACACCGAGGTGGTGGGGTCGGCGTTCTTCAGGAACTGGTCGGCCAGCGCCTTCGGCGTGGTCGGAACGCCGGCGTCCGGCGTCTTCCCGCCGTGCTCCTTGGCCGCGTCGGCCGCGGAGCGCTGCGAGTGGTACGCCTGGTTCGAGCCGCTGTCGTAGGCCCAGACGTCGTTGCCGTTGTGGATCAGGCTGTACTCGGCCGCGTCCTCCAGGATCGACACCTTCTGGCGGTCGGGGCCGTCGGCCGCGACGCGCAGGGTGTGCGTGCCCGACGCCAGCTCGGTGAGCTTCGCGTCCGGCGACGCGGACTTGTCGGAGCCGCCGCCCTTGGGGACGAACGAGCCGAGGCTGCCGAGCCCGGGCAGGCCCAGGTCGGTGCTGATCTTCATGGTGCCGGAGAGCTGCTGCGTGTCGGACGCGGCCATCTTCTCGATGAGCTGCTGTGCGCTGATCTTCGGCAGACTGGGGTCGCCGGCCGCGGCGAGCGCCGGGACAAGACCGATGGTCGCCGCCGCCACCCCCGCCACCGCGACCGGGACGAGGTAACGCGCCGCCTTCCGGCGGCCCGCACCGAGGTCCCTGGCCTCGTCGGTGGCCTGTGCGCTGTCGTTCGGTGCCATGTGTGCCCTACCTCCGTGGTCGGCGGCGTCCGTCCGTCGTGCTCAGTTCCACCCCGCGCCGCCATTCTCACCCGAATTGGTCAGGAGTGGTGCTTCCAATCTGACCAAAATCGCCGCCCCGGCGCGTCAGCCCCCGGGAGCAACCTCATGTACCTCTCTGGGATGACGGAACCCCGAGTCGGCCGGCCCGTCCCGTAGGGGGTGAGTACGGACGCCGGCCGGGGACGGGGGTCAGCCCGCGCGGTGCACGACCGCGTCGCAGAGCTCTTCGAGCGCGGACTTGGCGTACCCCGAGGGCAGCGGCGCGAGGGTGGCCCGCGCCTCCTCGGCGTACCGGACGGTGTCCCTGCGGGCCTGCTCCAGGGCGGGGTGGACGCGCAGCCTGCGCAGCGCCTCCGCGTGCCGGGCGTCGTCGCTGAGGTCGCCGTCGAGCAGCGCCACGAGCTCCAGGTCCTCCGGGCGGCCGTCCTTGGCGGCCCGCGCCCGCAGGTGCAGGACCGGCAGCGTGGGGATGCCCTCGCGCAGGTCGGTGCCCGGGGTCTTGCCCGACTCGTGCGAGTCACTGGCGATGTCCAGGACGTCGTCGGCGAGCTGGAAGGCGGTGCCCAGGCGCTCGCCGTACTGCGTGAGGATGTCGACGACCGACTCGTCCGCGCCGGACATCATCGCGCCGAACCGGCCGGAGACCGCGACGAGGGAGCCGGTCTTGCCGGACAGCACGTCGAGGTAGTGGTCGACCGGGTCGCGGCCCTCACGGGGCCCCGCGGTCTCCAGGATCTGACCGGTGACGAGCCGTTCGAACGCCTCGGCCTGAATCCGTACGGCCTCGGGCCCCAGATCCGCCAGTATGTGCGAGGCGCGTGCGAAGAGAAAATCACCCGTGAGGACCGCGATGGAGTTGCCCCAGCGGGTGTTGGCGCTGTCCACGCCGCGCCGCACATCGGCCTCGTCCATCACGTCGTCGTGGTACAGCGTCGCGAGGTGGGTGAGCTCGACGACCACGGCCGAGGGCACGACGCCCGGCGCGTAAGGATCTCCGAACTGGGCCGCCAGCATCACGATCAGCGGGCGGAATCGCTTGCCACCTGCGCGGATGAGGTGCTGCGCGGCCTCCGTGATGAACGGGACCTCGCTCTTGGTGGCATCGAGCAGTCCCGCCTCGACAGCCGCCAATCCGGTCTGGACATCGGCTTCAAGTGCCTGGTCCCGCACGCTCAGCCCGAACGGCCCGACGACGGTCACGAGGGGTACTCCTGTCTGCTGACGATCACACGGATTGTCGATGTGTCGCTGCCTTCACTCAAGTCAGCGTATCGGGTCGCTGTTCGATCACCATGGGCGCCTTCCCGTCACCCCCCGCGCACAGTCCCTTGGACCCCGGTATGTTCTTGATCAGCTCATACGATCAGGAGTGGACCTTTTGTCCGGAACGATGACCGACACCCCCGACGATCCGGCCGCGGAGCAGCCGCCGCCGCAGGACGACCACGCCTTTTTCGGCCAGCCGCGCGGCCTGCTCACCCTCTCCGGCCTGGAGGTCTGGGAGCGGTTCTCCTTCCTCGGCATGCAGGCGATCCTCGTCCTGTACTTCGCCGACGCCGTGGCGAACGACGGCATGGGCATGTCCGCGGGCAACGCGGCCTCCGTGTCGGCGGCCTACGGCACCCTCGTCTACCTGGTCTCGGTGGCCGGCGGCTGGCTCGCCGACCGCATCCTCGGCTCCTACCGCGCGGTCCTGTACGGCGGCATCCTCATCGCGTGCGGCCACTACGCGATGGCCGTGCCCGCGCCGGCGGCCACCTGGGCCGGGCTCGGCCTGATCAGCGCGGGCACCGGCCTGCTCAAGCCCAACGTCGCCTCCATGGTCGGCAAGCTCTACCGCACCGACGACGAGCGGCGCGACGCCGGATTCGCCCTGTACTACATGGGCATCAACATCGGCGCCTTCCTCGGCCCGCTGATCACCGGCTGGCTCGGCGACCACAAGGGCTGGCACTGGGGCTTCTCGGCGGCCGCGGTCGGCATGACCTTCGGCCTGATCCAGTACGTCCTGGGCCGGCGCCACCTGGCCGGGCGCAAGCACGCGGCCGAGTTCGCGCTGCCGCCCGAGGGCATGCGCCGCGCGGTCCGCCTCATCGCGCTCGGCGTCGTGATCGTCGCGGCCCTCGCCGTGCTGCTCTCCCTCGGCGGCTGGCTGACGCTGGGCCGCTTCGTCGACCTCCTGACGCTGATCTCCGTGATCGCCCCGGTCGTCTACTTCGCGGTGATGTTCGCCAGCCCGCGCGTGACCGCCGAGGAGCGCGGGCGGCTGCGGCCGTACGTCGTGCTGTTCCTGGCCTCGGTGGCGTTCAACTTCATCCTGTTCCAGGCGTACTCGACGATGATGCTGCTCGCCTCCACCAACGCCGAGACGACCATCCTCGGCTTCCACTTCCCGGCGAGCTGGTACGCCTCCGCGCTGGGCGCGTTCGAGGTGGCGCTCGCGCCGGTGGTGGCCGCCGTGTGGGCCCGCATGGGCCCGCGCCAGCCGCACGCCTCCAACAAGATCGCCTTCGGCGTCATCCTGGGCGGGCTCTCGTTCCTGCTGATGGTCCTGCCGACCTCGGGCCACTCCACGGACACGTACAAGATGGCCGCCTGGTGGATCGTCGGCTCGTACCTGCTGCTCGGGCTCGGCGACATCCTGCTCGAAACCTCCGGCATGTCGGCCACCACCAAGCTCGCCCCCCGGGCCTTCGCCAGCCAGACGATGTCGCTCTGGTTCCTCTCCCTCGCGCTCGCCAACGGCATCCAGGCCCAGACCGTGAAGGTGTACGGAAAGGTCTCCAACCCGGCCTATTTCGGCGTGAACGGCGCCATCGCGGTGCTCGTCGGCATCGCCGTGATCGTCGCCGCCCCCTGGCTCAAGCGCACCATGCACCCCGTCCACTGAGGTTGCCGCCATGCACATCCGCACCGAATTCCCGTACGAGACGCAGCGCGAGGATGTCCGGATCCCGCTGCCCGACGGCACGCTCCTGTACGCGCGCGTCTGGCGCCCGGTCACCGAGGAGCCCGTCCCCGCGCTGCTCGAGTACCTCCCCTACCGGCTGACCGACTGGACGGCCCCGCGCGACTGGCAGCGCCACCCCTGGTACGCCGGGCACGGCTACGCCTCCGTACGCGTCGACGTGCGCGGGCACGGCTGCTCCGAAGGGCTGCCGGGCGACGAGTACGACGCCACGGAGCTGGCCGACGGCGTCGCGGTGGTCAACTGGCTCGCCCAGCAGCCCTGGTGCACCGGCAAGGTCGGCATGTTCGGCATCTCGTGGGGCGGGTTCAACAGCCTCCAGATCGCCGCCCTCGCCCCCGAACCGCTCAAGGCGATCGTGACGGTCTGCTCGGCCGACGACCGCTACGACAACGACGTGCACTACATGGGCGGCTCGGTGCTCGCCGTCGACATGCACGCGTGGGCGGCGACCATGCTCGCCTTCGTCTCGCGGCCGCCGGACCCCGCCTTCGTCGGGGAAAAATGGCGCGAAATGTGGCTGGAACGGCTCGAAGCGGTGGAGCCGTTCATCCACACCTGGCTCGCCCACCAGACCCGGGACGACTACTGGAAGCACGGCAGCGTCTGCGAGGACTACGGCGCGATCGACGCGGCCGTCCTCGCGGTGGGCGGCTGGCACGACCCGTACCGCGACACGGTCCTGCGCCTCGTGGAGCACCTCCCCGCCGACCGGGTGCGGGGCCTCATCGGGCCCTGGTCCCACCAGTACCCGGACCGGGGGCTCCCGCCCGGGCCCGCGATCGGCTTCCTCCAGGAGACCCTGCGCTGGTGGGACCACCACCTCAAGGGCGAGGAGACGGGCGTGATGAAGGAGCCGCTGCTGCGCTCCTGGATCAGCGAGTCGCACCCGCCGGCCACGGTCTACGCGGAGCTGCCCGGCCGCTGGGTCGGCGACCCCGCCTGGCCCTCCCCGCACGTCACGCCGGTCTCGTACGCGCTCCAGGGCGAGCCCGTCCAGGTCCGCTCGCCGCAGCACACCGGCCTCGACGCGGGCCGCTTCTTCCCCTTCGGCAACGACGCCGACCTGCCCCCGGACCAGCGCGCCGAGGACGCCCACTCGGCCGCCTTCGACTTCCCGGTGCCGGCCGGCTCCGGCCCCCTGGAGATCCTGGGCCGCCCGCAGGTCACCCTCCGGCTGCGCATGGACGTCCCCTTCGGCCAGGCGATCGCGCGCCTCTGCGACGTGGCTCCGGACGGTTCCTCGACCCTGGTCACCCGGGGCGTCCTGAACCTCTCGTCCCGCCACGGCCGGGACCGGGCGGACGCCTGGCCGCTCGGCGGGACCGAGGACGTGACCTTCGCCCTGAACGGCATCGGCCACGCCTTCCCTCCGGGCCACCGCATCCGGCTCGCGGTGTCGTCCGCGTACTGGCCCTGGATCTGGCCCCAGGCCGACTCGGTGGGCTTCACCCTCGACCCGGCCGGCTCCTCGCTCCAACTCCCGCTCCGGGAGCGCACGTCGGACGACACGATCGCCTTCGCGGACCCCGAGCAGTCCGAACCGCTCGGCGTCTCCTACCCGGCCCCGCTGGACGAGCCGCGCCCGGAGCGGCTCGTCGTACGGGACGTGGCGAAGGGCGAGTGGCGCCTTGAGGTGGACCCGCGGTACGGGGGCACCCGGGTGTACCCGGACGGCCTCGAATTCATGGAGGACGCGAAGGAGACTTACACGATCGAGTCGGACGACCCCTTGTCCGCGCGGACCCGCTCGGACTGGCATCTGCGGCTGCACCGGCCGGAGTCGGGGTGGGACGTGCGCGTCGACACGCGGTCGGAGATCTCGTGCGACGCGGCGGATTTCGTGACGTCGAACGAGGTGGTGTGCCGGGAGGGTGGTGAGGTCGTCTTCCACCGCACGTGGGAGCGCCGCATCCCCCGCGAAGCGGGCTGACGCCTGGGTGCGAACCAGCCCGCCCGTTGCCCGGGGTTGGCAGGTTCCGGGCCCCCTGGGGGCTCCGCCCCCAGACCCCCGTTCGCGCCTGAACGGCGCTCGTCCTCAAACGCCGGACGGGCTGAAATGCTCCGGTGCCGGCCAGCACCAAGGCGTTTAGGGGCGCGGGACTGTGACATCGCGCGGCTCCACCGCGGTGCGCGCGACCGGGGGGTTCCGGGTCACCTACAGGGGCGCGGGGAACTGCGCGACCAGCCACGCACGGTGGACGGACGAAAACGGGGTTTAGGGGCGCGGGGAACTGCGCGAACGGCCCCTACGGTCCGCAGGCGAAGGCGGGTCCACGTGGCCCGGGGCGGAGCCCCAAGGGGCTCGGGGTCAGGGGGCGGAGCCCCAAGGGGCTCGGGGTCAGGGCGCCGCGAGCGAGGCGGCCAGCCTCGGGGAGGCGTACGTCGTGCCGCAGACGAACCGCATCACCGGCCCGAACGACGCCGCCGCGGGCAACCCCGTGAAATAGAGCCCCCGCACCGAGGACTGGTAACTCGCGTCCAGGACCGGCGCCCCCCGCGACACCAACAGCTGCGTACGCAACCCGTGCCCGAGGAAGTCGAGCGCCGCCACGTCCACGCGATAGCCCGTCGCCGCCATGACGTGATCCGCCGAAAGCTCCCGCTCCGCCCCCGCACCCCCGCTGAGGGTGAGCACGGGCCGCCCCCCGACGACCCGAGCCCGCACCACCCGGCGCCCCTCCGTCACCGCCACCCGCCCGGTGAACCGCTCGCGCAGCCACCAGGCCCCCAGCGGACCGAGGACGTTGCGGACCAGGTAGTGGCGGGCCGGCGCGGGCAGATGGCGGAAGTGGGTCGCGTGGTACGAGAAGGCGTACAGCGACCAGGCCCGGCCGAAGGGCGAGTTGGGGCTGAAGCGGGGCTGGAGGTCGGGCGCCGCGCCGAAGCGGACCGCCCCCGCCGATCGCGCGACCACCCGTACGCTCGCCCCCGCCTCTGCCATCAACACCGCGTTCTCCAGCGCGGATTGGCCCGCCCCGATCACCAGGACCTCACGCCCGGCGAAGCCGGACAGGTCGCGGTGCTGGGCGGCGTGCGAGACGGGACCCGTCGCCGAGGGGCCGTCCGGCACGGCGGCGGCCAGCTCGCGCGGCAGCCGGGCCAGGCCCGAAAGGCCGGTGGCCACCACGACCGCCCGCGCCTCGAACCCCTCTCCGGAGTCCAGCTTCAGGGCGAACGCGCCGCCCGGCACCCGGTCCACCGAGACCACCCGGACCGGCTCCAGGTCGGGGAAGAGCCGCTCGGCGAACCACTGCCCGTACGCGGCGAAGGCCTCCACCGGGATCAGGTCCCAGTCCGACTCCAGGCGCCGCGTCCCGGTGTCCGCGCAGAAGTCGAGGAGCCCGAGCCCCGGCTGCGGCGCGTCGATGCTGGACGCGGCCGGCGTCGACTTCAGGACCATGCCCGCCGGCATGTGCTCGCGCCAGCTCACCATCGGCGAGCCGAAGACACGGACCGGTATGCCCCGGGCGCGCAGATGGGCGGCGGCGGACAGACCGAACGGTCCCGCGCCGATGACCGCCACCGGACGTGTCGCAGTACTCACTCGCAGTCCCCCATTCTTCTCGGATTCTCGCCATACGGATTCTCGGAACACGGATTCTCGGAATACGGGCTCCCGCCATACGGGCTCCCGCCATGCGGACCCTCGGGATGCGGGCTCCCGGACGGCGGGCCCCCGGAGTCCGGCTCAGGGCCGGATCACTTCGTCACCGCGCGGCGCGAACTCCGCCAGAGCCGGTACAGATGCTGCGCGCCGGGACGTACGAAACGGGCCATCATCGTGAAGAAGGGGCCGAGGTCGTCGCCCGCGGCCCAGGCGAACTCGGTGCCCGCCGGGCGCTCGGGAGCGTGCGGGGTGGTGTAGCCGCTGCGCCGGTAGGCGAGCAGCGCGGGCAGATCGATGTTCTCCACCACATAGCGGCGCCCGGCCCGCTGTTCACCCTCCGGGACCCGGCGGCCGGTGAGGTGGAGGTGCTGGGCACGGATGACGTCGACGCCGGCCTCGTTCTCGAACAGGCGGAACTGCGCCCCCATCCGGGGGTTGAAGTCCAGGAGCTTGTAACGCCCGTCGCGGCGGTCGAAGCGCAGGTCGAGGTCGACGATGCCGGTGAAGCCGATGCGCTTGACGAACTGCTCGGCCAGCAGGGCCAGTTCGGGGTTGTCGACGACGTACGCGTTCGCGGTCATCCCCGCGTGCGGCGGCCAGGAGCGCACCTTCACGCCGGTGAACAGGGCGAGCGGGGTGGAGTTCTCGTCGAAGTAGGCGTGCACGATCCAGTCCTCGGCCTGCTCGCGCGGCAGGTACTCCTGGAGGATCACCCCCGGCCGCTCGCCCCAGCCACGGGCGAGCGCGAGCAGATGCGCCGGATCCCCGATCCGGGTGGTGCCGGGCACGGCCGGGCTGTGCCGCCGCACGAAGGCCTCCCGGTTCTTCGCCACCACCGGGAAGCGGGCGTGCCGCGCGAAGTCCTCGACATCGGCGTACGTGTCGGGGAAGGCCGCCGCCGGGGACGGCACCCCGTGCTCCACGCACAGCTCGTGCAGGCCCTGCTTGCTGGCGAGGCGACGGGGCAACTCCGGTGCCACGGGCGGAAAGAGGAAGAGTTCGCCGAGTTCCTTCTGGTGCTCGGCGATCAGCACCGCGGCCTCTTCGTCGGTGGGGACGAGGACGGCGGGCCGCCCGATCCGGCGGCCGATCCCGAGCAGCCCGTCCACCAGGGCGTCCGGCTCCTCGGTGCCGGTCGTCGGCCAGGGGAACGCGCCCGTGAGGAAACGGGAGTGGGCCGCGGGCGTCCAACGGTCCTCGGTGATCGCGTACATCGGCACACCGAGTCTGCCGAGACTGCGGATGGCGCCGACTCCCCCATGGTGCAACGGATAGTTCCCGAACTTCACGATCAGTCCGGGTACGTCCCGGTCCGCCCTGAACAGCACGCTACTGCCCGCCACCAGTCCCCCCTCGGGACAGAGAGTCCCCACAGCCCCGCAGGACGCGTGGCCCCCTCGCCTGCCGCGTCCCGGCAGAGACGCTATGGCGGAAGGACCGCCTCCGTCGGCGGAATTTCCGGACATTACGAACTCTTTAGGCACTGCCGCCCCGAGCGGCGCCGACGTAACGTGTGACGCACACCCGTGGAAAGCGAGGCAGGCACCGATGTCCGAGCAGAGCCCGCTCGAACTGGCCGAAGGCGACCCCTTCGGCCCGCACAATCTCCCCTACGGCGTCTTCTCCACGCCGGGCCATCCCGAGGACCGCAGGGTCGGCGTCCGCATCGGCGACCACGTCCTGGACGCGGGGGCGGCGGCGCACGCGCTGGGCTCCCCGTACGCGGCGCTCCTCGCCAAGCCGAGCCTCAACCCGCTGCTCGCGGCGGGGCGCACGGCCTGGCGCGATGTGCGCCGGGCGCTCACCGCCTGGGTGACGGTGCCCGCGCACCGCCCGGTGATAGAGCCGCTGCTCCACCCGCTGTCCGACGTCGAGCTGCACCTGCCGTACGAGGTCGCCGACTACGTCGACTTCTACGCGAGCGAGCACCACGCCACGAACGTGGGCCAGATCTTCCGCCCCGACGGCGATGCGCTCACCCCCAACTGGAAGCACCTGCCGATCGGTTACCACGGCCGCTCCGGCACGATCGTGGTGTCCGGCACCGAGGTGGTCCGCCCGCAGGGCCAGCGCAAGGCGCCCTCGGACCCGGCGCCGGTCTTCGGGCCTTCGGTGAAGCTGGACATCGAGGCCGAGGTCGGCTTCGTGGTGGGCACGCCGTCCGCCCTCGGCGCTCCGGTGGACCTGGCCTCCTTCGACGACCACGTCTTCGGCCTGTTCCTCCTCAACGACTGGTCGGCGCGGGACATCCAGGCCTGGGAGTACGTGCCGCTCGGCCCGTTCCTCGGCAAGTCCTTCGCGACCTCGGTCTCGGCGTGGGTCACCCCCCTTGAGGCCCTCACGGCGGCCCGAGTCTCCCCGCCCGCCCGGGACTTCCCCCTGCTGCCCTACCTGGACGACTCCGCCGAGGAGGTCCCGGGCGGCTTCGACCTGCGCATCTCGGTGGCGATCAACGGCACGGTCGTCGCCGAGCCGCCGTTCGCCTCGATGTACTGGACGGCGGCGCAGCAGCTGGCCCACATGACGGTGAACGGCGCGTCGCTCCGGACCGGGGACGTGTACGGCTCCGGCACGGTGAGCGGTCCCGAGCGCGACCAGCGGGGCTCCCTCCTGGAGCTCACCTGGAACGGCTCCGAGCCGCTGGAACTCCCGCCCGGCAAGCGGGCGTTCCTGGAGGACGGCGACGAGGTGACCCTCACGGCCTGGGCCCCCGGCCCCCACGGCGTCCCCGTCGGCCTGGGCGAGGTCCGGGGCCGCATCACCCCGTCCGCCTGAGAACCCCCCGGGGGTGCTCGCCCACCCACCCCGGCTCGGCCGAGCCCCCTGGGACTCCGCCACGGCGGGCGCGACCGGGCCACCCACAGGGGCGCGGGACTGTGACATGTGCGCGGCTCCGCCACGGCGGGCGCGACCGGCTGGTACCGGATCACCTACAGGGGCGCGGGGAACTGCGCGACCAGCCACGCACGGCGGACGGACGACAACAGGGCTCAGGGGCGCGGGGAACTGCGCGACCAGCCACGCACGGGCCCGCCGCACCAGGGGGCCCGGGGCGCAGCCCCCGCGCACCCCCGCCCCGCCCGGTAACGGGCAACCCCCGCCTCAGGAGAGGGAGTTGAGGACGGACAGCACCCCCTCACCCCAGGTCGCGAGCTTCTTCTCCCCCACCCCCCCGATCGTGCCGAGCTCACCCATCGACCCCGGCCGAGCCACCGCGATCTCCCGCAACGTCGCGTCATGGAAGATGACGTACGCCGGAACCCCCGCCTCCTTCGCCTGCGCCCCCCGCCAGGCCCGCAGCGCCTCGAAGACCGGAAGCGCCTCGGGCGGCAGGTCGGCCGCCACGGCGGACTTCTTCGCCGAACCGCGCGCCGCCCGCACCGGCTTCTCCGGCTCCGTCCGCATCCGGACCTCCCGCCGGCCGGCCAGGACCTCCCCGCTCGCCTCGGTCAGGACCAGCGTCCCGTACTCACCCTCCACGGCCAGCAGCCCCTGCGCGAGCAACTGCCTTGCCACGCCCCGCCATTGGGGCTCGGACAGGTCCTCGCCGATGCCGAAGACGGACAGCTGGTCATGGTCGAACTGGATGATCTTCGCGGTCCTGCGGCCGAGCAGGATGTCGATGATCTGGCCCGCCCCGAACTTCTGCCCCCGCTCGCGCTGCAGCCGCACCACGGTGGACAGCACCTTCTGCGCGGCCACCGTGCCGTCCCAGGTCTGCGGCGGGGTCAGACAGGTGTCGCAGTTGCCGCAGTTCTCGGCCGCGGCCTCCTGGCCGAAGTAGCCGAGCAGCTGGGCCCGCCGGCACGAGGCGGTCTCGCAGAGCGCCAGCATCGCGTCCAGATGCGCGGCCGCCCGGCGCCGGAACGCCTCGTCACCCTCGCTGCCCTGGATCAACTTCCGCTGCTGGACGACGTCTTGGAGCCCGTACGCCATCCACGCCGTGGAGGCGAGCCCGTCCCGCCCGGCGCGGCCGGTCTCCTGGTAGTAGCCCTCGACCGACTTGGGCAGGTCGAGGTGGGCCACGAACCGTACGTCCGGCTTGTCGATGCCCATGCCGAACGCGATGGTCGCCACCACCACGAGCCCGTCCTCCCGCAGGAAGCGGGACTGGTTGACGGCACGCGTCCCCGCGTCGAGCCCCGCGTGGTACGGGACGGCCCGCACCCCGTTGTCGCTCAGGTACTGCGCGGTCTTCTCCACGGAGGCCCGCGAGAGGCAGTAGACGATGCCCGCGTCCCCGTCGTGCTCGTCCTTGAGGAAGGTGAGGAGCTGCTTCTTCGGGTCGCTCTTCGGCACGATCCGGTACTGGATGTTCGGCCGGTCGAAGCTCGCCACAAAGTGCCGGGCGTCCGGCATGCCGAGGCGCTGGGTGATCTCGCGGTGCGTGGCGTCCGTGGCGGTGGCGGTGAGTGCGATGCGGGGGACGTCCGGCCAGCGCTCGCCGAGCAGGGACAGGGCGAGGTAGTCGGGGCGGAAGTCGTGGCCCCACTGGGCGACGCAGTGCGCCTCGTCGATCGCGAAGACCGAGATCTTGGCGCGCGAGAGCAGATCGAGGGTGGCCTCCACGCGGAGCCGCTCGGGAGCCAGGTAGAGCAGGTCGAGCTCGCCCGCGAGGAGCTCGGCCTCGACGGTGCGGCGCTCGTCGAAGTCCTGCGTGGAGTTGATGAACCCGGCCCGCACGCCGAGCGCGCGCAGCGCGTCCACCTGGTCCTGCATCAGGGCGATGAGGGGGGAGACGACGACTCCGGTGCCGGGCCTGACCAGGGCGGGGATCTGGTAGCAGAGGGACTTTCCGCCGCCGGTGGGCATGAGCACGACGGCGTCGCCGCCCGCCACGACGTGCTCGATGACCTCGCCCTGGGCGCCCCGGAAGCTCTCGTATCCGAAGACCCTGTGCAGTGTCGCCAGGGCCCCGGACTCCGTGTCCACCGCCTGCGTGCCGGCTGCGCTCATCGCTCTGTCCCCCGTACTGGTCCGTCGACTGCCTCACCATTCACGCAAGCAACGGTAGCCGCCCCCGCCGACACCCCACGAAGTTATCCACAACCCCTGGCCTATCCGGCCGGTCCCGGGCGCCCTGGGGCTCCGCCCCAGACCCCGGGTTCTGGCCCCTCCCCGCCCCTTCCCGCGACCCTCCGGGGGTGAAGTGGCTGTGGGCGGGCTTCCGGGGGGCTTCGCCCCCGGGCCCCCTTTTTTCGGCTGCGGATCGTGCGTGGCTGGTCGCGCAGTTCCCCGCGCCCCTAAAAGCACTGGTGCGGCCCGTGCAGGCGTCTTCAGCCCGTCATGGGGGTCCCCCCTGGCCCTTAAGGCCTTGGGGGAGTTTGAGGACGAGCGCCGTTCAGGCGCGATACGGGGTCTGGGGCGGAGCCCCCAGCACTCGACCAGTAGCCGGACCACACCCCCGGAGGGTCTAGGGAAGGGGCGGGGTGGGGCAAACAAAGGGGCCCCGGCGCCACCCACCCGCGCCGAGGCCCCCACAACACCCCGCTACCGGACGAACACACTCGCGTTGTGCGCCAAGTCGAGGAAGTACTGCGGGGCGACGCCCAGCACGAGCGTCACCGCAACCCCGACCCCGATCGCCGCCGTCGTCAGCGCGGAAGGCACCGCCACCGTCGGGCCGTCCGCCTTCGGCTCGCTGAAGAACATCAGCACGATCACCCGGATGTAGAAGAACGCCGCGACCGCGGAGGAGATCACACCGACCACGACCAGCGCCCCCGCACCCCCCTCCGCCGCCGCCTTGAAGACGGCGAACTTCCCGGAGAAGCCGGAGGTCAGCGGGATGCCCGCGAAGGCGAGCAGGAACACGGCGAAGACCGCCGCGACGAGCGGCGAACGCCGGCCGAGGCCCGCCCACTTGGACAGGTGCGTCGCCTCGCCACCCGCGTCCCGTACCAGCGTGACGACCGCGAACGCGCCGATCGTCACGAAGGAGTACGCCCCCAGGTAGAACAGCACGGACGAGATGCCGTCCGCGTTGGTGGCGATGACACCGGCCAGGATGAACCCGGCGTGCGCGATCGAGGAGTACGCGAGCAGCCGCTTGATGTCGGTCTGGGTGATCGCGACGACCGCGCCCCCCAGCATCGTGATGATCGCGACGCCCCACATGACCGGCCGCCAGTCCCAGCTCATGCCGGGGAGCACCACGTACAGGAGCCGCAGCAGCGCGCCGAAGGCCGCGACCTTGGTGGCCGCCGCCATGAAGCCCGTGACCGGGGTGGGCGCGCCCTGGTAGACGTCCGGCGTCCACATGTGGAACGGCACCGCGCCGACCTTGAACAGCAGGCCCATCAGGATCATCGCGCCGCCGATGAGCAGCAGCGCGTCGTTGCCCATGGTTCCGGCGAGCGCCGGGTCCACGTTCTGGACCGAGCCGCTGACGACGTCGGCGATCGTGGCGTACGAGACGGAGCCCGCGTAGCCGTACAGGAGCGCGATGCCGAAGAGCAGGAACGCCGAGGAGAACGCGCCGAGCAGGAAGTACTTGACCGCCGCCTCCTGCGACATGAGCCGCTTGCGGCGGGCCAGGGCGCACAGCAGATAGAGCGGGAGCGAGAAGACTTCCAGGGCCACGAACAGGGTCAGGAGGTCGTTCGCCGCCGGGAAGACCAGCATCCCGGAGACCGCGAACAGGGCGAGCGGGAAGACCTCGGTGGTGGTGAACCCGGCCTTGACCGCGGCCTGCTCGCTGTCGCTGCCCGGCACCGAGGCCGCCTGGGCGGCGAAGGAGTCCACCCTGTTGCCGTGCGCCTCCGGGTCCAGGCGGCGCTCGGCGAAGGTGAAGACCGCCACGACGGAGGCCAGCAGAATGGTGCCCTGGAGGAAGAGCGCGGGGCCGTCGACGGCGATCGCGCCCATCGCCGCGATGTGTGCCTTGGTGGTGCCGTAGCCGCCGGCCGCGAGGCCGACCACCGCGGCGAAGGCGGCGGCGAGCGCGACCACCGACAGGAACACCTGCACGTAGTAGCGGCTGCGGCGCGGGACGAAGGCCTCCACGAGGACGCCGACGAGGGCCGCGCCGAGCACGATCAGCGTGGGTGCGAGCTGGGCGTACTCGATGTGCGGCGCGGGGATCTTGTCCAGCTTCCCCCCGGCCGCCGTGGTCCACAGGCTGTGGACAGCTGATGAGCTCACTTGGCCGCCTCCACCACCGGGTTGGGGTCCTTCTTCTGTACGTCCGACATGGTCTGGCGGACCGCCGGGTTCACGATGTCGGTCAGCGGCTTCGGGTAGACCCCGAGGAAGATCAGCAGGCCGATCAGCGGGGCGACCACGAGCAGTTCGCGCACCTTGAGGTCGGGCATCCCCTGCACCTCGGCCTTGACCGGTCCCGTCATCGTCCGCTGATAGAGGACGAGGACGTAGAGCGCGGCCAGGACGATGCCGAGGGTCGCGACCACTCCCGCCGCCGGGTAGCGGCTGAACGTGCCCACCAGGACGAGGAATTCGCTCACGAAGGGAGCCAGGCCCGGCAGGGACAGGGTGGCGAGGCCGCCGATCAGGAAGGTGCCGGCCAGCACCGGGGCGACCTTCTGGACGCCGCCGTAGTCCGAGATGAGCCGGGAGCCGCGGCGCGAGATCAGGAAGCCGGCCACCAGCATCAGGGCGGCCGTCGAGATCCCGTGGTTGACCATGTAGAGCGTGGCGCCGGACTGGCCCTGGCTGGTCATCGCGAAGATGCCCATGATGATGAAGCCGAAGTGCGAGATCGACGCGTACGCCACCAGGCGCTTGATGTCACGCTGGCCGACCGCGAGCAGCGCCCCGTAGATGATGCTGATCACGGCGAGCACCACGATCACCGGCGTCGCCCACTTGCTGGCCTCCGGGAAGAGCTGGAGGCAGAAGCGCAGCATCGCGAAGGTGCCGACCTTGTCGACGACCGCGGTGATCAGCACGGCGACCGGCGCGGTCGCCTCGCCCATCGCGTTGGGCAGCCAGGTGTGCAGCGGCCACAGCGGGGCCTTCACCGCGAAGGCGAAGAAGAAGCCGAGGAACAGCAGGCGCTCGGTGTTGGTCGCCATGTGGAGCGAGCCGCTCGCGCGGGCCGCGGCGATCTCGTTCAGCGAGAACGAGCCCGCCACCACGTACAGACCGATGACGGCGGCCAGCATGATGAGCCCGCCGACCAGGTTGTAGAGCAGGAACTTGACGGCCGCGTACGAGCGTTGGGTCGCCGCCGCCTCGTCGCCCTGAGCGTGTGCCCGGTCGCCGAAGCCGCCGATGAGGAAGTACATCGGGATGAGCATGGCTTCGAACAGGATGTAGAAGAGGAAGACGTCGGTGGCCTCGAAGGAGAGCACCACCATCGCCTCGACGGCGAGGATCAGGGCGAAGAAGCCCTGGGTGGGCCGCCAGCGGCTGCTGTTGGTCTCCAGGGGGTCGGCGTCGTGCCAGCCCGCCGCGATGATGAACGGGATGAGCAGCGCGGTGAGCCCGATGAGAGCCACCCCGATGCCGTCCACGCCCAGTTCGTAGCGGACGCCGAAGTCCTTGATCCAGGCGTGGGACTCGGTCAACTGGTAACGCGCGCCGCCCGGTTCGAACCGTACGAGCTGGATCGCGGCGAGCGCCAGGGTGCCCACCGAGACCAGCAGGGCCAGCCATTTGGCGGCGGTCCGCCGTGCGGCCGGGACGGCCGCGGTGGCGATCGCGCCGAGCGCCGGAAGGGCGGCCGTCGCGGTGAGGAGGGGGAAGGACATTGCGTTACACCGCCCTCATCAGCAGAGTCGCGGCGATGATCACCACAGCACCTCCGAACATCGAGACCGCGTAGCTGCGGGCGAAGCCGTTCTGCAGCTTGCGCAGCCGGCCGGAGAGCCCGCCGACCGAAGCGGCGGTTCCATTGACGACCCCGTCGACCAGGCTGTGGTCGAGGTAGACGAGCGAGCGGGTGAGGTGTTCGCCGCCGCGGACCAGGACCACGTGGTTGAAGTCGTCCTGGAGCAGGTCGCGGCGGGCGGCCCGGGTGAGCAGCGAGCCGCGCGGGGCGACGGCCGGAACGGGCTTGCGGCCGTACTGGGCGACCGCGAGGCCGACGCCGATCAGCAGGCAGACGATGGTGGCGGCGGTGACCGTCCACTCGCCGACCGGCGAATCGCCGTGGTCGAAGGACGTGACCGGCTCCAGCCACTTCACGAACCGGTCGCCGATGCCGAAGATGCCGCCCGCGAAGACCGAGCCGAAGGCGAGGACGATCATGGGGATCGTCATGGACTTCGGGGACTCGTGCGGGTGCGGCTCGTCGTGGGCGCCCCGCGTCTCTGCGGCGGGCTCGACGCCCGGCTGGTGTGGCGCGGGGGTCTTCGCGTGCTTCCAGCGCTCCTCGCCGAAGAACGTCATCACCATCACGCGCGTCATGTAGTACGCGGTGATCGCGGCGCCGAGCAGGGTGACCGCGCCGAGGATCCAGCCCTCGGTGCCGCCCTTGGCGAAGGCCGCCTCGATGATCTTGTCCTTGGAGAAGAACCCGGACAGGCCGGGGAAGCCGATGATCGCCAGATAGCCGAGGCCGAAGGTGACGAAGGTGACCGGCATGTACTTGCGCAGGCCCCCGTACTTGCGCATGTCGACCTCGTCGTTCATGCCGTGCATCACCGAGCCGGCGCCGAGGAAGAGCCCCGCCTTGAAGAAGCCGTGCGTCACCAGGTGCATGATCGCGAAGACGTAGCCGATCGGGCCGAGGCCGGTGGCCAGGACCATGTAGCCGATCTGCGACATGGTCGAGCCGGCGAGGGCCTTCTTGATGTCGTCCTTGGCGCAACCGACGATCGCACCGAACAGGAGCGTGACCGCGCCGACGATCACAACGACCGTCTGCACATCGGGCACCGCGTTGAAGATCGCGCCGGAACGGGTGATCAGATAGACGCCCGCGGTCACCATGGTCGCCGCGTGGATGAGGGCGGAGACCGGGGTCGGGCCCTCCATCGCGTCGCCGAGCCAGGACTGGAGCGGCACCTGGGCCGACTTGCCGCAGGCGGCGAGGAGCAGCATCAGGCCGATGGCGGTGTTGCGGCCCGAGCTCGCCCCGCCGGTCTCACCGAGGACGGTGGAGAAGGCGAACGAGCCGAACGTCGTGAACATCACCATGATGGCGATCGACAGGCCCATGTCGCCGACCCGGTTGACCAGGAAGGCCTTCTTGGCGGCGGTCGCCGCGCTGGGCTTGTGCTGCCAGAAGCCGATGAGCAGGTAGGACGCGAGGCCCACGCCTTCCCAACCGACGTACAGCAGAAGGTAGTTGTCGGCGAGGACCAGGAGGAGCATCGCCGCGAGGAACAGGTTGAGGTAGCCGAAGAAGCGCCGGCGGTTCTCGTCGTGCTCCATGTAGCCGATCGAGTAGATGTGGATCAGGGTGCCCACACCGGTGATCAGCAGGACGAAGGTCATCGACAGCTGGTCGAGCTGGAAGCCGACATCGGCCTGGAAGCCTTCGACCGGGATCCAGCTGAACAGGTGCTTGGTCACCGTCCGGTGATCGGCCGAGCGGCCCAGCATGTCGACGAAGAGGACCGCCCCGATCACGAAGGACGCGCCCGCGAGCAGCGTGCCCAGCCAGTGGCCGGCCTTGTCCAGTCTCCGTCCGCCGCACAGCAGTACGGCCGCTCCGAGCAGAGGCGCCGCGATGAGCAGCGCGATGAGGTTCTCCACGATTCAGCGACCCCTTACAGCTTCATCAGGCTGGCGTCGTCGACCGAGGCCGAGTGGCGGGAACGGAAGAGCGACACGATGATCGCGAGCCCGACGACGACCTCCGCGGCGGCGACGACCATCGTGAAGAACGCGATGATCTGGCCGTCGAGGTTGCCGTGCAGCCGGGAGAAGCAGACGAACGCGAGGTTGCAGGCGTTGAGCATCAGCTCGACGCACATGAAGACCACGATCGCGTTCCGCCTGATGAGCACTCCGGCGGCGCCGATGGTGAACAACAGGGCTGCCAGATAGAGGTAGTTGACCGGATTCACTTGACCGCCTCCTCGTCCCGGCCGAGCCGTTCCTCGGAGCGCTGCTCCAGGGCCTTGAGGTCGGCGAGCGCCTCGCTCGACACGTCCCGGATCTGGCCGCGGCCGCGCAGCGTCTGGTTGACGGTGAGCTCGGAGGGGGTGCCGTCGGGCAGCAGGCCCGCGATGTCCACCGCGTTGTGCCGGGCGTAGACGCCGGGGGCGGGCAGCGGGGGCAGGTGCTTGCCGCGTACGCGCTCCTCGGACATCTCCCGCTGGGTCCTGGCCCGCTCGGTGCGCTCCCGGTGGGTGAGTACCATCGCGCCGACCGCCGAGGTGATCAGCAGGGCGCCGGTGATCTCGAAGGCGAAGACGTACTTGGTGAAGATGAGGGTGGCGAGCCCCTCCACGTTGCCGTTCGCGTTGGCCGCGCCGAGCCCGGTGAAGGTCGTGAGCGAGGCGTTGCCGATGCCCGCGATGAGGAGCACCCCGAAGCCGAGCCCGCAGGCCGCGGCCCACCAGCGCTGGCCCTTGATGGTCTCCTTCAGCGAGTCGGCGGCCGTGACGCCGACCAGCATGACGACGAAGAGGAACAGCATCATGATCGCGCCGGTGTAGACGACGATCTGGACGATGCCCAGGAAGTACGCCCCGTTGGCGAGGTAGAAGATCGCGAGGATGATCATGGTCCCGGCGAGGCACAGCGCGCTGTGCACGGCCTTCTTCATGAGGATGGTGCACAGGGCGCCGATCACGGCGACCGTGCCGAGCACCCAGAACTGGAAGGCCTCACCGGTGGAGGTGTGGGAGGCGGCCGCGGCGAGGAGCTGGGTGGGCGCGCTCATGCCCCCACCACCTTTCCGGAGGCCGGCTCGTCCTCGCCGAAGGTGGAGGCGGCCTCCTGGGGCCGTTCCCCCTTGCTGGCGGCGACCTGGCGGACGGTGCCGGGCGCGGCCTCGGTGACCAGGCCCCGGTAGTAGTCCTGCTCGTCCATGCCGGGGAAGATCGCGTGCGGGCTGTCGACCATGGTCTCGTCGAGCCCGGCGAGCAGCTGCTCCTTGGTGTAGATCAGGCTCTCGCGGGAGGAGTCGGCCAGCTCGAACTCGTTGGTCATCGTCAGCGCCCGGGTGGGGCAGGCCTCGATGCACAGGCCGCACAGGATGCAGCGGGCGTAGTTGATCTGGTAGACGCGGCCGTAACGCTCGCCCGGCGAGTAGCGCTCCTCGTCCGTGTTGTCCGCGCCCTCCACATAGATGGCGTCGGCGGGACAGGCCCAGGCGCACAGCTCGCAGCCGACGCACTTCTCCAGGCCGTCCGGATGGCGGTTGAGCTGATGGCGGCCGTGGAAGCGCGGCGCGGTGACCTTCTGCTGTTCCGGGTACTGCTCGGTCAGCCGCTTCTTGAACATGGCCTTGAAGGTCACGCCGAAGCCGGCCACGGGATTGAGGAACTTGTCCTCCGACTCCCCCGCCTGGTCCGGCTTCCCCGGCTGGCCCGACTTCCCGGCCGATGACTTGTCAGACACCGTCGTCCTCCCTTCCTTCTCCGTCACTCTGAGTATCCGCCCCACCACTGACAATCAACTCGCGCTCGTGGCGCGGCCGTCGGCGGGGTACGGGCGGGAGGGTCTGGCCGGGCAGCGGCGGCACCGGGAATCCACCGGCCATCGGGTCGAAGCCGGCGGGCGGAGCCTTGTCCTCCGCGTCCTCCTTCTTGCCGCGGAAGACGTCCGCGACGAAGGAGAGCAGCAGCACCGCGACGACCGCGCCGCCGACGTACAGCACGATCTTCGAGAAGTCGTAGCCGTCGTTGCGCAGCGCCCGCACGGTGGCGACCAGCATCAGCCAGACCACCGACACCGGGATGAGGACCTTCCACCCCAGCTTCATCAGCTGGTCGTAGCGGACCCGGGGCAGCGTGCCGCGCAGCCAGATGAAGAAGAAGAGGAGCAGCTGGACCTTGATGACGAACCAGAGCATCGGCCACCAGCCGTGGTTCGCGCCGGCCCAGAAGGTGCTGATGGGCCAGGGTGCGCGCCAGCCGCCGAGGAAGAGGGTGGTCGCGACGGCCGAGACGGTGACCATGTTGACGTACTCGGCGAGCATGAACATCGCGAACTTGATGGACGAGTACTCGGTGTTGAAGCCGCCGACCAGGTCGCCCTCGGACTCCGGCATGTCGAACGGGGCCCGGTTGGTCTCGCCGACCATCGTGATGATGTAGATGATGAAGGAGACCGGAAGCAGCACGATGTACCAGCGGTCGCCCTGCGCCTCCACGATCTTCGAGGTCGACATCGACCCCGAGTAGAGGAAGACGGAGGCGAACGCCGCACCCATCGCGATCTCGTACGAGATCATCTGCGCGCACGAGCGCAGGCCGCCGAGCAGCGGGTACGTCGAGCCGGACGACCAGCCCGCGAGCACGATGCCGTAGATGCCGACCGAGGCGATGGCCAGCACGTACAGCATGGCGATCGGCAGGTCGGTGAGCTGCATCGTGGTGCGGTGTCCGAAGATCGACACCTCGTTGCCCGCTGGCCCGAACGGGATCACGGCGATCGCCATGAACGCCGGGATCGCGGCGATGACCGGGGCCAGGACGTAGACGACCTTGTCGGCCCGCTTGACGATGACGTCTTCCTTCAGCATCAGCTTGATGCCGTCGGCGAGCGACTGGAGCATGCCCCAGGGGCCGTGCCGGTTGGGGCCGATGCGCAGCTGCATCCAGGCGACGACCTTGCGCTCCCACACGATGGAGAACAGCACGGTCACCATCAGGAACGCGAAGCAGAAGACGGCCTTGACGACGACGAGCCACCAGGGGTCGCGGCCGAACAGGGAGAGGTCCTCCGCAGCGAGCGTGATCACGCCTCCACCACCTCCGTGGGAGCTTCCGTAGCGGCCGGGCCGATGCGGACGACCTGTCCGGGGACCGCGCCGGTGTCCGCGGTGACCCCGTCGCCGACGGAGTTCAGCGGCAGCCACACCACCCGGTCGGGCATCTCGCTCACCTGGAGCGGGAGTTGGACGCCGCCGGCCGGTCCGGTGACCTGAAGGAGGTCGCCGTCCTTGATTCCGGCCTCGGCCGCGGTGGCCGCGGAGAGCCGGGCCACGGCCGCGTGCCGGGTGCCGGCCAGCGCCTCGTCGCCCTCCTGGAGGCTGCCGTGGTCGAGCAGCATCCGGTGTCCGGCGAGGACCGCCTCGCCCTCGGCGGGCCGGGGCAGTTGCTGCGCCGACTCCAGGGGCTCGCTCGCGCGCGGCCCGTCCCAGGTGCCGAGCCGGGTCATCTCACCGCGTACGGACCGGACGTCGGGCAGCGCGAAGTGGACGTCAAGGACGTCGGCCAGCATGTGCAGCACGCGGGCGTCGGTCGGCGCCGGGGTGCGGGTCAGCTGCTCCGGCTTGAGCGCGGCCTCGAACAGGCGCGCCCTGCCTTCCCAGTTGAGGAAGGTGCCGGGCTTCTCCGCGACGGCCGCGACCGGGAAGACCACGTCCGCGTGCGCGGTGACCTCGGTCGGCCGCAGTTCCAGGCTGACCACGAAGGCCTCGGCCAGGGCCTCGCGGGCCCGCGCCGGGTCCGGCAGGTCCGCCGGGTCGACGCCCGCGACGAGCAGCGCGCCCAGTTCGCCGGTGGCCGCGGCCTCGACGATCTGGCCGGTGTCGCGCCCGTAGCGGTGCGGGAGTTCGCGCACGCCCCAGGCCGACGCGACCTCTTCGCGGGCGCGCGGATCGGTGGCGGGGCGGCCGCCGGGCAGCAGCGACGGGATCGCGCCCGCCTCCACCGCGCCGCGTTCGCCGGCCCGGCGCGGGATCCACACCAGCTCGGCGCCGGTCGCCGAGGCCGCGCGGACCGCGGCGGTCAGCGCGCCGGGCACACCCGCGAGTCGTTCGCCGACGACGAGGACCGCGCCCGGGGAGCGCAGTGCCTCGGCCGCCTTCGCGCCGTCCGCGTCCAGGCCGACCCCGCCCGCGAGCGCGTCCAGCCACTCGGTCTCGGTGCCGGGCGCCGCGGGCAGCAGGGTGCCGCCCGCCTTGTGCAGGCCGCGGGTCATGTGGGTGGCGAGCGAGAAGGTGCGCTGGCCGTGCTTGCGCCAGGCCTTGCGCAGCCGCAGGAAGACGCCGGGTGCCTCCTCCTCGGACTCGAAGCCGACGAGGAGGACGGCGGGCGCGTTCTCCAGGGAGGTGTAGGTGGTGCCCCGCCCGTCGAGGTCCCGGCCGTGCCCGGCGACACGGGCGGCCAGGAAGTCGGCCTCCTCGGCGGAGTGCACCCGGGCCCGGAAGTCGACGTCGTTGGTGTCGAGGGCGATCCGGGCGAACTTGGCGTAGGCGTACGCGTCCTCGACGGTCAGCCGGCCGCCGGCCAGGACCCCGGCCCGGCCGCGCGCGGCGGCCAGTCCGGCGGCGGCGGCCTCAAGTGCCTCGGGCCAGCTGGCCGGTTCGAGGACGCCGTCCTCGTTGCGGACCAGCGGAGTGGTGAGGCGGTCGCGCTGCTGCGCGTACCGGAAGCCGAACCGGCCCTTGTCGCAGAGCCACTCCTCGTTGACCTCGGGGTCGTCGGCCGCAAGGCGCCGCATGACCTTGCCGCGCCGGTGGTCGGTGCGGGTCGCGCAGCCGCCCGCGCAGTGCTCGCACACCGACGGCGACGACACGAGGTCGAAGGGCCGGGAGCGGAAGCGGTAGGCGGCCGAGGTCAGCGCGCCGACCGGGCAGATCTGGATGGTGTTCCCGGAGAAGTACGACTCGAAGGGGTCGCCCTGTCCGGTGCCGACCTGCTGGAGCGCGCCCCGCTCGATCAGCTCGATCATGGGGTCGCCGGCGATCTGGTTGGAGAAGCGGGTGCAGCGTGCGCACAGCACACAGCGCTCGCGGTCCAGGAGCACCTGGGTGGAGATCGGGACCGGCTTCTCGTAGGTGCGCTTCTTGCCTTCGAAGCGCGAGTCCGTGTCGCCGACCTGCATGGCCTGGTTCTGAAGGGGGCATTCGCCGCCCTTGTCGCAGACCGGGCAGTCCAACGGGTGATTGATCAGGAGGAGTTCCATGACTCCGCGCTGGGCCTTCTCGGCGACCGGCGAGGAGAGCTGGGACTTGACCACCATGCCGTCGGTGCAGGTGATGGTGCAGGACGCCATCGGCTTGCGCTGGCCCTCGACCTCGACGATGCACTGGCGGCAGGCGCCGGCCGGGTCGAGCAGGGGGTGGTCGCAGAACCTCGGGATCTCGATGCCGAGCTGTTCGGCGGCGCGGATCACCAGGGTGCCCTTGGGGACGCTGATGTCGATGCCGTCGATGGTCAGCGAGACTGTCTCTTCGACGGCCTTGGACGGCCCGGCCGCCTCGCCGCCCCCGGAGGAAGCGCTACTCGTCGTCACAGTCATGCGTTCACCTCCGTGCTGTCGTCCGCCCAGGCGGTGGACCTGGCGGGGTCGAAGGGGCAGCCCTTGCCCGTGATGTGCTGCTCGTACTCGTCGCGGAAGTACTTGAGCGAGGAGAAGATCGGCGAGGCGGCGCCGTCGCCGAGCGCGCAGAACGACTTGCCGTTGATGTTGTCGGCGATGTCGTTCAGCTTGTCGAGGTCGCCCATCGAGCCCTTGCCGGCCTCGATGTCGCGGAGCAACTGGACGAGCCAGTACGTCCCTTCGCGGCACGGCGTGCACTTGCCGCAGGACTCATGGGCGTAGAACTCGGTCCAGCGGGTGACCGCCCGCACCACACAGGTGGTCTCGTCGAAGCACTGGAGCGCCTTGGTGCCGAGCATCGACCCGGCCGCGCCCACCCCTTCGTAGTCCAGCGGCACATCGAGGTGCTCGTCGGTGAACATCGGGGTCGAAGAGCCGCCCGGCGTCCAGAACTTGAGCCGGTGGCCCTTGCGCATCCCGCCGCTCATGTCGAGCAGCTGGCGCAGCGTGATGCCGAGCGGCGCCTCGTACTGGCCGGGGCTCGTGACGTGCCCGCTGAGCGAATACAGCGTGAAACCGGGGGACTTCTCGCTGCCCATCGATTTGAACCAGTCCTTGCCCCGGTTCAGGATCGCGGGAACCGAGGCGATGGATTCGACGTTGTTCACCACAGTGGGGCACGCGTACAGACCGGCGACCGCAGGGAAGGGGGGTCGCAGCCGGGGCTGGCCGCGACGGCCTTCGAGGGAGTCCAGGAGTGCGGTCTCCTCGCCACAGATGTACGCGCCCGCGCCCGCGTGCACGGTGAGTTCGAGGTCCAGGCCGCTGCCCAGAATGTCCCTGCCGAGGAAGCCGGCCTCGTACGCCTCGCGCACGGCCTCGTGCAGCCGCCGCAGTACGGGGACGACTTCGCCGCGCAGATAGATGAAGGCGTGCGAGGAACGGATCGCGTAACAGGCGATCACGATGCCCTCGATGAGGGAGTGCGGGTTGGCGAACAGGAGCGGGATGTCCTTGCAGGTCCCGGGCTCCGACTCGTCGGCGTTGACGACCAGGTAGTGCGGCTTGCCGTCGCCCTGCGGGATGAACTGCCACTTCATTCCGGTCGGGAAGCCCGCGCCGCCGCGGCCGCGCAGGCCGGAGTCCTTGACGTACGCGATGAGGTCGTCCGGGGTCATCGCGAGCGCCTTGCGCAGGCCCTCGTAGCCGTCGTGGCGCCGGTAGGTCTCCAGGGTCCAGGATTCGGGCTGGTCCCAGAAGGCGGAGAGGACCGGCGCGAGCAGCTTCTCCGGGCTGCTCCCGTTGCCGTTTCCTTCGATCTCGGTGGCCAAGGTCATCACTCCCCCTCCTCGGCGGCGGGCCCGGCGGGGTGGGCCGGATCGGACGCTGAGGTCTGCTGCGGTGCGTCGTGCGAGCTCAAGTGCTGGGCTCCGGGCTGGGGTTCGTCCCGTGGGCCGTCGCCGCTCGCGCCCTCGCCGCGCGGGTGGACCACACGCGCGCCCGGGGTCTCCCCCTTGGCGAGCCGGAGTCCGGCGAGCGAGGCGGGACCGGCGCCGCCGGTCGCGGCGACCGCGCCGGGGCGCTCGTCGGGGAAGCCGGCCAGGATCCGCGCGGTCTCCTTGTAGGTGCACATCGGTGCGCCCCGGGTGGGCTCGACCGGGCGGCCGGCGCGCAGGTCGTCGACGAGACGCTTGGCGGTCGCGGGGGTCTGGTTGTCGAAGAACTCCCAGTTGACCATCACCACCGGGGCGAAGTCGCAGGCCGCGTTGCACTCGATGTGCTCCAGCGTCACCTTGCCGTCGTCGGTGGTCTCGTTGTTGCCGACCGCCAGGTGTTCCTTCAGCTCCTCGAAGATGGCGTCGCCGCCCATCACCGCGCACAGCGTGTTGGTGCACACGCCGACCTGGTAGTCGCCGGAGGGCTTGCGCCGGTACATGGAGTAGAAGGTGGCCACGGCCGTGACCTCGGCCGTCGTCAGCTCCAGGAGGTCCGCGCAGAAGGCCATGCCGGTGCGCGAGACGTAACCCTCCTCGGCCTGGACGAGGTGGAGCAGCGGCAGCAGCGCGGAGCGGCTGTCGGGGTAGCGGGCGACGATCTCCTTGCCGTCCGCTTCGAGCCGGGCGCGCACATCGGCCGGGTAGTCGGGCGCGGGCAGTTGAGGCATGCCCAATTGGATGTCTGTCACCGGTCGACGCCTCCCATCACGGGGTCGATGGACGCGACGGCGACGATGACGTCGGCGACCTGGCCGCCCTCGCACATGGCCGCCATGGCCTGCAGATTGGTGAAGGACGGGTCACGGAAGTGGACCCGGTAGGGGCGGGTGCCGCCGTCGGAGACGACGTGCACGCCGAGTTCACCCTTGGGCGACTCGACGGCCGCGTAGGCCTGCCCGGCGGGGACCCGGAAACCCTCGGTCACCAGCTTGAAGTGGTGGATGAGGGACTCCATGGAGGTGCCCATGATCTTCTTGATGTGGTCGAGGGAGTTGCCGAGCCCGTCCGGGCCGAGCGCGAGCTGCGCGGGCCAGGCGATCTTCTTGTCCTCGACCATGACCGGCCCCGGCTCGAGCCGGTCCAGGCACTGCTCGACGATCCTGAGCGACTGGCGCATCTCCTCCAGACGGACCAGGAAGCGGCCGTAGGAGTCGCAGGTGTCGGCGGTCGGGATGTCGAAGTCGTAGTTCTCGTAGCCGCAGTACGGGTCGGTCTTGCGCAGGTCGTGCGGCAGACCGGCCGAGCGCAGGATCGGACCGGTGGCACCGAGCGCCATGCAGCCGGTCAGGTCGAGGTAACCGATGTCCTGCATACGGGCCTTGAAGATGGGGTTGCCGGTGGCGAGCTTGTCGTACTCCGGCAGGTTCTTGCGCATGGTCTTCACGAACTCGCGGAGCTGGTCGACCGCGCCCGCCGGCAGGTCCTGGGCGAGTCCGCCGGGGCGGATGAACGCGTGGTTCATGCGCAGGCCGGTGATCAACTCGTACAGGTCCAGGATGAGTTCACGGTCGCGGAAGCCGTAGATCATGATCGTGGTCGCGCCGAGCTCCATGCCGCCGGTGGCGATGCACACCAGGTGCGAGGAGAGCCGGTTGAGCTCCATGAGCAGGACGCGGATGACCGAGGCCCGGTCCGGGATCTGCTCGGTGATGCCGAGGAGCTTCTCGACGCCGAGGCAGTACGCCGTCTCGTTGAAGAACGGCGTCAGGTAGTCCATGCGCGTGACGAAGGTGGTGCCCTGCGTCCAGGTGCGGAATTCGAGGTTCTTCTCGATGCCGGTGTGCAGGTAACCGATTCCGCAGCGGGCCTCGGTGACGGTCTCGCCCTCGATCTCCAGGATCAGCCGGAGCACGCCGTGCGTGGAGGGGTGCTGGGGACCCATGTTGACGACGATGCGCTCGTCGTCGGCCTTGGCCGCGGACTGGACGACGTCGTCCCAGTCGCCGCCGGTGACCGTATATACAGTCCCCTCGGTCGTTTCCCGAGCGGACGCGTGTGAAGTGCTCATCAGCTGTACGACCTCCGCTGGTCCGGAGCCGGGATCTGGGCGCCCTTGTACTCGACCGCGATGCCGCCGAGGGGGTAGTCCTTGCGCTGCGGGAAGCCCTGCCAGTCGTCCGGCATCATGATCCGGGTGAGGGCGGGGTGGCCGTCGAAGACGAGGCCGAAGAAGTCGTACGCCTCGCGCTCGTGCCAGTCGTTGGTCGGATAGACCTCGACGAGCGAGGGGATGTGCGGATCGCTGTCGGGGGCGCTCACTTCGAGCCGGATCAGCCGGCCGTGGGTCAGGGACCGCAGGTGGTAGACGGCGTGCAGCTCACGCCCCTTGTCTGCGAGGTAGTGGACGCCGCTCACGCCCGTACAGAGCTCGAAGCGCAGGGCGGGGTCGTCGCGCAGGGTGCGGGCGACGCGCGGCAGGTGCTCGCGCGCGATGTGGAAGGTGAGTTCGCCGCGGTCGACGACCGTCTTCTCGATGGCGTTCTCGGGGAGCAGGTCCTGCTCCTCCAGGGCGCCTTCGAGTTCGTCGGCCACCTCGTCGAACCAGCCGCCGTACGGCCGCGAGGTGGCGCCGGGCAGCACGACCGTCCGCACCAGACCGCCGTAGCCGCTGGTGTCACCGCCGTTGTTGGCGCCGAACATGCCCTTGCGTACGCCGATGACCTCGCCGGTGTCCTCGCGCGGGGCGGGCACACCGCTCTGTTCGGGAGTGTCCGGAGTATCGGGAGAGCTCACCGCAGCAGCCCCTTCATCTCAATGGTGGGGAGCGCCTTGAGGGCCGCCTCCTCCGCCTCGCGGGCCGCCTCCTCCTGATTGACCCCGAGCTTGGCGCCCTGGATCTTCTGGTGGAGCTTGAGAATGGCGTCGAGCAGCATCTCGGGCCGGGGTGGGCAGCCGGGCAGATAGATATCAACCGGGACAATGTGGTCAACACCCTGAACAATTGCGTAATTGTTAAACATTCCGCCCGATGAGGCACAAACCCCCATGGAAATGACCCACTTGGGGTTGGGCATCTGGTCGTAGACCTGCCGCAGGACGGGCGCCATCTTCTGGCTGACCCGCCCGGCCACGATCATCAGGTCGGCCTGGCGCGGGGAGCCGCGGAAGACCTCCATGCCGAACCGGGCCAGGTCGTAGCGGCCCGCACCCGTCGTCATCATCTCGATGGCACAGCAGGCGAGGCCGAAGGTGGCGGGGAAGACGGACGCCTTGCGCACCCAGCCCGCGGCCTGCTCAACAGTGGTCAGTACGAAGCCGCTAGGCAGTTTCTCTTCGAGTCCCATAGGTGCCCCTCAGCCCCTCAGTCCCATTCCAGGCCGCCGCGCCGCCACACATAGGCGTAGGCGACGAAGACGGTGAGCACGAAGAGCAGCATCTCCACGAGCCCGAAAAGCCCCAGGGCGTCGAACGTGACCGCCCAGGGGTAGAGGAAGACGATCTCGATGTCGAAGACGATGAAGAGCATCGCCGTCAGGTAGTACTTGATGGGAAAGCGGCCGCCGCCGGCCGGCGTGGGAGTGGGTTCGATGCCGCACTCGTACGCCTCAAGTTTCGCCCGGTTGTACCTTTTTGGGCCGATTAGCGTGGCCATGACCACGGAAAAGATCGCAAACCCTGCCCCGAGGGCGCCGAGCACGAGGATGGGCGCGTAGGCATTCACGCTCCTCGCTCCTTCCAGTCGTCCTTGACCGTTGGACCGCACACGGGTCTCGCGAACACCTCGCCGCCTCCCATTTCCGCACGAAGATCGCGTACATGTGAGGCAGTTCACAAGCCCGACTGCCCCGCATCCTATGCCCGCCGGTCTGTGATCTGCGACACGGGGTACGACAACGCCTTTGTGATCTCCACCACCTGACGAAGGATCATGAAGTCGGATGAGCGGTGATCTTCATACGCGAAGCGCCTGAGTGATCACGAGACGTGACATCTTCAGGTGTTACCGCTGGTCGGCGGCCGTCTGGCGTTATCAAGAGATGTGCGCTACAGGCAAATTGGCGAGGAAAGCGCATCCAGTGATAAGCGGCCCGCGCTCACTCGCGGGAGGGACTTCGGGGTCCGGAGGTGGACGCGTGCGCGCGTTCACGAGAGCCGCACCGGCCTTACCTTCGGCCGGATCTCCCCACACTGTGACCTGCGTCACCCATCAACAGTCGTGGAATCAACGGGGCTTGGCCATCGACGTGAGGGGATGGTAAGCGCCGGGCAATTCGGGCGTTTCACAGAAAACCCATGATCACAGCCCTGATCGCGCATGCCAGGTTTGTCCGTTACGGCGTCAATAAGTGCTGGCAAGAAGCGGATTCGGGCCTTCCGGCATCAACTGTGGCGCAGCACACGTTTCTTGAAGGGAACCCCGAACCCCTGATAGCGGTTGTCCCATGTCCCACACCGCTCACATACCCAGCCACCGGAAGCCCCGCCGCAGCGCCTCGAAGGTCTCGCTCCGGGCCGGAGTTGCCGGTGGCGTACTCAGCACCATCGCGCTGGCAGGTGCGGCCGCCCCGGCCATCGCCGCTCAGCCGGTCAACGAGACCATCGAGATGCCCACGCTGACGGGCGACCTCGCGACCACCGCCGCCGCCACCGCGCAGGCCACCAAGGCAGTTGCCGCCGACCTCCAGCTCCAGGCCGCACAGGACGCCGCCGCGTCCAGCGCCGCCAAGGACGCCAAGAAGGCCAAGGACGACGCCGAGAAGAAGGCCGCCGAGGCCAAGGCGAAGGCCGAAGCGGAGGCGAAGGCCAAGGCCGACGCCGCCGAGCGCGCCTCCCGCTCCGCCGAGCGCACCACGCTCAAGTCCGCCTCCTCCTCCGGCAGCACGTCCACCGGCACGACCTCGTTCAAGGCGTCCAACGCCACGGGTTCCGCCGCGGCCATCGTGAACTTCGCGCTTGCCCAGGTCGGCAAGGCCTATGTCTCGGGCGCCACCGGCTCCAGCGCGTACGACTGCTCGGGTCTCGTGCAGGCCGCCTACCGCCAGGCCGGCATCGACCTGCCGCGCGTCTCGCAGGACCAGTCGAACGCGGGCACCGACGTCTCGCTTTCCAACCTCCAGCCGGGCGACATCCTGTACTGGGGCGGCAAGGGTTCCGCGTACCACGTGGCGATCTACGTGGGCGGCGGCAACTTCGTCGGCGCGCAGAACCCCTCCACCGGTGTTGTCGAGCGCGCTCTGGACTACGACTCCCCCTCGGGCGCCGTCCGCGTCCTCTGAGCCGTACAGCGGCCTTCTGAGCCGTACCCGCACCATCCGCAAGGGCCGTTGCTCCCCCGCTCGGGAGGAACGGCCCTTCGGCATGCCCGGAATGTGTTGAACTCTGCCCGTTCCCGGGCAGAGTTCACCTATCAGGGGGTGGGCGCATGGACGAGCAGGTGCGTGACGCGGAACCGCAGCCGTACGAGGTCTACGCCGACGGGCTCGGCATGTTCGCCGCCATCGGGGTCGTGTTCATCGCGCTCGGCCTGTGGATGCTCACCGGCATCCGCCCCTGGCACGGCCCGGTCGACTGGGCCAAACTCGCCTTCGGCTGGGGCTTCGCGCTGTTCGTCATCGGCGCCGGCGCGTTCCTGGTCCTGGCCTGTGTGTACGGAACGGTGCGCCCGGTCATCCGCGCGGACGCGGCCGGCATACACCTGGCCACCCGCTTCGACGCGTCCTGGTCTCAGGTGCGCGAGATCGAGGTCGGCACCGTGGCGATCTGGGAGCTCGGGGACGAGGGCACCTCGGGCGGCTACGAACACCATCGCGCGGTGTGGGTGACGCTGCACAGCGGCAAGCGGCACGAATACATCGCCCGCCGGCAGGACGGGGGCCTGTCCCCGGACGAACTGCGCACCGGTCTGTCCCGGTTCGCCGGAGAGGTCCCCGTCCGCTGGACCGACGAGGTGGAGCGCCGCTGCTAACGGCGCTCCGGTGCGGCTCCGGGTCAGGCCTTCGGAGCCACCTTGGAGAGGCCGTTGATGATGCGGTCCATCGCGTCGCCGCCCGTCGGGTCGGTCAGGTTGGCCAGCATCTTCAGCGTGAACTTCATCAGCATCGGGTGGGTGAGCCCGCGCTGGGTGGCGATCTTCATGACCTTCGGGTTGCCGATGAGCTTCACGAAGGCGCGGCCCAGCGTGTAGTAGCCGCCGTAGGTGTCCTTGAGGATCTTCGGGTAGGCGTGCAGGGCGAGTTCGCGCTGCGAGGGGGTCGCGCGGGCGTGCGCCTGGACGATGACGTCCGCGGCGATCTGCCCCGATTCCATCGCGTACGCGATGCCCTCACCGTTGAACGGGTTCACCAGACCGCCCGCGTCACCGACGAGCAGCAGGCCCTTGGTGTAGTGCGGCTGGCGGTTGAAGGCCATCGGCAGGGCGGCACCGCGGATCGGGCCCGTCATGTTCTCGGGGGTGTAGCCCCAGTCCTCGGGCATGGACGCGCACCACGCCTTGAGGATCTCGCGCCAGTCCAGCTCCTTGAAGGCGGACGAGGAGTTGAGGATGCCGAGGCCGACGTTGGACGTGCCGTCGCCCATGCCGAAGATCCAGCCGTAGCCGGGGAGCAGCCGCTCCTGCGGGCCGCGCCGGTCCCACAGTTCGAGCCAGGACTCCAGGTAGTCGTCGTCGTGCCGGGGCGAGGTGAAGTACGTCCGCACGGCCACGCCCATCGGCCGGTCCTCGCGCCGGTGCAGGCCCATGGCGAGCGAGAGCCGCGTCGAGTTGCCGTCGGCCGCCACCACGAGCGGGGCGTGGAAGGTGACCGGGGTCTTCTCCTCGCCGAGCTTGGCGTTGACGCCGGTGATGCGGCCGGTGCGCTCGTCGACGACCGGGGCGCCGACGTTGCAGCGCTCGTACAGCCGCGCGCCGGCCTTCTGGGCCTGACGGGCGAGCTGCTCGTCGAAGTCGTCGCGCTTGCGCACGAGTCCGTAGTCCGGGTACGAGGCGAGGTCCGGCCAGTCGAGCTGGAGCCGGACGCCGCCGCCGATGATCCGCAGGCCCTTGTTGCGCAGCCAGCCCGCCTCCTCGGAGATGTCGATCCCCATCGAGACCAGCTGCTTGGTGGCGCGCGGGGTAAGACCGTCACCGCACACCTTCTCGCGCGGGAACGCGGTCTTCTCCAGGAGCAGCACGTCGAGTCCGGCCTTGGCCAGGTAGTACGCGGTCGTCGAACCGGCCGGACCGGCCCCGACGACGATCACGTCCGCGGTGTGTTCGGAGAGCGGCTCGGTCACAGCGGGATCTCCCGAAGACTCGAATTTGCGTGCCGAGAAGCACAGGACACATGCAGTCTATGGGTGGCTGTTGATCGACATCGCGAAGGGTTGCCCACGCCATGAGCTCTGTGTCCCCCGAGTCCTCGGTACCGGAGAAGTCCCTGCCCGCAGTACGGCTGCGCGTGCCCACGGAGGAGGACGCGTACGCCTGGCACCGGGTGTTCGACGATCCGGAGGTGATGGAGTTCCACGGGGGCCGGGCCGCGGAGGTCTCCGTCTACGAGGAACTGACCGCCCGCCAGCGCAAGCACGACGCCGAACACGGCTTCTGCCTCTGGACGATGCTCGACGAGGACGACGAGGTCATCGGCTTCACCGGCGCCCAGCCGTGGCCCCACGAGTGGGGCCCGGCGGACGAGATCGAGATCGGCTGGCGGCTGGCCCGCAGCCACTGGGGCCGCGGCTACGCGACGGCGGCGGCCCGGGCGACCCTGCCGAGGGTGCGCGCCGCGGGGGTTCCCCACGTGGTGGCGATGGTCCACCCCCACAACACGCGTTCGGTGGCGGTGGCGGAACGCCTGGGAATGACGCTGTCCAGAACGTACCCGCACCAGAGGCTGGGGGTGGACGCGCTGTGCTTCCGCCTGGAGCTGGGTGACTGAGGCGCGGACCGGGGGCGTGGGGGGGCGGCGCCCCCGCCGACCCGGCTAGGCCTTGAAGCCCCGGTGCAGCGCGACGACCCCGCCCGTCAGGTTCCGCCAGGCCACCTTGGACCAGCCCGCCTGACGGAGCTTCCCCGCCAGGGGGGCCTGGGCGGGCCAGGCCCGGATGGACTCCGCGAGGTAGACGTACGCCTCCGGGTTCGACGACACGGCCGTCGCGACGGGCGGCAACGCCCGCATCAGGTACTCCGTGTACACCGTCCGGAACGGCTTCCACGTCGGCTGCGAGAACTCGCAGATCACGACCCGCCCACCCGGCTTGGTGACCCGGTACATCTCGCGCAGCGCGGCGTCCGTGTCCTGGACGTTGCGCAGCCCGAAGGAGATCGTCACCGCGTCGAACGTGTCGTCGCGGAACGGCAGCTTCGTCGCGTCGCCCGCCGTGAACGGCATGTGGGGCTGGCGCTCCTTGCCGACCTTCAGCATCCCGAGCGAGAAGTCGCACGGCACGGTGTACGCCCCGGCCGCGGCGAAGGGCCGCGATGACGTGGCCGTGCCGGCCGCGAGGTCGAGCACCTTCTGCGCGGGCCGCGCGTCGACCGCCTTCGCGACCTCCTTGCGCCAGAGCCGGGCCTGGCCGAGGGAGAGCACGTCGTTGGTGAGGTCGTAGTGTGCCGCGACGTCGTCGAACATCGAGGCGACTTCGTGCGGCTGCTTGTCCAGGGATGCGCGGGTCACGCCGCCCATTCAAGCAGTACGCCGCCCGGCGCCGGGCGCCCGGGCCTCACCGGCCCAGCGGGGCCCCGTACATTCTGCCTTCCGTGCCACGGGGGCGCGGAGAGCACGAGAGCGGGAGCACACGACATGCGGAGTTTCCTGAGGGTGCCGGTCGCCGGCGCCGGCGCCTTGGCCGCGCTGGTGTGCGCGGGGTGCTCCTCGGCACCGGACGCGGCGGACGCGCCGGACAGGCCAGCCGCGACGGCTTCGCCGGCCGCCCCGGGCGTGCTGACGGACACGTACTCCCCGTACGTCAGCGCCACCACCGCCGCGCCGACCGACGCCGTCGGCTCCCCCGCCGTCTACAACCTGGCCTTCGTCGTCGCGCACGGCAGCACCTGCCGGGCGGTGTGGGACGACGACACCGCGATCGTGGACAGCGACGTCAAGGACCGGGCGGCCGCGCTGAAGAAGTCGGGCGCCTCGGTGCGGGTGTCCTTCGGCGGGCAGGCCGGCAAGGAGCTGGCGCTCACCTGCCGCACCCCGGCCCAACTCGCCGCCGCCTACGGCTCGGCCCTCGACGCGGTCGGCTCGGCCGAGGGCGACTTCGACATCGAGGGCGCGGCGCTCACCGACGCGGCCGCGCTCACCCGGCGCGCCGAGGCGATAGCCCTGCTGCAGAAACAGCGCGCCGGTCTCAAGGTGACGTTCACGCTCGCGGCGATGCCGTCGGGGCTCACGCCCCAGGGGACGGCGCTGCTCAGGTCGGCCGAGGAGCACGGCGTACGGATCTCGACCGTCAACGTCATGACCATGAACTACGGCACGTCGTTCGGCGGGAACATGGGCGACTACGCGGTGCGGGCGGCCACGGCGGCGCAGGGCCAGCTCAAGGAGGTCCTGGGGCTCTCGGACCACGCGGCCTGGCAGGGTCTCGGGGTCACCTCGATGATCGGCGTCAACGACGTGAAGGGCGAGACGTTCACGCTCGCCGACGCGGCGAAGGTACGGAAGTTCGCCCGGGACAAGGGGGTGGGGCGGCTCTCGATGTGGGTGACGTACCGCGACCAGCCGTGCGGGGGTGGGGTCAACTCTGCTGTGGCCCAGGCGAGTTGCAGTGGTGTGGCCCAGCAGCCCGGCGCCTTCGCGAAGGCCCTGTCCCGGTAGGGCGGGCCCCTGGGGCTCCGCCCCAGACCCCCTTTCGCGCCTGAACGGCGCTCGTCCTCAATCGCCGGACGGGCTGAAATGCTCCGGTGCTGGCCGGCACCAAGGCATCTAGGGGCGCGGGGAACTGCGCGAAAAGCGGCGGACCCGGCACGCGGACACGCCCCCCGAGCGGAGCTAAGCGCGGCGATGCCGCAGTCGCCCGCCGATGACGGTGGCGATGCACGTCCCGGCCCCCCGCGCGGCGAGCGCCCCCGCGTCCGGTGCGGCGAAGACGGCGAAGCGGGCGGGGCCGTCCACCGCGAGCGGCGCCCGGAAGGCGTCGGTGGGCTCGGCGTCGGCGAACGGGTCGAGGGCGGCCGGGCCCTCGGCGTCGGGCATCGGGACGACCTCAAGTCCCGCCCGGTGCACGGCAGTTCGCACCGCACCCGTGGTGAGCCGGGCCGCCACCGCCACCACGCCGTGGGCGAGGAGCTTCTGGGTGCAGCGGCGCGCGCTGTTGCCCCGGCGGGACTCGTTCGGCGCGAGGGCGGCGAGCGCGGCGCCGGTGATCGGCTCGCTGCCGAGCTCGTCGAGCTCGAAGGGGTCGTCCGGGAAGTAGGTGCGCTCCAGGAGGGCCGTGCCGTGCCGGTTGAGCAGGCCGGGCGTGAGCACGCCGGGCCAGCGGCGGACCCGGGCGGCTGGGTGCGCGGCGGCCACGTCCTCGTACGGCCCGATCCGCGCGATCCGGTCGCCGTCGACGAGGACCGCGCCGCCCGGGACCGGCGCGCGGTCCCCGGGCAGCAGCAGCTCGGCGGCGTGGATCGTCAACACCTCAGGACCGCGGCCTCAGTTGGAGGCGAGGAGCTTGAGCTCCGGGTGGGCGGTGCCGCCCTCGATCGCGGTCGAGGAGATGTGCGACTGGACGCGGGTGTCGACCGGGTCGTTCGCCGGGTCCTCGTGCACGACGAGGTGCTCGTAGGTGGTGGCGCGCTGGGCGGGCACCCGGTCCGCCTTGCGGATCATGTCGATCATCTCGATGAGGTTGGAGCGGTGCTTGGCACCGGCCGACGAGACGACGTTCTCCTCCAGCATCACCGAGCCGAGGTCGTCGGCGCCGTAGTGCAGCGACAGCTGGCCGACCTCCTTGCCGGTGGTGAGCCAGGAGCCCTGGATGTGGGCGACGTTGTCGAAGAAGAGCCGCGCGATGGCGATCATGCGCAGGTACTCGAACAGGGTCGCCTGCGTGCGGCCCTTCAGATGGTTGTTCTCGGGCTGGTAGGTGTACGGGATGAAGGCGCGGAAGCCGCCCGTACGGTCCTGCACGTCACGGATCATGCGCAGGTGCTCGATGCGCTCGGCGTTGGTCTCGCCGGTGCCCATGAGCATGGTGGAGGTCGACTCGACGCCCAGGCCGTGCGCGGTCTCCATGATCTCCAGCCAGCGCTCGCCGGACTCCTTGAGCGGGGCGATCGCCTTGCGCGGCCGCTCGGGCAGCAGCTCGGCACCGGCCCCGGCGAACGAGTCGAGCCCGGCCGCGTGGATCCGCGAGATGGCTTCCTCGACGGTGACCTTGGAGATGCGGGCCATGTGCTCGACCTCGGAGGCGCCGAGGGAGTGGATGACCAGCTGCGGGTAGGCCTTCTTGATCGCCGAGAAGTGCTCTTCGTAGTACTCGACGCCGAAGTCCGGGTGGTGACCGCCCTGGAACATGATCTGGGTGCCGCCGAGCTCGACGGTCTCCGCGCAGCGGCGCAGGATGTCGTCGAGGTCGCGGGTCCAGCCCTTGGCGGTGTCCTTGGGGGCGGCGTAGAACGCGCAGAACTTGCACGCCGTCACGCAGACGTTCGTGTAGTTGATGTTCCGCTCGATGATGTACGTCGCGATGTGCTCGGTACCGGCGTACCGGCGGCGGCGCACCGCGTCGGCGGCGGCGCCGAGCGCGTGCAGCGGCGCGGACCGGTACAGGTCGAGCGCTTCCTCCGGGGTGATCCGCCCACCCTCAGCGGCACGGTCGAGAACGGACTGGAGAGCGGCCTTCTCAGTCACCGGGGGTGTCCCTTTCTAGGGGTTACGGGCGGACCGATCCAGCGTACGCCAGCGGCCCCGGCCGGCCGCTCGCGGGCCGTGACGCCCCGGGCTCACCCAACGGCCCCGCCGAGCAGCAGCCCCCCGAAGGCACCGGCGATCAGGAACGGGCCGAGCGGGAACGCGGTCTTGCGGCTCGCCCGGCGGAACACGACGAGCCCCATCGCGTACACCGCGCCGAGCACCAGGCCGAGCAGCGCCCCGGCCATGAGGACCGGCCAGCCGTACCAGCCGAGCGCGACGCCGAGTCCGAGCGCGAGCTTCACGTCGCCGAAGCCCATGCCGGCCGGGTTGACGAGGAACAGCACGAAGTAACCCCCGCCGAGCGCGAGACCGCCGAGCAGCGCGGTGGGCCAGGACCCGGTGTGCCCGGGCAGCAGCGCGGCGAGGCCGAGCAGGGCGGCGGCGGCCCCGGCGAGCGGGAGGGTGAGCAGGTCGGGCAGCCGCTTCACGGCCAGGTCGACGAGGCAGAGCAGCACCGCGAACGGGGCGAGCAGCAGCCAGACCGCGAGTTCCGGGTGGGCCCCGGTGGTGGCGGCGAGCGCGGCACAGGCGAGCGCGGTGACCAGGACGGCACCCGTCGGCGGCCCGTAGGCCGCCCCCGCGCCGCAGGCCCCGCACCGGCCGGGCCCCAGCCACCCGCCGAGCGGATGCCCGGCGGGGCACTCCGCGCGCCAGGGCTCGCCGGGTTCGACGGAGAGCCGGTAGCGGGGGCGGGCCAGCAGGAACCCCGCGCCCGCGCCCCATGCGGCGGCCGCGAGGGTCGGCGCCGTGTTCACCACAGTCGTGTTCACCGCACCAGGGTGCCCGTCAGCTCGCCGACGCGGCGGCGGGGCCCGCGTCACCGCGCCAGGACGGCAGCAGTTCGTCGAGCAGGGCGACGGTGCGCGGGGGCAGTCCGCGCGGCCCGCTGCGGGTGCCGAGCTCGGTGACCAGCGCGAGCAGCCCGTCCCGGTCGCCGGTGTCGTGGGTGGCCCGCAGCAGCTCGTTCCACAGCCGCTCGTCCGAGGGCGAGCTGGCCAGCGCGGTGCGCAGCGCCCCGATGGCCTTCTGCGGGCGGTCCTGCTCCCGGTGGTGGGCGCAGAGCGCGAGCGCCACGTCCGCGACCAGGAGCGGGAGTTGGGTGTCGATGATCTCGTGGCCGAGCCAGCCGTACCGGCCCTCGGCACGGTCGGCGAGGAGCGGGCCGCGCACCAGGCCGAGGGCGTCGGTGAGCAGCCGCTCGCGCACCGAGGCGCGGCGGGTGCCGGAGCCCTCGGTGGCCTCGTAGTGCAGCGAGCGCAGCACATCGAGGTCGGAGACGACCGACGGGGCGAGGGTGAGCCGCCCGGACGCGTCCGTACGCAGCCGGGGCGAGCCGTCCTCGTCGGTACCCAGCCACTCCCGGAGCCGGCCGAGCAGCGCGTCCCGCACCTCGTCGGTCACCCCGCGCGGCCACATCGCGGACGCGAGGACCAGCGGGTGGACGCCCTCGCGGTGCAGGAGCAGCAGGGCGAGCGCCTCGTGGAGCAGCGCGCTGCGGTCGCCGTCGGGCGCCTGGAGGCCGATGATCTCGTACGTTCCGACCAGCCGGGCGTAGACCGCGGGGCGGCCCTGTTCGGTGATGTCCACCAGGAAGGCGTGCGGGGCGGGCGTGGGGTCGTCGCCGTCCGGGCCGGACATCGTGTCGGCCGAGGCGAAGAGGCGTACGACCGCGTCGTGCACCGCGGCGGGCAGCAGCTGGGCGGTGAGTTCCAGGCCGAGCAGCGGGGCGGTGAGGACTCCCGCCTCGGTGACCTCCAAGTCCCATGACGCGCCGAGGCGTTGGGCCTCGCCGTCGACACCGATCAGGCAACCGATGCCCAACTTGCCCGCTCCTGCGGTCAGTTCGGCGAGGGCGGCCGCCTCGGCCTCGGTCGGGGTGTCGGCGATCATCACGAGGTGCGGGGCCCAACGGGTGTGCTCCGCCGGGCCGGTGCGCCCGGTGAGGACGGAGTCGTGGCCGGCCGCGCCGAGGGCGGAACGCCGCCGGTGGACCTCCGCGCCGAGGTCCTCAAGGAGCACCTGGACGGAGTCGAGGTGGCGCAGCCGGGTCGGGGCGAGGGCGCCCAGCTCACGGCCGAAGCCCACGACGGTGACGGTCATCCGGTCGGACCAGCCGTTGGTGGCGAGTTCGGCGGCGACCGAGGACAGCACGGCGGCGCGCGCCCCGCCGGGACCGCTGAGCGAGACCAGGCCGGGAGCGGCCTCCAGGTTGAGCAGGAGGCGCGCGCCGTCCAGCGTGCCGAGGCTGACCAGGCCCGGATAGGGGGCCGCCACCCCGGCGAGGTCGGGCCGCGCGTCCGCGGGCACCGCCGCGCGCTCCAGGCGCCACAGGCTCCCGTCCGTGCCCTGCTGCCAGGGCGCGGGCGGCTGCCCTGCGGGCTGGGCCAGTTGGAGGTGCAGATCGGTGTCCGTGAACCAGGCGGCGTACACCACGGGCAGCGGCCGGTTCGCCTCGTCGAGCGCGGCGGACAGGCCCCGCAGCGCCTGGTCGAGGAACCGGACGGCCTGCGGGTCGGCGCCGATCAGCAGGGCGTCGTGGACGTCGGCGTCGGCGCCGGTGGGCACCGGCGGCTCCATGCCCCGGCGTCCGGCGACGGCCGTCATCGCGGACTGCCACAGCGCCATCCGGCGGCGCCGGCCGAGCGCGCCGAGGATGCCGGCGGCGAGCAGCGGGGCCCCGATGAGCGCCTCGGAGAGCCCGAACCCGCTCTCCGACGAGGCCGCGGTGGCGGTCTCCTGAGCCTGCTCCCGCTGCCGCGCGGGCGCGGCCGGAGCCTGCTGCTCCGGTACGGCGCCGGCGTCCGCCGCCCCGGGACGCGCCCCGGCGCCCTGCTGGGCCGGCTGGGCGTGGTCACCGGATTTGGCGTACTCGGCGATCTGCTGCCGCACCTTGGGCGGGGCCTCGGGCGCCTGCCGTGCCATCTCGACCAGGTCGCCGCCGTGGGCGTCGGCCGGCATCTCCATGATCCAGCCGGGCCGGATCAGGCTGGCCTCGGACAGCTTGGAGCCGTCCGGCTGCACCCGGTCCTTGTTGAGCTGGTAGATCTCGTGGTAGCGCCGCCCGTCCCCGAGGTGCCGCTCGGCGACCTCCCACAGCGAGTCGTGGTGCCGGCCCTCGGGCGGCTGGATCCGGTAGAACTTGGTGGCCCCCGCCTCCGCCGCCGGGCCGCCCTGCTCCTCCAGCGCGTGGTGCGCCTGCGCCGCCGCCTGCCGCTGCATCGCCTCGGCCACCGTGGACGCCTGCTGCTGGCCCGGCAGTTGCTGGGCGGCCGCGACGGTCGGCCGGTGCGTGTTCTCGACGCCCGGGCCGTGCTGCCCGAGCCCGGGCGCGAAACTGGCGGCGGTGGCGGTGATGAGCAGCACGGCCGCGATCAGCTGACGCGCGAGCAGCTGGCTGGGCCCGGCCCCGGGCACCCGCGAGGGCAGCCCGACGCCGGACACGGCGGCCTTGACCTCCACCAGCACACAGGCGGTGAACTGAGCCCAGGCCAGCCACACCACCAGCGTGAGGATCTTCACGAACACGTTCACGGAGATCTGCTGCCGCACCATGTCGAGCGACGGCATCCGGTGCGGCAGCGGCCACCCCGCGAACGAGGCGAGCGCCGCGGGCACCCCCACCACGAGCCCGAGCAGCGCGACGAACGCGAGGAACGCCTTGGCGAAGTCGCCGGGCGTACGACGCCGCGGCAACGGCCGCGGCGTCCGACTTGCCGGACCCGTCGCGCGGGAGGGGGTGCGTGGCATGGGGGCTTTCCTGGGGCTCGGGGATGGACGCGGATCGGGGGCGCGGGCCGGGGGTGGGGGTTGGGGCCGGATGCCCCAACCCCCCTTGTTCGGCTAGCGGTTGATGGACTGGATCTCTTGGACGGTGACGTTCTGGGGCGGGGTGGTGAAGATGCTGTCGGGCAGGTCGTCGCCCCCGCCTGGCGTCGCCGTCCAGCTGATCTTCCACGTAACGCTGGCCTTCAGCCCGTACGTTCCGGCCCGCTGATACGTGACGCCGCACGAGGGCGTTCGCCCGGCCATTCCGGCCACGAATTCATTGCCGATACTGCCGTCGGCATTGATCGGGCAGGTCCCTGAGGCCGGGAACAGCGTGGCATCCGAGGTTCCGGGGTCGAGGTGCAGGGCAACGGGCGTGGCTGTCGCAGTAGCGGTGATCCCGGCGACGGAGGCGTAGGCGTGCTTTTGCTTGAAGCCCTTGCTGGGCGTCCAGACCCATGTCGGCAGGTTCACGGTCGAGGTAGTGCTCGGCGCCATGGCGATTTCGGTAGGTGTCAGATCGACCGTGCCCGCCGCAGCCTCGCCGAGCACCCTCGGGCTCACGGCCATGGGCTCCTTCGGGAGCTGGCCGTTGTCCACCCAGAAGGGCGGCTTGTCGCACAGGTTCGCCTCGGGGTCGTCCTCGCGGTCGGGGTTCTTGACCGCCGCCCAGAACATCCCCTTGCCTTCCTTGTCCAGGTTGTAGTCCTTGTACCCGCCCTCCTTCGGGTCTCCGCTCTTGTACTTGAGGTCGTACAGGTTGCCTATGAGGTCGCCGATACCGAAGATCTTGATGGCCCGCCAGTCCTTGACCATGGCCTCCATTTCCTTCGGCGAGTACGTGGGCTCGTACCAGCAGGCAGGCGGAGTCCAGTTGCCGTCGACCGACTTCAGGTCACCGGTCGACTGCGCACCCCTGCGCTTCGTGTCACCGGAGTAGCGCACCTTGGAGACCCCTACGGTCACCTGCTTGCCGTTCGTCGCAGCGTTCGCGGCACCCTGGCCGTTGGACCCCGGCACCGAGACCGTCGCCTGAGCCGGGACGGCGTGTAGCGCTACCGCCGCTCCAAGGGCGACTGTGACCGTGACGCTCTTCCAGTTCCTCACCGCTGGCACTTCTTGTCCCCCCGCAACGAAGTCAGTTTGGTGGCCTGCCATACGCCCTTGTCGTTCTTGCGCAGCACCAAGGCGTACGAGATGTACGAGTCGCTGTTGGCCGGTGTGACGTTGACCTTGCCCGTCTTGCGGTCCTTGGTGAACCCCTTGGTCTCGTCACCGCAGTACGTGAGCGTCGCCGCGCCGTCCTGCCGGACCGAGACCTGCCGATCGAAGTAGCGGATCGTCCCGGTGATGGAAACGTCCTGTTTGGTGACCGCGGCGATCCACTGCAAGGCCCCCACCAAGGCGTCGTCCTTGGCGTAGAACGCCACCTTGGTCGCCTTGCCGTCCTGGTCGGCTATCGCTTCGTCGACGGCGCGTACATACTCCGCGTTGTCCTTGAGTACCGCGTCCTTGACGGGGTCGCCGGTCGTCTCCGGGTCGAAAGTCAGCGTCTCCCCCTCCGGCAACGCCACCTTCGGCCGGTTCGCGGCATCCGCCGGGGCCGAGGCGGAAGCGGACGGCTTCGCGGCCCCGGACGACGCCGTGTCCGCCCCCGCGACCTTGGAGTCGCCCCCCTTCGAGCCCCCACCGCACCCGGTGAGCAGAAGCGCGCCCGCGGCCGCCAGAGCAGCCGCGGCCGTCGTGGCCTTGTGGTTACGCATCGGGGGGTCCTACCTCCGTGAGAGAAAAGAGAGTCACCTCAGCCCACCTCGTTCTTCGCCACGGACCGGCCGTGCACCACGACCTCCCCGCCGTAGAAGAACCCGGTGAACACGGGCTTGTACGTCAACTGGATCTCGACCTCGACCTGTTGGGCGTCGCCCCCCACGCAGTGGGACGCCGCGATGTCCGGGCCGGAGAGGCCGGACGCCCGGGCGAAGGCCTTCACGCGGGCGCCGCAGTTCTCGTAGCGGATGGGCGCCCCCGCCCCGGAGCCGTCGTACAGGGCTTCCTTGTCGATGTCCTGCGCCGCGTAGCGCGCGGCCTGTTCGGCGATGTCCGCCGCGCGCTCCCGCTTGGAGATGGACAGGCCGCCGTCGATGACGAACGCCGCGAGGCCGAGGAAGAGCAGCGCGAAGATGATGACCGCCGCCGCGCCGGAGCCCCGGTCGTCGAGGCGGGCCCGCCGCGCCCGGAGCCAGGCGCGCGGGGACCGGGGCGCGGCCGGGTGCCGTGGCGCGCTCATGCGGTCTTCCTCTTGAACGGGTCGAGCGGTGAGGTCGAGGTGCCGGTCAGGGTGGTGGGGATGTCGAGGCCCAGCATCGCGAGGCCCCGGATGCGGCAGCTGACCTCGACCGTGAAGAACTCCGCGTTCGTCCAGCCCGCGCTGGTCTGCCGTACGGTCACCGGGCCCGAGCAGACGTCCGCGAGGTCGGCCTGCGCGGCCGCCTTCGCCTCGGACAGGGCGGTGCCCAGGTCCTTCTGGATGGAGCCGGCCCGGGCCGCGTCCCGCGCCGCGCCGTCCACCGCGCCGCGCCCGTCGACGAGTTGGCCGAACGCCACCAGGACCAGGATGAACAGGATCATCACCGGGGCGAGGATGACCACCTCGATGGTGGAGAGCCCCCGGTCGTCGGCGGCGGCCGCGGCCCTGCGGTGCAGGGCATGGCGGAGCCCGGCCGCCAGGCTGCGTGCCGAAGCCATGCCGCGCACCGGCGCCAGGGTGCGTACCCGCTGCCCGCCGCCCATCAGTTCGCCCCCTCGCGTACGAATCGTTCGACCGGCCCCTGCGAGCGCGCGTGCACGGTCAGGTGCAGTCCCGGGAAGACCGTCGGCACCTTGGCCTCGATCTCCACGCCCACCGTGTTCCGCTCCGGCTGGACCGCCTGGACATCGGGGGCGAGGACGAGCTTCGGGCCGAGCTGTGCGATGTAGCTGGACGCCTGGTCGCGGGCCTCGCCGCGCCATGTGCCGGGCTGCTCGTCGGCCATGGCCCGCGCCTTGCGGGCACCTGCCTGGGCGGCGGCCTGCGCCACGTGGTCGGCGAAGAAGTACAGGCCGAACTGCACGGTCGCGAAGATCATGAAGAACAGCACCGGGGTGAGCAGCACGAACTCGATCGCGGTCATGCCGGAGTCGCCGCGGGCGGAGGCTGCCTCCACCCGGCGGCGTACCAGGGCCCGGAGTCTGTCGCGCAAGGGAGCGGCGCTCAGCAGGTCTTGTCGGCGCTCGCGCCCTTGATGCAGTCGCCGACCTTGGTGGCGCCGCCCTTGAGGGCCGAGTTGATGACGGCGGCGACCACGCCGACGATCGCCACGACGACCGCGGAGATGATGACCCACTCGACGGCGGACGCGCCCCGGTCGAGCTCGCCGGAGCGGGCGCGCTGGACCCGGCCCTTCAGGAAGGTGACCAGGAAGTCGACGGCCGGGTGGCTGACCTTCGGGAACTGCGGGCGGTTCATGGTGTGTTGGTTTCCTCTCGACAGAAGTGGGGGTGCGCGCTCAGACCTGGAAGACGCGCACCGCGGCGGGGAAGATCAGGAAGACCAGGAAGCCCGCGCAGAGCAGGAGCTGGGCGACGAGCATCGACTGGGACTTCTCACCCGCCGCACCCTCGATCTCGGCCATCTCGCGGTGCCGCATCGTTTCGGCCCGGGACGCGAGGGACTCGCGTACCTTCGCTCCGTCGTCCGCGACCAGGGCGAGCGAGGAGGACAGGTCCTTCAGCTCCTCGACGCCGAGTTCCTCGCCGAGCCGGCCCAGCGCCAGCCACTGGCTGGTGCCGGTGATCCGGGCGTCGGCGAGGGTGTTGCGCAGTCTGCGCAGCGCCCAGCCGTCGCTGACCTCGGCGGCCGCCATCAGCGCCTCGGGCAGTCCTCGGCCGCCGGCCAGGTTCATGGCCACCAGGTCGAGGTACGCCCCGATGACCCGCCGCAGGTCGCGGCGCTTGTCCGCGGCGTCCCGGCGGATTTCGAGGTCGGGCAGGAAGAAGAAGACCGCCCCGCAGAGCAGCGCCAGCCAGACCGGGATGATCGGGCTGCTGCCGAAGCCGAGCGTCACGACGATCACGAAGAGCAGCGGGCCGAAGACGAGGCCCGCGATGCCGAGCAGCACCTTGGTCGCCAGGAACCGTTCCCAGCCCCGCTCCAGGACGGCGAGGTCGGCGCGGATCGAGCGCTGCTCCCAGCCCTGCTTCAGGTACAGCTCGGCGACCCGCGCGCCGATCCCGGAGCGCAGCCCCGCGAGCCGGCCGGAGCCCTGCGTGTCGGCCTGCGGGGTGTAGACGCCGCCGGCCGAGCGCATCGCGTCGATCCGCGCGACCTGCGACACCGCCGAACGCCTGGTCCGCGTCAGCGCCCTGATCAGGACGTAGACGCCGAGGCCGAGGACCGCGCCGATGAGCACCGGTCCGGTGATGGTGTCGGTCACCGCACTCCCTCCCCAGCGGTAACAGGACGCTGTCCGCCCGCGTCCCGGTTCCCGGGGGCTCCCCCGGCGGCGTCCGGGCGCACGAAGCGGGTGTCGGGCTCGTGCCGGACCAGGAAGCGGTCCGGGGTCTCGATCACGGAGAGCTTGCGCAGCCACCAGAAGCCGAGCGCGAACAGGCCGCACACGCCCGCCAGTACGAGCTGGCCGACCGTGGAGTTGTACGGCTTCACGAAGTCGCGGTTGAAGACGGCGAGGCCGAGCACGAACGCGATCGAGACGCCGACCACGATCTGCACGCTGCGCCGGGTCGAGGAGCGCTGGGCCATCACGCGGTGGCGCATGTCGATCTCCTCGCGGGCCGACTTGGCGAGCGCCCCGAGCACCTGGCGCAGCCCCGGGCCGCGCAGCCGGGCGTTGAGGATCAGCGCCGCGACGATGATGTCGGCGGAGGCGTCGTCGATCTCGTCGGCGAGCAGCTGAAGGGCGTCGGGCAGCGGCGTACGGGCCCGCAACCGGTCGACGAGCGCGTCGAGATGGGGGCGAAGGGCGGGGGCGGCGGCGCGCGCCGAGGCGGGGATGGCCTGTTCGAGGCCCACCGCGCCGGCGATGGTGTCGCGCAGCGACTCGGTCCAGGCGGCGAGCGCCTCGACCCGCTTCATCGCGGCCTTCTCCTGCGCGGCGCCGCCGAAGAGCTTGTCCCAGAAGAAGACGAGCAGGCCGGTGGCGATGCCGGCCACCGTCCACCGGGTGAGCAGCAGCACGAGCAGGCCCACGCCGACCGCGATCGAGCCCCGCATGCCCACGAACTGCAGCAGCTCGCCGGCGCGTTCGCTCCGCCTGTCGCGGCCGGCCGGCTTGGCCTGCACGCCACGGATCGCCACGATCAGGAGGGCGAGCCCGCCGCCGACCGCGAGGCCCGCCGCGAGCGCGTACAGGGTCTGGGCCTCGAAGAGACCGCCCATGGAGGGAATGCTGTTCATACGGCCCCGCTCACCCCCAGGCCCCGGAGGGCCGGTAGCCGTGCACGGCGAGTTCCTCGATGCACGAGACGGGGGCGTGCGGAACGACCCGCCCGTCCGGCGTCTCGGCGAAGACCTCGCTGGACAGGACGCGCCCGTCGCAGCCGTTCACCTCGCGGACCGAGGTGACCATGCGCTGCAGCCGGCCGCCGCTCTCGTAGTTGTTGCGCCGTTCCACGAAGACGACGAAGTTGACGGCGCCCGCGATCAGCATCTGGCTGGCCTCGATGGGCAGCCGCTCGGTCGCCTGGAGGGCGTACGTCGAGATGCGGTTGAAGACCTCGGCCGAGCTGTTGGCGTGGATCGTGGAGAGCGAGCCGTCGTTGCCCTGCGACATCGCGTTGAGCATGGTGACGATCTCGTCGCCGAGCACCTCGCCGACGATGACCCGTGACGGGTTCATGCGCAGCGACCGCCGCACCAGGTCCGCCATCGGGATCATGCCGAGGCCCTCGGAGTTGGGCAGCCGCTCCTCGAACGCCACGACGTTGGGGTGGAGTTCGGGGAACTGGTCGAGTCCGAGCTCCAGGGCCCGCTCGACCGTGATCAGGCGCTCCTGGATCGGGATCTCGTTGGCGAGCGCCCGCAGCAGCGTGGTCTTTCCGGCGTTGGTCGCGCCCGCGATCATGATGTTCTTGCGGGCCCGGACCGCGCAGGCGAGGAAGTGCGCCAACTCCGGTGTGACGGTGCCGTTTCCGACCAGGTCGGCCATGAAGACCTTGCCCATGCGGGCCCGGCGGATGGACAGCGCGGGCCGCCGGGCGACCTCCATGACGGCCGAAAGACGCGAGCCGTCCGGCAGCCGCAGGTCGAGCTGCGGGTTGGCGGAGTCGAAGGGACGCGAGGAGAGTCCGGAGTACGCGCCGAGCACCTGGATGAGCTCGATGAGCTCCTCGTCGGTCTCGGCGACCGGATCGGCCCGGACCTCGCGGCCGTCCGCGTACCCGACGAAGACCTGGTCGCAGCCGTTGATGTCGATGTTCTCGACCTCGGGGTCGTCGAGCAGCGGCTGGAGCCGGCCGACGCCGAAGAGTGCCGCGTGCACGGCGGCCGCGTACTGCTCCTCGGTCTCCGCGTCGAGCGGAGTACGCCCGGAGTTGATCTCCGTACGGGCGTACTCCTCCAGTATCTGGGCGATGACGGCACGCGCGTACTGGCGCTCGTCCTCGCCCGACATCGCCGCCACGCCGCGCGCCTGGTCGACGCGCCGCTGCTCGGCGATCCGGTCACCGGCCTCCTGGCGGAACCGCTTGACCAGCGCGTGGTCCACCGCGCTCATCGGCCGACCCCGGCTCCGGCCCACGCGGCGCCGAACTGCTGGTACAGGTCCCCCGAGACCTTGCGGGCGCTGCGGATGAGCAGCGACTTGTCGAGCCGGCCACGGCCGCGCCCGGAGAGCAGGGCCGCGCCCGAGGGGTCGTGCGCGAGGGTGCCGACGACGCGGGCGCCGGTCTGCCCGGCCACGAGCATGTCGTTGACCTGGTGGGAGAGCTTGACGGACGCGCCGGCCTCGGCGACCAGGATCACGCCGATGAAGGGGGTGGCGAGCGCGTTGCCGCGCGGGGCGCCGTGGAGCTGCGCGGTGAGCGTCGCGGCCCGGTCCCGTACCCGGGCGAGGTGTTCGGGTTCGGTGCGCGAGACGAGCAGGGCGAGGGCCGCGTGCGGCAGCAGGTCGAGGGCGGGCGATCCGCCGCTGATCCGGCCGATGTCGGCGATCACGTCGGCCGGGGCGTGCGGGGACTCGCCGAGCGAGGCGAAGGCCCGGCCGAGCGTCGGCCAGCTGCCGGCGAGACCGGCGGCCTGCTCGGCGGCGCCGAGGCCCACGAGCAGTTCGAGCCCGCCGGCCATCGGCTGGGCGTGGTCCCAGAGCTGGTCGGCGGCCAGACCGCGGCGGGCGGCCGCGGCCAGCGAGAGCAGCCCGGTGTTCGGGTTGAGGGCCCCGCCGTTGGTGGCCGTGCAGCGGTACACCAGGTCCCCGCCGGCCGGATCCGTCTCGGCGAGCAGCGCGCGACGGGGCCATACGGCGGCCAGGGCGAGGGCCGCGGTGGTGACACCGGGGGAACCCTTGTCGGAGGCGAGTGCGATGAGCGCCATGTCTTCTGGGTCTTCTGTCTCTTCTACGTCGCCGGGTCGCCGCGCGACTCAGCCGTTGCCCGGCGCGACCCGCACCACGGCGACTTCGCCGGCGGACGCGGCCTGGGTGAGGGCGGCCGCCTCGGCGGTGCTGACCGTGAGGGTGACGGCGAGGTTGCCGCTGCCGAAGGACTTGTCCTGGGTGCCGGTGTCGCTGACGACGGCATGCTGCACGAGGGGTGAACTCCCGCCCGTGGAACCGGAGTTGCCGCTCCCGCTGGACCCGCTCCCCTTGCCGGTGCTGCTGCTGCCGCCGGCGCTGGACCCGACCCGGTAGACGGCGACCGTCTCGCCGTCCTTGAGGTTGGTGGGGTACTGCCCTTCCTTGAGCGAGACGCCCACGGCGGCCTTGCCGGCCTGGAGGCCCCCGTCCTCCGCGAACATCTCGCCGACGAGGATGGAGCCCGAGTACAGGTTGGACTTGGCGCGCAGCTTGCGCAGCGCTTCCCGCTCGCCGGGGTGGATGTAGTGGGTGCCGTCGTCCGCGGCCACCATCACGGTGGTGAGGTCCCCGTCCTGGACGGCGTGCCCGGCGGCCACATCGTTCCGGAGCTTGTAGACCTCGACCCGGTCGCCCGCCCTCAGCACGAGCACGGTCGCCCCGAGGGCGCCGATCAGGATGAGCAGTACGGCGAGGGCCGCGAGGGCCGGCTTGCGCTCCCGGGGCGGCGCCGGAAGCCGTTCACCGACTGGCTGCCCGGGCACCGAGCCCCGGTGGGTCCCCGCCCCGCCGCGCTCCTGGACCTTCACGTCGCTTCTCCCCGTGGTAATTCTTTTGCGACAGCGCCTGGTTGTACAAAGCCGAACCAAAGCCGGCGCACACCTGAATCAAGTCACTTCGAGCCGCCGCGACTTGCACTCGATTCGCCAGTCGTGGCCTGCCAGAGGCCTTCCGCGAGGCCGTCGGAACACTGTCAGATCATGTGATCCGACCGTAGCAGCAGCACATAAGCACCTCAAGACGAGTTAAAGATCGCGAACACCACCCGCCCCGTCAGCACCGGCACAAACTCCACACAAACCACATACAAAGGCACCGTTTCCGACCGCCTTCACCGTGTCCCGTTATCACTGTGCAATCCACGGCCGCGAGTCCACCATGCGGACGCGGACGACCGCGCACGGGGCGCGAGTTCGGCTCCCGAGCACGGGCCGGACGAGTCCGGCCGAAACGGACAGCCGGACATATCCGGCCATCGCCAGCGCTCCGCCCCGAGGAACTCCACAGGACCGGCACGCTCACGGACCGCCCCTCGGGCCGAACCCGGCAACACCGGCCCGGGCGACGGCTCCCCGCCCCACGGCCCGGCCTCGCACCACCATCATCACCACCACCCCCCAGCCCGTCCTGAGTACCCGTACTCATTTGGAACGGGACCCCACACAGGACACTGGAATCCGAGGCGAACGAAGCCTTCCGGAAGGGGAGATCGCGCGAGCGCACCTCACGGTTGCATACCGATGAGTCCGCTATGCCCCGTCCTGTCGCGGACTTTGCCCTAGCGAAACCGGCCCACCCCCGATAACTTCCACTGACTCGCGACCACACCTGTCCCACCGGGAGCATCCGTGAACCGCCGCATCCTGCCGCCGGCCGCAGCCGCAATCGCCGCGACGGCCGCGCTCGTGCTGACCGCGTGCAGTAGCAACGACGCCAAGCCCCAGAACTCGGACAAGGTCGCCGGGGCCGACCAGGGCGGCGGCTCGTCGACGACCCCGAGCGCGTCGGCCTCGGCGTCGGCGCCGTCGGCGGACCGGCCGAAGATCGAGCTTCCGGCGGACGTGACGGACTCGTTCGACCCCGTTTCGGCCGGCGACCCGGTGAAGGACGCCGTCCTCTCCGACAACGCGGAGTTCGTACGCGCCCTCGACGCCGCCATCACGGCCGGGAACCCCCGTCTGCCCGCGCTGGAGTACTACACCGAGGGCGAGGGCGCGGTCGCCGCCAACAAGTGGGTCAAGGAGTTCAGCGACGCCGGGTGGACCGTCACCGGGTCGACTCGCTACTACAACCGCGCCGTAACGGTCCACTCCGCGAAGTCCGCCTCGCTCAGCTACTGCGGGGACGAGAGCAAGGCGTTCAGCAAGGTCGTCAAGACAGGTGAGGTCAAGAAGACGCCTGCCACCAAGAACAGTTATGTCGCGTACGGCGTCCAAGTCACCAAGAATGACAAGGGAGTCTGGGAAGTGACCTCCATCAAGTCGACCCGGGGCGCCGAAACGTGCCAGCCGTAAGCAGCGCCGCGCGCGCCGTGGCCGTGACGTCTCTGGTGAGTGCGGCCTGGCTGCTCATACCGGCCACGGCCTACGCGGACAAGACCCCTCCGCCTGGCGGCGGGATCGGTTCCAGTGGCAACTCCACGTCCGACGGCACCATCTCCGCCACCGCAGGCGGCGTGTTCTACGACCGCTCCAAGAACGGCACCGGCACCTCCGTCGGCCCCGTCACCGCCGTCGGCAACTGGACGCCGCCCGCCTGCTGGTACGTGCCCACGTACACCGCAGAGCAGTTCAAAGCGCATGTCGAGCCGATCTGGAGCGCCGATTCAACCGGTTCCCAGTGGGACAACGAACAACGCGACAGATACGTCAACGGAAAGCCCTACACCAACTTCAACCTGGACAAGGCCGACAAGGGCTACTGGTGGGACTCCTACACGGACCCGAGCTATCGGCCCGGCTGGGACGCCTGCACCAAGCCCTACTTCTGGGTCGACAAGGGCGCACCCCCGCCCGCCGACATTCCCGAGGCCATCACCCCCGAGGTACTCGCCAAGCTGGCGTACGCCGCGATCCGCGTGCCGACCACACACGTGACCCTGAAGCCCGACGGCAGCACCAAGGTGAACCTGCCGACCTGGGCCTGGCTGGACAAGGCCGACTTCCACCCGGTCTCGGTCACCGCCTCCGTCCCAGCACTCAACATCTCGGCCACCACGACCGCCACCCCTCTCTCCCTCAAACTCGAACCCGGCACCGGCGACGCCACCCTCTTCCCCGCCTCCGGCGAATGCCCCATCAACGCCGACGGCTCCATCGGCACCCCCTACGAAGCCGGCAGCGCAGACAAGACCCCGCCCTGCGGCGTGACATACCTGCGCGCCACGAACGGCACCCCCTACAACCTCAAAGCCACCCTCACCTGGAAGATCCACTGGACCGGAACCGGAACCCCCGGCAGCGATCTCCCCGACGGCACCTTCGGCCAGGACCAGCAGGTCCTCGTCCAGGAAATCCAGGCGGTCAACCGCTGACCGCACGACGAGCGGGGTGAGGAGGACCCTCACCCGCATGACCGGACGGTCGGCAACAGTCCTGCCACGATCAGCCCGGTTCGTCTGCAAATGGTCGGAAATCATCAGTGGCGAAGCCAAGTGCCTCGCAGATAGCTTCGATTCACTCAAGTTCACGCTTGTCAGGTGCGGGGCCGGGCGGGCCGGCCCCGGAAGTGCCGTCGACGGCTGTTGCCACGGACAAGCCCGACGCCGGAGAGAACTGGTTTGTACGTCGAGAAGCTCCCCAAGACCTGGTCGGCCATCTGCGTCTGCGTCTACCTGGCCGGGGTGGCCTACATGGGGTTCGACTCCGTTCCCGAGGACACCGGCCCCTGGCTCATCGTCTCGGCGGTGTTCCTGCTGATCCTGCTGCCCTGTCTGGCCGTGCCGATCTCGAAGGCCGTCTACCACCGGATCTCCATCGACCCGGGGCCGGGCACCCTGCGCGTCGGCCGCGAGCGCATCCCGCTCGCCACCCTGGATCCCTCCTCCGTACAGGAAGCGCTCCAACTCCAGTCGCTGAGCCCCGCGCAGCGCTACGCGGCCTCCCTCGGAAACATCGACGCACCGGTCCCGGGCTTCCGCGCCGCCGACCGCGGTGCGCCACGGCTGGTGGGCGGCGGCTGGTCCGTCCCCATGGGCATGGACAGCGTGGTGATCCGTACCCGCCAGGGCGAGCCGCTCAGCATCGCCACCCATGACCGCGTGAGCTTCCTCACCGCCCTGGCGCGGGTGACCAGCGCCCCGAATCCGTACGCGTAGGAGCCACAGGAAGAGGACGAACGACGTGCCTCCCTCGACGGTTCCCGAGGGCGGGCGTGCGACAAGCTCAGCGACTGGCCGCAGCGCGTGGAGGCACGGAATTCAAGGCGGCCCAGCTAGGCGAATTCGGCCGTAGGGAAGTACCGAAAGGGCTACCAAGACGGCGAATACGAGAACTGCACCTTGAACAAGGCCGACGTAGGGGCCTTTTACGTTGCAGTCCGAGACCCGATCGCCGACTGACACCGAAGGCGCAAGCCTGCAACGAATTGCCCTTTGTTTTGACGAGCGGGAAGACGCCCCCGTAAAGAGCGTTGTCACCCCCGAGATCCTCGCCCGGCTCACCTACAGAAACTCCGCAGCGTACGCGGCATGCGACGCCACCAGGACCCCGCCTCCTCGACCGGCACCGGCAACCCTGACGCTCACGCTCTGCCGGATGACCGCGTACGGCACCCCCAGGGCGTCACGAACCAGGAAATCCAAGCCCCCAATCGCTGACAGGCGACGGGATTTCCGGACTTTACGGGCGGCGCAGTTGGGGCATGGTCAAAGGTGGGTCCTCGTTTGCCCAAGAAAGCGGAACCGAACTGCTCACGTCGTAAAGTAGGACGCCGTTGTCTGGGCGTGGGGACACCGGGCCGCCGCGGATCGGCAAGGCTCTGGAAATCGTCCCGGCTGCCGGCCTCCGGACCGCTGTGCCGTCGTGGCGCATGCAACTGAAAGGCATTGCCCTCATGGGGGATTAGGTCGGCGTCGACCCGGTGCGCGTACGCAAACTCGCGGACCGCCTCCAGGACTTGGAGGGTGCCCTGGCAAAGCACGGCGCATTGATCCGGAAGAACTTCACGTCCTGGCAGGGCGGCCTCGACCTTTCCCTGCTGGCCCAGCAGACGCAGGCGGTGGGCGACGATGCCCGCAGCATGTCCAAGCGCGCCGATCTCGCCCGCAATCTGGAGAAGGCCGGCGACGCCACCGGAATGTGCACCCCGGACGGGAACATCATCAACATCCCGTGGGACATGACGGACGTCAACGCGCAGAGCGCCAGGGAGGCCGCGCAGGAGGCCGCCACGCTCAAGAAGGCACTGGACGACCCCAAGAGTGCGGGCTCCCGCGACGACATCGAGGCCATCTCCCGCTCCCTCGCCGACCACCAGGACGACCCCATCTACCTGGCCGCCTTCGCCAACGCGGGCGGCATCGTCGACGCGGCCCGCGTCCCCCGCGCCCTGCACGAGGAGGACGGCACCCACAATGACGACGTCCTCAGCAAGGACTCGCAGAACGTCGTCAGCCAGTACGCCACAGCGGTCAACCGCATCCTCACCCTCCAGTCGGCGGGCAAGATCCCGCCGAATCCGGACTATGTGAAGGCACTCACCAACCCGCCGAACGACGACATGTGGTCCGTCGGCGCGCTCTTCAAGTACGGGCCGAGCGGCGGCAAGTGGGACACGAAGGCACTGACCGCGGTCGGCGGCGCGATGCTCGACTGGCGCAAGGCCCACCCGATGCGCCCCACCTATACCAAGGGTCAGGTCGTGGGCTACTCGTACGTCGGTCCCGCATTCGTGGACCCCGACAACGCCTGGTATGGATCGCTCGGTCTGACGCATTCCTACGTGAGCGAGGGCATCGACGACGCCCAGAAGCGGGTCACGGCCATCGACGCCAACGACCCCTCGCTGGCACTGATGCAGCGTGTCAGCGAGAACGCGGACGCGTCGCGCGGCCTTCTCACCGGCCCCGACGGCGTGCGGCACACGCAGGAACTCGTCAATGACCACTGGGCCACCCCGGGACTCGCGGCCAACGACTACACGTGGCCCAGCGCCGTGCTGCGCGCCGCCACCGGCGACCGTCTGCACCACCCCGTGGAGTCCGCCGAGGCGGCGGCGAACATCATCAACGTGGGCGCGGCGAAGTTCGACTCCGACAAGAAGAAGAGCGACTTCGAGAAGGAGCAGTACCCCGACGACCCTGCTGTGTCGAAGGCGCTGTCCTCCATTTTCCAGTCCTACACACCGGACTTCGCCACCTCGACGGGCATCTCGCAGAAGGACGCGTCGGCCAACGACGACGGCACGATCACCGTGGGCCGCGCGCCGGCCCTGGCCTTCCTCAGCGAAGTCATGAAGAACCATGACGAGGCGGGCAATGTGATCCAGGCCATCGACGCCCAGATCAGTCTCACCTCCCAGCACGGCATCACCGGCGACGAGGGCACGTACCTCAAGAACCTGGCGGAACTGCGCGGCGAGGTCTCGGTCGCGGGCCACGACGTCAACATGGACGAAGCGGCTCTGCGGGATGCCGAGCACGCCAAGCAACTGATGTGGTTCAACATCGTCTCCAGCGCCGCGGCCGCCGTTCCCCTGCCAGCCGGGCCGAAGCTCGTCGAGCTGGGATCCAAGTGGGTCCAGGCCGCGATCTGGGCCGGAATCCCCTACGGCGGCGCGCAGTTCCCCTCCGGCGAGGCGAACCAGGTGGAGAGCAACTACAAGGACATCAAGTTCAGCGACTCGACTTCTATGCAGATCCCGCTGATGCAGGGGCTCGTCAGAGCGGGCGACATCAAGGCTCCCGCAGGCCACCCGGAGTGGGCGAACGGCAACATCGTGATCCGCAACGATGCCGACCGGGCCGCCTTCAACCAGTGGTGGGTGAAGACGAAGAGCGACAATCACGGCCGCCTCGACAACTTCGACGACGACATGCGGGACGCGTTCAGCCGCGGGGTCGGCTGACATGTCCGAAATGGCAGGCCGCCCGAGTGACGGGGCGTGTGAAGGAGGTTCATCCGTGATGCGACGCGGCAGGTGGTGGCCGGCGGCCGGAGCGGCCTCGGTCGTCCTCCTTTGCCTGGGGGGCTGCGGGGGCGGCGGTGACGACCAATGGAAGGAGCCGGCCAAGGGGCAGGCCGAGGTTCTGCTGCGCACCGGCGACGACAACGGCGGGAGCTCGGGCCCCGCCTGGCTCGCCTTCAATGGCGACCCCGACGGCCTCGCGGTCGGTCCCGACGGGAAGGTCTACGGACTGAGTGCGTCGTTGGCCGTGATCGAGGAGGACCACAAGGCCCGGGGAATCCTGGACAACGAAGTGCACGGTACGAGCGGTCTGGTGGTCCTGTCGCCAAACTCCTTCGTGGTCGGCGTCCGCGGTCAGCTGGTGAACGTGTCGGCGTCCGGGCAGCCGCGGACCGTACTCGCGGGCCTGCCGGGCGAGCCCCGGAAGCTCGGGCAGCCGGTCCCGGCCGCCGCGTCGGCCAAGGACTTCCACCTGTCCGACAGCCCGGTCGAACCCTTCGGAAGGCGGCCCGACGGCACCCTCCTGTTCGCGGACGGCGACGTCGTCTGGCAGCTTGCCGCAGGGAAACTGACCCGTCTCTACCAGGCGCCTGACGGCAAGGGTGACGCGGCGGGACGCGGCATCGCCCAGGGAAGCGCCGTGAACCGATCCGGCACGGTCTACGTCCGGACCTCGGCGGACGGCTCCGGAGGGCGACTTGGTGACGTGGTCGCCGTGCGCCGGGACGGATCGAGCGAACACCTCGCCGTCCCCCCTCAGGTCGCCGGGGTGACGGGAAGCACCGCCGACCTGGAAACGACCTGGATGGCGGGCGACGACGGGGACGGCGTCTACGTACGGGCACGTGACGACTCGGCCCAGTACGTCCTGCACGTGGTTTCCGGAAAGGCCGACCTCGTCGCCAAGCAGGCGTCCGGATCCGCGTCCGACGCACAGTGCAAGGAGGGGTATTCGGTGGACGCGATGAAGCTGCCCTGCAAGATGCCCGAAGCGCTGGCCTATTCATCGGGGAACCTCGTCATGGCGGGAAACGCCCCGTTCGTCCTGAAGATCGCGGCGAAGTAGCGCGAACTCGAACCCCGGGAGGGAAACGCACGCATGGGGATACCCCAGGAAGACCGCTTGGACTACGTCTGTCGCCAGGACATGAACGCCATAGAGAGCGCCGTGGGCGAGATCCGCACGGCCATCAGGAACGTCGAGTCGATGATGCCGAAGACCTGGATCGGCAAGAAGGCCGACAACTGGCGGGCCGATCACGACGGACGCATGAAACGACTCAAGACCCTCTTCGACTCCTTCCCCGCCGAGGAGAACCGGCTCGTGGAAAAGGCCCGCCAGGACCAGTCGGCGATGGACAGAAAGATGCACGGCGGAGCCTGAGCCCGGCACGGCCGCCTTCGGGGATCCCTCACACCCGGTACTTCCGGTCCCCCCGGAAGAGGTCGCGCAACCCATCCGTACCGATCCGTCCCAGTTGCCCCGTACTCCCGGGGAATTCGCTCTGGTGAACCCGCGGCCGCGTCGCTAACGTCGGTCCCTCGGACCACAACCGCCTCACCGGGAGCTCCAGTGAACCGCCGCATCCTGCCGGCCGCCGCCGCACTCACGGCGACGGCCGCCCTTCTGCTGACCGCGTGCGGCAGCAACGACGACAAGCCCAAGGGCACGGACAAGATCGCCGGGGCGGACCAGGGCGACAAGGCCTCGGCGTCGCCGAGCGCGGCGCCCTCGGCGAGCGCTGCCGACCGGCCGAAGATCGAGCTGCCGGCCGACCTCAAGATGACGTTCGAGGCCGCGGACACCGGCGATCCGGTCAAGGACGCGGTACTGGCCGACGGCGCGGAGCGCATGCGCGCGATCAACGGCGCCATCGCCGGCGTGGATCCGAAGTACGCCGCGCTGAACTACTACAACGCCGGCAAGGCGTTGGAAGCCGCCTCGACGTGGGTGGAGAAGTTCAAGAAGGCCGGGCAGTCGATGACGGGATCGCTGAGTTACTTCGACCGCCGAGTCACCCTGAACGAAGACAAATCCGCGTCGCTCGTGTTCTGCGCGGACGAGAGCAAGGGCTACGCGAAGGACATCAAGACCGGCCAGGCCAAGGTCACCACCCCGTCGAAGAACGACTTCATCCTGTACAACACCAGGCTGGAAAAGAACGCGGACGGGGTCTGGCAGACAACTCGGATCGTTTCGACCGCGGGGGCGGCTCAATGCGTGAAATAAGCAGGGGCAGGTTCGGCGCGGTCATAGCGGCGGCAGCAATCCTCAGCGCCCTGTGTGCGCCCAACGCTTGGGCCGGCGTGACGCCTCCGGACGGGAGCCGGGAGACCGATACCCCGCCACCGCAGGGCAACTCCACTCCCGACGGCACCCTCTCCGCCACCGCAGGGGGCGTGGTCTACGACCGCTCCAAGAACGGCACCGGCGAATCCACAGGTCCCGTCTCCGCCGTCGGCAACTGGACACCTCCCGCCTGCTGGTACGCCCCCAAGTACAGCCCCGCCGAGTTCAAGGCGTACGTCGAGCCGATCTGGAACGTCGACTCGACCGGTGCCTCCTGGGACGCCTCGCAGCGCGACCGATACGTCAACGGCAAGCCCTACACCGACTTCAACCTGGACAAGGCAGGCAAGGGCTACTGGTGGGACTCGTACGTCGACAAGAGCTTCCCTCCCGGCTGGGACGCCTGCACCAAGCCCTATTTCTGGGTCGACAAGGGCGCACCCCCGCCGGCCGACGTCCCCGAGGCCATCTCGCCCGAGATGCTCGCCAAGTTGGCGTACGCAGAGATTCGGGTGCCTTCTACCAAGGTCACGCTGAAGCCCGACGGTGACAGCAAGGTGAACCTGCCGACCTGGGCCTGGCTGGACAAGGCCGACTTCCACCCGGTCTCGGTCACCGCCTCCGTCCCAGCACTCAACATCTCGGCCACCACGACCGCCACCCCTCTCTCCCTCAAACTCGAACCCGGCACCGGCGACGCCACCCTCTTCCCCGCCTCCGGCGAATGCCCCATCAACACCGACGGCTCCATCGGCACCCCCTACGAAGCCGGCAGCGCAGACAAGACCCCGCCCTGCGGCGTGACATACCTGCGCGCCACGAACGGCACCCCCTACAACCTCAAAGCCACCCTCACCTGGAAGATCCACTGGACCGGAACCGGAACCCCCGGCGGCGATCTCCCCGACGGCACCTTCGGCCAGGACCAACAGGTCCTCGTCCAGGAAATCCAGGCGGTCAACCGCTGAGTCGCCCTCGGCCGCTCCTCAGCTAGCCTCAGATGCGCATCCACCACGAGACAGAGGACGATTACATGGGCACCGCAGGCCTCCGGAAGATCTCCATGGCCGTCCTGATCGTTCTGGCCGCCTGCGGTTGCTCGACCGCTGCTGGAAATCCAGGCTCCTCGAAGAAGAGCAGTGGAAAGAGCGCGACGGGGACGACGTACCAACAGGCCATGGACGCCATGTATCCGGACGTGCTCAGCGCGATGAAGGCCACGATGCCGGGGATCGAGCCCGACGAGTACTCGGACGGCACACGGGACTGCGGCGGCCCCGACTGGATCGACAGCAAGGACGCCAGCAAGCGGACCCTGTCGTCGTACGTCCGGTTGCCCGGTGCCCCCTCGGACAAGCGGACACCCACCACCCTGGTGGAAACCGTGCTGGGTCACCTGCGTGGACAGGGGTGGGCGGAAGACCCTAAGCGGCCGGGCTCCTCCAGCGCTGGTGAGGGCTCGGTGACGAAATACGTAAAGAAGCAGGGTGGCCACGGCACCGTTGTCCTGTCCGCCACGCCGTTCAAGCTGACTTCGGGCGAGGTATCACAGACGCTGGTCGCCCAACTCGTCACCGACTGCCTGCGCAACCCCGATTTCAACAAGAACTGAGCCGGCAGCGAGAAGCCTCCGGTTGACCCAAATGCCGCCCCTGCGGGGGTTAATTGGGCTTGTTCGGGCCGCTCCCGGTGTCCTTCCGGTTGGCAGCTGCCTGGTCGATCGTGTCTGCCATGGTGCCCAACTTGGTTTTACGTGCCGAGAGTTCACCTCGGATGCGTTCCGCGTTCGGGCCAGCCCATCGCTGATCCTCCTTGACGCTCTGGTCCGCCGCGATGGTGATGGGTTCGTCCAGGAGCTTGCGAATGTCGTCCGCCAATTTGCGCAGGTCGGTGGCTTCCTGTGATCCCACTCTCAATACCCCCACTTTATTGGGCCAGTTGGGCAATCCCGTACCGCAATCGGGTCGCAGGCACTACGGTACTCGACCATGGGGATGGTTTACGCGGATCCGGACATGCTCGATCGCCTGGCGAAGTCATTTGACAACAAGGCGCAGGCGATCCCGCAATTGAAGAGCCGGGCCACGGCGCTGAACGTCGGCGACGCGGTGTCCCAATTGCCCGCTAATGCGAGCTGGCTGCAGGACGAGGCACGAGACCTGCGGCGCAGGGCGGGCATCCTCCGAGCACCGTCGGAATCGCCCTTCGATTCCCTCAAGATGTTCGGGCTTCCCGTCTCAACGGCTGGAGACACCGACGCCGCGAAGAAGCTCGAAGACGGGCTCAAGGCAGCACTCGCAGCTCACAAGGACGGAAGTCCGCAGGAGCGGGCCCAGGCGGTCAAGGACTACTTCGCCACCCTCTCGCCCGAGCAGCAGGCCGCGCTCGCCGCGACAGACCCCACCTTCGTCGGAAACCTGGATGGCGTTCCCGTCAACGTGCGCTTCGCCGCGAACCGGATATCCATTCAGAAGGAATTCGACGCGGAGAGTGCTTACTTCAAGGGGCTGGCACCCAACGACCCGGCGTACAAGCGCACCAAAGACCGGGTAGACACGCTCCGGAGTTTCCTCAATCCACGCATCAAGAAGTTCGTCGATCCGGACACAAATAACATTATTAGAGTCGAAGTTCCGCGTCAATTCTTGGTCTTTGACGCCAATTTTGGCTCCACGGCCGACTCCAAGGCCTCGCCCTTTCCCGATGGAAGGGTCGCCGAAGTTGTGGGCGACCTGGAGAGCGCAAAGAACGTTGCTTTTCGAGTGCCGGGCATCACCAACCGTCTCGACAACTTCAACGGATTCAGCGACGGCGGCTTCGATCTCGCCAAGGGCAAGGACGGCATTGAGATACCGGACACCGCTGTAGTCAGCTGGCTCGGCTACGACACTCCGGAGGTCGGCGACTCCGTGGACCCCGCGAAGGCCGTCGTGGGCGGAAATCAGCTCAACGCATTCAGGCAAGGCATAGCGGTGAACCTGCAGCAGGATGCGAAGACCTCGATCTTCGCGCACAGCTACGGAACCCTGGTCACCAGCAAGGCCCTGCAGAGCGGCCTGAAGAACATCGACAACGTCACGTTCATGGGCAGTCCCGGCCTCGGTCCAAACATTCACTCGGTCGCCGACTTCCACATGCCGAACACCAAGTTCTACGCCATGCGGGCCGTCGGAGATCCTGTCTCCTACACCCAGGGACACGGTGATGACCCGGCCGACTTCAAGGACATCATCCGGCTGGGCACGGATGGCGCCAAGGGGCACTCGGACTACTACAAGTCTGACACCGGGTCCTTGGCCAACATGCGGAACATTCTCTTCGGGGGCGCGAAGGAACTCACGTTCACCCACACCACGCTGGACCAGGAGATGCCAGGCGCCACTGAAGCCCGTGAGCTGGTCAAGTTCCTGCACGATCGAGTGGACCCGGAAGTCGTCAACAGGATGGGCGGAGACCTCGACCCCATCGTTCAAGGGCTCCTCAACGGCAGAAGCTCATTCAATGACGTCATTCTGCCGATCAACTCGGTGCTCAATAAATACAACATGCTGGACCGAGTCAAGCCGGCTGACCTGTTCGGCGAGGTCAAGAAACTGGCGGGAAACCTCGCGTACAAACAGACGTACAAGGCAGCCAAAGACCGGGGCGCGCCGGACTTCGTGGCCAATATCGCCGCCAACGCGGCAGCGACGAGTTCTCGAGGTCTGCTCAGTGTGGTGACGTGGCCCGTCGTCAAGATGCTCGAGTTCGACCGGCTGCAGAACAATGTGCGTCAACTCGTCGGCGGACTCGGGTCGGGCGGCAGGAAAATGCTGCAGGACGGCCGGGAAATGACCTCCGAAGTCGCGAAGGACGGTCGCCGGATCGCCTCGGACGGAACACAGCTGGCCGGCACTCTCTTCAAGGACGGCGGCAGCGTCGCGCTGGACGTCGGCGACACTTTCATCCATCCCGGCCACGTCATCGACAATGCGGGCGACGCCCTGAAGTCGATGGACCACGTCAAGAGCCAATTCCTCAGCAAGGGGGGCGATGCCGTCGCCGCCTTCAACCACGCGACGAATACCGTGATCGACAAGGGCGGAAGCATCATCCACACGGGTCTGGACACGGGCAGCAAGGCCCTGCACAAGGGGGCGGACGTAGTCGATTCGGCCCTGAACTTCGTCGGGTTCTAAGCTGTCGCAATCACCACTGGAGGGAATCAGCATGGGGCACGGGCCGGACCGGGCGCGGGCGCGTTTCGTCGACGAGGTCACTGCCGTCGTGCAGTCGGTGCTGAGGCACGCCACGGTGATGGAGCTGCCGTCGCCCATCGCCGCGGAGGCCGTCGCGATCACCGCCTTCGACGAGTCGGAGACACGGCAGACGCAGGAGTTGATCGACGCGCTGATCGACGCGCTGAACACCGACGGCTGGTCGGTGGACGCCCGAGGACGCCACGAGGGCGAGCCATCCCTGTACGCGGCCAAGCTCGACGTCGGCGGTGGCTCGTTCGCCGTACAGCCGCCGGCCATCTCCTTCAACGGACTGGTGGACGGCGCCTGAGCGCTTCGAGCGAACCCGCGAAGGGGACGCACGCCGTGAGCACCCCGGAAGACGACGACTCGACGACGCGCGAGTCTCCCAAGAACACGACGAGGGACGAGGCAGACGGTATGGCAGGCACTACGGCGTCCTCCCCCGAGGACGCCCGTCAGCAGGTTTCCGCCGAGATCCGTGACGCGATCAAGGAGGCGACCCCCCGCGCCGTGTACCCCGACGACGAGTTCGACGGGCGCGCCGTGCGGGTCGCCGGGTGGGACCCGGAGGAGACCCGGTCCAACGAGGCGCTGCTGCGGCGCAGTACGGCGCGGCTGGCGTCCCGTGGGTGGCAGGTTTTCCCCGAGACCACCGACAGCGAGGACCGCTCGGCGCTCGTGTTCAAGGACGGGCTGGTCAACGGGCGTCTGTACGCGTCCAATCAGTCGCTTACGTTCACTGGTGACCTGGAGCTCGCTCCGCCGACTGCTTAGGCCGCAGCGATGTGAACCGGTTTCCGGCGGGCCCCAACCGCCAGCACCCTGACCGTGTTCAGTCACACTCACGCCCCTCGCCGTACCATGGACCCCACACGTAACAGGCCACGACGAGGCGGCAATTCGTCTCACCCGAGCGGGGTTCTGGTGGGACAGAAGGGGATGGAGCAATGGGGGACACCAGGTCGGCCGACCCGGAGCATCTGGAACACCTGGCCAAGCTCATAGACGGCCGTGGCGGAGTTCAGGACAAGGTGGACGAGGCCTTCACCAGGGCCTCAAGACTTGGTGTCACCAGCAAGCTCTCCAGCCTCAGCCCGCTGCGCACCTGGCTGAAGGACACCGGACCGGACCTGCGCAAGCGCGCCATCTTCGCGCGGCTGGAGGACGGCGACCCCGAAGCGGGCCTGCGCTGGGCCGGGTTCAGCCCCGAGGAGATCAAGAAGTACGCGGGTGACGCGATCACCCCGGACTCGATCCTGCTCGCCAACTCCCTTGCGGCCAGCGACGACAAGCGTGCCTACGAGTTCAAGCGGCAGCCCAACGAGTCGCTGAACGACTGGATCCAGCGCATGGAGGCGCATGCCATCACCCGGATCCCCGGCCTCCAGCCGCACGAGCAGACTGTCGACACACTGCTCGGCCTCTTCGGCGACTGGACCTCGGTCACCGCCGCCACCGCGGTCGTCACGCTGCAAGGCAGCTCACTGACCAAGGTCCTGGTCGGCAACTCCCTCAAGCAGGGCGTCTTCCGCACATGGAAGACTCAGGTCGGCGCGGCGATGCGGGCCTCGAACAGCCGCTGGCTTCAGAAGGGCGGTACGGCGCTCATCAAGTGGTCGCCCAAGATCCGCTCCCTCTCGGCTCCTGGCAGCTGGCTGCCGGGCCAGCTCGGCAACATGCTCTCGCGCAGCTCCCTCTACCAGCGGGTCGCGAGCATCCCCGGTACTGCGGGCGTCCGCGGCGACCTCTTCGGCGACGCGTGGAACGCCTTCCGTTCCAGCTCCCTGATGGAGCACGTCAATGCCAACGGCGCCATCGACTTCGTCGTCGGCTCGGACGAACTCGCCAAGACGTACGGGGGCTTCACGCACTCCGGGCAGGCCGTGGCACGAGCCGGCAACGCGAGCCTGGTGAAGGTCTTCACCAAGGCCGGCAACATGCAGCGGTTCGCGAACAGCGTGCCGACCACCGTCGACGCCGCATCGACCGCCACCGAAGGGGCATCGGCATTCCGTGCCGGTCTGGGCGCCGCAGCCAAGACGGCCGGATTCCTGCGCGGCGCCGGCATCGTGGGCGGCGTAGCCTCGACCGGCCTGAGCGCGGCCAACGTCATCTCCCAGGGCAACCCCGTCAAGGCCTTCAAGCGGAACGGCGCCGGTTACGTCGCCGACGTGGCCGAGGTCGGTTTCAACGCCTCCATGACGGCGGCGATGATCGCTCCCAACCCGGTCACCATCGGCCTCGCCGTCGGCACCGGCATCATTTACGGCGGCGCGAAGGTCGTCGAGCACTGGGACGACATCAAGGACGGGGCCGGAAAGGCCGCCCACTGGGCCGGAGAGAAGGCCAAGGGGCTCAAGGACGGCGCCAAGAACCTGGCGAAGAAGGCCAACCCCATGAACTGGTTCTGACGCCCGCTGCCGTCTGCGCGGGCCTCAGTGCTCGCGCAGCACCGCGAGCGCGAAGGCCACGCGGCGGTCGAGCCAACTCGCCTGCGCCAGATACCACTTGCGGCCTCCGGACGGTGCCGAGGTCATCGCCACCTGTGTCCCGGACTTCCAGGTCACCGGCTTGGCGGTCCCTCCGCCGTCACCGCCCTCGGCATTGAGCCCCATGACCGAGCCCACCACGCTGCCGAGCGCCTTGCCGGCCGTACGGCCGAGGATCTGGCCGGCGCCGCCCTTGGCCCAGTGGTAGCGGGCCACCACCTCGGAGTGCCCGGGCTGCTCCAGCCACCAGCCGTGCTGCACCAGACGCTGCGCGGCCGAGCCCTTGAAGACGGACCCGACCTCTTTGCCCTGATCGTCGTGAACGCGGTAGCGGCGCGAGCCGTCTTCCTCTGTTCCCGCGTCCGGGGTGACCGAGCACAGCGGGCGCGAGCCGGCTTCGTCCTCGTACAGCCTGAAGCCGGCCTCCGCCGACGGCTTGTCGGATGCGGGGAGCGCCACGTACACGCTCGGGACCAGGTGGACGGCGCCTGCGGCCCGCTTCTCCACGCGCACTGCCAGCGGTCCCGGGCCGGCGCCACGGCGGGCCACCGGCTCCGATGCGGTGCCGATCGTGAACTTGCTGACACTGTCCCAGTGCACCGGTTCGTAGGACGGGGGTTCCGCCTCCGCTTTCCTGCCGAACACCATCGCTCTTCTTCCTCTCGTGCGGTGGCCCGGACGACCGCCGACGAACCTCCGGCTCAGCTACGTCGCCCGCGCAGACGTCTTCCGGGCCCCATCGACCACCCCTACGCCTTGTCGAGCAAGTCGTCTCTGTCCGGCAGCAGGTCCGTGACCCTGTCCCAGATGTCGCCGGGTGTCGTCCACGCCAGGGCCAGGGGGCTCTCCGGGGTCACCTGCCCGGGCATGATCGGCTCTTCGGGCTTCTCCCGGATCCAGTAGCCGTGCGGGCCGCAGTCCCAGGCGGCGAGGGCGCGGATCATGGCCGCGCGCTCGCCGTCGTGCTTGCCGTCCCAGGCCGTGGTGATGCGCCAGGTGGAGTTGAGGGCGATGACCAGCTCGAGGAACTGGTCCAGCTCGGCGGCGTCCAGCCCACTGGTCTCGACCAGGGCCTTGCGCGTGAGGTCGCGGGCCGTGGCCTCGTCGCCGGCCGCCTCGCCGAGCGCGACGAACGCCGCGTCGAGGGCGCCCATCGTGGTCTCGATGCGAGCGACCGCGGGCGCCTCCGCGGGCTCCCCGCGATGGAGGTTGACCTTGCGGGCAAGCTCCCAGACCAGGGTGTTCGGCTCGATGGAGACGTACTCGGACTCCTCCTCGCCGGGCCAGCCGTCGTGCGAGATGACCGCGTCCTGGCCGACGACCACTCCGTGGTTCACCGGGCCGTGCTCACCGGTGATCTCCACCTGGATCAGGACCATCGGGTCGGCCAGTGCGCCGAGCAGGTCCCGGAGCAGCGGGGTGAGCTCCCCCTCCTCTCCGACCAGGCCGATCCGCTGCAGTTCGAGCAGGCCTTCCCACAGCTCTTCCGGCGGGGTTTCACCGTCCATGAGGTGGGCGAAGACCGCGATGTGGCGGTCGGCCAGCCGAAAGCGGGCGCGGGAACTGTCGTATGACGGCATGACTCTCTATTCCTCCCCAGGGGCCAGTGGGCGCCCGGCTCACTTCTTGGGGTTCTGCAGGTCCTTGGCGTCCTGGCTCGCCTGCTGGGCCTCGGTCCGCAGGGAGTGGGCGACCGTGGAGCAGGTGGTGCGCCAGCTGTTCAGCTTGCCCCGGACGTCCGTTGCGTTCGGCCCGGCCCATGTCTTCATGGTGCTGGTGCTGTAGGTGCGCGGCTGGTCCATCAGCGACTCGACGTGGTCGGCCAGCAGGCGCAACGCCTGGGCGCGGTTGTTGAGTTCTTGAATGTCCGGATTTGCCATAGCAGCCTCCCCCGCTGTCACATGGACGGCCCAGCATAGCCCCATGCCCAGGCAAAGATCAGGCGGGCTCTGCCCCGCTCTCGGCTCCTGAGGAGTTGGTGGTCCGGTTCGCAGACGAGACGGTGCAACCTCGACTTCGACACGCCTTTACAGGAGGTGCGGGAGGTGCGATAGCGTCGTCTGGTACCAGTCGTATGTTCTGGTTACTCAGCAAGACGTGACACGGGGAGGAACGCGATGGATCGCGGAGCAAGTCTCAAGGAACTCAGGGACCTGGCCAAGTTGTTCGGGCGGAGCGCGCACGATCTGCAGACGCTCATCAACAACCTGAACTCGTCGACGTCCGGCAGCACCGGCTACTGGAAGGGCCCCAAGGCCGACCAGTTCCGCAAGGACTGGGAGGACGCCCGCGGCACCTTCTCCAAGTGGGTCGACACCCTGCACGACGCCCAGAAGTCCGCGTCGACCAGCGCCGACAACATCGAGCGCGCCACCTGATCCGCACCGGATCGGTTCACTGATGTGCCTTGCGGGGCGTCCCGAGAGACTCGGGGCGCCCCGCGGTCATGCGGGGCGCGAACCAGAAGGCGCGGGGCGAGCCGACGACGGCACGCCGCCGAGCGCCCGGGTCCCGGCCGTAGCCCTCACCCCCGCATGACCCCCTGAACCGGCCGGAACGACCCGCCCGAGACCAGCAGTCCGCTGCCCGGCTGGCCGCTGCCGATGTTCGAGGGGAGGCGGATGTTGAACAGTTCGCCCTCCTGCGAGCTCTGGGGGTTGAGCAGCAGCCCGTTGCGGGACTTGCGGGCGGCGGTGACGAAGCCGCGGTACTGGGACGACAGGCTGTCCGTCGTGCCGGCCGCGATGAGGCCGAGGCCGCCGTCGGCACCCTTGCGCAGGAGCGCCTCCAGGGCCTCGTCGAGCCGGGTGTCGTAGAGCAGTTCGGCGTCGTCGGCCAGGACCACGTAGGGACGCCCCTCCGCCTTCTCTAGCAGCTCCTCCAGGTCGTCCTCCCTGGCCTCCGCGTCGAGGACACCGAGTACGCCCTCGTGCCCGCCGAGGTCCCTGAGGGGAGAGCGACGGGGGGTGACCAGGACCAGCGGGGTGCCCTGGGCCAGCAGCGACTCGGCGGCGCACATCAGGGTCGTGGAACGGCCCGACTTCGGTGGTCCGCCGATGACGAACCCGGGCCCCGACTCGTCCAAGTCGATGCCGACGGGCGCCAGTTCGTCGCCGCCGACCGCGAGGAGCGCCCACAGCTTCGACGGTGGCGCGAAGTCGGGGTCGAGCGCCATCGCCTGGCCGACCGTGATGCGGGCCGGGAGCGCGTCCACCCGCATCGGGCGCAGCCGGGCGGGCGGGCGGCCGTGGGCCGCCCGGGCCTGCTCGGCGATCTCGCGGAGCATCCGCACCTGCGCCTGGCCGCTCGGGTCCTCATCAAGGAGGGCGATCTGCGTCTCCTCCGTACCGGTGTCGGTGATCCGCAGGGCCCGGCCCGGAGGCATGTTCTTCGGCACCTCGCGCGGCTGCAGACCCGCCATCGAGTAGTCGTTGGGGTCGGCGAACCGCAGGATCAGCCGGTCCTGGAAGGCGGAGGCGACCATGCCGCTGAGGCCGCTGCGGTCGGCCGTCATGACCACCTTCAGGCCGACCGCCGAGCCCTCCCGGAAGATCCGCTGCGCCTGCTCGATGAGCTGGCCGTAGTTGTAGTTCTCGAACGTGGAGAAGTAGCCCTCCCAGCTGTCGAGGAGCAGCACCATCCAGGGCAGCCGGTCCTCCGGGGCGGCCGAGGCACGCTGCTCGGCAGCGCTGGACGCGCCTTCCTCGGCGAGGAGTTGCTGGCGCCGGCTGATCTCGGCGAGCAGCCGGTCGAGCAGCCGCCGCACGCGGTCGGGTTCGTCCCGGTTGACCACCGCACCCACGTGCGGCAGCCGCACCAGCGGCAGCAGCGCGTTGGAACCGCAGTCGATCGCGTAGACGTGCACGTCGCGCGGCGAGGCCGTCCTGGCGAGCGAACCGGCCAGGGTGCGCAGCGCCGTCGACCGCCCGGAGCGGGCGCCGCCGGCCAGCATCGTGTGTTCACCGTCGACGAGGTCGAGCGCGAACGGCTTGCGGGCCTGCTGGGCCGGCAGGTCGGTCAGGGCGTATCCGATGGGCGGGACGTCGCCGTGCGCGGGCGCCGGGGCCGCCGCGGCGGCCAGCGATTCGAGGGTGACGTGCTCGGGCAGCGGGGGCAGCCACGGACTGCGCGGCGGCGGGAAGCCCATCTTGTCGGAGCCGTCCCGGATGGCATCGACGAGTACGGCGAGGTCGGTGACCATCGTCCCGTCGTCCTCCGACTCCGCGGGCCTGGGCAGCGGTCGGCTGAACGCGGCCCAGGGCAGGGGGGAGAGCACCGCCTTGGGTCCGCTCTTTCCCGTGGCCGGGCGGCGGCCACCGATGCGCGCGGACTGGACGCCGACCAGGGACTGTGCCCCGGAACGGACGAAGGCGCGGCCGGGAGTGGACTTGGCGATGGCCCCCGCGTCCGCGGCGTCGATGACGTCCATGGACTCGGTGCCGTCCGTCACGCGCAGGGCGATCCGCAGGTTGGTGTTGGCCCGGATGTCCGCGCTGACCACGCCGGCCGGGCGCTGGGTCGCGAGGACCAGGTGTACGCCGAGGGACCGTCCACGCCGGGCGATGTCGACGAGCCCCGCGATGAAGTCGGGCAGTTCGGCGACCAGCGAGGCGAACTCGTCGATGACGAGGACGAGTCGGGGCATCGGTTCGAGTTCGGGCCGCAGCTTGCGGGTGTCGTTGTAGTCCTCGATGTCCTTGGTGCCGGTGTCGAAGAGGATCGTCTCGCGGCGGTGCAGCTCGGCCGCGAGCGAGGCGAGCGCCCGCTCGGTGAGGTGGGCGTCGAGGTCGCTGACCATGCCGACGGTGTGGGGGAGCCGGGCGCAGTCCATGAAGGCGCTGCCGCCCTTGTAGTCGATGAGTACGTAGTTGAGGGCGTCCGGGCGGTTGGCTATGGCCAGCGAGGCGATGATCGTCTGCAGCAGTTCGGACTTGCCCGCGCCGGTGGTGCCGGCGACGAGGGCGTGCGGGCCGTCCCGGCGGATGTCCAGGGTGAAGGTGCCGTCGGCCGCGATGCCGATGGGCGCCGCCGTGGTCGAGCCGCCGGCCCGCCAGATCCGCTCGATGTCGGCGCCCGTCGGGTCGGGCAGGCCGAGCAGGCTGAGCAGCCGGGCCGCGGTGGGCAGTGCGCCGCCCGCGTCGTCCCGGCTGACGTCCCGGACCGGGGCCAGGGAGCGGGCGAGCAACTCGCACCATTCGGCGCCCACTTGATCGGCGAGGACCTCACCGACGGCTTCGAGACCCGAACCCCGCAGCCCCACGTGGGCGGGCGAGTGCGGAGTCCAGCACACGACGGCCTTGCACTCCTCGGGAAGCAGCCGGTCGTCCTCGTCGAGGCACAGCGCGAAGATCCCGTACTGCGGCCCCTCCTGCAGGAGTTGGGGCACGCCGGGCATGCGGCGCAGCAGCCGTGCTCCGTCGAGGACGAGCAGGACGTGCGGCTCGCCGCCGGGCGTGCCGCTCATCATGCTGCCCGAGCTCTCCCTGGCGGCCTTGCGTCGGGCCAGCTCGTTGAGCAGCTCGTTCACGCGACGCGCGATGGTTTCGTTGTCGGAGCCGACCAGGGCGACACAGTCCTGACCCTGCTGTGGCGCGGCGTGCGGCAGCCAGTGCGCCCAGCTCCAGTCGGCGCCCGCCTGGAGCGAGGCCGACAGGAGGACGAGCGAGAGGTCGCGGGGGCTGTGCAGCACGGCGGCCTGAACCGTGAGCCAGCGGGCGGTGGCCAGCGCGCGGGCCCGGTCTCCCGAGACGCCGACGACACCGAGTTCGGGGAACGGCAGGACGACCGGCAGGTCGGGCAGGAGCGGCGGCGCGGGCTTCTCCTCGCCGTAGGCCGCGCCCTGTCCGTGGGCGAGCTCGATGTCGGCGGGCAGACTGCCGACGCCCACCCGCAGCCGCAGTACGTCGATGTCGGTGTGGCGGCGCTCCCACAGCCGGCGCCGGGGCCCGGTGGCGAAGAGCAGCACCTCGGCCGGGTCGGGATTGTCGGCCCGGCGGTTGCGCTGGTCCTCCTTGCTCAGGCGGACCAGCTCGGCCTCGTGCTCGGCGAGGTCCTTCTTGTACTGCTTGAGGGACTTCTTGTTCCGCTGCTTGCCGTCGCGGTTGTCGCTGAACCACTGGCCGAGCATCATCACCGGGGTCATCGCACAGAACAGCAGCATGTAGACCTGTTTGGTGAAGAAGTACATCGCCAGGCCGAAGACCATGGGCGTGAGCGCGGCGATCATCTGGAACCGCGCGCGCTCGGACTTGGACGGCGGGACCGGCAGGAAGAGCCGCGGCCGCGGCCGCACCGGCGAGAGGCGCGGCGGCCGGTTGTAGGCGAGCCCGCCCTCGCCGGTCGCGGACAGGTGCGCGTCCGCCTCCACGACCCGGTCGAGGACGAACAGCGAGTCCCCGGCCCGTACGACACCGCCGAGCGGCCAGTCCTGAGCCTGCTCCACCGGTTCGTCGTCGAGCAGGATCGCGGCCCCGTCGTGCGGGGTCAGGGTGGCCCGGCCCTGGACGTCGACGGTTATCCGGGCGGCGACGGGCGGCAGCGCGGAGTCGGGGGTCGCCAGAGTGCAGGTCACTGCCGAGCCGAGGGTCGCGGTACCGACCGCGAGCCGCACCACCCGTCCCGCGCCGGGGCCGCCGGCGACGCGCAGTTCGAACCAGCCCGCCGGCTCGCCGCTGCGGAGCAGCGGACCCAGCGAGTCGTCGACCGATATCCGCATGCCGTCCCGCAGGACCTGGCCCGCCGGGGCGTTCGGATCACAGCGGTGGCCGTCGGCCCACAGGGTCGGCTCGGCGCCGGGGCCGCCGTACCTGGTGTCGAGGACGGTGCCGGGCAGCGCCACCACGACGGGATGCGGTCGCCCCGCCGGTTCGGTGCCGATGCCCGGGACCCCGGCCAGGGCCTGCGCGACGTCGCGTGCGGTCGCGTCGTCGTCGGCATTGACCACGACGTCGCTCGCGGCCGCCCCCTCCTGCACAACGGTCACCAGGACTCGCATGGTCGTCTTCACTCCCCCGTCGGCCCCGCGGCCCGTCGCCATCTTCTGGCCCCGAGGCTAGTGGCTCGCCCGAAACGCGATGAGCGAGGGTGGCGGCCGGTCAGCCGCCCGCCTTCGTCAACACCCCCACAGGCCGCCCCGCGGCCGCCTCCTGGGAGTCGAAGCGGAGTTTGCCGTCGGACTGGAGGGTGTACGTCATCGTCGCCGTGGCGCCGGTGCAGCCGATGGTGCCCGGTTTCGTGGGGTCGGTGCGTTCGGTGATGTGCAGGGTCCGGTCCGTGGCCGCGTCCAGGCGGCCGACGCCGTGGCATTCGAGCGGGCCGAGGGTGGTGGCCGTGTGCACGACGTCCGTGCCCTTCGCGCCCCGGGTGATCACCGCCGTGTATTCGTACCCTGAGGTGCCGTTGTCCTGGGTGAGCACGCCCTTCCACGTGCCGATGAACCCGCCTGGTACGTCCGCCTGTTGGGAGCCGGAGGCCGACGCGGGCGGCTTCGCGCCCGTGTTCGTGGCGCCCCCGCCCGGCAGCAGGTCGAAGAGGAACGCGGAGCCGACCGTGACCGCGGCGAGCGCGCCCGCGACCGCGAGGGCCACCGTGCAGCTGACCCGGCGGCCGCGGCCGCGTTCGCCCGGCTCGGCGGCCGTCGCCACGGACAGGGCGACGCGCGGCGGAGCCGTGGGCGGCGGCAGGGTGCGGGGGCCGGGCAGGGGGTCCGCCTCCCGGCCGTACGAGGTGTCCGGCGGGCCGAAGGCGCCGGCGGACACACCGGCGGAGGGGGCGGCCGGGGCCGCGTCCGCCGCTCCCCCAACTGCCTCGCTGGTGAAGGGAATCGGGCCCGAGCCGCCCACCGGCTCCTCGGGCTCCAGGTCGAGCAGCCGCACCGCGGACCGGCTGACCTCCTCGACGAGCGGGCCCGGCAGCCAGCCGTCCCGGACCAGCGCGGACGCCCCCGCCGGGGCCAGGCGGGCCGCGAGTGCGGCGGGGGCCGGGCGGGCGGCGGGGTCCTTGGCGAGGCAGGCGGCGACCGCCTCGCGCAGCTCGCCGGTGAGGCCCGCGCCCAGCTCGGGCGACTCGTGCACCACCTTGTAGAGCAGGGCAGCCGAGGAGTCGCCGGGGAAGGGCGGCTCGCCGGTCGCCGCGTACGCGAGGACCGCGCCGAGCGAGAACAGGTCGGCGGCGCCGGTCACACCCCGGCCGAGGATCTGCTCGGGCGCCATGTAGCCGGGCGAGCCGATGGAGACGCCGGACGCGGTGAGCGAGGCGGTGCCCTCGGTGGCGCGGGCGATGCCGAAGTCGATCAGGCGGGGCCCGTCGAGGGTGAGCAGGACGTTCGACGGCTTCACGTCCCGGTGGACCAGGCCGAGCGCGTGCACCGCGGCCAGTGCCTCGGCGAGGCCCGCGCCCAGGGCCCGTACGCAAGAGGCGGGGAGCGGGCCGCGGTCCTGGACCGCCTGGGTCAGCGAGGGGCCCGCCACATAGCCCGTCGCCACCCACGGAACCGGCGCGTCCGGATCCGCGTCGAGGACCGGCGCCGTCCACCGCCCGCCCACCCGCCGGGCCGCCTGGACCTCGTGCCGGAAGCGCGCCCGGAACTGCTCGTCCAGGGCGAAGTGCGGGTGCACCACCTTGACCGCGACCGTGCGGCCGCCCGCGCTGCGGCCCAGGTAGACCCGGCCCATTCCGCCCGCCCCGAGCCGGCCGAGCAGCCGGTAGGCACCGATCGTCCGCGGTTCGCCCGCTTCCAGCGGCTGCAACGACTGCATCGCGGTGCTCCCCCAACGTCCCCCTGGCCAAGCCGGTCGGACAGCAGCGTAGAGGCGTACGTGCGCGGGATCACCCTCGAACGAGACCGATCCGATGCACGCATGAGCGAACCTGGTGGTTTGTTCTGACGTCTTCGCTGGCGTAGTTCGTGCGCAATCACCCGAAAACCCGCCCGCATCCGCCCGGAACACCCGTGCCCAGAACCTCAGATCCCCGGAGTCCCCGAATGAACCGTCGTCGTCCCGCCGCTCTGATAGCAGCCGCCGCCATCGGCGCGGCCCTGCTGGTCACCGGCTGCTCCGACGAGGGCAAGCCCGTCAGCTTCGACTCCGGCCCGAGCGGTCCGTCGGCCAACGCCCCGGCGCAGGGCGGCCAGAAGAACGGCGCGGTGTCCACGAAGGACGACGCCGCCGCGAAGAACGGGGCCGCGCCGCAGACCCTGCTGCCGACCGGCCCGAAGGCCGAGTTCACCACGCAGAGCACCCTCGGCGACGGCACCAAGATCGGCGTGACCACGCTCAAGGGCGCCAAGTCCGGCTTCACCGGCAAGGTGTGGGTGTGGGCTCCGAAGCAGTACTTCGACGAGAAGTACCGGAACAGCGGCTTCCCGGTGCTCATCGCGCTGCCCGGCGGAAACGGTTACCCCAAGAACTACTGGATGGGCACCGACCTCAAGCTGGAGAGCAGCATCGCCGAGTGGTCCAAGACCGGCAAGAGCCTGCCGTTCATCGTCGTCATGCCGGTCCTCAACCCGGACGCCAAGCACTACTACGACGGCAGTGACATCCCGGGCCAGCCGAAGATGGGCACCTGGATGACCGAGGACGTGCCGGACCTGGTGCGGGCCAACTTCCGCACGTTCAAGTCCCGTGACGGCTGGGCCTTCATGGGCTCGTCCTCGGGCGGCTTCGTCGGCCTGAAGTCGGTGCTCAAGCGGCCCGACCTGTTCAAGGCCGCCATCGCCTCGGGCCCGGACATCGTGCCGGACTCCCCGCTGTGGGCGGGACACGAGGCCGAGCAGCAGGCGAACAACCCGGAGAAGCTCGCCCAGGAACTCATCGACAGGAAGGGCCCCCAGGTCGCGATCGCCTTCCAGGTCGGCACCCGGGAGGCCACCATCGTGCCCAAGGTGAACAAGTTCATCGCCACGTACGGCAAGGGCCCGGTGAAGACCCGCCTCCAGATGATCCAGGACGGCACCCACAACGCCCACACCTACGTGAAGGGCATGGGCGAGGGCAGCATGGAGTGGATCAGCAAGCAGATGCTCGCCCCGGTCCCGTCCTCCTGAAGCCCGGCCCGCACACCTCAAGCCCGGCCCGCGCCCCCGATACGGGCGGGCCGCCGGCCCTACGGGCCGACCACCGATCCGGGCGGGCCGCCGGCCCTACGGGCCGACCACCGATCCGGGCAGGCCGTCGTACGCCTCCTACGGCGCGAGCAGTTCCACGTTGACGTCCGCCGCGAACCCGGTCGTCGGTCCGGTGCGCCGGGCGAACTCCCTTACGCCTTCGAGCTGTTGGGCTCCGAAGCGGAAGTCGAGCGTCGTGAAGTAGCGCTCCAGGAGCTCGGCGTCGAAGACCTCCCAGCGGGCGGCCTGCTCGGCGACCTTGGTGACCTCCTCGAGGGACAGGTCGCGCGAGGCGAGGAACGCCTCGTGCACCTGCTGGACCAGCCCGGGCTCGCGGGCCAGGTAGTCCTTGCGGGCCGCCCAGACGGCGAAGACGAACGGCAGGCCCGTCCACTCCTTCCACATCGCGCCCAGGTCGTGGACCTGGAGGCCGAGCCGGGGGGCGTCGTGCAGCGAGGCCCGCAGCGCGGCGTCCCCGATCAGCACGGCCGCGTCCGCCTCGCGCATCATCAGGCCGAGGTCGGGCGGGCACGTGTAGTAGTCGGGGGTGACCCCGTACCGCTCGGCGAGCAGGAGCTGCGCCAGGCGTACGGAGGTCCGCGAGGTGGAGCCGAGGGCCACGCGCGCCCCGTCCAGATCCTCGAGGGGGCGCTGCGAGACGATCACGCAGGACATGACGGGCCCGTCGCAGCCCACCGCGATGTCGGGGAAGGCGACCAGGTCGTCCGCGTTGCGCAGGAATTCCACGAGGGTGATCGGCGCGATGTCCAGATCACCGTTCACCAGCTGCTCGCTGAGCTTCTCCGGACTGTCCTTGGTCAGCTCCAGGTCGAGCAGCGTCCCGGTCCGTGCCAGGCCCCAGTACAGGGGCAGGCAGTTGAGGAACTGGATGTGGCCGACGCGCGGCCGGCCGCCTTGGTGCTGGGGGCTGGTTGAATTGTCCACATGGCGAGGCTAGACCCGTCCCACTCCGTGGACCGCGCCGGGCCCCGCCCGAGCCGTCCCGGGAGCGGTGCGGGGTGCCGCCGGGAGTGCCCCGGGGAGGGTGGTTGATCACCTGCTCAGCCCCCGGTCAAACGTGCGGGCGAAGTGATCTTTCCCTCTACCGCCGCACCTGAGCTGCGTGCTACGCTCAGCGCAAGTTGCAGTTTGGTTTCCCTTGCAGTACAGAGCCTGCGGAGCATGTAACCCGCAGGCTTTTGTAGTTTTCAGACTTGTTTGCAGGTTCTGGAGCAGGGCAACCCTTTGGCCCAAGGAGGGCTTATGGCTACCGGAACCGTGAAGTGGTTCAACGCTGAAAAGGGCTTCGGCTTCATCGCCCAGGACGGCGGCGGCCCGGATGTCTTCGTCCACTACTCCGCGATCAACGCGTCTGGTTTCCGCTCCCTGGAGGAGAACCAGGTCGTGAACTTCGACGTCACTCAGGGCCCGAAGGGCCCGCAGGCGGAGAACGTCACCCCGGCCTAACTTTCCCGGGTTGGCGATCGCTGACTTAGCAGTACCCAAGGAGCCCCTTCCGTATGGACAGGGGCTCCTGCCTTTCCTCACGGAGCCGCGCCGCCCTTCCCCCTCGCGCGGGCGGAGGCCTCCCGGCGCGGAGCCCCCTCAGCCGTACAGGCCCTCGATCTCGGCCGCGTACCGCTCCAGGACCGCCCTCCGCCGCACCTTGAGCGTCGGGGTCAGCTCCCCGCCCTCGACGGTGAAGTCCTGCGGCAGGACCGCGAACTCCCGGATCCGCGCGGGCCGCGACACCTGAGCGTTGGCCGCCTCGACGGCCTCCCGGACCAGCTCCCGGACCTCCTCCGGCGCCCGCCCCGCCGTCTCCTGCGCGTCCACCGTGACCAGCGCGACCGGGTACGGGCGGCGGTCGCCGACCATCACCGCGTGCGAGACGAAGCGCGACCGCTCGATGATCTGCTCCACGTGCGAGGGGGTCAGGTTCTTCCCGGCGGACGTGATGATCAGGTCCTTCTTGCGGCCGGTGATCGTCAGGTAACCGTCCGCGTCGATGGCCCCCAGGTCCCCCGTGTGCAGCCACCCCTCCGCGTCCAGCGCCTCGGCCGTGCCGAGCGCGTTCGCGTGATAGCCGGGGAAGATCATCGGCCCCCGCGCGAGCACCTCCTCGTCGGCAGCGATCCGCACCTCGCACCCTTCGACGGGCCGCCCCACCGTGCCGTACCGCACCGCCCCCGGGTGGTTGAGCGAGATCACGCCGGCGGACTCGGTCATTCCGTAGCCCTCGAAGACCTGGATCCCGCAGGCCCGCAGAAAGTCCAGGACCGCCGGGTCGATCGGGGCGCCTCCGGTGAGCGCCCAGCGAAGGCGCCCGCCGAAGGCCGCCCGGACCAGGCTGAACAGCGAGGCGTCGGCGGCCTCGTACTCCTCCTGGCGCTCGGGCGGAAGCTGGCCGTCCGCCGCGAGGACACCGACGGCGACCGCCGCGTCGAACCGGTCTCCGCCGCCCTCCTTCGCCTCCGCGAGCGAGCGCACCACCGAGTAGACCTTCTCGAACAGGCGCGGTACGGACGGCAGATGAGTGGGCCGCGCCTCGGCGAGCTCGCCGACGACGTCCTCGATCCGGCCGCCGAAGTAGCAGAGTTCGCCGCCGTACAGGAGCGTCGAGAACTGGATGAGCTGGGCGAGCAGGTGCGCGAGCGGCAGATAGAGGTAGGTGCGGTCGCCGTGAGCGCCCTCGATGAGGTGCAGCGTGGCGTCCTGGACCGCGCCCATGTTCCCGTGCGTGAGCCGGCAGCCCTTGGGCAGTCCGGTGGTCCCCGAGGTGTAGACGAGCTCGGCGTCGTCGTCGGGCCCCACGGATTCGGCGCGGGCCAGCAGGTCGGCGAGGGAGACCGCCTCGGCCCGGGACGCGAGGCCGGCGAGCGGCACGGCCGGTCCCTCCGGCTCCCCCGCGGCGGCCTCCTCCCCCGTCATCAGGAGTACGTGGCCGAGCTCGGGGAGCTTGCCGCGCAGCCCCTCCACACGGGCCGCCTCCGCCGGGCCCTCGCAGAGGACCGCCTTCGCGGCCGAGTCGGCGAGCACCCAGGCGGCCTCCTCGTCGCCCGCCGTCGGATACACCGGCACCACCACCGCGCCCGCCGCGAGGCAGGCGAAGTGCGCGTACGTCCACTCGGGCCGGGTCTCGGCGAGGATCGCCACCCGGTCCCCGGTCCGGATGCCGAGCGCGAGCAGGCCCCGCGCGGTACGGCGCACGGTGTCGCGCAGCTCGGCGTAGCCGACCGAGACCCACTCCCCGCCCGCGTCGCGGTACCGCAGGGCCGGCTGGTCCGGGTGGCGCCCGGCCGCCCACTCGGTGAACACGGCGAGCGTCCGGGGGCGCGGGGACGGTTCCTGGTGCGTGCTCTGGAGGGTCATGACCCGACGGTAGGTACGGCTGCGGGTCAGCCGGGATGACGGGAAACGTCACCCCGGCTGACCTCAACGCTCAACCCGGCTAACGTCGTTGACCATGGCGAAGCCGACGATCACCGTGCACCACGTACGGGCCGTGCTGCGCGGCGCCGAGCGGCACGGCATCGACACCGTGCCGCTGCTCCAGGCGTCCGGCATCCCCCCGCTGCTGCTCGGCGACGACCGGGCGCGGGTCACCCCGGCCCAGTTCGCCCAGCTGTTCCGGGCCCTGTACCGGGCGACCGGGGACGAGTTCCTCGGGCTCGGCGGCGCCCCGAGCCGCCCGGGCACCTTCGCGATGATGTGTTACGCCGTACTCGGCTGCCCCGACCTCGGGGGCGCGATGCGGCGCGGCACCACCTTCTACGGCCTGTTCGCGCACGGCCCCGACCTCGCCCTCGAAGTGAGCGGCCCCGAGGCGGTGTTCGCGGTGCGCGGCGACCTCGGGGGGCGGGACGAGGACCGGTTCCTGACCGAGTGCCTCGTCATCATCTGGCACCGCCTGTGCAGCTGGCTGGTGGGCCGCCGCATCCCGCTGACCGGCGCCGCCTTCGGCTATCCGCCGCCCCCGCACCGGGACGAGTACGAGTCGCTGTTCGGCTGCCCGGTCCGGTTCGGGGGCACCCACACGCAGGTGGGCTTCGACGCGCACTGGCTGACCGCGCCGCTGGTGCGCGACGAGGCCGCGCTCGGGCAGATGCTCCGCCGCTCCCCCTTCGAACTGCTCAGCCGCCGGGCGTACGGGACGACGGTCGGCGAGCAGGTGGGCCGTGCCCTCGCGGCCGCCCTGCGCGCCTCGCCCCGGCTGCCCACCCTGGAGGAGACGGCGGCCCGCCTCGCCATGTCCCCGGCCACCCTGCGCCGCCGCCTCGCGCGGGAGAGCACCTCGTTCCAGCAGCTCAAGGACGCGGTACGGCGGGACGCGGCGATCGCGGGCCTGGCCGAGGGGCGCGAGCCGATCGCGGAGATCGCGGCCCGGCTCGGCTTCTCCGAGGACACCAGCTTCCACCGCGCCTTCCGCCGCTGGACGGGCACGACCCCGGGCGCGTACCGCCTGGACCACTGACGGCCGGCCGGCCGGTGCGGGTGGACGGCGGTGTCGCCGAGGCCGGTGCGGGGTGAGCGGTGCCGTCGGCGAGGCCGGTGCGGGCGCACGGAGTCGTCGGCGAGGCCGGTGCGGGCGCACGGTGTCATCGGCGAGGCCGGTGCGGGCGCACGGTGTCATCGGCGAGGCCAGTGAAGATGAGCGGTGTCATCGGCTGGGCCAGTGAAGGTGAGCGGTACGGTCAGCTCCGCACCTACCGGTCAGTCACTACCTTCTCCTCAACTGCCCGCGCCCCACAGGACCGTTGGGAGAGCCGCATGCACGTCCGTACCAGAGTGGCCGGTGCCATCACCGCCGCACTCCTCCTCTCGGCAGCCACCCCCACCGCGTTCGCCGACGACACGGCGACCGCGTCGCCCGGCGACATCGTCACGCAGTCCCCCACCGAGTTCCACCCGCTGCCCGGCCAGTGGACCAACACCCGTGCCTGGCACGTCACTTACCGCTCCACCACCGCCAAGGGCGCCCCGAACGTCGTCTCCGGCACGGTCATCGTGCCCAACGACGGCCGCACCGGCCCGCGCCCCGTCGTGACGTACGCCGTCGGCACGGTCGGGCTCGGCGACTCGTGCGCGCCGAGCGCCAACTTCCCCTACGGCACGGCCGTCGAGGCCACCCTGATCAACCAGGTCGTCCAGAAGGGCTGGGCCGTCGCCGTCACCGACTACGAGGGCCTCGGCACCCCCGGCGACCACACCTACACGGTCGGCCGCGCCGAAGGCACCGCCGTACTGGACGCCGCCCGCGCCGCCGAGCGCCTCGGCATCCCCGGCGTCGACGCCAACTCCCCGGTGGGGATCATGGGTTACTCGCAGGGCGGCCAGGCCAGCAGCTGGGCGGCCGAGCTGCACGACTCGTACGCGCCGGACCTGAAGGTGAAGGGCACCGCGACCGGCGGCGTCCCGGCCGACCTGATGAAGGTCGCCGCCTCCAACGACGGCGGCCTCGGCTCCGGCCTCATCTTCATGGCGGCGGCCGGCCAGGACGCGGCCTTCCCCGAACTGAAGCTGAACTCGTATCTCAACCCGGCGGGCAAGGCCCTGGTCGACTACTTCAAGAGCAACTGCGTGGCCATCGACACCACGGTGGGCTCGTTCAAGCACATCACCGACATGACCGTGAAGAACCCGCTCGAACAGCCCGACTGGCAGGCCCGGTTGGCCGAGTCCAAGCTCGGCACGCACCGCCCGGACGCGCCGGTGTACCTCTACCACGGCACGATCGACGAGCTGATCCCGTACGCGGTCGGGCAGCAGCTCCGCTCCGACTGGTGTGCCAAGGACGCGAACGTGGAGTGGCACGCGCTGCCGCTGCTCGGCCACATCGGCGGGGTGACGGCGGGCGGGATCCCGGCCGCGAACTGGCTCGCGGACCGCTTCGCGGGCAGGACCACACATCCCAACTGCTAGCTCCAGTAAGGCGATTGAGGCCGCGCTCCGGCATGGACCGACTCACAGTCCATACCGGCGGGCGGCCTCTTCCTGCTGGGCGATGCGGTGGAGGGCGCGCAGAACCGGCTCGAAGAGGACGGTCGCCGCGACGGCGGTCTCCACCTTCTCCTCCTCGGAGGGACGGGTCTCCACGAAGTCGAGGTCGCGGACGGCCGCCCGGTGCATCAGCTCGGCGTACGGGGCCATCAGCTCGGCGTCCCACGGATAGCCGAGCCGGTTGAGCGTGGCCACCGCGACAATCAACTCCCGGTGGTCGGGCGAGAGTTCACCCAGATCGCGGGCGGTCGTCCAGCCCAGCATCCCGAGGAGCCGGTCGACCTCGGCCCGGGCGGCGACGACGGACTCGTCGCCCTCCTGCGGATCGGGCCCGTGCGGCAGCGCCCACAAGGCCGCGCCGAGGCGCATGGTGCGGTCCAGGGAGTCGTCGTCGACGTACCCGATGACCTCCTTGGCGGTGGCCACGGGGAGCCGGCCCACCTCGATCAGGGCGCGGACGAGGCGCAGCCGGCGCAGGTGCCCCTCGCCGTACTCGGCCGTGGTGGCCCCCACCTTGCGGCCGGGCGCCAGCATGCCCTGCCGCAGGTAGTACTTGATCATCGCGGTGGAGACCCCGCTCCGCTCGCTCAACTCGGCCAGCCGCATGCCTTGCGCCTTCCCTCGGACAACGCCATTATCCAAGGGGCCGTCGATGGATAACTCCATTATCCAACAAGGGAGTTGCCGAGGCCGAGTCAGGGAGGCGACGCCATGTTCACCCGACCGAACCCGGGCCGTACGACCGCTGCCGCCGAGGGCGATGTGGTGGTGCTGCTGATCGGGATGCGCGTCAACCACTTCTGGGCGGTGCACCAGTGGGTGCCGGTGGGCCTGGCCATGTTCCGCATGCTCGGCGAACTGACCCGCGACAGGGGCCGCGGCCTGCTGGGCCACGTCCTGCTCACCGCGTCGCCGCGCACGTACTACGTGGTCCAGTACTGGGAGTCCAAGGAGAAGCTGTACGCCTACGCGCACTCCCCCGAGATGTTCCACCACCGGGCGTGGGCGATCCTCAACCGCGAGGAGCGCAAGGGAAGGATGCGGGGGCACGTGGGCCTGTGGCACGAGACGTACATCGCGCCCGAGGGCTCGTACGAGTCCATCTACGCGGACATGCCCCCCTTCGGCCTCGCGGCGGCGACGGGCGTACTGCCGATCGAGGCGCGGGGTCGGAGCGCGGCGGATCGCCTGGGCCGCCGGTCGAAGGCGGGGTCCCCGGAGTAGCCCGGGGCCGTGAGATCGCGCGGCTCCGCCGCAGAGGGCACGACCAGCGGCCCCGGTCCACCTACAAGGGCGCGGGCCGTAACATCACGCGGCTCCGCCGCAGGGGCACGACCAGTAGCTCCGGTCCACCTACAGGGGCGCGGGGAACTGCGCGACGAGCCACGCACGGCCCGCACACGAAGGCGGGTGAATGGGCGCGGGGAACTGCGCGAGCAACCCATCGCGGCCCGAGGCCGAAGGCGGCGTCAGGGGCGCGGGGAACCGCGCAACAGGCCGCGCACAGCCCCGCCGCAGGACACCCGCACCCCCAGCGGAGCTACACGCGGCGACGACGGGCCGCGACCACCAGCCCCGCACCACCGGCGAGAGCGACAGCCGTACCGCCCGCGGCCCACGGCAGCGCGGAACCGGCGCCGGTCGAGGCGAGCGAGGAGCCGGCCGACGCGGGGGCCTGACCGTCGACGGCCACGGCCGTCACGGGCTTGGAGCCGGCGTCCGTGGTGACGGTACCCGTGCCCTTGCCGGTACCGGTGGCCGTGCCCTTGGAGGCGTCGGCCTCGTCCTTCTTGCCGGAGTCCTTGCCCTTGCCCTTGTCCTTGTCCTTGTCCTTCGCCGCAGCGGCATCCGCCTCGTCCAGCTTGCGCGCCTCGAACTGGCCCTTGTCCAGGAAGGCCTGGACGTCCTCGGGGGTGCCGAGAAGCGCCTTGATGCCGGCCGCCCTGACCTTCGGACCGCCGTCGTTGATGAGCGTGGTGACCGCCACGCGGTTGTCGACGTTGCGGGCCTTGAACTGGCCGACCTTGATGAACTGCTCAAGCGCGTCAAGGGTGTTGGCATTGAGCGCCGCGGAACCGGCCTCGTGCACCGACGGTCCGCCCTTGTGCATGATCCGCAACGTCTCGACCCGGTAGTCATCGAGGCGGGCCTTGAACTGGCCGACCTCGAGGAACTCCTTGACGGACTCGCGGGTGCCCACGTTCAGCGCCCTGCGCGCGGCCTCCCCCACCGAACGCCCGCCCACGCTGGCGATCTGGGCGACCCGCACCCGGTCGTCCTCGAAGCGGGCCTCGTACTGGCCCTCTTCGATGAACTTCCGCATGGCGGCCGGGCCGCCATCGATGGCCTTGGTGCCCCGCTCCTTCACACTCGACCCCGCGCCCTTGGCCTCCATCAGCCGCAGGATCTCCTCGCGGTCCGCGACCGCCTGCTCGTCGGCGGTCTTCGACCCCGCGTCCGGCGCCGAGACAGCGGGCGCCTTCGCGTCGGCGGCGAACGCCGGAGAGGCGAGCAGCACGGCCGGCGCGAGGGCGGCGGACGCGACAAGTGCGGACATACGTGTGAACTTCAAGTGATTCCCCCGGGTTGCCCAAGAAAGCCAGAAATGGTCATACACATCGTATGACGGGCTTGACTTGGCCTTTACTCGGGGTTCACCGCTCGCTGAAAGCGGGTACGCCCTGCCCGGTCTCCGTCGACGCGGCGGGCGCGACCGGGGGTTGGGCGTTGGCCCGGGCAACCCGGCGATGCCGACGGGCGGGCGTGTTCTCGCGTACGTCCGCGATCCCCCGCTTCATGGAATTGCGGACCCACTTGCTGGCCGGGCGCTCCACGAAGCGGTGGATGAGCCAGCCGGTGACCATCATCAGCACGGTGACGGACACCACGAGCACGGGAGCGGGGACCTGGCCACGGAAGTGGTGGATGAGGGTCAGCCCTATGAACATGTGGATCAGGTACAGCGGATACGTGATCGCTCCGGCCGTCGAGAGCCACTTCCACTGCACCTTGTCGAGAGCCCCCAGCGCGATCGCACCGACCATCACGAAGCCGGCGATGATGATCAGCCGCACTGGCCAGGTGGGGAGGTGGTCCGCCGCTGCCCGGCCGAGGTTGCTGGCCATGCGGTAGCGGATGTACCGCTGGGCCAGCAGGAACTGGAACAGGACGAGGCCCCACAACAGCGGGTTCGAGCCGAAGCGGCGCATGAGGTAGAACGCGATTCCCGCGATGAAGAACGGCGCGTACTGCGGCATCGCGAAGGCCGACAGGGCGGGGGTGCCCAGAACGGGGGCCAGGGCCGCAGCCACGGTCCACACGCCGCAGAAGACCAGCACGTTGCGGTAGGTGACCCCGCACAGGACGACGATCGCCATCAGGACGTAGAACTTGATCTCCACGAACAGCGTCCAGTACGCGCCGTCGATGTCCTTGGTGCCATTGCCGGCTTGCACCATCGTGAGGTTCACGATGACGTCGTCCCAGCTGCGTATCGAGCTGACCTCCGGCCACATCCTGATGACCAGCGCGGTGAGCGGTACGGCGACCCAATACGCGGGGAACAGCCGGGACACCCGGGAGACGGCGAAGTCCCCGATCGTGCGGCCCCACACGCTCATGCATATGACGAACCCGCTCACCAGGAAGAAGACCTCGACCCCGAGCCAGCCGAACTGGGCGAACCGGTGCATCGTCGGGAAGATCGTCGCCGGGTCGTGGCCCCACGCGCTTTTCAGCGCCATGTAGTGGTAGCCGACGACCATGAGGGCGGCGACAAGACGGAGCCCGTCCAACGCCGCGAGTCGGGGCGGCCTGGTCGCCGGCCGGGGCTGGAACATCGCGGAACCTCCACGGCGCCCGGTCGAGGCGCGTCGGGTTGAGTGCTCCCGGCAGCCGGGAATTACCTATGGGTAGATTATGTGCGGGCCATGTTCTCACGGCCCTACCGTTCGAAGTCCAGATGTGCTGGTGGGCAGCTCGTGTCGCCCGTGTCACAGCCGCCTCCGGACCGCTCCGCGCCGACGTGCCGAGCCGAACCGGGCTCTCCGCGCGAACGCGCCGAGGCCCACCGCGTGTGTGCGATGGGCCTCGGCGCGGCCGCCGGTGGGCGGAAGGGTCAGGCGATTTCGATCGCGGACTTCCAGGTGTTGCCGCCCCACACGTCGGTGCCGGCCAGGAGGCCGCCCTTGCCGTCGGCCTTGTAGAGGTGCATCGTGCCGTCGTACCAGACGGTCATGATGTCGGCGACGCCGTCACCGGTGAAGTCGCCACCGGTCATGAACAGAGCGGTCTTCCACGTGTTGCCGCCCATGGCGACCGCGCGCCCGTCCCTGATCTGGCCGTCGCCGTTGCCGCCGTAGTAGTGCAGGGTGCCGTCGGACCAGACAGCCATGAGGTCGGCGATGCCGTCACCGTCGAAGTCGCCGCCCGGGAGCAGACGCACGGTGTCCCAGGTGTTTCCGCCGACGGAGACGCTGCGACCGTCAGCGAGCTGGCCGTCACCCTTGCCCGCGTACACGTGCATGGTGCCGTCGGACCAGATGGCCATCAGGTCGGCGATGCCGTCACCGGTGAAGTCACCGGAGGTCAGCTGCTTCGTCGTGCCCCAGGTGTTGCCGCCCATCGCTACGGGAACGGCGCTCTTGATCCCGCCCTTGCCGTCACCGGCGTACAGGTGCATGGTGCCGTCGAACCAGATGGCCATGACGTCGGCGATGCCGTCGTTGGTGAAGTCGCCCTTGGCGAGCTGCTTCGTGGTCTTCCAGGCGTTGCCGCCGACCTGCTGCGTCTGCGTACCGACCAGGCCCTTGGCCTTGTCGCCCGGATAGATGTGCATCGTTCCGTCGTCCCAGATCGCGGCGAGGTCCGCGATGCCGTCCCCGGTGAAGTCGTCCTGGACGCGGAAGGCGGTCTGCTGGACCCAGCCCGCCAGGTCGTCGACCCGGACATCGAGCGCGCCGGTACGCGTCTCGGCCGCGTCCGTGCCGAGGCAACCACCCTGCCAGGAACGGGAGTTGACGGCGACCAGCTCGGACACGCCACCGTTCGTCCGGACCGCCGGAGCACCCGCGTCGCCCTGACAGATCACCGCGTCCGCCGAGCCGTTGAGCGCCACCGAGGTGGCATCGGCGGAGGCGACGGTAAAGGCGGCCGAGTGCAACTTGTTGGGCACCCACTCCGTCTTCGTGCGCCCGAACCCGGCCGACTGCAGCTGCTCACCGGCCGCGGGGGCGGTCGTGGCTATCTTGACCGGCGGCACGTTCTGGATCCGGTTGGACAGCTTGACCATCACGAGGTCGCGGTCCGCACGCGGCACGAGAGCGACGGCCTCACGCACGCCGCCCGTCGTCTGGGTGAGATCGCTACGGCCCACGGTCACCGTCGTCTTCACCGCCGGCGCACCGGCCTGGACCGGCTTGCCGTCCACAGCGAAGCAGCTGGCAGCGGTGAGCACCCACTGCGGGGCGACCAGCGCGCCGGTGCACGCCGTCGCGTCGCCGACGTTGAGCTTGGCGGTGAAGGCGTAGCCGTCAACCTTCGCATCATCACCCGCCAAGGCGCCGGCGGGAGCGGCAGAAACGAGACTTGCCGCTGTCGCGAGAGAGAACAGGCCAGTGAGCCACGCGGCGCGTGAACTCTTTGCAGACATGATGATCCTTTAGGTATTTCGAAGTGGCGAACGCCCGATCATGGCAAACGCTCGAGGCTGACCCTGGCACGAACTTCGTCGCCTCAGGCACGACCGAGGCTCGACAATGAGGAAACGTCAGCCGGTGACGCGGAGCTCGACAAGGACGGATCGCTTCGCACCAGAGGGGATGTCACCTTCGCCCACGGGCTTGAAGTCGTCCTGGGCCACGTCGACCGTCTTGGTCGTTCCATCAGCGGTGAGGCTGGCGCTGATGGGATGGTCGGAGGTCTCCAGTGAAGTGACCCGGGGGAGTTCGAGCGTCAGGTAGCCGGACTTGCTGTTGGCTGTGAAGCAGTACATCTGAGCCCGGCCGGTGGCCTGGTCGGCCACGCTCCTGACCTTGATCTGCGAGGCAGCGGCGTCGCAGTCGGCGAGGAGGAGGTGCCCGTCGCCCTTGATGAGCTTGATGCCCTTCTCAGCCAGCACCTTCGCGGCACCCGGGTAGCTAAAGCCTTCCACCGCCGAGGGGGGGAGCATCAGTGCCGGACGCGCTGCGGCCCGCAGTGGAAGACGCGGCCGAGGCGAGGGCCGGCACCGCAAGGAGTGCCACCGAGCAGGCCGCTCCGCCTATGACGAGATTTCGGACGAGAGAGGTCACCGATGTCCTTTCGGGCAGGGGTGAGCACGATCTCGCATCCCCCCGACGCGTGTAATGAAGAAGTAAATACTCCTGCAGAAAATACCCTTGCTTGCCCACGCCCTGTCAAACCCGAACTCCCATTGTGAACTGGGTCACAGGAAGTTCACAGGGTGCTCGCTCCGGGATTTTGGGAAGGATATTTCGACCAGGTCCCAGCAGCCGTGCAGCAGTACGAGAGTGAACTGGCAAAGACTCATCAGCATGAATCGATGAGCCTGTAAAGCATCTCGGAGATTGGCGGCGCCATTGGGCGTCGCCAATCTTGTCAAGTCAGCCGGGTGGACGAACCCGACTGCGGTGGGAGCAGCGGGCGCGGTCGGAGCCGCGGGATGGACGCCGGTACTCCGTTACGGCACCAGGCTGTTGAGGTCGATGTCGAGAGCGAAGGGCACCGAGGTCTTCAGCCCGACTCGGTGAATGCCGGTGGGCACGTACGTACTGGTCATCGTGTCCAGTTCGTAGGTATGGACAGCGGGCACTCCAGCCTCGTCCTCCACGCGCCAGAAGTGAGTGATCCTGGCCTGGGCGTACTTGAACGGCTTGAGGGAGCGGTCCCGGTCGGCCGATTCCTCCGAGACGACCTCGATGACGAGCGTGACGTCGCTGGGCGCGTACCACGTGCGGTCCGGGTCGTATGCGGCAGTGGCGACCAGGATGTCGGGTTCGGGGCGGCTCTTGTTGTCGAGTCGGACCGTCATCTCCCGCTCGACCTCGATCCCCGCGGGAGCCGCCTGCCGCAGGGCGAAGGTCATGTTCTCCACCAGCCGCGAGTGCCAGGACCGCTGCGGCGACATCATGAAGATCAGGGCTCCGTCAATGAGTTCCGTGTGCCGCGGTGCCTGGGAGAGGTGGTCGAGGTCGTCGGCTTCCCAGCCGCTGGGCCTGGGCGGGATCATCCAGTCGGGGAGTTCGGCAGTCACGGCTTCTCCAGGCGGTGCAGGGGAGCAGTCAGGGGCCTTGATCTCGAATCAGGACACGGCCATGGACCTGACTTCAGCGTAGTTGATGCCATCGCTCAATGACCGGTACGTGGCGAATCACCACGGATGGCAGTCGGTCAGCGGCCGGGCGGTCAGGACGCTTTCGCGCCCACCCGCCGATGTGCGCGAGTACCCCGGCTCGTATGCGGCTGAACACGAGCCCTGCCGAACCCGGCCCACCCACACGCCGACGCCCGCGCCCCCAACAGGCGGGGCGCGGGCGTCGGCGGGTGTCGGAGGAGGGGGTCAGGCGGCGGCCGTCACCGGGGTCTGCTCCTGCGTCGTGCGGGGCTCGTACTCGTCGTCCACCGGCGACAGGTGCACCGAGTCGAACGCGTCGCGGTTCAGGATGTTCTCCCGGGCCGACACGATGACCGGGACCAGCGCCTGGCCCGCCACGTTCGTGGCCGTGCGCATCATGTCCAGGACCGGGTCGATGGCCATGAGCAGGCCGACGCCCTCCAGGGGCAGGCCCAGGGTGGAGAGGGTCAGGGTCAGCATGACCGTGGCGCCGGTGAGGCCGGCCGTCGCGGCGGAGCCGATGACCGACACGAAGGCGATCAGGACGTAGTCACCGATGCCGAGGTGCACGTCGAAGATCTGGGCGATGAAGATGGCCGCGAGCGCCGGGTAGATCGCGGCGCAGCCGTCCATCTTGGTGGTGGAGCCGAACGGCACCGCGAAGGACGCGTACTCCTTGGGCACACCGAGACGCTCGGTGACCTTCTGGGTCAGCGGCATCGTGCCCACCGAGGAGCGGGAGACGAAGGCCAGCTGGATCGCGGGCCAGGCGCCCTTGAAGAACTGGAGCGGGTTGACCTTGGCGACGGTGGCCAGCAGCACCGGGTAGACACCGAACATCACCAGGGCGCAGCCGATGTAGACGTCCGCGGTGAAGGTGGCGTACTTGCCGATGAGGTCCCAGCCGTAGTCGGCGATGGCGAAGCCGATGAGGCCGAGCGTGCCGAGCGGGGCGAGCCGGATGACCCACCACAGGGCCTTCTGGAGGAGTTCGAGAACGGCCTCGCTGAGCGTGAGGATCGGCTTGGCCTTCTCGCCGAGCTGGAGCAGGGCGATGCCGGCGACGGCGGCCATGAACACGATCTGCAGGACGTTGAGTTCGGTGAACGGCGTCACCACGTCCGTCGGGATGATGCCCGTCAGGAAGTCCAGCCAGGAGCCCGTGTGCTTGGGCAGCTTGCCGTCCTTCGGGGTCAGGCCGGTGCCCGAGCCGGGGTTGGTGAGCAGCCCGATGGCGAGGCCGATGGCCACCGCGATCAGCGACGTGATCATGAACCAGAGCAGCGTGCGGGTGGCCAGCCTGGCGGCGTTGTTGACCTTGCGCAGGTTGGTGATCGACACCAGGATCGCGAAGAAGACGAGCGGCGCGACGGCCAGCTTCAGGAGCTGGACGAAGATGTCGCCGATCTGCCCGAGGGTGTCCTTCAGCCAGCTGATGTCCTGGCTGCGGGCGAGCCAGCCGAGCAGACCGCCGAGCACGAGACCGGCGATGATCTGGGCCCAGAACGGGAACTTCGAGGATATGGAGAAGCCGGGCTTGGCCTTCTTCTCCTGATCGGCCGCGGGGGTCGCGGAGGGCGCGGAGGGCGCGGAGGACACGGAAACACTCCCGGGTGAGCGAAGACGGGGACGTTCAGACGGATGAGCGCGGCGCCCGTTCACAAGGGACTGGTCAGCGTGGACCGGTCACGTAAGGCTGGGGACACCGCCGCATGATGCCGGGGTCAGACGTCGCGGCAACAGACCGCGGACATGCAGCGGCAGAGGTCGACATGCAGACGCGCCACGAGCGGAACGGCTCCGCCGGTGGGGTGCTGGTGCACTGCTGCTGTCTTCATGTCGAACACGTTAACACTTGAACTTTGAGGACCTCAAAGCAGTTCTTTTACCCCGCCCTTGCCACAGAACGGCCCGGCGCCCTCGCCAACGCGCCCTGACGGCCGCGAAACCGCGACGGCCCGGGTCCGGAGCGGTGCGCTCGGGACCCGGGCCGGCCGGGATGTGTGAGGTGACTAACGCGGGGCGTCTCACCTGGTGGGCGGGCCTACTGGGCGAGGCCGTCCTCCTGGGTGCGGTTCGCGTCGAGCTTCGCCTTGGCGCTCGCCACCTTGGTGACGATCTGGGCGGACATCGCGTCGCGCTGCTTGCGCAACAGGACGAAGCTGAGCGGCGCGGAGATGACGAGCGCGAGCAGGACGACCCAGATGAGGTTCGAGTTGCCGTTGCCCTTGGGCACGATGCCGAACTGGACCAGCAGGCCGACGAACACCAGGCTGCCGATGAAGATCCCCACGCGCAGCATGGTGTACCAGATGGTGGCGCTCGGCTTTGCGGCGTTCACGACTGACCTTCTCTCTACGGTGGCCCCTGCCCGACTAGTGAAGCACGCCCACAATTGGATCAGTTCAGCGGGCGGAGAACTCGCCCCGGCCTCACCGGCCTCAGGTGAGGGGCAGCAGCATGATGATGTCGTCCCGGACGTCGCCCTCGGCGACCCGGATCGCGCCGGGCACCCGCCCGACCTCCTTGTAACCGCACGAGCCGTAGAACCGGTCGACGCCGGTGCCGCCCCGGCAGGTGAGCCGGATCGCCTCGATGCCGTCGAGGCCGCGTACCGCGTCGGCGGCCGCCGCCATGAGGTCGCGGCCGTAGCCCTTGCCCTGGTGTCCGGGGTGCACCATGACGGTGTACAGCCACACCCAGTGGGCCATGAGGCGGTGGGTGTTGAAGGCGATGAACGCGGTGGCGGCCACCCGGCCGTCCTCGTCGAACCCGACGAGCAGCCGCATCCGCCCCTCGGCCATGGCCGTGAAGTGCTTGACCAGGTCGGGCCGTACGTCCTCGACGGAGACCGGCGGTACGAAGCCGACGGCCCCGCCCGCGTTGGACACCTCGGCCCACAGGGCGAGGAGTCCGTCGCGAAGGGCGGGCGTGACCGGCGGGTCGAGCCGGAACGTCAGTGCCACGGGGCCCGCTCAGAAACGCATGGCCTGGGGCGCTTCGCGCAGACCCGCTTCCGGCCCCGGGTACTCGCGGATGATCTCGTACCGCGTGTTGCGCTCCACGGGGCGGAAGCCGGCCTCGCGGATGAGGTCGAGCAGGTCGTCCCGGGTGAGCTTGTTCGGGGTGCCGTAGTTGTCGGCGTCGTGCGTGATCTTGTACTCGACGACCGAGCCGTCCATGTCGTCGGCGCCGTGCTGGAGCGCGAGCTGGGTGGTCTGCAGACCGTGCATGACCCAGAAGCACTTCACGTGCGGCACGTTGTCGAACAGCAGGCGCGAGACCGCGAAGGTCTTCAGGGACTCGGCACCGGTCGCCATCGTGGTGCGCGCCTGGAGCTTGTTGCGGACCTTGCCGTCCTGCATGTCCACGAAGTCGTGCTGGTAGCGCAGCGGGATGAAGACCTGGAAGCCGCCGGTCTCGTCCTGGAGCTCGCGGAGCCGCAGCACGTGGTCGACGCGGTGGCGCGGCTCCTCGATGTGCCCGTACAGCATGGTCGCGGGGGTCTTGAGACCCTTCTCGTGGGCGAGGCGGTGGATGCGCGACCAGTCTTCCCAGTGCGTGCGGTGGTCCACGATGTGCTGGCGGACCTCCCAGTCGAAGATCTCCGCGCCGCCGCCGGTCAGCGATTCGAGACCGGCGTCGATGAGCTCGTCGAGGATCTCGGAGGCGGTCAGGCCGGAGATCGTCTCGAAGTGGTGGATCTCGGTCGCCGTGAACGCCTTCAGCCCGACGTTCGGCAGCGCCTCCTTGAGGGCCTTGAGCGAGCGCGGGTAGTAGCGCCAAGGGAGCGTCGGGTGGAGCCCGTTGACGATGTGCAGCTCGGTGAGGTTGTCGTTCTCCATCGCCTTGGCGAGGCGGACGGCCTCCTCGATGCGCATCGTGTACGCGTCCTTCTCGCCCGGCTTGCGCTGGAACGAGCAGTACGCGCACGACGCCGTGCACACGTTGGTCATGTTGAGGTGACGGTTCACGTTGAAGTGGACGACGTCGCCGTTCTTCCGCGTGCGCACCTCGTGGGCGAGCCCGCCGAGCCAGGCCAGATCGTCCGACGCGTAGAGCGCGACGCCGTCCTCGCGGCTGAGCCGCTCACCGGCGCGGACCTTCTGCTCCAGCTCGCGCTTGAGTCCCGCGTCCATCAAGGCCGCCTCCCATACGTGTGTCTTTCAGGCTCCACCAAAGGTACGCCCCGCCCTACTCGGGAAGTTCCCCGACCCGGTTCTCCCACTTCGTGGAGAGCACGATCGTGGTGCGGGTGCGCGAGACGCCCTTGGTCGAGCCGAGCCGGCGGATCGTCTTCTCCAGGCCGTCCACGTCACCGGCCCGGATCTTGAGCATGTACGAGTCGTCGCCCGCGATGAACCAGCAGTCCTCGATCTCGGCCAGATCGCGAAGCCGGCGCGCCACGTCCTCGTGGTCGGCGGCGTCCGAGAGGGAGATGCCGATCAGCGCGGTGACGCCGAGGCCGAGCGATGCCGAGTCGACGGTGGCGCGGTATCCGGTGATGACACCGGCGGCCTCCAGACGGTTGATGCGGTCGGTGACGCTGGGGCCGGAGAGCCCGACGAGCCGGCCCAGTTCCGCGTACGAGGCCCTGCCGTTCTCGCGCAGTGCCTGGATGAGCTGCCTATCGACGGCGTCCATATGCCTGAAGCCTTCCATTGTTCAGCGATACCGCGAGTTTAAGTGTAGAATCTAAGGCATGCAGGGCCAACACCCTGCGAATCATTCAGCTGCTTGCATAATTTTCCAGCAGATCAAAGACGATCTTTCAGGAGTTGTCACCGTGTACACGATCGAGATGGCCTACGCCCGGATGCGCGAGCTTCAGGACCTGGCCAACCGGTCCCGTGCCCACCAGCCGTCCGCGACGAAGCCCCGCGCCCCCAAGCGCGCCGCCAAGAAGCGCTAGTCCTCGCGGGGGCCTCCTCCGAGGTCTCGGCTCCGCTCGGCCCCGGGACGTCCCGAGCCGAGCTCTCCCTCCCAACGGCGGTACAGACCGTGCGGCACCCCTGCCGCATCCAGTACGCGCCCCGCGACGAAGTCCACCAGATCCTGGATGTGCGTCGCCCCCGCGTAGAACGCCGGAGAGGCGGGCAGCACCACGGCGCCCGCCTCGTCCAGTGTCACCAGGTGCCCGAGCGTCTGACCGTTCAACGGCGTCTCGCGCACCGCGACCACCAGCTTCCGCCGCTCCTTGAGCGTCACGCTCGCGGCCCGCTGCAACAGGTCCTTCGAAAGCCCGAGCGCGACCCCGGCCACACAGGCCGTCGACGCCGGCACGATCAGCATCCCCTTCACCGGATACGAGCCCGACGAGGGCCCCGCCGCCAGATCCCCCGCCGCCCAGTGCCGTACGTCCGAGACGTCGAGCGCGCCGAAGGTGTCCGGCTTGCCGTCGGCGCCCCGCGCCAGCCAGGTCCGCAGGTCTTCTTGCCAGTGCGCGTCGCGGAACGCGATGCCCGTCTCGTCGAGCAGCGTCAGGCGCGAGGCACGCGAGACCACCAGGTCGACGCTCTCGCCCGCGGCGAGCAGCCCGCGCAGCACCGCCGCCGCGTAAGGCGTCCCCGACGCACCCGAAACGCCGACGATCCAGGGCGTGCGCTGCTGACTGTGTACGTTCACGTGCTCCACGTGTCCGAGCCTATCCGGCGGCCCCCGGGCGGGGCCGGGTCAGGTGTCGCACCTGGCCGGTCGGGAACTACACCGTCAGGCCCCGCACCAGCAGGTCGAGCAGCGCGCACACGAAGAGCGCGATCCCGATGAAGCCGTTGACCTGGAAGAACGCGCGGTTGAGGCGGGACAGGTCGTGCGGCTTGACCAGGGTGTGCTCGTACAGGAAGGCCGCGAGCACGATGAGCAGACCCAGCCAGAAGAAGAACCCGGCGCCGGTCGCGAGGGCGTACCAGACGAGCAGGGCCATGGTCACGGAGTGGCAGCCGCGCGCACCGTAGATCGCCGCCGGGATGCCGAAGCGGGCCGGCACCGACTTCACGCCGTGGCCGCGGTCGGCCTCGACGTCCTGGCAGGCGTAGATCAGGTCGAAGCCGCCGATCCAGATGCCGATGGCGAGACCGAGGATCACCGCGTCCCACGACCACGAGCCGGTGACCGCGATCCAGGCGCCGACCGGACCCATGGCCTGCGCGAGGCCGAGGATGGCCTGCGGGAAGTTGGTGAACCGCTTCCCGTACGGATAGACCACCATCGGGATCACCGCGACCGGCGCGAGGGCCAGGCACAGCGGGTTGAGGGCGGCGGCCGCGCCGAGGAAGACGACGAGCGCGATGGCCGCGCCCGTCCAGGCCGAGCGCACCGACACCGCGCCGGTGACCAGCTCACGGCCCGCGGTGCGCGGGTTACGGGCGTCGATCTCGCGGTCGATGATGCGGTTGCAGGCCATCGCGAAGGTACGCAGGCCCACCATCGCGACGGTGACCAGGAGCAGCCGCCCCCAGTGGATGTTCTTGTCGAGCTGGAACATCGCGGTCAGCGCGGCGGTGTAGGCGAAGGGCAGCGCGAAGACCGAGTGCTCGATCATGACCAGGCGCAGGAACGCCTTGGTCCGCCCCGGCTGGGGCACTGCTGCGGCTGAGGCACTCACTAGAGCCCGTACTCCTTCCAGCGGCGGTCGACCTTCGACGCCGTCCGCGGGTCCGACTCGACCATGGCGGGCCAGCCGCCGTCGCGCGTGTAGCCCTCCTCGGGCCACTTCGCGGTCGCGTCGATGCCCGCCTTGCCGCCCCAGAACTGCTGGTAGGAGGCGTGGTCGAGATGGTCGACCGGGCCTTCGACGACGGTGAGGTCGCGGGCGTAGTCGGTGTTCCCGAAGGCCCGCCAGGACACTTCGTGCAGATTGTGGACGTCACAGTCGGCGTCCACGATCACGATCAGTTTGGTGAGCGACATCATGTGCGCGCCCCAGATGGCGTGCATCACCTTCTGCGCGTGCTTCGGGTACTTCTTGTCGATCGAGACGATCGCGCAGTTGTGGAAGCCGCCGGACTCCGGCAGGTGGTAGTCCACGATGTCCGGCACGATGATCTTGAGGAGCGGCAGGAAGAACCGCTCGGTGGCGCGGCCGAGCGGCCCGTCCTCGGTCGGCGGACGCCCCACCACGATGGACTGGAGCAGCGGGCGCCTGCGCATCGTGACGCAGTCGATCGTCAGCGCGGGGAACGGTTCCTGCGGGGTGTAGAAGCCGGTGTGGTCGCCGAACGGGCCCTCGGGCAGCATCTCGCCCGGCTCCAGCCAGCCCTCGATGACGACCTCGGCGTTGGCCGGGACCTGGAGCGGCACGGTCTTGCAGTCGACCATCTCGATCCGCTTGCCCTGGATGAACCCGGCGAAGAGGTACTCGTCGATGTCGCCCGGCAGCGGCGCGGTCGAGGCGTACGTGACGGCCGGCGGGCAGCCGAAGGCGATCGCCACCGGCAGCCGCTCGCCGCGCTTGGCGGCGACCGCGTAGTGGTTGCGGCTGTCCTTGTGGATCTGCCAGTGCATGCCGATGGTGCGCTTGTCGTGGCGCTGGAGGCGGTAGAGACCGAGGTTGCGCACGCCCGTCTCGGGGTGCTTGGTGTGCGTGAGGCCGAGGTTGAAGAACGAGCCGCCGTCCTCGGGCCAGGTGAACAGCGCGGGCAGCTGGTCCAGGTCCACGTCGTCGCCGGTCAGGACGACCTCCTGGACGGGGGCGGCCTCCTGCTTCACCTTCTTCGGCGGCACGTGCACCATCGAGCCGAGCTTGCCGAAGGCCTCGCGGATGCCGACGAAGCCCTGCGGCAGCTCCGGCTTGAGCAGCCCGCCGATCTTGTCGCTGATCTCCTCGTACGACTTGAGGTCGAGCGCCTTGAGCAGCCGGCGGTCGGTGCCGTACACGTTCATGGCCAGGGGCATGGAGGCGCCCTTGACGTTCTCGAAGAGGAGGGCGGGGCCGCCGGCCTTGTTGACCCGGTCGACGATCTCGCCGACTTCGAGGTACGGGTCGACCTCGGCCTTGATGCGCTTGAGGTCGCCCTCGCGCTCCAGCGCCCTGAGCAGGGATCGGAGATCGTCGTAAGCCATGGGGTCAAGTATCGGGCACCCGATACCCTGGGCCGGTCACCGGGGCCGAGGCACGGCCCGCAACCGTTCCCGGGGGGACCGCCCAACCATGCTCAGGTATCTGCCGTTCCTGCTGGTCCTGGCGCTGTGGATCTACGCGTTCATCGACTGCCTGAACACCCCCGAGGCGGAGGTCAAGGGCCTCCCCAAGGTGGTGTGGATCATCATCGTGCTGCTCTTCGGCGAGGTCCTGGTCGGGCCGGTCGCCTGGCTCCTCGCGGGCAAGGTCCGCCGGGCCCCGACGCGCTGGACCGCCCCGGACGACAATCCGGAGTTCCTGGCGTCCCTGGAGGACCGCAAGCGCCGCGACTTGGGCGAGGGCTAGCCCCGCGAGGGCGCTCGTCCTCAATCTCCCCCAAGGCCTCAAGGGCCAGGGGGACCCCCATGACGGGCTGGGTATGCCCCTGTTCCAGCCCCGCAAGGGGCGCGGGGAACTGCGCGATCGGCACGGACGGTCCGCAGCCGTACTCAGTCCCCCGGAGGGTTTCGGGAAGGGGCGGGGTGGGGGCGAACTCCCGGGGTCCGGGGCGGCGCCCCAGGAGTCCTTGTCCGCGGACCGTGCGCGGTTGCTCGCGCAGTTCCCCGCGCCCCTGACAGCACCGGGGCAGGCCCGCGCCCAGGGGGTTACACGCCCGCGTAGGAGTGCTTGCCGTTGACGAAGATGTTCACGCCGTAGTAGTTGAACAGCCAGCAGCCGAACGCGATCAGCGCGAGCGTCGCCGCCTTGCGGCCCTTCCAGCCGGCCGTGGCGCGGGCGTGCAGGTAGCAGGCGTACGCGACCCAGGTGATGAAGGACCAGGTCTCCTTCGGGTCCCAGCCCCAGTACCGGCCCCACGCGTCGCCCGCCCAGATCGCGCCGGCGATGATCGTGAACGTCCACAGCGGGAAGACCGCCGCGTTCACGCGGTAGGCGAACTTGTCGAGCGAGGCCGCGGCCGGCAGCCGCTCCAGGACCGACGTCGCGAAGGCACCCGGCTTGCCGCCCTCGGCGAGCTTCGACTCGTATCGGTCGCGGAAGAGGTACAGGATCGTGGCGACCGCGCCCACGTAGAACACCGCGCCGCAGAAGATCGCGGTGGAGACGTGGATCCACAGCCAGTACGAGTGCAGCGCCGGAACCAGCTGGTCACTCGCGGTGTAGAGCACGGTGACGGCGAGGCCGAGGTCGAGCAGGACCGTGGTGACCAGGGGAAGGCCGAGCCAGCCGACGTTCTTCTTCAGGGCGAGCAGCGCCAGGTACACGCCGACCGCGACCGTGGAGAAGGTCAGGTTGAACTCGTACATGTTGCCCCACGGCGCCCGCTGCACGGACAGCGCGCGGGTGAGCACACCGCAGAACTCGATGAGGAAGGCGAGCACCGTCAGGGAGACGGCGATGCGGCCGTAGAGGTCGCCCTTCTCGTCACCGCCGGAGGCCCCGGGGCCGTCCGGCACGTCACGGGTGCCGGCGGCCGAGCGGGTCACGACCTTGGGGCGCTCCAGGACCGCGGTGCCGCCGTTCTTCGTGGCGACCTCGACCTTCACGGTGCCCGCGTCCTTGGCCTGCTGCCCGGCGCCGGTGAGCGCGGCGGCCGTACGGGCGACCTTGCTGCGGCTGCCGAAGAGCCACTCGGCCATGTTGGCGAAGAAGGCCAGGAGATACACGGCCATCGACGAGTAGATCAGGTAGTTGCTGGTGTGGGCCAGGCTCTCATTGGTGGTGGCGGCGAGATTCACTTCTCAGCCCCTTCGGCAGGAACAACTGAGGGTTCGGGTTCTGGATCCGGCGCGGTCGGCGCCTGTGGGATGAGCGTGACCGCGAGATCGGCCAGCTCCTCGGGAAGCTTCGCGGACTCACTGCGGCCGAGCCCGGCCATCTCGACGACGGTCACTCCGTCGTCGCCCCTGACGGCCCGGACCCAGATCCGGCGGCGCTGGATGAACAGCGAGCCGGCGAGTCCCGCGATGGCACCGATCGCGCCGGTGAGGGCGAGGCCGTTGCCCGGCTGGTGGGAGATCTGGAAGCTCGCCCACTGCTTGATGGGGCCCTTGTCGAAGGTGATCGACCCGGCGCCGTCGGGGAGTTGAAGGGTCTCGCCGGGCAGCAGCAGCTTCTTGAGGATCTTGCCCTGGTCGTCCTTGAAGGGCTGGATCGAGCGGCTGCTGGTGTCCAGCTGGTACACGTTCTTCGGCAGACCCGAGTTGAGGCCGAGGTCGCCGTGGTAGGCACCGATGTTGAGGACCGGGAAGTCGGCCGCCGGGAACTTCGAGAACATCTGGGTCGCGCCGGTGCCCTTGCCGCCGAACGTGGGCACGAAGAACGCGGCGAAGCCGAGCTGGTCCTTGTTGCCCTTGGCGTCGCGGTAGCCGTCGAGCACCTTGATGGCGCCGCTGGAGGTCAGGTTGTTGTCCATCGGCAGCAGCGGCGTCGCGCCGTGGAAGACGACGTTGCCCTTGCCGTCCTTGACGGTGACCGACGGCGCGTAGCCGTGCGAGAGCAGGTAGACCTTGGAGCCGTCGACCACGAGCGGCTTGTTGACCTCGACGGTCTTCTGCTGCGACTTGCCCTCGGCGCCCTCGGAGTACGTCAGGTGCGCCTTGAACTCGCGGGCCGTGCCCAGCTCCGGCCCGCTGCGCTCGTACGTCGCGTCGAAGCGGTCCAGGGTGAAGCTGAACGGCGCCAGGTCCTCGGTGTTGAAGAGCGAGCCCGACCTGAAGTCGTCGTACTGGGTGAGGGTGTTGGAGAACCCGTCGCCCTGGACGATCAGCTTGCCGCCCTCGGACTTGAAGAGCTGGCCGGTGGCGAACGCGACCAGGATCACGATCAGGGAGACGTGGAAGATCAGGTTGCCGGCCTCGCGCAGGTAGCCCTTCTCGGCGGCGACCGCGTCCGAGCTGATCCGGGCGCGGAAGCGGCGCTTCTTGAGCATGGCGAGCGCGGCCTCGCGGACCTGCTCGGGGTCCGCCCCGGTCCGCCAGGTCGTGTACGCGGGCAGCCGGGTCAGGCGGCCGGGCGCGGCCGGCGGCCGGCCGCGCAGCTGGCCGACGAACTGCCAGGTGCGCGGCACGATGCAGCCGATGAGCGAGACGAACAGCAGGATGTAGATCGCCGAGAACCACACCGAGCTGTAGACGTGGAAGAGGCCGAGCTTCTCGTAGATCGGCGAGAGGGTGTCGTGCCGCTTCTGGAAGTCGGCGACCTTCATCTCGTCGACGCTGGTCTGCGGGATCAGCGAGCCGGGGATGGCGCCGAGCGACAGCAGGAAGAGCAGGATCAGGGCGACCCGCATCGAGGTCAGCTGCCGCCAGAACCAGCGGAACCAGCCGATCACGCCGATGCCGACGGGGCCGTTGGACCGTTCCTCGGTGGGGGCGGTGGAGAGCTGTGCCCCGGCCTCGCCGAGGTCGGGCTCCGGAGTCGATTCGGTCTTGCTCATGCGTCAGACACCCACCTGAAAGCCTTGGGACCAGCCCTGTACCTGCTGGACGAGCTCCGCCCAAGCGCCGGTGAGCAGCAGCACGCCGGTCACGATCATCATGCCGCCGCCGATCCGCATCACCCATACGTAGTGCTTCTTGACCCAGCCGAAGGCGCCGAGCGCCTTGCGGAAGGCGACCGCCGCGAGCACGAACGGCAGCCCGAGGCCGAGACAGTACGCGACCGTCAGTATGGCCCCGCGGCCGGCGCTCGCCTGGTCCATCGCGAGCGCGTTCACCGAGGTGAGCGTGGGGCCGAGGCACGGCGTCCAGCCGATGCCGAAGAGCGCGCCGAGCAGCGGGGCCCCGGCGAGCCCGGTCACCGGCCGCTTGTGGACGCGGAATTCGCGCTGGGTCATCCACGGCATGAGGCCCATGAAGAAGACGCCCATCAGGATCATCAGCACGCCGAGGATCTTGGAGAGCGTGGTGCTGTGGTCCTGGAGGTTCTGGCCGAAGTAGCCGAACAGCGCGCCGCCGGAGACGAAGACGGCGGTGAAGCCCAGGACGAACAGACCGGCGCCCGCGACCATGCGGCCGCGCCGGGCCTCGGCCAGATCGGTGCCGGTGACCCCGGTGACGTACGAGAGATAGCCGGGGACCAGGGGCAGAACGCAGGGCGAGAAGAAGGAGACGAGGCCGCCGAGTACGGCGACCGGCAGGGCCACGAGCAGGGCCCCGCTGAAGACCGTTTCGTTCATCGAGCCGACGGCGGCCAGTGCCATCACGCGATCACTTCTCCGCGATCAGCGGGTCGATCATCTGGTGCAGCTTGGCGTCGTCGAGCGCCATCAGGGCACGTGCGGCGATCTTTCCGTTCCGGTCGAGAACGATCGTCGACGGAATGGCCTGCGGATTCAGGCTGCCCTTCGGGAAACGCAGAATGAGCTTGCCGATCGGGTCGTACAGGCTCGAATAGTCGACGCCGAATTCCTTCTCGAACTGCTGGGCCGGGCCCTTGTCGGTGTCGCGGGTATTGATCCCGACGAACTCGACGCCCTTGGACTTCGTCTCCTTGGAGACCTTGGCCAGATACGGTGCCTCGGCCCGACAGGGCGCGCACCACGAGCCCCAGACGTTCAGCACGACGATCTTGCCCTTGAGGGAGGCGACGTCGAGCTGCTTGCCGTCGACGGTGGCACCGGACAGTTCCGGGGCGTTCTGGCGGTCGCCCTTGGCGACGGTGGCGATGCCGCCGGTGCCGGTGACGAACTTGGTGTCACCGGAACCACCGGACGTACCACCGGAACCGCAGGCCGTCAGGGTCAGCGCACCGGCGGCCGCGGCAGCCGCGGCCAGCGTCAGGGTGCGACGGCGGCGGAAGGCAGGACTCACGGACATGTGAAAAGTTTCGCATGTCTGTTTCGGGGATCTTCCGCGCCCCCCTGACTGCCCGTAAAGCCCCTTGTCAGGAACGCCTAAACGGCCTGGAGAAACGTGTTCCAGCCACCGGTGGGGGCCTGTCCCACGCCGAGCGTGCGGAGCTGGGCGAGCACCTTCGGGTCCTGCACGTCGAGCCAGTCGCAGTACTGCTTGAAGGAGACGAGCCTCACATCCTTCTTCTCGTCCCGCTTCGCCGCGATGCCCTTGAAGGCCTCTTCCACGGCGTCCATGTAGATGCCGCCGTTCCACTGCTCGAAGTGGTTTCCGATGTAGAAGGGCGCGCGGTTCGTCTCATAGGCGCGCTTGAATCCGGCGAGATAGGCCTCGGTGGCCTGCTTGCGCCAGCCCGGGTAGTTGGCCGGCGGCGCCTTGGTCGAATTCTTCGACTGGTTGGCGAGGATGTTGTAGTCCATCGAGAGGACCTGGAACGAGTGCCCGGGGAAGGGTATTTGCTGGAGCGGCAGGTCCCACAGGCCGTGCCGCTTGACCGGCCACACCTGGGTGCCGCCGGGCGAGGAGGCGTCGTAGCGCCAGCCCAGCTTCTGCGCGGTGGGCAGCAGGTTGTCCTGGCCGAGCAGGCAGGGGGTGCGGCCGCCGGCGAGCTCGCGCTTGTAGTCGAACGGCAGCGGGTCCTCGTCCGTCCAGCCGGTGTTCGTCTTCCACTTGGTGACGAAGTCGATCGCCTGGTCTATCTCGCTCTGCCACTGGGCGGCGGTCCAGTGCTCGACCGTGCCGCGTCCGGTGCAGAAGTGACCGTTGAAGTGGGTGCCTATCTCGTGTCCGTCGGTCCAGGCCTGGCGGACGTACTTCAGCGTCTCCTTGATGTGCGGGTCGGAGAGGTAGCCGATGTCGGAGGCGCCGACCGCGTTGTTCGGCGGCCGGTAGAGGCGCTTCTTGGCCTCGGGCAGCAGATACAGGCCGGACAGGAAGAACGTCATGCCCGCGCCGTGGTCCTTGGCGAGCTGGAGGAAGCGCGGGAAGAGGCCGTTGCCGACCTCGCCGGCGCCGTCCCAGGAGAAGATGACGAACTGGGGCGGGGTCTCGCCGGGCTGGAGCGGAACGGGCTTCTCGGGCTGGTGCGGCTGCTTGCCGGTGTCGGCCGTGGAACCGTCGCCAATCAGTTTCGCGTCGGCCTTCTTGGCGGCCGCGTCGCCGCTCTCGCCGCCGCCCTTGCCACTCGACCCGCTACCGCTGCCGCCCGAAGTACCGCAGCCGGCCAGGCCGGCCGCCGCCGCGGCCCCCAGACCCAGTCCCAGCATGCCCCTTCGGCTGACGTTCCGGCCGATCTCCCGCATAAGCCCGTCCGTTCCCATCGCTTCGCACCGTCGTCTCGTCGTCCTCGAAGCCCAAGCGCGTCACCGCAGTTGGGCAATCTGTGAGATGCCGGGTGAAACCTGGCCGGTTCCACACAGCTCGCACAAATCTTCGTAAACCGTACGAGATGCGGGTGTGGGTCCAGGGGGCGGGGGGTGAAGGTCCTGCGAACGGCGTCACGGGGCGGGCTGGCCGGGCGGGCTGGCTGGGGGCTGGCTGGTCGGTCGGGCGGCCGGGTTGGGCGCGGGCCGGTGGGCCGACGGGCTGGCCGGGGTGATCCGGCCAGCCGGAGACGTCAGGTCGTCGACGTCAGCTCGTCGACGTCAGGCGCCGAACGCCTTGGACTTGCCCTTGACCGGCTTGGCGCCCGCCAGCAGGTGCGCCGGTACGAGATCGCGGGCGGGCTCGCTGTAGCCCACGGACACGATCCGGTCGCCCTGGTAGGTGAAGCTGGTGAGCGAGGCCAGCGTGCACTGCCGCTTGCGCGGGTCGTGCCAGAGGCGCCGCTTCTCGGCGAAGCTGCGCACGATCCAGATCGGCAGCTGGTGGCTGACGCACACCGCCTCATGACCCCGGGCCGCGTCGCGCGCCGCGTCCAGGGCGCCCATCATCCGCACGACCTGCTCGACGTACGGCTCGCCCCACGACGGGCGGAACGGGTTCGTGAGGTACTGCCAGTTGGCGGGCTTGCGCAGCGCGCCGTCGCCCACGCCGAAGGTCTTGCCCTCGAAGACGTTGCCCGCCTCGATGAGCCGCGGGTCGGTCGCCAGGTCCAGGCCGTGCGCCTTGGCGATCGGGTCCGCAGTCTCCTGGGCGCGCTCCAGCGGGGAGGCGACGACGTGCGTGATGTCACGGCCCGCCAGGTGCTCGGCGACCCGGTCGGCCATCTGCCGGCCGAGCTCGGAGAGGTGGTAGCCGGGACGCCGCCCGTAGAGCACGCCGTCCGGGTTGTGCACCTCGCCGTGGCGCATCAGGTGCACGACGGTCAGGTCGTTCTCGGCGTTGCTGTTCTCGCTCATGCGGTGGCCTCCGCTGCGGCGCGGGCGGCGGCGGGCAGCGCGGCCGCGATGCGCTCGATCGCGCGCTCGTCGTGGGCGGTCGACACGAACCAGGACTCGAACGCCGAGGGCGGCAGATAGACGCCCTGCGACAGCATCGAGTGGAAGAACCCGTTGAAGCGGAAGGACTCCTGCTTCTTCGCGTCGTCGTAGTCGCGGACCTCGTCGGCCGTGAAGAAGACGGAGAACATGTTGCTCGCCGTCTGCAGCCGGTGGGCCACGCCCTCCTTGCTGAGCGCGCCGGTGACCAGCGCCTGGATCTCCCGCGAGACGGCGTCGACCTTGGCGTACGCCGCGTCGTCGAGCAGCCGCAGCTGGGCGAGACCGGCGGCGGTCGCGATCGGGTTACCGGAGAGGGTGCCCGCCTGGTAGACGGGGCCGGCCGGGGCGAGGTGGCCCATGACGTCGGCGCGGCCGCCGAACGCCGCGGCCGGGAAGCCGCCGCCCATGACCTTGCCGAACGTCATGAGGTCAGGCACGACGCCGTCGACGCCGAACCAGCCGGCCTTCGAGGTGCGGAAGCCGGTCATCACCTCGTCCGAGATGTACAGCGCGCCGTTCTTCGCACAGGCCGCCTTCAGGCCCGCGTTGAAGCCGTCCGCCGGCGGTACGACACCCATGTTGCCGGGCGACGCCTCGGTGATCACACAGGCGATCTCGCCCGGGTTGGCGTGGAACGCCGCGTGCACCGCGTCCAGGTCGTTGTACGGCAGCACGATCGTGTCGCCGGCCTGGGCGCCGGTCACACCGGGGGTGTCGGGGAGGCCGAACGTGGCGACCCCGGAACCGGCGGCGGCGAGCAGCGCGTCCACATGTCCGTGGTAGCAGCCTGCGAACTTGATCACCTTGGCTCGGCCGGTGAAGCCGCGCGCCAGGCGGATCGCGGACATGGTCGCCTCGGTGCCCGAGGACACCAGGCGGACCTGCTCGACCGGCTCGATCCGGGCCACGATCTCCTCGGCGAGCGCGACCTCGCCCTCGCCGGGCGTACCGAAGGAGGTGCCGCGCGCGACGGCCTCCCGCACGGCGGCGACGACCTCCGGGTGCGCGTGCCCGAGGATCATCGGGCCCCACGAACACACCAGGTCGACGTACTCGCGGCCGTCGGCGTCGGTCAGGTAGGGCCCCGTACCGGACACCATGAACCGGGGCGTACCGCCCACGGCCCGGAAGGCACGGACGGGGGAGTTCACACCGCCGGGCGTCACGGCGGACGCGCGGTCGAAGAGGTTCTGCGAAACTGGGGCGTCGTATTCGTACGGATAGCTCACACCCGCCATGGTGGCAGAGGCCCGGACGTTCTTGCGGACTGGTGTTTCACCGCACCCGCGCTGGGGAGGTCAATGACACGATGATCCGCAGATGATCGTGTTGCATCGGCGGATGATCGGGTTGCGCGGTGGGGGCCGCGGCATCTACAAAGCAGTCGGGCTACAAGCAGTCGGGTGAAGGATATGCATCGCGGTGGCGGACTGGGCGAGGGGACCGATGACCGGGGCCCCGAGCGCGCCCACCGGCGGGGACGGCACCGGCGGCGCGACGCCCAGGACCGGATCGACCGGGTCGGGGACGGCGCTGTGGCGGGGAACGGAAGTGGCCGGGTGGGGGTGACCTACAAGTACTTCGGCGCTCCGGACGGCGCGACCGCGGCCAGGGTGCCCGTCACCATGCGCCCGGAGGAACTCGGCGGCGACGAGCTGGGCATGGGCGGCATGTTCACCAAGATCAAGCCGGAGACGATGGCCGCGATGGTCCTCACCGGCATCCAGGGCATACCGCTGCACAAGGTCCCACCGCTGGAACTGGTCGTCCTCCATCCCGACTACGCGGTGGTCAAGCTCCCCATGACGGTCGTCGACCCGCTGCGCGGCGTCGGCGAGGAGTCGGTGGGCGCCGCCGCCTTCATATGGTCCACGGTCCCGGACCGCGGCGGCCCGCGTGACGCGTTCAACGTCTACCAACTCCTGCACGAATGGCAGGACTTCTCGCACCGGCTGCACGAGGCGGGGCATCAGCCGTACTGCCTGGTCTGGCCCTGAGCGCCGCGAGCGCCCTGAGCCGATGAGCGCGGCCGATGAGCGCGGGGGCCGCCGACGGGCCCGCCGCGAGGCTGCGGGGAGGGCCCCCGAGGATGCCGCCGGCCGGCTTGGACCTTCGTCCATTTGGCCCCGCAGCTGCGACGTATGTTCCGACGGACCCTTTGTATATGCGACGCGAAGCCGCCTATCTTGTCGCACATGCAGTCCTACACCATCGGCCAGGCAGCGCGTCTGCTCGGCGTCAGCCCCGACACCGTGCGCCGCTGGGCCGACGGCGGCCGCGTCACGACCCATCGTGACGAAGGCGGCCGCCGACTCATCGACGGGCGGGATCTGGCCGCCTTCTCCATCGAAGTCGGCCAGTCCTCCAACAGCGAGGAAGAGGTGCCCTACACCTCTGTCCGCAACGCCTTCCCCGGCATCGTCACCGCCGTCAAGCTCGGTGACGTCGCCGCCCAGGTCGAGATCCAGGCCGGCCCGCACCGGCTCGTCTCCCTCCTGACCCGGGAGGCCGTCGAAGAGCTGGGCCTTGAGGTGGGCATGCAGGCCACCGCGCGGGTGAAGTCCACCAGCGTGCACGTCGACCGCACCTAGGCCGACAACAGGCCACTTCACGTACGTCCCCGCGGCGTCGCCCTTCCCCAGTGCCCGACGGCCATCCGACCCGGATGCCGCCGGTGCACCCGACGGGGGAAGCCCTCACCTCCCGGCGCGGCTCGTCAAGCATCCGAAGGAGCTCCATCCATGTCTGTCATGGCTCTCAGTACCCAGCGCCGCCGCGCCGCCGCGGCCGTCGTCTCCGCCGCCCTGCTCATCCCGCTGGCCGCGGCCTGCGGCAGCAGCAAGGACAGCGGCAGCAGCGACAAGAGCGCCTCCCCGTCCGGCAGTTCCAGCTCCGCCCCGAAGGCCGCGCAGCTGACCGTGCTCGCCGCGTCCTCGCTGACCGACGTCTTCAAGGCGGCCGGCGCCGCCTACGAGAAGGAGAACCCGGGCACGCACGTCAAGTTCTCCTTCGCCGGTTCGCAGGAGCTGGCGGCCCAGGTCAAGCAGGGCGCCCCGGCGGATGCCCTGGTGACGGCGGACACCAAGACGATGGACGGCCTCAAGGCCGATGTGAACGACTCGTCGGTCATCGCCAAGAACCGTCTGGTCATCGCGACCGGCAAGGGCAACCCGAAGAAGGTCGAGGACCTCAAGGGCCTGACCGACACCAACCTGAAGGTCGTCCTCGCCGCCCCCGAGGTGCCGGTCGGCCGCTACAGCAAGCAGGTCCTGGACAAGCAGCACCTCACGGTGAAGCCGGTCTCCCAGGAGCCCAACGTCCGCGCGGTCCTGTCCAAGGTCGAGCTGGGCGAGGCCGACGCGGGCATCGTCTACAAGACCGACGCCGCCTCCGCCAAGGGCAAGGTCGACACGATCGACATCCCCGACGCGCAGAACGCCGTGGCCTCCTACCCGGCGGCGACCCTCAAGGCTTCGAAGAACGCCGACGCCGCCGCCGCGTTCGTGAAGTGGCTCTCCACCCCCGAGGCGCAGAAGATCCTGGCGGACGCGGGCTTCCAGCAGCCGTAACCGGCCCGCCTCCCCTGGCCGAAACCGCTCCAACTCCCTTGCGTTGTCTGCCCGTTCGCACCGGGCGGGCAGACACCGCGCCTCCAGGACACCGGGGGAATCCTCATGACCCGCAGCCGCTCCGGCACCCGTCGGCGCCCGCCCGTCGCTCTGGCGCTGCCCGCGCTGCTCGCCATCGCGTTCCTCCTGATGCCGCTCCTCGGCATCCTGGCCCGCACCTCCTGGGGCGAGCTCGGCACACATCTGACCGGCCCCGACGTCACCGAGGCCCTGCGGCTCTCGCTCCTCGTCTCGTTCTGGGCACTGGGCCTCTCCCTTCTTCTCGGTGTGCCCCTGGCCTGGCTGCTCGCCCGGGTCGACTTCCCGGGCAAGTCCCTGGTGCGCTCGCTCGTCCTGCTGCCGATGGTGCTGCCGCCCACGGTCGGCGGCGTGGCCCTGCTGCTCGGGTTCGGGCGGCGCGGACTGCTCGGGCCCTGGCTGGAGGGCACCTTCGGCATCACGCTGCCCTTCCACACCTCGGGCGCGATCGTCGCGGCCACCTTCGTGGCGATGCCCTTCCTCGTCATCAGCCTGGAGGGCGCACTCGGCGGGCTGCGGCCCCGTTACGAGGAGACCGCGGCCTCGCTCGGCGCCTCCCCGGTGCGGGTGTTCTTCACCGTGACGCTGCCGATGGTCGCCCCGGGCCTGGCCGCCGGCGCGGCGCTCACCTGGGCGCGGGCACTGGGCGAGTTCGGCGCGACGATCACCTTCGCGGGCAACCTCCCCGGCACCACCCAGACCCTCCCCCTCCAAGTCTACCTCCTGCTCCAGGACTCACCGGAGGCCGCGACCTCCGTCTCCCTCCTGCTGCTCGCCATCGCCATGGCGGTGCTCATCGCCCTGCGCGGCCGCTGGACCGGCGGCGCCTCGGTACGCGGCGCCGGGCCCTCCCGCGCCGTCTCGGACACCCCCGCCCCGGACGCCGACCCCGCCCCGGCCGCCCCAGAGCACTCCGCCCCACCAGCGGATGAGGATCTCAACTCACGCGCCTTCAAGGAGAGTTGGTCCCTCGACGCCGACGTCACCGGCTTCAACGAGCTGACCCTGCACGCCGAGCCCGGAACGACGATCGCGGTGGTCGGCGAGAACGGGGCCGGCAAGACCACCCTGCTGCGCGCCCTGCTCGGCCTCACCGACCGCGCCCACGCCACCCTCCACCTCGGCGACCTCGACGTCACCGCGCTGCCGCCCCACAAGCGCGGGGTCGCCTGGGTCCCCCAGGACGGCGCGCTGTTCCCGCACCTCAGCGCCCTCACCAACACGGCTTACGGGCTGCGCGCCCAGGGCTTCGCCCGCCGGGAGGCACGGGTCGCGGCCCAGCAGTGGCTCGACCGCCTCGGCGTCGGCCACCTCGCCCACCGCAAACCCGCCCAGCTCTCCGGCGGCCAGGCCCAACGCGTCGCCCTCGCAAGGGCATTGGCCGCGAAACCCCGGCTCCTCCTCCTCGACGAACCCCTCGCCGCCCTCGACCAGACCACCCGCGCCCACGTCCGCCACACCCTGCGCACCCACCTCGCCGGCTTCACCGGCGTCTGCCTCATCGTCACCCACGACCCCGTCGAGGCCGTCTCCCTCGCCGACCGCGTCCTCGTACTCGACGCCGGGCGTACCCTCCAGGACGCCCCGCCCGCCGAGGTCACCCGCAACCCCCGCTCCCCCTGGGTCGCCCGCATGCTCGGCCGCAACGCCTGGCCCGGCCGAGCCGACGGCGACGGGCTCGCACTCAACGACGGCGGACACATCGTCGCGGCGGAACAACTACCTCCGGAGACACGGGCGTTGGCCATCATCGCCCCCGAATCGGTGGCCCTTCACCGCACCCGTCCCGACGGCAGCCCCCGCAATGTCTGGTCCGGCACCGTCCGCGAGGTCACGGCAAGCGGGAGCAGGCTGCGCGTACTCATCGGGTCCGCCGAGTGCCCCGACCTGATCGCGGAGGTCACCCCCGACGCGGCGGCCGAGCTCGGCCTCGTAGAAGGAGCCGCCGTGTGGTCCAGCGTGAAGGCCACCGAGGTGACCCTCGTATCCCTGTGAGCCGGCGCCTCTAGACTGGCCCCGGGCGACGACAGACAGGGCCACCACACCGAGGAGACGGAGGCGACGGTGACGACGACGAGCAGCACCGACCCGTCGGCCGAGGTGCTCGGCGAGGCAGCGGGCGTCTTCGGACTCCTTGCCTCGCCCGCGCGACTGCACATCATGTGGACGCTGAGCCATGGCGAGTCCGATGTGTCGGGTCTGGCCGAGAGGGTCGGCGGCGCGCTGCCGGCCGTCAGTCAGCACCTGGCGAAGCTGAAGCTCGCGGGGCTCGTCCGGTCCCGGCGGGAGGGACGGCGGGTCGTCTATCTCGTCGACGACCCCGATGTGGCTCAGATGGTGCGCTGGCTGGTCGCCCGTCTTGGCGGGGGCGTGAAGCTGCCGGGACCGTCGGGACTCGTCCGTGACCTGGGCGCCTGAGCGGATCTCTTCTCTGCAGTTGTCAAGGAGCACTCCGCTGCAGTTGCTTCGTTCGCTCGGCTCCGGTCCACGGGGACTCGTGGAGTCCGAAGCAGAGGCACGACTCGTGCGATATGGGGAAAACGTCCTTCCCGCCCGCCGAGTTCCGTCCCTGCCGATTATTTTCCTGCGCAGTCTGCGCGACCCCTTCACCGCCGTGCTCGCCTGCCTGGCGCTGGTCTCCGCGCTGGTCGCGGCCTGGGCCACGGCCTCGGTCATCGCGGTGCTCGTGGTGGTGAGCTGTGCGCTGCGGGCGGCCGGCGAGCACCGCGCCGACCGGTCGGCGGCCGGGCTGCGGGAGCTGGTGGCCAGCACCGCGACCGTGCTGCGCAGGACGGACGACGACGCGGCGCCGGTGGCGCGCGAGATCCCGGTGGACCAGGTGGTGCCCGGCGACGTGGTGCGGCTCGCGCCCGGCGACCTCGTACCGGCGGATCTGCGGCTGCTGCGGGCGACCGGCCTGACGATGCATCAGGCGGCGCTGACCGGGGAGTCCGCGCCGGTCCCCAAGTATCCGGTGGACGAGCCTTCGGCGCGGGCGGAGCCCGGTGCGGCGCACGCTCTCGACGAGCAGGACTTCGACCGGCCCGAGGCCTGCTTCCAGGGCAGCAGCGTGGCCTCCGGCAGCGGCACCGGGGTGGTGATCGCGACCGGGGCGGACACCCGGTTCGCGCGGGCCGACAAGCCGCGCGACGACGACCGCCGCACGACCGCCTTCGACCGGTCGGTGTACGGCATCTCCTGGATCCTGATCCGGTTCATGCTGCTCACCCCGCCGCTGGTCCTGATGGCCAACGCGGCGCTGCGCGGCCGGGGCCTTGAGACGCTGCCGTTCGCGGTGGCCGTCGCGGTCGGGCTCACCCCCGAGATGCTGCCGGTCATCGTGACGACCACGCTCGCGCGGGGTGCGTCCGCGCTCGCCCGCACCCACCGGGTGATCGTCAAGCGGCTGCCCGCGCTGCACGACCTGGGCGCCGTCGATGTCGTCTGCCTGGACAAGACGGGCACGCTGACCCAGGACCGGCCGGTCCTGGACTGCGCGCTCGACGGGTCGGGCCGTCCCGACGAGTCGGTCCTGCACTGGGCCGCCGTCAACAGCCTGTGGACCTTGCAGCTCGCCGAACTGCCCAGCGCCGACGCCCTGGACGCGGCGCTGCTCGACGCGGCCGAGGAGCGTCTGCCCGAGGACGCCCTGGAGTACGACGCGGTCGCCGCCCTTCCCTTCGACCCGGTGCGCCGCCTGTCCACCGCCGTGGTCAGCACCCCGCACCGGCTGGGGCACCACACCCTGGTCGTCAAGGGTGCCGTCGAGGACGTGCTGGACCGGTGCGCGCTCGCCGGCGACGAACGGGAGCGGACGGCCGCGCTCGCCGACCGCCTCGCCGCGGACGGGCTGCGCGTCCTCGCGGTGGCGCTCGCCGAACGGCCGGCCGCCGGGCGCCCGTACACCACCGCGGACGAGCGCGGGCTCACCCTGAAGGGCCTGGTCGGGCTGCGTGACGCCACGGCGGAGACGGCGGCGGACGCACTCGCCGCGCTGGCCCACCGGGGCGTCGCCGTGAAGGTGCTGACCGGCGACCACCCCGGCACGGCGGCCCGCGCCTGCCGTGAGCTCGGCCTGGATCCTGGCGAGGTCGTCAACGCCGCCTCCCTGGACGCCCTCGGCGACGCCGAGGTGGGCGAACTCGCCGACCGTAGTACTGTCTTCGCCCGCTGCTCCCCCGAGCGGAAGGCCCGGATCGTACGGGCCCTGCGCGAGCGCGGACATGTCACCGGTTTCTTGGGTGACGGCGTCAACGACCTGCCCGCACTGCGCGCCTCCGACGTCGGCATCTGCCCGCCCGAAGCCGTGGACGTGGCCCGTGAGACGGCGGACGTCGTACTCGCGGCGAAGGACCTCACCTCGCTCGACCACGCCATCGTGGCCGGGCGCGGCGGCGGGGCCACCATCGCGGGCTATCTGCGGATCACCCTGTCTTCGAACCTCGGCAACGTCATCGCGATGCTGACCGCCGGTCTGCTGCTGCCGTTCCTGCCGATGCTGCCCGCACAGGTCCTGGTCCAGAACCTGTGCTTCGACGCCGCCCAACTGGCCTTCGCCTACGACCGGCCGCCGGCCTCGGCACTGCGCCGCCCGCTCAAACTGCGCCCCCGCGAAGTCCTCGCCTCCGTGACCGGATACGGCGTGCTCAATGCCGCCGCCGACCTCGCCACCTTCGCCGTTCTGGTCTGGGCGGTCAGCGACACCCGGGGCGAAACGTCCTTCCACGCGGGCTGGTTCACCGAGAACCTGCTGACCCAGGCCCTGGTGATGGTCCTGCTGCGCACCGGACGCGGCGGTGGCATCCCGGTCACCGCGGGCGTGCTCGCACTGACCGGCCTGCTGCTCCCGCTCTCGCCGCTCGGCCCGCTGATCGGCATGGCCGCGCTGCCCCTGGCGTACTACCCGCTGCTCGCCCTGGTCCTCAGCCTGTACGCGGGCGCCCTGTACTGGCTCACCCGACGGACGCGCGGGCCGAGCACTCCGTAGGAGGCCGCGTCCGACCCCGCGCGAGCACTCCGCGGGAGACGTCCGTCGACTGGTCGCGCCTCGCCGCCGAACTGGGTCCTGCCGACCAGGCCCATCTCGTACGGGACTTCACCGCGACGCTCGGCGTCCCGCCCTCGGTCCTGCGCCCCGGGGCCTCCCGCCCCTGATCGGGGGCATTGTCAGACCCGGCGCCTACAGTTCTGGACATGAGCGACACAGCCCGTGAAGTTCCCCCGCGCATCCGGCTGATGGCCTGGTCGGACGGAGATCTCGGCCTGCTCCGCAGGAAGAACGAGCCGGAGATGACCGAGCACCTCGGCGGCCCGGAGTCCGAGGAGAAGGTGCTGTCCCGGCACGCCAAGTACACGGCGATGAGCGCCCGTCCCGCCGTCGAGGGCCGGATGTTCAAGGTCGTCCTCGACGGGACGGGCGAGGCCGTCGGCTCGGTCGGGTACTGGCCGCGAATATGGCAGGGCGAGCCGGTGTACGAGACGGGGTACGGCATCCTCCCCGAGTTCCGGGGGCGCGGCCTGGCCGTCGCGGCGCTCCGGGCCGTCGTGGCACGGGCCCGTGCCGCGGGCGGCGCGCGCACGCTGCACGCCTATCCGTCCGTGGACCACACGGCCTCCAACACCATCTGCCGCAAGGCCGGGTTCCAGTGCGCCGGCGAGGTCGAGTTCGAGTACCCGCCGGGCACACGGACCCCCTCCAACGACTGGTGGACCGGCCTGTAGGGCCGTGACCCGGCTCGGTCCACCCGCTTCCGCTCCGCTCGGTCCAGCCGCTCGGCTCAGTCCAGCCGCTTGTTGAAGTTGAAGGCGGTCACCGCCATGCGCTCGCGGAAGTAGAAGCGGTGGGCGTCGGTGCGGTGGGTGCCGGAGTCGAGGTTGAGCGAGGTGCAGCCGGCCGCCCTCGCGTGCGCCTCCAGGTGCGTGAGGAGCGCGTGGCCCACACCGGCGGAGCGGGCGGCGGCCGCGGTGACGAGGTCGTCGACGTACAGCTTCCGTACGGCGCTGGTGTTGACGATGACCCGCCATCCGGCGGCGCCGACGCAGGCCCCGTCGTCGGCGTAGGCGGCGGTGAAGCGCAGCCCCTGGGCGTGCCCTTCCGCGTAGATCTCGGCGAAGAGTTCCTCGGTGAGGTGCGGGCGCAGTTCGCTGAGTACCGGCAGCAGGTCGTCCGTCAGACGCGGGTCGCCCGGCTCGAGGTCGATGATCTTCATGCGGGAAGGGTAGAGGCCGCGGGCCTCCCGCCCCCGCCCGGGCCGCCGAAACGCGCTTGACGGTCGCGGCTCCGTCGAGGATATTTATCTGCGTAACGCAGATTCCGCTCGATGCAAGTTCTTGATACAAGGTGGGGACGCCCGGCCGCGACACAGGCGCGCCCCTCGCTCGCCGGCACTGCCGTCGTAGTCCCAACTTCCTTCAACCGAGGGGTATTTCCGTCATGACGATTCTGATCACCGGCAGCCGCGGCAAGGTCGCCACCACTCTCATCCCGCTGCTGCGCGAGCGCGGGCTCGACGTGCGCGCCGCCTCCGCGAGCCCCGACAAGCTGACGCTTCCGGACGGCGTGGAGCGCGTCGTCTGCGACCTAGACGACCCGGCGACCTTCCCGGCCGCGCTGGCCGGGGTCGAGTCGGTCTTCCTGTACGCCAACCCGCAGCACATCGAGGAGTTCCTCGCCGAGGCGAAGGCGGCCGGGGTCCAGCACATCGTGCTGCTCTCCTCCAGCTCCGTCTTCGAGCCCGGCGCCGACGCCAACGCCATCGCCGCGATGCACAGTGCCGTCGAGCGCGGCCTGGAACACTCCGGCATCCCGTCGACGTTCCTCCAGCCCGGCGGCTTCGCGGGCAACGCGCTCGGCTGGGCCTGGTCGGCCAAGTCGAGCGGCGCCGTGGACCACCCCTTCCCCGGGGCCCAGTCCAGCGTCATCCACGAGGCGGACATCGCGGACGCCGCGCTCGCCGTCCTCACCCGTCCCGAACTGCGCGGCCGCGCCCACCACCTCACCGGGCCGGCCTCCCTCAGCGTCACCGAGCAGGTCGCGGTGCTCGCCGATGCGGTCGGGCGCCCGCTCGGTGTCAACGCCGTGAGCGCCGAGGCCTGGAAGGCGTCGACGGCGGAGTTCATGCCGCCCGCCATCGCGGACGCGCTGCTCGACTACTTCGCCTCGCACGAGGGCCGGCCGGACACCGTCACCAGCACCGTCGAGGAGCTCACCGGCCACCCGGCCCGCACCTTCGAATCCTGGTCCCGCGAGAACGCGGACGCCTTCCGCCCCTAGCCACCGCGCCTTCATGATCCGCCCCAGGGAAATCCCGGCTCACCTCCAGGCCAACCCGGCTTGCCGCCCAGGACAACCCGAGCCCCCGGCGCTCCGGCGCGAGCACCGGGGCGCGCCCCGAAATCCCTGGCCCGCAGCACCGTCGCAATGCCATCCTGACGGCGTGAACGGACCGGAGATCCACATCGACTTCGCCCCCGAGCTGCGGCTCTTCGTTCCGGCGAAGCGCCGTGAGGGCCCCAGCAGCTTCGTGACCGACGGCGTGTCCACGCTCGGCCATGTCGTCGAGTCGCTGGGCGTCCCGCTCACCGAGGCGGGCCGGCTGTTCGCGGACGGCCGCGAGGTCCCGGTCTCCCACATCCCGACGGCGGGCGAGACCGTCGAGGTGCGCGCCGTCGACCGCCCCCAGAAGGTGCCGGGCGCCCCGTTGCGCTTCCTCCTCGACGTCCATCTCGGCACGCTGGCACGGCGGTTGAGGCTGCTCGGCGTCGACGCGGCGTACGAGAGCGAGGACATCGGGGACCCGGCCCTCGCCGCGCTCTCCGCGCGGGAACAGCGGGTCCTGCTGTCCCGGGACCGCGGCCTGCTGCACCGCAGGGAGCTGTGGGCCGGGGCGTACGTCTACAGCCACCGCACCGAGGAGCAACTGCGGGACGTACTGGGCCGGTTCACGCCCGTCCTCGCGCCCTGGACGCGGTGCACCGCCTGCAACGCGCCGCTGCGGGAGGCCGACAAGGAGGCGGTGGGCGACCGGCTGGAGGACGGCACCCGCAGCACCTACGAGGTCTTCGCCGAGTGCGGCTCCTGCGAGCGGGTCTACTGGCGCGGCGCCCATCACGCCGCGCTTGAGGCGATCGTCGACGAGGCGGTGCGGGAGTTCGGCGCGGCCGGGGCCCCGGCGGACCGCGCCGGGTAACCGGACCCGGGGCTACCCGGTACGGCTCGGGCCTGCGCGCCTCGGCGGGGTACGGCCCAAGTCCGGGCGCACACCCGGCGGTTCGGCCGGCCCGGTGTGCCTCAGATCCGGCCGCTCCGGAGGCGCTCCACCTGGGCGGTGCTGAGGTCGACCGTGCGGCGCATGTGCGTGGCGATGAACGCGATCTCGTCGTCCTCGTACCCGTCGAACATCTCCCACCAGGCCCCGTTGAGCCGGCCCCAGACCTTGCCGAACTCGGCCATCCGCTCGGGCACCACCTCGACCAGGACCTTCCTGCGGTCCTCGGTGTCCCGGTGGCGCGTCACATAGCCGGCCTTCTCCAGGCGGTCGACGAGCCGGGTCGCGGAGCCGGTGGTGAGCCCGGTCAGCTCGGCGATCCGGCCCGTGGTGACGGGTCCGGGTTCCAGGCCGAGCAGGTTGAGGCACTGGACATCGGTGGGATGCAGCCGCAGATGGTCGGCGAGCGCCTGGTTGAACAGGGCGTACGAGGCCATGTAGCGGCGCGAGACGGCTCCCAGGTCGCGCAGCAGATCGGCTCGGCCGTCGTGGTCGGCCGGCCCTCCGGAGCGGTTCTTCTGTGCCATGCAGAGAGTGTACGGAGCAGTTTGTCTCCGGGGGAACGGGCCGGGCTCTCCTGGGGGCCGCACCCCCAGGAACCCTCTCCCGACCCCCCTCCCGGGGCTCCGCCCCGGACCCCGCACCCAGCCCCGCCCCTCTAGGGCCGCTCGGCCGTGAGGTAGCGCTGGACCGTGGGGGCCAGCCAATCGATGACGTCCTGGCGGGACATCGTGACCGCCGGCGGGAAGCGGAGCACGTAGCGGGCTATCGCCATGCCCAGGATCTGGGAGGAGACCAGCGCAGCCCGGCGCGGGGCGTCGTCCGGGGTCGGGCAGACGCCCGCGACGACCGGGACCATCTGCCCGGTGAAGACCGCCCGCACCCGTTCGGCGCCGGCCGCGTTGGTGACGCCGACCCGCAGCAACGCGGTCAGCACGTCGTCGTTCTCCCAGCGGTCCAGGAAGTGCGCCACGAGCACGGCGCCCAGGCCTTCGACGGGCAGCGTGTCCGGTCGCGGAAGGCGCAGGTCGATCTCGGAGGCGGCGGCGAACAGGCCCTCCTTGTTGCCGTAGTACCGCATGACCATCGACGGGTCGATGCCCGCGTCCCGGGCGATGGCCCGGATGGTCGCGCGCTCGTAGCCGTCGGCCGCGAAGCGCTCGCGGGCGGCGTCCAGGATCGCGGCCTTGGTGGCTCCGGAGGTGCGCCGTGGGCCTCCGGCCTGGGCTTCGGTCGTCATGCCAACGACTGTAGGCCAACACCTGTTGACATGCCAGTCCCGGCGGTTCTACATTTGCCAACAAGCGTTGACCAACGCCCGTTGACCCACACGCGTTGGCCCTCAGTCGGCCTCCCTGTGCGGACCTCCACCCGCGATGGCCCACGGGCGCCGGTCCAACAGGGTTCGGCATCGAGGAGGCAGTCATGAACGACACCACTCAGGCTTCCGGCTCCACCGGCTCGTCCCGCACCACACATCCCGCCGGCTCCGAAGACTCCCTCGCCCAGGAGCGGGAGCGGCCCTTAGCCACTGACGTCCTCGTGGTCGGCGCGGGCCCGACCGGGCTGCTCCTGGCCGGCGACCTGGCCGCCGCCGGGCTGCGCGTCACCGTCGCCGAGCGCCGGCCGCACGGGATCAGCAACATGACGCGCGCCTTCGGCGTCCACGCGCGCACCCTGGAGATGCTCGACGCCCGGGGTCTGGCCGAGGAGTTGGTCAAGCGGGGCACGACGATCGACCAGATGGACATGTTCGGCCACATCAATCTGGACCTGACCCGGCTGCGCTCGCGCTTCCCGTACCTGCTCGTTAGCCCGCAGTACGAGATGGAGCGGCTCCTTGAGCGGCGCGCCGAGGCCGAGGGAGTCCAATTCCGTTACGGGGCAGCACTGCTGAGTGTCCGTCAGGACGGCCAAGGCGTGACCGCCGAGCTGCGCGAAGGCGACAGGGACAGCGACGGCGAGCGACGCGTCGAGGTCCGGGCCCGCTATCTCGTCGGGACCGACGGTGTGCACAGCGGGGTCCGCGAGGCGCTCGGGCTGCCGTTCCCCGGCGTCGCCGTGATCCGTTCGATCGTGCTCGCGGACGTACGCCTCGCCACCGAACCGGACGCCATGCTCAAGGTCAGCGGGTCGGGCGACTCGTTCGCCGTCGTCGCCCCGTTCGGCGACGGCTACTACCGGGTCATGGGGTGGAACCGGCGGCGCCAGGTCCCCGACACCGAGCCCGTGGACCTCGAAGAGCTGCGCACCATCGCGCGCGAGGCCTTCGGCACCGACTACGGGATGCACGACGCCCGTTGGATCTCCCGCTTCCACAGCGACGAACGCCAGACCCCCTCCTACCGCGTCGGCCGGGTCTTCCTCGCCGGGGACGCCGCGCACGTCCACTCCCCCGCCGGCGGCCAGGGCATGAACACCGGTCTCCAGGACGCCGCGAACCTCTCCTGGAAGCTCGCCGCCGCCCTGCACGGCCGCGTCGCCGACGCGGACGCGCTGCTCGACAGCTACCAGGCCGAACGCCATCCGGTCGGCGCGATGGTGCTGCGCAGCAGCGGAGCGCTCGTGCGGCTCGCCATGGCGCACAACCCCCTTCAACGGGCGGGCCGTTCGCTGGTCGTACGCGTCCTCGACCTCGTCCGCCCGGCCTCCGACAAGGCGATGGGGATGATCAGCGGGCTCGCCATCTCCTACCGGGCGGAGCGCGGCGCGCATCCGCTCACCGGGAAGCGCGCCGTCGACCTCGACCTCGTGGAGGGCCGCCTCTACGAGCTGCTGCGCCGGGGCGAGTTCGTCCTGGTGACACCCCGGGACAGCCGGCCGATCGCGCCACGGGGCGTGGTGGGCGCGCACTGGCGGAGCGGGCGCGGCAGCACGCTGCTGGTGCGGCCCGACGGATACGTGGCCTGGGCGAGCGACCGCCCGGACCCGGCCGGGCTGCACGCCGCGTTCGGCCGCTGGACCGGGCACGCGTAACGGCGGGCGGTCGCCCCGGCGGCCGAGCCGTCCGTAACTGGCGCAGCCCGTAAGGGAGTTCGGGTCAGAAGCTGTAGGGGTCGCCCGTGGCCGGCGCGAGCACCCGGTGGGTGTTGTTCGCCGGGTTGCGGTCGTTCGCGCCGCCGTTCCAGGCGGTGTCGATGTCGAGGGCGACCTCCGCCGGGTCGCCGGCGACGGCCACGTCCAGGGCGAGCCGTACGCCGCTGCCCGCCGCCCGCATCGAGCCGGTGCCGCACAGCAGCGTCGCGGGGCCGCCGCGCAGACAGCTGGGCGGCAGGGTGGCACCGGGGTCGAGCGGCGCCGAGAAGCGCAGCCGCACGGTGGCCCCGGAGACCTGCGCGGGGCCGTGGTTGTCGGTGGTGAGCCAGACGCCGACCCGACCGTTCCACAGGGAGACATGCCCGTGGTACGCCACGTCCGCCTCGGCCCCGGCACCTGAAGCAGCCCCTTCCGCCTCGGCCCCGGCGGCCGCACCCGAAGCAGCCCCACCCGTCCCGGCTCCGGCGGCGGCACCCGCCCCAGGGGCGGAGGCCGTCGTTTCCGCGCCCTCCTGGCCGGGCCCGGTCGCGCCGCTCGGCGTGCCGGTGGCGATCAGCGCCGCCGCGGCCAGTACGGCGACGGCGACGGTCGCCAGGATCCCGCGGGCCCCGGTCGCGCGAGCCGCCCCGGCTCCACCACGCCCACCGGGCCCACCGGACTTGCCCGCATCGCTCGGTCTGCCAGACCCGTTCGGCCTGCCCGATCTGTTCATCACACGAACCAACATGAGCGAAAGGTACCTTTCGCCCCATATTTACCAAGCGCGCCACCCCGGGCGTCCGCCCCGTGCCACCCTGACCCCATGCTCGTCGCGCGCTCCGTTCTCCTCTTCGTCCTCGCCGCCCTCTTCGAGATCGGCGGGGCGTGGCTCGTCTGGCAGGGCGTCAGGGAGCACCGGGGCTGGGTGTGGATCGGCGCCGGGGTCCTGGCCCTCGGCATCTACGGGTTCGTGGCGACGCTCCAGCCCGACGCCGAGTTCGGCCGCATCCTCGCCGCGTACGGCGGTGTCTTCGTGGCGGGCTCCATCGCCTGGGGCATGGTCGCGGACGGCTACCGGCCCGACCGCTGGGACGTCACCGGCGCACTGATCTGCCTGGCCGGGATGGCCATGATCATGTACGCCCCGCGCGGCCGCTGAGGCCACCCCGGCCGCGCCGCATCCGGGCCACCGGACCCGCCCCGCCCCGCCCCGGCCGGTCGCGTCCGGGCCCGCCTATCCTGGCCGCGTACTCACCACACGCGCGAGGAGCACGACATGACTGCCGCCGGGACCCCGATCGCCGTCGTCACCGGAGCGAGCAGCGGGATCGGTGCCGCCACCGCCCGCGGGCTGGCCGCCGCCGGCTACCGCGTGGTGCTGACCGCCCGCCGCAAGGACCGCATCGAGGCGCTGGCCGCCGAGATCATCGAGGCGGGCCACCAGGCGACGGCGTACCCGCTGGACGTGACCGACCGGGCCGCCGTCGACGAGTTCGCCACCGCCTTCCGCACCATCGGGGTGCTCGTGAACAACGCGGGCGGCGCGCTGGGCGCCGATCCGGTCGCGACGGGCGACCCGGACGACTGGCGGCAGATGTACGAGACGAACGTCATCGGCACCCTCAACGTGACCCAGGCCCTGCTGCCCGCGCTCGAGGCGTCGGGTGACGGCACGGTCGTGATCCTCTCCTCCACGGCGGGCCACGCCACCTACGAGGGCGGCGGCGGCTATGTCGCCGCGAAGAACGGCGCCCGCGTGCTCGCCGAGACGCTCCGCCTGGAGATCGTGGGCCGGCCGGTCCGGGTCGTCGAGGTGGCGCCCGGCATGGTCAAGACGGACGAGTTCGCCACGACCCGCTTCCGCGGCGACACGGAGAAGGCCGCGAAGGTGTACGCGGGCGTGGCCGAGCCGCTCACCGCCGACGACGTCGCCGACACCATCACCTGGGCGGTCACCCGGCCGAGCCACGTCAACATCGACCTGCTCGTGGTCCGGCCCCGCGCCCAGGCCTCCAACACCAAGGTCCACCGGGAGTCGTGACCCGGTTGGGGCGGCCCCGGCGGGACCGCCCTACTGCGTGTTCGCCCGCAGCATCGGGGTCCTGGTGTGGCGGCGCTTCTCGCCCGCGTGGAACACCAGGATCATCAGGCGGGCCCCCGGCGCGGCCATCGGCTGGGCGGCGCACATCGTCACCCAGCCGGGCCCTAGGGTCGCGTGGTTGAGCGGGCGCTCGTCCCCGTCGAGGTGGAAGTAGCTGCTGGCCTGGTGGTAGATCCCGGCGGCGAGCGGGTCCGCCAGGACCTCCTTCTCGATCTGCGCCAGCGTCTGGTCGGCGGGGTCGGCGGCGAGCGCGGCGCGCAGCTGGGGCAGCACCAGCGGCGCCCAGGAGTGCTCCCAGTCGGTCAGGGTCTCGCGCGCGGCGGGGTCGACCGCCATCCACCGCATGGTGTTCTGCGGCACCCGGCCGCCGGGGAACATCGTGGTCCAGCGCTCGTTGTAGGCCAGCAGGTTCCAGGACCGGTCGTTGACGTACGCCATGTGCCCGATGCCGTCGACGGCCTCCTGCCACACGCCGGGGATCTCCTCGCCGGACTGCGAGTGCAGCGGGAACGGCGGGTCCTGACCCAGGCAGTAGCGCCACAGCGCCACCCACTCCTGCTCGTTCATGCCGAGCAGCCGGGCCACGTCCTGGAGCAGGTCGGCCGGCGGGTTGGGGTAGCGGCCGGACTCCAGGCGCCCGTAGGTGTCGGGGGCGCGGTGCAGGATCTGGTCTATCTGGGCCTGCGACAGGCCGGGCGCCCGCCGTCCCTGCCGGGTGGGTCTGCTCAGCCCGTGGCTCTCGGGCTTGATCAGCGCGCGGCGCTCGCGCAGCAGGGAGCGCAGAGCGGGCTTGTCCATCTGTGGTTCTCCCCCGGTAACGGGCGGCCGGCGACAGAGCCGCTGGCCGCGCGGTTGGAACAGCCGCTCCCGACTCTCGGTCCCGACTCTGCGATCGGCACCGGGCCGGGTGCTCGGCGTGCACCGGCTGGCCGGTGCGCATCCCATGGTCGGCGTACGTTCCATTGTGGGCGTACGTGCCCTGGTCGGGGCGGATGGTTTCCTCGGTCTCCACCGCATCCACTCCGCGGCCGCCGGGTTCGGATCGGCCCACGGGCCAGTGGGCACACGGCCGCCGACAGCGCGAGGGCCCCGGACGGAGGCGTCGGGGGCTGAGACAACAGTCACTGCGGGCGGAGGCGAGGACGGCGCCGGCCCTCACGGCCGGAGGGCGGGCCGGAGCTGATTGGCGAGGTGTGCCCTTTCGTGGACGGGTCGGGTACGGTCGGCCCACTCCGGGCACAGCTCTGGGGACCGCGCCCCAGGGCCGGCCACCGAGGCACCCGCCAGGAGAGACCCCACCAGTACGGTGACCGATGGGGTATGCACGGATCAAGCGGTAACGGATGCGCACGTACGCAGGGCGTATACACGCAACGGCACAACGGGGGCATAGATGGGCGAACCGGGCGATCGGCCGGCCGACGCCGAGGACGCCGTCGGGGCCGGGGACACCGAGGGCACCAAGGAGCTGTCGCCCGAGGCCGTCGACGTCTACGGGCGGGTCACCCGTCACGAGCACCTCGACCCCGAACGGGACGCCCGCGCGCTCGCGGAACTGCGCCACTGGGGCCTGGTCACCACCGACCCGCACCTGCCCCATCTGCCCATCGCGCTCGACCCCCAGGAGGCGGGCCGGCGCCGCCTGGACGAGGAACTGCGGCGCATGGCGGCAAGGGCCGCGCTCGCGGCCCGCATCCCCCAGCTCACCGACGAGCTGGGCCTGCACTTCGAACGGGCCAAGTGGCGCTCGGGGCGCGGTTCGGAGTTCCTCGGCGAGGCCGAACTCGTCAACGCCCGTATCGAGCAGGCCATCGGACGGGCCCGCGCGGAACTGCTCACCGCACAGCCCGGCGGCCCGCGCACCGAGGCCCAGCGGGCCGCCGCCGAGGAGCGGGACAGCGTCGCGCTGGCCCGGGGTGTCCACATCCGCAGCCTGTACCTGGCCACCGGCCGCGACGACGCGACGACCCGCGACTTCGTGCGCGCGATGACGAGCCGGGGTGCCCAGTTCCGTACCCAGGTCACCCAGTTCCAGCGCTGTGTGGTCATCGACCGGCGTCAGGCGTTCATCTCCGACCACGTCGTGAACTCCGCGCCCGGCCATGCCTCCTGGCACGTGCGGGACCGGGCCGTGGTGGCGTTCATCGCCGAGGTCTTCGAGGAGTGCTGGCGCCGGGCCGACCCGTGGCACGGCGACCCGCACGGCGGTGCGCCCCGCTCCGCCGGGCCCGGCGGCACCCGCACCACGCTGCTCCAGCGCGAGATCCTGCGGGACATGGCGCGCGGCATCGAGCAGCGGCTCACCGCGCAGCGCCTGGGCATAGGGCTGCGCAGCCTCTCCAAGGAGGTGCACACGCTGCGGCAGTTGTTCGGGGCGTCCACGCTCCAGGAACTCACCTATCAGTGGGCCCTGTCGGACGAGCGCCTCATCGACGACCACCCGCCCCACCACGGTCAGGCCACGGCCTGACGCCCCGCGACCGGCCCGGACCGGGCCCATCCGGCCACCTGACCTCGGCTTCCCGCCCGGCGGGCCGGATCTTTTCCCATCCCGCTTTTCAGCGGATAAATCTTCAGCGGAAAACCAACGGCGCTTGCTGCATGCTGAATGAGGACGATCAACTGCCCTGTGAAGGGCGGCACCTGATCGCCTGACGTCCGCTTTCACGAGGACGTTGTCCGCGTACGCCAGAACCGGCAGTGCAGGGCATGGGCAGACGATGCCCTGCCGGGCGTCCCGCGGACACCGGGTGGCTTCTGCCACTGCCGCCCGGGCAAAGCCGGACCCCTCCCCGGTACGTCCTCGTGGTGCGGGCGCAGTGTCCGGCAGCCTTCGGCTCGCCGAAGGCACAGCCGTGCGCCCCTTCCGGCGCTTTCCCGGCATGCGGGCCGGGAAGAGGCGGCGGCCGGGGGCTCACGCCCCCGGCCCGGCCGCGCTCCCCCTTCAGGGCCTCAGCCCTTGACGCACACCACCTGCTTCAGCTTCGCCACGACCTCCACGAGGTCGCGCTGCTGGTCCATGACCTTCTCGATCGGCTTGTAGGCACCCGGGATCTCGTCCACGACCCCCGAGTCCTTACGGCACTCCACGCCCCGCGTCTGCTCGACCAGGTCCCGCGTCGAGAACGCCCGCTTCGCCGCGCTGCGGCTCATCCGCCGACCCGCGCCGTGCGAGGCCGAGTTGAAGGACGCCTCGTTGCCGAGGCCCTTCACGATGTACGAGCCCGTGCCCATCGAGCCGGGGATGATCCCGAAGTCCCCGGACCCCGCCCGGATCGCCCCCTTACGGGTGACGAGCAGGTCCATGCCCTCGTACCGCTCCTCCGCCACGTAGTTGTGGTGGCAGGAGATGACCGGCTCGAAAGTGACCCTGGCCTTCTTGAACTCCTTGCGGACCACGTCCTGGAAGAGCGCCATCATGATCGCGCGGTTGTACTTCGCGTACTCCTGCGCCCAGAACAGGTCGTTGCGGTAGGCCGCCATCTGCGGGGTGTCCGCGACGAAGACGGCGAGGTCGCGGTCGACCAGGCCCTGGTTGTGCGGCAGCTTCTGCGCCTGGCCGATGTGGAAGTCCGCCAGCTCCTTGCCGATGTTGCGCGAGCCGGAGTGCAGCATCAGCCAGACCGAGCCCGTCTCGTCGAGGCAGAACTCGACGAAGTGGTTGCCCGAACCCAGCGTCCCCATCTGTTTCGCGGCCCGCTCCTCGCGGAACCGCACCGACTCCGCGATGCCCCCGAACCGCTCCCAGAAGCCGTCCCACCCGGAGGCGGGGAAGCCGTGCAGCCGGGACGGGTCCACCGGGTCGCGGTGCAGGCCGCGGCCCACCGGGATGGCCTGCTCGATCTTCGAGCGGAGCCGGGAGAGGTCGCCGGGCAGGTCGTTGGCGGTCAGCGAGGTCCTCACCGCGGACATGCCGCAGCCGATGTCGACGCCGACCGCGGCCGGACACACCGCGCCGTGCATGGCGATGACCGAGCCGACGGTGGCGCCCTTGCCGTAGTGGACGTCCGGCATCACGGCGAGGCCCTTGATCCACGGCAGCGTGGCGACATTGCGCAGCTGCTGCATCGCGCCGTCGTCGACCGACGCCGGATCGGTCCACATCCTGATGGGCACCCGCGCCCCGGGCATCTCCGTGTACGACATGATTCCTCGAACCCCCGAAAGCAGAAACGGCACCAAAGCCGCAAAAACGCACGTATGGCAAAAACAGGAGCCGAAACCCACAACCAGGACAGTGGACCGGCGTTCACAGGTGCACGTGCGATACACATTGTGTCCGGCCACCGCCCTCGGGCGGCAACTACTTTTTCCCCAGTCGGCCCGCTGAAAGGAGCCCGGAAACCGTGCAGCGAAAGGCGTACGTGCCTGGTCTCGCGCTCCTGGTGGCGCTCGCCTCCGGCTGTTCCGCGGCCTCCGGCGGCGACGGCTCGACCACCGATTCCAAGGCGGGCGAGACCAGGACGGCCGCGGCGCCCCCCGGCAAGTACCGCACCCTCCCCGAGCCCTGCCGGGCCGTGAACAAGAGCGTGCTCAAGGACATGCTGCCCGGCGCCGCGTCCCTCGCGGAGGCGGACGCCACCAAGGAGTACGCGGGCAGCGCCGACCTGACCTACGACACCGACCGCCGGGTCGGCTGCCGCTGGAAGGACGAGACGCCCGACGGTGTGCGCAGGCTCACGGTCGACTTCGAACGGGTCGTCTCCTACGACCCCACGGTGAGCGACGACGACCAGACCAAGCAGCTCTACGCCAAGAAGGAGACGGCGGCGAACCTGCCCGCCCCGCACAGCGCCGCCCCCACACCTTCCGCCTCCAAGTCCCCGAGCCCCGGCGGTTCGCCGTCCTCCGGCACCCCCTCCGTCCCGGCGGGGCCGCCCACCGGCGCCCCGTCCTCACCGGGCACGGGAACGGGCACGGGCACCGCGTCGCCGAGCCCCTCGGACGGCGGCGACAAGGACGGCCTCCAGCCGCGCAGGCTCAGCGGCCTCGGCGACGCCGCGTTCCTCAACGACGTATCCTCCCCGTCCGGCACCGGCGGTGCCTCGGCGGCCGGACAACGTACCGTCACAGTGGTGTTCCGTACGTCCAATGTCATCGTGACCATCGATTACACCGACCAGGCCACCGCGTCCGCCGTGGCCCCCGACAGCAAGGAGCTGCAGGAGCAGGCCCAGGCCCTGGCCGGCAAGCTCGTCGAGCAGTTCAGCGAATAGCGCGCCAGCGCGAAGAACGAAGAGCGAAGGAATCATGCACCGATCAGCCCCGGCCACCCCCGAAAAGGCCCACGCCCCGGCCCCGCGCATCCGGCTCGCCCGTGTCCTCGCCTGTGCCGCCGTCCCTGTGATGCTCGTCGCAGTGGGCTGCTCCTCCGACTCGGGCGGCGACAAGAAGACGGACTCGCCGTCCTCGGCGTCCTCCTCCGGCGCCGGCAAGCAGGCCTCCTCCTCGCCCTCGCTCGCGCCGGCGAAGTTCAAGAAGCTCCCCGAGGCGTGCCCGTCGGTCAGCGAGAAGACGATCGACAAGTACGTGCCCAAGGCGAAGACGAAGGCGGGCGAGGTCGGCAAGACCTCCGACCCGCAGTCCCAGGCCAGCTGCACCTGGAACGGCCTGGAGGACAAGGGCGTCGACGGCTCGAACTACCGCTGGCTCGACATCGACTTCAAGCGCTACGACTCCACGCAGGGCCTCGGCACCGGTGACTCGCTCGCGCAGAAGCAGTTCGACCGGGCGGTCTCGGCGGCCCAGTCGACGGGCGACGCGAAGAACGTGAAGACCGCGCCGGTCTCCGGCCTCGGCGACCAGGCGACCGCCATCACCTTCGACCTGAAGAAGGCCGACGCGGACTTCCGCTACGGCGTCGTCGTGGTGCGCACCGCCAACGCCGTGGTCGCCGTCGACTACAACGGCACCGGCTACCAGGGCGCGGACGCCCCGGCGGCCGGCGACGTCCAGGAGGGCGCGAGCGCCGCCGCCAAGGAGGCCGTGGCGGCCGTGGCCACCGCGAACAACAAGTAACCCCCGCGCGACCGTCCGGAGTCCGGCCCTCCCCTGTGGGCCGGACTCCGTACGCATGTGCCAGGCTGTGCCCGCCAGTTGCTTGACAAGGGGAGGGGACGCGGGTGGCCGCGACTCAGCTGACACGGACGCACCGCATTCTGATCGGGGTGGTGGTCGCGGGTGCCGTGGTGATCGCCGGGATCGGTTTCGCGGGTTCGTACGCCGCGGTCCGCGAGCTCGCGCTGCAGAAGGGCTTCGGGAACTTCTCCTACGTCTTCCCGATCGGCGTCGACGCGGGCATCTGTGTGCTGCTCGCGCTCGACCTGCTGCTGACCTGGATGCGCATCCCGTTCCCGCTGCTGCGGCAGACGGCCTGGCTGCTCACGGCCGCGACGATCGCCTTCAACGGCGCCGCCGCCTGGCCGGACCCGCTGGGCGTGGGCATGCACGCGGTGATCCCGGTCCTGTTCGTCGTCTCCGTCGAGGCGGCCCGGCACGCGGTCGGCCGGATCGCGGACATCACCGCCGACAAGCACATGGAGGGCGTCCGCCTCACCCGCTGGCTGCTCTCGCCCATCCCCACCTTCCGGCTGTGGCGCCGCATGAAGCTGTGGGAACTGCGCAGCTACGAGCAGGTCATCAAGCTCGAACAGGACCGCCTGGTCTACCGCGCCCGCCTCCAGGCCGTCTACGGCCGCGCCTGGCGCCGCAAGGCCCCCATCGAGTCGCTGATGCCGCTGCGCCTGGCCAAGTTCGGCGTCCCGCTCGCCGAGACCGCCCCCGCGGGCCTGGCCGCCGCCGGCATGGAACCGGTGCTCCTGCCGCCCGCGCCGCCGGCCCCCCGCCCCGAGCCGCAGCCCGAACTGCCGCCCGTGCACACGCACACCCCGCCCGAGGAGCCCCCGCTCCAGGCCGAGCCCGCCCAGCCGGAGCCGGGCCGGGAGCAGGCGCAGGCGCGGGCCTACGCCGGGCCGGAGCAGCCCACCACGCACGAGAGCCCGTGGTTCGCCGCCCAGCACGTCTCGCCCGAGGAGTACGAGGGCACCTACGACCCGGCCTTCGCCGAGGCCGAGCCGCAGCAGCCGCAACCGCAACCGCAACCGCAACCGCAACCGCAACCGCAACAACAGCAGCCCCAGCCGGGCCAAGTGCCGGGCCAGGACCCGGTGATGGTGCCGTCCGGGCCCGGCCGCGAACGCCCCCTCGGCGTGCCCGCGCCGCGCGCGGCGGGTCCGCAGCCCGCGCAGGAGCAGGCGCCCGTCGCCGAACCGGCCCCGACGGAGGACGAGTTCGCCCAGTTCGCGGACATCGCCTACGACGTCTTCCGCCAGCACGTGCACCAGGAGGGCGACTACCCCACCGTCGAGACGCTCGACATAAAGCTCACCGACGAGCACGGGGTGCGCTACCCCGACAGCGCCGCCGTCCTGCGCAAGCTGCACCCGCAGTTCAAGCAGCACTTCGAGGCCCAGGCCGTCGAGGACCACATCGCCTGACGGCTCGTCAAAAGCCGTACCGCGCACCGCACTTGATCCAAGCCGAAGGGCCGCCACCCGGGAACGGGTGACGGCCCTTCGCCGTGTACGGGACCGCACCGAGTTCGTGCGGAGTTCGTACGGGGATCAGACGGCGAGCAGCTTGCGCACCCGGTCCGCGCCCACGGCGAGCAGCAGCGTGGGCAGGCGCGGGCCCGTCTCACGGCTCACCAGGAGCTTGTAGAGCAGCGCGAAGAACGAGCGCTGGGCGACCTTCAGCTCGGGCGTCGGCTTGGCGTCCGGCTCCAGACCGGCCATCACCTTCGGCACGCCGTAGACCAGCGTGGTCAGCCCGTCGAGCGACCAGTGCGAGTCCAGGCCCTCGACGAGCAGCCGCAGCGACTCGCGGCCCTCGGCGTCGAGCGAGCCGAGCAGTTCGGTGTCCGCCTCCTCGCGGACCAGGGTGCGCTGGTCGGCCGGGACCTGGCTGGTGATCCAGTTCTCGGCGCGGTCCAGGCGCGGGCGCACCTGGTCGAGCGAGGTGACCGGGTTCGCCGGGTCCAGCTCGGTGAGGATGCGCAGGGTCTGGTCCTCGTGGCCGGCGGTGACGTCCACCACCGAGGCCAGCGTGCGGTACGGCAGCGGACGCGGGGTGCGCGGCAGCTCACCGGCCGCGGTGCGGGCGGCCCTGCTGTGCGCGGCCGCGTCGGCGGGCAGCACCGAACCGTCGGCGACCTTCGCCTCCAGCTTGTCCCACTCGTCGTACAGCCGCTGGATCTCCTGGTCGAAGGCGATCTTGAAGGACTGGTTGGGCCTGCGGCGGGCGTACAGCCAGCGGAGCAGCTGCGGCTCCATGATCTGGAGCGCGTCGGCCGGGGTCGGCACGCCGCCCTTGGACGACGACATCTTGGCCATGCCGCTGATGCCGACGAAGGCGTACATCGGGCCGATCGGCTGGACGCCGTCGAAGATCGACACGATCTGGCCGCCGACCTGGAACGAGGAGCCCGGCGAGGAGTGGTCGACGCCGGACGGCTCGAAGATCACGCCCTCGTACGCCCAGCGCATCGGCCAGTCGACCTTCCAGACCAGCTTGCCGCGGTTGAACTCGCTGAGCAGGACCGTCTCCGAGAACCCGCACGCGGAGCAGGTGTAGGTCAGCTCGGTGGTGTCGTCGTCGTAGGCGGAGACGACCGTGAGGTCCTTGCCGCAGCCGCCGCAGTAGGGCTTGTACGGGAAGTAGCCCGTCGAGCCGGTGCCGTCGTCCTCGGCCGCCGCGCCGGAGCCCTCGGCGGCCTCCAGCTCGGCCTCGTCGACCGGCTTCTGCGACTTCTTGCCCGGGGCCTTCTTGGTCCGGTACTGCTCCAGGATCGCGTCGATGTCGCCGCGGTGCTTCATCGCGTGCAGCACCTGGTCGCGGTAGACGCCGCTGGTGTACTGGGCGGTCTGGCTGATGCCGTCGTACTCGACGCCCAGCTCGGCCAGCGCCTCGGTCATGGCGGCCTTGAAGTGCTCGGCCCAGTTCGGATACGCCGAGCCCACCGGCGCCGGGACCGAGGTCAGCGGGCGGCCGATGTGCTCGCTCCACGACTCGTCGACACCGGCCACACCCGCCGGCACCTTGCGGTAGCGGTCGTAGTCGTCCCAGGAGATCAGGTGCCGCACCTCGTACCCGCGGCGGCGCACCTCGTCGGCGACCAGGTGCGGGGTCATGACCTCGCGCAGGTTGCCCAGGTGGATCGGGCCGGAGGGGGAGAGGCCGGACGCGACGACGACCGGTTTGCCAGGCGCACGTCGCTCCGACTCGGCGATGACATCGTCCGCGAAACGGGAGACCCAGTCGGTCTCGGTGCTGCTCTGAGCCACGGTCGGCACGTCCTTCTTTCTCGTAATGCCCTCGTCTGCCCTGGAGAGGCCGGCACGCTCATTCTCCCAGACGGAAGGAGCTCCTCCGGGGTTGCCCGTATCTCGGGAGAAAGGCAAGGGGGCCGCGTGGGAGAATCGGAGGGCAATCGTCCTCACTCCCGACAGGAACGGCACCTCATGGCCTCGGTCCATTCCCTCGCTTCCACTGTCCAGCAGCGCCTGGCGGACGCCCTCTCGGCTGCCCTGCCGGAGGCCGGCTCCACCGACCCGCTGCTGCGACGAAGCGACCGGGCCGACTTCCAGGCCAACGGCATCCTGGCGCTCGCGAAGAAGCTCAAGGGCAACCCGCGCGAGCTCGCGACGAAGGTCACCGACGCGCTCGACGCGCCCGGCCTCCTGAAGGACGTCGAGGTCTCGGGCCCCGGCTTCCTCAACATCACGCTCACCGACAAGGCGATCATCGAGACCCTCGCCGCGCGCGCCGCCGACGACCGGCTCGGCGTGCCGCTGAAGGAGAACCCGGGCGTCACGGTCATCGACTACGCCCAGCCGAACGTGGCGAAGGAGATGCACGTCGGCCACCTGCGTTCGGCGGTCATCGGCGACGCGCTGCGCGGCATGCTCGACTTCACCGGCGAGAAGACGATCGGCCGCCACCACATCGGCGACTGGGGCACCCAGTTCGGCATGCTCATCCAGTACCTGATCGAGAACCCCGGCGAGCTGGCCCCGGCCGACGACGTCGACGGCGAGCAGGCCATGAGCAATCTGAACCGGGTCTACAAGGCGTCCCGCGCGGTCTTCGACTCCGACGAGGAGTTCAAGGAGCGGGCGCGCAAGCGGGTCGTCGCCCTGCAGTCCGGCGACAAGGAGACCCTGGAGCTCTGGCAGCAGTTCGTGGACGAGTCGAAGGTCTACTTCTACTCGGTCTTCGAGAAGCTGGACATGGAGGTCCGGGACGACGAGATCGTCGGCGAGTCCGCCTACAACGACCTCATGCCGGAGACGGCCCGACTGCTCGAGGAGTCCGGCGTCGCCGTGCGCTCCGAAGGCGCGCTCGTGGTCTTCTTCGACGAGATCCGCGGCAAGGACGACCAGCCGGTCCCGCTCATCGTGCAGAAGGCCGACGGCGGCTTCGGCTACGCGGCCTCCGACCTCTCGGCGATCCGCAACCGGGTCACGGACCTGGACGCCACGACGCTGATCTACGTCGTGGACGTACGCCAGTCGCTGCACTTCAAGATGGTCTTCGAGACGGCCCGCCGGGCGGGCTGGCTCGGCGACGACGTCACCGCGCACAACATGGGCTACGGCACGGTGCTCGGCGCGGACGGCAAGCCGTTCAAGACCCGTGAGGGCGAGACGGTCAAGCTGGAGGACCTCCTGGACGAGGCCGCCGAGCGGGCCACCGCGGTCGTGCGCGAGAAGGCCGAGAAGGTGGGCCTGAGCGAGGAGGAGATCGTCGAGAACGGCCGGTACGTCGGCATCGGCGCCGTGAAGTACGCGGACCTCTCCACCTCGGCGAACCGGGACTACAAGTTCGACCTGGACCAGATGGTCTCCCTGAACGGCGACACGTCGGTCTACCTCCAGTACGCGTACGCCCGGATCAAGTCGATCCTGCGCAAGGCCGGGGGCGTGGCCCCCGCCGCCCACCCCGAGCTCGAACTCGCCCCGGCGGAGCGGGCGTTGGCCCTGCACCTGGACGCGTTCGGTGAGCTGCTCGCGGAGGCGACGGCCGAGTACGCCCCGCACAAGCTGGCCGCGTACCTGTACCAACTGGCCTCGCTGTACACGACGTTCTACGACCAGTGCCCGGTCCTGAAGGCCGACACCGAGGCCCAGGTGGAGAACCGCCTGTTCCTCTGCGACCTGACCGCCCGGACGCTCACCCAGGGCATGGCCCTGCTCGGCATCCGGACGCCCGAGCGCCTCTGATCGCGTCAACTCCCGCGCGGGACCGGCCGGTTCACTGCTCTTCGAGCCGGTCCCACGCGTTGCTCTGGGTGTTGTAGTCGTACGACGGCCGGCCCTTGATCGCGCTGGTGCGGAACGGCTTGCCGCCGTCGTCCACCTTGACCGTGCCGGAGTGCTCGCCGCTGCTCCAGCCGACCTCCAGGTACCAGCTGACGTCGTGCGCCTGGACGTGCACGTCCAGGTCGAAGACCTCGGGGTCGTGCGTGGACACCTTGAACGGGAAGCCCTTGGCCGGCACGACCTCGTCGCCCTGCTTCCCCGCGACCGGCTTCGTGACCGGCTGGGCCGCGTCCAGGTCGATGTCGAAGGTCTGCGGGACGACGCCGCTGCCGCAGCCGGTGCCCATGGAGTACGCCGTCCAGTTCAGCGGCGCCTCGCGCCCCACCACCCGCACGTTGACCCCGGTGATGACCACGGCCTCCTGGGCCTTGCCGGTCGTGGTCAGCTCCAGCTTCAGGTTCCCGCCGTCGACCCCGCCGAGCGCCCGTGCCCACGAGCGCCGGTCCTGCGCGCTGGGCGGGGGCGGCGGCACGGCGGTGGGCTTCTGGTCGAGCAGGTAGTACTTGCCGCACGGCGTGTCCCAGTCGTACGAGCTGATCCCCACGCTGATGGGCGTGCCGGTGGCGCCCGGCTTCGGCGGAGGCGCCGGGTGCGAGGCGGAGGCCGACGGGCTCGCCGAGGACGGTGCCGACGGGCTGGGCGTCGGGCTCGGTGAGGCGCTCGGGGTACGCCCGGCCGCGCTCTTCGGGGCCGGGTGGCTCTGCTCGGAATCGGCGACCGCACCGCTGGGCCGGTCGTCGTCCGGTCCCGACATGGCGGCGACGGCCACGACGGGCACGGCGAGCGCCACGACGGCCGCGCCGATGAGCGCGAGCCGCACCTTCTTGCCCCGGAACCGTCCCGCCGCCGAGGGCGCCCCGCCCCCGTCGGACGCGACCACATCGGGCAACTCCCCGGCCTCGGGGCCGGACCGCCGCTCCGCGGGCGGGACTTCGGCGGGGGGCTTGGGAGCGGGGACGGGAGCGGAGGCGGAGGAAGGCTCGGTGGCGGCGGGGGCGGTCTCAGCGGCGGGGACGGGATCGCCAGGAGCGGGGGCGGCGGGGGCGGCTTCGACAGCGGCGGCGGCCGCCGGGCCCGCCCCGCGCGAGCGGCGCCGCGCCTCGTCCGCCAGGATCCAGCGCCGGTGCAGTTCGACGGACTCATCGGAGCTCGCCCCGCACAGCCGGGCGAGCCGGTCGACGGGCGCGTACTCGGTGGGGACCGCGTCCCCGTTGCAGTACCGGTGGAGCGTGGACGTACTCATGTGGAGCTTGCCCGCCAGCACTCCGTAGCTGCGCCCCGAGCGGTCCTTCAACTCCCGCAGCAGCGCCGCGAACTGCTCGGACTCCGTCGTCGCCATGCCCCGGTTCCCTCCCCATCCATCCCAGGAACGCATTCCAGGGACAGGTCGTTTCCCCAGGTCAAAGGGTGTTTCAGCGTTCCAGCTTCCCCCATTGTCCCTTGCTCGTTGCCGGGCCGCCGGACCGGCCCGCAAGGTAGGTGCAGCAAGCAGCCGAACAGCTCGTTCCGGGAGCAGTCCATGCGAATCCGCATCCGGTTCAACCTCGCGGACTCGATGGCCGTCGTCGTCCTGGCCGCGTCCATCGCCACCCTCATCACGCTTCTCCACCACTACCGCCGCTGACGCGTCCACGCCGTCGGACGAGCCGGCTCACCACGCTCGAACGACGACTCACGCCTCACGGCTCACGGCGCACAACTCGCATCTCACGAATCACACGGGGAGCACCTCTCACATGCGTACCAACTTCCGTATCGCCGCCGCCGCGACCACCACCCTCGTCGCCGCCCTCGCCCTGACCGCCTGCGGAGGCGCCGACGGTTCCGGCGGAGCGAAGGCGGGCGACAAGCCGGCCGCCTCCTCGGTCGCCACCCCGGCCACCGGCGACGGCCAGGCCCCTTCGGCGAACGACTCCGCGAACGATTCGGCGGGCGCCACGGCCGGAAACGGCAAGGGCCCGGACTCGGGTCCCGGTACGGGTACGGGGTCTTCCGGTTCCGGGTCGAGCGGTTCGGGGTCGTCCGGTACGGGGTCGTCCGGTTCGGGCTCCGGCAAGCACCCCGCGACCCCCGCCAAGGCGGACGGCAAGCCCGCGAAGAAGCCCTCGTCCGGGGGCGGGGCCGTCGACGCGCCCTGCACGGGCGCCAATGTGAAGCTGACCGCGACCCCGGTGTCCCGTCCGGTCAACCACATCCTCCTGACGGTCACCAACACCGGCAAGACGCTGTGCAGCGCCTACGGCGCCCCCTCCATCTCCTTCTCCAAGGACGCGCAGTCCCCGATCCGGATCGACCGGGACACCATCCCCCAGGCCGTCGTCACGCTGTCCCCCGGCGCCTCGGCGTACGCGATGGTCCGCACCCAGGGCGAGGACGACGGCCACAGGGCGTACGACGCCGACCACGTGACCGTGTACTTCCACGGCCGCTCCGGCAACGAGTCCACGGGCCCGTCCGCCTACGCGGCGCTCTCCAAGAGCGTGGCCGTCGTGGACAGCCAGGCCATGGCGACGTACTGGCAGTCGGACCTGTCGACGATCGAGGCCTGGTAGCCGGGCCGGGGCCGGCCCCGCCTCAACTCCCTTGCGCCAGGCGCCGGGTGAGGGTGCGGCCGGTGGCCGCGAGGGCAAGGGCGGCCAGGACCAGGGCCGCCGCGACGGCGAAGGTCACCCGCATACCGGTGGCCACCGCCCCCGAGCCGGCCGTGGTGACGTCGTCCGTCGCCGAGGCGAACGCGAACACCGCACCCATGACCGAAGTCCCGGTGATGAGACCGAGGTTGCGCGACAGGTTGAGCATCCCGGAGGTGACGCCCCTCCGGTCCGCCGGGACGTCGGCCATGACGGCGGTGTTGTTGGCCGTCTGGAAGACGGCGTACCCGGCGGTGACGATCACGAGCGGGCCGACGTAGCCGAGCACCCCGAACGCCGTCGGCGTCACCGCGAGCAGGACACACCCGGTGGCCGCGGCGCCGAGCCCGGCGACGGTCATGCGGTACGCCCCGAACCGGTCCGCGACCCGTCCGGCCGGAACCCCGGTCAGCGCGGCGACGAGCGGACCGGCGGACAGCACCAGGCCGACCAGGGCGTCGTCGAGGCCGAGCGCCCTCGAAAGGTAGAACGGCCCGACGACCAGCGTCGCCATCATCACCGTCGAGACGAGGGTGCTCATGGCGAGGCTCGCGCTCAGCGCCGGATCGCGGAACATGGCGGGCCGGATCAGCGGGGACGCGGCCCGCGCCTCGACCCGTACGAACAGGACGGCCCCGAGGACGGCGGCCGCGAGCAGCACCGCGCCGAGGCCGCCGAAGTGCCCGTGCCCCAGCGTCATGGCCAGCGCGTACGCGGCGAGCGTCAGGGCGAGCAGCACCGTGCCCGGGTGGTCGAAGGCGGGCCGGGGCGTGCTGGACCGCTGCGGACCGCCGGGCGGAGTACGGTCCGCGAGCAGGTGGCGGTCGGCGGGCAGATGGCGGTCGGCGGGCAGATGGCGGCGGACCAGGACCAGGGTCGCGAGGCCGAGCGGCACGGTGACGAGGAAGATCGCCCGCCAGCCGAACCCGGAGATGAGGACACCGCCGAGCGAGGGCCCGAGCGCGGTGCCGATGGCGGACATCGTGCCGAGCAGCCCCATCGCCCGGCCCGTCCGCGCCTTGGGAACCGCCTCGCCGACGAACGCCATGGTGAGCGCCATCATCACGGCCGCCCCGAGCCCCTGCGCCGCCCGCGCCGCGATCAGCAGCCAGAGCGTGGCCGCGGCCCCGCACAGGGCCGAGGCCACAGTGAACAGCAGGACTCCGGCGAGCAGCAGCCGTCGGCGCCCGATGAGGTCGCCGAGCCGTCCGGCGCCGACGATCAGCGTGGTGACGGCGAGCAGATAGGCGAGCACCACCCACTGGACCTGCTGGAACGAGGCGCCGAACGCGTGCGCCAGGGCCGGCAGGCCGACGTTGGCGATGCTGGTGCCGAGCGACGAGAGCAGCATCGAGAGCGAGAGCCCCGCCAGCACCCATCGCACCGGGGCCGTCGGCCCACCGCGCCCCGCCACCGCCCGGGACGTCCCCGCGTCTATGGACTTCACCATGATCCCCGCTCTCCGGCCGGAGCCCGCCGAAGGGGCTCATGCCGCAGAAGCTCCTCCGGTACGCCTGGAACGGCAATCTGTGTTGCCAATTCCGGGACGGCCGGGTGGAATGCGGGTATGCCCCGACCGGACAGCAAGCCGCCCCGAGCCGAGCCGCCCCCGCCCGAGCAGGCCCCACCGGCCTCTGCCCACCAGGCGGTACTGGACGAGGTCGGGCCCCGCCTCAAGAGGCTGCGCACCCAGCGCGGTCTCACCCTGGCCGCCCTCGCCGAGACGACCGGCATCTCCAAGAGCACCCTGTCCCGCCTGGAATCCGGCCAGCGCCGCCCCAGCCTGGAACTGCTGCTGCCGCTGGCCGGCGCGTACGCCGTGCCCCTGGACGACCTGGTCGGCGCCCCCGAGGTCGGCGACCCCCGGGTCAGACTGACCCCGCGCCCCCACGCGAACGGCGGCTCGTTCGTCCCGCTGACCCGCTCGCCCGGCCCCCTCCAGGCGTACAAACTGGTCATCCCGAACCGCGGCACCGAGCCGGACCTCCGCTCGCACGAGGGCTACGAGTGGCTGTACGTCCTGGACGGCCGGCTCAGGCTCGTCCTCGGCGACCACGACCTGGTGCTCGGCCCCGGCGAGGTGGCCGAGTGGGACACCAAGGTGCCCCACTGGTTCAGCAGCGCGGACGCGCGCCCGGTGGAGGTACTGAGCCTGTTCGGAAGGCAGGGCGAACGAATGCACGTGAGAGCGAAGCCGAAGGCATCTTCAGCCCGTCCGGCGTTCGAGGGCGAGCGCCCTTAAGGCGCGAACGGGGTCTGGGGCGGAGCCCCAGGGGTGCCCCCGCATCTCAACAACCAGCTACACCAACGGAGTTGAACGCCCGGCCGAGCCGACCCAGCCCCTCCCGGATCTCACCCGGCGCAGAAGTGACAAAGCACAGCCGAAGGGCCGCCACATCGGGCACACCGGCAAAGAAGGGCGCCCCGGGAACGTAGGCCACGTCGTGCTCAACCACCCTGCCCAGCAGGGCAGTCGCGTCCCACCCCGAGGGCAGCCGGACCCACAGGAACATGCCCCCCTGCGGCCGGTTCCAGGTGGACCCGTCGGGCAGCGCGTCGGCCAGCCCCGCGAGCATGGCGTCCCGGCGCTCCCCGTAGGCGGCCCGCACGGTGGCGAGGTGCGCATCCAGGTCCCGGTCCGCCAAGTACCGTGCCGCGACGAGCTGGTTGACGGTCGGGGTGTGCAGATCGGAGGCCTGCTTGGCGATGACGCAGGCACGCAGGATCGCGTGGGGCGCCCGCACCCAGCCGATCCGAAGGCCCGGCGCCATGATCTTCGAGTAGCTGCTGAGCAGCACCGTGCGGTCGGCGGCGTCCTCAAACGAGGAGATCCAGGGCACGTCCTCGCCCTCGTAGCGCAGCTCGCCGTACGGGTCGTCCTCGACGATCCAGAGCCCCCGCCGCACGGCCACGTCGGCCACGGCCCGGCGCCGCTCGGCGGTCATGGTGCGGCCGGTGGGGTTCTGGAAGGTGGGCACGCAGTAGAACAGCTTGGGCCGCTCGCGCGCGACGATCTCGTCGAGGGCGACGGGGTCGGGCCCGTCCTCGTCGCAGGGCACGGCGACGACCCGGGCCCCGGCGAAGCCGAAGACCTGCAACGCGGCGAGGTAGCAGGGGTCTTCGACCAGAACCACGTCACCGGGTTCGAGCAGCGCGGCCGCGAGCAGGGTCAGGCCCTGCTGGGAGCCGGTGGTTATGAGGAGGTCGTCGGCACCGGTGGCGAGCCCGCGCTTGGTGAGCCGGTCGGCGGTGGCGGCGCGCAGCGCCGGGCTGCCCTCGGTGGTGGAGTACTGGAGGGCGGTGGCGGCCTGCTCGTCCATCACGGCCCGGAACGCGGCGGCCATCCCCGCGCCGTCGAACAGCTCGGGCGCGGGAAGCCCGCCCGCGAACGAGATGACCTCGGGCCGGGCGGTCAACGCGAGGATCTCCCGCACGGGCGAGGCCCCGACGGACGCGGCACGCGCGGCGAGCGGCGGCACGGGGGCGCCCGCGGCGGGCTTCGCGACTCCGGCCGGCTCGGCGGCTGCCGATGAGGAGGCGGGCATGGGGCGGCTCCTGTCAGTTGCTCGGACGTCCAAGTACCGGCACCCTACGCAGCACCCCCTGGCTCGAATCCGACCATTCCAAGATCCGAGCCATCGCCGGGTTCGCCGCCCGGGCAAATGAACTCACACCACACGAATTTGCCCGGATCCCGTTCCCCCACACCCCACTTGCCGGCCGGCACGGCCACGAGCACCAGCCCCCGTCCGGGCGGCACCCCGTGCAACAACGCGTTCGGGGCGAGTTCGCTGACGGCGTTGTCAGTGGGGGGCGTTGTCAGTGGGGGGACCTACATTCGGGGCATGGCGATGCTTGCGAATCCACTCCCCCGGCTGACGGACGACCCGACGGGCAAGGCGCTGGGGCTCGACCTGCCGCCGGGCAGGGTGATCGGCCCGGCGGCCGGACCGCTGCTCTGGTACGCGGACGACCCGGCGACCCCGGAGGACTGGGCGCGCCTGGCGCCGGCCCGCAGGGCGGCGGGTCTGCACCCCGTACTGCTGGGCGGGCAAGCCGAGTTGGCGGAATGGGAGCTGGCCCCGGAGGAGATGTCGTACCCGGGCGACCATGACGCCGAGGACGTACTGGAAGAGTTCTGGGCGGCGTACGCGGAGGGCGAGCTGGGGCTCGGGGCCGAGGACTGGCCCGGCCTGGCGGAGGCGCCCGAGCCGCGGGCGGACCCGGACCGCAGGGCGGCGGAGGTCGCGGCGGCGGCGACGTCCGAAGGCCACTTGAAGGGGGCCCGCGCGGCACTGGTCCCGGCCCGCCGCAGCGCGGACGTACCGGCGGCCCTGGGCTGGCACGGCTCGGCGAACCACGAGAACGACGTGGCACGGCTGTGCGCGGTGCTGCGCTCGTGGGAGGACAGGTTCGGGGCGCGCGTGGTGGGCCTGAGCCCCGACCGCCTGACGGTGTCGGTGGCGACCCCGCCCACGGACGGGGACGAGGCGTTGGTGCTCGCGGCGGAACACTTCGCGTTCTGCCCGGACGCGATAGCGACAGACCTGGCGGAGCACGCGGAGTCCCTTCGGGAGAGCGCGAGTTGGACGTTCTGGTGGGATTGGCGCCCGCAGGCCTGAGCGACGACCTCGGCGTACTGGCTCGCACGCGGGAGCAAAGACCAGGCCCAGAAGGCGGGCCGGCGCTGGACATGGCCGGATCCATGTCCATGGGTTCGCAACCTCGTTGCGGTTGCAATGCCGGTTCGGGGAGGATTGGCGTTCGCCGGGGGGCGTATGGGACCCGTGTGGCGGTGTGTGGGGTCAACTGACGTGCGGGGGTTGGATTTTCGTGTCGGGGTGGGATGTTTCGCCGTCGGGTGTGTCGGGGGTTCTGGGCAGGGCCGCGACGGCTGCTGAGGGGCTGTCGAAGGCGGGCGAGGCGATGCAGGTGAGTCTGCCGTCGGCGGCGCATGCGGCGGGAACGATTTCGGGGCCGTCGTGCGGGCCGGAGCGGATGGGGCCGGTCGGGAGCGCGCTGGGCGAGTTCCTGGAGAAGAAGGCGCGTGAGCTGGGCTATATCGCGGCGCGTACCGGGCATTCGCTGACCGGCGCCTTGGAGGCGACGACCGCGTACGTGCACGGGGACCTGGAGATGGCGGCGAACAAGGAGCGTCAGGCGCTGAGGGATCCCGTCATCGACGGCACGGGCAAGGAAGTCCTGGATGACACGACGCCGGGCGGTGAGCACGGTGGTGGTCAGCATGATGGTGGTCGCCACGGTGGTGGGCGGTGAGTGACGGCGGGGTCATAGAGCCGGGCGGGATCTACCATTTCACCGGCGATCTGGACCAGTTGACGAAGGACGCGGCCGCGCTGGCCAAGCAGGCCGGCCAGTTCCGGGACTCGGGTGCCGATGTGCACAAGGAGTTCCAGGGCCTGTCGGCGTTCTACCACGCCCCCGAGGCGGAGCGGCTGTTCGCGACGACGGCGCCGGTGGCGGCCAAGTCGGACGCGTTCGCCGGTGACTTGGAGAAGGTCGCCGGGGCGCTGACGGTGTACGGGGACACGGTGCGGCCGCTCGCCAAGCGCCTCGACGACCTCAAGGCGCAGGCCCTCGCGTTCACCACAAGCATCGAGGGTGACGCGCACTGGCACCGCGACCAGGACAAGGTCGACCGGAACAACGCCTTGAAGGGCGGTGTCGAGGCGGCGATGCAGGCGTT
>NZ_JBIATV010000004.1:0-477889 GCF_042892175.1 Streptomyces sp. NPDC001828
CAACATTCCTCGCTTTCCACCCGACGTCCATTCGAGTCGTCACGGTGCGTACACCGTGGCGGACAGCGTGCCCCGGGAAACCGGGTTGATGCGGGACGGACGAGAGGTTCCCAGGGGGCGGACGAGGGAGGTGAGGCCGCGTGCGGGCCGGTCGCGTGACCCGCCCGGCAGGATTCGGACGGGCGAGGGGGCGGGACTCAGGCGGGCGTGGGGGAGATGTGCAGCCGCAGCGTGAGGCCGGTGTCCTGGGCGCGGACCTCGACGAGGTCGCAGAGCTGGTGGATCATCCACAGGCCGCGGCCGCCGTTGCTCGACGCCAGCGAGGGCCGGCGGCGGCCCGCCAGCGGGTTGGCGAGGCGGCCACCGTCACGGATCTCCGCCACCGCGGTACCGAGGTCGGAGGTCCACAGGCGCAGCAGACCGCTTCCGCCGCCGTGGGCGACGGAGTTGGCGGCGGCCTCGTTGACGGCGATGACGAAGTCGCCGCGCCGCAGCGGGCTCAGCCTCGTACCCCGTACCCAGGCGTCGGCCCGCTCGCGGACCTCGCCGAGACGGCCGCCGGTGTACTCCAACTCCACGTCGGCGGCGGCCGGTTCGGGCAGGGGCAGGTCGCAGTCGGCGCAGACGACGTCGGCGCGGACGTAGGCCGGGCTGGAGCGAACGTGACGGTCCTCGATGACCGTGGGGTGGGTGCGCCGGGCGTCGTCGAGCACCGCCGCGGGCAGGGTGGCGGTGTCGTAGGGGCACAGAATGGTGGCCCTGCGGTCGGTGAAAGCGGCGTTGACCAAGGCCTCGTGACGGGTCGCCTCCCGGATCTCGGCCGGTGAACGGCCCGCCCAGATCGGCTCGCCTATGATCCGGGCGGCCCGGCCCGGGTGCTGGTCGGCGAAGCCGTGGAGGGCGGCGAGGATGCGGCCGGGGTTGCGGCCGAGCTCGGTCATGTCGGCGAAGTCGACGGCGGCGGCTTCCGGACCGAGGTCCTCGCGCAGGGCGTCGAGGTGGGGTCCGGGGACGGCGACGAGGACCGGCTCGTCCGCCGCCAGGGCACCCCGCACGAAGCTGCCCGTCTCGCGCACGTACTCGTCCAGGTCCCGGTAGAAGAGCGCGGGGTGGACGAACGTCTCCGTGTCCGGACAGGGGGTGACGGTCTCCGTCACGCGGGCACCTCCAGGGCGCCACACGCCTCCGGGAGCAGCCGCGCCACCCCGCGCGGTGAGTACGGCGGGTTGTGGAGCATCGGGCGGCGCGGCCGGGTGCCGCACGGCACGCACCACGGCGGCCGCGCGCCCGGTGTCGTCGCGGGCCAAGAGGGAGTGTTCACCGTTGGCGGCCGGCAGGGCGCGGCCATCGGATGTGGACATATCGCCTCCCTTATCGGCGCCGACCCGGGCAATGAACGGTGCTGAGCCTAGCTGGCCCGGTCCGCGAGCGCCCAGAGTCCGCCTGGTCACGACAGTTCCGGCGGCCCGAGCCGGTCGGCGCGAGCGGTGGGATAACCTCCTCGGCGGCACGTGTGCGACCAGTGTGGATCCCGTGAGGTCCGTGTGTCGGCCACGTATCAATGGGGCGACCATGGTGGGCCGTTGGCCTGGCGTAAGACGGAGGCGAAGTTCGATGGCTGGCTCGACGAAACCCGGCGTTGCTCAGCAGCGCACACCGGGCGCCCCCGTCCCCGCCCAGGTCGGGGAGTCGGAGCTGCGACAGCTGCTCGCGGGCCTGACAGCGGTACGGGACGGCGACTTCGGGACCCGGCTGCCCGGCGAGACGGACGGGCTGCTCGGCGAGATCGCCACCGTCTTCAACGGGATGGTCGACCAGCTCTCCCTCTTCACCTCCGAGGTGACCCGGGTGGCCCGCGAGGTCGGCACCGACGGCCGGCTCGGCGGCCAGGCCGAGGTGCCGGGCGTCTCCGGCACGTGGAAGGACCTCACCGACTCCGTCAACGCGATGGCAGGCAACCTCACCAGCCAGGTCCGCGACATCGCCCAGGTGGCCACCGCCGTGGCCCAGGGCGACCTCTCGCAGAAGATCGACGTGGCGGCCCGGGGCGAGATCCTCGAACTCAAGAACACCGTCAACACGATGGTCGACCAGCTCTCCGCCTTCGCCGACGAAGTCACCCGGGTCGCCCGCGAGGTGGGCAGCGAGGGGCGCCTCGGCGGACAGGCGCAGGTGCCCGGCGTCGGCGGGACCTGGCGGGACCTGACCGACTCCGTCAACTTCATGGCGGGCAACCTCACCGACCAGGTCCGCAACATCGCCCAGGTGACCACGGCGGTGGCCCGCGGCGACCTCTCGCAGAAGATCACCGTCGACGCCCGGGGCGAGATCCTGGAGCTGAAGAGCACCGTCAACACGATGGTCGACCAGCTCTCCGCGTTCGCCGACGAGGTGACGCGCATGGCGCGCGAGGTCGGCACCGAGGGCATCCTCGGCGGCCAGGCCGACGTCAAGGGCGTCTCGGGCACCTGGCGGGACCTGACCGACTCGGTCAACGGCATGGCGGGCAACCTCACCGCGCAGGTCCGTTCCATCGCGCAGGTCGCCACCGCCGTGGCCAAGGGCGACCTGTCGCAGAAGATCACGGTCACCGCCCGTGGCGAGGTCCTGGAGCTGAAGGACACCATCAACACGATGGTCGACCAGCTCTCCTCCTTCGCCGGCGAGGTCACCCGGGTGGCCCGCGAGGTCGGCACCGAGGGGCGCCTCGGCGGACAGGCGGACGTCCGTGACGTCTCGGGCACCTGGCGGGACCTGACGGAGTCGGTCAACGTCATGGCCGACAACCTCACCGCGCAGGTCCGTTCCATCGCCGAGGTGACGACGGCGGTCGCCAAGGGCGACCTCTCGCAGAAGATCCGGGTGGACGCCCGCGGCGAGATCCTCGAACTCAAGGAGACCATCAACACGATGGTCGACCAGCTCGGCGCGTTCGCCGACGAGGTGACCCGGGTGGCCCGCGAGGTCGGCACCGAGGGCAACCTCGGCGGCCAGGCCACCGTGCGGGGCGTCTCCGGCACCTGGAAGGACCTCACCGACAACGTCAACGTGATGGCCTCCAACCTCACCGGGCAGGTCCGCTCGATCGCCCAGGTCGCCACCGCCGTGGCCAAGGGCGACCTCTCCCAGAAGATCAACGTCGAGGCCAAGGGCGAGGTCGCCGCTCTCGCCGGGGTCATCAACACGATGGTCGACACCCTGTCCGCGTTCGCCGACGAGGTGACCCGGGTGGCCCGCGAGGTGGGCACCGAAGGCACGCTAGGCGGCCAGGCCCGGGTGCCGAACGTCGCCGGGACCTGGAAGGACCTCACCGACAACGTCAACTTCATGGCGCACAACCTGACCAGTCAGGTCCGCAACATCGCCCAGGTCACCACGGCCGTCGCACAGGGCGATCTGACCCGCAAGATCGACGTGGACGCGCGCGGCGAGATCCTGGAACTCAAGACCACCATCAACACGATGGTCGACCAGCTCTCCTCCTTCGCCGCCGAAGTCACCCGTGTCGCCCGCGAGGTCGGCAGCGAGGGCCGGCTCGGCGGCCAGGCCGAGGTCGAGGGCGTCTCCGGCACCTGGAAGCGGCTCACCGAGAACGTCAACGAACTCGCCGGCAACCTCACCCGGCAGGTCCGCGCGATCGCCGAGGTCACCGGCGCCGTCGCCGAGGGAGACCTGACCCGGTCCATCACCGTCGACGCCTCCGGCGAGGTCGCCGACCTCAAGGACAACATCAACTTCATGGTGGAGTCGCTGCGCGAGACCACCCGGGCCAACGAGGAACAGGACTGGCTCAAGTCCAACCTGGCCCGGATCTCGGGCCTGATGCAGGGACGCCGTGACCTCGCCGTCGTGGCCGAACTCATCATGGACGAGCTCACCCCTCTCGTCTCCGCCCAGTACGGCGCCTTCTACCTCGCCGACGAGGCGACCGACGGGACCTACCTCAACCTGATCGGCTCGTACGCGCGGCCGGACGCCACCCTGGGAGCCCGCTTCAAGCTCGGCCAGTCCTTCGTCGGCCAGGCCGCCCGCAGCCGGCGCACCATCGCCGTCGACGACCTGCCGGCCGACTACGTGTCCGTCTCCTCGGGCCTCGGCAGCACCGAGCCCGTCTGCCTGATGGTGCTGCCCATCGTGGTCGAGGAGCAGGTGCTCGGCGTCATCGAACTCGCCACCGTGCACGCGTTCACGGCGATCCACCGGGACTTCCTTGAACAGCTGATGGAAGCCATCGGCGTCAACGTCAACACCATCACCGCCAACGCCCGCACCGACGAGCTGCTCGGCGAATCCCAGCGGCTCACCGCCGAACTCCAGACCCGCTCACAGGAGTTGCAGGCCCGGCAGGAGGAACTCCAGTCCTCCAACGCCGAGTTGGAGGAGAAGGCCGAGCTGCTCGTCGCGCAGAACCGCGACATCGAGACGAAGAACCTGGAGATCGAGCAGGCCCGCCAGGAGCTGGAGGACCGGGCGCACCAGCTCTCGCTCGCCTCCAAGTACAAGTCCGAGTTCCTGGCCAACATGAGCCACGAGCTGCGCACCCCGCTCAACAGCCTTCTGATCCTTGCCCAGTTGCTGGCCCAGAACCCGAGCCGCAACCTCACCCCCAAGCAGGTCGAGTACGCCGGCATCATCCACTCCGCCGGCTCCGACCTGCTCCAGCTCATCAACGACATCCTCGACCTGTCCAAGGTCGAGGCCGGCAAGATGGACGTCAGCCCCGAGCGGATCTCGCTGCGCAAGCTCCTCGACTACATCGAGGCCACCTTCCGGCCGGTGACCAGCCAGAAGAGCCTGACGTTCACGGTGGCGACCGCCGACACACTGCCCGCCGAGCTGCTCACCGACGACTACCGCCTGCGCCAGGTGCTGCGCAATCTGCTCTCCAACGCCGTCAAGTTCACCGAGAAGGGCGGCGTCGAGCTGCGGATCGAGCTGCTCGCCGAGCAGCTCGCCCCCGAGGCAGCCCGGCGCGGCGGCCCGGTGATCGCCTTCCACGTCGTGGACACCGGCATCGGCATCGCGCCGCAGCACCTGGAAACCGTCTTCGGCGCCTTCCAGCAGGCCGACGGCACGACCAGCCGCAAGTACGGCGGCACCGGCCTCGGCCTGTCGATCAGCCGCGAGATCGCCTTCCTGCTCGGCGGCGCCATCACTGCCGAGAGCGCTCTCGGCCAGGGCAGTACGTTCACCTTCTATCTGCCGGTCGCCCGGCCCGACTACGCCGAACTCAACGCGCAGATCGGCCGCCCCGCCCTGCCGGCCGCCGTGCCGCCGCAGGAAACCACCGCCGAGCCCGAGCCGCACCGCCCGGCCACGCCCGCCCCGGACGCCGTGCAGCCCAAGCGGCTGCTCGTCGTGGAGGAGCGCTCGCGCGGTCTGCTGTCCCTCGTCGCCGAGAGTGCCGTCGGCGATCTGGCCGCCCACCCCGACCTGGGCGACCCGCGCGGCCCCGTGGAGATCACCGCGGCCGTCGGCGTCAACGAGGCGGCGGCCGCGCTCGCCGCGACGCCCTGCCACTGCGTGGTCCTCGAACTCGACCTGCCGGGCGACGCCGCGCTGCGCTTCCTGGAGGACATGGCGCGCGACGCCGCGCTGCGCGGGGTGCCGGTCCTCGCCCACAACAACCGACGGCTCGGCACCGAGCAGGAGCAGATCCTCCAGGAGCGCGCCGCCTCCCAGCCGTTGGAGCTGATCTCCAGCCTCGACGAGCTGCGCGAGCGCATCGCCCTGCACCTGAGCGCCGACCAGCCCGGAGACGTCCTGCCGCTGGTACGGGCCGACGAGCCGGTCGCCGTCAGCCACCAGGTCGACAGCTCGCTCACCGGGCGCACGGTGCTGGTCGTCGACGACGACGACCGCAACCTGTACGCCATCACCGGCATCCTCGAACTGCACGGCATGGCCGTCCTGCAGGCCGAGAACGGCAGGGTCGCCATCGACACCCTGACCGCGCACCCCGGCATCGACCTCATCCTGATGGACGTGATGATGCCGGAGATGGACGGATACACGGCCACCTCGGCCATCCGCGCCATGCCCGCGTACGCCGCTCTGCCGATCATCGCGGTGACCGCGAAGGCGATGATCGGCGACCGGGAGAAGAGCCTGGCCTCCGGAGCGAGCGACTACGTCACCAAGCCGGTGGACGCGCACGAGCTGGTCGTACGGATCAAGCGGCAGCTGAACGCCTGACGCCGTCCGGCCACCTCATCGACCGTCCAACTCCCAAGGAGCGAGCTGGTGTCCAAGCCCCACGAAGCCGGGGACGAGCACGGCGGCGACAGCCGTCTCGATCCGGTACTCCCGTTGCCCGCGCAGCCGGTGGCCACCGGCCCGGCGCCCGAGGACGCGCCCGCCACGGCTAAGGCGGTCGCCCGGGACGAGGGCGCCGTGGGCAGGCTCGCCGGCACCGTGCACCGGCTGCGGGAGCAACTCCAGCGCGCCCAGGCCGAGTCCGAGGGACGCGCCCTGGTCGACCTGGCCAGCGGCATCCTCGTCGAGCGCCTCGGGTGCACCCCCGTCGAGGCCGCGGCACAGCTGGACAGCCTCGCCGCACAGGCCGGCCTCTCCACGCTCGAACTGGCCGCCGACCTGGTCAACCAGGCGACCCGGGACGAAATCGCCGATCTCGCCCGCGACTTCGTCACCGAAGCCGGCCAGCCGGCCAGGGCGTCCGTCGGCCTGCGCCTGCGCAGCGCCGAGGCGGGCGCCCTCGCGGCCGGCGACGCGCAGGCCGTGGCCCAGTCGATCCTCCAGCACGCCCTGGCCCCGCTCGGCGCGGTCGCCGTCGCCATCTGGGCCGCCCACGCCGACCAGTCCCTGTCCCTGGCCGGCAGCGCGGGCTTCACCGACGAGGAACCGGCACGCTGGCGCCATGTGCCGCCCGGCGTTCCCACCCCGGCCCGGCACGCCCTCGACAACCGCGCCACCACGAGTTACGGCACGCTCGCCGGGGCCGCGCTGCCGTCCATCGGGCTGCGGGAGCTGAGCGGGGGCCGCATCGCGGTCCCGGCCGGGACCGGTGGACGCATCATCGGCGTGCTCGAGATCTGCTGGGCCGAGCCGCTGCCCGTACAGTCCCAGTCGATCGAGCGGCAGGTGCAGGTCCTCGCCGAGCTGTGCGCGATCGCCCTGGAGAGCCACCCCCTCAGCGAGCAGGACCCCCGGTCGAAGCAGCCCGCCGACCCGCGGCTGACCGAACTGCTCGACCTCACCGACGGCCTGAACGACCCCTGCCTGGTCCTTCAGCCCCTCCTCGACACGGGCGACACCCCCGCCGACTTCCTGATCCGGCACGTCAACACGAGCTTCGTCGACTTCGCCGGCCGGCCCAGGAACATGATCGCCGGCGCCCTGCTCCTGGACGCCTATCCGCTGGCGGCCGAGCCCGGCGGCCTGTTCGAGAAGGTGGAGCACGTCCTCGCCACCGGCGAGCCCTTCCGCGCCGAGCGCATGCGGCTCGCGGCGGTCGTCGACACCGTTTCCCTGACCACGCAGGCCCAGGTCAGCATCAGCCGCCAGGGCGCCCACGTCGTGGTGGTGTGGCGCCTGGACGACGGGACGCCGAAGGTCGCCAGCCTGTTGCAGCACGCCCAACGCCTGGGCCGCATCGGCGGGTTCGAGGAGAACCTGATCACCGGCGACATCGCGTGGAACGACACGCTCTTCGACCTGCACGGCCTGCCGCCCACCGCCGAACCGGTCCCCCTCGACCAACTGGCCGCGCACGTCCACCCCGACGACGCCCACTCCATCGGCCGGTTCCTGCGCTCGCTCCTGCACCACCACCGCCCCGCGTCGACCGCCTTCCGGCTGCAACGCGCCGACAGCGTGGCCCGGCACATCCGGGTGGTCGCCGAGCCGGTGCTCGACGAGAACGCCCGGGTCACCTCGGTGCGCGGCGCCTACCAGGACGTCTCGGCCCAGCACTGGACCGAGGTCGCGCTCGCGGCCACCCGCGACCAGCTCGCCCAGAGCCAGCAGGAGACGGCCGAACGCAACCGGCTCGCGCTCCGGTTGCAGCACGCCATCATGCCGCCCAGCCACGGACCGGTGGAGCTGCACAACCTGAGCGTGGCCGTCCGCTACCGGCCCGCCGAGAAGGACCACCTCGTCGGCGGCGACTGGTACGACGCCGTGGCGCTGCCGTCGGGCCAGGTGCTCCTGTGCGTGGGCGATGTGGCGGGGCACGGCATCGAGGCCGCCACCGGCATGGTCGCGCTGCGCAACGCGCTGCGCGGCCTGGCCACCACCGGTGCCGGGCCCGCCCAGCTCCTGGGGTGGCTCAACACCGTGACCCACCACCTCACCGACAACGTCACGGCGACCGCGGTCTGCGGTCTGTACGACCCCGGCTCCCGGCAGCTGCGCTGGGCCAGGGCCGGTCATCTGCCGCCCGTGCTCCTGCGCGACGGCAAGGCGGCCGCGCTGCCCAAGCTCGGCGGCATCCTGCTCGGAGCCATCGGCCAGGCCACGTACGAGGAGGGCCGCACCCAGCTGGAGACCGGTGACACCCTGCTGATGTACACGGACGGACTCATCGAGCGGCGCGACCGGTCGGTGCAGGACTCGATGGAGAGCCTGCTCCAAGTGGCGCGGAAACCGCGCCAGTTGGGACGTGCGGGCCAGCTGGAGGACCAGCTCGACCATCTGCTGCGGTACACGAACGCGGACACCGACGACGACACCTGTCTCATCGGAGTCACCGTCGGCTAGCGGACGGCGTGTCCACGCCCGCGGCCCGACACGCTCTCCAACTGGCTGACCCGGAAAGGGGCGTTGCCCAAGGAGCGGCCCCGCGCATCCGGGGGGGGGGAGTGGATGGCGGGGCCGCAAGCCCGGGCCAGGTCGGGGGGACGCCTGGCCCTGAGGGGGGCTTGAAAATCGAGTGCCCCCGTCCCGCCGGGTCATGCGTGTGACGTACGCCACGCCCGCGAGAGGGAGCTTCGGCGCGGCGTTACGCCCCGCGCGCCCGCTCGAAGCGGGCACGGCCCTCGGCGAGGTCGACGATGGGCTCGGGGTAGTCGAGCACGGCCCGGTCCGCTTCCTTCAGCTTCCACGGCTCATGTACGAACTTCCGCTCCAGGTCCGCGAGTTCGGGTACCCAGCGCTTCACGTAGCGGCCGTCCGGGTCGAAGCGCTTGCCCTGGACCACCGGGTTGAGGACCCGGTTGGGGCGGGTGTCGGTGCCGGTCCCGGCCACCCACTGCCAGTTGAGCTGGTTGTTGGCGACGTCGCCGTCGACCAGCAGGTCCAGGAAGTGCCGGGCGCCGGTCCGCCAGTCGGCGTACAGGGTCTTGGTGAGGAAGCTCGCCACCAGCATCCGGCCCCGGTTGTGCATCCACCCCTCGTGGGCGAGCTGCCGCATCGCCGCGTCCACCAGCGGATAGCCGGTGCGTCCCGCGCGCCAGGCGGCGATCTCCCGCTCGTCGTCGCGCCACCGGTCCCCGCGCGGCCGGTAGTCGCGGTGCGACGACGCGGGCCGGGCCGCGAGTACCTGGTGGTGGAAGTCCCGCCAGGCCAGCTGGCGTACGAAGGCATGGGCGCCGGGGGAGTCCTCGCGCCGGGCGAGGCGGACGAGTTCGACGGCGGAGAGCGCGCCGAAGTGGATGTAGGGCGAGAGGCGGGACGTGGCGTCGCCCGCCAGATCGTCGTGGCCGTCCTCGTACCCGGCGACCGGTCCGGCGAGCCACTGCCGCAGCCGCTTGCGGCCCGCCGTCTCGCCGCCCTCCGCGAGCGCGGGCGACACCCCCTTCACGCTGGCGCGCCGGGGCAGGGTGCCCGCCGCCACCCGCGGCACCGAGATCTTCCTCGGGGTCGCCGCGACATCGCGCAGGCCCGCTTCGGACCAGCGCCTGAAGTACGGCGTGAACACGGTGTAGTGGTCCCGGTCCGCCGGGACGACGGCCCCCGGCGCGAGGGCGGTCACCACCGCGTCGTGCACCGACAGGGTGCAGCCGATCCGCTCGAGAGCCGTCCTCAGACGCTCCTCGCGGCGCCCGGCGTACCCGCTCACCCCGCTCGCGACATGCACCTGGCCGGCCCCCGTCGACGTCACGACGGCGCAGACCTCCGCCACCACGTCGCCCCGGCGGACCACCAGGTGTCCGCCGCGCGACCGCAGGCCGTCGTCGAGATCGGCCAGGCAGTCGGCGAGGAAGGCCCGCCGGTTGGGGGCGTCGAACCCGGCCGCGCGCACCCCGTCGTCGTCCACGAACAGCGGGACCACCTGGTCCGAGCCGCGTACGGCGGCGGAGAGCACGGGGTTGTCGTGCAGCCGTAGATCGGATGTGAACAGAACCACGGACACGGTCACTGGGTCGACTCCTCGGGGCGTACGTCATGGACTGCGGGCGGACGGTGCCGGCATCGGAACGGCCGGGTACCGGCTGGTCCGATCCTCCTGGACGCCGACCACCACACAGGTGATTCGCGGCGGGCGTGGCGAAGGGTTGGTCCGAGCTCGGGGAAGGAGTTCCGGTGAGGACGGTATTTGACCGTTTGGGCTCGGACCCCGGGGATACCCGACGCGAGGAGGGGCCCGCCGGCCCAGGCGGCCCCCGAGGGCGCGCCGAGGTCCCGGCGCCGCCGCGCCCGCCCCATCGTCCTCACCAGCCGGCCCGCCCGCCGGACCGTCGAACGCAAGGAGTGACATGCAACGCGACGCCGCACTCGAACTCGCCGACCTGGGACAGCAGTTGAGGGTGGACGCGGTGCGCGCAGCGGCCGCGGCGAACTCGGGCCACCCCACGTCGTCGATGTCCGCCGCCGATCTGGGGGCGGTCCTGCTCGCCCGCCATCTGCGCTACGACTTCGACCACCCGGACCACCCCGGGAACGACCGGCTCATCTTCTCCAAGGGCCACGCCTCTCCGCTCCTCTACGCGATGTACCGCGCGGCCGGCGTCATCGACGACGAGCAGCTGCTGACGTTCCGGCGCCGCGACAGCCTCCTGGAGGGCCACCCCACGCCGCGTCTGCCCTGGGTGGACGTGGCGACGGGCTCGCTCGGGCAGGGGCTGCCGGTCGGCGTCGGCATGGCGCTCGCGGGCAAGCGCCTGGAACACGCGCCGTACCGGGTGTGGGTGCTGTCCGGCGACAGCGAGATGGCCGAGGGGTCGGTGTGGGAGGCCGCCGAGCACGCGGCGTACGAGCACCTGGACAACCTGACGCTGATCATCGACGTGAACCGGCTCGGCCAGCGCGGGCCGACCCGGCACGGCTGGGACCTCGACGCGTACGCCCGGCGTCTGGCGGCCTTCGGCTGGCACACCATCGAGATCGACGGACACGACATCGAGGCGGTGGACCGCGCGTTCGCCGAGGCGGCCGCCACGACCTCGCAGCCGACCGCGATCATCGCCCGCACCCACAAGGGCCGGGGCGTCGCGGCGGTGGAGGACCAGGAGGGGCAGCACGGCAAGCCGCTGCCGGACGCGGACGCCGCCGTCGAGGAGCTCGGCGGCCCGAGGTTCATCCGCGTCGACGTCGCCGCGCCGCCCGCAGCGCCGCCGCGCCGCGAGCCCGGCACCGGGCACCTGGAACTGCCGCGCTTCGACGTGGGGGACGAGGTGGCCACCCGTGACGCCTACGGCCAGGCGCTCGCCGCGCTCGGCTCGGCCCGCGAGGACGTCGTCGCCCTCGACGGCGAGGTCGGCGACTCCACCCGCACCGAGCTGTTCGCCAAGGCCCACCCCGAGCGGTACTTCGAGTGCTACATCGCCGAGCAGCAGCTCGTCGCCGCCGCCGTGGGCTTCCAGGCCCGGGGATACGTCCCCTTCGCCGGGACGTTCGCGGCGTTCTTGACGCGCGCCCACGACTTCGTGCGGATGGCCGCGATCAGCCGCGCCGACATCAACCTCGTCGGCTCGCACGCCGGAGTCGCCATCGGCCAGGACGGCCCCTCACAGATGGGCCTGGAAGACCTGGCGATGTTCCGGACCGTGCACGGCAGCACCGTCCTGTACCCCTGCGACGCCAACCAGACGGCCCAACTGGTCGCCACCATGGCCGAGTTGACCGGGGTGCGCTATCTGCGCACCAGCCGGGGCGACACCCCGGTCATCTACGGCCCCGACGAGGAGTTCCGGCCCGGCGGCTCGAAGGTGCTCCGCTCCGGCGAACAGGACCGGGTGACGCTCGTCGCGGCGGGCATCACGGTCCACGAGGCGCTGCGCGCGGGCGAACTCCTGGACCGCGAGGGCATCGGCGTGCGGATCATCGACCTGTACTCGGTCAAGCCGGTCGACGCGGACACCCTGCGGGCGGCCGCCGAGGCGACGGGCTGCCTCGTCACCGTCGAGGACCACCGCATCGAGGGCGGCATCGGGGACGCGGTCGCCGAGGCCTTCTCCGACGGCCGCCCGGTGCCGCGTCTGGTGCGGCTCGGCGTGCAGCACATGCCGACCTCCGCGAGCCCCGAGGAACAGCTGCACCTGGCGGGCATCGACGCCGAGTCGATCGCGGCCGCGGTACGCCTGCTGGTGGAACGCGCCGTCGTGCGCTGAGCCGCCCGGCCCCGCATCATCGGACGGGGGCACCCGTACAGAGAGCGAGCGCCCGGTGGTCGCAGGAGACGAGACACAGCACGACCGGGCGCCGCTCCGCTGCCTGGTGACCGGCGCCACCGGTTACATCGGCGGGCGGCTCGTGCCCGAGCTGCTCGAAGCCGGCCACCAGGTGCGCTGTCTCGCGCGTTCGCCCGAGAAGCTGCGCGACCAGCCGTGGGCCGGGCGGGTCGAGGTGCTGCGGGGCGACGTCACCGACCCGGCGTCCGTGGCCGAGGCGCTGCGCGGCATCGACGTCGCGTACTACCTGGTGCACGCGCTCGGCACCGGAGCCGGCTTCGAGGAGACCGACCGCGAGGCCGCCCACCTCTTCGCCGACGCGGCCGCCGACGCCGGTGTGCGACGGATCGTCTACCTCGGCGGCCTCACCCCGTCCGGCGTACCGGTGCGCAAACTGTCGCCGCACCTGCGCTCGCGTGCCGAGGTGGGCCGGATCTTCCTGGACTCCTCTGTTCCGGCCACCGTGCTGCGGGCGGCCGTCGTCATCGGCTCGGGCTCGGCCTCGTTCGAGATGCTGCGCTATCTGACCGAGCGGCTTCCGGTCATGGTCACCCCGAGCTGGGTCGGCACCCGTATCCAGCCGATCGCCATCCGGGACGTGCTGCGCTACCTGGTCGGCGGGGCCCGGATGCCCGACGAGGTGAACCGGACCTTCGACATCGCGGGGCCCGACATCATGTCGTACCGCGACATGATGGAGCGCTACGCGAAGGTCGCGGGCCTGCCGCACCGGCTGATCCTGCCGGTGCCCATGCTCAGCCCGCGGCTCTCCAGCCACTGGATCGGTCTGATCACCCCGGTGCCGCCCGCCATCGCCCGCCCGCTCGCGGAGTCCCTGCGCCACGAGGTGGTCTGCGGCGAGCACGACATCGCGCGGTACGTACCCGACGGGCCCGGAGCCCCGCTCGGCTTCGACGACGCCCTGGCCCTGGCCCTGCGGCGGATCCGCGACGCCCAGGTCGTCACCCGCTGGTCCAACGCCTCCGTACCCGGCGCCCCCAGCGACCCGCTGCCCACCGACCCCGACTGGGCGGGCGGCAGCCTCTACACCGACGTCCGGCGGCTCGATGTCGACGCCCCGGCGGACGCGCTGTGGCGGGTGGTCGAGGGGATCGGGGGCGAGAACGGCTGGTACTCCCTCCCGGCGGCCTGGGCCCTGCGCGGCTGGTTCGACCGGCTGGTGGGCGGGGTCGGCCTGCGGCGCGGCCGCCGCGACGCACACCGGCTGATCGCCGGGGACTCGCTGGACTTCTGGCGGGTCGAGGAGATCGAGCGCGGCCGGCTGCTGAGGCTGCGCGCGGAGATGCGGCTGCCCGGTCTGGCCTGGCTGGAAATGAGCATCGAAGAGCGGGGTCCGGGCCGCAGCCGGTACCGGCAGCGGGCGGTCTTCCACCCGCGCGGGCTGCTCGGCCACGCCTACTGGTGGAGCGTCTCGCCCTTCCACGCGATCGTCTTCGGCGGGATGGCCCGCAACATGGCGAAGGCCGCCGAGGTCGAGACGGGGCGATCGTCGCAGGTGCCCGGCCCGGAGGCCTGAGGGGCCGGGGCATTGGTCGGAGCAAGCCGGACTTATGGTGGGGCGGGCGGACGTTCGGCCATGGGGAACCGGGGCAGAAGCCTCAGTACATCCACAGTCCAGGGCAAGTTTTCTGGGGGTTTCGATCATGGCGCGCCCGCCTGCCAGCACCGGCGCTTCGCCGAGCGCCCTTCACCTCGGCACGGGGCCGGCCACCCCGGCCCAGGCCCGTGACGAGGCCCATTCCTTCCTCTCCGCGCTGGTGCCCCGGCCGTCCCGGGAGAGCGCCGAGAACGTACTGCTCGTCGTCTCCGAGCTCGTCACCAACGCGCTGCGGCACGCCGGCGGCGCCACGGCGCTGCGGTTCGCCGCAGACCGCAGCCTGCTGCACATCAGCGTGTGGGACTCGAGCCCCGAACCGCCGCGCGAACGCACGCCCGACCTGCGCGGGTACGAAGGCGGGTTCGGCTGGGTCCTGGTCCGCAGGCTGGCCCGCAGCGTCGCCGTCACACCGTGCGCCGAGGGCGGCAAGAGCATCTGCGTCGCGCTGCCGCGTTAGCCCGCTGACCAGGGCCGGAACCCTTCCCCCGCAACGCCCTTCGGCCACTTGGGGGACTCCGTGCATGATCCGGATCGAAAGGGGCACCCGAGGGCTTCGACGGATGAAGCACGGTGACTAGGGAGGTTGTCCTCATGGCAGCGGCGCAGGTGACGGGGCCGGAGCGGACGGACCGGACGGCAGCCACGACCATGGACCCCGGGGTGGGGGAGTTGCCCTGGGTGGAGGATGCGGGGAAGGTCGCGCCGAAGGACGCGCGCGAGCTCTCGAAGGTCTTCTTCGAGCGGCTCCAAGTACTGGAAGAAGGCACCGCCGACTACCAGTACGCGCGGAACACGCTCATCGAGATGAACCTGTCGTTGGTGCGCTTCGCGGCCGGCCGCTTCCGCAACCGGGGCAGTGGCGAGATGGAGGACGTGATCCAGGTCGGCACGATCGGCCTGATAAAGGCGATCGACCGGTTCGAGCTGTCGCGCGAAGTGGAGTTCACCTCCTTCGCCGTGCCGTACATCGTGGGGGAGATCAAGCGCTTCTTCCGTGACACGACGTGGGCCGTGCACGTGCCGCGCCGCCTCCAGGAGCTGCGGGTGGAGATCGCGAAGGCCAAGGAGACCCTGGCCCGCGATCTGGACCGCGACCCCACGGTGCGCGAACTCGCGACGCTTCTGGACCGGGACGAGGAAGAGGTCGTCGAGGGTCTCGTCGCCGCCAACGGCTACACCGCCGGCTCCCTCGACATGTCCGCCGACGCGGAGGAGTCGGGCGGTACGGCCGGAGGCCGCAGCCGTACGCTCGTCGACTTCATCGGCGAGGAGGACCCGGGCATGGAGAAGGTGGAGAACCTCCAGTCCCTGGCCCCCCTGATGGGAGAGCTGACCGAGCGCGAACGCCGCATCGTGAGCATGCGGTTCGGCCTCGAGATGACCCAGGCCGAGATCGGCACCGAGCTGGGTGTCTCGCAGATGCAGGTCTCGCGCCTGCTCTCGCGCATCCTGACCAAGCTCCGCGCCGGAATGACCGAGGACCAGCCCGCACACGCCTGACGGGCGGTGCCGCGACGGGGGCCCGAGACGGGCCGGCGCCCCCGTCGCCGCTGATGGATTTCCCCACGGGCGGGTGCCCGCTGCCCGAGGCTGGAGGAGATCCGTGCATACCCTGTCCGAGACCGTGTTCATGAACCTGGAGATCGACGCGACCGAGCGCATCCCCCTGGTGACCCGGCTCGTGTACGAGGCCGACGACCCGTTCGCGGTCCGCGTCCGCTTCGAGTTGCGGGAGGACATGGCCGTCACCTGGACGATCGAGCGCGACCTGCTGGCCCAGGGCCTCGCACGGGAGGTCGGCGACGGAGACGTACGCGTCTCCCCGCGCACCGTCGAGGGCCGGCGCGAGGCGCGCATCGAACTCGCCGGCTGCGGCCTCGACGGCGAATGGGGCCGCGCGGTGTTCTCCGCGTGGGAGCCCGCCCTGCGCGGCTTCCTGGACCGGACGTACGAGATCGTCCCCGCGGGCGAGGAGACGGTGGACGTGGACGCGTTCCTCACCCAGGTCCTGGCCGCGGGCTGAGATCTCCTCCCGCACCGGGAAAGGCATTTCGGCCCGTTTGAAGTCCGCCGAACCGGCCAGGCGTAGTTCGTACCTACAAAGAATTCATTTGGAGGCGACACGATGTCTGCCGACGACAAGACCGGTGCGAAGGCCGAGCAGGCCAAGGGCAAGGTCAAGGAAATGCTCGGCCGCATGACGGGAAACGACCGGCTCACCGCCGAAGGGCGTATCGACCAGGTCAAGGGCGAAACCCGTGAGGAAAAGCAGAAGGCCAACGACGCCTTCCATCGCTGATCCGGCCGCCCGGACATGACATCGACACGGAAAGGGGCACCTTCGATGCACGAGGACCTGTGGGGCTTCAAGGACACCAGCGGCCATCTCGCCGGCGCGGATCTGCGCGGCTGGAAGGTCGAGGCGGCCGACGGCGACATCGGCAAGGTGGACAACCACTCCGACGAGGTCGGCTCCGCGCACCTCGTGGTGGACACCGGCCCGTGGATCTTCGGCAAGCGCGTGCTGCTGCCGGCCGGCACGGTCACCAGGCTCGACCCGGACGACAAGAAGATCCATGTCGCGCTCACCCGGGACCAGGTCAAGCATTCCCCGGAGTTCGAGCCCGCCACGCACCTCGACGATCCCACCTACCGGGACCTCGTCGGCCGCTATTACGGCGGTCCCCTCATGTGAACTCCCTTGTGACACCGCTTGGTTGGTGGCCCGCCGGACATCCGGCGGGCCACCGGCCTTTTCACGCCCGGGCGGGAACGCTCTTTTTTCGTACTGCCCCCGTTTGGGGCCGCGTTTTCGAGGAAGGCGACATATCGGACCGGTTGACGGTCCAGCGGATAGCAGCAAGGCGAAATGGAGTGAAGCAGTGTCTGTCGTGAAGAGTTCGCTGTCCGACGCGGATCTGAAGGTCGTCGGCTCGGCCCTGCAGGGCGCCCTCGTCGACCTGGTCGACCTGTCGCTCGCGGCCAAGCAGGTGCACTGGAACGTGGTGGGTCCGCGCTTCCGCTCCGTCCACCTCCAGCTCGACGACGTCGTGACCACGGCGCGCCAGCACTCCGACACCGTCGCGGAGCGCGCCTCGGCGCTCGGGGTGAACCCGGACGGGCGTGCCGCGACCGTCGCCGGCAGCAGCGCGATCGGCACGATCCCGGAGGGCTGGATCAAGGACTCCGAGGCGGTGGAGGTCATGGTCGTCGCGCTCGGCCGGATCACCGAGCGGATGCGGGAGCGCATCGCGGCCACCGACGAGCCCGACCCGGTGAGCCAGGACCTCCTCATCGCCCTGACCGCCGATCTGGAGAAGCACGCCTGGATGTTCCAGGCAGAGAACAGCTGACGCCACGCGCGTACCGGGCGGGGCGGTCCCACGGGGCCGCCCCGCTCCGTGCTGTCGGCGGCCGCCGGGATGCCGGACCGGGCGAGCTGTACCAGGCTGGTGATGCGGGCGGCGGCCGGCCGTCCGGATCGAGGGACAGAGGAACGATGGAAAGCAACAAGGGGCCCCACGGCGGCCCCGGGACGACGATTCGGTACGCACCCTGGCCCCGGCCCGCGGACTCACCGCCCGGAGCGACCGGATCACCGATGACCCTGCGCGTGAACGGCGCCCCCCACGCGGTCGAGGTCGACCACCGCACGACACTGCTCGACCTGCTGCGCGAGCGGCTCGCCCTGACGGGCTCCAAGAAGGGCTGCGACCACGGCCAGTGCGGAGCGTGCACGGTCCTGGTGGACGGACGCCGGGTCAACAGCTGCCTGGTCCTCGCCGTCTCGCTCGACGGCAGTGACGTGGTCACCGTGGAGGGGCTGGCCAAGGCGGAGGACGCCGACGGCGACCTCCACCCGCTCCAGCGCGCCTTCCTGGAACGCGACGCCTTCCAGTGCGGCTACTGCACCCCGGGCCAGCTGTGCTCGGCGGTGGGCATGCTGGCCGAGGCCGACTCCGGTGAGCCCTCCGTGGTCACCGACCCCGAGCTGCCCCCGGGCGGCCCGGTGCCGCTGACCGACGAGGAGATCCGCGAGCGGATGAGCGGCAACCTATGCCGGTGCGGGGCCTACCCGCACATCGTCGAGGCGGTCCAGGACGTGGTCTCGTGAAACCCGTGTCCTATCTGCGCGCGGGCAGCGTGGAAGAGGCGGCCTCCGCACACGGCGGCCGGACCGAAGCCCGCTATCTCGGCGGCGGCACCAACCTCGTCGACCTCATGAAGCTCGGCGTGGAACGCCCCGAGGTCCTGGTCGACATCACCCGCCTCCCGCTCGACGGCGTGCGGGAACAGCCCGATGGTTCGGTACGCGTCGGCGCGACCGTGCGCAACAGCGACCTCGCCGCGCACCCCCTGATCCGGGAGCGCTTTCCCGTGATCTCGCAGGCCGTGCTGAGCGGTGCGTCGGGCCAGCTGCGCAACATGGCGACCACCGGGGGCAACCTCCTCCAGCGCACGCGCTGCGCCTACTTCCAGGACCTGGCGAAGGCCTGCAACAAGCGCGTTCCGGGCAGCGGTTGTGCGGCGATCGAGGGCGTCAACCACGACCACGCCGTCCTCGGCCACTCGCCGCACTGCGTCGCGACGAACCCGTCCGACCTGTGCGTGGCGCTCGCCGCCGTGGACGCCGTCGTGGAACTGGCCGGCCCCGGTGGCCAACGGGCCGTCCCCGTAACGGAGTTCCACCGCCTGCCCGGCGACCGCCCCGAGCTCGACACCGTGATCCGGCCCGGCGAACTGATCACCGGCGTGGTGCTGCCGGCGCTTCCCCCGGGAGCGGTCTCCCACTACCGCAAGGTGCGGGAGCGGGCGTCGTACGCCTTCGCGCTCGCCTCGGTGGCCGCCGTGCTCCAGCTGGAGGGCGGCGAGATCCGGCACGCCGGCATCGCCTTCGGCGGGCTCGCCCACCGGCCCTGGCGCGCCCGGCGGACGGAGGCCGCCCTGGTCGGCACCCGGCCGGACCCCGAATCCCTCGCCCGGGCGGTGGAGGCCGAGCTGGCCGAGGCCGTCCCGCTGCGGGACAACGCGTACAAGGTGTCGCTCGCCCGCGATCTCGCCACGCAAGTGCTCGGCTCGCTTTCCGCAACGGCCTGACGCCTCCCCGGAGGACCGCCGCCCCCTGATCCGCTTGTGAGGAGAACCGTCATGGCTTCGCACGCGAACGCGCTCGGCGCGCCCATAGAACGCCGCGAGGGTCGCGCGAAGGTGACCGGCGACGCACTGTACGCCACCGAGTACACGCCGCCGGGTTGTCTGTACGCGTGGCCGGTCACCGCCACCGTCGCACGGGGCCGGGTCGCCTCCTTCGACATCACGGCCGCCCTCGCCCTGCCCGATGTGGTCGATGTCCTCACCCCCGAATCGGCGCCCCGGCTCGCCGAGCCGGACGACGCGACGCTCGCGGTGCTCCAGGACGCGAAGGTGCCGCACCACGGCTGGCCGGTGGCCGTCGCGATCGCCGAGACCATCGAGGCGGCCCGCGCCGCCGCCGAGGCCGTGCGCGTCACGTACGACACCGAGCCGCACGAGTCGGTCCTCGGTGACGACCCCGCCGACGTCTACCGCCCCGAAGAGGCCAACGGCGGCCATCCCGCGCGGCGCGGGCGCGGCGACGCCGAGGGCGCGTTCGCCGCCGCACCGGTACGCGTCGACGTGCGCTACCGGGTGCCGCCGCTGCACAACCACCCGATGGAGCCGCACGGCGCGACCGTGAACTGGCACGACGGCCGCCTCACCGTGTACGACACCAGCCAGGGCTCCGACACGGTACGGGCCGTCCTGGCCGGCCTATTCGACCTCCCCGAAGAGCAAGTGACGGTCATCAGCGAACACGTCGGCGGCGGGTTCGGCTCCAAGGGCACGCCCCGGCCGCATGTCGTGCTCGCCGCGATGGCGTCCCTGCACACCGGCCGGCCCGTCAAACTCACCCTGACCAGGCGGCAGTTGACGGAACTGGTCGGCCACCGCGCCCCGACCGACCACCGGCTGCGGCTCGGCGCCGAGCCCGACGGCAGCCTCGCCTCAGTGATCCACGAGGTCACCACGCACACCTCACGGGTCAAGGAGTTCGTCGAGCAGGCGGCCGTGCCCGCCCGCGTCATGTACGCCAGTGGCACCAGCCTCACCGACCACAAGGTCGCCGCCCTCGACGTGCCCACCCCGTCCTGGATGCGCGCACCGGGCGAGGCGCCCGGCATGTACGCCCTGGAGTCCGCCGTCGACGAACTCGCCTGCGCCCTCGGCGTGGACCCCATCGAACTGCGGGCGCGCAACGAACCCCGCCAGGAGCCGGACAGCGGGCTCCCGTTCAGCAGCCGCCACCTCGTCGAGTGCCTGCGCGAGGGTGCGCGGCGCTTCGGCTGGGCCGACCGCGACCCCCGCCCCGGAATCCGGCGCTCGGGGCCGTGGCTCACCGGCACCGGAGTGGCCTCGGCCACCTACCCGGTCCTCGTCTCGCCCAGTCGCGCGACCGTCACCGCCCACCCCGACGGGCTCCACGTGGTGCGGGTGAACGCCACCGACATCGGCACCGGGGCTCGTACCGTCCTGGCGCAGGTCGCGGCGGAGGCGCTCGGCGTCGGCGTGGACGCGGTCCGCACCGAGATCGGCGCCACCGGCCTTCCCCGGGCGCCGCTCGCCGGCGGCTCGTCCGGCACCGCCTCGTGGGGCTGGGCCGTGCACGAGGCGTCGAGCGCCCTGGCCCGTCAACTCCGGGGCCACTCCGGCCCGTTGCCCCCCGACGGGCTCACCGCGGCAGCCGACACCAAGGGCTCCGCGGACCAGGAGTCCCCGTACGCACGGCACGCCTTCGGCGCCCACTTCGCGGAGGTGGCGGTCGACACCGACACCGGCGAGGTGCGGGTGCGCCGGCTGCTCGGCGTGTACGCGGCCGGGCGCATCCTCAACGCGCGGACCGCCACGTCGCAGTTCATCGGCGGCATGGTGATGGGGCTCGGCATGGCCCTCACCGAGCGCGGCAGTGTGGACCCCGCCTCCGGCGCGTTCATCGGCAGCGACCTCGCGGGCTATCACGTGCCCGCGCACGCCGACGTGCCCGCCATCGAGGCGCACTGGATCGACGAGCGGGACGACCACCTCAACCCGATGGGCAGCAAGGGCATCGGGGAGATCGGCATCGTCGGCACGGCCGCGGCCATCGGCAACGCCGTCCACCACGCCACCGGCGTCCGCTTCAGGGAACTCCCACTCACGCCCGACCGCGTACACGGCGGCCTGTGAGGAGCGGCCCGGCGTCGGCGGGCGGGACCCGGAACGGGATGTGAGACTGCCTCACAAGACAGGAGGTGGTCGGCCATGAGCACGCAGCACACCGAAGAGCCGGGCGGCGGCGAGCGATTGCTGGAGGAGCTGCTCGCCCAGGCGCACAGCGCCACACCGATGGACCTCCCCCTTCTGGTCAACCGCTGTGCCGAGGCGTTCGGCCTCGGGGAGGTCGTCATCTATCTGACGGACATCCAGCAGCGCAGCCTGGTCTCCCTCACCGAGGGACACCCCACGCTGGACATCGACGCGTCCGTCGCCGGCTGGTGCTACCGGACGGTGTCCCTGCGCATGGAGGACGCCGAAGGCGGTGTCCTGTGCGTCTGGCTGCCCATGGTGGACGGAGCCGAGCGGCTCGGCGTGCTCGGCGTACGCGCGCGCTCCGTGGACGCGGTGCGGCTGCGCCGCTGCCGGATGCTGGCCGGGGTCCTGGCGATGGCCATCACGTCGAAGCGCGCCTACAGCGACAGCTTCGCCCGTCGCGCCCGCGCCGAACGGATGCAGCTGCCCGCCGAGATGCTCCGCGCCTTCCTGCCCCCGCGCACCATCGGCAACGACCACGTCGTGTCCACCGCCGTCCTCGAGCCGGCGTACGAGATCGGCGGCGACGCCTTCGACCATTCACTCACCCAGTCCACCCTGCACGCCGCGATCCTCGACGCCATGGGCCACGACCTCGCCTCGGGCCTGACGACCTCGGTCGCCCTGGCCGGCTGCCGCAGTGCCCGCCGGGCCGGCCTCGGGCTGCTCGACCTCGTCGACACCATCGACCAGGCGCTCGCCCAGTGGCTGCCGGACAAGTACTGCACCGGCATCCTGACCCAACTCGACCTGGCCTCAGGGGTGTTCAGCTGGACCAACTGCGGTCACCCGCCGCCCGTCCTCATCCGGGACGGCCGCGTCGTGGACGGCGCCCTCGAACGCACCCCCCAGCCGCCCATGGGCCTGCCGGCCAGGTTCAGCAAGGGCCCCCGGGACCTCCACGAGGTGACCCTGGAGCCCGGCGACCGCGTGCTGCTCCACACCGACGGGGTCACCGAGGCGCGCACCGAGGGCGGCGGCGAGTACGGCATGGACCGCTTCACGGACTCCATCATCCTGGCCACCGCCGCGGGCGAGCTGCCCGCCGAGTCACTGCGCCGCCTCATCCACGCGATCCTCGACAGCGAGGACAGCGACCTGCGCGACGACGCCACCATGCTCCTCATCGAATGGTGGCCCCCCACGGTGCGGCCCACCCCGCCCATCGCGCGCATGGGGTGACCGCGCGAGGACTCGGGACCGTGGTGACAGGGAGTGATCTGGAGAGGCGGACGGTGAGGAGCGGACCTAGGATGACGAACGTCGGGCCCTGCCCGGACTGGCGTCGAACGCGGTCCGGATGCCGAAGCGGCCCCTACCCGATCCACGGACACGTGGAGGTACCCCATGCGCATCACCCACATCGCCGCGACGGCCGCCGCCGCGGCGCTGACCCTCACCGGAACCACCGCCGCCTTCGGTGCGGCCAGCCCCTCCGCCACCGCGGACGCGGTGTTCCTGCAGGCCATCCACCAGTCGAACCTGGCCGAGATCGCCGCGGGCAAGGACGCCGGCACGCACGCGAGCAGCAGCTGTGTGAAACAGGTCTCGGCCGTCATCGTGCGCGACCACACCAAGCTGGACGCCAAGGGTGCGGCCCTGGCCAAGACCAAGAACATCTCCTTGCCGAAGGAGCCCACCTCCGCCCAGCAGAAGTCGCTGTCCGCGCTGAAGCCGATGAACGGCACGGCGGCCTACGACACCGCCTGGCTCAAGGTCCAGAGCAGCGGCCACCAGCAGGCGCTCGCGCTGATCGACAAGGAACTGAAGTCCGGCACGGACAGCCAGATCCAGGCGGCCGCCAAGGAGGCCCGTCCGATCGTCGCCGCGCACCTGAAGATGGTGGAGGGCGGCAAGTGCCACGCCATGGCGAGCAGCAGCCCGTCCCCGCAGTGACCCTGCTCCCCAAAGCCCTTCCCGCGCCCCCTCGCCCCCACGGGTGAGGGGGCGCGGCAGTGCGGTACCGGACGTTTCGGCCAACCCGGCGCCGGGGCGCGATCGTTGGGGCGACGGGCCGTTTGCGTGGCCGAGTGGCGGGCAGGCGCGGTGTGTGCTTCGGACCGGAGGCACGCCCGCGGAGTCCTTACTGGCCCGGGGCGTGCTGTGTCCGGGCGCGACCTTGGCGGAGTCCTGCGGGGCCGTGAGAGCCGACCCGACGTCCAGGGAGTTCCGCCATGCCCACGACCGTGCGCAACCGTACGAGGAACCACGACGACGCGCCCGACACCTTGGACGCCTTCGCACGGCTGGGGACGCTCGAACCCGGGCCGGCGCACGACGCCCTGAGGGACGACCTGGTGGCGCGGTGGCTTCCGATGGCCCGGCGCCTCGCGGGCAAGTACCGCAACCGCGGCGCGGAGACCGAGGACCTCTACCAGGTCGCCGCGATGGGTCTGGTGAAGGCCGTCGACCGGTACGAGGTGGCGCGCGGCGCCTTCGAGTCGTATGCGATCCCGACCATCGACGGCGAGCTGAAGCGGCACTTCCGGGACCACCTGTGGGCGGTCCATGTCCCGCGCCGCGTACAGGAGTTGCGCAACAAGGTGCGCATCGCGCGCCGCGACCTCCAGGACGTCAGGCCCGGCGAGCCCACGATCGGTGAACTCGCCGACCGGTGCGGGATCGACGAACAGGACGTGCGCGAAGGCCTGGAGGCGCTCGAGTCCTACCGCAGCCTGTCGCTGGACGTGGAGTCCCGCAACGACGAGGGGGACGGCCTCGCCCTGGCGGACCGGCTCGGCGCCGCCGAGCCCGCCTTCGACACCGTCGTCGACCGCGAGGCGGTCAAGCCCGCCCTCAGGGCGCTGCCGGAGCGCGAGTGCCGGATCCTGCACATGCGGTTCTTCCAGGACATGACGCAGCATCAGATCGCCACCGAGCTCGGCATCTCGCAGATGCACGTCTCGCGTCTGCTCAGCCGCACCTGCTCCCGCATCCGCAGCCAGGCTCTGGCCGGGTGCCGCGACGCCGCCTGATCGCCAACTGATCGTTCAGAGCGCTTAGTTGATCAGTGAGTGGCCCCTTTCGAGGTTCCATGAACGCCGGGCGTCCGTCGCCCGGCGCGCTCGTTTCCGGCCAATGAGCCAGCCGGACGGAACCGTTCCGCGCGAGCGTCCTCAGGGGGTGCGCGGGGAGGTGGCGGCTGTCCGGGGGAGGCGGGAGCGGACCCCCGCCGGCCGTGACCCGGCCTGGGCCGGGGCGGGGGCACCGCTTCGCCGCCGGGAAGGTGCATACGCCGGGCGGAGTGCGCGAACTCGCCGTGCGGGCCTGGTCGTTCGCCGCCGCGAAGCGGGCGCGGGGGAGTCGCTCGGGCATTCGGGCGTCCGATGCCCGGCCGCACTCCTTCCCTTTCGTCCCTTTGGGGGCGGACCTGTGAGTGGGCCGGGGCGCGGATCAAGTAATCGGTTACTTTGCCTGGCCCTTACGCAGTTCGATTCCGGCCTCGGCGGCGCAACTCTTGTGAGCCGAGCGGGCGCCTGGTTAGGCTCCCGCTCGTTTCGAATCCTGCACATATTCTTCGCAACTTGACCAACTGTGGGGTGGCTGTGCGTCAACCGGAGTTCCTGGGCCTTCCAGGGACCTCTCCAGGGGCCGAGCACTGATGGCCCCCGGCACCACGGCTGCCGACAGACGGGCGGCCCGTCGGCCACTGTCCCGTGACGTCCGGCTGTTCTGGTGGGCGAGCGCCTCCGACGCCCTCGGCACCCAGGCCTCCGGTGTCGTACTGCCGCTGCTGCTCCTCGGACTCGGCCACTCGGCCGCGACCGTCGGCCTGGTCGCGGGGGTGTCCACCGCGGCCGGCCTGCTGCTCGCCCCGCTGGCTGCCGTCCCGGCCGACCGGGGCGCGCGCAAACCCGTGATGTTCTGGTCCGCCACGGTCTCGGCGCTCGCCATGACCGGAGTGACGGCGGCGGTGGCCACGGGGGAGCCACCGCTCGCCCTGGTGCTCGGCGCGGTCCTGGTGGAGCGGTTCTCCACCGCGGTGTACGAAGCCGCCGCCGCCGGCACCGTGGCCCTGATCGCCCCGCCGGCCGACTGCCCCCGTGTGGTGGCCGGTCTTTCGGCGGGCGACCAGGGCGCGCTGATCCTGGGCCCGGCGCTCGGCGGCGCGCTCTACCAGGTGACCCGCGCCCTGCCCTTCCTCGCGGACGCGGTCTCGTACGCCGTCGCCGCCGGATGCGTACGAGCGCTGAGTTCGGACCTGCGGCCCGAGCGGCGCCCGGACGCGGGGTCCGTGGCGGGCGGCCCGGCGGAGGCGGTCGAAGCGACCGCCGATGCCGCGGTCGCGGCTCCGGCCATCAACCCCGCCCCCCGGCCGGGACCCTTGCGCCGGATGCGGGACGAACTCGGCGCGGGGCTCGCCCTCGTGCGCACCTCGCCCTTCCTCCGGCTCGTCCTGACCTGGACCGCCACCGTCAACGGAGTGATCGTCGCCCTCTACTACGGCGCGGTGTTCACCCTGCAGAAGGGCGGCCACGGCGGCGCGCCCATGGGGCTCGTCCTGGCGCTGTCCGGGGCCGCGGGGCTCATCGGGTCGCTGGCCGCGCCGCGCGTCGTGGGCCGGATCGGTGCCGCGCGGCTGCTCGTGACGGTGTCCTGGCTGCTCGTCCCGCTCGCGGCCGGCCTCGCCACGGCCGACGGCCCCTGGACGTACGGCGCGCTGTTCGGGGTGTTCTGCCTGCTGATGCCGCTGGTCGCGGTGGTGCTCCAGTCCCGTGCCCTGCGGGAGACGCCGCCCTCGCTCCAGGCCCGCACCGGAGCGGTCCTCGCGAGTGCCGTCGGCGGGTCGGCCGCCCTCGCGCCGGTCCTGGCCGGGGTGTTCGTGACCCGCTTGGGAACGGCCGCGCCCGCCCTCGTCTGCGCCGGGCTGCTCACCGCCCTTGCCTGGCGGACCACCGTCGTCCGGTCCCGGCTGACGGAGGCGACCGCATGACCCGGAGCTATCAGGTCTACCGCGCGGCCCTGCCCGAGGTGTGTGCCGCGCAGCCCGCCAAGATGGTCTTCACCGCCGACGCCGACGGCCGCTGCGAGGTGTTCACCTGGGACGCCGCGACCTGCCGGGCCCGTCAGGTCACCGAACGGCCGCACGGCACCCTGCACGGCGCGATCGACCGGGACGCCCATGTGTGGTGGTTCGACGAGGACGACCACGGCGCCGGACGCTGGCGGTTCCAGCCGTTCGAGGGCGGCCCCGACCTGCCCGGTCTGCTCGGGGTCCCCGAGGGCGAGCCGCGCGGCCTCGCCGTGAGCGACGGCGCGAGCGTGGCCATGGGCATCGGTGATGCCCGCTCGACCGCCGTGCACCTCGGCCCGCGCGGCGGCGCGGCCCGCGAAGTGACGCGCGTCGACGGCCACGCCACCCTGTCCGGGATCACCCCCGACGGCCGCCTCCTCGCCCTCAGCGGCGCGGCCGGCTCGGCACGGGCCGTGACCGTACTCGCCGACGACGGCACCCCGCGCGCGGTGCTCGCCGGGGACGGGCCCGGCGGGCGGCTCTGGTCGCTGGGCTTCGCGCCCACCGCCGGCCGCGCCGAACTGTTACTCGTGCGGGAGTCCAACGACCGCTATCTGCTGGCGAGTTGGACCCCCGACACGGGAGTCGTCACCCACTCCTGGTGCGCCTTCGACACCGAGATCACCGCCCGCTGGCACCCCGAAGGACGCTCGCTCCTGGTCCGCCAGGACCGGCACGGCCGGAGCACCCTGCACCGCGTCCACCTCGCGGAGCACACCGTCGAGCCCGTACCGACACCGCGCGGAACGCTCCTGGACGCGGCGCCGCGCACCGGATCCGATGTGCAGTTCCTCTGGACCGACACGGCGACACCGCCCCGCATGGTCTCCACCGCGGGCACCGGACTGCCCCCGACGCACGGCATCCCCGAGCGGGTGCCCGGCGAACACCGCGACCTGTGGACGCCGGGCCCGGACGGGCCCGTGCACTCCCTGCTCAGCCTGCCCGAGGGACGCACGGGCGCGGTCCCCGCGGTGTTCCTCGTGCACGGCGGCCCCGCCGACCACGACCGCGACGCCTACGACGGCGTGGTGCACTCGCTCGTCGCCTCCGGCTTCGCCGTCGTACGCGTCAACTACCGCGGCTCCACCGGCTACGGGCCCCGCTGGCGGCGCGCGTTCGGCGAGGGCGTCGGGCTCACCCAGGTCGCCGACCTCGTCGCGGTGCGCGCCGACCTCGTGGCGCGCGGCGTCGTCCGCGCGGACGCGGCCGGACTGTGGGGCACCTCCTGGGGCGGCTATCTGGTGCTCCTCGCCCTCGGCACGCACCCCGGGCTCTGGCAGGCGGGCGTCGCCGTCAAACCCGTCGCGGACTGCGCGGCCGCCTACCGCACCACGACCCCGGCCCTGCGCGCCCTGGACGAGCGGCTTTTCGGCGGCACCCCCGACGAGGTGCCCGAGCGGTACGAACGCAGCTCGCCCCGCCACTACGCCGCCGCCGTCCGGGCCCCCCTGCTGGTCGCCGCCGCGACCCGGGACGCCAAGTGCCCGCCCGGCCAGGTGCGCGACTACCTCACCGCCCTCCAAGGCGCGGGCGTGCGCCACGAGTCGATGTGGCTCGACACCGGCCACGACGGCTACGAGGCCGACGACCACGTGGCCGTGCTGCGCCGCGCCGTGGTCTTCCTCGACCGCGAACTGCGGCAGGGGCGACCCCGCACCACCCCCAAGACGCCCCGCTCCGACCGGAGCGGGGATTCCGGACGGAAGCGCTCTCCAGCGCCCGCCGGAACAGGCGGTACCCACACAGAGAGGAGTTCCGGCCATGCAGAAGGACATCATCCACAATGACCCGCTCGCGGGTGACGAGGAAAACCGCAAGCCGAGCGTCGGCGTGACCATCAAGGTTCCGTTCCGTAACGCCGAGGACGGCGAAGAGGACTGATCCTCGCCGGTCGGTCCCGTGGCGGCTCGCCACGGGACCGACCGGGCAAGTCCCTCAACTCCGGCCCCCCGGGCCTCATTTACTCCACGTCTCCGCACATCCCGAGGAGCCGACATGCGTGTCCTGCTGGTCAATATGCCCTGGTCGCCCATCGACCTTCCCTCGCTGGCTCTGGGAATCCTCAAGCGCAGCGTGGACGAGCGCGTGCCCGGCGCCAGTGCCGAGGTCCTGCACGCCAATCTGGAATTCACCGACTGGATCACCGAGCGCACCGAATTCACCGCCGACGACTACGAGTACTACGCGCTCTCCTCCTATTTCATGGGCTGCGGCGACTGGGTGTTCTCCTCCGCGCTGTACGACGACCCCACGTGGCGGGACGAGGAGTTCGCGGCCGCGATGAAGGGCAAACTCCGCAAGGCGCGTCTGCGCATGTCCCAGGAACTCCACCGGCAGGTACCGGAGTTCGTGGAGATGATCGCCCGGCGGATCGTCGAGTACGCGCCCGACGTCGTCGGCTTCACCTCGACCTTCCAGCAGAACACCGCCGCCCTCGCGGCCGCCAAGCACCTCAAGCGGCTCGCCCCGCACATCGTGACCGTCATGGGCGGCGCCAACTGCGACGGCGAGCAGGGCGAGGCCGTCCACCGCAACTTCCCGTTCGTGGACCACGTCATCCGGGGTGAGGGCGAGTCCGCCTTCCCGCAGCTGCTGACCGCGATCGCCGAGGGCGCGGGCGACGAGGCCCTCTCCAAGGTGCCGGGCCTGTGCTACCGCGGCCCCGAGGGCAGGAGCGTCGTCAACCCGATGGCCACGAGCCCGCTGCCGCCGGCCACCATCCTGGCCCCCGACTACAGCGGCTACTTCGAGCGCCTCGCCACCTCCGTGGCCCGCAACTGGGTCGAGCCCAAGCTCGTCGTCGAGGGTGCGCGCGGCTGCTGGTGGGGCGAGAAGCACCACTGCACCTTCTGCGGCCTCAACGGTTCGTTCATGCAGTTCCGCTCCAAGAGCCCGGACACGTTCTTCGAAGAGATCATGGAACTCGCCCGCCGCCACCGGGTGCTCGACATGTACCTCGTCGACAACATCCTCGACATGGGCTACCTCACCACGGTGCTGCCCCGCATCATGGAGAGCGGCTACGACCTGCGGATGCACATCGAGATCAAGGCCAACATGCGGCGCAGCCAGCTGCGTACGCTCGCCGAGGCCGGACTCATCTACGTACAGCCCGGCATCGAGAGCCTCAACAACCGGGTGCTCGACCTGATGGACAAGGGCGTCAGCGGCTGCCAGAACGTGCGCATGCTCCGCGACGGCGCCGAGACCGGCCTCTCCGTCGCCTGGAACTATCTGCACGGCTTCCCGGGCGAGACCGCCGAGGACTACGACCCCGTCATCGCGCAGATCCCCGCCCTCGAACACCTCAACCCGCCGGTCGACCTCTCGGCGCGGATCGCCATCGAACGCTTCAGCCCGTACTTCAACCGCCCCGAACTCGGCTTCGACGGCCTGCGCCCCGAGGAGCACTACCGCTTCACCTACGACCTGCCCGAGTCCGAGCTGTACGACCTCGCGTACGTCTTCGAGGCCCCCCAGCGCGGCATCACCGAGCCCACCGTCACCGCGCTCAACGACGCGCTCGACGCCTGGAAGAAGCACCACGCCGACGCCCGGCTCACCCACACCGACCTCGGCGACCGCATCGTCCTGGTGAGCAGGCGGCGCACCTTCGCCTGGCGCGCGATGGAGCTGACCGACCCGTTCGAGCTGGCCGTCTTCCGCCTCCTCGACCAGCCGCACGCGGTCACCGCGCTCACCCGCAAGGCGGCCGCCCGCGCCAAGGGGGCCGAACGCACGGAGGGCGAGGTGCAGCAACTCCTCGACTCCTGGCTCGCGTTGGGGCTGGTCTTCACCGACGGCGGCCAGTACGTCCACATCGCGCCCTCGGCCGTCAACGAGGACCTGCTGCGCCTCGACTTCATGCGCCATGCGCAGGCCGCGCTCGACGCCGACGAAGAGCCCGCCCGGCCCGAGCCCGTGAGCGTCTGAGCCCGCGTGACCGACACAGGAACAGGAGGAGAAGACCGATGACCACCGCCCTCACCACCGCGACCGATGTCCTCGCGGTCGCCGCCTGGCGCGACTACGACCCCGAGGCCTGCACCCTGCCCGGGATGTACCTCGGCGAGGTGGAACTGACCGGCCCGCCGGCCGAGGAGAGCGACCGGCTGTGGGAGCTGGGTGCCCGCCGCGTCCGGCTGCCCGGGACCATCGACCTCGCCGGTCTCGATGCCCCGGGGGCGGCCGAGCGCGCCGTGAGCGCCCTGAGCCTGGTCCGCGACCTGACGGCCCGGGCCGTCCTGGTCGAATGGAAGCTTCGGCTGGACCCGGCGGCGCCCGACGACACCTGGCGCACCCTCAGCCACCTCCAGCCGCCGCAGCGCCTGGACGGGCCCGCGGACGCGGCCGGTGACCTGCGCGCGTGGCGTGACGGCCACTACCTCTGCAAGTGCCTGTGGCGCCAGGGTCCGGGCTTCGTGCAGATCCGCGACCGCCGCTGGGGCGATCTGCGCCGCTTCACCGCCGAGGAGCCGGAGTACCGGCAGACCATCGGGGCCCTGGCCTACGGAGCCCCGTCGGCATCGGTGCCCGCCGCCGTACTGGCCGACTTCCTCGGCGAGCGCCTCGTCCTGGAGGTGGGGGAGCTGGCCTGGTGGATGCCGTACCGGGTGAACCGCTGGATCCAGGAGGCCATGGCCATCTGAGCGACCGGGGACGGGCTGCCGCGCGGGTGGCGCGGCAGCCGTCTCCGCTCGACGTGCGACTCAACTGCCGTACGGGCGAGGGGACTTCACTTCACCGCCGCCGCCGCTTGCTTGCGCCGACGCGCCCGGAGGCGCAGCCGCGCGGGCCACTTGCGGGTGTCGCGGGGCTCCACATACGGCTCCTCGCCCTCGGGGTGGCCGCCGCTGATGGCGCGCTGGCGTGCCAGCTCGGCGTCCAGCTCCAGGCCGAGCAGGATCGCCAGGTTCGACAGCCACACCCAGATCAGGAAGATGATGAGCCCGGCCAGCGTGCCGTACGTCTTGTTGTACGAGCCGAAGTTCGCCACGTACAGCGCGAACCCGGCCGATGCCGCCAGCCACAGCAGTACCGCGAGCAGACTGCCCGGGCTCAGCCAACGCAGGCCCGGTCCACGGACGTTGGGGGCGCGCCAGAAGAGCAGCGCCACCATGAAGACCATCAGGAGGAGAAGCACGGGCCACTTCGCGATGTTCCAGGTCGCGACCGCCGCGTCGCCCGCCCCTATCGCGTCCCCCGCGCGCTGCGCCAGCGGACCCGTGAAGACCACGATCACCGCACTGACCGCGAGCACCACCATCAGCGTCACCGTCAGCGCGAGCCGCAGCGGCGTCAGCTTCCACACCGGCCGGCCCTCCGGCAGGTCGTAGACGGCGTTCGCGGCGCGGATGAACGCGGCGACATAGCTGGACGCCGACCAGAGCGCCGCGACCAGGCTCACCACCGCGACGACACCGCTCGTGCCGCCGTTGTCCTGCAACTGGCGCACCGCGCTGTCGAGCAGATCGTGGACCGGGCCCGGGGTGAGGTGACCCAGGTTGTCCAGGATCCCGCGCGTCGCGGTCTCGCCCATCACACCGAGCGTCGAGACCAGCACGAGCAGCGCGGGGAAGAGTGACAGGACCCCGTAGTAGGTGAGGGCGGCCGCCTTGTCGGGCAGGTCGTCGTCGAGGAACTCCCGGCCGGTACGGCGAAGCACCGCGAGCCATGAGCGGGCCGGAAGGTCGGTGGGGTCACTGGGCTCCTCCTCCGGCCGGGAGGAGGTGGGGTTGTGCGAGGTCTCCGTCATGTCCCTCGGGTCCCCTCGAAGACGCTGCTCACGCGTCCGCGCCCACGCGGAGTCGTCCCGTGGCGGTCCGTGGGTCACCCGTGGGGTGGTCCGAGGCCGAACGGCGCCCCCGGGGCGCGCTCGTGGGCCACACTGTGCGCCATGGCGGGCAAGATTCCTGAGGAGACGAGCAGCTTCGTGGGACGCCGGGAGGAGCTGCTCCGCGTCGAGCGGGCCCTTTCCGCTCACCGGCTGGTGACGTTGACCGGAACCGGCGGCGTCGGCAAGACCCGGGTCGCCCTGCGGGCCACCGCGCGCGGCGGCCCCGGGTACCGCGACGGCGTCATCTGGGCCGAGCTGTGGCCCCTCATGGGCAGCGACCTCCTGACCGCCACGGTCGGCCAGGCCGCCGGTCTCGCCGACCACACCCCACGGGTGGCCGCCGACGTGCTGTGCTCCTGGCTGGCCGAGCGCGAGGCACTCCTGGTCCTCGACTCGTGCGAGCACCTCGCGGCGGACTGCCGTCGGCTGCTCGGTGAACTCCTGCGGTCCGCACCGGGGTTGACGGTCCTGGCCACCAGCAGACAGCCCCTGGAGGTGGAGGGGGAGCACGTCCTCGCCATCGGTCCGCTTCCGGTCGACGGTACGGGCGGGGCGGGGGCGCCCGGTGACGCGGTGCGGCTGCTCCTCTCCCGGGCCGCCGAAGCGGCACCCGATGTGGACGTGGACTCCCCGCGCGAACGGGCGGCCGCCGAGGCGATCTGCCGCCGCCTCGAAGGCATCCCGCTGGCCCTTGAGCTGGCGAGCGGGCAGCTGCGGCACCGGCGCCTGACGGATCTCGTCGAGGCGCTCGGCTCGCCGCTCACGATGCTGAGTGGCGAGCCGAGCGCCCGGCCGCCCTGGCACGCGAGCCTGCGCACCACCATCGGCTGGAGCCATGAACTGTGCACTCCGGCCGAACGGCTGCTGTGGGCGCGGCTCTCCGTGCTGCGCGGCCCCTTCGAGACGCGCTCGGCCCAACTGGTGTGTTCCGGGGGCCCGTTGAGCGAGGCCGGGGTGGCCGAGGCGCTGTCGGGTCTGGTGGCCAAGTGTGTCGTCCAGCGGGACGGCGATCGCCACCGCATGCTCGACTCCCTCAACGAGTACGGTCGCATGTGGCTCGCGGAGCTCGGTGAGCGGGAGCGGCTGGCGGACCGGCACGCCGCGTACTTCCACGAGGTCGTGCGCCGGGCCGACGAGCGCTGGCTGGGGCCGGAGCAGGCCGGCGAGTACCAGCGGATCGCTCAGGCGCACCCCGATCTCTGCGCCGCCCTCGACCATCTGCTCACCGGCCCCGGCCGCGACGCCCTCGACCTGGCCGGGCGGGTCGCCTTCTTCTGGAGCTGCTGCGGCCATCTGCACGAGGCCCGGCACTATTTGGAGCGCGCGCTGGTCGAACACCGTGAGCCGGGGCCGGTGTTGACCCGGGCGCTGTGGGCGCTGGGCATCGTACGTCTGCTGCAGGGTGAGCCGGAGCCGGCCGCGCAGCTGGCCGCGCACTGCGCACGGGCGGCGGAGGAGGACGAGGACCCCGAGGCGGGGCTGGGCGCCGCCTACCTGCTGAGCCTCACCTACCTGATGACCGGCCGGCCCCTGGTCGCCCAGAGCCTGGCAGAGAGCGCTCTCTCCTCGGCCGCCGATGACGACTTCGCCTCCCCCTCGCGCCTGCGGTGCCGCCTGATCACGGTGTTCACCCGGACCGCCCTCGGTGTCTACGACGAGGCGGAGGTACTCGCACGGCGGCTGCTCGGCGCCTGCGAGCGGCGCGACGAGGTCTGGACGCGCTCCTATGTGGAGTACCAGCTGTCCTTGATCGCCCTGTTCCAGGACCGGCCCGCCGAGGCGGCGGAGCACGCGCGGGCGATGCTGCGGGGCAAGCGGCGCCTCGGCGACCGGTTCGGCATCGCCCTGGGCGTCGATCTGCTGGCGGCGGCCGCCGCCGAGCAGGGCGAGGGCGAGCAGGCCGCCCGGCTCTCCGGCACCGGGCAGACGTACTGGCGCAGCGTCGGGCACCCGCAACGCGGTACTCCGGAACTGGCCGCGGTGCGCGAACGGACCGATCTGCGGGCCCGTACCGCGATCGGCGACCACGCCTACCGGGTGGCACGGCAACGCGGGGCCTCCGACACCCGCACGACCCTCGCCCTGGCCCTCGGCCCGGTGGATCCGCCCGCACCGCCCGAGTGAGCCGGGTCGCGGGGCGCGGGTCGCGGAGCCCGCCCGGCCGGTGGGCCCGCGCTCAGTCGAGGGCCGCGACGGCCTCCACCTCGACCAGGTGGGCGGGGGAGGCGAGGGCGGCGACGCCCAGGAGCGTGCCCGGCGGGACGATCGTGGTGCCCAGCCGGGCTGCCGCGCGGGCGATCCCGTCGAGGAGCAGGGGCATCTTCTCGGGAGCCCAGTCGACGACGTAGAGGGTCAGCTTCGCCACGTTGTCGAAGCTCGCGCCGACGCCGGCCAGGGCGGTGGCGATGTTGAGGTAGCAGCGCTCGGTCTGCGCGGCGAGGTCCCCCTCGCCGAGCGTGACCCCGTCGGCGTCGACGGACACCTGTCCGGCGAGGAAGACGAGCTTCGAGCCGCTCGCGACCGCCACCTGACGGTAGACGTCGACCTCGGGCAGTCCTTCGGGGTTCACCAGGGTGATGCTCATGTCGCCTGCTTCCTCGTGCGGGGTCAGGAGGGTCCGCAGCAACGGGGCCCAACTCGCCCTCGGTCTCTTGTAGTTACTCGGGAACCGTAGGAGAGTGGCCGCTGACATGGAAGAACGCACTTTTCAGTGACTGGGGAACCCGATGGTGACCAAGCAGTTCAGCGGCACGGCCGAGGACGCGGACCTGAGCCGCGCGGACTCGCTGGCCCGGGAGATCTTCACCGACATAGCCAACAAGTGGGCGTTCCTGATCATCGAGGCCCTCGGCGCGGGCACCCTGCGCTTCGGCGCGCTGCGGAACGAGATCGAGGGCATCAGCCACAAGATGCTCACCCAGAACCTGCGCATGCTGGAGCGCAACGGCCTGGTCGAGCGCAGGGTGCACCCCACCGTGCCGCCCCGGGTCGAGTACACCCTCACCGAGCCGGGCCGGGCGCTGCGCGCGGCGGTCTCCGGCATGTGCGGCTGGACCCAGCGCCATCTCGACCACATCGAGGCGGCCCGCAACCGCTTCGACGCCGTCTGACGGGAAACTGCCTCCCGAGCGGAGCAAACCTTGGGCGCACCGGCTCCGAATGACTCCTGTAGCGACCTATGTCCAGGAGGATCACCGCGTGAAAGAAGTGGTGCACATCAGCGGAGCCCGCTCCGCCGGGCCCGACCTGCCCGAGCTGCTCGATCGCGTGGCCCGGGGTGACCAGGATGCGTTCAGCTCGCTGTACGACGCGGTGGGCGGACCCGTCCTCGGCCTCGTGCGCACGGTGGTGCGCGACCCGGCCCAGTCGGAGGAGGTCGCCCAGGAGGTGCTCGTCGACGTCTGGCGCACGGCCGCGCGCTACCGGCGCGACCGGGGCAGCGTCATGAACTGGGTGCTGACCCTGGCCCACCGCAGGGCGGTGGACCGGGTGCGCTCCGCCCAGGCGGCCACCGAACGCGAGCACAAGGCCGCGCTCCTGGAGCAGACTCCGGCGTTCGACGACGTGACCGAGCAGGTGGAGAGCCGTCTGGAGCGGGAACAGGTGCGGCGTTGTCTGCGCACGCTCACCGAGCTCCAGCGACAGTCCGTGACGCTCGCCTACTACCGCGGCATGACCTACCGAGAGGTGGCCGAGCTGCTCGCCGTGCCGCTGGGCACGGTGAAGACCCGACTGCGCGACGGACTGATCCGGCTGCGCGACTGCCTGGGGGTGGCGGGATGAGCATTGCCGATCTGCACACACTGACCGGCGCGTACGCGCTGCACGCACTGTCGGAGGAGGAACGGACGGAGTTCGAGCGGCATCTCGCCGACTGCGAGCCCTGCGCCCAGGAGGTGCGGGAACTCACCGCCACCGCGAGCCGTCTCGGGCTCGCCGTCACGGTCACCCCGCCCGTCGAACTCAAGACCGCGGTACTGCGGCAGATCGCCCTGGTCCGCCAGGACCCCCCGCATCCGCCCGCGCAGGCCGGGTCCGCCGGCGGCAGGCTGCGCCGGGCGCGCTGGTCGCGCTTCGCGCTGGCCGCCTGCCTCGCGGCGGCGGCCGGGCTCGGCGGGGTCGCGGTCTGGCAGCACCAGCGGGCCGACGACGCCCAGCAGCAGGCGGACACGGCCCAGCGTCAGTCCCAGCAGCTCGCCGAGGTCCTCGCGGCACCCGACGCGAAGGCCGCGACCGGCACCCTCAAGGACGGCGCGACCGGAACGCTCGTGGTGGCCCACAGCAAGAACCAGGCCGTCTTCGTGGCCTCCGGTCTGCCGCGCCCGCCGGCCGGCAAGGTCTACCAGCTGTGGTTCGACGACGCGGGCACCATGCGTCCGGCGGGGCTGATGAACCCCGCGCACAGCACCGAAGCGGTCCTGCTGTCCGGCCCGGTCGACCAGGCCTCCGGCATGGGCATCACCGTCGAACCCGCCGGCGGCTCACCCGCCCCGACGTCGGCTCCGCTGGCCGTGATGAGCTTCGCCAAGGCCTGATGGTTCGTCAACTGGCATGGTCGGCGGCGTAGTTCAGGGGTCACTGTGTTGGGCCGGGATGCCCCCTGCCCGCCCGGTCGCGCCAGACCGGCGTGCGACGCCGGAACAGGCGTCGGCGCAACCAGGCTCCGGGCGACCCCCGGCGGGCCGCTCGTCGGCGGGCTCGTTCACCGGCGTGAAGCGGCCGTCGGTGCGGCTCGGCCCGACACGCCGCGTCGGCGCTTGCGGTGCGCGTAGCGCGCCAGCAGTGGAAAGTTGGGGTACGTATGCCGCGTACCGGACATTCGGCCGGTGCTCGGCAGTATGCGTACATCGCCCGACACATGCTCCACAACGCCACAGCCACCGACGACGACGCACAGGTGCCCATGAAATCAAGCAGGCCGGGGCCCACACCCCCGGGTCATCGAGGCCGCGGGTTCGGCTCGGGGAGCCCGCAGACCGAGCGCATGGTGCGGACGCTGCTGCGCCGTCGCAAGAAGAGCCTGAGCGCGGACGACGTCAAGGTGGCCGACAAGCCGGCCGTGCGCAGGGCCGTGTCGGCGGCCGCGCTCGGCAACACCATGGAGTGGTTCGACTTCGGTGTCTACGCCTATGTCGCCGCCACCCTCGGCAAGGTCTTCTTCCCGTCGAGTTCGCCGGGCGCCCAGGTCATCTCGACGTTCGCGACGTTCGCCGCGGCCTTCGTCGTCCGGCCGATCGGCGGCCTCGTGTTCGGGCCGCTCGGCGACCGTGTGGGACGCCAGAAGGTCCTCGCCGTCACCATGATCATGATGGCGATCAGCACCTTCGCGGTGGGATTCCTGCCGGGATACAAGTCGATCGGGCTCGCCGCACCCATCCTGCTGCTCGTCTGCCGACTCGTACAGGGCTTCTCCACCGGTGGTGAGTACGCCGGGGCCACCACGTACATCGCCGAGTACTCGCCCGACCGGATGCGGGGCTTCCTCGGCAGCTGGCTCGACTTCGGCACGTTCGTCGGGTACTCGCTCGGCTCCGGCCTGGTCACCGTGCTGACCGGTGTCCTGTCGGAGGACCAGATGCTCGACTGGGGCTGGCGGATCCCGTTCTACATCGCCGGGCCCCTCGGCCTCATCGGCCTCTACATGCGGCTCAAGCTAGACGAGACGCCCGCGTTCCAGGAGGCCGAGGAACGCGGACGGCAGGCGGCGGCGCGGGGCGGCGCGACGCCCGAGGAGGAGGAGCGTCTGGAGCAGGCGCGCATGTCGGGGCGGGGCCGTCTCAAGGAGGTCTTCACCCACCACTGGCAGGCCATGCTCGTGTGCATCGGGCTCGTGCTGCTCTACAACGTCACCAACTACATGGTGACGTCCTACCTGCCGACCTACATGAGCACCACCCTCGGCCAGTCCGAGCTCACCTCGCAGCTCCTGGTGCTCGGCACGATGGTGCTCGTCGTCCTCACCATCACCGCGGTCGGCCGTTCCTCGGACCGCTACGGCAGACGGCCGCTGTTCCTGTGGGGCGGCATCGCGATGGTCGTTCTCGCGGTGCCCGTCTTCCAGCTCATCCGGCAGGGCGGCATCGTCCTGCCCGCCATCGGCTGCGTCGTCCTCGGCCTGCTCCTGGTCTGCTTCGCGGGGACGAGCGCCGCCACGCTGCCCGCCCTGTTCCCGACCCACCTGCGCTACGGCGGCCTGTCCCTCGCGTTCAACCTCTCCGTGTCCCTGTTCGGCGGCACGACCCCGCTGGTGGCCTCCGCACTGGTCAACGCCACGGGCAATGAACTCGTGCCCGCCTACTACCTGATGGTGGCCGGTGTGATCGGGGTGATCTCGGCACTGTTCCTGCGGGAGACCGCAGGCAAGCCGCTGCGCGGCTCGTCGGCCATGGTCGAGTCCGAGGAGGAGGCCCGCGAGCTGGTCGCCCAGAGCCGCACCCACGCGGGCCGCCGGGCCCGTGACGTCTGGCTGCAGCTGCGCCAGGGCCATCTGCCCCACCTGCCGCACCGCTCCGAGCGAAAGGGCAAGGCGGACGACCGGAAGGGCCGGCCCGACTGATCCGCCTCCGCCCCGGCCCCGGCGAAGTCCAGGCGGCCTACGCCCGCCGGCGCCGGGGGAGTTGCCCACGGGCCGGTCCCTCCACGCCCGCACCGGAGGGGCCGCCAGCACCTGGTGTGCCAGACCCGCCGGGGTGCCGTACGGCAGCTCGGGACTCCGTATCGGCGCGCCCGCCATCCCGGGCCGGAGCGGGGCCGCCCGCGGAGTTACCGTCGGTGCCATGGACGGTGATCTTCGAGGATGGCGTCAATGTCTGCTCGGCGGGGCGGTGTTCGCCGTGTGCATGGCCGGCACCACGCTTCCCACCCCCCTCTACGGGCTCTACCAGGACAAGTTCGGCTTCTCCGAGCTGACGGTCACGATCGTGTACGCCGTGTACGCCTTCGGGGTCATCGGCGTGCTCCTGCTCGCGGGCAACGTGTCGGACACCGTGGGCAGACGGCCGGTGCTGCTGTGCGGCCTGGGATTCGCGGCCGCGAGCGCGGCCTGCTTCCTCTGGGCGAACGGCCTCGGCTGGCTGTACGCGGGGCGGCTGTTCTCGGGGCTTTCGGCGGGACTGTTCACCGGGGCCGCCACCGCGTACGTGATGGACCTGGCGCCGCGTGACGGCGCCGCGCGCGCCACGTTCGTGGCGACGGCCGCCAATATGGGCGGCCTCGGCTGCGGCCCGCTGCTCGCCGGACTGCTCGCGCAGTACGCGGGCCACCCGCTGAGCCTGCCGTTCATCGTGCACCTGGCCCTGGTGGCCGCTTCGGTCGCGGTACTGCTGTGGCTGCCGGAGACCGTACGCGAGCGACAGTCCCTGAGCAGCGCGCGGCCGCAGCGGCCGGGGCTGCCCGCGCGGGTGCGTCCGGTGTTCGTGCCCGCGGCCATCGCGTCGTTCGTGGGGTTCGCGCTGTTCGGGGTGTTCACATCGGTGAGCCCCGCCTTCCTGGCCGAGTCCCTGAACGTCCACAACCACGCCGCGAGCGGACTTGTCGTCGCGCTCGCCTTCTTCGCCTCGACCGGCGGGCAGTTGGCCGTCGGCCGGTTGGGGCTGCGACGGTCCCTGCCCGCGGGCTGCGTCGCGCTCCTGGCCGGGCTCGCCCTCCTGGCCGGCGCGCTCCGCTGGGACCTGCTGTGGCTGATCGTGCTGAGCGCGCTCGTCGGCGGCTTCGGGCAGGGCCTGACGTTCCGTGCCGCGCTGTCCGCGGTGGCCCAGGCATCCCCCGAGCACCATCGCGCGGCGGTGATCTCCACCCTGTTCGTAGTGGCGTACACGGGCATCTCGGTGCCGGTGATCGGGGTGGGTGTCCTGGTGGGTCCGCTCGGCCTGGAGGGGGCGGGGCTGGTGTTCATCGGCTGCATGGCGGTGCTGGCCTGCTTCGCGGCCGCCTACCTGCTGCGACGGCCGGTACGCGAAAAGGCGTGAGGCCCTCGGCCGGGCGGGAGGTTCCCGCCCGGCCGAGGGCCCCGCTCCCGGTTCGGGAGCGCACACGGATCGCCGAGGGCCCGACGGTCCGCCGTGCGATTCCGGTGACTACAGCGCGGGCACCGGCAGCGCCAGGTCGACCGTGACCGGGCCCTCGCCCCCGTGGTGGGTGGCCGAGGACGCCAGCGGGGCGTGGCCCGCGGCCGTCGCGGCCAGCACATAGGCGCCGCCCTGCGGCACCGGCACCGCGTAGCGGCCGCTCTCGTCGGTGTGCGCGGAGCCCGCCTGGCGGCCGTGGCGGTCGATCAGCGTGACCTTGGCGTGCGCGACGGGCGCGCCGGACGCGCCGACGACCTGGCCGTGGAAGGCCGCGAGCGCCTCGGTGACCCGCTCGAGCACCGCGTCCTCCTCGCTGCTGGCCCGCAGCTGCGGCTTGGCGGCGGGACGGCCCTTGGGCAGGAAGACGGCGAGCGCGAGGCCGCCGGCCACCGCTGCCGTGGCGATCAGGAACGAGACGCGGAAGCCGTGCATGGTCGGCACCGCGACCGGACCGAACTTCTGCGAGGTGTTGGCGAGCACCATGCCGATGACGGCGCTCGACACCGACGTACCGATCGAGCGCATCAGGGTGTTGAGGCCGTTCGCCGCGCCCGTCTCGGACGGGTCGACCGCACCGATGATCAGCGCCGGGAGCGAGGAGTAGGCGAGGCCGATGCCCGCGCCGACGACGACCGAGATGATGATGGTCTGCCAGGCCGCGCTCATCAGGCCGAGCCCGGCCCCGTAGCCGATCGCGATGATCAGCATGCCGAGGATGAGGGTGGTCTTCGGGCCGTACTTGGCCGAGAGGCGGGCGTAGACCGGGGCCGTCAGCATCATCGTCAGGCCGAGCGGCGCCACGCACAGACCGGCTACGACCATCGACTGACCGAGACCGTAACCGGTGGCGGAGGGCAGCTGGAGCAGCTGGGGGAGTACGAGGGAGATGGCGTAGAAGGCCACGCCCACCATCGTGGAGGCGAGGTTGGTGAGCAGTACCTCGCGCCGGGCGGTGGTGCGCAGGTTCACCAGTGGCGCCTTGACGCGCAGTTCCATCACGCCCCACAGGACGAGGACCAGGACGGCCGCGCCGAGCAGGCCGAGCGTGGTGGTCGAGCCCCAGCCCCAGTCGCTGCCCTTGGTGATCGGAAGCAGCAGCAGGACCAGGCCCGTGGAGAGGCCGAGCGCACCGAGCACGTCGAAGGTGCCCTCCGCCTTGACCCTGCTCTCCGGCACGAAGAGGAGGGTGAGCACGATGGCCACCACGCCCAGGCCCGCCGAGCTGAAGAACAGGGCGTGCCAGTCGGCGTGCTGGGCGATCAGGGCGGCGGCCGGCAGGGCGAGTCCGCCGCCCACGCCTATGGAGGAGCTCATCAGGGCCATCGCCGAGCCGAGCTTCTCGCGGGGCAGCTCGTCACGCATCAGGCCGATGCCGAGCGGGATGGCGCCCATCGCGAAGCCCTGGAGGGCGCGGCCGACGATCATCACGACGAGATCGCTGGTGAAGCCGGCGATCAACGAGCCGATCACCATGATGGCGAGGCTGAACAGGAGCATGCGGCGCTTGCCGTTGAGATCGCCGAGCCGCCCCATGATCGGGGTCGCCACGGCGCCGGCGAGCAGCGTCGAGGTCATGACCCAGGTGGCGTTGGAGGGCGAGGTGCTGAGCAGCTCCGGCAGGTCCTTGATGACCGGCACGAGCAGGGTCTGCATCACCGCGACCGTGATACCGGCGAAGGCGAGTACGGGGACGACACCGCGTATGCCGCGTGGTGCGGCCTGCTGGTCGGTCGTCGGCTGGGGCATTACGGAGCCTCCGGAGGCAGGGAGAGGTCGGCGGCGGCCCCTGGGCGGGGTACGTGTGGCTTGAACCCGTTTCCCCAGGCGACTATTCCGGCGGGCCCTTATGAATTCCGTATCTCCGCGAAACTTGACCTGGATGGGAAGCGCTTGACCTTGCCATTGCCTTGCGTCCCACGCCCGGAAGCCGTAGGCATCCCTATCGCTCCGGCATGCAGCGCCGGTGGAGCGGTACGGGAGTGCAGGGTCCGGCTGCGGCAGAATCCGGGCCATGAAGGTCACCGAGCGTGCACTCAACCGGGCCACCCTGAGCCGTCAACTTCTCCTGCGGCGGGCGGAGTTGACTCCTCTGGACGGATTGAGGCAGGTGGTCGCCCTGCAGGCGCAGCACCCGGCGTCCCCCTACATCGCGCTCTGGAACCGGCTCTCGGGTTTCGACCCGGCCGAGCTGGACGAGGCCTTCGCGCGGCGGACGGTGGTCAAGGCGACCCTGATGCGGATCACGCTGCACGCCGTACTCGCCGAGGACTATCCGGTCTTCCGCGCGGCGATGCAGCCGACGCTGTACGCGTCCCGCCTCGGTTACCGCTTCGCCGCGGCGGGGCTGACGCCGGCGGACGCGGAGGAGCTGGTGCCGGAGCTGCTGGCCTTCGCCGAGCGGCCGCGGACCATGGCCGAGATGCGGGCGTGGGTCGAGGAGCGGCTCGGAGCCGAGCGCGGTGACGGCGGCTGGTGGGGGCTGAGGGCGTACGCGCCCCTGCACCACGCCCCGGCGAAGGACCCCTGGTCGTTCGGTTACCGGCCCTCCTTCGTGGCGGCCGCGCCCCGGCCCGCGTTCACCGGCCGAGAGCCGGACCTGCAGGCGCTACGGGCCCTGATCCTGCGCTACTTGGCCGGTTTCGGGCCCGCTTCGGTGGCGGATGCCGCCCAGTTCGTGATGATGCGGCGCGCAACCGTCCGCGAGGCCCTGCGCGGTCTGGAGGGTGCCGTGGAGCAAGTCCAGGGCCCGGACGGCCTCGTCCTGTTCGACCTGCCCGACGCTCCCCGTCCGCCCGCGGACACCCCGGCCCCGCCCCGGCTCATGGCGATGTGGGACAGCGTCCTGCTGGCCTACGCCGACCGGGACCGGGTGATCCCGGCCGCGTACCGGCCCCTGGTGATCCGGAACAACGGCGATGTCCTTCCCACCCTGCTGGTGGACGGGTACGTCGCCGGGGTGTGGCGGCCGACGGCGCGGGGCGTCGAGGCGACGGCCTTCCACCCCCTGACGCGGGCCGTCTGGGACGGGCTCGCCGAGGAGGCCGAGTCGCTGGGCGCACTTCTCGCCGGTCGCGAGGCGACGCCGTACAGCCGCCATCACCACTGGTGGGCCAGGCTTCCCGAGGCCGAGATGCGGCTGCTGCCCGCGACGCGGTGACGGCCGCCGACCGAAGTAGGACGGGTACTGGCCGCCTCGGCTCCTAGCCTGGGGCCGAGGCATCGAGAGCCGTCGAATGGGAGGAAGCCATGCAGATCGCAGTCACCACGCCGACCGGCAACGTCGGTCGCCATGTCGTCGCCACGATGGTCCGGACCGGCGTCCGGCCGCGTGTCCTGCTCCGTGACCCCGCCCGACTGGACCCGGCGGTCCGGGACGAGGTGGACGCGGTGCGGGTCGACCAGTACGACGCGGACACGGTGGCCGCCGCCACCCGCGATGTGGACGCCCTGTTCTGGGTCGACCCGAGCACCGCGAGCCCGGACCCCCTCGCCGACTACGCCCGCGCGACCTCCGCCGTGGTCCGGGCCGTCACCGAGAACGGGATCGGCCGGGTCGTCTTCCAGAGCAGTGTGGGAGCCGAGAAGCGCGGCGGCGCGGGGGAGATCGACGGGCTGGCCCTCACCGAAACCGCCCTCGACGACACCGGCGTCGATGTCACCCACCTTCGCTGCGGCTACTTCTTCACCAACCTGGAGCTGCAACTCGACGCCGTACGGGCCGGACACCTCCAGGTGGTCCTGCCCCTCGACCAGCCCATGGCCTGGGTGGCACCCCGCGACATCGCGGAGGTGGCCGTCACGCGCCTCCTGTCGGCCGAGTGGTCCGGGCGCTGTGTGCAGGCGGTACACGGACCCGCCGACCTCACCTGGAGCGAGGTCGCGGAGATCCTCACCTCGGCCACCGGGCGGCGGATCGGCGTCGAGCGCGTCTCCGACGACGCCATGCGCACCCAGCTCGGCCGGGCCGGGATGCCCGACAAAATGGTCGAGGCCGTCCTCGGCATGTCCACCGGACTGCGCGGAGACTTCGTCCCCGAACAGCCCCGCACGATCCACAGCACGACCCCGACCACCCTCGCGGCCTGGGCATATGACCACCTGCGGCGGCGTATCGAGGACGCGTCGTAAGTACGGGCGGCCCCACCCCGCGTTGACGGGCGCCCAGGTCCCCCAAGACCAGCGAAAACCACCCACATCACTCGGATAACATGATCGGCGCTGATGACACCGTCCTCAGCGCCTCTACATCACGATGAAGAACGTAGCCAGTACGAAGAGTGACCTGTTAACCAACATCTAACAAATCGGCCAAACAATTGACAACGATATCATCGCGGGTGTTTTCCCGAATAAATTACAGAATTCCGTCCAATTGGCGTCAACCGAGGGCGATGATCTGGGCTGCGGTGGTCGTGGTGGCCCTCGGGTTCCTCATCGTGCTGGAGATCGCGGCGCGTCATTACGGCCAGCCGGGGCCGATAACAAACCAGGCGAAAGAGGTCATATTCGCCCCCAAATCCGGGCCGCTGCTGTACGCCAGCATGGCCTTGATGATGGTGGTGCTCACCTGGCGGGAACGGGCCGTCGCCGTGGCGGCCGCTGTCGGCATCGACATCGCCTTTTTCCTGGTGCGCTGGGCCTTCGACGCCAAGATGATGTTCGGCAACGGCGCATTGTGGGTGATTCTGGCCTGTGTGGTCATCGCGCTCACGCGCCGCACCGGTCAGGAACGTGTCCTGCTCCTGAAGGGCGTCGGACTCGGACTGCTCCTCGTGGCCGGCCGTAAGACGGGCGACACCTGGCTGCTCATCACGTCGAAGACCCGCCCGACGGTGCTCGACCAGTATGTGGCGACCGCCGATCACGCCCTGGGCAACCCTTCCTGGCTGATAGGCAGGTTCGTCAGATCGACCGGGCCGATCGGCGCCCACATCCTCGATTACGTATACATCCAGCTCGCGGTGGCCGCGGTTGTCGTCGCCCTTTATCAGCTGCGCAACGTATCGACCGAGCGCCGCTTCCCGGCGCATCATCTGGTGCGAACCTTCCTGGTCATCGGCCTGCTCGGACCGGCCTTCTACATGATCTACCCGGTGGTCGGGCCCATCTTCGCCTACGGGGCGGACGGCGGGCACTGGGCGGTGGCCAATGTATGGCCCAATTCGGCTTCCATCAGCGTGCCGCACCATATGCCGTTCAATGAGACAACCCCCCGCAATTGCATGCCGAGCCTGCACACGGCGTGGGCAACCACGATCTTCATCCATTCCCGCAAGGGTCCGAAGGCCCTGCGGATCGCGGGCGCCTTCTGGCTGATCGCGACGCTCGGTGCCACGCTGGGATTCGGCTACCACTACGGCACGGACATCATCGCCGGAGTCGTCTTCGCGCTCACGATCGAGGCGGCCCTTCGCTCGCTCGCCCGTGGCTGGGACCGATCGGGAACGCGGCTGGTCGCGTACGGCGCGGTTGTCTTCACCGCCCTGTTGCTCTCCTATCGCTATCTGTCGATGACGATGGCCGAACACCCGTGGATCTTCGGTCCCCTTCTCATGCTGGCCACGCTCTCGGTGATCCACTACTTCATGCGGACCACGAAGCTGTGGGAGCCGCAGGCCGCCCCCGTACGGCAGTTGGAACGGCAGCCCGGACCGCAGCCGGAGCTTGTCTGAGTGCGGATCCGCTGTGTGATCGCGCTTCCCGCCCCACCTCGGCCGTGCCGCGTCCCCTTCCTTGTGGGGATGCGGCACGGCCGTCGTGCGGCTGGACCCGGCGCCTTCGCCGGGCCCGCACGGGGGTCACACGCCGGCGTCGGCCACCAGCACTATCTTGCCGCGTACGTGCCCGCCCTCGCCGGCGCGCTGAGCCTCGGCGACCTCGGCGAGCGGGAAGGTCCGCGCCACGGGCAGGGAGAAGCGCCCGGCCTCGATCAGCTCGCCGATCTCGCCGAGCACATGGAGAGCGCGGCCGGAGTCGCCCCTGCTGAAGGTGACGCCGTACTTCTGCGCCCCGGCGAAGTCGGAGATGGTCACGACGTGGTCCGGCCGCCCCGAGAGCTCGATGAGCTCGGGCAGGACGCCGCTCCCGGCCACGTCGAGGGCGAGGTCCACGCCGTCCGGCGACAGCGCCCGAACCCGTTCGACGAGGCCCTCGCCGTAGGCCACCGGCTCGGCGCCCAGCGAGCGCAGGTACTCGTGGTTCGCCGCACTGGCAATGCCGATCACGCGTGCGCCCCGCGCGACGGCGAACTGAACCGCGGCGCTGCCGATGGCGCCGGAAGCGCCGTTGACGAGCAGGGTGGCGCCACTCGCGACGCCGAGCTGGTCGAGCGCACGGGTGGCCGTCTCGATCGCGGCGGGCAGCGCGGCGGCGCCGGCGAAGTCGAGCGACCGGGGGATCGGCGCGTAGCAGGACAGCACCGCCAGCTCGGCCTGGGCCGCCCCCTCGCCGGAGAACCCGAACACGCGGTCACCCACGGCCACGTCCGCGACGCCTTCGCCCAGTGCGTCGACGACACCGGCCGCCTCGTACCCCAGGGTCTGCGGAAGCCCCTCGTCCAGCAGCCCCTGGCGCTTCTTCCAGTCGCTCGCGTTGACCCCGGCGGCGCGCACCCGGATCCTCACCTCGCCGGGGCCCGGCTGCGGGTCGGGAAGATCCACGAGTTCGAGCACCTCGGGGCCGCCGAACCGACTGAAACGTACTGCCTTCACCATGCGCTCCGATCAGAGTTACCGGGTTTCCACCAGGTCAGCGAGTATCGCCGAAGCACGTGCCGGCGGTACCGCAAGCCCGGCAGCAGCCGCTGTGCCGCCTCTCGCTGGCCGTAGCTCATCTCCGGGGCCGCGACCGGCATGCCCTCCGGGCTCCGCGCGTGCCGCACCAGCTTCGTGACGCGTACCAGCGGGGCCGTAGCGATCATGGTCGCCCATTCCGTCGCGCTCGCCTCGCGGGCCAGGCCGACCACCATCAACGTGCCGCCGGGGCGCAGCAGTTCACGCATGCGCAGGAGTGCGGGCTCGAAGTCCATGTGGTGGATCGTGGTGACCGAGCAGATGAAGTCGTAGCCCGTAGAGGGGAGTTCGGCGCTGAGGAAGTCCGCCTCGACGAACGTGAGATCGCGGTGGCCGGTGGCCAGTCGGCGGGCGCGGGCGATCATCTCGGGCGACTTGTCGATTCCGGTGACGGCGGCCGCCCGCTCGGCGAGCTTGCGGGCGAGCAGCCCGTCCCCGCAGCCCACGTCCAACGCGCTGGCGCACCCTTCGGGGACCGCCCGGAGGATGCCGGGGTGCCGGGCGACGTTCGTGTTCCAGTACGGCTCCGGGGCGTGGCGCATCGGCTCAGCGTAGGAGGTGGTCCCCGGGGAGGGTGCTCCCCGGGTGTGGCGCACCCAGGCGGGACTCGTCCTGGTGGGCCGCCCCGCACCTGACGAGACTCGGTCGGGCAAGCAAACCCGTACCCGTCTTCAGGATCCAGGGGAGCCCCATGACAGGGAAAGCGCAGGAAGACCACGTGGACGTGGTCGGTATGTGGGTGACCGCGGACGGTCACATCCGCCAGGAACTGCGGGCCGACGGCCGGTACGACGAGGCCCGTGGCAACCGGCGCGGCGCCTACACGGGCAGCTACACGCTGACGGGCAGTCACATCGACTACGTCGACGACTCCGGGTTCACGGCGACGGGCGACATCCGCGACGGCGTGCTGTAACACGAGCACCTCGTCCTGCACCGAGAGGGAGATTCCGCATGACCGAGCCCACCAAGGCCGTGGCCATCACCGGAGCCAGCAGCGGGATCGGCGAGGCGACCGCCCGCCGGCTCGCGGCCGACGGCCACCGTCTGCTCCTCGGCGCACGCCGTACCGACCGTCTCGCCTCGCTGGCCGAGGAGCTGACCGCGGCGGGCGGCACCGCGGAGTTCCAGCGGCTCGACGTCACGGACGCCGCCGACGTGCACGCCTTCGTCCACGCCGCCGAAGAGCGCTTCGGCACGCTGGACGCGCTGGTCAACAACGCCGGAGTGATGCCGCTCTCGCCCCTGCACGAGCTCAGGACCGAGGAGTGGGACCGCATGATCGACGTCAACGTGCGCGGGGTCCTGCACGGCATCGCCGCCGCCCTGCCCCTGATGCGGACCCGGGGCGGCGGGCACTTCGTGAACGTCGCCTCCGTCGGCGCGTACGAGGTCTCTCCCACCGCCGCCGTCTACTGCGCCACCAAGTTCGCCGTCCGCGCGATCTCCGAGGGCCTGCGCCAGGAGTCCACCGGGAACATCCGGGTCACCCTCGTCTCCCCGGGCGTCACCGAATCCGAACTCGCCGACCACATCACCGATCCGGCCGCCCGTGCGGCCATGAAGACCTACCGCGCCGTGGCCCTGCCGGCCTCCGCCATCGCGGACGCCATCGCCTACGCCCTGGCCCAGCCGCCCCAGGTCGATGTCAACGAGATCGTCGTCCGTCCGGCGGCAAGCGCCCAATGACCCGCCGTCGTGGAACCCCGGCCGTGCCGTGCTTAAGATCACCCTGACCTGTGGCCAGAAATGGCCGCCATTTGCTGTGACTTGGGGCGTATCGCGTCGGATCCCCCGCCATCCGTGTCCCGCACGCCTTGGGCGCCGTACCGCTCGAAGGATTCCCGGGACGCGGTGGCGTCCGGCGCCGTGCCCCGGGGGAGGGGAGGCCGTGTGGCGTCCGTAGGAGAGAGACTGAGCAGGGCGCGTGAGCGGGCCTTCATCGGGCGGGAGGAGGAACTCGCCTGCTTCGCGAGGGCGTTGGAGGGAGACCCGGAGGCGCCGTTCGCGTTCTACGCGCACGGGCCGGGCGGCATAGGCAAGTCGACGCTCGTACGCTGCCTGGCGGATCAGGCGCGCGCTGCGGGCCGGCTGCTGCTCGAACTGGACGGGCGCTTCGTCAGTCGGGATCCGGCCGACTTCGAGCGTGCGGCGGGTCCGTTCCTCGACGTTCCGGGCACGGTGCTGTTCGTGGACTCCTTCGAGCACTGCCAGTGGCTGGAGAGCTGGCTGTGGCAGCGGTTCCTGCCCCGTGCCGCGGAGGACACCCTGGTGGTGCTCGCCGGCCGGCAGGCACCGCAAGCCCAGTGGACCGCCGACCCCGCCTGGGCCGGCCTCCTGCGCGCCCGTGAGATCGGGCCGTTCTCCGAGGAGCAGGCCCGCAGCCTGTTGGAAGCCGCGCGGATCCGGCCCGAACTGCGCGAGCGCATGCTCCAGTTCGCCGGAGGCAACCCGCTGGCTCTGTCCCTCGCGGCGGCCGTGGGCTCGTCCGGCCGGAGCGGGGAGGAGGCATGGGCCCCCTCCGCCGACATCCTGCGCACCCTGCTCGCGGGGCTGATCGGAGACGTTCCGACGGCGGCTCATCGGCGCGCCCTCGAAGTGGTGGCCCAGGCACACTCCACATCGGAGGAACTCCTCGGCGCGATCCTGCCCGACGAGGACACCCCGCTCCTGTTCGGCTGGCTGCGGGAGCTGCCCTTCATGGAGTCCACCCCCCGGGGCCTCTATCCGCACGACGCCGCCCGCGAGACCCTGGCCGGCGATCTGCGCTGGCGCGCCCCCAACGCCTTCACCGAGGTGCGCCGACGACTGGCGGAAGAGTACCTGCGCATCCTGCGCGAGGGGACCGAGGAGCGGATCAGCGTCATCCCCGACGAACTCTTCTACCTCTTCCGCGAGGTGGGGACCCCCGCACGGCGCGGCATCTGGACCCCGGAGGAGGAGGTGCACGAACGCCCTCTGCAGCCGGACGACATCGAGGTCGTGCTGCGCATGGCCGAGGAGACCGAGGGCCGCGCCTCCGTGGACCTGGTGCGCTACTGGCTGGAGCGCCAGCCCCAGGGATTCGGCGTCTTCCGTTCGGTCAGCACGGGCGAGACCGTCGCCTTCACGGGCCGCCTCGTCCTGCCGGCCCCGCCCGACCCCCAGGATCTCGCCACCGACCCCGTCGTCGCGGCCGCCTGGGAGTACACCGCCGCCACCGCACCGGTGCACCCCGGCCAGCACATCGCCATGACCCGGTTCTCGATCTACCCCGAGCGCTACCAGATACCGTCGCGCGTCATCGACCTGAGCAACTCCCGCGCCCAGGGGGAGGCCGCACGCGCGCGGGGCCGGGCCCACGGAATGGTCATCTACCAGGACGCCGACGCCTGGGCGGACCGCCTCAAGGGCATCATGCACGACACCGGTGCCCGGCCCAGGGTCGGCGAGCACACCTACGGGCTGTTCTGCAACGACTGGCGGCAGGTGCCGGTCGAGGCCTGGATGCGCCACCTCATCACCTCGACCAAGGTGCCGGGCCCGTCCGGGCCCTCGGGCTTCTCGCGCACCGCGTTCGACCAGGCCGTACGGGAAGCCCTGCCGCACTGGCGCGACGCCGGGGCGTTCGCCGCCTGCGCCCTGCTGCGCACCCGCCTGGCCGCGGACTTCACCGAACCCGTCGAGGAGTTGCGCACCCTGCTGCGCGCCGCCGTCGACGACCTGGCCCGCGATCCCCGGGGGGTGCGCGCCCGCGACGCCCTGACCGCCGGCTACTTCTCCGGCGCGCCCACCCAGGAGGCCGCCGCCCGCCGCCTGAACCTCCCGTACGGCACCTACCGCCGCCACTTGCGCCAGGGCCTCGACCTGCTCAGCGAAGCGCTGTGGGAACGCGAGTTGCGGGGCCCCCGGCAGTAGTTGCGGAGACCCTGGCAGTAACTGACGTACTGCATGGGTGTATTGACGTAGCCCGTGTGGGCCGGGGGAGTCCCGGCTCCGAGCGGTCGGGTGGACAGGTGCGGACAGGAGTGGACAGTGTCCGTACCTGTCCGCCCTGGAAAGTGGACAGCGCCCGGCGCGAGTGTGTGCGTCATGAAGGAAGCACGCACACAGCCGGAGCCGGAAGCGCCCCGAGTGCCGCGGCCCGGAGCGGCGCTCGCGGCACTGGCCGCCGCGCAGTTCACCGTCATGCTCGCCACCTCGATCGTGAATGTGGCTCTGCCGCAGATCCGCGCCGGGGTGGGCCTGTCGGACACCGGGACCACCTGGGTGGTCAACGCCTACGGCCTGGCGTTCGGGGCGCTGCTCCTGGCCGGCGGCCGGGCGGCCGACCTCCTCGGCCGCCGCCCCGTACTCGTCGCCGGGCTCGGCCTGTTCGCGGCTGCCTCGCTGTCGGCGGGGCTGGCCTCCGGCCCGGTCCTGCTCATCGCGGCCCGCGTCGGCCAGGGCCTCGCCGCCGCGGCCATCGCCCCGGCGGCGCTCGCCCTCGCGCTGGCCCAGTTCCCCACAAGGGCCGGGCGCGGCAGGGCACTTGGGGTGTGGGGTGCGGTGTCGGGGGCCGGGGGAGCGGGCGGTGTCCTGCTGGGCGGACTGCTCACACAGGCCGGCGGCTGGCCGTGGATCTTCTACTCGGTCGCACTCGGGGCGGTCCTCGTCCTGGCAGCCGTGGCCGCCCTCGTGCCCGACGCGGGCCGCCCCGAGCCCGGACGCTTCGACCTGCTGGGCACCGCGACGGTCACCCTCGCCCTGACCTGTCTGGTGTGGGGGCTGACCGGCGCACGCGGTGCCGGCTGGGCCGACGCGCGGGTCCTGGGCGCCCTCGGCGCCGCCGCCCTGCTGCTCGTGGCCTTCGCCGCAATCGAGCGCCGACGGCCCTACGCACTGATCCCGCCGGGGCTGCTGACAACCGGCAGGGTGGCCGCGGGCGATCTGCTGATGGCTCTCCTCGGTTCCGTCTGGATCGCGCTGTTCTTCTTCCTGCCGCTCTATCAGCAACAGGTGCTCGGATCCGGCCCGTTGGCCACGGGCGCCGGCCAACTCCCGCTGGCCGCAGCCAATATGCTCGGCGCGTCACTGGCCCCGCGCATCTCCCGGCGCCTCGGCGTCCCGGCGACCGTGACCGGGGCCCTGCTCGTGGAAGCCGCCGGGCTGCTGTGGCTGGCAAGGATCAGCGTCGACGGAAGTTACGTCGCCGACATCCTCGGCCCGAGCATCCTGGTCGGCCTGGGGCTCAGCGTCGCCTTCGTCCAGCTGACCGCGCTCGCCGTGGACGGCGTACCGCAGCGGGACGCGGGTCTTGCCGGGGGCCTGGTCAACACCACCCGCCAGGTCGGCGGCGCGATCGGGCTCGCCGCCCTGGCGACCCTGGCCGGGTCGGTCACGACCCACACACACCAGCCTCCCCTGGAGGCCCTCACCTCCGGCTACCGCACGGCCTTCACGGTCTCGGCCGCGATCCTCGCCGCCACCGCGCTCCTCGCCCTCCCCCTCACCCGCCGGACCCGACGTGCCGAGCCGGGCGCAGCCGCGCCCCGGCAGGACCGCACAACCGACCACGCGCCCGCCACCTGACGAGCCGGCCCGGCAGCCCCGCGCCGGGCACATCGCGCACCCCCACCCCGTACACGCGTCGCGCACACCTCGCACGACGGCCTACCGCGACGTGGCGCACGACGTACGACACCACGCGCCTTCCCCGTACGCCCCACGACTCCCACGCCGCACGACACGACCCGACACGACATAGACGTCCGACACGACATAGACGTCCGACACGACATGGACGTCCGACACGACACAAAGGACCCGACATGACCAGCAAGCCCTACCTGACCGGCCACTACACCCCCGTCGCCGACGAGGTCACCGCCACCGGTCTCACCGTCGAGGGCACCCTGCCCTCCGAGCTGACCGGCCGGCTGCTGCGCAACGGACACAACCCCAAGCCCGGCGTCACCCCCACCCACTGGTTCAAGGGCAGCGGCATGGTGCACGGCATCCGGCTGCGCGAGGGCCGTGCCGAGTGGTACCGCAACCGCTGGGTGCACACCCCCGCCCTCGAAGGCGCCCCCTTCATGACCGACCGGGGCCCCGACCTGACCGCCAGCACCGCCGGTACGCACGTCATCGAGCACGCCGGACGCCTGCTGGCCCTGTGCGAGGCGAACCTTCCCTTCGAACTGACCCCGGAGCTCGACACCGTCGGCGCCCACGACTTCGACGGCAAGCTGCGCGGCGCTATGACCGCCCACCCCAAGGAGGACCCGCTGACGGGTGAGCTCCACTTCTTCGGCTCCTCGCCGTTCCCGCCGTACCTCATGTACTACGTCGCCGACGCCAAGGGAGCGATCGCGCACAGCACCGAGGTGCCCGGGGCCACCGCCTCGCTCAAGCACGACTTCGCCCTCACCCGTCGCCACGTGGTCTTCATCGAGGGCAACGTCACCTTCGACCCGGCCGAGCACTCCGGGATCCCCTACTCCTGGAGCGACCGGCAGCCCGCCCGCATCGGGGTCATGCCGCGCGGCACCGAAGGCGCCCGGTGCGTGCGCTGGTTCTCCATCGAGCCGGGCAACATGCTGCACGTCTCCAACGCCTACGAGGACGGGCAGGGCCGCATCGTCCTGGAGGGCCCCACCGTGGACCGCGAGGGATTCGAGCTCTCCTGGAACTGGTGGGTCGGCGCCCCCGGACGCGGCAGCGAGCCCAACGCCCGCTCCTACACCCGCCGTTGGGTGATCGACCTGGTGGACGGCAGTGTCGACGAGCAGATCATCGACGACCTGCCGGTGGAGTTCCCGACGCTCAACGAGGAGTACCTGGGCGCCGAGAACCGCTACCAGTACGCCATCTCCTTCCCCGACGAGAAGGGCTTCGGCGGCTACGGGATCGTCAAGTACGACCGCACCACCGGAGCCCGCCGCATCCACCAGGTCGGCGACGCCCGGCTGCCCGGCGAAGCGGTCTTCGTCCCCGCCGCCGGGGCCACCGGGGAGGACGAGGGCTATCTCCTGACGGTCGTCTCCGACCTCAAGCAGGACGCCTCGCAGCTGCTCGTCCTCGACGCCTCGGGGCTCGACCGGGTCGCCACCGTCCACCTGCCCCGGCGGGTGCCCGCCGGGATCCACGGGTCCTGGATCCCCGACAGCGCACTGGACAGCAGTCGCATCTGACGTGCCGTCAAGTCCACCTGCTTGAAACCCACTTGAAGCTCACCCCCTCGAACCACGCCTCCGGTCCGCACGCCGGCCGGGGCGCCCGACCAAGGAACGTCGACATGACAAGAAACCGCAAGTACGCCGGCCTCGTCGCCGCCTCCCTCGCCACCTTCGTGGCCGCTCTCGCCGTACCGGCGCTCGCGCAGACCCAGGACGGGGGCCGACCGGCGGCCGCCCGCGGCATCGACTGGCACGCCTGCGCCGACGCGGACTTCAAGGGCATGCAGTGCGGATCCATCGACGTACCGGTGGACTGGTCCCACCCGGGCTCCGGCAGCCTGAGCCTCGCCATGGTCCGGCGCCCCGCCGACGACCAGGCGCACCGCCAGGGCACCGTGATGCTCAACGACGGCGCGGGCGGCTCCTCGATCGAGCAGCTGCGCCTGGCGATGCACATCAGCATGCCGAAGTTCGCCGGTGACATGACCCAGAAGTTCGACCTCCTCGCGGTGGACCCGCGCGGTGTCGGTCACAGCACCCCGATCGTGTGCGGCGAGCCGGCCAAGCCCGCCGGAATCACCCACTTCCCGAAGGACCGGGCCGCGTTCGACGCGCTCGCCGCCCACAACCGGGTCTTCGCCGAGGACTGTGCGCGCCGCAACGGCGCGCTTACCGGCCACCTCGATCTGACCAGCGCCGCCCGGGACTTCGAGGCGGTCCGCAAGGGACTCGGCGACCAGCAGCTGAACTGGTACGGCATCCACTACAGCACGCTGCTCGGACGCACCTACGCCCAGCTGTACCCGGGCCGCCTGCGCACCATGGTCCTCGACACCGCCCTGGACGACACCGGTTCACCCCTCGCCCGGGTCACCCAGGAGGCTGCCGCCGCCGAGACGGCCTTCAACCGCTTCACCGCCTGGTGTGCCACCACCTCGGACTGCGCCCTGCACGGCCAGGACGCGGGGGCCGCGTACGACGCCCTCGTCGCCGGGGCGGACCGGGCTCCGCTCCCGACGAAGGGCGTGGGACACCAGCCGCTGACCGGTGAGGACATCCGCGAGGCCACCCAGGACTTCCTCACCCTGACCCTCAACTGGCGTGAGCTGGCGCAGGCCATGGTGAAGGCCCAGGGCGGCGACGCGTCCGGCTTCCTCCACGAGCCCGACGACACGCTCGACCCGGTCCAGGTGCAGGTGCCGGCCTGCCTGGACAACCCGCGTCCGATCACATCCCTCACCCAACTCGCGTCCCTCCAGCAGCAGTTGGCCAAGGTGTCCCCACACCTCGGCGGCGCCGTACGCTCCTACAAGGCCATCACCGGCTGCCTCGGCTGGCCCGTCCCGGCCCGGCCCGTCAAGGCGGGGCCCGCAGTGCCCGGGGCTCCGGCCGCGCTGGTCCTGCAGTCCACGCACCAGGCCCTGGCCCCGTTCGAGGCGGGTGCGGCCATGGCCGCCCAGCTGCCCGGCAGCGTCGTACTCGCCCACGAAGGCGACGACTACAGCATGTTCCTCTCGTCCCGGTGCGTCGAGGACGCCACCAACCGCTACCTCACCACCCGGGCGCTGCCCGCCGCGGGCACCGTCTGCACGGACTGACCGCGGCGGCGCTCCGGCTCACCGGCGGCGAGCTCAAGTCCCCTGGAACGGGGAGGGGTTCCCGCTGGTGAGGAGGGGTACCCGGCGGGCACCAACCGGATAGGGGAGATGCCATGCTGGCCATAGGCGCCGCGGTTCTGTTCGTCATCGCGTTTCTGATCAACGCAGCGGACATATCGACCAACCACGTGTTCACGTCCACGAACGTCATGCTGATCGGGCTGGCCCTGCTGGCCCTGCACGTCGCCGGCATCGGCAGCGGGTGGGCGGGGCGCCGCCGACACTGAGCGCTGCCGGGCGGGGGAGCGGCGGCGTCGCGCCTGCGGTTCACGCCGCCGCCCCTGTAGTCGCTCCGGAATTGGACAGGGCATCAAAGTAAACGTGAAAGAGTGAGTCGCTTTTCCGGAGGGCGCGGGGGCGCGCATGGTTTAACTCGCAACTGCTTAATGCTCCCGCGCGCCCGAGTGACACTCGTATTCCGTCCGGGCATCGGTGATAAAACTGTCGTTGTCCAGCTCGTCGGACGGTGTTACAAAACAGAAAGGCGGCGTCATGATTCAAGGCGTCAAGCGTGTGATCGCTCTCGGTGCGGCTACGGCCGCACTCACCGCGGGAGTGGCTTTCTCCTCGGTCGGTGCCGCCGAGGCGGCCCCCCGGCACACGGTCGCGGCAGCGGCTCACGGCGGCAAGGAGAAGTGCCACGTGGTCAAGGGCTACTGGACGAAGACCTGGCACAAGCCCACACGCGACCGGCACGGCAAGGTCCACCCGGGGTACTGGACCAAGACCTGGCACAAGGCACGCAAGGTCTGCCACCGCTAGAAATGCCGCAGGGCTCGCGCAAAGATTTCCCGAGCCATCTCTAAAGAGGTCATAAAAAACGGCGCGGCGCCTTCTGTCGAAATCGCGACAGGAGGCGCCGCGCCGTTTTTCCTGTCCGCTTCTGTGAATTGCCTGTGGGGGAGGTGCGCAGGAGTTCGGGGTGAGGACATTTGAATATCCGTGCCCGTGAGGCGGGACGCCGCTCAGTGGGGACCGAGCGGTTCTCGACCAGGGGGCGACCGCATTGTCAGTGGCTCCGTCTAGCGTCGAATACCTGGGACCGGACCGGCCGGGACCATCGAGCGAGGGAGTGGGCATGGGCACCATCAGCATCGACACGAAGGCACTGCCGCGGCTCCTCACGGACGGCTCGGCCGGCCATGGGACCTCGTATCAGCAGGCCTTCGCCGACCTGGCCGCCACCCACCGGGGCGAGCCGCCGAGCCGGATCGTGCCGCTCCTGCGGGCTGCCGCCGATCGCGCGCTGCTCGGGTTCACATCGGCGGATCTGTACGAGCAGGCGGAGGCGATCAGCACGGGGCGACGGTACGAGCTGAGGATCACCCTCACCTAGTGCGGTCTCGGCGTACCCCGTCCGCCGCCGGAGAGCGCTCGATCGCGGGGCGCGCGGCCCTGAGGGCCTGCCCTCGCGTCACGGCAACGAGCGGGTGAGCCCGACTACTTCACCGTTCTCCTCCGTGGAGACGCGATCCCGCTCGAACCCGAGCTTCTCCAGGACCCGGATGGCCCTCTCTGCCGCACGCCTCACCAGGGGCCGTTCGCGGTCCACGGTCCGGTTTCCCGCCCGCGGCCCGGCTCGCGAACCGACCGCTGCCCGCTTTGCCAGGTCACCGCTGCCCCGGTCGCCCCTGATCCCCGGGCTGCTCACCAGCGTTATTCCACTTCAGACAATGATTCAGTGCCGAAGTTCCCATTGTGGCAACACCGCCGGCTTCCGCACGATGAGGGCGTACCGAAACGGCACGACCTACGAGGTTTTCATGATCGTCATTACCGCTCCCACCGGGAACATCGGCCGCCACCTGCTCACCCGACTCCTGGAGTCCGCACCCACGGCGGGTGAGGAGCTCCGCGTGATCGTGCGCGATCCCGCCCGTCTTCCGGACGAGGTGCGGGGACGTGTCGAGGTGATCACCGGATCGCACGGGGACGCCGGGGTCGTCGACCGCGCCTTCGAGGGTGCGGACGCCGTCTTCTGGCTGGTCCCCCCGGACTCCTCCATGACCCCGCAGGACGGATTCAGCGGGTTCACCCTCCCCGCCGCCAAGGCACTCGCCGCCCACCGCGTCGGCCATGTCGTCGGCGTCTCGGCGCTCGGCCGGGGCACCGCGCTCGCCGGCCGGGCCGGACTGGTCACCGCGTCCCTCGCCATGGACGACCTCATCGCCGACAGCGGCGTCGCCTACCGGGCCCTGGCCAGCGCGTCGTTCTTCGAGAACTTCCTGGAGGACGCGGAGTCGATCCGCGAGAAGGGCGTCTTCACCGACGTCGTCGAGGCGGACCGCAAGGCCCCGCTCGTGGCTGTCGCCGACATCGCGGCCGTCGCCGCGAAGCTGCTCCTCGACCGTTCCTGGACCGGCGTCGACAGTGTCCCGGTCCTCGGGCCGCAGGACCTGTCCCCCAACGACCTGGCCCGCATCATGACCGAGCAGCTCGGTCGCCCGGTCCGCTACGAGCGCCAGCCGTTCGACGAGCTGTACACCACCCTCATCGGCTACGGCCTCAACGACACCTTCGTCCAGGGCATCGTCGACATGAAGCGGGCCAAGGACGAGGGCCTCGACGCCGGCGTCACCCGCACCCGGGCCACCGCGTCACCCACCACCTTCGAGCGGTGGTGTGCCGAGACCCTCAAGCCCGCCGTTTTCTCCTGATGGCCCGGCACCCCATGGCCGAGCGGTCCCCCGCGAGGCTCCCCAACTCCCAGGTCGACAAGCCCCGTTGGAGGCACTCCGATGCCCGCTGAGGAAACCGTCCCGCCGGTCACGGCGTTCATGCTCGTCAAGACCACGCCCGAGTGGCTCGCCCTGACCGTCGAGGAGCGTGTGGCGGCCTTCACCACCCAGGTCCTCCCCGTCATCAAGGCCAAGACCACCGGCGTCCGATCACGCTTCTACGACACGGAGTTCTACTCCGCGCGTGTCACCGACGTCTGGGTGTGGGAGGCCGAGGACCACCACGCCTATCAGCTCCTGATCGACGCTCTGCGCGAAACCCCGTTCTGGGACCGGTACTTCGAGGTCGTCGACCTCCTCGTCGGCACGGAGAACGGCTACGCCCGCACGTACGGCGTGGAGGCGGTCACCACGGTCGCCACCTGACCCGGCGAGCGCGGCTCGCGGTACTGGTCCCGGCCCCAGCCCCGACCAGTACCGGGCTCGTCCCTTCGTGCCGGCGCCCGGTACCCCCGGCCGGTACCGAGCCAGGGGCCCTGTTGTTACGACAGATTAATAAGCCTATTGTAACTATTCATGGAAGACGTCATACCTCCCGTGGAGGACGCCGGCGAACTCGCGGCAACGCTCAAGCTGACCGTCGGCCGGATCGCCCGGAAGCTGCGGCAGGCGCATGCCGTGGGCGACACGACATTGTCCGAGGTGTCCGTGCTGGCCCGGCTGGAACGGGACGGGCCGGATTCGCCCGGGGCGCTCGCGGAACTGGAGCGCGTCCGGCCGCAGGCCATGGCCACCACGCTGGCCGCCCTCGAACAGCGCGGCCTGGTCAGCAGAGAGCCGGACCCCTCGGACCGGCGCCGCGTGGTGATGACGGTGACCGACGCGGGACGCACCGTGATCCGGGACCGGCGGTCGGAGTCCGTACAGGGCCTGGCCCACGCGATCGAGGCGGAGTTCACGCTCGTCGAGCGCCAGGAACTCGTCACGGCCCTGTCGCTGCTCGAACGACTCGCGGAGCGGCTGTGACCACCGACGGCCCCCGATCCGGCAATACCGTCTCCGGCGAGCCCGCCGCCGGCAAGGGCAGCGGGACCGGCTCGGGCATCCGCGCGGAGCGGGACGACCGCTACAAGTGGGTCGCCCTCTCCAACACCACCCTCGGCGTACTGATCGCCACGATCGACGGCTCGATCGTGATCATCTCCCTGCCCGCGATCTTCCGCGGCATCGGGCTCGACCCGCTCGCCCCGGGCAACATCGGCTATCTGCTGTGGATGATCCTCGGCTATCTGCTGGTGTCCGCGGTGCTCGTCGTCTCGCTCGGGCGGCTCGGCGACATGTTCGGCCGGGTCCGCATGTACAACATGGGCTTCGCGGTGTTCGCCTGCGCCTCGCTCGCGCTGTCCCTCGACCCGTTCAAAGGCGGCAGCGGAGCGCTCTGGCTGATCGGCTTCCGCGTCGTGCAGGCGGTCGGCGGTTCGATGCTGACGGCGAACTCGGCGGCCATCCTCACCGACGCCTTTCCGACGCGCCAGCGGGGCATGGCGCTGGGCGTCAACCAAATCACCGCCCTGGCAGGCCAGTTCCTCGGCCTGATCGTCGGCGGACTCCTCGCCACCGTGGACTGGCGGGCGGTGTTCTGGGTCAGCGTGCCGATCGGCATAGTCGGCACCATCTGGTCCTACCGCAGTCTGCGCGAGACCGGCAGTCGCCGGCCGGGGCGGATCGACTGGGCCGGAAATCTCACCTTCACGGCGGGCGCGGGCGCGCTCCTCGCCTCGATCACCTACGGAATCCAGCCCTACGGCGGCCACTCGACCGGCTGGACCAACCCGCTCGTCGTCGGCGGCCTCAGCACCGGCGTACTGCTCCTGGTGGTCTTCTGCGTGGTCGAGACCCGGATCCCCGAGCCGATGTTCCGCCTGAGCCTCTTCCGCAACCGGGCCTTCGCGGCCGGGAACATCGCCGCGCTGCTCACCTCGATCGCGCGAGGCGGCCTCCAGTTCATGCTGATCATCTGGCTCCAGGGCATCTGGCTGCCCCTGCACGGCTACGACTTCGAGCGCACTCCGCTGTGGGCTGGCATCTTCATGCTGCCGCTGACGCTGGGGTTCCTGATAGCCGGGCCCGTCTCGGGCTATCTGTCGGACCGTTTCGGGGCTCGGCTCTTCTCCACCAGCGGGCTCGTCCTCGTCGCCTGCTCCTTCCTCGGCCTGCTGGCCCTGCCGGTCGACTTCTCGTATCCGACGTTCGCGTTGCTCCTGCTGCTCAGCGGCGTGGGCCAGGGCATGTTCTCGGCGCCCAACACCTCGGCCATCATGGGCAGCGTCGCGCCGGAGCAACGCGGGGTCGCCTCGGGGATGCGCTCGACGTTCCAGAACTCGGGCACCGCGCTGTCGATGGGCCTCTCCTTCTCCCTGATGATCGTCGGCCTCGCCGGTTCACTGCCGCACGCGTTGAGCAGCGGTCTCCAGGCGCAGGGCGTGCCCGCGGGGACGGCCGAGCAGGTTGCGGGACTGCCGCCGGTCAGCACCCTGTTCGCCACGTTCCTCGGCAACAACCCGATCAGTCATCTGCTCGCCCCCAGTGGGGTGTTGGACACCCTGCCCGCGCACAACGTCGCGGCCCTCACCGGGCACAGCTTCTTCCCCGAACTGGTCTCGGGCCCCTTCCACGACGGACTCGTCACCGTGTTCGGCGTAGCCATGGCCATGTCCCTGGTCGCCGCGCTCGCCTCGCTGCTGCGCGGCCGACGCCCCGCCTCGTAGCGGACTCCGCCGCCGAGCCACCCCTCCACGGCACCGGTCGGCGGGACACATCCGCGACACCCCAACGCAAAGGACCGTACGCATGACCAACAGCGCCCTCCTCGTGATGGACATCCAGCGGGGCATCGTGGACCGATTCCCCGAGAGCGCCGGAGCCGACTACCTGACGCGGCTCGGCACCGCCGTCGACGCGGCCCGCGCCGCCGGGGTCCCGGTGATCCACGTGGTCATCGGATTCCGGGCCGGCCACCCCGAAGTCAGCCCCCGCAACAAGGCGTTCGGCGCGCTGGCCGGGTCGGCGGCATTCGTCGAAGGCGACTCCAGCGCCGCGATCCACCCCGCCCTCGCGCCGCAGCCCGGGGACGTGGTGGTCACCAAGAAGCGGGTCAGCGCCTTCGCGGGCAGCGACCTCGGCACGGTCCTGCGGGGCGCCGGAGTCACCCACCTCGTCCTGACGGGCATCGCCACCAGCGGTGTCGTCCTTTCCACCCTGCGTCAGGCCGCCGATCTGGACTTCGGTCTGACCGTGCTGTCGGACGGCTGCCTGGACGGCGACGCCGAGGTGCACCGCGTCCTCACCGAGAAGGTCTTCCCCCGCCAGGCCGACGTCGTCTCCGTCGACGCATGGGTCAAGGCGGTGGGGGAGCCGCAGGCCGGCTGAGCCGCGCGGCGGCCGACCCGCGCCTAGACTCGGCGCCATGAGCAGGACAGACCGTGCGGGCCGGGTGATCGCCGCCCCCGCGATGGCCGTTTACGCAGCCCTCCTGGACCGCGCTGCCCTGGAGGCGTGGCTGCCCCCGGACGGCATGCGGGGGCGGATCGAGCGGTGGGAGCCGCGCTCCGGCGGCGGGTTCCGGATGGTGCTCACCTATCTGGATCCCGCCCAAAGCCCCGGCAAGACGTCGGCCGCGACGGATGTCGTCGACGTCGAGTTCGCCGAGCTGGTGCCGGGGGTGCGGGCGGTCCAGCGTGCGGTGTTCGAGGCGGACGATCCCGCGTACGCGGGCACCATGACGATGACCTGGGAGCTGACCGCCAGTGGCGGGGCCACCGCGGTGACGGTGACCGCCACGGATGTCCCGCCGGGCATCGACCAGGCCGCCCACGAGGAGGGCATCGCCTCCTCGCTGGCCCACCTCGCCGCGTACCTGGAAGCCGGATAGCGACTCCGCCGAGCCGGCAGTACGCCTCACGCCTCACGCGCCCCGACTCATCCACCCCGACTCATCCACCCCGACTCACACGCACCGGCTGACGCGCGTCAGCTCACCGGTCCCGGCTCACCGGTCCCGGATCCCGAGGTCCGCCCGCATCAGGGTCCGCATGGTTACGAGCCGGGGCTCGGCCTGCCTCACCGTGACGAGCAGGCGCTCGGCACTCTCCCCGTCCCGCGCGAGGCCGCGGTCTATTCGCTTGGCCGCGGCGTCAACCTCCGCGAGAACCCTGTTGAGTTCGCGCGACGCCTCCATGATGCGCAGGGGCACGATCATCTGGGCCGCCGCGTAGCGGTCGCGGTAGTCCCGGCGCGATTCCTCGAGTCGGGTGCGGTCATCCTCCGCGTAGACGCCGTCGCGCATGCGGTGCAGCGCGTCCTTGAGGAGGGTGTGGAACTGCTCCGAAGCGCGGTTCATGGCCGTGTACGCCTCGCGGCGCTCCTCGAACGACCGCCTGCGGTCGGCGAGTTCGGCCTCGGCGGCACGCTCGCGGGCGTTGAACCGCTGGGGGAGCACCGCACCGAGGAGCGCCCCGCCGAGGCCCGCCGCTGCGGTGATGGCGGTGGACAACGCATCTGACATGCGCGGACCTTATCGTGGCCGGGGATCGCGGGACCACGCTGGACTGACCGGAACAGCACTGCCGCGCGGCCGAGTTCAGTCACTGGAGACGATGTGGCCGTCCTCGTCGAGCAGGGGATGCAGACGCGTGGGTTCCTGAGTGTTGACGTCGGACGGGCGCGGGCCCTCGGGTCCGTCAGCGCCCCAGCGCAGCAGACGGCGGGTGCGGGCGATCTGGTAGACGGTGCCCTGGAACTCCAGCCGGTTCACGCGGCCTACCCGGAGCGAGGCGGCGGCCTCGGCGTATTCGGCCAGCGGTCCCGCCTTCCGGGCGCCCCCGTCACCCTCCGTCTCGGTCTCCGTTCGGGCATCCGCCTCCATGGGGCCGTCGACCGGGATGAGGCCGTTCATGCGTGGCCATGCCCAGGTCAGGGCGAAATCGAGGGACCGCCGGGCCGCGTGGGCGGTGGCGTGCGGCCCGCTGACCGGGGCCCAGGAGTTCGTCGACTGCTCCACGACCGTGAACGTCGGGGGCAGCAACAGGATGTCCGGATGCGCGGTGACCGCCCGGCGCGAGTCTGCGAGTACGTCCTTGGGAAACCGGTCACCGGAGTAGCACTGGTCCCGCAGCGCGAGCTGTTCCGCGACCTGGGTAGGGGTGACCGGAGCCGCCGGGTCCAGGACCAGACCGTCATCGACGGCCGGCCCCCTGGCCCCACGGGACCAGTCCGGAACCAGGGGTTCGGCATCGGTGGGGCGCGGCCCTTCCATCTCGCCCAGAGCGCCGACGGCCGCGTACTCCTCCGCGCGCACGATCCGATAGCGCGTCCCGGCCACGGCGAGTTCGTCGATGTGCTCGCTCTCCAGGACGGCCACCGCCGCCAGCAGGGCGCGTCGCTCCGCCGGGTCGTCGACGTCGTCCTTCGCGCGGAACCACAGCCGAGAGTTCAGGCTGTCGCGGGCCTGTTGCGGGCAGCCGAGCGTCACGGCGACGATCACCCGCCACACGTGCCCGTCGCCGTCGCCCTGCGCCGCCACCCCGAACAACGGGCCCCGCACGACCAGATTCCCCGTGCGGGCCACGGCGTCGAGCGCGTCCGCCTCCACCGCCGCTTCCACCGGCTCCACCGGCACCCGCACCACCATCGGCCGCGCCCCGCCCCGTCCTGCGTCCCCATGCTCCATGCCGCCATCCTGCCGACCCGGAACGCGGCCGTCCCTGGATCAGCGGATCGGCCCCCTCGTCCACACGCGGGGGTTACGCTGCGCCCTTCGCCCCGCCGGCCGGGCGGAGGGGGGCTCATCGGCACGGCGTGCCGCCTAGGCCGTCGGGCCCGTCATCACCATCCGGGCGATCTCCACCCGCGACTTGGCGCCCAGTTTGCGGTAGGCGCGGGTGAGGGCCGCTTCCACCGTCTTCACGCTCACCACGAGGCCGGCCGCGATCTCGCGGTTGGTGGCGCCCTGGGCGACGCGGGCGACGACGCTGCGCTCGGTCGAGGTGAGCTGGTCCGACCAGGAGCCGGCTTCGGGCAGCGGGGCGGGGGCGTCCTGGGCGCGGTCGCGTTCGGCGCGGGTCAGGCTGATCCAGGGGCGGGCGTCGGCCTTGGTGAAGATGCGGAGCGCGCCCGCGAAGGCGGTCCGGGCGCCGGCCTCGTCGTGGAGCAGCCGCCGCACCCGGCCCAGGGCCGCTCTGGTGCGGGCCTCCTCCAGGGGGTAGCCGGTGGCTCGCAGACGCGTGGCCGCGCTCTCCAACGTGCGCACGGCGAGGCCGAGTTCACCCCGGCTCGCGTCGACCGACGCCGAGGCGCGGTCCAGTGTGGCCAGGACGCCGGGGCGGCCGAGTCGCTCGGCCTGGTGGCGGGCCACGGCGATGACCGCCGCCGCCTCGTCCGGTGCGCCGGCGGCGGCCAGGGCCTCCGCGAGGTCGGCGTGCCACCGCCGGGTCGCCGGGTCCCGCTGGCCCTGTGCTGTCTCCAACTCGCCCGCGCGCCGCAGGAGTTCGACGGCCTGGGCGCTCTGTCCGCAGAACAGTCTGATTCGTCCCTCGGCGTGCAGGGCCCGGGGCAGGAAGAGCCGGTCGTCGTCGTCCTCGCTGTGCCGTCGCGCGGTCTCCGCCGCACTGAGCGCCTGCCCGAGACTGCCCCCGGCCGTCTCGGCGAGCGAGAGCGCGTACCAGGCGGGCCCCTGGCTCAGGCCCGCCTCTTCCACGATGCGCAGGCTCTGGCGGGCGATGGTCAGGGCGGGCCGGCACCGTCCGCGCTGGATCTCCACCTGCGCGAGACCGATGAGGCACTGGCTCAGACTGTCGGCCGAACCCCGCTGACGCAGCCGGTACACGAGGGTGCGCAGCTCGGCCCGCGCCTCGTCCAGCTCGTCGCGCACCAGGTGGAAGCGGTACTTGAGGTAGACGGGCCCGTTGTGGTGGGTCATGGCGTGGACGTCGTGCGGGGCGGCGAGGGCCGCGGCCAGGGTCGCATCGGCCTCCGGCAGTCCCAGGAAGAGTTCGAGGGCGGCCTGTTGGGTCAGGGCCATGAGCTCGGTCCTGCGGTCGCCGGTGCGCGCCGCGAGCCCGGCGGCGCGCACCGCGTGGCCGTGGGCGCGTGCCGCGGAACCGCCCACCATCCACTCCCGCCAGCTCATCCGGTAGTGCAGCTGGGCCAGCAGTTCGGGGTCGCCCGCCGCGTCGCGCACCGCCTCCGGGAACACGTCCGCGATCTCGGCCATCGCCTGACCGCAGGAGTCGATGACCACGTTCCAGGCACGCACCCGGTCGGCCGGCCGATCGGCTTCGCCGAGCACCTCGTGCGCGAGCTGCCTCGCGAAGTCCAGGTCTCCGGCCTCGATGCCGTCCTCGGCGGCGGTCAGCCTCCGGTCGATGTCGACGTACGCGAGACCCGCGGGGGTGTATTCGGCGGCCAGCCGGCCGAGCCTGGCCGCCGTGCCCGGAGCACCCCGTCGGCGGGCCGCCGAGGCCGCGGCGGCGAGCCGGGACGCCACGGCCTGATCGGGCCCCGCCGTCAACTGGGCTATGTGGTGGGCACGTTCGACCGCGTCGTCGGACGCTTCGGCGAGCGCCCGGTGTGCGTCCACCAGACGCTCGTACGGGGTCTCGGCCCGCAGCACCATCGGTGTGAGCGGATCGAGGAACCTGACGGTCCCGTGGTCCAGGGCCGTCAGGACGCGGACGACACCGTGCCGTACGCAGATGTCCAGATCGGCCGCGGCGTCACGGCGGCCCGCGCGCCGCAGCAGTTCCACCGTGGGACGCACCGCGGCACCGGCCATGACCAGGGTGTCCCGGGCACTGGCGGGCAGGGCGCCGAGCCGCTCGACGACGGGCCGGCGCAGGGAGTCCGGGACGGGCAGCGGGTCGGCGGAACCGGGCGACCCGGCGCCCTCCAGCCGGACGCGTTCGTCGAGGGCCGAGCTCAGTTCGAGGGCGGTACGGGGGTTGCCCCCGCTCGCCTGGTGCAGGCGCGCGATCAGCGGGCGGCTCCAGGCGGGGTGGTCGTGCCGCTCCAGGAGCTCGGCGAGTTCATGAACGGCCAGGGGCGGAACCACGATCCGGCGGACCGGCGCCGGGCACAGTTCGAGGGCGCCACCGGAGTCGTCCGCATCGCGGCACAGGGGCGAGGCCTCGGGCCCCGTGCGCACCGCGGCGAGTACGGAGAGGCCCGGATCGGCGCGCCGGGCAAGGTAGTTGAGCAGTTCGGCGGTGGGACGGTCGAGCCATTGCGCGTCGTCGATGACCAGCAGGAGCGGTCCCGTGCCGACGAGCCGGGCGAGCACCTTGCGAACCGCGATCCGCAGGACCAGCGCGTCACGCCCGGCGGCCGCACCGGTCCCTTCGTCCGGCTCGGCATCCATGGGGTGGGCGCTGCGGAGCAGAGTGCTTTCGAGTACGGCCCTCTCGTGTGCGGCGAGTGCGGTCAGGGTGTCGTCGGCCACGCCGGTCAGCAGGTCGATGAGCCCGAGGAAGGGGCTTTCGCGCTCGGCGGGGGACGGTGAACAGCGCAGCACGCGGTGTCCGAATCCGCCCAGGTCCTGGGCCAGTTGGGACATCACCGTGGTTCTGCCGATCCCCGCCGGTCCGGTGAGGAGCACACCGCCGCCACGGGCCAGATGGGCCCGTGCGGTGTCGCGAAGGGTGCCGCGCTCGACGGCGAGGCGGCGGGTGCCTGTCGGCAGGGTGGTCGGCTCGGTCATCACAAGCCCCTCCGGGCGCAGCCTCGTCGCGCGGCCTCGTTCACGCCTCAGACATCGGTCACGAACCAGGCATTGATGGTGCCGCGCCGAATGTAGGACCGCCCCGGATGAAAGGTCAAGACCAAAGGTCGAGACCAATCAAGGAGCCGGCGACCGCTGTTGAGGGGTGGGCCGGCTGCCCGCCGACATGCCGACCGGGCCGCCGGTCTAAAGACCAACGGCCCGTTCGGGCAAGGGAGTTGCTATCGCTCGGCGGGGTGGCTCAGCAGGCGCCCCCGTCCTTCCAGACGGCCCAGGAGCCGGGTGCGCCCGGCTCGGCGCCGGTCGAGTACCACTGCGAGGACCACTTGTGTCCGTTGTACGCGACCTGGTCGCCCGGCACATAGCTGGTGGACGCGCTCCAGGCCGGGATGCTGCCGCAGCCCTGCGGCGGGTTGCCGCCGCCGCTGATGGTCCACGTGAAGGAGGCCGTGCCGGTGGCGTTGTCGGTGTTCTTCGCCGTGACCGTCACGCTGTAGGTGCCCGCCGTGGTCGGCGTACCGGAGACGAGACCGGTGGAGGAGTTGACCGACAGGCCGGCCGGCAGACCGGTCGCGCTGTAGGTGAGCGTCTCGCCACCGGGGTCGCTCGCCTGGATCTGCAAGGAGGCGGCGGTGCCGACGGTGCCGGTCTGGTTGCCGGGGTTGGTCACCGAGGGGGCGCCCGGCTGGCTGTTGCAGCTGCCGGGTACGGGGTCGGTCCCGGTGACGCTGACCGCGGCCCAGGCGGCGTCGATGGTGTTGTACTCGGTGCAGTGCGCGCCGTACAGGTCGGCGGCGGCCTTCAGCGAGTCGGTGCGGGCCTGGTGGTAGTTCTCACTGCTGTTGGCGTAGGAGGCCAGCGCCTTGTACCAGATCTTGGCGGCCTTGTCGTTGCCGATGCCGGTGACCGTGGAGCTGTTGCAGGTGGGGCTGTTGCCGTAGCCGTGGTCGCCGCTGCCGACGGCCGCGAGGAAGAACCAGTGGTTCAGCGGGCCCATCGAGTAGTGCGGGTCCAGGCTGCCGTTGCCGCTGTTCCAGCAGTTGGGGGACTGGCCGTCGAGGGAGGGGTTGTACATGTAACGCAGCGGCTTGTTGTCGCCGTTGATGTTGATGAGCTCGCCCATGGTGTAGTCGGGCTTGTCGACGGGGTTGTTGGCGTAGAACTCGACCATCGTGCCGAAGATGTCGCTGGTGCCCTCGTTCATGCCGCCGGTCTCGCCGGTCTCGTCCCAGCCGGTCAGGGCCCCGCTCACGCCGTGGCTCATCTCGTGCCCGGCGACGTCGAGTTCGACCAGCGGGCGCGCGTTGGACTGGCCGTCGCCGTAGGTCATCTGGGTGCCGTCCCAGAACGCGTTCACGTACGCGTTGCCGTAGTGCGTCCGCGACGGCACGCCCCGGCCGTCGCCGAAGATGCCGTTGCGGCCCTGGACGTTCTTGTAGTAGTCGAACGTCTCCGCCGCACCGTAGTGGGCATCCGCCCCGGCGGACGCGGGGTCACTGGTGGAGCCGTTTCCGAAGGTGCCGGTCGAGCTGGTGAAGACCGAACCGGTGCCGCTGGTGGCGTGGTTGAGGTTGGTGGTGTACCCGTTGCCGTGCGAGGGGTCCGTCATCGAGTACCCGCTGCCGCTCTGGGTGACGTCGAGGGAGACCCTGCCGCTGTAGATCGTCTGTCCGGTGCCGGCGACCGTCGGTGCGGCGGCCTGTGCCGCCGCACCGACCTTCGAGGTGCCGGCGTTCGCGGCCCCCTCGGCCGCGAACGTGCTCACCTCGTCATTGGTCCGCACGACCTTGCCGGTGCGGGCGTCCACCAGGACGTGCAGGCGGCTGGGGGTCAGGTCCGGCCGGGTGCCGTTGACGACGGTCTCCCAGACCAGAGTGGCGTCGGTGCCCGCCATCCGCACCGCGAGGTGCGAGGCGGAGACCGAGTCGATGTGCCCCTCGAAGGCACCCCTCGACGCCTTCACGGCGTCGGCGGCGGCCAGTTGGGGCTCGGTGGAGACCGCCCCCGAGGTCTCCGAACCGGTCGCGAGCGACTGGTAGGTGCCGTCCTTCCTCAGGTGCACGATGACATCGCCGCCGTACGTGGGAAGCCCCTTGTACGTGCGGTCGAAGCGGACGGCGGCGGAGCCGTCCCGGTCGACCACCAGGTTGCGGACCGAGAAGGAGTCGCCGTCGGCCTTGTGGGCGGCACCGGCGTGCGCGCCGAGCGCCTTCTGGGCGGCGTCCACGACACGGCCGCGAACGGCGGGAGTTGGGTCGGCCGTGTACGGGGCCGCGGCGAAGGCGCCGGGGCCGGCGGTCGGCGCGGGGTGCGGCGTCGGCGCCGCGGTGGCGGCGGGCAGCGCGATGGCGGATGCGGACACACAGGCCAGCGCGACCGTCAGGAGTCTCGCGGCTCTTGGTATCTCCATAGGAGTGGGGGTTCCTTTCACCTCGGGCAGGGGGTGTCCGCCGTTGCTGCGCAAGGCAGTTGGGGAAGCAGCGGACAGGTACGGGGGTGCTGTCGACGCCGCTCGTGGCAGGAACCGCGCCGACGCACGAGTGTCCGCGACGGCGCACGCGGCAGCCAGGCACTGGGGCGAGGGAGAGGGGTTTCCCTATCCCCCCGCGCCGCTCGGCGAGGCCGGGCGGGGGGTGTAGGAATCGTGACCGGGGGCAGCAGAAAGCGTGTCCAGACCGTACCGACCGGAGGTCCCCCCATGCTGATGGCCCACCCCGCAGTGCTGCGAGAGCTCCTCGACGAATACACCGCGCTCAGCGCCCTCGACGCGAAGGAGGGAAGAGAGGCGACGCGCCGTCGTCTGGCCGACGTGACGTACACCCTGTGCGTGTCCACGGGGACGCGGGACATCGACGCCGCCGTGATCGCCGCCCGGCACCGGCTGCCCGGAGCGCGCACCTTCGACGACTCCGTGGTGAGCGCCGTCAGCGCCTGAAGGCCGTACGTTCCCGCCAGAAGGACACGTGTGGTGTGCAAGACGCGGGCTTCGACAGAGCAGTTGGGGCGCAGCCGGCCCGCGCCGGCCATCATTCGGAAGGACCCCGCATGACGGACAACCCCGCTCCCGACATCCGGGATGTGGCCGTCCTACGAGAGGAAATCGCGCGGCTGCGCGAGGAAGCACATCATCTGAGGGCGCAGGCCCGCACCCGGCCGCTGATCTCGCACGCCCAGGGAATCCTGCAGGAGCGCTATCGGCTGCCGGACGCCGAGGCCGCCTTCGCCCTGCTGCGGATCGCCTCGCAGCACCACAACGTGAAACTCCGCGTGCTCGCCGAGGCGGTCGTCCGAAGCCCAAGACCCGAGGGCCGTGGCAGCCCCTGGTTTCCCGGCCCCTTGCCCCAGACGCCCCCGTCGCTCGAATCCATCGGGCTCGCCGTCACCGACGACGTCGACCGCGGCACGGTGCTGCGTGACGTGCTTTCCCAGACGCTGGCCATCGTCGGCGCGGACATGGGCAACGTCCAGATCGCGGACCCGGCCGCCGACGAGCTGCGCATCGTGCGGCACACCGGTCTTGACGCACGGTTCGTCGAGCACTTCGCCGTGGTCGGCGCCGGCACCACGTCCTGCGCCCGAGCGGCCGCGGGCACCGAACTCACCACCGTCCACGACGTGGCCACCGACCCGCTCTTCAGTGACCCGGACCGCCGGGCCATCCTGCTGGCCGGCAGCCGCGCCTGTCACAGCATTCCGCTCGTGGACGAGGACGGCACCTGTGTCGGTGTCGTGTCGGCCCACCTCGCACGGCCCACGGCCGATCTGCACCCGGCCCAGGCCAGGGCGCTCCACGCCGTCGGGCACGAGGTGGGCCGGTGGCTCGGCCGACAGGAACGCGGCGTGGTGCGCGCGGCACTGGAACACCTCCACGTCCTGGGGCGCCTGAGCGCGGGCGGCTCGTGAGGCACTGCTCGTGGGGCGCAGTTCGTTTCGTGGGCGTCGGGGGCCCGAAGCGTTGAGAGAGGCGGGGGAGGCGGGAGCGTCCGCCACCCCCGCCGTCCGCCGGCTCACACCTGCCCGCGCCAGGCTCCGGTCTCCACGCCACGGCTCTCGATGAACGTCTTGAACCGCTTCAGGTCCTGCGTGATCTGGCGCTTGACCAGACCGAGCTTCTCGGCCGCGTTCTCGACCGGGCCGTGAGGCTCGTGCTCCAGTTGCAGCATCACCTTCGTGTTCCGGTCGTCCAGGCGGTGGAAGGTCACCACACCCGCCTGATGGACCTCGCCGTCGACCGTGGTCCAGGCCACGCGCTCATCGGGGATCTGCTCGACGACCTTGGCGTCGAACTCCCGTGACACACCATCGACCTTCGTCACCCAGTGGGTGAGCTTCGGGGTCCGCTGCTCGATGCGCTCCACGCCCGCCATGAACAGCGGGAACTCCTCGAACTGCGTCCACTGGTTGTACGCGACGCCGACCGGGACGGCGACTTCGACGGACTCCTCGACCTTCGCGACCTTCGACATGAATGCGACTCCTTTCGCCGTGTTCGTCTGCGGTGCCGAGCCGCGTACCCGAGTGACGCATGAGTACACGTCTTACGCATGAGTGCACGTCGGCCACGGTGGTCGTCCCGGCCCGGACGCGGCTCGTCGCGCACTGTCCCGGATGGCATGCCCGCAGCCGGGTACGCGTCGCAGGGCCGAGGAATCAGGAGGCGATACCCCATGACCACCCCACCGTCCCGGCACAGTGCGGACGGCTCGTCCGAGCCGGTACAGGAACTGGTCCAGCGTGCCTCGCATCAGCTCACCGAGCTGGTGCGGGCCGAAATGCGCCTGGCACAGGCCGAGTTGAAGGAGAAGGGCAAGCGGTACGGCAAAGGCGGCGGCCTGTTCGGAGGGGCCGGCCTGACCGGGTTCCTGACGCTCCAGGCGCTGGTCATCACGGCCATCTGCGCCCTCGCCGTCCCGCTGCCCGCCTGGAGCGCCGCGCTGATCGTGACCGTCGCGCTGGGGCTGATCACGGCAGCCCTCGCCCTGAGCGGCAAGAAGGAGGTCACCCGGGGCGGGCCGCCCGCGCCCCGGCAGACCGTCGAGAGCGTCAAGTCGGACGTGGCGGAGATCAAGGAGAGTGCACGGCGATGACCCAGACCCCCCAACCCGGTTCCAGCGGTTCGGGCCCCGAGCAGCTCGGCCACGAGGTCGAGCAGGCGCGCCACGAACTCGGCCGCACCGTCGAGGCGTTGGCCGCCAAGGCCGACGTCAAGGCACGCGCGCACGACCGGGCGAGTGAACTCAAGGAGCAGGTGGGCACCCGGGTGGCCGAGCTGACCGACGAGGTCAGGACCGCGGCACACGTGGTGCAGGACAAGCTGCCCGCGGCGCCCGCACCGGTGCGTGACCTGGCCGGGCGGGGCGCCCGCTCCGCCCGTCAGCACTCGACCGTGCTGTTCGCGGTGGCGGGGGCGACGGCCGCCGGCTGGTTGCTGCTGCGCCGCCGCGATCGGAGGCGCTCATGAACGCGGTGAAGATCGCCTACAAACCGGTGGGCCTCACCCTCGGCATCCTCAGCGGCGTTCTCGCCGAGCGTCTCTTCCGGCGGGCCTGGCGCCTGATCGACGACGAGGAGGAAACCCCCGGCGCCACCGACGAGGACCGCACCTGGCAGGCGGTGCTGCTCGCTGCGGCCCTGCAGGGCGCGATCCTCGCGGGTGTCAGGGCCGCCGTCGACCGCGCGGGAGCCACCGCGACGCGGCGCGTGACAGGCACGTGGCCGGGCTGAAGTCATCACCTCGCACGACGGCGTGCGCCTGACCGCGCGGCACCGAGGCGGCTTCCCCGTGCGGATTCGCTCTACTCGGGGCGGGTCAGGCGCAGCCCGGCGAAGTCCTGGGGGTCGGCATCGCTGCCGCCGAGGACGTATGCGGCGGGAAGCACGACCAGCCCCCACGCCAGGCCGCCCAGCCAGCGCAGCAGCGCCTGGTGCGGCCGGGGGCGGCCGCCGTCCGCGGCGCGTACGACACGGATGCCTGCCAGGGCCTTGCCCGCACTCGCGCGGGTGGCGACGGTGAGGGGCACGTGGTTGAGGAACGACCAGCCGAACAGGCCGGCCGCGAAGCTGATGCCCAGGCCCGGAGCGTTCGGGCCGGGCCCGCCGGGCATGCTGTCGCGGGTGAGTACATAGCCGGTCGCCATCGCGAGGCCGCAGCCGAGCGCGAGCAGCCCGTCGATCACCGCCGCGACGTATCGACGCCCCGTACCCGCCGACGTACCGACGGCCGCCGCCCCGCTCATCCGTTCCCCCATGCTCAAGTGCGTTGGTGAGCGCGGCCGTTGCGAAGGAAGCGGCGTCGGCCACGCGATCAGCGCTCCGTGCGGAGCGCTCCCCAGCATTTCATGGGTGACGGCGACCGGCGCCGCCCACCTGTTCCATCCGGATTTCATCGGTCCTCCCTACCGTCGGTCGCCGACGAACGGGGAGGGTTTCGATGACGCCTTTCAGACCATGGCTCGGCAGACTGCTTCTGCTCTTCATGGCGGGTGTGGTCGCGCTGAGCGTGACCACACCCGCCGCCGCCAAAGCGGCCGACTCGTCCGACCGGGGCGGCCGGATCACTCGCAGCGAGGTCATCTGGCGGGCCCAGAACTGGGTGGACCAAGCGCCCTCGTACAACCAGAAGGGGTCCTATCCCGGGCCCGGCGGTGACTACAACTACCGTACGGACTGCTCGGGTTACGTCTCCATGGCGTGGCACCTCGATGCCAACCCCAGCACCCAGGGGCTGCCCGGATTCTCCCGCGAGATCGGCCGCGACGAGCTGCGCGCGGGGGACGTGCTCAACTCGTTCTACGACCACGTCCTGATCTTCCACGAGTGGACGGACGACCACGGCGGGTTCTCCTACTACAGCTTCGGCGGGGGCAGCAGCGGCGTCGCGCCGCCCGGCCACTTCTACGCCAACATCAACAACGCCAGCCTCGACGGCCACCCCAACGGTGACTACAGGGCGCTGAGGTACCTCAACATCATCGACGAGTCCGCGACCCGGCCACACCCGTACGCCTCGGGCCGGGTGGTGTCGGGCCGTTCCTCGGACGGCCGTCTGGAGAGCTTCGCGGCCGGCGCCGACGGGGTGTGGCACGCGTGGCAGACGGCGGTGAACGGCGGCTGGTCCACCTGGCGCCTGGAGGGCGGCCCGCGCAACGCGCAGCTGGCGTTGGCGCCGAACGCGGACGGCCGGCTCGAACTGTTCGCGCTGTCGGACAGCACGCTCGACCACATGTGGCAGACGGGCCCGAGCGCGAGCTGGTCGGGCTGGGAGAACTTCGGCACGGGTGGCTACCGGCTGGCGGCCGGCAGCAACGCCGACGGCCGTATCGAGGTGTTCGCCTCCAACGCGACCGGGGTGTTCCACCGTTGGCAGTCGGCGCCCAGCGGCGGTTGGGCGGCCTGGGAAGGCGTGGCCGGCGGCCCGGCCAACTCGCGGCTCGCGATGGAGAACGCTCCCGACGGGCGCCTTGAGGTGTTCGCGCTCTCGGACAGCACGTTCGGGCATCTGTGGCAGACCGGTGTCAACGCCGGCTGGTCCTCCTGGGAGAACTTCGGCACCGGCGGCCACGACCTGGCCGTCAACCACAACACCGACGGACGCCTGGAGGTCTTCGCCTCCAACGCCACCGGTGTGTTCCACCGCTGGCAGACCAGCCCGACCGCCTGGTCGGAGTGGACGGGCACGGGCGGGATTCCCTCTGCCGAACTCACCACCTCGCGGTCGGTCGACGGCCGGGTCGAGGTGTTCGCCATCAACGCCGACACCGCGAGCCACTCCTGGCAGACCGGCCCGAACGAGCCGTATTCCGCCTGGGAGAACTTCGGCACCGGCGGCACCGAGATCGGCGCGGCCAACAATGCCGACGGCCGCATCGAACTGTTCGGCACCAGCCACGCCGGCGTCTATCACCGCTGGCAGACCGGCTTCTCCACGTGGTCGGAGTGGGGGTATCTGAACGACTCGGGTCCTGCGGTCAACTAGCCCTTCCCCCAAGGAACTTCCGCGCTCGTCGGCGTCGAGTGAACCGGCGTCGCGGAAGGTCCACGTCCAGCCCTGTCGACCGGAAGCGGATGCGTCGTGCGTAGTTCCCGAGTGTGGTGGGCCGTGCTCACCCTCGTACTGCTGGTGGCGGCGGCCCTGCCCGCCGTGACCGGTCCGGCGCTCGCGGCGGCGGGGCCCGGCCGGGTGGGAGCCGCGCCGTTCGTGCGGGTCTACGACCCGAGCGCGGGCGAAGCGACGCCCTGGTACCTCAACGACCACACCTTCGTACAGGACGCCCAGGGCCTCTGGCACCTGTTCGGCATCACGCACGCCGAGCCGGCCGACGACCAGGACGAGACCACCTTCGCGCACGCCACCGCGCCGAGCCCGCACGGCCCCTGGACGAAGCGACCGCCGGCCCTGACCGCCGATCCCGCCCTGGGCGAGACCCATCTGTGGGCACCTCATGTGATCAAGGACGGTTCGACGTACTACATGTTCTACGCGGCAGGCGGGGCCGACCCCGCCAACTCCGCGCTCAGCATGGCCACTTCGACCGATCTGTACACCTGGACCCGCCACCCGGGCGGCCCGCTGTTCCATGACGGGTACGAGGCGCGCGACCCCATGGTGGCCCGGGTCGGGGACCAGTGGGTCATGTACTACACCGCGACCACCGACCCCGGCGGCGGACATCATGTGGTGGCCTGTCGCTCCAGCACGGACCTCGTGCACTGGAGCAACCGGTCGATCGCCTTCACCGACCCCAGCAGCGGACAGGGCGCGGGCAACACCGAGTCGCCGTTCGTGGTGTTCGCGGCGGGCACCTGGCATCTGTTCCTCGGGCCGCGCGGCGGGTACGCCGGCACCGATGTGTTCTGCGGGTCCGATCCCCTGCGCTTCTCCGCCGACCAGCTCTGCGGCCATGTGTTCAGCCACGCCGCCGAGGTGATCAGCGCCGAGGGGCGGTGGTGGATCAGCCATGCCGGCTGGGGCCAGCGCGGGGTGTGGCTGGCCGGCCTCGACTTCACCAACGGCAGCGGGCAGTACGCGGTCGAGGCGAGCTCGGACCCCGGGGAGCGGGTGGTGATCGTGTCCGGCGCCGACGGCCGGCAGGAGGCGTTCGCCGGCGGCCCGGACCAGGTGTGGGGGCGGTACCAGACCGTACGCGACGGGCCCTGGTCCGACTGGTATCCGTTCGGAGGCCCGAAATCGGCGAACCTGGCCGTGGCACGCGACCTCGACGGACGGCTCGAACTCTTCGCGTCCGGCGAGGGCCGGGTGGACCGCCGTGCGCAGTCGGCGCCGAACGTGTGGCAGGGCTGGGAGAACTTCGGCACCGCCGCGCACGATCTGACCGTGGCACAGAACGCGGACGGCCGTCTTGAACTCTTCGCCGCCGGACCCCAGGGCGTCTACCACCGCTGGCAGACCACGCCGAACGGCACCTGGGCCGGGTGGGAGGCCTTCGGCGGTCCGGCCGACCCGGTGATCGCCACCGGCCGCGACGCGAGCGGCCGGATCGAGGTCGTCGCAGCGGCAGGCGACACGGTGTACCGGCGCGTGCAGGCACTGCCCAGCGGCGGCTGGACCCCCGGGTTCGAGCAGTTCGGCACCGTGCCGGGCGTCACGCACCTGGCGCTCAACCGACGCCCGGACGGCGCGCTCGACCTGGTGGCCGGGGGATCGACGGGCCTGTGGCGCAGGGTCCAGGCCGAGCCCTCGGGCGCCTGGTCCGCTTGGGGCGCCTTCGGCGGGCCGGCGAGCGCGCGGGTCCATCTCGGGCGGAACGCCGACGGCCGGATGGAGGTCTTCGCCACCGGCCCTGCGGGCACGGCACACCGCTGGGAGAACGGCTCCGGCTGGTCGGCGTGGGAGAGCTTCGGGCCGGGCGCCACCGGCACCGGGTTCGGCACCAACGCCGACGGCCGTACCGAGATCATCGCCGGGACCCCCACCGGCCCCCTGAACGGCCGCTACCAGCTGGCGCCGAGCGGCAACTGGTCACCCTGGGCGCCGATCGGAGGCCCGCCCCTGGCCTGAACGACCGTCCGCGCCGATGCCGAACCCAACCCGTCAAGCCGCTCCGTACTGGTGAGCCGGGGCGCCCTGCCATTCGATCTCGGGGGAGTCCCCGTCGACCATCGCCTCCGCGTCGGTCTCGTCGATCCCCGACTGCCGCAGGAACTCGATGACGTCCAGGTCGGAATAGGCGACACCGATGTCCTGGCCGAGCGCGCTGACATGGCGGCCACCGCGCCCGAGTGGCCGGTGCACGATGATGGGCGGTTCGCTCATGCCTCCACCCTGGCTCGCCCACCCGGCCACCGCATGCCGGGACGAAGCACGCGGGGGGTCCCGAGGCGGGGAGCGTCGGACCGGAGGCGTCGTCTCCACCGTCGCGGGGAACTGGCGGCCGGCGGGTCGGGTCCCGGGCGGCCGGCCTCAACTCACCTTCCCCCGGCGGTAACCGGCCCAGATCGGTCCGCCGGCCTGCTGGAGAACGCCGTGCACGGCTTCCGCGAACTCCGCTGACCCGCCGGGGCGGTCGGCGATGGCGGAGGCTGCTGCCCCGGTCAGCCGGCGGTGCAGCTCGGGGTCGGCCGCGGCGAGGCGCCGGGAGAGCCATTTCGCGGCGCCCAGCCAGTGTCCGCCGGTGAGCAGGGCGAGTTCGGATGCGCCCCGGAGCAGCGCAGCCACCAGGTAGGTGCGCTCCAGCGGGTCGGTGCAGCCACGGAAGTCGTCGAGGGTGTCCGTGAGCGCGTACCGCCGGTCCTCGCACTCGGTGGCCGACAGGGGCGGGGGGCCCGCCGCGAGTCGTCGCCGGGATTCCGCCTGGAGCGTGGCGCCGAGGCCGTCCCTGTCGGTCAGCAGCAGGCCTTCCGCGCACATGGCCAGCAGGGGCGACTGCCGGGCGGCCGTCTCCCGCTCGGCGAACGACCGCCAGTCGGCCTCGGTCTGGACGAACAGCTCCACCGGCCAGTCGTTGTGGACGAGACTCTCCCGGAACGGCGCGGGCGGCCCGTCCAGCAGCACCACGATGTCGAGGTCCGAGGTGGCGGTGCGGCGCCGCGTGAGCACGCTGCCGGCCAGAAAGGCGGCCCGCGCCTCGGGAAACCGACTGTTGACCAGTTCACTGGCGGTCTGCACATGATCCATGACCCCCAGTGTGCCGCCCGGGCCGCCCGCGCCGAACGCCGCCCCGTGCTGTCTAGCGCTGGGTCTTCTTCCAGGGCCTGACGCCCAGTTGACCGGTGGTTCCGAGATCGAGGTGGGGGGTGACGGTCACCGGGGCCGCGCCGGGCTTCGCGTGGACGCGTACGTACGGAATGTTCGCCGCGGTGCCGGCTTGCGTGGTGTTGCGCCAGACCAGGCCGGCCTGGGCCGACTCGCCGGGCTTGAGCGTGATCGGGCGGGGCTGTTCGTCGGGTCCGGCTCCGGTGGTGATGTCGCCGCTGCCGTGGAGGATCTTGATGCCGGTGACGGGGTTCAGGTCGTCGTCCAGGAGTTGCAACTGGGGGTAGCCCTCGATGGCGTAGTCGCGCTTGCCGCAGTTGTCGAGGTGCAGACCCACGACGCGCAGTCCCATGGCCGCGTCGCCGTCGTCGGCGCTGACGCGGATGCCGGAGGCGGGGCACGTGCCCGCAGGAGCAGGGGCCTCGCCGGCGGGGACCTTGTTCACTTCGAGGACCTTGGCCCGCGTCACCCGCTGGGAACCGGGCGCCAGTTCCCCGGCCCGGACCGTGCCGCGCACCGTCTTGCCGGGACCGACGTCGCGTACGGTCGCGGTCTGGTTGGCCATGGCCCCGCCGGAAGTGCTCATGAAGGTGATGACGACCGAATAGGTCAGGGCCTTGGTGCCGGTGTTCGTCACCTCGTAGGCGGCGACGATCCCCGAGTCCGCGTGCGTCGGAAGGCCCTCGGCCGAGACGGCGAAGCTGCGTTTGGGCGAGGGGGAGGGGGAGGCCGGCGGCAGGGTCAGCGACGTGATCCGTACGCCGTCCTTGCCCGGGTCGTTCATGGGCGTGGGGGACGACGGCCCGGCCGCGTCCGTGCCGCTGTGCCCGGAATCCGCGCGTTCCGTTCCGCAGGCCGTGAGCAGCAGGGCGGCCGCGGTGAGCACCGGCACGAGTGAGGCTGGTCTTCGCATGCGATCACCTCATCAGGGCGGGCATCGCGCGGATGTGGTGGAGGCCATAATTCCGGTCACGGGAGTGTCACAAGTGGCCCCGGGGCATGCCGAAAGGGGCCCGGATGCCTCTGTGGATCCGGGCCCCTTGAGACAGCGGTTGCTCGGTCAGACCTTGTCCGCCGCCCGCTGCTGTGCGGGCTTGCGCAGCAGTACCGTCGCCGCCAGTGCGGCGGCGGCCACGGCGCAGAGCACGGCGAGCGTGGTCGCGCCGGTGAACGTGCTGCCCAGGCTGTCCCTGAGCAGGTGCACCGACTTGAACCCCGCGCCCACGGAATGGACCGCCGCGGTGGCGACGGCGGCGCCGGCGCCGAGCGCCCAGGCCCAGACCGTGTCGTACAGGGGGAGCAGGCACGCCAGGGTCAGGCAGATGGCCGCGATGACCATGGACGCGGTGGCGGTCCTGTTTCCGGCGTGGACGGCCATGATGTCGTGCGGCAGGTGGAGCACGCCGATCACGAGCAGGGCGGCCGCCGCCGGCCAGCGGAGCACGGACCGAAGTGCCGGTGCTCGCGCGGCTCCCGCCGTCGCGGCGCCCGCTTCGGGCGCCGGCCCGTTCTCGACCGGCCCGCTTTCGACCGGTGCGATGGGGGCCGCCTGGTTCTCGGCCGGGAACCGGCCGTTCTCGACCGGCCCGTCGTTGCCCTGGTCGCCATTGACCGGGGCGGCGGACGGCGGCTGCGGCATGACGGCCGCGGCCGCCATCGGCATCGGCGCCGAGGTCGGCCCCGCCGGCACCGCCGGCATCGCCGGGACCGTGTCCGGGACCGGGGGCGCCAGGGCCTCCGGTCCGAAGGGGACCAGAGCCGTCTCCTGAGACGGTCGGGGCTCTTCCCGGGGGGCGTTCGCGTCCGGGTGGCAGTCGGCGATCAGAGCGGCCACGTCTTCGATGGGCCGTTCCGCCGCGACGGCGCGCAGAGCCGTGTCCGCCTCGTCGTCCGTGTGCGGGGGCTTCTTGAGGAGGGAGATCAGCTGACGGACTTCGTCCAGGGGGCGAGACACGGCAGCCAGGTGCAGGGCCTCGTCGCCCGGGCGCGGTTGTTCGCCGGTCTGGTTGAGGAGATGTGCCAGGGAGGCCACCTCGTCCAGAGGCCGGGACAGGGCCACTGCGCGGAGCAGGGTGCGGCGGGCCTTTTCGTCCGGACTTGTCGGATCTTTTTCGTCCGGTATGGGGCTTTGGTCAGATGCCATGGAACGCTTCCTTTGCCGAGGCTCCTATAAAGATCACTGCGGCAGTCACTGTGTGCTGTCTGCTGCACACATCCGGTTTCAGGACAGCGGACAAACGCCGCACTCGCCATTCCTGTCGAGCGGGGCCGGGCATGCCGCGGCCCGCCTCCGACGGCTTCGGCGAACACCGTCCGGTCCCGCCGCGGCCTCCTCCGGCGCTGAGCGGACCTGGGGTTCCCCTGCGCCCGGCCCGAGACCGGCGTGCTGTTCAACCCGCCCCAGGCGTCGCCCGAGACCCGTGGCCGCTGCTCGGCCGAACGGGTGGAGAAGGGGTCGGCGACGACTACCGCACCGGCATGTACGCGAATGGCCCCAGGCGTTGTCGCCCCGGGCGCGCGCCGGATGTGCGTCCACGCGCCCGCGCGTGCCCCCGCAGGAGGGATGACGGCGAGCCGCCTTCGCCGCGACGATGAATTGCCGCCACCACCCGATCGGCCGCGAACCCGGCGGCCGAGAGCCCGCACAGGTACGCCCACCGCCGCCGGACGCGTGCGATCACGCGACGGCACGAGCAGCGAGCACAGGACCAGCGCGACGACGCGCGAAGCGTTCGTCGACGACGTGACATGACGTGACATCACACGGCGCGGCTCGGCAGGGCAGGGCGCCCTGCCGATGCCCCGCCCCTCCACGCCTCGCCCTTCCGGGCCACGCGTTCCCGTGCCACGCCGCCGACGCGACGGGCCTCCCGCTCGCCACGCACCTCACACCAGGGCGGGCACCACGGTCAGCATGAGCAACTCGCATTTCACGGGGGAACAATGGGACGACGTTGGCTGATCACGGGCTGCTCCTCGGGCCTGGGGCGTGCCCTGGCCGCCGCCGCGGCCGAGGCCGGGGACGACTTGGCGGTCACGGCTCGGAAGACCGCCGACCTGGCGGAACTGGCCGCCGCCTGGCCGGGCCGCATCGTCCCGGTGCCGCTCGAACTGCGCGACGCGACGTCCTGCGACGAGGCCGTACGCACCGCCGTCGACCGTCTCGGCGGCATCGACGTCCTGGTGAACAACGCCGCCGTGGGACTCTTCGGCGCGGTCGAGGAGGTCTCGGACGCCGAGCTGCGCGACCAGCTGGAGACCCTGCTCGTCGGCCCCTGGAGACTCACCCGGCGCGTCCTGCCGCTGATGCGGGCCCAGGGGCACGGCCACATCCTCAACATCTCCTCCGTGGTCGGCCGCATCGCCTTCCCGGGTCTGGCCGCCTACGTCGCCGGCAAGCACGCGCTCGAAGGCATGAGCCAGGCCCTGGCCATCGAGGCCGCCCCGCACAACATCCGCGTCACCGTCCTGGAACCGGGCATGTTCGCCACGCGATACGGAACCTCCCTGGCCGAGGCCCGCCGACGGATCCCGGCGTACGACGGCACCAACCGAGAGATGCTCGAAGGGACCCGTGGCCTGGTGGACAACCCCGACACCGGACGCCCCGGGGATTTCGCGGCGCGAGTCCTCGACATCGTCACCGCCGAGGGCCCCACGCCGCTGCGCATACCGATCGGCGACGACGCGTACGGCTATCTCGAAGCGGACGAACAGGCGTCCCGTGAGGAGTTCGCCGCGGCCCGGATCATCGCGCGGGGCCCGCGAGGGTGATGCCGATAGCCTTGGTCCGTAAGCGAGTTGAGCCCGGATGTCACGCTGCGTCGAGGCGGGCGGGCTTTCCCTCACGGAGGTGGCGTAGATGGCGCAAGGTTCCGCGCGGGGGCCCGCCATGTTCCCCGCGGTGCAGGAGGCGTACGGCCCGTCCGATCTCGGGTCGATGCCGCTGTTCGGCGGGGGCTTCATCAACTTCGGCTACTGGCGGGACACCGACCTGGACCGGCCCCTGGAGGAGGCCGACCGGGTCAGGAGCCAGCACGACATGTACCGCCAGGTGCTTGCCACGCTGGCACCCACCGGGGGACTGCGCGCCCTGGAAGTGGGCTGCGGGCTGGGTGCGGGCGCCGCGGTGGCAGTCGAGGAGTACGGCTTCGCGCATGTCACCGGCATGGACATCCACCCGGAGCAGCTCGCGCGGGCCGAGCGGCGCAACTCCGGCCTCCTGGGCCGGAGCCCCGACCGGCTGCGGTTCGCGCGCGGGGCCGCCGAGTCCATGCCGTTCGACGACGGCGCGTTCGACTGCCTCTACAGCATCGAAGCCGCTCAGCACTTCCGCGACCTCGGCGCGTTCGCCCGGGAGGCGGCACGGGTACTGCGGCCCGGCGGCCGTGCGGTCGTCGCGAGCTTCTTCGTGCCCGACGGGGATCCCGCCCGGCCGGGCCGGCTGGCCGAGCTGCTCGATACGTTCGCCACCGGCCTCGACGTCGCCCACACCGTGCCGGAACTGGTGGGAAGCCTGGAAGGAGCCGGCCTCACCTCCGTGCACGCCGCTTCCATCGGCGAGTCGGTATGGCCCGGCTGGGACCGCTGGCTGTCGGCCATGTGGGAGCCCGGCACCTGGCCGCGCAACTTCCTGCGGGCCTTCCGTGAGGGCAGCCTCGACTACTACACGGTCACCGCACAGCGCCCTGCCCGGGAGCGCTGACCCGCATTTCGACAGCATGGCGTTCCGGCCACGGAGGGCCTGCGGACCTCGCATGGACGGAGGCACTGACAACGCCCCCTGACGCCCGCTCACCTGCGCTGATACGGCACCGGACCGCCCGCTCGGAGTGTTCTCTACTGCTCCTTCGCCACAGCCCCGAGCGCCCTGGTCCGCTCGACGCGCCGGGCGAAGACGGCCTCCTTGACGTCGTCCATCTCCCGCAGGACGGACCGTCGCTGACGCTTCGTCAGGCGGTCGACGTAGAGCAGCCCGTTGAGGTGGTCGGTCTCGTGGAGGAGGCAGCGCGCGAAGTATCCGGTGCCCTCGATCACGACCTCCTTCCCCTCCTTGTCCAGGCCGCGCACCACGGCCCTTTCCTCGCGGTGCACATCGAAGCTCGGGCCCGGTACGGACAGGCACCCCTCGCCCGCGTCCAGCAGGCGGCGCTGGTCCGGCGCCACCGGGTCGATGACCGGGTTGAGCACGTGGCCGACATGCCGCACGTCATGGTCGTCGTAGCAGTCGTAGACGAACAGGCGCAGATCGACGTCGACTTGGTTGGCGGCAAGGCCCGCGCCCTCGGCGACGTACATGGTGATGAACATGTCGTCGATCAGCTGGGACAGCCACGGAGTGCCGAACTCGGACGAGGCCGGCTTGCAGGGGCGGTGCAGGATGTCCTCGCCGGCCACGGTGATGCGGAGGACCTGCCCCCGCGCCGCCTCGGGAGCCCGCTCTGGATAGACACCGTCCACCGGAACACCTTGTACGCGAACCCGGTGGTCGGTGACAGGCCTTGTTGCCATGATCGTGTGAGCCCTTCGGAGTAGGTGGTTCGAGGTGACGGACGACAGGTGACGGACGGCGGGAGGCGGGGCGCCGCAGTCCCGCCCGCGATGGGAACGCGGCGCCAACTGACCGTCCGGCGTTGACAGTTGTCAGGCGATGGTCGCCGGTGCGTCCCGGAGGGTGACGTTGGCGTGGCTCTCCTGGAAGCTCTGGTCGGACACCAGGGTCAGCCGGGCCGTGGACCGGAACTCCGGGAGGGTGGCGGAGCCGCAGGAGACCATCGTCGTCCTGAGTTTGGCGATCGTCAGGGCGAGCCCCTCGTTGAGGTCGCCGGCGTAGGGGACGTAACCGTCGACACCCTCCTCGAAGATCAGTCCTTCACTGCCCTGGCCGTAACGCTGCCAGTTGCGGGCCCTGTTGGACCCCTCGCCCCAGTATTCCTTCACGAAGCCGTCCCGGGTGGGGAGCTTCGCGCCGGCCGCCTGGTCGAAGCGGGCGAAGTAGCGCCCCATCATGACGAAGTCGGCGCCCATGGCCAGTGCGAGGGCCACGTGGTAGTCGTGCACCAGACCGCCGTCGGAGCAGATCGGCACGTACGCGCCGGTGCGGTCGCGGAAGGCGTCCCTGGCCGCGGCGACGTCGAGGACGGCGCTGGCCTGGCCGCGTCCGATGCCCTTCTGGTCGCGGGTGATGCAGATGGAGCCGCCGCCCACACCGACCTTGACGAAGTCGGCGCCGGCCTCGGCGAGGAAGGTGAACGCCCGGCCGTCCACGACGTTGCCGCCGCCGGTCGGGATCTCCGGGTAGTGCTTCTTCACCCAGGTGAGGGCCTGCGCCTGCCAGTCGCTGTAGCCGTCGGAGGAGTCGAAGCACAGCGCGTCCGCACCCGCCTCCAGGAGGGCGGGTACCCGCTCCCGGTAGTCGTGGGTGTTGACGCCGGCGCCCACGCGGAGGCGCTTGGCGCTGTCCACCGCCTGGTTGGGGAAACGCTTGTTGTCCGTGTAGTCGGAGCGGAACACCAGGTGTTGCAGACGGCCCTCGGCGTCGAGCACGGGGAGGCAGTCGAGGCGCTGGTCCCACAGCCGGGCGTTCGCCTCGGAGAGCGTGATGTCGGCCCCGGCGTGCGGCAGTTCGGCGATGGCGGTCATCCGCCCGGCCACCGGCCCGTCGAGGTCGTGGCGCTGGGGGTGGAAGTCACGGGAGGTCACCAGGCCGAGGAGGCGGCCGGTGGCACTGCCGTCGTGGGTGACCGCGGCGGTGCTGTGACCGGTGCGCTCCATGACGGCGCTCAGGTGGCTCAGGCTGTCGTCGGGGCGCACGTTGGTGTCGCTGGTGACGAACCCCGCCTTGAAGTTCTTCACCTGCCGCACGGCCGCGGCCTGGTCCTGGACCGACTGGTTGTGGTGCAGGAAGCTCAGGCCGCCGCCCCGCGCGAGGGCGATCGCGAGCTCCGGGGTGCTGACGGCCTGCATGATCGCCGACGTGAAGGGGGAGCCGAGTTCGATCGCCGACCGCTCGCCCACGAGGTGCCGCACCAGGGGCGTACGCAGGTCGACCGTCGCGGGCGAGCAGTCGGTGCGCGTCCGGTTCGGCAAGAGCAGAAACTCGTTGAACGTACGTGAGACCTCGGCGATGATCTGTGCCACTCGCTGCTCCTCCTGACCGGTCGGCCGGGGCCGACTGCCCCGCCGTGAGGACGCCCCCGTATCCCAAGTCCCGGGCAGGCAGGGGCCGGCAGCGCAGCCGCGGTGGTGCCACGAACTGCGGCAGAACCCTGACCGGCCCGTGGATCGAACGGGTGCGGTCGTGACCAGGCACCTTATCGACTGCCCCGCCGCCGCACGAATCCCGGCCCTCGTCCCTCGGCCCGCACGACCCGCGCGGCGCGCGATGTCGTGACATGAGGAACGGCTGTTTGGTGTAGTTGTAACGCATTTATGACATTGGCGGCGGCCGCCACAGGGGAGGAGTGGAGTTGACCAACGTGCGGGCGGACCCCCTCCGGGGCCGCCCATCAGGATCGGAGTATGCGTGATGCGTATCGTCCGGAAGATCGCCGCCACCGCCGTCGCCACCGTGTTGGCGGGTGCCGTGGGAGGGGGAGTGGCGCAGGCCTCGCCGACGGCCGGGGCGGCCGGTGGCACAGCGCCCTCCGCATGCCGGCCGGCGAACCACATCGCGAAGATCAAGGCGGCCCCGGCTTCCTCGGGGCACCGCCACTACCGCGTCACCCTGACCGCCGCGCGGGGGTATGACGCGTGCGAGCTGGCCGGGTCGCCGACTCAGGTGCGGTTCTACCACCACGGTTCGCCGAGCCGAGTCACCGCCGGACAGTACGGCGCGCAGCACAAGGCGGTGAAGTTCGGCCCGGGGCATCCGGTCCACTTCGACATCCAGGTTCCCAACAGGGGCGGCGGCGCTTCGGCCGACGAGGCGCGCTTCACACTGAGGGCCCCCGGGGGTGTGATCCCCGGTGAGTCGACCGCGAACGGATCGCTCAGGGTCGACGACGGAACCGTCATCGGGCCCGTACAGGCCGGTGCCTGACGGTCCGTCGGATCATAGCTGGGGTGAGGTGGCGGGTCTGCGGCGGAAAGCCGGTGCGCGGGCTGTCACTTCACCTCATGCGGGCGGTTGCGCCCCGGCGTCGTCCCGCCCCTATGGCCCCGCGCCCCCCTGCCTCGCGCCGTCCCGCCCCCATGGCCCTGCGCCCTCGGACCGTTCCGCCCTCATGGCCGCGCTCCCTCGTGCCCGAACCGACGCTTGTACGCCGACGGCGTGATGCCGGTCTCGCGCCGCATCAGCGCGCGCAAGTTGGCGGCGGTGCCGAGCCCGCTGCGCCGCGCGACCATCTCGAAACGGAACTCGCCCCGCTCGATCAACCGGCAGGCCAGGGCCAGTCGTTCGCCCGTGAGCCAGGCCAGTGGCGTCGTCCCCAGCTGTGACCGGAAGCGGCGGTGCAGTGTCGCCGGGCTGACCGACGCGCGCGCCGCGAGGTCCAGGACCGTCAGCGGGGAGTCCAGCCGCTCCTGGGCCCAGGCGAGGACGGGCGCCAGGGACTCGTCGGGCAGGTCGGGCATGGGGCGTTCCACGAACTGCCGCTGCCCGCCGTCCCGGTGTGCGGCGAATACCAGGCGCCGGCTCACGGAGTTGGCGATCTCCGCGCCGTAGTCGCGCCGGACCACATGCAGGCCGAGGTCCAGCGCGGCCGCACTCCCCGCGGCGGTGAGGATGTCGCCGTCGTCCACGAACAGCACGTCCGCTTCGAGGCGGACGGAAGGGAAGCGGGCCCGGAAGGAGTCCGCCCACTGCCAGTGGGCGGTGGCCCGGCGCCCGTCGAGGACGCCGGCCTCCGCCAGCGTGAAGGCGCCGCTGCAGAAACCGACCAGGCGGGCCCCGCGCGCGTGCGCCCGGCGAACGGCGTCCAGCACGTCGGTGCGCCGGGGCACCTCGACGTCGGGGCGGTTGGGAACGATCAAGGTGTCCGCCCTCTCGGCCGCCTCCAGCCCGGCGACTCCCGTGAGCGTGAAGAACCCGTCCCGCATCGCGGTCCGGGGCTCGGGCGAGCAGAGCCGGAAGTCGTACAGTTCTCGGCTGATCTCGGGTCTGCGCAGACCGAACACCTCGGTGGCGCAGCCGAGTTCGAAGGGGTTGGAGTTCTCGTCCACGATCACGACGACCCGGTGTGCGCCGGGCGCGGGGACCGCTTGCGAGGATTCTTGCGTCATATGCGATTCCTAGCACTCACGCCGGTCGCCCGAAGCGGCCCAGGATGAGCCCATGACACCCGTGAACCGCGAGAAGCGCGTGCAGACCCCGTCCGGCGACCCCATCCCGCTCGACCGGGCTCTGGCCTCCTTCGATGCCCTGTGGAGCCCCCGCATCGTCACACGCGTCAACGACTACGACGTCCGCATCGCCAAGGTCGGGGGTGATCACATCTGGCACGTCCACGACGACACCGACGAGTTCTTCCTGGTGCTAGAAGGTGAGCTGCGCATCTCGCTGCGCGAGCCCGAGGGCGAGCGCACGGTCCTGCTCCCCCGGGGATCGGTCTTCACCGTCCCCCGGGGCACCGAACACAGGCCGTCCGCCCCGTCCGGCGCCGCGATCCTGCTGTTCGAGCCCGCCGGGACGCCGACCGTGGGCGATCGGCACGACGAGATCCCGGACCATGTGGACGCCACGACCGGGCACGAACTGGGCTTCTGAGGAGGCTAGTTGGAGTGGCGGGGAGGAGGGCCTCGGTACGGCGAGAGTTGCCCGGCGCGTGTCCCCTCGCGATCACGTTTCGTGTCCGTACGGCGACCCCAAGGCGCCGCCCGTCGCGGGGTGCATGATCGCCGGGCCTGCCGGGTATGTCACGGAAGTGAATCCTGTGCCCCAAGGAGCCGCCATGTCCACCGACGCGATCGTGATGCTCAGGGAAGGCCACAAGGAGCTGAGGCGCTTGATCCGCTCCTATGCCGCTGACCGGAACCCCGGCGTGGTCGAGCAGTTCCTGCGCGTACTGACCGTGTACACGTACATGGAGCGGGAGGGCATGTACCCGCGCGTATCGGCCCTGGCTCCGGAGACCGAGCCGGCGATCATGGAGTTCCGGGAGGAGCACCACATCGCCGAGGTGCTGGCGGGCGAGCTCCAGGACATGCCGACCGATGGTCTCGCCTACGCCACCAAGGCCCGCTTCCTGATGAGCATCGTCGAGCGCCACATGGACGCCGAGGAGCAGGTGTGGTTCCCGCACGTACGGGCCACCGTCGGGCGCAAGGAACTGCGGGAGATCGGAGCCTGGCTGGCCAGGCTCGCCGAGCGGGCCCCGCAGCGCCCGCCGCGTCGCACGGCTCAGGACGCCTGGGACGCCGTGGCCGCGTAGGCCCCTTCGCCCCGCGTTTCCCTGATCGACGGGGGCGGTCAACCGCTCACCAACGGCGCCCGTTCATGGTGGAGTGGGCCGTCGGGCCGACCGGAGCGGAAGTCGCAGGGGAGAGATCGTCATGGAGCCATTCACCGTACGGATCGTGGTGCGCGGATACGAGACGGACGCACAGGGCCATCTGAACCAGAGCGTGTACCTCCAGTACGCGGAGCACGGGCGCTGGTGCGTCCTGGAGCACGGCGGAATCCGGCAGAGCGATCTGCTGGCCAAGGGCGTCGGGCCCGTCACCATGGAGACCACCATTCGCTACCGGCGCGAGCTGCGTGCCGGTGACGAGGTGGACGTGAGCTGTGCGTTCCAGTGGGGCGAGGGCAAGTCCTTCCGCATCGAGCAGACCATCCGGCGCGTCGACGACGGATCCCTGGCGGCCGAGGTCACCGCCGTCTGCGGGATCCTCGACCTCGCCGAGCGCAAGCTGGTCCCCGACCCGCGCGATGTCTTCCACGCCCTGGCTTCGGACAAGGCGCTGTTCGGCCTTTAGCGCTCCCTCCGGGCGGATGGGGCGGTCGGGTGGCCGGCGGGGGCCGATCGGGTGGTGGGGCGGCTGTCGGCCCTGCCGCCGATGGCCAGGTGGGGAGAGGTCGTGGGTGCCCGGGCGCGAGTCCGGGGGCCGGCGACCGAGGGGAATGCGTGTGTCTGTGTCACAGGGCGGGGGAGACCGCGAGTGTTTCGGGACTCTTGCCGCCGACGTCTGGTTGGTGCTCGGGGCGGGACTGCGGGGGCGGAAGCTGAGTGGCCGTCTCATCGACGCGTTCGCGGCGGAGTTCGGGCAGCGTTTCGCGGTCGTCGGTACCGATGAACTCCTGCTGGGCGTACGGGACGGCCGGCTGACGCTGCACGACCTGGACGGGTGTGAGCTGGCCGCGCCGACGGCCGCGTACGGCAGGGTGTGGACCCCCGTGGTGAGCACGGACCGGGAGATCACGTTGCTGCGGCAGCTGGAGGCCATGGGAACGGCACTGCTGAACCCGGTCGACGCGGTGCTGGCCTGCCTGAACAAGTTCTGGCACCTGCAGCAGCTCGCGGTCGCGGGGCTGCCCGTGCCCGACACCCTTTCCTACGCGGACGCACCGCTGGGAGAGGCGATCGGTGCGGGGGTGCCGCAGCCGTGCGTGGTGAAGGCGGTGCGGGGGCACCGGGGCGAGCAGGTGTTCCTGGCTCCGGACGCGGCCATGCTCCACGGCATCCACGGCAGCCTCAGCCAGGACGCGCCCTACCTCTTCCAGGAGTACGTCGCCCACTCCCACGGGCGGGACCTGCGCGTGGTGGTGGTCGACGGGCGTGCGGTGGCTTCGCAGGTGCGTACCGCCGCCCACGGTGACTTCCGCTCGAACCTCGCGATGGGCGGGACGGCGACCCTGTGCACCGGTGCGCATCCGCAGGGCGAGGCGCTCGCGGTGCGGGCCGCCGAAGTGCTGGGGCTCGGGGTCGCCGGAGTCGATCTGCTCTTCACCCCGGACGGCGGTTTCACCATCTGTGAAGTCAACGCGAATGTGGGCTGGCGCGCGCACATGCCGGAGGTCACCCCTGCCGTGGTGGCCGCTCTCCGCAGCCGTCTCGCCGCCAAAGGCCGGTCCGTGCCGGCCGCTCGGTGATCGACTCCGGGGTGCCGGGGCGGGACGCCGGGCACCGTCTGTTCCGACGCTGGCCGCTGCTTCGAAGCCCGAACTTCAGGCTCTTCGCCCTGGGGCAGACGACCTCCAACACCGGCACGTGGATGCAGAAGATCGCCCAGGACTGGCTGGCCCTTGAGCTGTCGCACGGCAACGGCACGGTCCTCGGCATCACCACGGCCCTGCAGTTCCTGCCGCTGCTGCTCCTCGGACCGTACGGCGGTGTCCTCGTCGACCGGCACTCCCGGCGGACGGCGCTGCTGGTGACCGAGGCGGTGATGGCCGTCCTCGCCCTCGTTCCCGCCGCACTCGTGCTGACCGGCACGGTGTCCCTGAACGCCCTCTACGTCCTGGCCCTGGCGCTGGGGCTCACCATGGTCGTGGAGAAACCGGCGCTCCAGGCCTTCATCGCGGAATCCGTCGAGCCGGGCCAGCTCGTCGGCGCCCTGGCGTTCAACAGCGCGGTGCTCAACCTCGCCCGGATGGCCGGTCCCGCGCTCGCGGCCCCGCTCATCGTCCTCGTCGGCCCCGCCCCCGCCTTCCTCGCCAACGCCTTGTCCTTCGTTGCCGTGATCGTCTGCCTGGTGCGCATGGACCCGCACGCCCTCAACCCGGCCCCGCCCGTGGCCCGGGCGAAGCGGCAGGTACGGGACGGGCTGCGCTATGTCGCCGACCGCCCCGACCTCGCGCTCACACTGGGTCTCGTCGCGGTCGTCGCCGCGTTCGGCATGAACTTCCAGATCACCACGGCGCTCATGTCCACCCAGGTCTACGGTGCCTCGGCCGCGGCCTTCGGCCTCGGTAACACCGCGCTGGCCGCCGGTTCCGTGATCGGCTCGATACTCGCGGCCCGCCACCAGCGTATGACGGGCCATCAACTGGCGGGCGCGGCGCTGGTGTTCGGGGCCCTGGAGACCGCGAGCAGTCTGATGCCCGGCCATCTCGTCTTCCTCGTGCTGCTCGTGCCGACCGGAGTCGCGCTGCTCGTGTTCCTCACCGCGGCCAAGGCCCGGCTTCAGCTCGGGGTCAGTGAGGACATGCGCGGCCGGGTGATGAGCCTCTACATGCTCGCCTCGCTCGGCACGACGCCGTTGGCCGCCCCGTGCATCGGATGGGTCGCCCACACCGCCGGCCCCCGGGCCGCGCTCGCCCTGGGCGGAGCCGTCTCCGTGCTGGCGGCCGTCACCGTGGGGGTGCTCTACCGACGCCCGGCCGCGGGCTTCGGCGAGGGCCGCCCCGTGCACGCCACCGGCTGATCCGCGACTGCGCACGGTCACCTGTGGCCGTGCACCTCACCCGCACCAGTGCTTGACTGGATTTGAAGTGAAACCGGCAGACAAATGCACAGATCGCGGGTTGGTTTTCTCTGCGTGCGCCGCTCCGGGAGCCGCCCAGCCAGTTCATGGAGGCTCTCATGCCTACAGTCAGTGGTCCGTACGCGCCCGGCACGCCCTGTTGGATCGATCTGATGGTTCCCGATCAGCAGGCGGCTCTCGACTTCTACTGCGACCTGTTCGGCTGGCAGGGCGAGGTGGGGGCTCCGGAGACCGGCGGGTACGCGGTGTGTTCGCTGAAGGGCCACCCGGTCGCCGGGATCATGGCGGCGATGAATCCGGACGGAAGCAAGCCCGACCCGATGCCCCCGGCCCTGTGGACGACCTACCTCGCCACGGCCGACCTCTCCGCCACGGAGAAGAAGAGCGCGGACAACGGCGGTCAGGCGCTGGTGCCCGGCATGGACGTCATGACCCTCGGCCGCATGGCCGTCACGAGCGACCCCACGGGTGCGGTCTTCGGCCTCTGGGAGGCCAGGGACTTCCCCGGGGCGGGCATCGTCAACGAGCCGGGCGCGTTCATCTGGAGCGAGCTCAACACCAGTGACACGGACGCGGCTTCGGCCTACTACTCCGAGGCACTGGGCATCACCACCACCGCGATGGAGGGCGCCGACGGCTACCTCGCGCTCAACGTCGACGGTCGCGCGGTCGGCGGTATGCAGTCCCTCTCCGCCATCGACGACCTCCCGCCGGGCACGCCCTCGCACTGGCTGACCTACTTCGCGGTCGACGACACGGACAGCACGGTCGATGCGCTGGTCCGGGCGGGCGGCAACGTCATGAAGCCGCCGTTCGACATGATGGCGGGCCGGATGGCCGTCGTGCAGGACCCGCAGGGCGGGATCTTCGCGGTCATCAACGCGAAGGGTCCTGAGTCCGCCTGACATGGCGGACCGGCCCGTCGGGCCATGAACGGGCCCGGGCGGCCGACGACTTGGAGTCGCCGGCCGCCCGGGGCGGAAACCGCGTCAGCGCGCGTGGAACTTCGGCACCGCCGTGAACGTGAGGGTCTGCTCGGAAGCGGACCGGCCGCCGCCGACCCCGCTGCCGGTGGTGTCGGTCCAGGCCCGGACCGGGGTGGTCTCGGCCGCCCGGCTGCTGGTGGCGGACAGCCCGATCACCAGCCCGCTGTATCGGTTGACCAGCCGGAACGTGCCGGTGGGTGTGCCCGAGACGTTGGTGTTGGCGACGACGAACCACTGCTGCCCCGCGGTCGGCCCGCCGGCGGGAGCCTTCGTCGCCGTCGGCTTGGCCGCCCAGGCGCGGCCGGCCGTGGCGGACGAGTCGACGCCGAGGAGCTGCCCGGTGGACGCGTTCGCGATCCGGTACGACCCGTCACCGTTCGGGCTGAACACCCACTTGGCGAGCGCCGAACTTCCCGCCGAGGACCGTGAGGTCGTCGCCGAACCGCCTGCCACCTGTGCCAGGTAGCGACCGCTCCCGCTCGCGATGGTGTACGCCTTGGCGGGGTCCACCGGGGCGGGTGCGGCGGCACTGCTGGTCACCGTGGTGTCGTAGTACTCGCCGTCGGAGCCGTTGGAGCAGAAGAACGAGCAGTACGAGCGGAACGTCTTGCCGACGATCGTGTTGGTGGTGCGGCTCACCGGGTCGAGCAGCCAGCGGTACCAGGAGCCGGAGCGGTAGTTCCCGGAGTCCCCGATCAGCCGCCACTTCTGCGTGGCGAGGTTGTCGGTGACGTAGAACCGCTGCTTCTCCGTGCCGTCCTGCTTGATCGTCTCGGGCTCGCCGATGTAGAGCCCGAGGTGGGCGTCGTAGGCGATGTTCATCGTGAGCAGATCGGACTTGGCGGGCAGCGTTCCGGCGGCCTGCTGCTGTGCCACGGTCCCCGCGTTGGCCGGCTTGTAGTCGTGCGCGACCGGCGTGTAGCCCGTGGTGTGGGTGGCGTCGACCGGCTCCATGTTGCTCTCGAGGCCGCCGATTCCGGGCTGTGACCAGGCGCCGTCGTACCACTTCTGCCAGGAGCCGGGCGCCATCTTGCCCGACATCGGGGCCCGCGCCACGTGTGCCCGGGAGGCGTCCGTCCAGCCGCCGGAGACACCGCCCTTCGGAATCACGCGCGAGTTGTAGTAGACGTAGAAGTAGCCCGAGGCGGTGTCCACGAACAGGCGGGGGTCACCGTTGCCGTAGTCGTACGTCTCGTGCGGGAACGCCGCCGTGTCGCCGCGCTTCGTGCTGTAGGGCGAGGTCAGGACGTGGCTCTGGATGCTCCAGGTGTGGCCCTGGTCCTTGGAGACGGCGTAGTCGATGGCGTCGTAGTGCAGACCGTCGCCGAACGGGGTCGGCGTGAACTCGTTGTGCACCAGGCCGTACCAGTCGCCGGTGTCCGGGTCCACCCAAACGCCTATCAGGTCACAGTAGTTGGGCTGCGCGTAGCTGGAGCCGGCGGGTGCCTTGGTGGCCTCGCGACCGGTGGGGCTGTTGTTGCAGCGCCAGGTGGTGTCGTTGTTGCGGTCCTGGGAGTTCTTCGGGTTCACGGCGTCGCTGAGCGCGCTCGACCGGGTCGCGGAGTCGAAGTCCTTGCCGGTGTAGAACGTCCAGGACCGGTCGTCGTCGGCGGCGTACAGCGAATGCGCCGACTGGTAGTAGAACGTGCCGTCCTTGTCGATGTACGGCGCGGCCGGGGTGTCGTCCGGGTTGCCCCAGGCGCCCTTCGCGCCAATGGTGACGGTGTACGCGGGGTCCTGGGCCGATGCCGGCGCGACCAGCAGGGTGCCGGTCAGCAGTGCGGTCGTGGCGACGAGCGCGCCGGCGATCTTCGTTCTGATGCGGGCGGACACGGGTACTCCTCTCGGAGCGGGCCGTCCGCACGGCGGCGGCCCGGTGGGGCGGGCGTCCGGATCGACGTAAAGGCTGAACTGTGCGCAACGGAGGGGGTGTTCACAGGTTCACGACGGCCTCGGATTAATTTGAATAGAATCCGAACTAATATGAGGCCTGTCAAGGCACCTGTCGTAGAAGGCGCCTGGGCGGTCAGTGCTCTCCGGTGAACAGGCCGATCAGCCGGCGGGGAGTCTCGTCGCCGAACAGGAGCTCGTGGAGCTGCTCGCCGTCCGTGGCCGCCGCGGCGCTGCGGGGGAACATGGCCTGCTCGTAAACGGTGAGCGCGGTCTCGACGTCGTCGGGGTTCTCGGCGATGGCCCGGGCGAGTTGGGCGCCGTCCAGCATGGCGAGGTTGGCGCCTTCGCCGTTCGGAGCGGCGAGGTGGGCGGCGTCGCCGAGCAGGGTCACCCCGGGCACCCGGTCCCAACTGTGGTCGATCGGGAGAGCGTTGAGGGTCCGGAGTACGGGTGCGGTCTCACCATCCGTGATCAGTGCGGTGAGTTCGGGCGCCCAGCCGGCGAATTCCCGGGCGATCCGGGCGGCGGCGGAGGCGGGATCGGCGAAGTCGACGGCGGCGAACCAGGACTGCGGTTCGGTGAGCGCGACGTAGGTGTGCAGGGTCCCGCCGTTCTCGCGGTGCGCCTGGATCCCCCTGCCCGGGGCGAGCGCGAACATCGACCCGGCGCCCACCGCCTTCGCGGTGGCCGGGTGCCGGGTGTCGGCGTCGAAGAGGTAGGTCTCGACGAACGACCTGCCGGTGTACTCGGGTGTCGCGTCCGAGAGCAGCGGCCGGACGCGGGACCATGCCCCGTCCGCGCCCACCAGCAGGCTCGTGACGACGGTGCCGCCGTCGGCGAAGCCCACTTCGTGGCGGCCCTGGCCCAGGGAACGTGCGCCGCTCACCTTGTGCCCCCACCGGACCGTGCCCTCCGGGAGCGAGTCGAGCAGGATCCGCCGCAGTTCGCCGCGCAGCACCTCCGGGCGCCCCCGGGTGCTGTCGTCCTCGAACAGGACGGCCCCGTCCGTGCCGAGGACGCGTGTGGCCTCGCGGCCCTCCAGGACGAGGGCGCGGAACTCGTCGGTCAGGCCCGCTGCCGCCAGCGCCGGCTGGCCGCTGTCGTCGTGGATGTCGAGCATTCCGCCCTGGGCGCGGGCCGCCGGGGAGGCCTCCGCCTCGTAGACGGTGGCCGCGATGCCGTGGACGTGCAGGACGCGGGCGAGGGTGAGCCCGCCGAGTCCGGCGCCGATGATCGTGACGTGGGGGGTCGTGCGGCTGGTCATGGGGACTCCCGGGATCTGGGACCTTGGCGATCTGTGGAACATCGTTCCATTCAGATTGGAACGTCGTTCCAGGGATGTCAAGCTGGAATGGCGTTCCAGCCCTGTGCCACGATGTGGGCATGGCAACCAGGACGCGTCGTGCGGAGCGACGGGAGGAGCCGCTCTCCCGGGAGCGCATCGTCGAGGTCGCGGTCGGGCTTCTCGACGCGGCGGGGGAGGGCGGGCTGACGTTCCGGGCGCTCGCCGAGCGCCTGGCCACGGGTCCCGGAGCGATCTACTGGCACGTGGCGAACAAGGGCGAGCTGCTCGATGCCGCTACCGACGCCGTGGTCGCGACCGCCTTGGCCGCGCGGCCCGCCAAGTCCCCGAAGTCACCGCAGGCCGGGATCAGCGCTGTCGCGCTCGGCCTGTTCGACGCCATCGACGATCACCCGTGGCTGGCCGCGCGGCTCGCCGCCCAGCTCTCCCGCAGCCCCTGGCAGCCGGTGACTCTGCGGATCTTCGAAAGCGTCGGCCGGCAGGTCGGTGAGCTCGGTGTGCCCGAGCGCGGCTGGTTCACGGCGGCGTCCACACTGCTGCACTACATCCTCGGCGCCGCCGGCCAGAACGCCGCGAACGCGGCGAGTGGCCGCGCGCTCGGGCCCGACGCGAGCCGCGCCCGGTTCCTGGACGGCGTGGCGAAGTCATGGGAGGAACTCGACCCCGACGACTACCCGTTCACCCGGGCCGTCGCGGCCCAGGTGCGTGACCACGACGACCGCGAGCAGTTCCTCGCCGGGGTCGCCCTCATCCTCGCCGGCATGACCGCAGCCCCTCCGCGCGGCGCGTAGCGGCCCGCGCCGGCTCCCGGGAGGCCGGCCCGGGTCCGGTCGGCGTCACTCGGGCGACGCTGCGGCCCTGCCGTCGCGGCAGTGGCTCGCCACGGTGCCACAGTGCACGGCAGTGCACGTCGAGGCGTCGGGTGAGCAGCGAGGAGAGTCGGCTGACATGGGGTTGACCAGTACGCCGTTCCTCGTCCTGCTGATCGTCCTCACCTTCGTCGCGATGGCCGTGACGCTGCTCCTGTGGGGGCGGGTGCCGGGCCCGGGCTGGCTGCGCTGGCCCGCGCGTACCCTCATGATCGTGCTGTGCCAGGTCACGGCCATCGCCACCGTCGCCACCGACATCAACAACAGCTACGGCCTGTACGCCTCGTGGGACGACCTCATGGGCACCGTCGACGCGAACGCGACCGCCATGACCGGGCCGCCGCCGAAGCGGGCCAAGTTCACCGCGGCTGCCGACGGGGTGCGCACCACCTACTTCCGCGGCCCGCACTCCCACTTGGCGGGACACGTACTCGTGTGGACCCCGCCGGAATACGACGACCGGGCCCGCCACGGCACCCGCTTCCCCGTGATGATGCTGCTGCACGGGGTGCCCGGTGCCCCGGAGTCCTGGATCGAACAGGGCGGAATGCCCGGCACGTTCGCGCAGTACGTGCGGCAGGGCACGGCCCGCCCGGCGATTCTGGTCATGCCCGTCATCGACCCCGGCGGCGAGGACACGGACTGCACGGACACCCCTCGGCGCAAGGTGGCCCGTTGGCTGGCCGACGATGTGCCGACGCTGATCGCCCAGCACTTCCGCACGCTGCCCGGGCCCAGGGGCATGGGCGTGATGGGCATCTCCACCGGGGGCTTCTGCGCGGCCAAGCTGCCGCTTCAGTACCCGAAGGTGTTCGGCGCGGGCGTCGCACTCGACCCGGACCCGCTCACCGGTGACGTCAGCGTGCTGAGCGACGCGCGGCTGCGCGAACGCACCAGCCCGATGTGGCTGGTGTCCCACAACCCGCCCGGCACCTCCCTCTTCCTCGGCACGTCCAGCCAGGATCCCGACAGCCCGCCCTCGTACATCGAGGAGTTCGCGAAGGCGGCCGTCGGTACGCGGGTGAAGGTCACGACCAGGATCGTGCCGGACGGAGGCCACAACTGGGGCACCTGGACCGCCTTCTTCCCGCAGGCCATGCCCTGGCTGAGCGACCACCTCGACGCCCCGCGCTAGTACGCCAGGCACAGCGACTCCGGTTCGAAAGCGGCGAATCGTTTATCTATGCCCCGGCCAGGTACCGAAGCGCGATGTTGAGCTTTTCTCATATCCCTTTGACGGTAAGCGCTTGCGATCTTAACGGCACTTTATTCGCTCAGGGATTCGACGCCTTTGCCTTTATTTGAAGGTGCGAATTCCTGGAGTGCTTGTCGTATTGATTGGCGCGGCCATAACGTTCTCTCCGTAAGGCGCCGGACGGCCTGGGTGGGGAATCCTGCATGAGGCCATCCGGTCACTCGACTGAAAGAGAGCCGAAATGCTCAGCGTATCCGATCTTGAGGGTCAGACCGTCGGCCTGCTGCCGAACCGCGAGGCCCTGGGGGTGCTGAAGTTCAACTGTGCTCCGGCCCATCACGTGCCCGCGCCGTGCCCGCCGGTCCACCACGTGCCGGCCCATCACGTCCCCGTGCACCACGTGCCGGTCCACCACGCTCCGGTCCACCACGTGCCGGAGCACCACGTGCCCGTGCACCACGCCCCGGTGCACCACGCCCCGGCCCACCACGCACCCGAGCACCACGTGCCGGTCCACCACGCCCCGGCGCACCACGAGGCTCCGCCCGCGCACCACGCTCCGACGCACTGCGCCCCTGCGCCGCGTCACTGCTGAACAGCACGTGGGGGGTCCACAGGCTGAGTGAGTGAGTCGTCGGCCGGTCGTCGTGCGGGGTTTGGTCAGCTGCCCTCGACGGCCGGCCGGCGACACGCTTTCCGTATCCAGGGGGGCGTGGTTGCGCTGGCACTGAGAACACCGGGACATCCGATCAGGCGCATTTATGGTGCGACTGCTCGGTGTTTTCTTTTCATGCCGTGCCGCACCGCGTTGGGAAAGGTTGCGTCATTTATCAGGACGGGCAGTCCGCTGCGGTCGCGGCGCGCACGGTGCCGTTCCGGACCGATGATCTTGAGCTGCACGGAAAATATCAGGGGTCCGGTTACGCGGAATCGGTCTTCATCGCCCGCAGGGGCGACGGCCAGGTCGTGCACCTTTCCGAACTTCTCCATCTCGTCGCCGTGGCGATCGACGGAAAGCGCGATGTCGAGCAGATCGCGCGGGAAGTCACCCTTTCCTTCGGGCAGGAGGTGAGTGCCGACAACATCGCGTATCTGGTCACGAACAAGCTGGAGCCGATGGGCATCACCGCCGCCCCGGGCACGGGCACGGCGCTGGCGAAGGACGTACCGCGTTCCGATCTGCTGCTCGGCCTGGTCGGCCGCCGCACCCTGGTCCCGCCGCGTGCCGTGGCGGCCGCCGCCAGGATGCTGGCCTGGCTCCACCGGCCGCCGGCCGTCGGCCTGGTCCTGCTGGGCCTCGCCGCCCTGGACGGCTGGCTGTTCCTCGTGCACGGCGCGGTCCCGGCCCTGCTGGGGGCCCTGGACGAACCGCTTCTGCTCCTCGCCGTCTTCGGTCTCGTCGTCGCTTCGCTGGTGTTCCACGAGTTCGGCCACGCGTCCGCCTGTCACTACGGCGGTGCCAGGCCGGGGAGGATCGGCTGCGGCATCTACCTGCTGTGGCCCTCGCTCTACACCGACGTCACCGACGTGTACCGGATCAGCCGGGCCGGCCGGCTCCGCACCGACCTCGGCGGCGTCTACTTCAACGTCGTCTTCATGCTCGCGCTGGCCGCCGCCTACGCGGGCACCGGCTGGTCGTTCCTGCTCGCCGCGATCTACCTGGGCCACTTCGAGATCTTCGAGCAACTCGTGCCGGCCGCCCGGCTCGACGGCTACTACATCCTGGCCGACATCGCCGGCGTACCCGATCTGTACGGCCAGATCGGTCCCATCCTGCGCGGCGTACTGCCGGGCCGGAAACCCGGACCAGCGGTCGCCACCACCCTGACGCGCAAGGCCCGCACCACGATCGCCGTGTGGATGCTGGTCGTGCTGCCGCTCATGATCACCGACCTCGGGTACACCCTGTGGAACCTGCCGCGCATCTCCGCCACGGCCGCGCGTTCCGTCGCCGCGCAGGCGCAGGGCGCCTACGCGGCCGCCGTCCACGGCGACATCTCCGGCTGCGCCGTCGCCTTCACCGGCCTCGTCCTGCTCGCCTTCCCGCTCATCGGCATCGGCTGCCTGCTGGCGCGTCTCGTACGGCGGCTCGTACGGACCGCGCACACGGCGACGGCCGGACGACCCCGCACGCGCGCGGCCCTGGCCTCGGTGGCGCTCGCCGCCGTCATGTCGACGGCCAGCGCCTGGGCGGCGGGCGTCACCCCCGAGCCCCTGCCGCCGAGCCGGTCCTCGGCCCTGCCCTTCACGCACCTGGCCGTTCCCGCCCCACCCCGCCCCTCGCCCGCGCCCAGGAGCACCGCGCGCCGTGTGACGCGGCCCACCCCCGGCCCCTCGCACCCCGGCCTCTGCGGCGGCCGCAAGCCGCCCTGCCCCCGAGCCGCCCCGACCGTCGTCCCGAGCAGCGCCAAGCCGGCCCCCTCCTCCGCCAGGGCGACGCCGAGCCCGGTCCCGCATCCGCCGACGAGCGCGGGTCTCCCGTCGGCGTCCGGCCCCGCCGCCACCCCGGTCGCGAGCCCCAGCCCCTCCGAACCGCCGGTGGACAACTCGCCCGCCCCATCGCCGAGTTCCCGTCGCGGACATCGGGGCGGAGGGCGCGGTCCCTCACCGACGGCGCCCCGGCCTCGGCCGGTCCAGGGGTGAGGGCCGTCCCCCTCCGGGCCTATTCGCCGGAACTCGTGGTTGACGTCACGTCTACTTGTGTTGACGACGATGACGTTGGTGGTCGGCCTTCCGCCGGGCTTCCCGGGGGCGCTCCCCACCAGGTGTGAGCAAGCCCGGGACGGTGTACCGGGGTTGCGGGCCCGCCGCCCTGGCGGGCCGGGGTGCGTGACGGGGGCGTGGTTGCCAGGAAGCAGGGGATGGGGGATGGTTGCCGAACGGCAATGTTTCCTATGAGGGTGTGAGGTGAGGGGTTCGCGCAGCGGATCCTCGACATTTGGTGACTTCCACCAATCCGGCAACTGGCGTCGACGCACAGGCGGGTTCCCTGTGGAGCAGGGCCCCGTATCCCGTCCTGATAGCTGATCTGCAGGGCGCCATCGTCCTGGTCAACGAGGCGGCGGGCGCACTCCTGCCGCGGGCGCGGCCCGGCGCGGTGATGGCTGACGCGGTCCCCGGCTGGCTGGCGTCGGCGCACGCGGCGCTGCGCATCCCCCGCCAGGGCGAGGCCGCCGAGCCCCCCATGTGGTCGGGCCGCGTGGGCGACCGGGTCTTCGAGGCGCATCCGACCGTCGAGGACAGCGGCACGGTGCTGTGGTGGCTCGTGGACACCACCGACCACCGGCTGGCCGAGGAAGCGCTGCGCAAGGAGCGCGAGCGGACGGCGTTCCTGGGCAGGGCGTCCAATTTGTTGCTTTCCTCCCTGAATCTGGACCGCTGTACGCACGTCACCGCGCAGATGGCCGCCGAGCACCTGGCCGACGCCGCGCTCGTGGTCGCCCCCGCACGCGGGAACCGCCTGCCCGTCGTGAGCTGCCTGCGCGACGGCAGTCCGGTCACCTCCTCGGCGAGCGCCGACCCGGATTCCGTGCCGGGTCTGGCGGAGGCGTTGCAGGGCTTCCCCCCGGTGCCCACCCGCTGGGTCGACCCCCGCACGGTCCCCGACTGGGTGGTGCCCGAGGGGTTCGGGGCGCCCGGCTCGATAGTGGTCACCCCGCTGCCCGGCCACGGTGTCCCGGCCGGCGCGCTGATCCTGCTGCGGCGCGCGGACGGCCCCGGGTTCACCCCCGAGGAAGAGGTCTTCGCCCGGCTGTTCGCGGCCCGGGCGGGCGCGGCCATGTCGGCCGCCCGCCTGTACGCGGACCAGTCGGCGATCACCGACGTCCTGATGCGCGAGCTGCTCCCGCCGTCCCTGCGCCAGGTGTCCGGGGTGGACTTCGCGGGCGGCTACCGCCCCTCGGAGGACCACGAGCGCATCGGCGGCGACTTCTACGACGTGCACCCGGCGGTCACCGAGGGCGCCCCTTCGCTCGTGGTGCTCGGAGACGTGTGCGGCAAGGGGCTGGAAGCCGCCGTTCTGACCGGGAAGATCCGGAACACGCTGCACGCCCTGCTCCCGCTCGCCGACGACCACCAGCGGATGCTCGGCCTGCTCAACATGGCTCTGCTGAACTCCCACCACACCCGCTTCGCCACCCTGATCCTGGCGTCCGCGGTGCGCGACGGCCGCTCGGTACGGATGCGCGTGACCAGCGCGGGCCACCCGCCGCCGCTGGTCGTGCGCGCCACCGGAGAGGTGGAGGAGGCCAACACCCGGGGCACCCTGATCGGCGCGATTCCCGAGGTGCGGGCCGACAGCGCCGACCTGTTCCTGGCGCCGGGGGAGACCTGCGTCCTGTACACGGACGGGTTCACCGAGGCCCGCGGCGGCCCCCTGGGCGATGTCATGTTCGGCGAGGAGCGGCTGCGGCGCGTCCTGTCCGAGTGCGCGGGCATGCCCGCCGAGAGCATCGTCGAGCGGGTCCAGATGGTCGCCGCGCAGTGGGTCGGCGACGGCCGGCACGACGACATGGCCGTCGTCGTGGTCTCCGCGCCGCGCAGTCACCACCTGAGCGCGGTGAACGGCCACACACGGGGCAGGTTCACCGCATGAGTACCGAACTTCGCACGGCTCCCACGGGCCCGGCGGCGCTGGAGACCGCCCTGTGGGAGGCCGTGTTCGCAGGCGACGAGTACACGGCGACCGAGCTGGTGCAGCGGGCTCTGGACGACGGGGTCGACCCGGAGAGCGTGCTGCTCGACGTGATCGCCCCCGTTCAGTTCAAGGTCGGCGAGGAGTGGGCCGCCAACCGGATGACCGTGGCCCAGGAGCACGCGGCCACCGCCATCAACGAGCGTGCCGTGGCGGCGCTTTCGCTGCACCCCGCCGCACGGACCGCCGTCGGCCGCGGGCGGGTCACGGTGGCCTGCGTGGACGGGGAATGGCACGCACTGCCCGCGCGGCTCCTCGCCGAGGTGCTCAGACTGCGGGGCTGGCGCGTCGACTACCTGGGTGCCCAGGTGCCCGTGCCGCATCTCATCGCGCATGTGCACCGCACCGGGCCCGACCTCGTCGCGCTCTCCAGCTCGATCGCGACCCGGCTGCCCATCGCCCACGCCACGATCACCGCCTGCCAGGCCGTGGGCGTTCCCGTCGTGGTCGGCGGGGCGGCCTTCGGACCCGGCGGCCGCTACGCCGAACTGCTCGGCGCGGACGCCTGGGCCGCGGACGCGCGCTCCGCCGCCGACCGGATCCAGAGCGCCCCGCTGGACCGGCCCGAGCCCGGCCACCAGCCGATCGACGATCTGCCGCACCTGGACGACCAGGAATACACGATGGTCACGCGCACCAGAACCAGCCTGGTCCGCGCCGTCATGCACGGTCTCGACCAGGCCTTCCCCGCCATGCGGCAGTACAGCGACCTGCAGCGCGAGCGCACCGCCGAGGACGTGGCGCACATCGTGGACTTCCTCGCCACCGCCCTCTACCTCGACGACGCGGACCTGTTCACCGGGTTCATCGCCTGGACCGCCTCGATCCTCACGGCGCGCGGTGTCCCCGCACACAGCCTGCCGCCCGCCCTGCACCTCCTGGCGGGTGAACTCAAGGACTTCCCGCGCGCCACACGCCTCCTGCGACTCGGCGCCGACCGGCTCGCCGAGCCCTCCGTCCCTTCCGTACCCGCCAGGAACCATCCGTGAGCTCGTTTCCCTCAAGTCACCTCAGACTGACGGCCGTTGACACCGAGACCACCGTGCGCATAGACCTGCGCGGGGACCTCGACTACGACAACGCCGACCTCCTCCTGGACGCGGCCACCGCCAAGCTGGCCGCCCATCCACGGCTGCGCGACCTGCACCTGGGCTGCGCGGGGCTCGGGTCCATCGACTCGACCGGACTCTCGGTACTGCTGATGATCCGGCGTCGCACCGACGCGGCGAAGGTGCTCCTGCACCTGGAGGACCGCACGCCGGCACTCGACCGGCTCCTGACGATCACGGGTAGCCTGGAGTACCTCACGGCGCTCCCCACCAGCGCCGCGCGCCAGACCTCCGGCCCGGGAGAATCCCGGGCGGACACGGAGGAAGCCATACCGGCCCGCCCCACCGGACCGGACAGCAGCGCCTGACCTGGTCCGACCGCCCTGACCCTCCGGGGACAGGACCCGGCGCGCCGACGGGGGAGCCCATGCCTCACCGAAACCCCGACCCCCAGCTGATCGATCCCGAGGCGCCCGCGGCGAGCGATGTCGTCGACCTGCTCGACCTGCTGTGGCAGCAGGCCCGTGACACCGTCACCACGACCTCGGTCTCCACCCCCCAGCTGCGCCTGATGTACCTCGTGGACCGCGACGACGGCATACGCATGCGCGCCCTCGGTGAACTCTTCCGGACCGCCCCGCCCTCCGTCAGCCGGCTCTGCGACCGGTTGCAGGCGGCCGGATTCCTCGAACGGCTGCCCTGCCCCGACAGCCGGCGCGAAGTCACCCTGCGCCTGACCGCCGGTGGCCGGCGCCACCTGGAGCGGATCCGCAGCGAACGCGAAGCGACCCTGACCCTGGCCATCGAGACCATGCCGCGGGAGGACCGTCGCGCATTGGCCACCGGGCTCGCCGCGCTGCGGAGCGCCATCGCCGCCCCCGGTAGGGTGGGGCGTTGACACGGCCGGACCCGGCCGTACGCAGCGGATTCACTAGGTTCAGGGGTGTGGCGAGCGCATGAAGCGACCTGGACGGCCGCAGACAACGCAAGGGCTGCGCAAAGCAGCGGGACTGGCCGGCCGGATGGCCGCCTCCATCGACAAGTCACCTTCCGTACGCGGGAGTTCCGTGACGCAGCTGCTGCGCAGGGCAGCGGGACACGACGCCGTGTGGCTGGGTGCGGCGGCTGCCCTGGGTCTTTCGGGCGGCCGCAGCGCCCGTCGCGCCGCGCTGCGCGGCATCGGCTCGGTGGCGATCGTCGCCGCCGTCAACCACACGCTGGCCAAGCCGGCCGCCCGCAGTTCCCGGCCCGTCCTGGACGCGCTCCCCGGCATCTTCCCCCGCCCCAGCACCGCCTCCCTGCCGTCCAGCCCGATGGCATCGGCCGCCGCCTTCGCCTCGGGCGTCGTCCTGGAGTCACCCCGGTACGGCCTGGCCGTGCTGCCGTTCGCGGCGGGCCTCGCCTACGTACGCGCGGGCGGCGAGCTCGACCACCGGCGCCGCGCGGCGGCCGGGGCGATCGTCGGGGTGGGCGCCGCCCTGCTCACGTGCCGCTGGTGGCCGGTGAAGCCGGAGGCCGCGGCTGCCGCGGCCCCGCCGCGCAGGCCGGCCCCCGCGCTCAAGGAGGGCAAGGGCCTCCAGCTGGTGGTCAACCCGTCCTCCGGGGTCGCCTGGTCCAAGGACACCGCCGAGAGTCTGCGCACGCTGCTTCCCGAGGCCGCGATCACCGTCTTCGAGCCGGGCGACGACCTGTTGGCCCTGCTCGACCAGGCCGCGGCGCGGGCCGCCGCTGACGGCGGGGCGCTGGGGGTGTGCGGCGGCGACGGCACGGTGAACGCGGGCAGCGCGACGGCCGCCCGGCACCGGGTGCCGCTCGCCGTCTTCCCCGGCGGCACCTTCAACCACTTCGCGGCGGACCTCGGCAACCAGACCCTGGAGGACGTCGCCCGCGCACTCCGGGCGGGCGACGCGGTCACCGCCGACGTCGGCCGCGCCTCGTCGCCCGTACGCCCCGGCACGCACCCGGCGACGGGCGAGCCCGGCGATGCGCCGGAGGAGTTCCCCAGCGGCGAAGACCAGCAGCTCTTCCTCAACACGTTCAGCATCGGCGTGTACTCGGAGCTCGTCCACGCGAGGGAGCGGCTGGAGAAGCGCATCGGCAAATGGCCCGCGCTCGCCGTCGGCCTGGCCAAGGTCCTCGCCACCGGCAGCCCGCTCTCGGTCGTCATCAACGGCCGGCCCCGCCGCATCTGGCTGCTCTTCGCGGGGAACGGCATCTACCATCCGGCCGGTTTCGCCCCCACCTACCGCACCCAGCTCGACGACGGGCTGCTCGACGTCCGGGCGGTGGAGGCCGGCACCCCGCTGGCCCGGACCCGGCTGCTGCTCGCCGTGCTCACGGGCACCCTGCACAGCTCCCGGGTGCTGACGACCGCCCAGGTGCGCCGGCTCGACCTCGAAATCCTGGAGGGCGAGCCGCACTTCGCGTACGACGGCGAGGTGACCGAGGCGACCTACCGGCATCTGGTACTCGACAAGCTCCCCGGCGCTGTCACGCTCTACCGCCCCGCCGACCAGGAGCAGTGGCTGCGCTGACACCGGGGCGTCCCCCGATGTCCGGCTCAGGGCAGCGGGGGAATGCCCAGAACGTTCACGCAGGACCAGGTGCCGCGACGGGCCGGGTCGAGGGCGTCGAGGGTCAGGTTGACGGCGTTGGGGGAGTAGGAGATGGCGAGGTGCCCGGACGCGTCGCCCGGGCACACGTCCTGCAGGGTGAGGTTGGTGACCGCGCCCGGGTCGTCGGCGGGGGCGCTGAGGAAGCCCGAGGTGTACGGGGTGACCACCTTGTCGTAGGTGGTGGCCAGCACGGTGTAGCGCACCCCTGGCCGGGTGTCGCCGCCCGCGTTGAGCGCGGCCAGGAACCGTGACCCGGTCACCTGCTCCAGCGCGCCGGGCCCGACGACCGTGTCGGTCACCGGGGCGACCGTCCTGAGCACGGCACCGAGCCCGCTCACGGTCGTGCCGTGGTTGTCCGGGGCAAGCCCGACCAGCCGGTGGACCTTCGCGGCGCCGCCCTCGAACTTCAGGTACTGCCGGGGCATGGGGCCCGCGCCCTGGGAGTGGCCGACAAGATCGACCTTGCGGGCCCCCGTGGTGCGCAGCACACGGTCGACGTAGGTCGCCAGTTCCTTCGCCGAGTCCTCGATCGGTCCTGTCGCCTTCGCCCCGAGCGCGCTGAGGGGGCCGGTGGCGCCGTAGTTGACGGCGTAGACGCAGTACCCGGCGTTGGCCAGGGCGGGAGCCATGACGTTCCAGTTGTCGTACGCGTTCTCCGCGGTGCCGTGGATCAGGACGACGGGCCGGGGGTGTGCGTGCCGGTCCGCCCCGGGAAGGCAGGGCTTGGCGGGGTCCGTATTCGCCCCCGGGGGACGGGAGTTGGCGGTGGCCGGCGACAGCAGGGTGGCCGCGAGCGCGCCCACGACGGAGTCGTGATCGGGCCGATGGCCGCCTCCCGTCGCCGCCGGGGCGGGCGGGGCGGCGGCGAAGAGAGCGAGAGAACAGAGGGCGGCGACGACGGCCGTCGCACCGAATCGGTGGGGCATCACGGGAACCTCATGGGCTGGACGGGCCAGGGACGGGGGCCCCGGTCCGCGTGGACCGCACCCGGGGCACCGCACAAGGAACGCCGTGAGCGGGACCGGGTCACGCGCGGTCACCCGGATGTTCGCCGCCACCTCACCCCGCGCTCCGGCAAACGGATGCGCCTGCCCCGCCGGGACCCGTCCCGGCGGGGCAGGGGCCGTCAGCCGTTGGGCAGGATGACGGCCCGGCCCTTGATCAGGCCGTGGTGCAGCCGCTCGTACGCCTCGGGCGCTTCGTCGAGGGAGTACGTCTCCACGTGGACGTCGACCGCGCCGGAACGCGCCAGGTCGAGGACCTCGATCAGCTCGGAGCGTGATCCCCAGTAGGGCGCGCGGACCGCCGCGTCGTACGGCGTCGTGCCGAAGCCGACCTGGGCCGCGCCGCCGCCGATGCCCACGATCGTGATGTCCGACTCCACGGCGGCGCAGGCCGTCGCGGTGGCGACGGTCGGGGGCACGCCCACGAAGTCGAACACGGCCTGGGCGCCCAGGCCACCGGTCAGCTCACGGACCTTGGCCGCCGCGTGCCGGTCCGAAAGGACGGTCTCGTGCGCGCCGACCTCGCGGGCGAGCTCCAGCTTCCCCTCGCTCACGTCCAGGGCGATGACCCGTGCCGGGGTCAGCGCGCGCAGGAGCTGGATGGCCACGTGCCCCAGGCCGCCGGTGCCGATGACCACGGCACTGCTGCCGGGGGTGAGCTTCGGCTGGGAGGTCTTGATGGCGTGGTACGGCGTCAGGCCCGCGTCGGTCAGCGGAACGGCGGTGACCGGGTCGAGGCCGCCCAGCGGAACCAGGTGGCGGGGGTCGTCCACGAGCATGTACTCGGCGATCGCACCGGGAGCGCCCAGGCCGGGCGGGCGGATGCCCAGCTCGGCGGCGCGCAGGCAGTGATTCTCCTTGCCCTGGGCGCACATCAGGCAGTTCCCGCAGCCCCAGGGCCCGTACACGGCGACGGATTCGCCCACCTCGAAACCGGTGACACCGTCGCCCAGCGCGGCCACGGTCCCCGCACCCTCGTGCCCGAGCGTGAGCGGCAACGGGAAGCCGAGGGTCTCGGCCGGCCGGCTCATCAGGGCGATGTCGGAATGACATACACCGGCGGCGGTCACCTTCAGGAGCACCTGGCCGGGGCCCGGCTCGGGGCGTACGACGGTGACGACCTCGGGGGCCGCGCCGCCACTGCGGTACTGAACGGCCTTCATCCGGGCCTGAGTTGACATCTTGGGTGCCTCTCTTCCTGCGCTCACTTCTGGTCGGTGGGCCGCAGCCTGTGCGGCCCACGGGGTCGCGGCCGGTCAGCGTGCCGCGTAGCCGCCGTCGACGAGGTGGTAGCTGCCGTTGATGAACGAGGCGCGGTCCGAGAGCAGGAACAGGGTGAGTTCGGCGACCTCCTCCGCGGTGCCGAGCCGCCCCTGCGGGTGCAGCGAGATCAGGTGCTCGCGCGCGTCGTCCGCGCCCTGGAGCAGCGGGGTGTCGATGAAGCCGGGGGCCACGGCGTTGATCCGGACGCCCTGGGCGGCGTACTCGACGGCGGCGGACTTGGTCAGGCCGACGACCGCGTGCTTGGCGGCGGAGTACGCGGACGAGCCGGCGAAGCCGTTGCTGCCGAGGATCGAGGACATGTTGACCACGGCGCCGCCGCCCGAGGCGAGGAGCTGGGGAAGTTCGTAACGGAGCGAGTAGAAGACCCCGTTGAGGTTGGTGTCGATCACCCGCTGCCAGTCCTGCACGGGGTATTCGCCGGTCGGCGCGGAGGTACCGGCGATCCCGGCGTTGTTGACGGCCAGGTGGAGGCCGCCGAACGTGTCGGCGCAGAAGCCGACCGCGGCGCGCACCGATTCCGGGTCCGTCACGTCCACGTGGACGGCGGCGGCCCGGCCGCCGGCCGCGGTGATGGCTTCGGCGGCTTCCTTCGCGCCCCGCTCGTTGTAGTCGGCGACGACGACGGCCGCACCTCCCTCGGCAAGCCGGCGGGCTACTTCGAGGCCGATGCCGGAGGCGGCGCCGGTGACCAGTGCGGTCTTCCCGGCGAACTCGGTGCTGGTGCTGGTGCTGGTGGACATGGTGTTACCTGGTTTCACTTGCGGGTGGGGCGGGGTGCGGGCTCGGCGGCCAGGGCCGCGAACGCCGCGTCGATCAGCTGGGGGAGGGGCGCGGCCGTGCCCGACGCGATCCAGAACCGGACGGCCGTACCGAACGCGCCGACCGCGAGCGAGACGGCGAGCGCGGGACGCAGCTCGTGCTCGGGATCCACGCCGAGGCGCCGCGCGACGATCCGCACGGACGCGTCCTGGGCTTCGTCGCGTACGTGGCCGTAGGCGGCCAGCAGCGACGGCTCCTGGTGGAGCAGTCGCAGCAGCTCGCCCGAGCGGGGGCGGCGGTGCCAGGCGGCCGGCTCGTCGTCGAGCCAGTCGTGCAGGGCGCGGTGGTAGGCCGTGAGCGGGTTCTCCTCGGCGGGGCGCGCGGCGAGGGCCGCGTTGATCCGCGCGAAGTCGGCGCGCAGCGCGTCGACCACGGCGTCCTCCTTGCCGGAGAAGTAGCGCGAGAACGTGCGCCGGGAGACGTCCACCCGTTCGCTGATGGCCTCGACGGTGACCTGGTCGAACCCGTGCTCCAGAACCAGGTCCACGGCGGCGTCCGCCATGGCCTCGCGGCTCTCCTGGACTTTGCGGACCCGTCGGCCCTCCGTGCTGCTCATGCCGTCGACTGTACTCCTGAAATGTCTCAATGGGACACTTGTCCTGGCGGGACAGGATCCGGAGGCCAGGAGCACGGTGGCATCCGCCCCTCAGACCGCCTCGGCCGCCGCCCTGATCAGCTCCGCGGGGTGCCACGCCCGGCGCCCCGTGCCGTGCTGGATCTGCTGGCGGCAGGAGACGCCGCTCGCGACGATCAGGGTCTCGGCGGGTTCGGCGCGCACGGCGGGCAGGAGGCGGTCGGCGGCGACCTTCATGGACAGTTCGTAGTGCTCCGCCTCGAAACCGAAGGAGCCCGCCATTCCGCAGCATCCCGCGTCGAGCTCGACGACCTCCGCGCCGGGGATCCGGCGGAGCAGCGCCAGGGTCGCGGCCGTGCCGACTTCGGCCTTCTGGTGGCAGTGCGCCTGGTAGAGCAGGCGCCGGCCGGCCGGCCAGGCGGTGTCGCGCAGCCGCAGGCGGCCGCTGTCGACGGCGTCGGTGAGGAGCTCTTCGAGCTGCCGGACGCGGCCCGCCACCTCGCGTGCCCGCGCGGAACCGGGATGGAGCGAGAGGTGTTCGTCCCGCAGGGTCATCAGGCAGGACGGTTCGCAGCCGGTGATCGGTGCATCCGGTGTTCCGCTCGCCGCGAGGGCCTCGGACAGGCGGGCGGAGGTGCGCTTCGCCTGGTCGAGGAGCCCCTTGGACAGGCCGGCGCGGCCACAACAGGCCTGGTGCACGAGGTGCACCCGCCAGCCGCTGTGTTCCAGGAGTTCGATGGCGGCCTGTCCGATGGCCGGTTCCGTGTAGGTGGTGAACGAGTCGGCCAGAAAGGTGAGTTCGCCCATCGGGGCACCGGATGCGCCGGCCGGAGCGGTGGCGCGGTGGCGGTACCAGCGGACCAGGTTCTCGCGGGTGAACGTCGGCAGTGGGCGGGCGGCGGTGATGCCCGGCCGGCGTTCGAGGAGACGGCGCACCGCGCGGCTGCGGCCCGGCAGGTTGGAGAGCGGGGCCGTCGCCGAACCGACGCGCTGGAGCAGCCGGATCGCGCCGAACAGACGGCTCCTGAACGGAGTGCCGTGGAGGTCGTGGTGGTGGGACAGGGTCTCCGCCTTGAGGGCGGCCATGTCGACGCCGAGCGGGCACTCGCTCTTGCACGCCTTGCACATCAGACACAGGTCGAGGATCCCGTGCAGCCGCTCGTCCCCGAGCGCCCGCCGGGGGTCCGGCTCGGACAGCGCGCTGACCAGGGCGTTCGCCCGCCCTCGGGTGGAGTGCTCCTCGTCGTGCGTGGCCATGTAGGAGGGACACATGGCTCCGGTGCCGCTTTTGCGGCACTGCCCGATGTTCATGCACCGGTCCGCCGCGCCGCGCATCCCGCCGACGACCTCGAAGTCCAGGCGGGTGCGCACCGGTACGGCGGGCGGCAGGGACGCGTCACGCAGATGCTCGGTCATCGGCGGGGCGTCCACGATCTTGCCCGGGTTGAGGAGGCCGCGCGGGTCGAAGAGGTGCTTGGTGCGCCGCATCGCCTCGTACAGATCCGCCCCGAAGACCAGGGGGTTGAACTCGCTGCGAGCGAGGCCGTCGCCGTGTTCGCTGGAGTTGACGCCGCCGTACTCGGTCACCAAGTCCCTTATCTCTTCGGCGACTTCGCGCATGGTGGCGACCTGTGCGGGCTCGGCGAGGTCCACGAAGGGGCGGATGTGCAGACAGCCGACCGAGCAGTGTCCGTAGAACCCGGCCGTGAGGCCGTGCCGGTCCAGGACCGCCTGGAAGCGCCGGGTGTAGTCCGCCAGATGGGCGGGGTCGACGGCGGTGTCCTCGACGAAGGCGAGGGGGCGCCGGCTGCCCTCGCTCGCGGCCATGAGCAGCCCGAGGCCCGCCTTGCGCACGGTGAGCAGAGCGCGCTGCTCCCGTGGCGTCTCGGCGGTCAGCGTGTGATAGCCGTGGTGGTGCGTGCGCCACAGTGATGTGAGGCGCTGGAGGCTGCCGGACAGCCGGCCCTCGTCATCCCCGCTGAACGTGACGAACAGGAGCGCCCCGGGCTCGCCGGTGAGCAGGGAACCCAGGGACGCGTACTCGATCCGGCGGCGTGACAGGTCGAGGATCGTGCGGTCGAGGAGTTCCACCGCGGCCGGGTCGCACGCCAGCGCGTCCTCGGTGGCCGCCACGGCATGGGCCACCGAAGTGAAGTGGCCCACGGCGATGACCGTGTGGGCCGGGCGCGGCACGAGGTCGACCAGCGCGCGCGTGGCGATGGCGAGGGTGCCCTCGGAGCCGACCACGAAGCGCGCGAGGTCGAATCGCCCGGCCGGATCCAGGAGCCGCTCAAGGCGGTACCCGCAGGCCCGCCGCCAGAAGCTGGGCGTGTTCTCGCCGATCGCCTGCTCGTATTCCGCTACCAACAGCGGTAATTGACGGTGTATCAGACCATCGAGAGTGGACGACGACGCCCGGTGCAGGCGTTCGGACTCCTCCAGCGGGGCGAAGTGGGTGCGGCCGGCGTCGGAGAGGACCACATCGAGACCGCGTACGTGGTCGATGGTCATGCCGTGCCGCAGGGAGCCGCTGCCCGCCGAGTTGTTGCCGATCATGCCGCCGATGGTGGCGCGGTCGCCGGTGGAGGTGTCGGGGCCGAACATGAGCCCGTGCGGTGCGGCGGCCCGGTTCAACCGGTCCTGCACGACGCCGGGTTCGACCAGCGCGGTGCGGGCCTCGGGGTCGATCTCCAGGATCGAGTCGAGGTGCCGGGACAGGTCGAGCACGAGCCCGGCCCCGACCGTCTGCCCGGCGAGGCTGGTGCCCGCACCACGTGCCACGAGCGGTACGCCGAGCTCGCCGGCTACGTGGACGGCCGCCTGCACGTCGTCGGCGGTGCGCGGAAAGGCGACTCCGAGCGGGGTGATGGCGTACATGCTCGCGTCGCGCGAGAAGAGCTGCCGGGTGTAGTGGTCGAAGCGGACCTCACCGTCGAGCGCGCTGCGCAGCCGGTGTTCCAGTTCGGGGCCGAGCGCGGGGTCGGGCGCGGGGTCGGGCGCGCTGTCGGGCGGCGAGGGCGGGGTGGTGTCTCCGGACGTCGTCATGCGGACGGGCTCCTCGGCTCTTCGGCTTCTCAGCTTTTCGGGGGAGGGCGGAGCGGAACGGCCACCGGCCGGTCACCCGGTACGCAGGACGTCCAGGGCGGCATCGAGTCCGGCCGGGGAAATCGGGACCCCGGCGAGTCGGAGACCCATCTGCACGCCGGCCAGGGCACCGGCGAGCGTGAGGTCGTTGAGGTGGCCCAGATGCCCGATCCGCAAGACCCGTCCGGCCAGACGGCCGAGCCCTGCGCCCAGCGACATGTCGAAACGGTCGAGGATGACCTCGCGGACCTTGTCGGCGTCGTGCGCCTCGGGCAGCAGCACGGCCGTCAGCGAGGGCGAGTACTCCCGGGAGTCCAGGCACAGGACCTCAAGTCCCCACCCCTCGACGGCGGTTCGGGTCGCCGCGCCGTGCCGGGCGTGGCGGGCGTACACCTCGGGAAGGCCCTCCTCCCGCAGCATGCGCAGGGCTTCGTCCAGGCCGTACAGGAGGTTCGTCGCTGGTGTGCAGGGGAAGAAGCCGTGCTCGTTGGCGTCGAGCACGGGCTGCCAGTCCCAGAAGGACTTCGGCAGCCGGGCCGTTCGCGCCGCGGCGAGGGCCCGTTCGCCGATGGCGTTGAATCCGAGGCCCGGTGGCAGCATCAGGCCCTTCTGCGATCCGGCCACGGTGACGTCGACGCGCCACTCGTCGTGCCGGTAGTCGGCGCAGGCGAGCGAGGAGACGGTGTCGACGAGCAGCAGGGCGGGATGTCCCGCTTCGTCGAGGGCGCGCCGCAGCTCGGGCACCCGGCTGGTCACGCCGGTGGACGTCTCGTTGTGTACGACGCAGACGGCCTTGATGGTGTGACGGGGGTCGGCTGCCAGGCGCAGACGCAGTGCCTCCGGGTCCGCGCCGTGCCTCCAGTCTCCGGGTACGAGGTCGGCGTCGAGGCCAAGGGAGCGCGCCATGCGGTGCCAGAGCGTCGCGAAGTGACCGGTCTCGAAACAGAGCACGCGGTCGCCCGGGCTGAGCGTGTTCACCAGCGCGGCCTCCCAGGCCCCCGTACCTGACGAGGGGTAGATGACGACGGGTCCTCGAGTGGCGAACACGGCCTGGAGAGAGGGCAGCAGACGGTGTGTCAGGTCGGCGAACTCGGGCCCCCGGTGATCGATGGTGGGAGCCGCGATGGCGCGCCGCACCCGGTCCGGGACATCGGCGGGACCGGGAATCTGCAGGAAGTGACGGCCTGTTCGGGATGGCATCGGCCAACTCCCCTTCAGGGATTGTGCCGTTCAGCGGCACAGCGTACCGTTCTATGGCACGGATGAGCGTAGGGTCGTCGGCCAGGAGGAGTCAAGGATGCAGAACGTGCTCAACGCGCTTCGGGCGCTGGAGGAGATCGCCGAGCGCCAGCCGATCGGCGTGGCCGAGCTCGCCCGCGCCATGGAGCTGCCCAAGAGCTCCGTGCAGCGCAGCCTGCTCACCTTGCACGAAGCGGGCTGGATCCGTCCGGCGTCGGGAACGCCGACCCGGTGGGTGGTCACCGCCAAGGCCCTGTACGTAGGCCGGCGGGCCACCGGCGAGCTCGGTCTGCGGGACGCGGCGGTGCCGGTGATGGAGGAGCTGCGCCGGCGCTGCGGGGAGACCGTCCACCTCGCGGTGCCCGAGGGTGACCGGGTCGTCCTCATCGAGCGCCTGGAGACCAGTCAGCCGGTGCGCATCGTGCTGCCCCTCGGGCAGGACCTGCCCGTACACGCATCGGCCAACGGCAAGGCGATCCTTGCCGCGAGCCCCGGGGAGACCCTTGAGCGTCAACTGGCAAGTGGGCTGGCGGAGTTCACGGCACACACGATCACGGACCCCGAACGGCTCCGTGTGGAACTCGCCGAGGTGCGGCGTCGTGGGTACGCGACCAACGGCGGTGAGTGGCGTGCGGATGTGTCGGCGGTCGCTGCGGCGGTCACCGGTGTGGACGGCCTGCCGGTGGCGAGCCTGAGCGTGAATGTGCCGACCAGCCGTATGTCCGACGCCTCATGCGTGGAGTTCGGTGCCATGGTCGTGGTCGCCGCCGAGCGGCTCGGGCACGCCTTGGGAAACGTCAACTCCCTTGCCATGCACGGTAGTTCTTGACGTAACCCCTTGACGGAGTCCCGGAGTCCTCTCAAGCTGTGACATCAATCGGAAGCATGGTTCCGCGATGCGGAATCAACCTCCGTGTCTGTGTGTCACCCCGCAGACGGATCGAGCGTTCTTGCCGCCACCTCTTCCCGGCCGCAGAAAGCGAGAACTCCGTGTATCGCCAGATCACCGACCCCTTGGGCCACCCTGCCCTCACCGCACTCCTCGCCGCGACGCCGCTCCTCGTCCTGCTCGTGCTGCTCGGCGCCCTGCGCGTCAAGGCGTACTGGGCGGCCCTCGCCGGGCTTGCCGCCGCCGCCGTGACCGCCGTCGTCGTCTACCGAATGCCGGTCGGGCAGACGGCCCTCGGCGCGGCCGAGGGCGCGGCCTTCGGCCTCTTCCCGATCGTCTGGATCGTGCTCGGCGCCGTATGGATCAACCGACTCCAGCGTGCCTCCGGGCACGACGCCGTCATCAGCCGGACCTTCGCCCGCCTCTCCGACGACCCGCGCGTCCAGGCGGTCCTCATCGCCTTCTGCTTCGGAGCCATGGTCGAATCGCTCTCCGGATTCGGCACTCCCATCGCCGTCACCTCGGTCATCCTGGTGGGCCTCGGCCAGCCACCGCTGAAAGCGGCCGCGATCGCCACCTTCGCCAACACCGCGCCCGCCGCCTTCGGTTCGGTGGGCAACCCCATCCAGGCGCTCGCCAAGGTGACCTCGTTCCCCGCCGCGGACCTTGGCGCGATGGTGGGACGGCAGTCCGCCGTGATCGCGTTCCTGGTGCCGTTCGTCCTGCTGTTCATCCTCGACGGCAGCCGTGGGCTGCGCCAACTGTGGCCCGTCGCCCTCGCGGCGGGCGCGGGCTTCGGCGCGGGGCAGTACCTGTGCTCCAATCACCTGGCCTATCAACTCACCGACCTGGTGGCCGCGTTCGTCTCGGCCGGCGCGGTACTCCTGGTGCTGCGCATCCGCCGCCTGCCACAGCCTCCGGATCCCGGATCCGGCACGGGGAGCCGTGCGCCCGCCGCGTCCCGGCTCCCGGCGGAACCCGAGCCCGCGCTCGCCCTGGCCGCTACCGCGCCCCTGGTGTCCCTTCCGGCCGCTCACGTGCCCAGCGCTCCTCTCCCGCCCGCCGATCCCCGCCGCGAGGTGTTCCGCGCCTACTTCCCGTACGCGTTCCTCACGCTTCTCTTCTCGCTCGTCTCCTATCAAGGCCCCGTCGCGCGGTTCGTCGACGCGCGGGACGTGTCCTTCACCTGGCCCGGATTGCGTGTGACCAGTGCGAGCGGGCGGCCGGTGGCCGTCGCCACCTTCGACTTCGGCTGGCTCGGCGCGGCCGGAACACTGCTGCTGGTCACGGGTGTTGTGAGCGCGTGCGTGCTGGGCGTGTCTGCCCGGCGTGCGCTGCGCTGCTACGGCGAGGCCCTCCGGCAGATCCGCTGGGCCGCCCTCACCGTCAGCTGCGTCCTCGCTCTGTCGTACGTCATGAACCTGTCCGGGATGGCGGTGTCGCTCGGTGTGTGGCTGGCCGGGGCCGGCCGGCTCTTCGCGCTCCTGTCCGGACTGCTCGGCTGGTTCGGGGTGGCCCTCACCGGCTCCGACACCTCCTCCAACGCCTTGTTCGGCGCGATGCAGGTGACCGCGGCCCGGCACGTCGGCATCTCCCCGCTGCTCGCGGCGGCCACCAACAGCACTGGCGGGGTGCAGGGCAAGGCCGCCGCGATGCAGAACCTCGTCATCGCCGCCGGCGCCGTCGGGCTCACCGGACGCGAGGGAGACATCCTCCGGAAGGTGATCGGCTGGAGCCTGACCGTCCTCACCGCTCTGTGCGTCCTCGCCTGGCTCCAGTCCACCTCAGTACTGGGCTGGATGGTGCCGTGACCACGCTCGTACAGCGTCCGCCGGCCCGGCCCCGCTGACGAGCCGCGATGCTGACGAGCCGCGATGCGGAAAGAATCTCGGGTATATGATTCATGTCCTTTACACATCACTGAGAATGATCCTGTACGAATCGCGCGAGGATGATGGTGTCGACGAAGTCCGGTCCCGTACGTGAGCCCATTGCCGACCGCATGTACAAGGTGCTGCTCGATCAGTTCATCGCCGGGGAGAGGGTCGCGGGCTCGCCGTTGAACATCGGTGCGCTCTCGCGTGAACTCGACGTCAGTCAGACCCCGCTGCGCGAGGCGCTGGCGCGCCTTGAACACACCGGCCTGGTCCGGCGCGAGGCCCTCAAGGGGTACCGGGTGGCCGATGCCCTGAGCGACCGGGAGATCGGCAAGCTCTTCGAGGCCCGGGCGGTGCTCGAACCCGCACTGACCCTGGAGGCCGGGCTGCGCACCACGCCGGAGTTCCTCGAAACGCTGGGCGCGGCGGTGGACGAGCTGGACCACTCGGCATCCAGCGCGGACACCCGCGCGGAGGGGTTCCAGCACTACTGGCGGGCCGACGACGCCTTCCACCGGCTGATCGCCGCACAGAGCGGCAACCCCTTCCTCGAACAGGCGCTGCTCGCGCTCGGCGGCCATGTGCAGCGCTTCCGGATGTTCAGCAAGCGCGGCCAGACCGGCGCAGGGCACGCGGCGGGGGAGCACCGCCTGATCCACCAGGCCCTGGAGCGCCGGGACGCGGAAGGCGCGGCGGAACTGATGCGCCGTCACCTCGCCGAGGCGAAGGACCGGATCCTGGCACCCGGCGCACGCTGAGAACCCGGGGCCGGGGAACGCCGGCCCCGTGTCCTCAGAGCGCGGCTACCGCTTCGAGCAGGGTGTCCGCGTAAGCCTCGGCGGCGAGCGGCCCGCGCAGGTGCCCGAGCAGCGAGCGTGCCTCGCTGGAACGGGCCGAGCCGGTGCTGAGGATCGCCGAGAAGTGGCTGTAGTGCTGCACCTCCTCGGGGAGCGGCCCCGCGATGTCCGCCCGCGGAACGAAGAGCAGTTCACTCAGCTGCTGGACGGCGATGTCGGCCCGCCCGTCGACCACGGCCTCGGCGATGAAGCCCTTCTCGATGACGGTCGCCCGTGCGTTGATCTCAGCGGTGATACCGAGCTCGTCGAGCAGCCCGGCGAAGTACAGGCCGCTCGCCCCGGTCCGCGAGTAGGCCACACTGCGGGCCGCCCGCAGGGTGGCGACGAGGGCGGCGCGCGTGCTGATGTCGGGGCGCGGCGCTCCGGGCGGCACGGCGATGCCAACTCCCGTACGGGCCAGGGCGGTTCGCGTACCGATTTCCACCAGGCCGCGTTCCGCGAGCGGGCCGAACGAGTCCGTGACGCCGATCAGTACGTCGAAGGGCTGGCCCGCGTCTATCCGGCGTACCAGCTGCACCGTGGGGTCGAACACGGCCGTGACGGCCACCCCGGTCCGCCGGGTGAAGGCGGGCAGGACGACCTCGTCCAGGGCCTTGCGCACGGCCAGGGCGCTGAACAGGGTGAGGGGGCGCTGTGTGGAGCCGTCCCCCGCAGGGGAGTTGGGGATGTTGTCGCTGTCGGGCACGGTGTCTTCGCTTCTTTCTCTCGAGGCCGCCACCTGCTCTACGGGTGTGCGGCGGTGGTGCGGGCTTGGCCGCGAGTCAGGCGGGTGGTGTGAGGTCGGCCTGTTCAGCCTCGGTGAGCGGCCGGGTCGGCAGTCCGCGCAGCAGCAGGAACAGCCGGGCCGTCTCCTCCAGCTCCTCCAGCGCGTCCATGGCCGTGGCCAGAGAGGAGCCCGCGACGAGGGGACCGTGGTTGCGCAGGAGGGCGGCGTGCCCGGTCCGGGCGGCTGCCCCGGCGGCCTCCGCGAGACGTTGGTCGCCCGGCGCGAAGTAGGGCAGGAGCGGGAGGCGCCCGATACGCATGGCGAAGTAGGCGGTCAGCGGCGGCAGGACGTTCTCGGGATCGAGTCCGGCCAGACAGGAAACGGCGGCGGCGTGCGTGGAGTGGGTATGGACGACGGCCCGAGCCGTGGGCCGGGCCCGCAGCACGGCCGCGTGCAGGACGGCCTCCTTGGAGGGCGGGGGGCCGTCCAGATGCCGGCCACCGGTGTCGACCAGGGAGAGCCGGCCGACGGTGACCGTGCCGAGGCTCGACCCGGTGGGAGTCACCAGGATGCCCTGCGGGATGCGCACGGACAGGTTGCCGGTGCTGCCGTGGGTGAGCCCGCGGGAGAACAGTGAGCGTGCGGTGCGCACGATGTCTTCGCCCGCGGCGGCCCGTTCGGCGGAGGTCATACGGCGCCGCCGCCCGCGACGGTCCGCTCCGGCGGGGTCGTATCGCGTCCGCCGCGACGGTCTGCCGCGGCGGAGTCGTACGCCTCCGCCGCGTCTGCAGCGCTCCGGCGGGTCACGCGGAGCCTCCCGTGGCGGTGACGGCGAGCAGCAGGTCCTTCTCGCCGAAGTTCCCCGACTTGAGGAGGACGTTGAGTCCGTTGGCGGTGTGGATCCACGGGACGCCCCGGGCGGCCTCGGTGCCGACCTGGCCTCCTTCGATGCCGAGCGCGGTGACCACCGCGCCGGACGTCTCGCCTCCGGCGACGACGAGCCGGGTCACTCCGCGCTCGGCCAGCCCCGTGGCGATGCGGCCGAGCGCATCCTCCAGGACCGAAGCGGCCCGGTCCGCCCCGAGCGCGTTCTGCACGGCACGCAGGGCCCGGGGCGGCATCGAGGAGTGGATCAGCGCCCCGGCCGCCGTCCCGCCGGCGCCCAGCCCGTCGTACCAGGCCAGCGCGCGCTCGGCGAGCCGGCCCGGGTCCTGGTCGGCCAGGGGTTCGAGCGGGTGGATGGGCCGGCCGGCCGAGCGCATGGCGTCGATCTGCTCAAGGGTGCGCCGGGAGCAGCTTCCGGCGAGGGCGACGGCGGGCCCGTCCGGGCGCGGCGGTGGGGATGCCAGGCCGTCCCGTACGGAGGGGTTTCGCTCGGCGTGCACCTTGGCGAGGGCCCCGGCCAGCCCGGCCGCCCCGGCGAGCAGCGGCAGGTCGGCACAGGCACGGGCGATCGCGTACAGGTCGAGGTCGGTGAGCGCGTCCGCAAGCAAGTAGCGGGTGCGTCCGGTGTGCTGGCGAAGGACGGCCCGGATCCGCTCGGGGCCGCCCGAGACGTTGGCGTACTCGAGTACCGCGGCGCCCGGGTGCGCCGACTGCGCGTCAAGGAGCCGGGGGAGGTAGGAGTCGCGCATGGGTGTGAGGGGGTGGTGTCGCATGGGGGACTCGGCGAGCAGGGTGCCGTCGACGAAGAGGTGGCCCTGGTACTGGGTGCGGCCGTGTTCGGGGGAGCTGGGTGTGGTGACGACGGGGTGGCCATCGGCCGTTTCGGCGAGCGCGTCCAGGACGGGGCCGATGTTGCCCCGGTCGGTGGAGTCGAAGGTGGAGCAGTACTTGAAGTACAGCTGGGTCGCTCCGGAACGCGAGAGCCACCGCGCGGCGGCCCGGCTCTGCTCAACTGCCCTGGTAGCAGGGGCTGTTCGCGTCTTGAGAGCGATGACGGTGGCGTCGGCGGGGTAGCGGGCCGGGAGCCCGGCGGGGATGCCGAAGCAGAGCTGCGTACGCAGTCCCTGGCGTCGTAGGGCGGCCGCGACGTCGGTGCCGCCGGTGACGTCGTCGGCGATTGCGCCGATCATGGTGATGGGTTCCTTCCGTCGTGCCCGGGCCGCTGGAGCCCGGGCGCTGTGGGCCGTTCGGCGGTTGTGGTTGCCGTCGAAGTGCCGTGGCCTGCCCGTCGGTTGTGGTCGCCGTCGGGGTGCCGTGCGGGCCCGGCGCGGGGAGGCCGGGTACTAGAGGAGGGCGGACGCGGCGAGCACGCAGCCGAGGCCGAGCACGGACACGGTGGTCTCGATCACCGTGAAGCTCTGGAACATGTCCTTCAGCGTCATGCCGAAGCTCTCCTTGACCTGCCAGGACGCCGCGTTGTTGATGTGCGGGAAGATGATCGAGCCGCAGCCGAGGGCGAGGACGACCAGCGCCGGGTGCAGGCCCGGGCTGTCGGCCACGATGGGCGCGACGATGCCGGACGCGGTGATGATGGCGACGGTCGCGGAGCCGACCGAGAGCCGGATCAGGGCCGCGATCACCCAGGCCAGGATGAGCGGCGAGATGCCGAGCCCGTGGGTGAGGTGGGCGATGGCCCTGCCGATCCCGGAGTCCACCATGACACCGCTCAGGGCGCCGCCCCCGCCGATGATCAGGAGGATCGGGGCGATCGCCGCGATGCTGTCGTCGACCTGCCCCTTGAGCTGTTGTCCGCGCACTCCCCGTGCCCAGGCGAGCCCGACGACGGCGACGAGTACCGCGATGAGCAGGGCGACCACGGGCTGGCCGACGAAGCCCAGCGCATCCGCCCAACTCCCGTGCCGGCCGGTGACGGTGACCACCGACTGACCCACGACCAGGATCAGCGGCAGCACCACGGGCACGACCGAAAGCACGATGCCGGGAGGTATTCGGTCGTCGGCCTTGAGCGCGAACTGCTCGACCAGCCTGGGTGGTGGCACCGGGAACATCCGGCGCGCGATCGGACCGGCCAGGAACTGTCCGGAGACCACCATCGTGATGACGGCGATCGGCAGGCCGTACGCGATGACGGTACCCACATCGGCGTGCAGGGCGGTGGCCGCGGCGGTCGGCCCCGGATGGGGCGGGACCAGCGCGTGGACCGAGGCGACGGTGCCGAGCGCCGGGACGCCGACCAGGAGGTAGGGCGAAGTCCTCCTTCCCCTCGCGTCGCGCCCCTCGCTGTCGAGCAGGGAGGTTTCGACCTCCCTCGCGATGCTGAACAGCAGCGGCAGCAGCACCGCGAGGGCGACCTCGAAGAAGAGCGGGAGCGCGACAATCAGGGCCAGCAGGCTCACCATCCAGGGGATGGTGCGCAGCGAGCGGCCCCGGGTCAGCACGGTGGCCAGCCGCCGGATGGCTCCGGATTCGGCGAGCACGGTGCCGAGGATGGTGCCGAAGACCAGGATCAGGCCGGTCTGCCCCAGGGTGCCGCCGGCGCCCGTGGTGACGGACTTGACGACGGCCGCGGGAGCCTCGCCGGCGACGAGCCCGATGCCGAGGGCGCCGATCACCAGCGCCAGGAACGGGTGGACCTTCAGCGGTGTCGTGATCAGCAGAACGACGATGACAATGCCGACGAAGCCGGTGATCAGCAGACCGACGTCAGATGAGGGAGCCACGCCAAACCTCTCTGTGCGCAAGGAAGTTGACCCGCCGGTGGCCGGTGGCCGGTGGCCGGTGGCCGATCGGGCATGGGGCATGGGGCATGGGGCATGGGAGGGTCGCGGGGAGCGAGCGGGCGCACGCGTGCTGGGCCTTCGCGCGCGGGCTCAGGCACCCTTCAGCAGCGCGCGCAACGCGTGTGCGGCGCTCGTCGGACCGGACACCACCGGAACCCCCAGAGCCACCGCGAGCTCGCGGGCCGCGGGGGCCAGCGAATACTGGGCGAGGAAGACCGCGTCGGCCTCGGCCGCCGGCCCCGACGCCGCCCCCGCCAACACCCGCACCAGTTCTGCGGGATCGCCCGCCGCTGTCAGGGCTCCGGGCACAACCACCCCCGAGACCTCGGTGCCCGCCGCCGGTGCGCGCTGAGCCAGGTCGGCGCGGAGCCGGTCCGTGGAGTCCTGGAGAGCGGCCTCCAACGAGGCGACCACCAGGACGCGTTGGTACCCGTCCCCGGCCAGCTGTGCGAACGCCGCCTGGTCCGGAGCCAGCACCGGAGCCGTGCTGCCGCAGTGCTCCTCCCGCGCCACCACCCCGTAGAGCGAACAGGTCAGCAGGACGGCATCGGCGCCTCCGCCCACCGCGTGCTCGACGAGGCGACGCATCCGGGCCCGCAGGGGCGCGGTAAGGCCGCCGAGCGCCTCCGCGTCCGACAGCAGCCGGTCATCCAGGAGGTGCCACACCTCCGCCTCTGGGAAGTCCGCGCGCAACGCCTCGGCGGCCGGCTTCATCGCCGCGGGCACGGCGCTGATCAACGCGATCCGGGGGCCGGTCACACCGTCACCTCCTCGACGCGCCGCATCCAGCCGAGGCCGGCCGCGGTCTCGCCGACCGGCGCGTACTCGCAGCCGATCCAGCCCCGGTAGCCGGAATCGGCAACGGCCCGCAGCACGGCGTGCCAGCCGATCTCGCCGGTCCCGGGCTCGTGGCGCCCGGGGGAGTCCGCCAGTTGGAGGTGCCGCACCCGGTCCTGGACGCGTCGGTACGTGTTGACCAGATCGCCCTCGTCGATCTGCAGGTGGTAGAAGTCGAGCAACAGGCCGACCTCTTCGTCGCCCGCCGCCTCCGCGACCGCGGCCGCCTGCTCCTGGGACTCCAGAACGAACCCGGGGCAGTCCCGCTTGTTCTGCGCTTCCAGCACGATCCGGATCCCCGTGCCACGCGCGCGCTCAGCGGCCCACGCGATGTTGGCGACGTACCGCGCGAACGCCCGGTCACGGCTCACCCCGGCCGGCACGATCCCGCCGACGACGTGCAGCAACCCGCAGCCCAACCCGGTCGCGTACTCCAGACCGCGCTCGACACCGGCGCGGAACTCGCTTCGCAGGCCGGGGACGCAGGCGAGCCCCGAACGGGTCGGTGTCCCGGGTTCTCCCATGGGCGTGTTGATGAGCACCTGGGTCAGTCCCGCGTCGCACAGCCGCTTGCGCAGTGCGGCGGCGGTGTGGCCGTAGGGCGACGGGAACTCCACGCCCGTGAAGCCGGCTGCGGCGGCCGCGTCGAAGCGCGCCTCGAATTCCAGCTCGGTGAAGAGCCACTTGAGGTTCGCGGCCCAGCGCCACGGCGTCACCGTCGCCCCGTCCCTCGCGGGCGGACGCGTCCCACGGGCCCGGCGCATTCGGGATTGACGGTGTGCTCCGAACGCCCGCCCCGCAGCACGGTCACCACCGACCGTGCTGCCATCATCCCCGAGCGCGCCCGCGACTCGACGGTCGCGGCACCGATGTGGGCGGTCACCAGGACGTTGTCGAAGGAGCGCAACGGGCTGTCCTGGGGCAGGGGTTCCGCCTGTACGGTGTCCATCGCGGCGCCCCCGAGCCTGCCGGAGGCGAGCGCGTCGGCGAGGGCGCGCTCGTCGACGATGCCTCCGCGTGCGGTGTTGATCACGAAGGCCCCGCGCTTCATCAGGGCGAACGCCTTCGCGTCCAGCAGGTGGTGGGTCTCCGGGCTGAGGAACAGATGCAGACTGACGAAGTCGGACGCGGCGAGCAGGTCCGGCAGATCGAGCACACCGATGCCGTGCTGGGCCGCGTACTCCCCGTCGATGGCCGGATCGTGCGCGACGACGCGCATCCCGAAGCCCTGTGCCATGCGGGCCACGAGCCGCCCGATGGCGCCGAGGCCGACGACGCCGAGCGTCGCGCCCGCCAACTCCCGCCCACTGGACTGGTCCCAGCCCCCGGCCCGGACCGATGCGACGTTCTGCGGAATCCTGCGGGCCAGGCCGAGCAGTAGGCCCATCGTGTGCTCGGCCACGGACTGGCGGTTGACGCCGGGCGTCGGGCAGACCGCCACGCCATGAGCGGTGGCCGCCCCCACGTCGATGTTGTCGTAGCCGACGCCGGTTCGCCCGATCACCCGAAGCCGGGGCGCCGCCTCGAACACCTCCCGCCCGAAGCGTTCGGTCCCCGCGACGATGGCGTCGACGGAGCCCACCAGCTCCAGGAGGGACTCGCCCCCGGTCCCTCGCTCCCCGGAGGAACGGTGTACGGCCTCGAGCCCGGCATCGGCGAGGTAGCGATGTACCTCGTCCCCCGGCCTCAGCCACCCCGTGGTCACCAGGACCCGCCCTGGTATCGGCGTCAATTCCCCTGCCTCATAAGCCAGTTGTCCAGCCAACGCCGCCCTGCCCATCCGGCCGTCACGGCCGTCGCTCATCGATCGCTATCGTGTGGATGCGAATAAAATACTATAGCGACGAGGCTGATACTAGACCGTGGGTGACGGAGGGAGCGTTGTTCCAGGTGTGGGCCGGCATCCGGCGAGCCTCGGCTACGAGCTGGGGGCGAGGTCCTGGAGGCCGATGACCCGGAGCAGTTCGAGCCGCTGATAGGTGTCGGTGCCCGGCCGTGCCGAGTGCACGATGAGCTGCTGGCTGTGCCCGTCGCTGAGCAGGACCTCGCAGTCGAGGTCGAGGGTGCCGACCACCGGGTGCAGGAACCGCTTCGGCGACGGACGGCGCACGACGACGTCGTGCGACTGCCAGTACGTCTCGAACTCCCTTGAAATGGAACGGAGTTCATCGACCAGGGCGGCCGGACCCGGGTCGTCGGGGCGGGCCGCGGTGACCGCCCGCAGACTCGCCACGTGCGAGCGGGCGTGGTGCTCGTGGTTCTCGGGCGGGAACAGGGCGCGGTTGTCGCCGGTCGTGAACCAGCGGCGGATCACGTTCATCCCCGTGTGATCGCCGGTGAGGGCCACCGACATCGTGTTCTGGGCGAGGACCTCGCCCCAGTCGCTCAGCACCGACGCGGGCAGATCGGTCAGCCGGTCGAGGATCATCAGCAGACCGGGGCGGACATGGCCCGAGGAGCGCCCGGGCCGCGGCGGCTCCTCGCCCGCCAGGTGGAACAGATGGTCGCGCTCGACGTCCGTGAGCCGCAGCGCGCGGGCGAGGGCGGTGAGCATCTGCCGCGACGGGTGGGAGCCGCGCCGCTGCTCCAGGCGCGTGTAGTAGTCCGTGGACATCCCGGCCAGCTGCGCCACCTCCTCGCGGCGCAGTCCCGGGGTGCGACGCCGAGGGCCCGCGCCCAGGCCCACGTCGGAGGGGGTCAGCCGGGTGCGGGCGCGGCGCAGGAAGTCGGCGAGTTCGGTTCGGTCCACACCCCGAGGATCCCTCGGATCCGGGCTCGTATCCAGGGAGCGCCGGTCCCTGGACAACCGCGTCTCTCCCGCGGCCACCGCCGGACGCGCACGCTGGGGACATGGCTACGACAACGAGGAGGCGGCCATGCTGACACTGGTGACGGGGGCTACGGGGCAGGTCGGGCAGCGGTTCGTACCGCGTCTGCTGCGGAGCGGGGTGCCCGGCGACGAGGTGCGGGTGCTGGTGCGGGACGCGGCGCGCGGCGAGCGGTTCGCCGAGCTCGGCGCCCAGGTGGTGGTCGGTGATCTGCGGGACACGGACGTCCTGGGCAAGGCGACGGACGGGGCGGACGCGGTGGTGAACGTCGCCGCCGCGTTCCGAGGCGTGCCGGACGAGGAGGCGCGCGCGGTCAACCGGGACGCGGCCGTCGAGCTCGGGCGCGCCGCGGTTGCCTCGGGCGTGCGCCGGTTCGTGCAGGTCAGCACCGGCCTCGTATACGGCACGGGGCGCGGCAGGGCGCTGGTCGAAAGCGACGAGACAGTGCCCGGTGGTCATTTCTGGGGCGCCTATCCCGAGTCCAAATGGGAGGCGGAACGAGCGCTCGGCGCGCTGGAGGGCCTCGACGACCTCCGCATCGGACGGCTGCCGTTCGTCTACGGGGACGGCGACCCGCACCTGGCCGTCGCGCTGGAATGGGCGCCCGCCTGGCCGGCCATGCAGCGCCTGCACATGGGCCACCACCTGGACGTGGCCCAGGGCCTGCGGCGGCTGCTTCACGCATCCGGCGCGCACGGCGTCTACAACATCGCCGACGACGCCCCGGTGACCACGGTCGACCTCTTCCAGTTCCACGGCCTTCCCGTGCCGTCGGAGGCGTACGACAAGGAACTCCCCGACCCCTGGAACGGAGTGCTGTCGACGACCCGCATCCGCCACGAGCTGGGCTACCGCCCGCTGATCCCCTCGATGTGGGCGGCCCGGGACGCGGGGGTGCTGTAACCGACCCGAGGGCGGGGGCACCTTTCGCCGATGGGCAGTTGACCGCGCGGACGCGGTGGACCGCCACCGTGCCCGGCCCGGCACGCGGTGCCGGGCCGGGCCGGGCGTCAGAATTCCCAGGCCTGGCTCGCCGCGCCGTTGCAGCTCCAGCTCACCAGGAGCTGGCCGTTCTCGGGCCGGCCGGCCAGGATGTCCAGACACTTCCCGTTCATCCGGCTACGGATCTCGTCGCCGTTGCGGAACCACTTCTGGTTGATGCCGCCGTCGCAGTCCCACATGCTCACCGAGCCCTGGTCGCCCGGATTGAACGCGTAGATCTCCAGGCACTTTCCATTGAGGTTGGAGCGGATCTGCTCGCCGTCCCAGCGCCACTGCTGGTTGGTGTTGCCCGTGCAGTCCCACGTCACGGTGGAGGCGCCGTTCTCCTGGTGGAACATGAAGATGTCCGCACACCTCCCGTTCAGCTTCGACTTCAGCAGTGGTGCCGCGGCGAACGCCGGCGAACTCGCCAACGTACCGCCGGCCACGAGACCGGTCACTGCCGCCAGCAGCATCAGTCGCCTCAGAACCCTCATGGTGCTCCTCCGTATCGCTCTTGCGCGGTCGCGCTTCGGTTGCGCTGAGCAAGGTCTAGCCGCCGGTGGATGTCCGGCGCCGGGACGTGGATTGCGGACATCAAAAGGTGGACAACCACCCCGCAGCACGGCTGTGAGGACTTCGGGAGGGAAGCCATGCCACGCCCCGAACGCCCGCTCGACCTGGACGGCAGCCCGCTGACGCGGTTCGCGGCCGACCTGCGGAAGCTGCGCGAGGCGGCGGGCCTGCCGCCCTACCGGGCCCTGGCCAAGAGCGCGCACTACGCGTCCACCACGCTCTCGGACGCCGCGGGCGGCCGGGCCTTCCCGAGCCTCGCCGTCACGCTCGCCTACGTCGAGGCATGCCAGGGGGACCGCCGGGAATGGGAGGCGAGGTGGCACGCGGTCGCCGCCGAGATCGCCGCGGACGCGCCCGGCGACGAACCGGGGGACACCAGCACGCCCTACGCCGGGCTTTCGGCGTTCCAGCCGGAGGACGTCGACCGGTTCTTCGGGCGGGAGCGGCTGACCGGCGAGGTGCTCGCGAAGGTGCGGGACCACCGGTTCCTCGCGGTCTTCGGGCCGTCAGGGGCGGGAAAGTCTTCCCTGTTGCGGGCCGGTCTTGTCGCCCATGCCCGTGCTTCCGGCCGGCCGGTGATGCTGTTCACGCCGGGCCCGCACCCCGTGGAGGAGTGCGCGATCCGGCTGGCCGCGACGACGGGAGAGCCGCCCGGAACACTGCTGGCCGAGCTCCTGGCCGATCCCGGGGCGCTGCACCTGCGCATCCGGCAGGCCATGACCGACCACCCGCCGGACATCGACACGCTGATCGTGGTCGACCAGTTCGAGGAGGTCTTCACCCTCTGCCGGGACCGCACCGAGCGGGACGCGTTCATCACCATGCTGGCCGCCGCCGCCACGGCCGCCACCAGCAGGACCCGGGTCGTCCTCGGCGTACGCGCCGACTTCTACGGCCACTGCGTCCAGGAGCCCCGCCTGGTCGACGTGATGCGGGACGCGCAAATCGCGGTCGGCCCGATGAGCAGCCAGGAGCTGCGCGAGGCCATCACCCGGCCGGCCGTGCTCACCGGGTGCACGGTGACCGGGGCGCTGCTCGCGGCCGTGGTCGCGGACGCGACCGGGCAGCCAGGTGCGCTGCCCCTCGTCTCGCACGCCATGGTCGAGACCTGGCGCCGCCGCAGCGGCAACCGTCTGACCCTGGACGGATACCTGGCGGCCGGCGGAATCCAGCACGCGCTCGCCCAGACCGCCGAGGCCGCCTACCGCACGCTGACACCCGCGCAGCAGGACCTCGCCCGGTCCCTGTTCCTCCGGCTGACCGCGCTCGGCGACGGCACGCAGGACACCAGGCGCCGCATCACCAGGGACGAGCTGGACCAGGGCCCCGACACCGCCTTCGTGCTCGAATCCCTGGCCCGGCAACGGCTGGTGGCCCTCGACGAGGAGTGCGTCGAGATCACCCACGAGGCGATCATCCGGTGCTGGCCGCGCCTGCGCGGTTGGCTGACCGAGGACCGGGACCGGCTGGTCGTGCACCGACAGCTCACCGACGCGACCGCCGACTGGGAGGCCCACGACCACGACCCGCACACCCTGTACCGGGGGGCGCGCCTGGCGGCGGCGCTGGACCTGGCCACCGCCGACGGCAGCCGGCTGACCGCCAAGGAGCGCCGCTTCCTCGACGCGAGCCGCCTGGCGCAGGCCGGCGAGATGGCGGCGGTCAGACGGCGCACGGTCCGGCTGCGCCAACTGGTCACGCTGCTCACCGTGTTGGTGGTCGTGGCGGTCACCGCGGGGGTCCTCGCCGTCGGGTCGCGCGGGACGGCCATCGAGCAGCGCAACGTGGCCATCGCGAGGAAGGCCGCCGCGGACGCGGCCGAGGTGCGACCGGACAACCCCGCGCTGGCCGCCCAACTCGGCCTGGCAGCACATCGGTTGGGCCGGACCCGCGATGTACGCGACCAGCTCATGAGCGCGTTCGCGACCCCGTACACGAGCAGGCTCACCGGCCACACCTCCGATGTGGTCTCGCTCTCCTTCGCCCCCGGGGGCGCGGTCCTGGCCACCGCGAGCTGGGACCGGACGGCCCGGCTCTGGGACGTCCGTGACCCCCACCGGCCGGTCCAGCTCGCCGTGCTGAGGCAATCGGAGCGGCTGAGCTCGGTGGCGTTCGGCGACGGCGGCCTCGTCCTGGCCACGGCGGGCGAACGGCACGTACGGCTGTGGGACGTCTCGAACCGACGCGCCCCCGCCGAACTGAGCACCCTGCCCGAGCAGTTCGCCGCGCCGACGTGGGTGGCCGTCCGGCCCGGCGGAGTCATCGGCACCGGCCACACCGACGGCACGGCACGGCTGTGGAACGCGAGCGATGCCCGGCACCCGAGGCTCGTCGCCACCCTGCCGGGCCACTCCGGCGCGGTCACCTCGATGGCGTTCAGCGCCGACGGCCGCACGCTGGCCACCACCGGCGACACCACCGCGAGGCTGTGGAACGTCAGCGACCCCACGGATCCGCACCCCCTCGACGTCCTGCGCGGGCACGCCGACACGGTGACCTCGGCCGCCTTCAGCCCCGACGGCCGGACCCTGGCGACCGGGAGCTGGGACCACACCGCCCGCATCTGGACCCTCGGCAACGGCCCGCGCGCGCTGACCCCGGCCGTCCTGCGTGGCCACCCCGCGATCGTCTGGTCGGTGGCGTTCGCCCCGGACGGCCGCACGCTCGTCTCGGTCGGCGGGTCCACCCTGTTCTGGGACATCGGCGACCCGGTGAACCCGAAGCGGATCAACATGGTCCAAGGCGGCGCCTATCAAGCCGCTTTCAGCCCGGACGGCCGCACCCTCGCCAACTCCGACCGGATCCTGGACCTTCGGGACCTGTCCTTCGGAACCCACGACGACGTGGTCACCTCCGTGTCGTTCAGCCCAAGTGGCCAACTGCTCGCCAGCGCCAGCTGGGACGGCACCGCACGGCTGTGGCAGGTCGTCGGCGGCCGGGCCCTGTGGCCGCTGGCCGCGCTGCGCGGGCACACCAAATTCGTCCGGTCCGTGGCGTTCAGCCCCGACGGGCGCGCCCTCGTCACCGCCAGTGAGGACACCACCCTGCGCGTCTGGGACGTGAGCGAGCCGCGCACGCCCCGGCTGGCCTCGGTCCTCACCCCCGACGCCGGCGAAGTGGGCGGCGCCCGCTTCGGACCGGACGGCCATCTGCTCGCCTTCTGGGCCCAACAAGCCGCCGGACTGTGGGACTTGACCGACCTGACCCGGCCTCGGCAGCTGGGCCGGGTACCCGCGGGCGGCCCCGACGTCACGATGGCCTCGTTCCGGCCGGACGGCCGCACGCTGGTGACGAGCACCGGCGAGTCCGGCTCGCTGCGGTTCTGGGACATCGGCGACCCGCGCTCCCCCAGGGAACTGCCGTCCCCGTTCCGGTCCGACCCGCTGACGGACGGCGTGTTCAGCCCCGACAACCGGCGGCTGGCCGCCATCGACCGGGCGGACCGTGCGGTCTGGCTCATCGACGTCAGCGACAGGGACCGGCCGGTGAAGGTGCGGCACCTGCCGGGGCCCGGCTCATGGCTCTACACCCTCGCCTTCGCCGCGGACGGCCGCCAACTCGCGGCCGGTGCCGCGGACGGGAAGGCCCTGCTGTGGGACCTGAACGGCGAGCCCGCCCCCACGGTCCTCACCGGCCACTCCGGCCCCGTACCGACGGTGGCGTTCAGCCCGGACGGAGGCACCCTCGCCACCGGCGGCAACGACTTCACCATCCGGACCTGGGACACCCGTCTGGACAGGGTCGCCGCCCGCGTCTGCGACAGCGCGTACCCCCGCATCACCCGAGCGCAGTGGGCCCAGTACTTCACGGCGGTCGACTTCGACCCACCCTGCCCCGGCACCTGACGGGAGGCGGCCGGCAGCCGCCGGCCCGGACTCCTCCGACCCGGCGTCGCCCCGCACAACAGGACCGGCCTGTCAGACGTGCGTCGACGAGACTGCCTTCAACTCCCTTCCCGGACAGCCCTGTTGACGGCGTCGAGGACCGGCCCGACCCCGTCCTCGGCGGCCAGGCGGTCCGCCACGGCCCGGGCGCGCACGCGGTAGCCGGGGTCGGAAGTGGCCTCCTTCAGGGCGGCCGCCAGCGCGTCGGCGGTCAGCCGGCGCAGGGGGAGCGCGCGGGGGGCCACGCCGAGGCGGACCAGGCGGTCGGCCCAGAACCCGGCGTCGAACTGGATCGGCACCGGGACAGCCGGAACTCCCGCACGCAGCCCCGCCCCCGTGGTCCCGGCGCCGGCGTGGTGGACGACCGCCGCCAGATGGGGGAACAGCACGCTGTGCGGCACGTCCCCGATGGTGATGATGTCGTCGCCCTCGGCGTGCAGGCCGGCCCAGCCCTCCTGAAGGACACCCCGCAGCCCGGCCGCCCGCAGCGCGCGCACGATCCGGCCGGAGACGCGGGCCGGATCGGGCACCGTGGCACTGCCGAGCCCGACGAACACCGGCGCCGGTCCGGCAGCGAGGAAGTCCCGCAGCCGTGTGGGCAGTTGGGGCTCGGAGACCCGTGGCCACCAGTAGCCCGTCACTTCGAGGCCGGGGCGCCAGTCGCGGGGTCGCGGCACGACGAGCGGGCTGTAACCGTGCAGCACGGGCCAGTGGCCGCGTTCGCGCTCCCGGTGCTGGGCCCGCAGGCCGCGCGAGGGGCCGCCCAGGCGACGCCGTACGTGCTGTGCGGCGGGCCCGTACACGTGTGCAAGGGCGAGGTGGACGCCGTGCCCTGCCGCCCTGTTGACCGGCGCGCCCCAGGTTCCGACACCGGCCAACGGCGGGACGAAGGCGCCCGTCGGATGGAGGGGCTGGAGGTTGAGCCCGATGCTGGGCAGCCCGAGAGCCTCGGCGATGGCGTAGCCCAGCGGGGCCACCGAGCCGGCGAGCAGGACGAGGTCACTGGCCTGCGCGGCTCGCAGGAGGTCGTCGGCCATCTCCCCGGCCAGCGACCTCGCCATCGTCAGCACCCGGACGAGCTTGCCCGGCCCCGTCCTGCTGCGGTGCAGCAACTGGCCCCGTGCGCCGTGCAGTTCGGCGTGCGGATCGATGGGGATCGGATGGAACCGGATGGCCGACCGGGACAGCAGCGGCTCGAACCGGGCGTGAGTCACCAGCGTGACGTCGTGCCCCGCCCGGACAAGCCCCTCCGCAAGCCCCGCGTAGGGAGCCACATCGCCTCGTGAACCGACCGTCATGATCGCTACTCGCACGGCCATCAGTATGCCGTCCACGGCCCCGGTGAGCCGTGCCCATCCAGGGCCGCTGTGTGGCGCGGGCATACGCCCCCGTCGGGCCGCCCTGCCGGTCGCCGGTCACGGGACCGACCGGGCGGCGGTATGCAGCACGCGGGACCCGTGAGGTATGGGCGACTATGGACGCATGAACACTGCTGAGGTTTTGACGGACGCGTTCGGGCGCGTCCAGGAGGAAGTGCACACCGTCGTCGAGGGTCTCTCGCCGGAGGACCTGGCGTTCCGGCCCGACGACGGCGCGAACTCGATCGCCTGGCTGATCTGGCACCTGACCCGGGTCCAGGACGACCACGTCGCGGACGCCGCGGGCCGGGACCAGGTGTGGATCACCGAGGGCTGGGCGGACCGGTTCGACCTGCCGCTGGGTGAGGACGAGACGGGGTACGGGCACTCGGCCAAGCAGGTGGCATCGGTCCGTGGCATCTCCGCCGACCAGCTGGCCGGGTACTACGACGCCGTCCACGAGCAGACCCTGTCGTACGTCGGCGCATGTGACGACGCGGCACTCGACCGCGTCGTCGACGAGCGATGGACACCCCATGTCACCCTCGGCGTCCGGCTGATCAGCGTCATCTCCGACTGCTTGCAGCACTCCGGCCAAGCCGCTTATGTACGGGGCCTGTTGGAGCGCCGCTGACACCAGAGCGGCCGCTTCCGACCGTTCGCCGTCGGCCCCGGCAGTCGGCTCTCGGCCGTCTGCCGGGCGGACGCCTACCGCGTACCGCCGCCGTCGCTCGGGGCCGGAGCGGTGGCCATCCGCCGCACCGCCTCGACGACCAGGTCGGGTCGTGTGGCGAAGTTCAGCCGTACGAAACCGTGCCCCGGAGAGGCCTCCCCGGGCGGGGAGTGGGGGCTGTACCGGGGGCCGGAGGACACGCCGACCCTGGCCGTGCGCAGGATCTGCGCGGCCGGGTCCTCCGCCAGGCGGAGTTCACGGAAATCGAGCCAGGACGTGAAGCCGGCGTCGGGGAGCTGGTGGCGCACGCGGGGGAGACGTCGGCCGAGTTCGTCGGCGAGCAGGTGCCGATTGTCGTCCAGAGCGCGGAGGAGTTCGTCCAGCCAGGGCTCGCCGTCGGCGAACGCGGCCTCGGAGGCCAGCACCCCGAACAGCCCGGAGGCTTCGGCGAGTTCGTCGTCGGTGGCGGCCACGGTCGCCCGCGCCTCGGGCCCGGGCACGATCAGGGCGGCCTTGAGTCCGGCGAGGTTCCACGCCTTCGAGGCCGAGACGAGGGCGACGGAGCGGGCGGCCGCCGGCCGGTCGAGGGAGGGGAAGGCGACGTGGCGCCGGGGGCCCGGGTGGACGAGCGGCGCGAGGATCTCGTCGGCGACGACCTGGACATCATGGCGCTCGGCGAGCTCCGCGACGCTCGCCAACTCGTCCGGCGTGAACACCGTCCCCGTGGGGTTGTGCGGGTTGCAGAGCAGGAACGCCTTGGCCCCGGCCGTGAAGGCGTGCTCCAGCCGGTCCAGGTCGAGTCGGTACCCGTCCGGGCCGGACAGCAAGGGACTGCTCACGACACGCAGGCCGATGCGGTCGAGCTGGGTGAAGTAGGGCGGATATCCGGGGGTGTTCACCACGACGGCGTCGCCGGGGCCGGTGGTCACCCGCAGGATCTCCACGATGCCGGACATGACGTCGGGGGCGATCCGCATGGCCTGAGCGCCGGGGTGCCAGCGGTAGCGGCGGCCGGCGAACGCGGCGAACAGCTCGGGCAGCCGGCCAGGCGTGGCGTACCCGGTGTCGCCGTCGGACACGGCGCGGGCCAGCGCATCGGCGATCGGCTCCGCGAGCGGCGTGTCCATCTCGGCGATGCGCATCGGCAGGACGTCCGGCGGGAACTCGGTCCATTTGACGCTGCGGCGCCGGCGCAGTTGGGCGAGGGTGTAGTGGGTCAGGGGGGACTTGGCGCGGGTCGGAGTGGCCGGGGTGGCCGGGGTGGTTCGGCTGGTGTGGCTGGTCGGCATGGTCTGCGATGCCTCTCGCGTGGTGGTAACTGCCTTGGCGGGGAAGGCCGTTGCCAGGATGCCGGGTCCTCGACGCAAAGGTGCGCTGCTGGCACGGCCTGCCCGCGCGTAGGCCTACCCGCGCGCGATGAAGCCGTACCTTGGCCGGCGCGGACCGGCCGCGCGGGGTGGGGCGGTGGCCGCGCGGGCGTGAGCGGGACGCATCGAGCGGCCGGATGGAAGACTGAACGGATGACCGATGACCTGCCCATCGGCAGGCGGAGGCCGAGATCCGCCGCGTCGAGGTCGGCGGGGTCGCTGTCGGTGCCGGGCGCTCAGCGGCCCAGGACGTTGCGGACGACCGTCCACGCGAGCGCCGTGCCCAGGATGAGTGCCACGCCCCGGCGGCCGAGCGACAGCCGGTACCGCCGGCCGCGGAGGCCTGAGACGGCCCAACGGCCGTAGGCGTACGCGGCGATGGGGGCGGCCGCGCACAGTGCGAGGTTGGCTCCGAGGGCGGCCCTCACGTCACCGTGCAGGAGCGAGTACGTCATCCGACTGCCGCCGCATGCAGGGCAGTTGAGGCCGGTCGCCCAGTGGAACGGGCAGCGGGGCAGGAGCTGCGCGGGGTCGTAGGGGCTGTGGCCGTAGAGGTAGAGCAGGCCTGCCGCTGCGGCGAGGGTGGCGGCCACGGGCGGCACCGCCGAGGGCAGACGCGTGCGGCGCCCAGGGAATGAATTCCTGGGCGCCGCACGGAAGTTGGGGCTGTCAGCCACGCAGCACGCGGCCGTCCGCGTCCGTCTTGCCGTCGCCGACCAGGAGCAGGATGCCGTCGATCAGCGCCCAGACACCGAGACCGCCGCAGGTGAGGAGCTGGGCGATGGCCATGCCGAAGTGCTTGGTGTAGAAGCGGCCGATGCCGAAGGTGCCGAGGAACAGCTGGAGTACGCCCGCCACGATCTTCGACTTGTCCGAGTACGGGCGGCCGTAGGGGTCGTAGCCGTACGGGGTCGGCGCAGGCGGCATCTCGCCGGGCTGCGGAGTTCCGTACGCGTTGGGGGACTTGTCGCTCATGAAATGTGTTCACTCTCGAGAAATGGGAGACGACCCCGTGCACCGGGGTCGTTACAAAAACACCATATCCTTTACTTACCCTTCATCAGAAACTGACCTGCGCTAAACCTTCGCCGCAGGGCCCGCTCAGCGTCGCAGCAGCGCCGCCACCGTCTCCTCCAGGTATGCCGGGCCGGCCGGAACGGCGCCCGGGATCGCGTGGGTCAGCTGGGCGTGGCCCACATAGCTGGTGTACGCGAGGAATCCGCGCCGACGGGCCTGTGCCCGGGGGAAGCCGAGGAGTTCGAAGAGGTGCGCCATGTAGGCGACCCGGCGTTCGGTGACGCGGGCGAGGGCCGCCGCCACCACGGGGTGGTCGGCGGCGGAGAGCAGTCGTACCTCCAGCGGGTTCTCGGCGGCCAGCGCGGTCGCGCCGCGCAGGAGCGCGGCGAGCCGGGCCGCGGGGTCGGGCTCTGCGGCCTCCGTCGCGGTGATGATCCGCTCGGTGGACACCTCTTCCCACCGCGCGAGGGCCGCTGCGACGAGGGCGTCACGGTTGGCGAAGTGCCAGTAGAAGCTTCCCTTGGTGGTGCCCAGGCGAGTGGCCAGGGGCTCCACCGCGACCCCGGCGAGCCCGCGTTCCCCCAGGGCTTTCAGTGCCGCGTCGGCCCAGTCGTCTGCGGTCAACTGCCTTCGTGTGGGCCGATGTTGACGGTTGGCCGGGTGCTCGTTCATGCATCCGTACGGTACCGTACGGATAACATACGCTCCCGTATGGAGGTGTGGCATGCGCACGGTACGCAACGTTCACCGACGGATCGTCGAGGCTCCGGCCGACGCGGTCGGCCTCCTGATCGACCGGCTGTCCGCGCCGGACGACCCGCTCTTCCCGACCCCGGTCTGGTCGGCCATGGTGCTCGACCGCCCCTCGGGGTCGGCGCGGACGGCGGACACGGCAGGGCCCGCTATCGGGTCGGCGCGTACGAACCCGGCCGATCCGTGCGCTTCGACACCACCGGGACGCGGCTCGGCACCGGATACCACCGCCTCGACGTGGAACCGCTGGGGCCGGACCGCTGCCGGATCACGCACGTCCTCCAACTGGCCATGCCAGAAGGTCTGTTCGCGGCCTGGCTACTGGCGTTCAAGCCGGTGCACGACACGATGGTCGAGGAGATCCTGGACAACGCCGAACGGGCAGCCCTCGGCTCCTTGTCCCGCCCAAGAGCCCAACGGCCCCTGCGCGCACGGCTCTTCCACCGCCTCGCCTGGCCGCACCCCACCGCGGTGCCCGTACCGGCGGACGCCCGGCTCCTCCAAGAGGCCTTCGAACGCCCCGACTTCACTGATGCCTGGCGCATGGCGCTCGCCCCCGGAATGAGCCGGGACCCACAAGACTGGCGGCACGTGCTGCCCTTCCCCACACTCGGCGCCGCCGGCCGCGAGCTGATGCTCGGCAAGGACGCGTCCCACCTGGACATCCGCTCCTCGGTCCTGGTCGGCGACGAAGCCGTCACCCTGGCGACGGCGGTACGCCTCCACAACACGCGGGGCCGGCTCTCCTTCTCGCTGGTCCGCCGGGTCCACCCGTACATGGCCCGACGCATGCTCCGCCGAGCCCACCGCCGCGTGGCCCTCACCACCCCGCCCGCCGGACAGCGCAACAGAACGCCCAGGGCCACGGGGACAGGCGACTGCCCCCAACGGGCCTGATGGGAAGCCCTGTTGGGGGCGTGCGGAAGACGTGGGCCGTGTCGCGCTCGCGGGCTCAGACGGCGCCCGGGAGCCTGACCTCCAGCGTGCCGTCCTCGCGGAGCCGGGTTTCGAAGGTGGGCTGGGGCGCCGTCGCGGGGCCTCCTACGTTCTGGCCGTCCGTCAGGCGGAAGACACTGCCGTGCCACGGGCACTCGACGCATCCGTCCGCCACCTTGCCCTGGGACAGCGGGCCCGCCATGTGGCTGCACCGGTCGACCAGCACGTGGAACCCGCCGTCCGGTTCCCGCACCACGAGCAGCGGGACCTCGCCCAGCATGCGCCGGACCCCCTGCCCCTCGGGGAACTCCGAGGCGCCGCCCACGGTGTGCCACCCCGGCTCCACCAGGTGGTCGACCGGCTCCGTCTTGTTGGAGCCGACCGCCTGCCGGAAGGCCAGGTGACCCCCGATCATCCCGCCGACGCCGGCCACACTCAGGCCGGCGAACGCGAGGAGCCGGCCGAGCACCGGCCTGCCCCGGCCCCGTACGGCCCAGGAGCCGGCATACAGGCCGATGGCCACGCCGTTCGACGCGGCGTGCACCACTCCTGTGCGCAGCTGCCGCTCGGGCTGCTCCGCCCAGTCCACCCAGCCCGCCCAGGCGGCCGGGACGGCGGAGACGACCCCGATGCCCACCAGGAGCCGCGCGTTGCGCCCGCCGCCCGGCACCAGGTCGAGCACCGCCGCGGACGACCACGCACCGATCGGCACCTGCACGAGAACGGGGTGCAGCGGGTGCCCGATGGGCCGCCCCTGGAGGACGGCCCGGTACGGGCCCAGCGGGAGCGCGCGAACCGCCTTCCGCAACGGGCCAGTGATCTTGTCCAGCTGCTTCACCTCGCCGAGCGCGTCCAGCGCCTTGAGCAGGGCCCGCGCCCGAGCGCCAGGCCCGCCCCCATCGCCTGGACCCGAGGAGTCCACCCCGACCGGCGCCAACTTCGCTGACAGGAATCCCATGGGATCCGGTTAACCCCCGTGGCGCGAAGCCAAACGGCCGGCCGCCGGGTTCTACCCGTACACGAGCAGCATCGGCACACCGGCCCCCGCCGGGTGGTGGGTTCGGCGGAGGGCTGGTACGTGCCTTCGCCTCCAACTGGTAGGCGCCTTCGCTTCCAACTGGGCCCGGTCGGTGTGCGTCAGGTGCTTCACGGGCCGGTCGCGTGGATCGGGCGGAGTGGGGCAGATGGGGGATTGATCTTGCTCCACGCGCGATCCCCGACCAGCCCCGACCTGCCCCGGGACGGCTTTGAGCCGTCCACGCGGCCCCAGTCAGAAGGAGCCCTCCGATGACGATGCCCGTCCGCCGTCACCCCGCCGTCATACAGCGGCGCCAGCAGAGGTTCAGCCTGCGGAGCACCGCCCTGAGTTTCGGCCTGGTGGCGCTCGTCGTCTGGGGCGTCGCCGTCACCTTCAAGTCGGCGGTACGGCCGCACTCGCATCCGTTCGGCACCCTGCTGGCGCTGCTCGCCCTCCTGTTCCTTGTGGCCGCCGCCGTGCGCAGCAAGTGGCTGCGCCGGGCGGCCCGCAGAGCATCGGCCGAGGCCGCCGTGCTGTCCGCGCCGGCCGTGGCGGACCCCGTCCTTCCGCCGGAGGTCGGCGCCCCGGAAGCCGTGGACTCGGCCGGCATCGACCCGTTCGCCTTCGAGGACGCGGTGTCCGATCTGTGCCGGCGCGACGGCTGCTCGGACGTCCAGGTGGTAGGCGGCGCGGGCGACCTCGGCGCGGACGTCGTGGCCACGGCGCCGGACGGCCGCCGGCTCGTCATCCAGTGCAAGTGCTACGCGCCGGGCCACAAGGTCGGATCGCAGGACCTGCAGCGCTTCGGCGGCACGTGTTACGCGGTGCACGACGCCGAGCTGGCCGTGGTGGTCACCACCAGCGAGTTCACGGATCCGGCCCTGGACTACGCCGCGCAGTGCGCGATCCTCTGCTTCGACGGCGAACTCCTGCGCGCCTGGAACGACGGCACCGGCCCGGCGCCCTGGGAACTCTGGCACACCTGAGCCGTCCGGCCCCGCGCCCGCCGGCCGGCTGCGCTGCCCCATTCGCTCTTCGTCGGCCCGGTACGGGGTACTCGACAGGCATGAGATGACGGGGAGTTCGGGGAGGTGGCGGGTTGTGATCTGGTGGGCATGGTTGATCGCCGGGCTGATCGTGGTGCTCGCGCTGGGCGGGCTCGTGCTGGGCACGCAGGCCCGGCGTCGCCGCGGCGGCGTGATCGTGGTGCGCCGGGGCCGGCGTTCCGGGCCTGGGAGGGGTCGATGAACGTACTGATGCTGGCCGGTGAGCTTGCGAAGCGCCCTGTGGTCACCCTCGGCGGTGAGGCCGTGGGCCAGGTCAAGGACACCGTCTTCGATGCGGCGGGCGCCCGGATCACCGGCTTCACGCTGGCCGGACGTGGTCTGCTGGCCGGGCCCCTCAAGCAGAGCCTTCCGTGGTCCGGGGTGCACTCTCTCGGGCCGGACGCGGTGATGATCGCCTCGACGGACGTACTGGAGGACCGGGCCGCCGTGGTGGCCAGGGGCGAGGCCGGGCACGGACAGGTCCGCGGCGCGCGGGTGCTCACCGACGGCGGCCTGGAGATCGGCACGGTCCTGGACGTGGTGATCGAGGGCGGCGCGGACGGGCGGGTCGTCGGTGTGCACCTCACCACCACCGACGCCCTGGGCAAGAAGGGCCGCAAGGTGTTCCTGCCGGCGCAGGGCCGGCTCTCCATGACCGGTGACACGCTCGTCGTGCCCGGCCATACGGCAGGGCGGGCGGCCGACGGCCTCGACGCCCTGGCCGAGGAGCTGATGCGTGGGCACGGCGCCGGCTCGGCGCCGGGGGAGGGGAAGACGCTGTGATGCTGCTCAGCCAGACGCTCGGCCGCTCGGTGATCAACGTCGAGGACGCCCAACAGATCGGCGCGGTCGAGGAGTTGGTCATCGATCCCGCCACAGCCCAGATCGTCGCCATCCGACTGAAGGGTGCCAAGGATGCCGGCGGGGGCACGGTCGCGTGGCAGGACGTGCAGGCGGTCGGGCCGGACGCGGTCATGGTCCATGCGGCGCGTACCGCACGGCTCAGCCCCGTCGACGCCGAGGTGCAGAAAGGCCTCGTGGGCAAGCGCGTACTGACCGAACGAGGAGAAGAGATCGGCAAGTTGACCGATGTCGCGTTCGACCCGGTGACCGGCCGGGTGGAGGGTCTGCAGACGGCACGCGGCCTGATCCCGGGCCACTCGATGCTCGGCGTGGGTGCGTACGCGCTCGTGGTCCGTGCCCAGACCTCGCCGCCGCCCCCGGCCGCCTGAGGCCTCAGTCCTCACCGCCGGCTGCGATCGGCTGGGGCGAGCCGCCGACCGCGCCCGCGCGCGAGGGCGACGGATCCGAACGTGTCCCGAGCGAAGCTCACCTCGGCCCGGCCCGGTGGGTGTGGGCCGGAACCGGGCGACGCCGGTCCGGCCCACACCGCGTACGCGGGACCGCTGGGCCGGAGGTGGCTCAGTGGTCGGAGTAGCTGAAGTCGCCCACGGTCCAGGAGCTGACGTCCTCGATGGCGACCCGGTACATCCCGCCGGTCTCCGGGATCCCCACCGTGCCCTGCAGGATCCGGGCGACGTGGAAGTGCAGGTGTGTGGGCGGCCCGCTCTTCGCGGGGGTCTCGAAGACGGCGGAGAACTCGCCCAACTGGTCCGAGTCCTTGAGTACGTCCGACACCCGCTGCCTCCACACGGCTTCGGGCGCCAGTCGGCCGGTGATGACCGTCCCGCCGGTGACCACGGTCAGGGACATCTGATTGCTTTGCGCGGACTCGACCAGGGCGGCGACGTTCACGAGCAGTTCGTCAGGCTTCGACATGAGGCAGATTCTATGCACCGGCGGGCCGGCCCCTCCGTGCGGCCGCCCCACCGCGCAGGGCGGCGGGGCCTACCGGTCCCGGCCCCGCCGACCAGCAGTGGGTCCGCCCGGTTCGGGCCGGGCCGGCCCACGTCGGGGCACATCAGGCCAAGCCGGCCTCGATGGCGCGGCGGACGGCGTCGGCCCGGTCGCGGATGCCCACCTTGGCGAACAGGTTGTTGATGTGGGTCTTGACCGTGGCCTCACTGATGAAGAGCCGCTCGGCGATGCCCCGGTTGGGCAGGCCCTGGCCGATCAGTGCCAGTACCTCGCGTTCGCGGGGCGTGAGGTCCGCCGGCAGGGACTGACCCCGCCCCTGGCCCTGGGCCGGCGCCTTGGTCCTGGCCGTGGCGAGCAGCCGGTCCTGAACCTCGCGGTCGAGTACGGACTGCCCGGCGGCAGCCGCCCGGATCGCCCGGGTGATGTCCTGGCGCCCCGCGTTCTTGGTCAGGTATCCACGCGCGCCGGCGCCCAGCGCGCCCAGGATCGAGTCGTCGTCGGCGAAGGTGGTCAGCACGACCACCGCCACGTCGGGGTACTCCTCGCCCAGCCTGCGCGTCGTCTCGATGCCGTCAAGGACGGGCATCCGCAGGTCCATCAGGACCACGTCCACCGGCCCGGCCGCGACGGCGGCCAGCACCTCACTGCCGTCCGCCGCCGCCGCGACGACCTCGATGCCCTCGGACAGGCCGAGCACGGCGGCGAGCGGCTCGCGCACCGCGGCCTGGTCGTCGGCGACGATCACCCTCAACTGCTTTGATTCGTCGGTCTGTTCACTCATGCCGGGATCACTGCCTCCACCTGCCACCCGCCCTGATCCGGCCCCTCGACGACGGGACCCGCCGTCACGCTTCCGCCCAGCAGGGCCACGCGTTCGCGCATTCCGATCAGTCCCATCCCGCTGCCGGCACTCGGGGTCACCCTATGCGTGGCCGGGCCGTTGCGGATCCTCAGTGTGGTCGTCGACGCGGCGAACGTCAGCTCCATGCCCACGTCCCCGCCGGGGGCGTGCCGAGTGGCGTTGGTCAGCGCCTCCTGGGCGATCCGCAGCAGATTCTGGGTCACCTGGGCCGGCAGCTCACGGACGGTCCCGGTGACGGTGAGGACATCGCGGTGGCCCGACGATTCGACCATCGCGGCCAGGCTCTCCAGAAGCGGGAGGGAGTCCTCGCGGAGCGCGTGCACCGTCCACTGCGCCTGCTTGAGGCTCTCTTTGACCAGGCTGTGCGCCTTGTCGTTGGCTTCCCGGACCCTTTCCAGGTCCCCGGTGTCGAGCAGTGCGTCGGCAAGCTCCAGCTGCATGTTGATGCCGGCCAGCGAGTGCGCCAGGACGTCGTGCACATCCCGGGCTATCCGGCCGCGCTCGGTCAGCACGGCGGTCCGGGCCTCCGCGCGGGCGGCGCGTTCGGCGGACTCGGCTGCCGCGAGAGCCGCCTTCACGGCCTGGCGCTGACTGCGGTTGACGATGCCGACGAGGACCGGAGTCCCGCTGGCGAGACCGAGTACCCAGGGCAGCACGAGGTGCCCCGGCCCGAGGTGGAAGTACAGGACGCCGCCGCAGAGCAGACTGCAGAACCCGGCGAGAACGAGAGCCGCCCTGGTCTCGAGCCGGTATCCGAGGTGGCCGGCCAGGAAGAAGGCGAAGAGGTAGGTCGTTCCGCTGCGGCCGACGCCGATCAGGGCGGCGGCCGCGATGATCCCGAGCGTCAGCCAGACGAGGGCGACCCGCTGGGACACCCGGTGCTCGGGCAGGCCCCGGGCCAGCAGCGCCGCGCAGTTGACGACGAAGAGCAGGGCGACGGCCAGGCCCTGGCCGCTCAGGCCCATGGGCCGGATGGTCAGGACTCCGACCACGATGACCGAGAGGGTGAGCACCCACTGCGTACGGGGATCCTGTCCCGGAACGGCCCGTGGGGCCGCCCCCCGGACGGTGGTCTTCTCAGGGGGCGGGGTGCTCTGGGTGCCGGACACGGGCAGAACATAGCGCACGGTCAGGCCGCGCGGTCGAGGACGGGTACGGGCTGGACCGCCGCCATGCGGGTCCGGCTGCGGAGGTAGATCGTGGCCACCCGGGTGACCACCTCGGTGAGTGCCATCAGTACGAAGGCCGACACCCAGGCCTGCTGGCTGGTTATCTGGTGCGCGAGGCTGAACCGCGCGACGTCGTCGGCGCCACCGCCGTGCTCGACCCACAGCTGGAAGCCCATCCGGGCTCCCATGCCCACCACCCACAGGATCGCCGACACGGCACCGGCCTTGATCAGAAGGTGCCCGTCGAGAGCGCGGATCCGGGTGTAGATGCCACCGGCGATGCCGAGCACGGCGCCCACGGCCATCAAGGTCGCGATCAGCACCAGGTCGTTGCCCGCGGTGGGGATGGTGTCCAGGTACGAGTACGCCACGAAGCCCACGATGCCCAGCGGGATCAGGAAGGTCTTGGCGTCGAGTCGGCCTTCCCGCAGCTGCCGGAAGACGACGAGGATGAGGGCGATGTCGGTGATCCACTCGGTCGTTGTCATGCCTCAAGACTGCTGTGACAAGGCCTTTCGCACCTGGACCCATGGGTGGAGATCGGGGGTGGAGATCGACCGCGGCCCCCGTCTCCACCCTCCTCACCCGGCCGGCTCGCGCGTGTGCGGTGCGCGGCTCGCGAGGCCGTGTCGGCGTGGGGCGGTCAGCGCGGCCGGCCCGCCGTGCCCGCCGCTTCGTCCGCGACCTGTCTGAGGGTGCGCCCGCTGAGCGCGGACCGGGCGCGGGTGGGCTCGGTGGTGCTGTGCGCGGAGGCGTGCGCGTCGTCCTCCTTGACCAGCAGCCAGGCTTCGCGGTCGCCCTCCGACGAACTGCGGATCCGGGTCAGCGCGTAGCCGCCGCGCAGCTTGGTGCCGTCCATCCAGAAGGAGACGTGTCCGTGCTCCAGCGCCTCGGCGAAGGGGACCTCGTGGTGGTGGCGGTCGGTGGCCAGGCCGCGGTACGTGCCCGAGTCCCAGACGATCACGGTTCCGGCGCCGTACTCCCCTTCGCCGATGACGCCCTCGAAGTCGGCGTACGCCATCGGGTGGTCCTCGGTCGGCATCGCCAGCCGCTTGTCGTGCGGGTCGCCGGACGGGCCCTTGGGAACGGCCCAGGACTTCAGCACCCCGTCCACCTCCAGACGGAAGTCGAAGTGGAGCGTGCTCGCTTGGTGGATCTGCACCACGAAGACGGGCTGTCGCCCGTTGCCGTGCGCGGCCTCGCCCCTGGGCTCCGCGGTCTTCGAGAAGTCGCGCTCGCGGCGGTACTCGCTCAGCCCGTCCTTCTTCGCCATGGCACCCTCCGGGGGCCATTTCATGCCGGTTTGCGGCTGCCCGCCATGCGGACCGGGAAACGACCGGTCCGCCGACCACGGCGACACGCGACCGGTGTGGTGAATGCGGCCTCATCGATCATGCTGCGGGGTCTTATGTCGGCTCGACGTTCTTTCGACCATGTGGGAGACAGACATGCGTATGCGAACCGCGATTGCCGCCGCCGCCCTCGCCGTGGCCGGTGTCCTGGCCGGTGGCGCCAGTGCCGTCGCCGACGCCGGGGCCCAGGGTGTCGCCGCCAACTCGCCTGGCGTCGCCTCCGGCAACCTCGTCCAGATTCCGGTGCACGTGCCGATCAACATCTGCGGCAACACCATCAGCGTCGCCGGCGCCCTCAACCCGGCCGCCGGTAACACCTGCATCAACTCCTGACGCGAGCCATGGGCCGGGAGCCGCACGTCGGATCCCGGTGATGCGCGGATGACCACCCCGCCCCGGTGCCGACTGCTTCGTCGGTGCCGAGGCGGGGTTCAGTGCGTCATGAGGGGGGTGCTCGTCGACGATGACCAGGCAGTGGTCGCCCCACTGGCGCGGCGGGTCCGGGACGGTTTGCGGATCGGGAAGGCGGTTACCCGTGGGAGGGACGGAACGTGCCATTCCGGCGCACTTCGCTCCCCACCCATCGTTCTGGAGAATGCATGTCAGACCAGCGCAAGAGCTCGTTCGCGACCGTGAGCCCGGCCACCGGGGAGACGGTCGCGGAATTCGACGCCATCGAGGGCGAAGAGGTCGACGCCCGGCTCGAAGTGGCCAACCGCGCGTTCGAGGCGTGGCGGCAGCGGCCGATCGCGGACCGCGCGGCCGTCGTCGGCCGGGCCGGCGCCCTGATGCGGGAGCGCAAGGAGGAGCTGGCCCAGCTCATCACGCTGGAGATGGGCAAGCTCATCTCCGAGGCGCGCGGCGAGGTGGACCTCGCGGCGTCGATCCTGGAGTACTACGCGAAGAACGGCCCGGACTTCGCCGCCGCCGAGCCGCTCGACGTCGACGAGGGCGAGGCGTACCTCCTCAGCGAGCCCCTCGGTGTCCTCGTGGGTGTCATGCCGTGGAACTTCCCGCTCTACCAGGTGGTCCGCTTCGCCGGCCCCAACCTGGTGCTCGGCAACACCGTGCTGGTCAAGCACGCCGGCATCTGCCCGCAGTCGGCGCTGGCCCTGGAATCGCTGTTCATCGACGCCGAAGCGCCCGAGGGTGTCTACACCAACCTGTTCGTGGGTCACGAGGAGATCGCGCGCATCATCGACAGCCCCGTCGTACGCGGCGCCTCGCTGACCGGTAGCGAGAAGGCGGGCGCCCAGGTCGCCGAGCGGGCCGGGCGGAACATGAAGCCCAGCCTGCTGGAGCTGGGCGGCAGCGACGTCTTCATCGTGCTCGACGGCGAGCGGCTAGAGCGTACGGTCGGCGCCGCGGTGGCGGGCCGGATGGCGAACACCGGGCAGAGCTGTGTGGCCTCGAAGCGCTTCATCGTCCTCGCGGACGTCTACGACGACTTCGTGGCCGGGCTGCGGCGCGAGTTCGAGGCGCTGCGACCGGGCGACCCCGCCGACGAGTCGACCACCCTGGGCCCGCTCTCCTCCGAGCAGGCGGCCGCCGACCTGGTCGACCAGATCCGCGAGACGGTGGCGCAGGGCGCGGAACTGGTCACCGGCGGCCATCGGATCGACCGCCCGGGTGCCTTCGTCGAGCCCACCATCCTCACCGGCGTCAAGCCCGGGATGCGCGCCTACGCCGAGGAGCTCTTCGGGCCGGCCGCCGTGATCTACCGCGTCGCCGACGAGGACGAGGCCATCGCGCTGGCCAACGACAGCCAGTACGGCCTCGGCGGAACCGTGTTCTGTGCCGACGTGGAGCGCGGGCGCCGGGTGGCGGAGCGCGTGGAGACCGGCATGGTCTGGGTGAACCACCCGACGTCGACCCAGCCCGATCTCCCCTTCGGCGGAATCAAGCGGTCCGGCTACGGCCGTGAGCTCTCGAAGCTCGGCATGCGGGAGTTCGTGAACCGCAAGCTGGTCCGCGTCCTGCCGCCCGACGCGGAGCTGCGCGGCATCGCCGGCTGATCCACCCCGTCGACAACACCGATCGCCAGAGCCGATCGGCGGCATTCATCAAGAACTCAATTCATCAACAACTCAGGAGCCTCAGCATGACCGCAGTGCCCACCATCACCCTCAACAACGGCGTGCGGATCCCGCAGCTCGGCTTCGGGACCTTCCAGATCCCGAAGGACGAGACCCGGGAAACCACACTGGCCGCGCTGGAAGCCGGGTACCGGCACATCGACACGGCGCAGATGTACGGGAACGAGAAGGAGGTCGGCCAGGCGGTCCGCGACTCCGGGCTCGACCGCGGCGACGTCTTCGTGACCAGCAAGCTCAACAATGACGCCCATGCGCACGACGACGCCCTCGCGGCGTTCGACCGCACCATGGACGAGCTCGGCCTCGACCACCTCGACCTCTTCCTCATCCACTGGCCGCTGCCCGGCAAGGGCGACTTCACCGAGACGTGGCAGGCCATGGAGGAGATCTACGGCTCCGGTCGGGCCAAGGCCATCGGCGTCTCCAACTTCCAGCCGCACCACCTGCGTCGGCTCATGGAGAGCAGTGTCGTGGTGCCCGCGGTCAACCAGATCGAGGTGCACCCCTACCTCACCCAGGACGACGTCAGGGCCTTCGGCGCCGAGCACGACATCGCCACCGAGGCCTGGTCGCCCATCGCCCAGGGCAAGGTGCTCGACGACCCGGCCATCAACCGCATCGCCGACCGCGTGGGCAAGTCCCCGGCGCAGGTCACGCTGCGCTGGCACCTCCAGCGCGGCGACATCGTCTTCCCCAAGTCGGTGACGAAGAAGCGCATCGAGGAGAACTTCGATCTCTTCGACTTCGAACTGACCGAGGGCGACCTCGGCGAGATCTCCGCACTCAACCGTGACGAGCGGACCGGCCCCGACCCGGACCGCTTCAACGGCTGAAGCCCCCAACCTGGCCTGTTCCAAGGAGAGTTGAGAACTGGGCTCCGGGCGGCGCCTCCAGGGTCCCGGCGCCGGCCGGCGTCCGGGCGGGGGCGCTCACCCCGGGCGGTCCACCCGTTCTCGGCGGGCTGGGCCGTTCGGCTGCCTCTCCGGTGCGATACGGAGTGTCAGCGCGGCCGGGGCGGCCGGAGGCGGAAGTTTCACCTGGAACGCGCGGCGCCCGGCCGGCGTCAGGCGGAACAGGGGATTCTCATGGATGGCGGCCAGGGCCAGCAGCCCGTCCCCGAGGATCCCCGCCCTGCCGCACCCGCGCCGGTTCCGGAGGCATCCGCCCACGGTTCGACGCCGGAGAACCCTCCAACTCCCCGGGAAACCAGCCCGGTTGCCGGAAGGTGGCGGGAGCGGCTGCGTACGGTCATGGCCTCGGGGCCGCCTCCGGGACCGACGCGGCCGGAGTTCTGGCGCAGCCCCATTCGCGGGCCGTGGCTCACGGCCGTGTTCGGCCTGATCCTGCTGTGCGGGGTGGGCATCCTGTTCGTGACCGGGCTGCTGTCGTACGCCGCGTACGGTCCCGGCCTTTCCCGGGTCAATGACCAGACCCCGGACAAGGGGCTGCTGGGCTTCTATCTGTTCACCTGGCCCACGTCCCCGTACTGGGGGTACCGGCTCAGTCAGGGCGTGCACGTCACGCTCGGGATCGTGCTGATCCCCGTACTCCTCGGCAAGCTGTGGTCGGTGATCCCGAAGCTCTTCGAGTGGCCACCGGTGCGCTCGGTGAGTCACGCGTTGGAGCGGCTGTCCCTGCTCCTGCTGGTGGGCGGGGCCGGCTTCGAGTTCGCGACCGGCGTTCTCAACGTGCAGCTGCACTATGTGTTTCCGGGCTCCTTCTACGTCCTGCACTTCTACGGGGCATGGGTCTTCATCGGCGCCTTCGTCGTGCACGTCGTCTTCCGCCTGCGGCGGGCGGTGATCGCGGTGGTGAAGGGCCCGCGCGCCGAAGAGCGGCCCCGGACGCGGCCGCTGGTGGACGGGGCCGGCCTCGTCTCGCCGCGTCCAGCCGAGCCGACGATCTCCCGGCGCGGCGCCGTCCTGCTGGTGGGCGCGGGGTCGGCGGCCCTGCTCGTCGTGACGATGGGCCAGAGCATCGGCGGGTGGATGCGCAAGACCGCGCTGCTCGCCCCGCACGGCCAGGATCCCGGTACCGGGCCGAACGGATTCCAGATCAACAAGACCGCCGCCTCGGTCGGGATCCGGCCCAGCGACATCGGCCCGGCCTGGCGTCTCACCGTCCGCGCCGGCGGCCGGCAGACCGTACTGACCCGGGACGAGCTGCACGCCCTGCCCCGGCGGACGGCGAGGCTTCCCATCGCCTGCGTGGAGGGCTGGTCCACCCCCGACCAACTCTGGGGCGGCGTACGCCTCGTCGACCTCGCCGCGCTGGTCGGCGTCACCCACGATCTGCCGCACGTACTGGTCGAATCGGTACAGCGCGGTGGATCCTTCAGCTCCGTGGTCCTGGCCGCCAACCAGGTACGCGACTCACGCTCACTCCTCGCGGTGGAGGTCAACGGCGCCGCGCTCTCCCCGGATCACGGCTATCCCGCGCGGATCATCGTCCCGAACGCCCCCGGGGTGCACAACACCAAGTGGGTCACGCGCCTCACCTTCGGAGAGCCGACGTGAACCGCTTCCGTACGCGCTACGGCGCATCCCCGCTGCATCTGACGCTGGTCCTGTGCTCCTTCGCGCTCGCCCTCTACGCGGGGGTGCGGCTCCTCCACGGCGACACACTGGGCGTCGTCATCTGGTTCGTCGGCGCGGCCCTGCTGCACGACCTGGTGCTGCTTCCGCTCTACTCACTGGCCGACCGGGCCGCCCAGCGCCTGCTGCCCGGCCGGCGCGGAACGCACGATGGCGGGGACCGGATGGTGGGCGTCAATCACATCCGCGTCCCGGCCTTCGTCTCCGGGGTGCTGCTTCTGGTGTGGTGGCCGCTGATCCTCGGGCAGGTCGACGGCTTCACCGCCGCCACCGCGCTGCCGTCCGATGTGTTCCTCGGCCGCTGGCTGCTGGTGACGGCGGGTCTTTTCGCCGTATCCGGTCTGTGCGTGCTCGCACGGATGTGGCGACGCTCCTCGCGCGAGCGCCGGCTCCGGGCGCGGGAGGAGCCGGAGTGACCCTTGCGCCGGGTGGCCGTCAGGTGCTGAGCAGACGGTTGAAGAACGAGCGGTACTGCTGGAGGGCGACGCGAAGGTCCTCCGTCGCCACCTCCTCGCCGCGATGCCACTGGCTCTCGAGGTCGCGCTTGTGTGCCGAGAAGGTCGTGGCGAGCGCCTGCATCGTCTCGGCGACCAACTGATCGGCCGCGTTCACGGAGTCCTGGGGATCGTCGACGAACTGGCTCTGGATCCGCTGCCACCTGGCACGGAACTCCTCCTGCTCGGCGCCCAGAAGCGGCTCGTCCTCCTCGGCCGGTTCCGCTTCCCGGTGCTCGTGGGCCGGTGCCCGGCCGCCGCTGTCCTCCGGTCGGTCGTTCCGGTCGGCGGTGGCCTCTCCGGGGTACGCCGGCGCCGAGTCGCTGAACCCCGGAGCCTCGTCCTCGGGGCCCTGCCGCCCGGTGCCGGCCAGGTCCTCCGTGGACAGCGCGCCCTCGTCGGGGCGGGGTGTCTCCTCGTAGCGCATCTCTTCACTTCCGTCCGTCACGCGTCGGGGCGACGGACGGGCCCGTCCTGGGTCCGCCTGCCGTCGGTAGGTCGCGAGCTCACGCCGGGCTCCTGCCCGGCCGGTCTCCGTTGTGGAGCAGCTCCTCGAACAGCGCGCGGTAGTGCACCATCGCGCCGCGCAACTCCTCCGTGGTCGCTTGATGGCGGGCGCTGCGTTCATTGATGTCGTGGGCGGCGCGGTAGTGCTCCAGAGTTTCCCCGTGCTCGACCGACAGGTCCTTGACCTGCTGTTCGTACCCTTCGGTCGGGTAGCCGCGCTCGCTCATGAGTGTGGTCACCAGGCGGTCCGCGTCGTGGACGGCCTCGTCGGGCCGGTCGACGAACTGCTCCTGCACCCGGGCCCAGTCCTGCGAGTAGCGGTCGCGGGCGGCGGCGGGCAGCGGCTTGATGTCCAGTGCGTCATGACGCTCCTGGCGCTCGCGCAGCTCCTGCTCACCCGCCCTGCGGCTGTCCTGCTCCTCCACGGTCCGCTCGTACTCCGGGCCGAACCGCTCCTGCAGCTCGTGGCGGCGCACGGCCACCATGCGCGCTGCCACCGCGCACGCGATGAGCACCACGACGGCGACGATGATGATGATGACGGTGAGGGACATCGAGTCCTCCGCTCGTTGGCCGAGCCCGTATTGGCCGAGCCCGTACACGGCAGCCCATGCGGCGGGCCGATGCCCTTACCGGGGGCCCGACAGCGTGCCCGGCAGGGGAGGGAGGGGGCCGCGCCCGCCATCGGGGCGTCCCCGGGGGGACGGGAGCGGGCGCGACGACCACGGGAGTCGTGATCGCGCACGACTCCTAAGGCTGTGCGGCAGTCACCTCCGCAGATGCGGAGGTTATGCCTCCGCTCTCCATCGTGCTCCCTGTCGCTCCCGGCGACAAGGTCCTGGTCGCGGGCGGCCAAGCCGGGCGAAGGGGGCTGTCCCGTGGCGGTGACTCAGGCCGGTTCGGGCTGTGGCTGCGGCAGGAGCGCCGGGGCGGCGTCCGGCACTGCCCAACGACGGGTGGTGCGCAGGTAGCCGTGGATGACCGAGCCCATCGCGAGGAGGACGAGCGGCCCGAACACCCACGGGTGGGTGGCCATTTCCACCGGGAGCCAGCGGTACGACACCAGGAGCGCGGCGAAGACGGCCGTCCCGTAGGCGACCAGCCGCAGGCCCGAGCGGTCCCAGCCGCGGTCGAACGTGCGCAGAGCCATCTCGACGGTGAGCGCGAACACCACGCCCGCGACCAGGTCCACGCCGTAGTGGTAGCCGAAGCCCAGCGTGGCGCTGAGCGTGGCGATCAGCCAGAACGTCCCCGCGTACCGCAGCAGGCGGGGACCCTTGCGGGAGTGGATGAAGATCGCGGTGGCCCAGGCGGTGTGCAGGCTGGGCATGCAGTTGCGCGGGGTGATTCCGTCGTACGGCACCGGGTGGGGCATCGTGATCGGCGTCGGCGTGTGGGGCCACAGGTTGGCCACCGACCACTCCACGCCGCCGGTGCCGGACGCGCCCGGCCCGTACGCGAAGATCGGTCCGACCACGGGGAAGATCATGTAGATGGCCGGCCCGAGGAGGCCGATCACCAGGAAGGTGCGCACCAGGTGGTGGCGCGGGAAGCGACGCTCGGCGGCCACGTTGCGCAGTTGGTAGAGGGCGACGACGATCGCGGCGACCGCCAGCTGGGCGTAGATGAGGCCGAGGACGTTCGAGCCGATCGAGCCGGTGGCGTCGAGCAGGCGGCCTGCCAGCCACGACGGGTTGCCCAGGGCGTGGTCGGCGGTCGCCACATAGGGGTCGAGCACGGTGGGGCGGGTCTTCGAGGTGATGAGCAGCCAGCTGTCACCGATCTTGCGGCCGGTCACGAGGAGCAGGCCAAGGCCGACGCCCTTCAGAAGCAGGGCGCGTTCCCTGCCGGTGCGGCGCGTGATCGCGAGGACCGCGCATCCCAGCATCGCCCACAGCGCGCCGTTGCCGAAGAGATGGCCCTCGGGCACATGCACGCCGAGCGCCCAGCGCGCCAGCACGAACACAACGTCGACGCCGACCGCGACACCGGCCGCGATGAACCGCTGCCGCCAGGTGAGCACCACCATCATCAGCGCGAGACCGCCGTACAGCGGCCCCGGCTTCGGCGCGAATATCACCTCGCCCACCTGGGTGGTGAGCGGCCCCGCCACACCGCCGTAGCGACGCGCGGTGATCTCCAGGCCGATGAGGAACGCGATGGCCACCAAGCCCGCCGTCGTCCACAGAACCACGCGTGGCCGGCGCCAGGGGGCGGACTCGATCATGCGGCTTATTCGTGCATTTCTCTTTGAAAGTGTAGATATCAATTGTTTTGCCGATTTGTTAGATGCCGGAGCGGCGGATGAGGCGGGCGCATGTCGAGCATCGATCATGCCACCGGCGTGATTCGGGCGACTTCGCGGGGACCGGGAGACGCTCCGAGGCCTGCCGGGCCGATAGGTGCCCCGCGCATCTCCGACCGCCTGACTTTGGCCGGATTCCTCATCTGACGGGTGTTCGGATATGGCCATACTCGGGGCTGGGCGATCCGTCCCGATCCCTCTGTCCGGAGGCCGCTGATGCCGCAGACCAGTGTTCCTGCAAGCGCCCTGCTCAACGCCTGGCTCTCAGGCGCCGAAAGCGCGTACGGCCAGCTCAACCCGGCCGGTCCGCTCTACGTCGGCGGCGCCGCCGCCGAGGCCGCGCTCACCGACTCCAGCGACTCCCTCTACGGCTTCTGCTCCAGCCCGAGCGGGTCGCACGGTAGCTGGTGTTGCTGATTCCGGAGGACAACCGGCGGGCCCTTCGTGGAGCGACTTCTCGCGAAGGGCCCGCCGCCTGACCGGCCGCCCGCTTCGCGGGCCCCTTCAGGCGCCCTGCTGGGCGCGAACTCGCGGTGGGACGGGGACGGTTGATGGGGAGCGCACCAGTGCCGGGAGCATCGGACGAGACGGAACACTTCGCCCAGCCCGTACGGAACATCGCCCGCCCCTGGCGGGACCAACTGGCCGGTAAACTGGCCGAGTTGGGGTCCCTGGGGCGGGCGGAACGGGACGTACTCCTGGAGGCGGGCCACACGGCCCTGCTCCGGTCACTGCACGCGAAACTGTCCCGTCTGTTCCTGATCGAACTGCACGCGCTGCGCCTCGCCGGTCCGGGCGCGCACGCGGAGTCCGCCGCCGGGTCGGGCAGAGCGACCTGGGACGCGTTCATCGAGCAGGCCGGGGCGGAGGGCTACCTCGCGGGGCTGAGCGACCGGTACCCGAGCGTCAACCCCCGGATCGCCTCGGTGGCCCGCCTGTCGGTGGCGGCCACGGCGGACTTCGCCGCGCGCCTCGCCGGGGACCGCGACCTGCTGGGGCCGCTCCTCGGCGGGCCGGCGGGCGAGCTGCGGGCCGTCGAGTTCGGGGCCGGAGACTCCCACCGGGGCGGACTGACGGTGAGCCGGGTCGACTTCGCCGGCGGCACCGTGATGTACAAGCCCCGGCCGTCCGAAGCCGACGTGGCGCTGGGCGCGCTCCTGGACGACCTGTTCGCCGGCCTCCCCGGCGCCCCGGCACCGGACCGCCGGATCCGGGTGCCCGCGACACTGGCTCGCGACGGCTACGGCTGGGCCGAGTTCATTGGCCACCGCTACTGCGCGGACGAGGCCGAACTCGCCGAGTTCTACCGCAACCTAGGACACTGGCTGGCCGTCCTCCGGTTCACCGGCGGCACCGACATGCACGCCGAGAACATGATCGCCGCGGGGCCCGTACCGGTGATCGTGGACGCCGAGACGCTCTTCGACGCCCCCGCTCCGTTCCCGCCCAGCGGCCGGGGCGAGGCGGTGGACGTGGCGGCCGCGGCGATCCGCCGCACCGTACTGCGTACCGGCCTGCTGCCCGTGCGCGGCACCGGCTTCGCGCTCGGCGGCGTCGACATCTCCGGAATCGGCGCGCTGCCCGGGCAACAGCCGCTGATTCCGCACCCGGTGATCGCCGGCGGCGGCACCGCCACGGCCCGCTTCGAGGTGGACCTGGTGGCCATGCCCGTCGCGGGCAACCACCCCGCCGCCACGCCCGTCCTGAGCACGTACTGGGACCGGGTCCTGGCCGGATTCCGCGAGATGACCGCGCACCTGCGGCGCCCCGGCCTCGACCCGTACCGACTGCTGCGCCGCTTCGAGGGGGCCAGGGCCCGGCGGATCCTGCGGCCCACGCAGGCGTACGTCGACATCGGGCGCATGCTGTGGCACCCGGCCTCGCTGCACGACGAGGCGGCGGCGGTCGAGCGGGCCCGGGACATCCTGCGGCGCAACGCCGACGCGCTGCCCGGCGCGCCGACCGCCCGCGCGGCCATCGACGCCGAGATCGCGGACCTGCTGGTGGGTGACGTACCGATGTTCAGCTTCACCGTGGACGCCTCCGCCGTGCGCGACACCGTGGCGGACTGGCGGAGCGCCGACCTCGCCTTCGAGGAGTCGGTGATCCAGGACGCGCTGGTCGGCGCGTACCTGAACGAGCGCTCGCTGCCCGCCCGGGTGCAGGCCGCCGCCCGGGATCCGCACGCCCGCGACCGGGAGCGCCGCCGCCGTGACCTCGCCGCGCAGATGGTCCGCAGGCTGTGCGACGGCGCGGTACGCGGCGAGGACGGCACGGTCACCTGGATCAGCCCCGTCTTCACCCCGGCCGGATGGTCGATCCGGGTGCTGCCCGCCGACCTCTACACCGGCCAGGGCGGTGTGGCCCTCACGCTGGCCGAGTACGCGTCCGAGGTGCGGGCCGGGCGGGCCGATGAAGTGCCGGGCTTACGAGAGACGTTCGAGGGCGCGCTGCGCGTGCTGATCAGCACCGAGGACCGCACGCCGACGCCGTCGGCCGGGGCCTTCAGCGGGGCCGCTTCACAGGTGTGGACGTGGCTCGCGCTGCACCGGGTCCTCGGCGAGGACCGGCTGTTGAAGCGGGCCGCCGAGCGGGCCCTGCTGCTCGTGGGCGGACCGCTGGTCGACGAGGACGTCGAGGTGGACCTCCTCAACGGCGCGGCCGGAGCGGTCGTCCCGCTGCTCGACCTGGCCGCCGCGACCGGGCAGGGCCGCTGGCTGGACGCCGCGGCGCACATCGGCGGCAGGCTGGCCAAGCTCGCCGTGTCCGACGGCGAGGGCGTCCGCTGGCCGACCCGCCTCAACCCGGAGGGCATCGGCGGCTTCGCCCACGGCGCCACCGGCATCGGCTGGGCGCTGACCCGGCTCGCCCTCTCGGAGGCGGGCTCCGCCGCCGAACGCCGCGACTGGAACCGCCTCGCCGAGCGAGCCTTCGCCTTCCAGGAATCCCTGTACCGCCCGGAGTACGGCAACTGGCTCGACGTCCGCGTCGGCGCGGAGGAGGACTTCTTCACCAGCTGGTGCCACGGCAGCGCGGGCATCGGCATCGGCATGCTGGACCTCCACCGCCGCACCGGCGACCCGGCCCACCTCGACATGGCCCGCCGGGCCGCCCGGGCCTGCGCGGCGGAGGGCTTCGGATGGAGCCACACCCTGTGCCACGGTGACCTGGGCCTCTGGGAGTTCCTGACCGCCATGGGGCCGACAGCCGCCGCCGGTCCGGACACCGGGAGGCTCGTGGGCCCCGAGGGCGACAGGCCTGCGGGACTTGACGACGTCAGTCCCGAGCGTGCCGAGGGCGGAGGCCGCGCGCGCCGGGGTGATGAGGCCGCCCTCGCGGCTCTCGACGGTGAGATCCTCACTGGTCTCGAACAGCGCGGCCCGGTCGGCGGCCTCGCCCGGGAGGCGTTCTCGCCGAGCCTCATGTCCGGCCTGGCCGGAGTCCTCCACACGCTTCTCCGGATGCACCCCGACGCCGACCTCCCCAACCCCCTCCTGCTCGACTGAACAAGGCGCGGGCGAGGGATCGCGGTACGGGGCGTACGAAGGCCGGGCGCGTCCGGGGCGTCGGCCGTCAGGCCCGCCGGTCCTCGGGCTCCGGCAGCCGCAGGGCCTGCCGGGTGCGGCTGCGGATCCGGCGCAGGACGTGCCACCGCTGCCGCTGCTCCCGCGACAACCGGTCGAGCTCCTCGACCAGGCGCTCGGACCGCTTCTCCACGTCGAGTTCGTCGAGGATCCGGTCGACCTCGGCGAGCAGCGCCCCGTGCAGTTGCCACTGCCGGGGGTGCCGCCGCACCTCGGCCAGGAGCAGGTCGGCGACCCGGTCGCGGCTGGCGCGGCCGGCCGTCAACTCGTCCGTCAGCCGCCGCTCCGCCTCCTCGGCGTTGGTACTGACCTGCGTGGTGATGAGTACGGCGAAACTCTCGATGGCCCGGGCGAGATGCTCGAAGACGTCCCGCAGGGCGAGCCCCACGTCCGTGTCGAAGAGGTGCTCCTGCGTGCGCTCCTTCGCGAGGTCGGTGAGCGACCTGCACACCACGCGCAGCACCACCGCCGAGATCTCCAGAGTGTCGAGGCCGGTGCGCAGCACCACCCGCGACAGCAGCCCCTCCTTGACGCGCGGGTTGAGCCGGAGGCTGTCCTCGGCCTGCCGCAGGGACACGTCCACCTGGGCGATGTCGTGGTCGAGCCGCCGGGCCTCGTGGAGGCGGGCCGCCGCCTGTGCCACCGGTGTGTGGCCGCCCACCTCGTCCCCGAGGTCCACCAGCAGCCGCCGCATCCGCGCGGCGAGCTCCTCGATGGCCCCTCCCGCGGAGTCCACCCACACCGGGGGAGCCAGCAGCACGTTGAACAGCATGCCGACACCCGCGCCGATCAGTGTCTCCAGGACGCGGTCCCAGGCGGTCGCCGAGACCCGGGTCACGCCGAGGACGAGCATCGCGCTGATGGCCACCTCGGGGACGAACTCGCCGACCTTCACGAAGCGTCCGACCACGAGGGCCGCCAGGATGATCAGCCCCAGACTCCACCAGGTGAGACCCACCAGGGAGCTGAACCCGACGGCGAGAAGCACGCCGACCACGACGGAATTCACCCGGCGCACTGCGGTCACCAGGGTGGTGTACAGGGTGACCTGCACGACGAGCAGGGCGGTCAGCGGGGCGGTGAGGGGCGCGGGTTCGCTGCTCAGGCGCAGGGCCACGACATAGGAAATGACAGCGGCCGCGGTGGAACGCAGGGTCTGCACCACGGCCGGCTCACGGCGGCGGCGAGCAAAATCGAACAGAGGATCGGTGAACTCCCACACCTCCCACCCCTTCCCCCTCGGCGGAGTTCACACGCAGGCGCGTACGGCAGCCGGCCGCGCGGGTCCCCCTCAGGTGCCGCTGCCCCACAGCGCCGGGAACGCGGAAAACCCGAGTGCGCTCCTTCGCACGGCTCTGGGAACATGCCCGGATGGTCCACCGCCTCGAACCCCTGGTCGTCCGGCACACCCACCGCCTGCCCGCCCCCACCGGGCCCGCAGGGCAAGGCGGCGTCGCCGCGCGGCAGTTCGACGCCGCGTTGATGTCCGTGGGCTTCAAGCTGTCGGCGGAGCTCCTTGGACACCTGTCGGCGCTGTCCGAGGGGACGGTCGTCGACACGGCCGTACGCACGCTGGAGACCGTCCGCGCGATGGTCGGGGACCACGTCCGGCACAACGCCTACTTCATCGACTTCCCGGCCAATGTGCCGGACACCTACGCCTTCTGGCAGCAGTGCGTCGCCGAGGCGGTCGGCAGCGACGCCGACCCGGTGTGGCTCGGCGAGGGTGTGGTCGACCTGCTGACCCTCCCCACGTACGGCACGTACCAGCACACGTATGCCGAACTGCTCGCCGCGCATGGGGAGTTGATCGCCACCGCAGGTGACCGCCTGACTGTCCTGCACCTCGGTGGCACCCCGGACGACGAGGTCGCCGCCCTGTATCTGGCGATGGCGGGGAGCACCACACCGCTGGGCGACGAAGGCCTGCTCGACCTGGTGGTGCTCGCCGCGCACTGTGCGGCAGGCCCCCAGCCGCGGACGATTCCGATGCGCGAGAACCGCGCGGTGGTGAACCGCGCCCGCGTCGAAAGCGGCGCGGATCTCCTGCTCGACACGGTGACCGATGTGCTCCGGCTCGCCTGCGCCCTGTCGGACGGCGATGTCACGCTGGCGGAGCCGACCCGGTTCCGCTCGCCGTCCCGCCGGATCCGGCGCGCCCTGCTCGCGGGCCTGGACTCCGTCGTCGCGGCGAACCCGGCCAAGCTCGCCGACGCCTGTGCGCACCGCGAGGAGTTCAAGCGCCTGGGCGAGCGGCTTCACGCGCGCGAATACGAGGCCCGGTGGCCGCACGCCGCCGATGTGTTCGCCGTGGCCCGGGGTGAGAAGCGGGCCCGTACCTTCGACAGCCGTGTCGAGGAACTGCTGGGCGCGGACGATGTCCCGGGCGCGGTAGGGCTGTTGGAGTCCGCGCCGGGCAAACTGTTCCGCTCTCTGGACCGGCTGCTGCGCCTCTGCGGCACGGCCGCCGAGCGGGACGTGGTGGTGTCCGCCGTGGAGCGGCTCGCCCCCGATGTGTCGGGTCGGGTCCTGCTGTCGGTGCGCGAGCACGTGGTCAACCGCGCGGAGGCGCGCGGCGACAACCGTACGGAGGTGAGCGGCGACAGCCGCGCGGGGGCAAGCGGTGATGGTCGCGCGCCGGCAAACGGCGACAACCGTACGGAGGCAGACGGCGACAACCGTACGCAGGCAAGCGGCGATCGCCGTGTCTTCGTCAACCGTCTCGGCCGTGCATGGGTCACCGCCGAGTCCCGCCCGCCGCTGCCGGAGGCGGAGCGCACGCGGCTGATCGCCGTCCTCGACGCCGAGACGCGCCGTCGGCTGCCCGAGCCGGGGCACCTGCTCATCGATCCGGACGTCCTCGATGTCGCCCTCCCGCTCAGCGGCCGGGCGACGGCGGCCGGCCTCGGGGTGCTGCCGCGCGGCTCCCTCACCCCGGTCGACGGCGAGCTGCTGCGGTTCTTCGTGTACTGGAAGCAGACGAGCCGGACCACCGACTACGACCTGTCGGCGCTGATGCTCAACTCCGGTTACGAGACGGTCTCTTGGCTGTCCTACACCGCTCTCACGGAGGTCGAGGGGGAGCACTCGGGCGACATCACCGACGCACCCGAGGGGGCATCGGAGTTCATCAACCTGCGCCTGGGGGCCGCACGCGGGACCTACATCGTGCCGCAGGTCAACATCTTCTCGGGCGAGGGCTTCGAGGAGGTCGAGGAGTCGTTCTTCGGCTTCATGCTGCGGGAGGGCGACCAGGGCGGCCGCCCCTTCGAACCACGTACCGTACGCATGAAGTCGGAGCTGCGCGGCCCCGGCCGTGTCGCGCTGCCGCTGGTCTTCGTACGGGGGGACGACGGCCGCTGGCGCGCGAAGTGGCTCCACGTGTACCTCAAGGGAACCCCGAGCGCGAACCGGGTCGAGGCGAACAAGGTGTCGGTCGCGACCCTGGTGCGGGGCATCGTCGAGCGCGACCACCTCACGGTGCGGCACCTCACCGGCCTGTTGGCCGACCGGGCCACCCGCACCACTCGGTGGGACGGCAAGACGGTCCCGGACGGCCCGGTGACCTACATCGGCCTGGAGCGCCCGGACGGACTGCACCCCGGCTCGCGCGTCATCACCCCGGAAAACCTGCGCGACTTGATCCCCGAGTGACTGCTACGTTGGGACCCGGCGAGGCCATGAACGGACTTCCTTCTCACACTCCTTGAAACTAGTCCCTTCGCTTTCCCCGCCCTCGACATGACGGAGCCGGGGTGCCCATGGCACCCCGGCTCCGTCACGTCCTGTCCGCCGGCGGCGCCGCCGGCCGGCAGTCCGCGTACGCCGAGATCGGTGTGACTGACAGCGCCGTCAGCCACACCGCGCCCGCCGGAAGCGGCTTTAGAACCCGTTGAAGCGGTGGTGGCCCTGGAACTTGCCCTCCCACTGGGAGTGCAGGCAGCCGGAGCCCCAGGCAGCGTGACCCCCGCCTGCGCCGGCGAACGAGCCACAGGCGCTGGTCTCGCCGCCCGAGTGGTGGTCGTCGTCCCGGTCGTGGGCCAGCGCGGTGCCGGTGCTGCCGAGGACCGCGACGATGGCGAGAGCGCCGGCGGCGAGGGTGGTGCGCATACGCATGATTGCTCCTGTCTGGGCGATGGGGTGAGGAACAGGGTGATCAGTCCCCGGTGCCCGCCGGTTGTGAAACCTGTGTCACCCGACCGCCGCCACGGGCGGGCCACCGGCCGGAGACGGCCCGTTTCCCGTCCGCGAACGGCATCGGCGCGGCTACGACACGACGCGGGACGCCGCACCGATCAGGAGCGGGCCGTTGGCCCGCCCGGGGGAACGCCGCCCCACACCCGGCAGCCCGCAAAGGGGCTTCGATCAGCCGGTGACCGCGGCTGCCGAGCGCACCGCACGCGTCCCCGGAGAGACCGAGAGCCGCACCACGCTGCCCGGTGCGACGGCGGGTACACCGGGCGGCAGCGCCCAGGCGATGGTGCGTTCGCCGTCGCCCGTGTCCAGCGCGAGGAAGCGCGGCGCCGCCTTGCTCCGGCGGGGTTCCATGCGGAGCACCTCGCCGGTGACGGTCCGAGGGGCGCGCCGCTCCAGAACGGCCAGGGTCAGGTAGTACGCGGTCAGCGCGCCGAAGCAGACGATCCCCACCACCTCGCCCGGCAGCGGCCCGTCCATGGCCCGGGTGAGCCAGTCGCGGGAGCCGGCGAAGTTGCCTGGCATCATCGCCAGGAACGCCACGACCGGCGTCCAGCGGCGGAAGCGCCCGGCCACCGCCACGCCGAGGAGGGCGGTGACCACCCAGCCGGCGCTCAGCACGAGGCCGGGGCGGCGCAGCGAGTGCTCCGCGTCGGGGCCGTCGATGACGGCCCAGTCGGGCTGGCGCAGCACCGCGAAGAGGTACAGGCCCACGGTCACCACGCCTGCGGCGCAAGCGAGTTGGAGGAGCCGGGACGTGGTCGCGCCGAAGCCCGGGCGCAGCCGAGGGTAGCTGATCCGCACCGGACGCCAGGTGCCGCCGTAGGACGACCAGACCCGGCGCTTGTCACCCGCGTCGAAGCCGAGCAGGCGCCCCGCGCGGCTGGTGACGCCGAGCGCGGTGCCGTATCCGAGATAGCGGTCCCACACGGTGACGGCCGCCGGCGGCAGCTGCGCGAATTCCTCGTGGGCGTGCAGCCAGGTCCGGACCCCCGCCCAGTGCCCGGCGCGTTCGAGGCCCCGAGGGGTCGCGCGCTCGCCGAGCACCCGCGCGAGGAGCCACATCAGCGCGACCGCCGGGAGCGCCCCGAGCAGAACGGCGCCACGAACGCCGTGGCCACCGGCGATGACGGCCACCGTGAAGGGCACGCCAGGGGCGAAGGCGGTCACATAGAACGCGCCGGTGAGGAGCCGTGCGAACCGGGGGCGGGAAAGCCCGCGCAGCCGTGCTTCCGTGATGATCTCCTGGCGCAGCGAGCCGTTCCAGGACTTCGCGCTCTCCTCGGCGCGGAAGGCGATGGCCCGGATCGGGGCGCCGGTCGCTCCGGCCCGTTCCACGACCCGGTCGAGGACGCGGCGCTCGTACGCGGTGAGGCCCTCCGTGTCCTTCCCGGTGACGTGGACCGTGCTGTGTGCCGGGTCGTCGTCGGGCTGGCGCACCTCGATGAGGCCGCGCGCCGCCAGGTCCAGGAGGGTGGCCGCGGCGGCGCGGTCGACGGAACGCCACCGGTTGGCGAGGAGTGCGACAACGGCCGGGGACTCCGGGTCCGGCCCGAACTCCTGCGTGGCGGGGCCGGTTTGGACGGTGCCGTTGCGCGTGGCCGCCAGCGCGAGGCCGAACATCGCGAGCCACAGACCGATGAGCCCGGCGCCGCCCCAGTACAGCTCTGCTTCGAACGTCACGCGAACCGCACCCGCACCGCGTCCTGCGGGGCGTCCCCGGCCTCGAAGTACTCCCGGCGCGTATGGGCGCCGCCCAGACCGGCCACCACGTTGCCCGGGAAGCTCTCCAGCGCACTGTGGTAGCTCTGCACGGCGCTGTTGTAGAACTGCCGCGCGTAGGCGATCTTGTCTTCCGCCGTGGTCAGTTCGTCCTGCAGCGTGGCGAAGTGCCGGTCCGCCTTGAGCTGCGGGTAGCTCTCGCCCAGGGCGAGCAGCGCGCCCAGGGACGCGGTCAGCGTGGCCTCCGCCGCCGCCTTGTCCATGACCCCCAGGTCGCTGCCGACGGCCGCACCGCGCGCGGCGACGACCGCTTCGAGCGTGGTCCGCTCGTGCGCCGCGTACCCGCGCGCACCCTCCACGAGGTTCGGTATCAGCTCGTGCCGCCGCTTCAACTGCACGTCGATCTGCGCCCACGACGCCTGCGTCTGGTTCCGCAGCCGGACCAGCCGGTTGTACGTGCTGACCAGCCACCATGCCAGTGCGACCACCAGCACAGCGACGATTCCACCCACGATGACACCCACGGTGTCGCCCCCCAAAGAAAATAAACTCGATGGTTCGGCCCCCGGCCGAACCTGGAGATCGTAAGTCACCATCGCCCGGCCGGTCGCCAGGAATAGCGGCGGCTCACGTGTGCCGGGTGGGTCGGACGGTGGTGTGACCGCGGTGCTGTCGACGACCGGTGTGGTGCTGAGGGTGCTCGCTTCTGCGCAGGTCTCGCCCGGCTCGCGCGTGACGTATGCCACTTCGCAGAGCGCTTGTGGTGCCCGGCGGACCGCTCGTTGCCGTGTTTTGCCTGTTCGGGGCCGCCTTCTGGGTGTTCTTCGGCGGGCTTCGGAGGGCGCGGTGTTCGCGACCGTGATCGTTGGTGTCGTTTCTTTGCCTCGGGTGATGAGTGATCGGCCCCGGTTCTCGACATTGTGGTGCTCAGAGCCCAACTGGCTCTCGGTCAGGGCCTGTTGGCCGCACCGCCTCAACGAAGACGATGGGGTACACCATGAGCACGCACGGGATGGACACGTGAGTGACGAGGGCGTCCTGGGTGACGCCCTGCCGCTGGGCACCGGCAGCGAAGTGCCGGTGCGCGCAGCGCTGGACCTGCCGCTGGACTTCGAGGGCTTCTACCTCGGCCACCAGGAGTTCTTCCATGCCTACGCCGAGATCCACCTCGGTGCGCGCAGGGCCGCCGAGGACGTGGTCCACCAGGTGTTCCTGGAAATCCTGGCGAGCTGGGACGAACTCCTTCAGGAGAGCGACCTGGAACAGCTGACCCTGGCCGTCCTGCACCGCCACGTCTACGGCCGGCTCCAGGGGGAGGGGCGCAGCCCCGCCTTCGTCATCAACGGGCCCATCGCCCAGAACCTGCGCGCGGTCCGCAAAGAACTGGAAATCACCGACAGCTCCAACGGCCTGTACGAGGCGATCGCCGAGCTCCCCGTGCGCCAGTTCAACGTGATCGTGCTGCGCCATCTGCTCGGCTACAAGACCTCGCAGATCGCCCGGTTCATGGGCCTGGACGTACGCACCGTCGACTATCACGCCCGCAAGGGCAGGGAGCGGCTTCGCATACGGCTCGGCCTGCCCGCCCCCGAGTCCAAGAGCAGGAAAGGAGCGGTCAAATGACCTCCACCATCGACGCGTTGCTGGCGGAGGCGGCCATACCCGCGGCGGCCGCGCCCGCCTTCGACGTCGGCGCGGCGCTGCACCGCCTCGCTGAGGACGCGGCCCGCACCGGGCCCACGCCGGGTGTGACGCGCGCGGCTCAGGCCGGCCAGCGCCTGGCCGTGGTCGCCCGCTGGTTCCTCAACGGGCCCGGCGCGGCACTCCACGTGGACCGCCTGGCCCAGGATCCACCCGCGTCACCGGTGGAGGAGGACCAGCTCGACGAGAACGGTGCCGCCGTCTTCGCCGGACTGCTCTATCTGACCGGACATCCCGAGAGCGCCCAGTTCTGGTGGCAACTGGCCGCCGGCGCGGGACATCGCGGCGCCGCCTACTGCCTCCATCTGCACCACCTGGCGCTGGGGGAGCAGCGCGAAGCGGCCCACTGGCGCTATCAGCTCCTGCACTCGATGACCGAGACCGATGTGCTGGACGAGGACTTCCTCGGCTGCCTCGAAGCCGTCGCCAGCTATGTGCGACACAACGGTTCCACGGCCAACGGCCCCACCGGCAGCCTCGAAATGGAGGTCGACCGCCTCGCCGGCCAGGGCGCGTCCTGCATCATCGTCCGCCGCCCGGACCGTCAACTGGCCGCGATCCTCAGGGACTTCACCCACCGCTGACCGGCCCCACCACCGGCAGGGGAGCCCTGGTCCGCCCCCCGCTCTCCAGGCCTCCGGGCCGGAAGGGCTCCTCCCGCGACGCCCCCCCCGAAGAGCAAGGACATCTGCCATGACCCCTGGCGCCGTACGCCGCAGCGCCCGCACAGCCTCCGTGACGATCGCCCGGCCCCTGCGCTGGGCCACGACGCGCCGCCGCAGGATCGCCACCGGGTTCCTGCTGCGCGGAATCTGCTACGGCCTGGGAACCAGCATCGTCAGCCTCACCTCGGTGTGGATCCAACGCCACCTGTGAGGGCGGCCCTACCGTCGCGCATGGCGCCTGCGGCGACGGGTACGAACCCCGGCGTACAAGAGAGCGCCGAAGTGGCCGCCGAACGAGGAGTGTCGCAAGTGATTCGAAAGCTGCAGGCGATCGCGTTGGACTGCGCCGATCCGGCACGGCTCGCGGAGTTCTACGCGGGTCTTCTCGGCGGCCAGGTGGTCGCGGACCCCGAGGACTCCGGCTGGTACGAGGTGCACGGCTTCGAGGGGACCCGCCTGGCCTGTCAGCGCGTGGACGGGTACCGGCCCCCGGAATGGCCGGGCCAGCAGGTTCCGCAGCAGCTCCATCTGGACTTCGACGTGGACGACCTGGAAGGCGAGGAGAAGCGGGCGCTCGCCCTGGGCGCGACGGTCCTTGAGCGGACGGACCAGGTCCACCCGGGGACCAACTGGCGCGTCTACGCGGACCCGGCCGGCCACCCCTTCTGCCTCTGCCTGCACTGAGGCACCCGCCAACGCGGCGTCGAACCACCCCTCTTGGGGAGGCCTCACCGCTAGCCGCACATCCTGTACGCTGAAGCGCACAGTGTACCCAATGGTTTACGCTGTGCGCCTGCGTACAGGGCGTTCGCCCTGTGGCCGCGGTGCGGAGACAGGGGAGACCACATGCCCAGCGACGATCAGCAGCGCATCCCGTCGGTGTGGACCCGGCCGCGTACGCGGCGGGAGCAGCCGGCGCTGAGCCGGGAGCAGATCGTCTCCGAGGCCGTACGACTCCTCGACGCCGAGGGCATCGACGCGCTGAGCATGCGCAAGCTCGGCACCCGCCTGGGCGCGGGGGCCACCTCCCTCTACCGGCACGTCGCCAACAAGGACGAGCTCATCGAGCTGGTGGTGGACGAGGTGTACGGGGAGATCGCCGAGCCCGCCACCGCGCGGGCCGCGCGGTGGCGTGACGTCACGACACAGCGCGCAAACGGCGTGCGGGCGATGATCCTCAAGCATCCCTGGATCGCCTCGGTGCTCGGCGAGGTCGGCGTCGCCCACCTCGGTCCGAACCTGATGCGGCTCTCGGACCGCATGATCGCCACGTTCGAGGCGGCCGGGTTCCCGCTGAACGAGTCGGACCACGCGGTACGTACCGTCTTCGCGTACGTCACCGGGATGGCGACCACCGAGGCGGCGTGGCTGACCATGCTGGCGCGCAGCGGGCAGAGCGAGCAGGAGTGGGTGGCGCGCCTGTGGCCCGCCGCCGAACAGGCCGCGCAGGCCTATCCGCGGCTGCGGAAGGGGTACGCCGACCAGCGGGGCAAGGACCCGCGCACCACCCGCGACGAGAACTTCGCGTACGGCCTCGACCGGATCCTGGACGGCCTGGAGGTCAGACTCGGACAGGTGGGCCCGGCCGCCGGATAGCGGGACGCGGGACCATCCGCGCGCGGGGGAGTGGGGGGAATCCATGCCCGTGGCGCACACATCGACGATCTGCCGTCCCGTTCCAGGAGTACGGCATCCCCTCTGCAGTAATGGAGCGCCTTGATGGCCAGGCAGGAACGCGCGTTACGCACGCGCAACGCGTTGGTCGAGTCCGCCGCCGAGTTGTTCGACCGGGACGGTTTCGAGACGGCGTCGCTCGCCACGATCAGTGCCCGCGCCGGTGTGAGCAACGGCGCGCTGCACTTCCACTTCGCCAGCAAGGCGGCCCTGGCCGACGCGGTGCGCGAGGCGGCGGCGGAGCGGCTGACGCGGATCACGGAGGGCGGAGCGCGACACGCGGACTCCGGTGCCCTGCAGATGCTCATCGACACCAGCCACACCTTGGTACGGGGCTTCGGCCAGGACGTGGTGCTGCGGGCGGGGTTCGACCTGGGGGGCCGCGAGTCGGCGGGTGCGGTCACGAACCTCTGTGCCCATTGGCAGACCTGGGTGCAGGCGGCGTTCGCGGCGGCCGACCGGGAGGGGGCGCTGGCCCCCGGCATCTCGGCGCGGGACGCGGCGCTGACGGTGGTTGGAGCCGTGGCCGGCTTCAAGGCGCTGGGCGGCCGGGACCCAGAGTGGCTCTCCCCGGAGACGGTGACGCGTTTTTGGGGGCTGCTACTCCCGCGCGTGGCAACGGAGTTGGCCCTGGACGCCCTGGTGCCTTCGGGCACGGCCGCAGCCGGAGAAGCGCTGCGGTTCTGAGGAGCGGCCCCTTCGGGCGAGATGGAGTGGCTCGGAGTGCGGGGGTGCCGTCGACCGCTTCGTACGGCGAGCCGGGCCGTAAAGGAAACCTTGACGCGGTGACGCCGTAAAGGCACCCTTTACACATGACCGACGACCCGGACCCCGCGATGCCGCTCGGCACACTGGTGGCACGGCTGGCCGAGCAGGCGGCGGCGCTGGCCGGGGCGGTGGGCAGCCCGTTGGAGCCGCCCGCCTACCTCGACCTGGTTCGGCGCGCCCGGGACGTGGACGGCCTCGCGGAGCAGGTGCTGAAGCTGTCCGTGCGGCAGAGCCGCGACGCCGGTCACACCTGGCAGGAGGTCGGGGACCTCCTCGGCGTCACCCGCCAGGCCGCTTTCCAGAGGTTCGGCAAGCCGATCGACCCCCGGACGGGAGCCCCCATGGACAAGACGGTACGCATGGACAACGCGGCGGAACGCGCGCGGGAAATCGTCGAGGCCGTCCTCGGCAACCGCATGGACGAAGCCAGACGGTCCTTCAACGCCCAGGTCCTGGAAGCCTTCACCGATGAGGTGCGCGGCAGCGGGATGGCCACGGTCGCGGGTCTGGTCGGCGCGTTCGAGGGTTTCGCCGATGACGCCCCCTTCGTCCGCCGCGTCGGGGACCACACGGTGGTCGACATTCCGCTGCGCTACGAGGCGGGTGACATGAAGGCCCGGGTGGCCTTCGACACCGACGAGAAGGTCGCGGGCCTGTTCATCCTGGCCCCGGAAACCCCGTAGCACCGCTGTACCGAAGCGAAGAGAGGCCTTCCCCATGTCGGCCGGCCCGCCCCCCAGCGCGTGGATGGCGATCGTCCCCCTGATCGCCCTGCTCCCCGCCGTCCTGTGCATGCTGGACATCTCCCGCCACCCCCGCACCCGCACCCTGAACCCTCAACTCTGGCTCGCCATCTGCGCGTTCGGGAACGTGGTCGGCCTTGTCGCCTACCTCAAGTACGGGCGCGACGAGCGCCGATAGGGCGGACAGGAAAACCTCTTGGCACCGCCCGCCCCGGTGGGTAACGTTCGCTACGCCGTGACACCGGACCAGGAGGTGAGACCCATGAACGCAGTAACCATGTGGGTGCTCCCCCTCTCCGTTACGGTCGGCGACTGACGAAGCTGTCGCCGGGAGCGCCTCGACTCAGGCACTCCCGAAAGGCAACAGCCATGAATACTCTTGACTTCACCACCAGAACGTCGTCGCACGGCATCGTCGAGCGCGAATTCACCCTCGGCGACTTCGACGGCGCCCTCTGGTCGCCGGCCTCCGGCGCCGAACGCGCACCCCTGGTCCTGATGGGCCACGGCGGCGGCAACCACCACAAGTCCCCGGCGATGACCGGCCGCGCGGCACGGCTCGTGGCCATCGGCGGCTTCAACGTCGCCACCATCGACGCCCCGGGCCACGGCCGCCGGCCGCGCACCGAGCACGACGAGCGCGAAATCGCCCTGATGCAGAAGGCGATGGCGGCGGGCGAGCCCGTCGGCCCGATCGTCGTCCCGTACAACCTCCACCTGGCCGAACGCGCCGTGCCCGAGTGGCGGGCGACCCTCGACGCCCTCCAGGCACTGCCCGAGATCGGCGCCGAAGGCCCGGTCGGCTACTACGGCCTGAACATGGGCACCGCCATCGGCATCCCGCTGACGGCGGCCGAACCCCGCATCAGCGCGGCGGTCTTCGGCCTGTTCTGGCCCGACCCGCTGGCCGAGACGGCCAAGCGGATCACCGTGCCGGTCCAGTACGACCTGCAGTGGGACGACGAGCACATCCCGCGCGAGGAGGGCCTCGCCCTGTTCGACGCGTTCGCCTCGAAGGACAAGACCCTGCACGCGAATGCGGGCCGCCACAAGGAACTGCCCCGGTTCGAGGCGGACAGCGCGGCGCACTTCTTCGTACGCCACCTGGGCCCGGCGATCACGGCCTGACCCCGCCCCGCGCCCGGCCGTCGTGCCGGGCGCGGGCTTGGCTGAAGTCGGCTGAAACCGCGGTAAGGCTGTGTTGAAACCGGCTGGGCGCAGTGTGTTCTCCAACGCGGCGGACAGTCGCCGCGGTGAGGCCTACGAGTCGCGGGAGTTCAGTCATCATGCAGAAGTTCGTCACCACCGCTCCGATCGTCGCCGTCCTGGACGTGCCGGCCGGGCGTATTCGGATCGTCGCCGCCGAGCGGGAGTTGACCACCGTCGTCATCGAGCCCGCCGATGCTTCGAAGGGCCGGGATGTGAAGGCCGCGGAGCGGGCCGTGGTCGCCTACGACAATGGTGTGTTGCGGGTCGGGGCGGGGCCGGCGGGGAGTCAGTACTTCGGGGCTTCGGGTTGCCTCGATGTGCGGATCGAGCTGCCGGCGGGGTCGCGTGTCGAGGGGAAGTCGGGTGCGGCCGAGCTTCGCACGGCCGGTCGTCTGGGTGAGGTCGGTTTCGACGGTGGGCAGGGCACGGTCGAGGTGGAGGAGAGCGCGGGTCTGCGGCTGACCGTCCATGCCGCGGACGTCTCGGTGGGCCGTCTGGCCGGGGACAGTGACATCCAGGTCGCCTCGGGCGACATCAACATCGCCGAGGCCCACCACGGAACCCTGACGCTGCGTACCGAGTCGGGGAGGATCACGGTCGGCGCCGCTCATGGTGTCTCCGCCACGCTGGACGCGGGCACCTCCCACGGCCGTATCCACAACGCGCTGACCAACACCGAAGGCGGCGCGGCCGCCCTGAACATCCACGCCACCACCTCCAGCGGCGACATCACCGCCCGCAGCCTGTAAGGAAAATGACGACCCATCAGATCGATCCGGTCGAAGCGGGCCACTCGCCGCGACCGGTGCTGAGCACCCCGTGCCGCTCAGCACCGGTCGCACGGCCCGTTCCGGCCAAGGGGCGCGGGCCCGCGCAAGCTGCTCGCCGCCCCGCCCGCTGGGGGCCGGACGCGACCATGCCGCCCCAGGAACCCGGTTGGCCGTGCGCTGTCGTACTGCGATCATCTGCGGATGCTCATGCTCAGTGACGACCTTGGACAGCTCTCCTACGACGTAGCCGGCGACGGACCGCCCGTCGTGCTCATACACGCCGGTGTGGCCGACCACCACATGTGGGACGCGCTCGTGCCCACGCTCGCCGAACGCCACACCGTGATCCGGTACGACCTGCGCGGATTCGGCGAATCCGCGCCGCCCACCGGCCCGTTCGGCGAGACCGACGACCTCCGCCGTCTCCTCGACCACCTCGGCCATGAACGAGTCCGGCTCGTGGGCGCGTCCTGGGGCGGCCGCGTGGCCGTGGACTTCACGCTGGCCCACCCGGAGCGGGTGCACTCCCTTGCGATGTTCGCCGCCCCCTGGCCGCGCTATTCCTGGTCGGCCGACATGATCGCGTACGACGAGGCGGAGACGGCGGCCCTCGACGCGGGCGATCTGGACGCGGCCGTACGCATCAACCTGGACATGTGGCTGCGCGGGCCCGCGCGCGGCTGGGCAGACGTGGCCGACGGACTGTCCGACCGGCTCAGCGGCCCGCTGCGGACATCGCTCGAGAACCAGGCGCTGGTGGGCCAGTACTCCGAGGGCCCGGGGGCCGGCGACCTCGCCACCGTCTCCGTCCCCACACTGGTCGGCGTCGGCAAGCTCGACGTGCCCGACTTCCAGGACATCGCCCGCCGCTACGCCACCGCGATCCCCGGCGCCGACCTGGTCGAGTTCGCCACGGCAGCCCACCTCATCGCCATGGACGCGCCCTCCGAACTCGGCTCGGTGCTGGTCCCGTTCCTCGCTCGGTAGCGCGGGCGAGTGATGCGGGACGTGCCGAAGGCGACGACGGGACGAGCCCGCCCGCTCACCGGGAACACGTCTCAGGCGGTGGCCGGCCGCTTGTGGGGCCGGACGCGTGCTTCGTAGGTTGACCCCATGGGGATCTTCGACAGGCTGACCGGCACACGGTGTCCACCCGAGGGCGTATCGCCGGTCCCGGCGCAGGAGTTGCGAGCGGCGCTCCTCGGCCTCAACCGGGCCGAGGAGCCGTACGTCGTCCGCTACGGCGGCGGTGAGCGGTGCGATCTGCTGGCGGAGTGGCGGCTGACGGAGCCCGCCTGGCAGCAGACCTTCGTCCGCTCCGAGATCACGCACGCCGTGCGGATCCGCATGCGGCTCGACCCCACGGCGCACGAGCTCCGTGCTCTGGAAGAGCAGTGGGAGCTCAGCCGGGTCGGGACTCCGACGAGGCTTCAGGTGACGTCGCAGTACACCCGAGGGCCGAGCCGGACCGTCAGCCGCCAGTGGACCATCGGGCGTGGGGCGGACGGACGCCTGGAGGCGACGGAGACCTTCCGCTTCGACAGCGCCCGGATGCGAGAGCCCCTGCGCGACCTGGTCCTCCAGCTCGGCTGGACATGGCGGGGCCTGGTCCTCGGCAAGCTGTGAGACAGCACCCCCTCGGCCGCCGGCGCGGGCCCACGCGCGGCGGCACCAGGGGCTGACGCGGGCCCGTAGGCCCCGGGTGTCCGTATCTGTGGGTTGTACGGCCGTACAGCCATGGCGCGGCGATCCGGTGGTTCGCAGACTGGGGGTGTTGCCGGAAGGACCGGCGGAACGAGGAGCGGGTGATGGCGATGACGAACGACTCCTTCGCACCGGCCGGCGTACGGGTGCCGGACTCGAAGCTCGCGCGGGAGACCACCGAGCTCGTGCGGGACAGCACCAGTGAGCTGATCTACCACCACTCACGCCGCGTGTACTTCTTCGGCAGCCTCCAGGGAGTCGACCGGGACCTCAGCTTCGACCCCGAGCTGCTCTACATCGCGGCGATGTTCCACGACCTGGGCCTGGGCGAACCCTTCCACGGCAGTGGGCGACGGTTCGAGGTGGACAGTGCCGATGAAGCCCGCCGCTTCCTTCAGGCACATCGGGTACCGGAGGACAGCATCCGACGGGTGTGGACCGCCATCGCACTGCACACCACCCCGGGCATCCCCGAGTTCATGGAGCCCGAGGTGGCGCTGGTGACCGCCGGCGTGGAGTACGACGTCCTCGGCATCGGCTACCACGACCTGGACGAGGCGGACCGCGCCGAGGTCGTCGCGGCTCACCCGCGTCCCGGCTTCAAGCGACGCATCCTGGACGCCTTCACCGACGGGATCCGGTCCAAGCCCGCGACCACGTTCGGCAACGTCAAAGCCGATGTGCTCGCGCACTACGTGCCCGGATTCGAGCGCGGGGACTTCGTGCGCACCATCCTGGACTCGCCGTGGGCCGAGTAGCCACCCGCGAGCCCGCGAGCAGGACGGTCGTGGTGACCGCCTTCGACGGGGTACAGCTGCTCGACGTCACCGGCCCCGCCGAGGTCTTCACCACGGCCAACGCATACGGCGCCCGGTATGACGTACGCGTCGTCTCGCCGACCGGCACCGACGTACGCACCTCGTCGGGCGTGCGCATCGGCGTCGACGACACGTCGGAGGGTCTGCCCGCGCGGCTCGACACGGTCGTCGTGCCCGGCCGACGCGACTGGCAGCGCGCCGTCGGCGACCAGAGGCTGCTCGACCTCGTCACGGAACTCGCCGGCCGCGCACGGCGGATCACTTCGGTGTGCGCCGGAGCCTTCGTCCTGGCGCAGACGGGCGCGCTCAACGGGCGGCGCGCCACCACGCACTGGCAACTCGCCACGCAGCTGGCGACCGCGTATCCGCGAGTGACGGTCGAGACGGACCCCGTCTTCGTCAAGGACGGCGACGTCATCACCTCCGCCGGTGTCACCGCGGGCATCGACCTCGCGCTGTGCCTGGTCGAGGACGACCACGGTGCCGATGTCGCCCGGGATGTGGCACGTGAACTGGTGGTCTTCATGGCCCGTCCCGGAGGGCAGTCCCAGTTCAGTGCCCGCCTGGCACCTCGTGAAGCGGGGAATCCCGTGGTGCGGCAGGTGATGGACAGCGTCGGAACGGACCCGGCCGCCCCGCACAGCCTGGAGTCCCTGGCGCGTGATGTCGGTGTCAGTGCCCGTCACCTCGGCAGGCTCTTCCGGCGGGAGACCGGGATGACGCCCGGCCGCTATCTGGAATCCGTACGGCTGGAAGCGGCCCAGGTCCTCCTCGAAGCGGGCAACGACTCCGTCGACCAGGTCGCCCACGAGTCCGGCCTCGGCTCATCGGAGACCATGCGCCGTGTCTTCCAGCACGCCCTCGGCATCACCCCGACCGCCTACCGCGCCCGCTTCCGCACCACCGCGCACCAGTGAAGTGGCCGTCTCCTGGGCGGAGTTGGGAACCGTAGCGGGGCTCAGAGGCAGGGCATGCTCATGTAGAGGGCGCGTTCACCCGCTGACGGTGTGCCGTCGTAGAGAGCCATGTCCAGTCCGCAGAGGGTGAAGCCCATACGCCGGTAGGCGCGGATCGCCGGGGCGTTGATGTTGGTGACTTCCAGCCAGATGTGCCCGGCGCCGCGCTCACGTGCGAACCCGGCGGCGTGGTCCACGAGGGCGCGGCCGACGCCCCGGCCCCGGTGCGCCGGAGCGACCTCCAGGTTGGCGATGGTCAGCCGTCGGTTCCACGGGGCGTAGGTGACAGTGGCGAAGGCTGCCGGGCAGCCGTCGGCGCCGACCGCGACGAAGGTCCGGATGTTGGGGTCTTCGTCGCCCGTGAGGCCGTTCTCGGAGTCGGTGTCGTCCGCCGGGAAGACTTTGTGGAGGGGCGGGTCCACCGGAATCTCCCGGAGGGCGAAACCGTCCTCGGTGACGGTCACGTGGAAGACGGTGTCGGTGGTGAAGGACCCGTCGAGTGCCTCGATGGCCTCGGCGTCCTCGGGCCGGGCAGCGCGGAACTCGTAGTCCCCGGTGTCAGCGGTCGTCATGGCTCGACCCTACGACCGGTCCGGCCGGCACGCACCAACTACCCCCGCCGGGTGGCCAGTTACTGGATCACCACGGTCCGAGTGACGAGGCGACGCACCCGAGCAAGCACCCGCACCCTTCCACCCGGGTGCACCGCTCAGCTCGGGGCATACACCGACGGGGCCGTCTTGTGCACCTCCGGACGGGCCGGCCCGGCTTCCCCGCGAGGGCCCTTCGTGCGGCCCCGGGCCAGGTGGGTGTGCTGGGCACGCGCGCTTTCGAGGAGGTCGCGCCAGGAGGTCACGTCGGCCCGCCGGCGTAGCAGGGCGCGCCGTTCGCGCTCCGTCATGCCGCCCCAGACCCCGAACTCGATGCGCTGGTCCAAGGCGTGCGCCAGGCACTCCGTCCGTACCGGGCACCTGGTGCACAGGGCGGTGGCGTCGTGCTGCCGCGATCCCTCGGCGAACAGCGCGTCCGCGTCGCCCTGCCCACACGCCGCTCTCTCACTCCAAGCCAGCACGTCCACCACGCCCTTCCACCTTTCCACCGCCCAGCGACATCGCCCGCGCGTCCCGGCGCGCAGCGCGGAGGCGCGATCGGCGACAGACTTCGGCATATACGTCGTTTCGGGCGGACACCTACCCCCGATCGGTGATCTTGCACGGTCCATGGGGCGGTCCGATATTCCGCCGTGCCGACACAGGTCCTGGGAATCGGCACACAACGGTCCGGGGCGACGCGGGAATTCCCGTATTCGACGTGCGTGTGGGCTCCCCGCCGTTCTGATCGGGCGGGGAGCCCACACGTGATGTATTCGGCGACCGGCGCCTACCAGCGGTACCAGCGGCCACTTCCTCCCTTGGGGCGGGCGACGAAGCCGACCAGCCAGACGACCAGCACGATGATCGCGATCCACCACAGGGCCTTCAGTGCGAAGCCCGCACCGAAGAGGATCAGAGCGAGCAGAAGAACGAGAAGCAGGGGAACCATAGTTATCAACCTCCGAGCCACCGAATGCCCCGCTCGGGCGACTCCACACAGCCGGGACACGACTGTTTATGGAATTCTTAACAGGGCACCGCTATGCCCGCCCGATTGCGTGGATACCCCGTCCCCCGGCGCCCGCGAAACCGTGGTGGGAGCGCATGTTCACGGCGTGACCAGCGGGAAGTTCGGGTCGGGAGCGTCCAGCAGGATGCTGAATCGGGCGAGTGCCATGGCGTCGCCCTCGATGGTCACGGTGCCCGTGGTGATCTGGTCACCGAAGGTGGTCAGCCCGCCGAGGACGGCGTTGAGGACCGTACGTGTCAACCGCAGCGTCGCCTGCGGCTGTTCACCGCGTGGTGCGTCGCCAGGCATGGTGGTGAGGGCCCCGTTGGACAGCAGCAGCGTCCAGGCCTCGCCCGTGTCGGTGAACTCCCAGCGCAGCAACAGCCGTCCGGCCGCGGCGGCACGCGGGCCGTTGATCCGTACGGCCATGGACTGGAAGACCTGCTCGGCGGTCAGCGCGGCCAGGATGTCGGGGGCGCTGCGGGTGGGGGTGCCGATGATGCCGTGGCGGAGTTCCGCCGCGCCCATCAGGTAGAAGTTGCGCCAGGGCCCCGACTCGGAGGCGTGGCCGAGCCGTTCGAAGGTGTCCGCCTGAAGGGCGCGTGCCTCGGCGTTGTCCGGATCGGTGAACAGCACGTGGCCGACCACCTCGGCGACCCAGCGCAGATCGCCGTCCGCGTAGGACTCCTTGGCTTTGGCGAGTACGGCATCGGCCCCGCCCATGAAATCCACGTACCGGCCGGCGGCCTCGACGGGCGGGTGCTGCCAGAGGTGGGCCGGGTTGCCGTCGAACCAGCCCATGTACCGCTGGTAGACCGCCTTGGCGTTGTGGCTGAGCGTTCCGTAGTAGCCCCGGGCGTGCCAGGCGCGGTCCAGCCGCTCGGGGAAGCGCAGCTCCTCGGCGATCTCGGCTCCGGTGCGGCCGGCGTTGATGAGCCGCACGGACTGATCGTGCAGATACGCGTACGCGTCGCGCTGCTCCTCCAGGAACCGCACCGCCCGGTCCTGCCCCCAGGTCGGCCAGTGGTGCGAGGCGAAGACGGTGTCGAAGTCTCCCGCGAACAACCTCAGCGTCTCGGTCAGATAGCGCGCCCAGGCGCTGGGATCGCGGACGAGCGCGCCGCGCAGAGTGAGCACGTTGTGCAGGGTGTGGCACGCGTTCTCGGCGACACACAGCGTCCGCAGGTCGGGGAAGTGGAAGTTCATTTCGGACGGCGCCTCGGTCCCCGGGGTGAGCTGGAAGACCATGCGGACGCCGTCGACCACCTCCTCCTGGCCCGTCCGGGAGATGGCGAGGGTGGGTGCGATCAGTCCGACCGTGCCGAGCGAGGTCGTCTGCCCCAGACCGCAACCGATCTGCCCGGCCGGCCCCTTGGGCAGGGCGGCGCCGTACATGTAGGCGGCGCGGCGGCTCATCGCGGGCCCGGTGAAGACGTTCTCGCTCGCCGCGTGCTCCAGGAAGCCCGCCGGAGCGAGCACCGGCACCGCGCCGGACGCCACGTCGTCCGCGTCCACCACGCCCCGCACACCGCCGAAGTGGTCGACGTGCGAGTGGGTGTAGACAACCGCCGTCACCGGTCGCTCCCCGCGATGTCCGCGGTAGAGCCCGAGCGCGGCAGCGGCGACCTCCTCGCTGATGAGCGGGTCGATGACGATGACGCCGCGCTCGCCCTCGACGAACGTGATGTTCGACAGGTCCAGTCCCCGCACCTGGTAGATGCCGGGGACCACCTCGTACAGGCCCTGTTTCGCGGTCAGCCGGCCCTGGCGCCACAGGGAGGGGTGGGCCGTCGACGGCGCGACCGGCTCTTCGTCCAGGAAGGCGTAGGCGTCGTTGTCCCACACGAGCCGCCCTTCCGCGTCCCGCACGACACAGGGGTCCAGCCGCCCGAGGAAGCCGCGGTCGGCGTCGGCGAAGTCCTGGTCGTCGTCCCAGTCGAGGTGCTCGGTGCTGTGCGCGGTCATGGTGCTCACATTTCCTTCGGTACGGGGGAGGGGCCGTGTTCGTGGCGGCCGGGTGGAGCCGGGCTCAACTGCCGCTGGTGGAAGGGCGGACCGGCGAGGGACACGGTCAGCAGGAGAGCGGCCGCGGTGATCGCGTCGGCCCCTGGCAGGCCGATCCGGAGCAACAGCCGTTCACCGCACAGCGCGGCGGCGACCAGAGCCACCTTCAGCGCGACGAGGCGCCGCAGCGGCACTCGGGGCGACCGCACGGTGTCGGCCCGCCGCTCGCGCCGACGGCGTACGAGGTGGACGAGCGGCGGGACCACCAGGACCACCACGAGCACGCGCAGCGCGTGCTCCCACGCGGGCAGATCCGCGCCACGCAGCCACATGCCCGACATCACAAGGCCGGCGGCCAGATACCCGAGACGGACGGCGCGGCACGCCGGTTCGGGCCGCGCCGTCCGAGGCGTCCTGCGAGGCCCACCGGGTGACTCGGTGCTCGGCATGCGCGACTCCTCACGGGACGGCCGGGATGTGGGCCACCGTAAAGTGTCAGTCCTGACTTTTTCTAGTGGTGATGGGGGCTGGAGCTGGAAGAGATGTCGCGACCGCCACCGTTGACGCCGGTGAGGCGTCGGCTGCCGGGTTTCCGGGCGCGCGTGCCAGAATCGCCCGACGTGAGCACGATGAAGCCTTCGGGGGCGGAGACGGAGAACGGGACCGATACCGGGTCAGGTGTGCGGCCGGGCCTGCGCGAGCGGAAGAAGGCGGCCACCCGGGTCGCCCTCCAGCGAGCCGCTCTGCGCATGTTCGAGGAGAACGGCTACGAGAAGACGACCGTCCGGGACATCGCCGCCGCCGCGGACGTCACCGAGCGCACCTTCTTCCGCTACTTCCCCTCCAAGGAAGACCTCGTCTTCAGCGAGATCATCGACCTGTTGGACCCGCTGCGCGACGAGATCCTCGCCCGCCCGCCCGACGAGCCTCCGCTGACCGCCGTACTGAACGCCCTGCTCGTCCTGGGCGAAAAACGTCCCGGAACCGGCTTCGCCCTCCTCTTCAGCGGACCGCCCGCCCGCTTCGCGCCGCGCGCCTCCCGGCCCGCGCTCGCCGTGCTGTTCGACTTCGAGAACGGCGTCGCCACGGCGCTGGCGGAACGCCTGGGGGAGCCCCCCAGGACCCCGGACGGCCCCCGCGTCTCCCTGCGGGCTTCGGTCCTCGCCCGCACCGCGGTGGCGGCCGTCCGCAGCGCGGTGATCGCGCACACCGATCTGGGCCACGCCCAGCCGGCCCCCGCGGTCATCCGCGCCCTGCTCCGGGAAGCGTTCGAGGTGCTGGGGGTCTGAACTGCCCAACCGGGCAAGGGAATTCACGAGAAAGGCCCGGAGCGCGAACGCTCCGGGCCTTGTCTCGCAGTAGCGGGGACAGGATTTGAACCTGCGACCTCTGGGTTATGAGCCCAGCGAGCTACCGAGCTGCTCCACCCCGCGTCGGTGAACCCAGCTTACGTCACGCATTCCGTGCCTTCGACCAACAGGTCGCACCGCGCTCAAGTCCCCACGCGGAGATGGTCAGGGAAACGGGTGGGGATGGGGGTTGATCTCCTCCGGGTGGAGTGGGCGGGGGGCGTGGCCGAGGCGGTGGGGCGCGGTCAGTACGCGGTCGAGGCCGGTGACGCGGCGAAGGTGATGGCCGAAGGTCATCGGAAGCAGCCCCGGGACGATGGTCTTGACGCAGGAGAGGCCGGACGCTGCGTGCACCGGGGTGGTCTGGTCCACGACGATCGCTTCCAGGCCGGTCGCGGCGAAGCGGCCCACCAACTCGTCCAGATCCGTGCGCAGATCGGGATGGCGTGGCCAGGCGTAGCGGGCGCTGAGCTCGCTCAGGCTGCGGCGTTCCAGCGGCTCCCGGCCGCCCGGGGCGAGCAGGAAGTCGAGGCGGCGGGCGGCGATCGGGTCGCAGTAGAGCAGGGCGTGGTCGTCCATCAGGCGGACCTGCTCGGGGTCGTCGCGCATACGGGCCGCGTCTTGCGCACGCTGCGGGTAGATCAGCTGGTACGCCTCGATGGCGGTGACCAGTTCGTGCAGTGCGCCGAACACGCCCCGTTCGGGGTCGAGCCCCGAGCCGCCCGCGCACAGCACGCTGGGGCGGGGAGGCGCGGCGCCGGGAGCGGAGTGCGGCCGTACGTCCACGGCGGCGGCCCAGAAACAGGGGATGCCCTCGGCGCCGGTCACGTCGAAGACCTCGACGCGGTAGCCGGTGCGCTCGCGGACGCGGTCGGCGAGCAGCCCGATCCGCCGGTCGCGCGCGCTGTGCGGGTCGAGCGCCGGCGCGGGGAGCCGGGCGTACCAGGTGAGCAGGAAGGCGTCGCGTTCGGCGAGTTCGAGCAGGCCGTACAGCGCCGCCTCCTCGATGCAACCGCCTAGCGCGCAGCCGTTGGAGATCTCCGAGACGAAGGGCCGGGCGGACTGCGGCTCGTGCCGGCCAAGGCGGTAGTAGGCCAGGCTCTCGGGGACCAGGACCGGGTGCTCGCGGGTCAGGGAGTAGCCCCACACCCACGGCATGACGAGGTCGGGGTGATAGGGCTGGAAGGGGAAGCCGCGCTCCTCGTAGCGGTGGGGTTCGTGGCCGCCGGTGGTCGCCGGATCCAGTACGCCGCCGGGGTGGCGGGCGGCGAGTTCGCGATGGCTGCCGCGTACCACCGTGCGGCGACCTCCCGGGCGCCCTCCGCCCAGCCGCTCCAGCGCCTCGGCGAGCGCGGTGACCCTGGCGCTGCGGAAGTCCAGCGCACGGCCGTAACCACCGTCGACGGACTCGGGCGGCCCGACCTTGGCCTCGGCGAAGGGCAGCGTGTGCAGTCCGCGCGAGCGCAGCCCCTTGAGCACGCCGGTCTCGTCGTCGGCATAGCGGGCTTCCAGCACTTCGCGCTCCGCCCGCAGGTCCCGGACGCGGAGGGCCGCAGGGTCCGGCTTGGGCCGGGGGACGCGGGGGATCGTGGCACGGACGGGGGAGTCGTCGGGCAGGCCGCCGCAGTCGGGGCAGTGCGGGTCGGGCAGGAAGCGGTGCCGGGTGATCTCGAGGTCGGCAAGGCGGATCATGGTGACCTCGTGCTCGGCGGCTGTGGTGGTGAGCCGGCTCAGGGCGAGGGCCGCTGCGAGGTCGGCGGCGACCGGGGTGAGCAGCGGGGAGACGGCGCTGGTGAGGCGGCTGCCGTAGGTGGCGCGCAGGGCCGCTTCCTCTGCCGCGTCGCCACGGGCTCCGGCTCGGCGCGCGGCGAGACAGCGGTGGCAGCCCGGTTCGCCGGGGCGGACCAGCGGTCCGATGACGACGCGGTCCAGCTCGGCGACCACTGGAAGGAACGGGTTCCGCTCAACTACCAGTGCCTGTACGTACGCTGACGCCGCGTCAGATGTATCGGCCGCGAGCAGCGCGACCCTACTCCGGTGTCGAGGCATGGCGTCCGACCGGCGCACGAGGGCCTGGCCGAGCACGCCGCCGTCGTGGTGCACCCGGATGTCAGGCGGCAGGAGGTCATCAGTCATCGAAGCGCACCGCTCTCAGCAGGTGGGGCAGTATCCCGGTGGCGGCCGGATCGTGATCGAGCGGCACGATGAGCCGGCCGCGCGCGGGCCCGCGCTGGTCGCGGAGCGCCGCCGCCACCGCCTCGTCGAAGGTGGCGCCCGAGCCGAGCCCCCTTGGCGCCTGCGGGCCCCGAGCGCGTACGGCCGCCACCGGGACCAGGTGGGCGGTGCCGTGCTCGGGAGACCAGGCCCACAGCGAGGGGCCGTCCGGCGCGGCGACGAACCGCCGGGGGTCGAGGGCCAGTAGCGCGTAGAACACCAGAGCGCGTTGCGCGGTGCGCAGGCGCGCGCTGGTGAAGTCGGTCCCGGTGGCGTGGAGTTGGTGCTCCGCCCGACCGGTGTCCGGGTCGCGGACCACGGCCCGGGAGGCATGCCGTGGGAACTGCGGCAGCGCCCCTTCGTCCAGTTCCGCGAGCAGGCCGGCGCGCCGGTCGATGCGGCCGGCTGCGCGCCGGGAGAACTCCTCGGGGCTGACGGGCGACCCCTCGCGCAGGGAGGCGATCTTGGCCAGGAACCCCGCTTCGGACTCCGGCACCACCGGCAGTGCGGCCGGGTGGGGCCGGTAGCGGTGGCGGGTCGTGGTGAGGGCCGCCGCGTCCAGCCGGATGAGTGGTTCCGGCTCCTGCGGCGCGGCCGTGGGCGGGCTCAGGAAGGTCCGCTGGAAATGATGGGCGAGCAGGGTGGCCGCCAACTCGGTTACGTGAAAGGGGTGTTGGGGTGAGCGCGGCATCGCTCGCGTCCCCTGTACGCGTAGCCAGGCGCCGAGCCAGCCGCCGGCGGTGCGGTTCGGCCCGGGGGTGAGCGCCGGGCCCAGCCACCAGGATTCCGTATCACGCACGGCGGCGGCGAACCACAGGCCGTGTGTGCGGCAGTCCTCGTCGAGTTGGGCGACGGACCGGGGGTCGTCGCCCCCCGCGAGCAGCAGCAGTGCGTCGTGGCCGCCGGCCGCCACCGCGGCTCGGGCCGCCGCGTGACCGGCCACCGGCGTGACGGCCGTCAGGCCGGTCAGCCGCAATGCGTTCGCCAGGGCGCCGGTCGCGGCCGGAGCGCCGAGGGCCAGCGCCCTCAGCCGTGGGTAGGAAGCGGTGCGCGGGTCGGCTGCCGCTCGGTCCTCCAACAGGCCGTGCTCGTCCATGAGTTGGAGGACCCGCAGCACCATGGAGCCACGGGCCTCGTCGAGGCCGTCGACCAGCTGGCCCACGCTACGAGTGCCGTCCAGGAACGGTGTGAGGCGGTCCAGCCAACCGGCGATGCCGGGGGCGGCGATCAGGTCGGTGCCGTGGCTGGAGCGCACGTACACGGTGCCGCTGCCGCTCGGGGTCAGGAAGACGTCGGGGCGAAGCAGGGGTGCGTAGTCGGAGGTGATCAAGGTTTCCTCGGCCGGGGAGCGGGCGGTGCGGTCGGGGTGCCGGGGCGGGTCACGGCGGGCCCGGAACGCCGAGCAGATGGCAGGTGGGTGTGCCGTTGCCGCGTTCCTGGCCGAGCAGGACCGCGAGCAGCGTGGTGCGGTCGGGATGCGTGTCCAGTACGGCGTCGGCGGCCGGGGTGTCGACATCGCAGCGGAGCCCGGCGCCGAGCCCGGCACGTGCCGCCGCCAGGCCGATCCGCTGACCGATGACGCCCGCCCGCAGGTTGAGCATCCGGTACCAACGGTCGCCGTGCCCCGGGTAGCCGGACTCGTAGTCGCCGGTCACGAGCACGGCGCAGGCGGCCTCGAAACCGGCGAGTTCTCCCGGCCCGTTGGGTGGAAACAGGCCACGAGGGGTGATGCCACCGGCGACCCGAACCAGCTCACCCGTGCGTGCGTCGCGCCGGTGGCAGCCGGGTTCAAGTCCGGTGACGCGGTGGGCGACCACGTACAGGGCACAGTCGGCGGGGGCGGCATGGTCCAGGGGGATCGGGCGGGCAGCCTCCTCCAGGACAGCGAGAAGGGTGGCCGACGGAAGGGGGACCGGTTCGAAGCCGGACCGTGCCGTACGGCGGCGAAGGAGCGGGACGTCGGGATCGATCGCCCCGGGCGTCCGTGCGGTGACGACCGTGTGGACGCGCTCCGTTGCGAAGTCGAGGCCGAGCAGGTGGCCCAGTTCCTCGTCCGCGAAGAGAGCGTGCGCCGTCGGCGCGGCGTTGGCCGACTCCAGCAAGGTGAGCGCCTGCCCGGTCAGGACGCCGGTGTCGAGTGCCTGAAGGCGGTGGCCGAAGGGCCCGTAGCGGGCCAGATTCGCGTCCAGCCGAGTCGTGATCAGCAGAGCCGATTCCGGGGGATCGTGCGGTGGCCCATCCAGCGCGCGGGCGATGTCGGCCCGGTGATCGACGGGGGAGAGGAGTTCGAGGGCGTGGGCCGAAGGCAGGTAGTGGCAGAGGCCGTCGGCGGTGGCCACGTACACCTCTCCCGGGTAGGCGCCGCCGCCGGACGGAACGGGCCGGCCGACGGTCACGCCCGCGCCGGTCCAGTCGACCCGGGTGACGCCGTTGAGCAGAGCGAGGAGAGCGCCGAGGCGTTCCATGGCGGCGGCCGGACCGCGGTCGCCCGGCGGCGATGGGAGGACTGGGGGGAACGGCAGCGGGAGGAGCGGCGTGCCCGGATGGCGTTTCGGCGCGGCGCTGCCCGCCGCCGGGTCGATGGCGGGCAGCACCGAGCCGTACCGCGCGTGATAGCGCCGCGCGGCCGCCCCTCCGGTCTCGGCGTGCGGAGGGTAGGCATCGTGCGGGGGAGCCGGCGAGGTGCTCCTCATCCGCGCGTCCGCGCGGGTGCCGTGGCGACCTCCGGGGCATCGGGGCCGCCCGCGGCGGTGGCAAGGACCAGTTCGAGCGCGCTGACCCCGTAGACCTCCTCCACCGCGTTGGCGGCGAGGTGGCAGAGCAGATAGCGGGTCAGACCGGGCAGGCCCAGACGGGAGAGATGGAGGTACGTGTAGTTGAGCATCAGGCGGTAGCGCAGGAACCTCGGGTCCCGGTACATCATTTCCTTGTACGTGGCGCTGCCGCTGATCGCCCGGTGCAACGGGCTGGAGGTGACCAGTTCGCCGATGCCGTTCTCCTCGTCGGTCGGAATCGCCGCCTCGGGGATCTCGCCGGCTTCGTACAGGGCGGTCCAGCGGCCGCCCAGCGGGTCGATCGTGGCCACCCAGCGATGAAGTGCCGCGGCCCGGTCCGGCGCGGATGCCTTGTCGGAGCCGGAGCCGGAGCCGGAGCCGGAGCCGGAGTGAGAGCCGGAGTGAGAGCCCGCCCCGGTCTCAGGTGCAGCGGAATCGAAGCTCGCGACCACGGCGCGCACCTGCGCGGTGAGCACCGCGCGGTTGGCCGCGTACCGCTCCTCGAAGGCGTCCCGCACCTGCGGGCCCACCGTGCTCAAGTAGCCCTCGGCATGCGAGCGGAAGGAGACGAACCCGCGACGGATCGACGGGTCCTGGGGGTGTCGGCAGAGCGTGTGCGCGGTGGCGAGCATCAGGCGCAGGGCCACCGTTTCGCGCGGGAGTCCCAGGGCGACGGACTCCAGGTGCTCGAACAGCAGGCCGTTGGTCTGCTCGTAGAAGAGGGCCAGTTCGTCGGCGCCGACCGGGCAGCCCAGCACATCGACCCGGCGGTCGTGCTCCTCCCAGGTGATCGAGTTGTCCGCATAGAACGGAGTCAGCGGCCCTGGTTCGCGCTCGGCGGCCGCGAGGCGCCGGTGCAACGGCAGGAGGGCGGCCTCGTCGAGGGGTGCCGAGGTGGACGGGTGTGTCCTGAGATGGCCTCCGATCAGTTCGGAGACGGCGGGCAGCACCACCTCGTCGAAGACGGCGGGAGTGGCCCGGACGATCAGGCGCAGATGCGGGCCGCGCCGCCAGTGCCGCAGCACGTAGGCCGATTCGACGCGGCCGGTGCAGCGCTCGATCACCGGACGTACGGCGTGCAGGATCAGCTGGTCGGTGTCAGCACCGAAGTACGCGATGTGGGCCGCACGCCACTGCGGCTCTTCCGCCTGGGGGATGGCTGTCACGGGATTCGCTCCTCGACGGGTCTGTGCTGTCCGGGTGTGTCGGTGCGGAGACCGGTTCACGGTGGTCCGGCACCGCTGTGTCCGGTGCGGTCGCCCCGATGGCCCGGCGAACCGGCCCCACGCGGCGGGTGACTGTCCGTCAACTCCCTTACCGCCAGCAGTGCGAGGGAGCGCAACGTGGATTCCTGGCCGAGTCGTACACCGAGCCGGTTGCACGCCAGGTGGGTCAGATGGCCGGCCAGTCGCGAGGGAAGGGCGGACTGGCGCTGGGCACTCCGGCAGGCCGCGAGCCACCGGCTCACCGGGTCCGCGCCGGGGTCCGCCGCCGCTGTAGCGCGTGCCGCGCGGGCGACGGTGAGCAGGGCGGCACGCCTGCTCCCGTACTGAACCAGCACGTCAGGGGTGGGCCGGCCCGTCGGTGCACTGGCGTCCAGGCTGCCGGTCAACAGCGCGAAACAGTGTGCCGTCCGCTGTGCCGGGCCCCAGTCGGCGAGCACGGCGGCGAGTGCCAGCTCGCTACAGATGGCGAACGCGTCCTCGACGGCTCGCAGAGCGCCGCCATGCCCGTACTTGCCGTGCTCCGGGCGGTAGTCGTGGAAGGCGAGGCTGTCGTTGGGGGCGAGAGTGCCGGGCTCACTCTCGGGCTCATGGGCCGCCAACTCTCTTGCCAGGGACTCGTATTGACGGTCCGACATGGCCTGCGAGGGAGGCAGGTCGCGGAAAAGCGCCCCGGCGTGTGCGCTCAGGGCGGTGCGTACCTCGGGCTCGGCCGCGGGCGCGGTGAGCCGCACCCGCAGTCGCAGATGGGGGCCGCCCTGCCAGTGGCGGAGGAAGAAGAAGCGGTCGACAAGGCCGCGCTGCCGCAGCTCGGCGAGGACCGGCGGAACGAGCGTGCCCAGCACCAGGTCGAGCGAGTGCCCGGTATGCACATGGGCGCTCACCCAGTGGCCGGCCTGTTCCGCTTCCGGCACGCCTGCCGCAGCGCGGGCCGGCCGGTCCCCCGTCCCCGGTTCCGGCACGCCTGCCGGTGTATGGGTCAGCATGTCGGCGTCCGCCGGTCGGCCGGGGCGCTCGGGAGCTCGATCACGAATTCGGTCGCGTAACGGAGGCCGTCCCGGTGCGCGGGCGCGTCGTGGAGGTCGGGCAGGGCCTCGGCGAGCAGCAGCGGGCGGCCGCCGGCTGCCGCCCGTTCGAAGACGCGCAGGAGATGGGGGTGGGTGAAGTCGACATACACCGGCTTACGGTCCTTGTCGTGCAGAGCGGGGCCGGTGAAGCCGTCGGCGGGGCGCGGGGTGAGGACGCGCAGGAAGCAGCGCTGCGGCAGACCGAGCGCCGCCCGCCACGTGTGCACTCGCACCAGGTAGCCGGCGTCCGACTCACCGGCGCCACGTGCGGGAGCCTGCCCCGCGTCGATGAACCAGGTCGCACGGCGCAGCACCAATGAGCCGAGTGCCAGGCGGGGCATCTTCACCCAGCCCGCGCTCGACGCTGTGCCCGGCTCCCGGCCGGGTGGGCCGGTCCGGTCCGGCGGAAGCAGCTGCCACAGTTGGGGCCAGTCCGACCAGAAGGCGTACGAGGTCTGCCCGAAGGCCTCCACCAACAGCCTTGCGGGCAGCGGGAGTAGGGGCGTGGCGAGCAGGCCCAGGTGTAGTGGCCGTACTACTCGGCCAGTGGGCCGGTGCACCAGGTTCAGGCGCTGTGTGTCCCGGTCGTGTGCGACGTCCAGTTCGGCGGGGCGGATCAGCTGCTCGGGTGGCCGGTGTGAGGTCGCGCCGTCCAGGTCGATCGCGTAACGGGTGGCGGTCGGGCGCTGGTTGAGGGCGCTGCCGAAGACCGCGTCGAGCTCGACGTGCAGGTGCCCGCCGTCCGTCGTCCCGTCGTCGAGCGCCTCGCCCCGGGCTGCCCCGAAGTCCGCCCGTGTGCCGAGTAGTCGGGCGATCCGGGTTCTGCCGGTGCCGTGGCCGCCGGTGACCGTGTTGAGTACCAGTCCGAGGCCCGAACTCGGATGGGGCAGCGCCTGGACGTAACAGGCGTGGCTGTCGCCGGAGGCCGCCGGGTCGGTCCAGGTGCCGCAGAGGTCCCGCACGGACTGCGGGTCGAGGCGGATGGTGCCGTCGGGTTCGTGAGGTGTGGTGGCGATCAGGCGGCGCAGCTCGTCCTGCCGCCGCGAGTCACGCTCGATGGGAGCGTGTGACTCGGGGGCGGCCCACCACTGCCCGAAGTCCTGGAGGAATGAGGTGAACGGCCGTGTGAAACCCTCCCCGTAGGTGGTCACGGCGTGCTGCCGGAGTGCCTCGCGCGGCGGCGTGAGGGTGTCGAACGGGGCGAGCAGAGCGGGTACGAGTGCGAGGTCCGCCAACGCCGGCCGCCAGTGCGCCGGGTCGAGTTCGGCGGCGGCTCCGACTGCGACCATGTGGTGGAAGTACAGGGAATCGCGTCCCAACTCGTCGTCGCTGGCCAGGAGTTGGAGGCGCCTCGTGGCCTGCGTGAGGTGCTGCCGCAGGCTGGACGCGATGTGCCGGTGTGAGCCGGGAGGGGCGGTCCGAGCCGCGTCGACCTGCTCGCGGACGGCGCGGAGGTCGGCGAGCAGGGGCGCGAGGCGGGCGTCATGAGGCGGCTCGGGCAACCGCCCACCCAGCCAGTCGCAGAGGGTGGCGGCGTCGAGCTCCTGGTCGGGCAGGCCGAGCCGGACCTCCAGCAGGCCGATCCGGACCAGCCGGGCGATGACGGCGTCGGCGCCGCTCCCGGGGGTGGTCGCGCCGAGCAGGATGCGCAGCCGCTCAGGACCGGCGGTCTCCTGGACCGCCGCCAGGACCGCCGCCAGCGCCGGTGTGGCGGGCAGCGTCCGCACCTCGCCGGACGGCCCCGGAGCTGTGAACAGCCACCGTTCCCCCTCGGGTGACGGCACCGGGGTGGCCAGCGGATTGACGCGCAACTGGACCGCCCCGGCCAGCTCGGGCACGTGGGCGAGAGCGGCGGCCATCCGGGACAGCGGCAGCAGACTCACCTCGGCCACCTTGGCCCTGGCCGAACCTTGCAGGCGTACGCCGACGCCGATACCCGGCACCCAGCGCCCGAAGCCACTGGCGGCGAAGGTGGTCAACGGGCTGGGCTTGGCCATCGCGCGGCCCGCGTATTTGGCCAGCCGTACGGCTGCCCCGTCGAGCGGTCGCCGCCCCGGCGCCCCGCCCTCGCCGCCCCAGCGCAGCAGGTCCTCGTACAGATCCGGACTCGCGTAGTCGAGACCGGCGGCGAACTCCTGGTCACGGATGAGCGCGGCCAGGGCCTCGGCGGCCGACCGGGTCTCGGCCGGAAGGACGCGTTCGAGCTCGGCGAACGTGTCGGCGCGGGTGCGGCGCAGTGCGGCGTGGTGCTGGAGACGCTCGGTGAGTGCGGTGCCGAGCAGGTCGGGCGGGGCGGCCGTGTCCAGCAGTGAGCCCATGCGGGCGCCTTGGTGCACGGCTCGGCGCAGGCCCACCAGCCGCGCCTTGAAGGGGCGGGCCCGCTCGGTGCCGATCAAGGCGTACAGCGCATCGCTGATCTGTGCCGCGTCGAGGGTGATGCGCCGGTCCAACGCCGTTGTGCGCAGGGCCAGTTCGGTACTGCGCGGGATGCGGGAGGAGTCGAGCGCGGTGGTGGGAAGTCCGGCGGTCCGTACGCCTGCCGGGCTGGACACGGGGGTGGTGGCCGGGCTTGAGGGCGGCGCGTTCCGGCCCATCAGAACACCACCGGGACGCGAAAGGCCGCTCCTGGCCGGGCCGCACCGATGGCCACCTGGAAGAGCACCGTCTCCTCGCCCGGGGCGAGCCCGAGCAGACGTTCCGCGGTGGCCGCGTCGTAGCCGTTGTGGATCCGGGCGGACAGGCCATGGCGGGCCGCGGCCACGCAGAGCAGGTGGGCGGCCGCCCCCGCGCTCAGATGCAGTCTGCGGAAGGCGTCGTCGCCGTGCCGCGCCACGGCGGTCCCACGCCCGACGGCGAGGTAGGCGGTGCACGCGGTCGAGCGGAAGTTCATCGACACCCGGCCTTCCGTCTGCCCGATCTGTTCGAGCAGTGCGAGCGGGTCGCGGTCGCGGACCTGCCGCAGCTGCCCATCGCTGTGGACGTAGTGGCCCGGCGAGAAGCCGGTGACGCGCTGTACCAGCAGATGGCAGGAGAAGTCCCCGAACGGCGCTGCGGCGAGGGCGGCGTCCAGATCGGTGAGCAACTCCCCTGGAGCGAGGGCGGGTTCGGGGTCGAATATGGCCGCGCCCGAGTGCCGGCTCCGCAGCACCGAGGCCAGCTCGGGTGGGGGCCAGGCCCGGTTGGCCGGGTGTCGCGGGCCCGTGGTGCTGCGCGGGCCCGCCGTTGCGGAGCGCTCGATCTCCAGGTAGCCCATCGGGTGCTCTCCCGTGGTGGGCAGCCAGTCCGCGCAGAGCTCGTTGAGCGTCTCCTGGTCCTGGCCGGGACGGGCGCGCAGGCCGAGCGCGGCGGCGACCAGGTGCACCGCGCCAAGGAGCATTCCCGCTTCCTGGGCGCAGAGGCGGGGAGCGTAGTCGCCGTAGAGCCGTGCCGTGCGGGCGAACCGGCTGGTGATCACGATGAAACGGGTCGCCCCTGCCTCGTCCTCCTGATGTCTCATCACAGACCCATGCAGCAGGGCGAGTTGATGGTGAAGCGGATCGAACCGGAAGGACGCGTTGGGTGTGACCAGGGTGAGTTCGCTCGGGTAGCGGCATCGGGCGGAAGCCACCGCACGGTGCAGCGGCCAGCCGCCCGGGGTCAGATCGTGCTGGAGGAGGCCGTGGGAATAGTGCAACAGCGCGGCGAGGACGGCGGGGTCGGAGAGGCCGGCCGGGGCGTCGGGGGAGGGCGCGAGGTGGAGCGGCGGTGAAGCCAGCGGAAGGCGTGGCTCGTCGGGGAGCGGGTCCGGTTCCGCCTCGGCCCGTCCCGGGGCCGGGCGGCCCGTGGCGAGTGTGGCCGGGATGGCCCGGCGGGAGTAGACCGCCTCCGCCCAGAGCTCCGGGGGGAACGGGGCCTTGGCCGTGCGGCTCTGGGGGACCTCGTCGCTCGTCAGGCTCCGGGGGGCCTGGCCGGTCACGCCGGTCATTCCGGCTCCGCGCCGAGGAAGCGTCCGGTGGCCAGATCCAGCACTGCGGGCTCGGCCGTCGCAGACGGATCGTTGGGCCTGGCGATGTGGTCGAGGCCCGCCACCGTGCGCAGGAGACGCAGGCAGAGCTGGTTCGCGGCGAGGGCGGCCATCGGACCACCGAGGTAGGGGCTCGGCCGGCGCACGGGAGCCGGACACTCCACGTCCGACGAGCGTCGATGAGGCACAACACCCTTGCTGGCAGCCGGTGTTGACGGACACCGCACATGCTGCACGGGACGCACAGCACTGATCACGACGTGCTCGCCCCGCCCCACGACCTGCCCGTACGGAAGTCCGCCACGTAACGCGAGTGCGCGGGCCGGGTCCGCCGACTTCGGGTCGGACACGTCCGAGCCGAAGAGCACCACGCCGACGTCCGGGGGCAGTTCGGAAGGGTCGCCGCCGCTCAGTGGCTCGTAGTGAAAGGAGCCGCCCTCCTTCCGGAGCAGCGCGACGCACTCATGGAGACGGGCCACATCCGTGACGGCCCCGGCAGCTTGTTCGCCCGCGTCTTGGCTCTCGCTCGGTCGAAGGCGAACATGTGCCACACCCGAGCCGAGCAGAGCGAGGACCAGCGCGCCGGCCACCCGCCCGGAACCGACCACCAGCGGCGCGCACCCGCGATAGCGCTCGAAGCGGTGCTCGGGCGAGTCCGCGCGTGCCGCGATGTAGTCGATCAGCGCGGCGTGGTGCGAACGCGTCTGTGGGCTCAGCGTGTGGGGCAGATCCGCCGAGGCGTCGCGTACGAAGCCTTCCCGGGCCAGGAGTTCCACCAGGGTTCGGACATGGCGCGCGGCCTGCGGCGGGAGGTCGGCGGTGAGCTGCTCCAGGCTGTTGCCGCCGTCCAGGAACGGGCGGAGCCGTTCCAGCCACGGATGGATTCCTGGCAGCGCGAAGGCGGCCGTGTGCCGGGGGCCGGTGATCACCACGCCCCGGTCGGAGGGCAGCAGATGGGTGTCGGGAAGCAGCCTCGGCCTCATCTCCACCTCCACGGGATGCCTCGAAGGGATCGCCCCGACGCAATGCCCGGCGGTGCCCGCCCTCGCAGGCGTGAAAGCGCCGGACGGGGCTGCGTTCGCGGCCTCCGGGCGGCCGACACTAGCCGAGGCGAATGGTCTAGTCCACCCCCTTCACAGTTCACAATCGTCACGCTAGTGTCCCAACTGGACGTCCAAATAAGCCTGTTGATGCTCCATTCGGATCGAAAGGAGGGCTTTGATGAACGAGAACAGCAACGGCTCACCCTCGCTCGCTGCCGCGGTCGCGGACCTCGCGCTGGACCTCGACCTGGATTCGCTGGCCGGGGACGAGCACAGCCAGTCGCTCACGGCAGGTCACGGCATGACGGAGGTGAGCGCGTCTTTCTGCTGCGCTCCGCCGCCGAACTGCTGTAACTGCAGCTGTTCCTGAGCCGCTAGCGCGTGCCGGGCGGACCGTAAGGCCCGGCACGCGCGTCGGTTGTCCTGCCTCGACCACACCTGGCGCATGCACTCCCGTCGGGCGCATGTCACCACGCCAACGTCGTTGCGCGAAAAGACATTTCGTGGCTCCCCGAACCCACCCGTACCGTCCGATTCATGAAGTGGAACTTTCGAACGGCGGAAGAACTCATCGCTGCGCTGCGCGCCGGTGAGGTGACCTCGGTGGAGCTGACCGACGAAGCGATCTCGGGCATCGAGGGGGACGACAAGGCGATCAACGCGATCTGCGTGCGGGACTTCGACCGTGCGCGGGCCGCGGCGCGCGAGGCCGATCAGGCGCGCGCCCGAGGCGAGGACCGGCCGCTGCTCGGCATTCCGGTCACGGTCAAGGAGTCGTACAACGTCGCGGGCCTGCCCACGACCTGGGGCATGGCACCCCACCGCGACTATGTGCCGGCCGAGGACGCGCTACAGGTGACCCGCCTCAAGGCCGCGGGCGCGGTGATCCTCGGCAAGACCAACGTGCCGCTCGGACTGCGGGACATCCAGAGCTTCAACGACATCTACGGCACGACCAACAACCCCTGGGACCACGGTCGTACGTCGGGTGGATCCTCGGGGGGATCGGCCGCGGCCCTGGCGTCCGGATTCGGCGCACTGTCCATCGGCTCCGACATCGGCGGGTCGCTGCGCACCCCCGCCCACTTCTGCGGGGTCTACGCGCACAAGCCGACGCTCGGGCTCGCGGCCAGCCGCGGCATGGTGTCGCCCACCGCGCCGGCCCTGCCGACCGAGCTCGACCTCGCCGTGGTCGGCCCGATGGCGCGCACGGCCCGTGACCTCACACTTCTGCTGGACGTCATGGCCGGCCCGGACCCGCTGACCCTCGGGGTGGCACACGACGTGCGGCCGCCGGCCGCGCGTCACGACCGGCTCAGCGACTTCCGTGTCCTGGTCCTCGAACGGCATCCCCTCATCGCGACGGGATCCGCGGTCCGCGCGGGCGTGAACCGGGTGGTGGACGCGCTCGTGGAGGGCGGCGCCCGCGTCGAACGGGCGAGCCCGCTGCTGCCCGATCTGACCGAAGCCGCCCAGATCTACACGCAGTTGCTGTTCTCCGCCTCGACCGCGCACTTTCCCGTCGAGGTGTACGAGCAACTGCGGGCCGACGCCGCCCAACTGGCCGTGGACGACCGGAGTCTCAACGCGGCGCGGGTACGCGGCATGGTCCTGAGCCACCGGGACTGGATCGCGGCGAACGACCGTCGGGAGGCGCACCGCCACGGCTGGCGGCAGCTCTTCGCCCAGTTCGACGTCGTGGTGTGTCCCATCACACCCACCGTCGCGTTCCCGCACGACCACCACCCCGATCTGCTGGGGCGCCGGATCGACGTCGACGGCGTCGAGTACCCGTACCTCGACCAGCTCGTCTGGGCCGGCCTGGCCACCATGCCCGGACTGCCCGCCACCGCCATACCCACCGGGCGATCGCCCGAAGGCCTGCCAGTGGGTGTTCAGCTCATCGGGCCGATGCTCGAAGACCGCACCCCGCTGCGCCTGGCCGAACTCCTTGAACAGAGCATCGGGGGCTTCCAGGCGCCGTAGTGCTTAGCGTGGATGCTCAAAGGGCCGTCGGCCGGGATCCCGGCCGACGGCCTCGAAGGCCCGCACGGTTCGGGGCGTGAGGGCCCCGAACCGGGTCGCCGCTACTTGAAGAGGCGGTCCGAGCTGTTGGCCATGCGGTGGGTGGAGCCGTGCTTGTTCACCCAGTCGCGGACGAGGTTGACGGCGTTGGCGCACTGCCAGCTGTCGTCGTACTCGCGCACCCCGGTGAAGGCGCCGTAGCCCGCGATGATGCCGTCCACGTGCGCGTCACCGAGCAGCTTGTCGACGTACCACGGATCGTTGTACGTGGTCGTCCACGACAACGTTGCCGCGAGCCGTCCGGCAGACCGGTCGGCTGCGCCCTTCTTCAGCTCCGCGCACGTGTTCCAGGTGGCTTCCGTGCAGTTGCCGAAGCCCTTGGTGATGTCGGAGTCGCCGTAGTCCATCACCCGACGTCCGTTGGGGAATCCCGAGCCGGACCGGTTGAAGGCGCCCACGACCTGGTCGCGGGTTCCGGTCGTGGTGATGCCTTCCAGGGGGCCGAGCTTCCCCTCCAGGCTCTGCCAGCCCCGGCCGCCGACGTCGGGGGTGCTGCCGCCGTGGTACTCGAAGAAGCCGTAGAGCACCTGGATTCCGGCGGCGGTGAGCCGCTGTGCCTTGTCGCGCAGCCCGGCGACGCTGCACGTGCGGTTGGGTGCTTCTCCGCAGTAGTTGGGATCCTTGATGTCCAGCCAGACGAGCGCCAGTCGGCGGCCGGCGTTGGCGTTGGAGACGATGCGGTCGATCATGCTGTCGAAGCTGGGTCCGTACCGGTTGTCACCGGCCGAGGAGCAGTCGTGGTAAGCGCGCCATTCGTTGGGGTTCCACCAGGCGCAGACGTCGATCTCGATGCCGTTGGCACCGTGCTTGATCGCGGCGTCCACCCCGTCGAGAGTGTCGACGCGGTGGGCGATGGCGTAGATCGCGTGGCGATTGTCGGCAGCTGAAGCCGGACTCGTACTGAGCGCGGTGGCGCCGACGATTCCGCACAGCGCTGCCAGCATGGCCAGCAATGCGCGAGGGCGGGTGCCTCGCCGTAAGTGAGTGGTCAAGGAGACTGCTCCTTCGAGTTGGGATGAGAGGTCGGTGTCCTGAAGCGGCCGTTGGCCGGTGACCGGTTGAGGTTGCTGTCGGGCTCACCGAGGTGTCGACAGAGTTGACTCACCTTTGGTGGGTCAACTGAACTGTCTGTAAGGCGAGTTGCAGTGAATGAATGTGGGACGCCCGGCGCTTGGGTTGAGGTCGGGCGGCGAGTCCCCCGCATCGCCACACTCGACGTGCCTCGCCGACCATCCAGATGAGCCGAGGGCCCCGCACGTTGCACGCCGTCCCGCGCCTTCACAAATCCATCACAACTGCGGACGGCTCACCCTCGGCATCGTCATGGCCGGCGGCGTGATCGCCCGGGCCTGGGGCGACGACCAGTGGCTCATCTCCCCACACACAGACCGCAAGCCCGTCCCGCCCAGTGTTAAAAGGCGTACTCGCGCAGGAGCGCGATCGCGTCCTGGGAGCTGGAGTCCTCCTTCGTGGTGACCAGGACCAGGGACTGTTCGGGGGAGCGGGCGGGTACCAGGATCTGCTGGGTGACCGTGAGCTCGCCGACCAGGGGATGACGCAGCCGGTACGCGTCCGCCTCGCACGGCCGGACGCGGTGATCGCTCCACAGCTCGGCGAACTCCGGCGCCGCCATGGACAGTTCACCGACCAGTGATGCCAGCAGCGCGTCATCGGGGTGGCGCCCGGCGATCTGCCGCAGGCTGCCCACGACCGCCCGCGCCTTGCGTTCCCAGTCCACGTAGAGCTCTCTGGTGTGCGGGTCCAGGAACAGCATGCGGGAGAGGTTGGGCCGTTCCTCGGGCCGGTCGGGTGCGGTAGGGGCGAGGTGGCCGGCCAGCAGGGCGTGGGCCAGGGGGTTCCAGGCGAGTACGTCGGTACGGCGGCCGAGGACGAGAGCGGGCGTGTGTCCCACCGAACGCAGCAGGTCACGGGTCGGGGCGTCCACGCACTCCACCGGGGGACGCCCGAGGGGCCGTCGGCGCTGCGAGGCGAGTTCCCGTAGGTGTGTGCGCTCGTGTTCGTCCAGCCGCAGCGCGGTGGCGAGCGCGTTCAGGACGCCGTCGGAGGCGTTGACCGACTGGCCCTGTTCGAGGCGGGTGTAGTAGGAGACGCTGACGCCCGCGAGTTGCGAGAGCTCCTCGCGTCGCAGCCCCGTCACCCGCCGCCTGCCCGGCAGTTCGGGCAGGCCCACGTCCACGGGCCGCACCTGGGCCCTTCGGGCCCGTAGGAACTCGCTGAGCTGCTGGGAGACCGCCATGAGTCGAGTATGCCCGCGCCCTCGACGGCCAGCCTGCCCCTGTCATGCGTAGGCACGGGCCGGGACTGGTGCCGAGTCCGTTCCGGGGCGAAGTTGGCAGGACTTCAATCACGCCGACGGACGGGGCAAGTCATGCAGGAGATCGTTTTCGGGAACGTCTCGATCATGCGGGTCGTCGAGTACTACGGATCGGTCGAGTTGGATCCCGCCACCTTCTTTCCCGACGCGCCGGAACAGGCATGGCGGCAGCACGCGTCCTGGCTGGAGCCGGACTTCGTCGATCCCGCCTCGGGCGTGTGCATGAGCGCGATCCAGACCTGGCTGCTGCGCAGCGAGGGCAGGACGATCCTGGTCGACACCGGCGTGGGCAACGACAAGGAGCGTCCCTACGCGCCGGTCTGGAGCCGTCGCCACAGCGACTTCCTCGGTGAGCTCGCCAAGGCGGGTGTGCGGCCGGAGGATGTGGATCTGGTGATCAACACGCATCTGCACGTGGACCACGTCGGCTGGAACACCCGTCTGGAGGGCCGCATTTGGGTGCCCACCTTCCCGAACGCCACGTATCTGATGCCGGCGCGCGACTTCGACTTCTGGAATCCGGAGAACGGTCACGTCCCGAAGCTGGGGCGTGGGAACCAGAACGTGTTCGAGGACAGCGTGGCGCCGGTCCACCAGGCGGGTCAGACACTCCTGTGGGACGACGGCCACGTCATCGACGGCAACCTCCGGCTCGATCTCGCGCCCGGCCACACACCCGGGTCCTCCGTACTGCGACTGGAATCCGGCACTGATCGCGCTCTCTTCGTCGGCGACCTGCTGCATACGCCGCTTCAGTTCGTCGCGCCCGACGTCAACAGCTGCTTCTGCGAGAACCCGGCCGAGGCGAGGGCCACCCGCCGACGCCTGCTGGGCCAGGCAAGTGAGACCAACTCGCTTGTCCTGCCTGCACATTTGGCCGGTTCGGGCGGGGCGGAGGTGGTGCGCAGCGGGGACGCGTTCGACATCGCGGCTTGGGCGCCCTTCGCCCGCATCTGAAGCCCCGCGACGCATCTGAAGCCCCGCGACGCACCGGAAGCTCTGCGGCGCGCCTTAATCCCGTGCCGCGCCGAAGGCCTCGCGCCGGATCCGGAGAGCCGCGTCGTCCGGATCCCCGTGGCCCGGATCCGGAGCAAGGCAGTCCGTCCGAGCCGTGCGGGGCACCACCCCGTCCACGACCCACTCGCACCCCAGCCCCCTGCGAACGAAAGCGGGAGATCCATGTCCGAACCGATCGTGACCACCACTGCCGGCCGCGTCCTGGGCCGCACCGCCGGCTCCGGCGACAACGCGGTGCGGCGCTTCCTCGCCGTGCCCTACGCCGCACCTCCGCTGGGCACCGGTCGCTTCGCGCCGCCCCGCCCCCACGAGGGGTGGACGGGCGTGCGCGACGCCCTGGCCCCGGGGCCCACCGCGCCGCAGCCCCGCCGGGACGCCTTCGGCGCCCTCGACATGTCGCCGTACTTCGGCCCGGGCTGGGTCCCCGGCGACGACTACCTGACGGTGAACGTATGGGCCCCGCGTGAGGCCCGTCGCAGCCCGGTGATGGTGTTCGTGCACGGCGGCGGTTTCGTGGCCGGCTCCACCAGCGCGGACCTGTACGACGGTGCCGCGTTCGCCCGCGACGGAGTGGTCCTGGTGACGCTCAACTACCGGCTCGGCATCGCGGGATTCCTGGACCTCCCCGATGCGCCGGCCAACCGGGGTCTGCTCGACGTCATCGCCGCTCTGCGCTGGGTCCGGAGCAACATCGCCGGCTTCGGCGGGGATCCGGACAACGTCACCCTGTTCGGCCAGTCCGCAGGGGCCACGATCGTGGGCGCCGTACTCGCCACGCCCGCGGCGGCGGGGCTCGTCCACCGGGCGATCGTGCAGAGCGGCAGCGGGCTGGGAGCGTTCTCCGCCGAGCAGGCGGCGAGGGTGACGCGCAAGGCCGCGACGGCCCTCGGCATCGCGCCGACGGCCGCCGCCTTCGCACACGTCCCCGACGAACCGCTCGTCCGGGTCATACCCGAGCTGGCCGGCCTCGACCTGCGGACGGACGACCGGCCAGACCCTCTCATGGGGCTCAGCGCCTTCAGCCTCGTACTCGAACGACAGCCGGCCGAGAGCCCCTTGGCGGACGTCGATCTGCTCATCGGCACCAACGCGGAGGAGGGCAACCTGTACCTGGCACCCCAGGGCGGACTGACGACCTCGACCGAGGAGGACGTACGCGCGACAGCCACTGCCCACGGTGCCGCCGGCCCGTTCCTCGCCGCCTATCGGGACCGGCATCCGGCCGCCGGGGAGGGCGAGTTGCGCTCGGCGGTCCTCGGGGACGCGCTGTTCGGCGCCGGCAGCCGGAGACTGGCCGAGGCCCATGGCCGCGCCCACGTCTACGAATTCGCCTGGCGGTCACCCGCCATCGGCGGCAGCCTGGGCGCGGCCCACACGGTGGAGCTTCCCTATGTGTTCGACCGCCTCGGCCTCCCTGCCCTGCGTGGGGAGCGAGGCCTGCTGGGGGCGCCCGAACCGCCCGCCGCACTGGCCGACGAGATGCGTGCGACGTGGCTCGCCTTCGCCCGGACCGGCGACCCCGGCTGGCCGGTGTTCACCGGCGGTGGGCCGATCCGCCGGTTCGGCGGTGCCGGGAGCGCGACACGAACCGCCGCGCCCCGGCACAGCCGAGCCGCCGGTTGAGCGGCTCGGGCCTGGGGGTCCCCCGGGTCAGGGGTAGTACGGCGTGTAGGTGATGGCGGAGACCTTGAGATAACGGGCGCCGTCGGCGGTGGCCCAGGTGGAGGCGTCGGGGTTGCCGGGCCAGTCGCCACCCACCGCGGTGTTGACGATGAAGTGCATGCCGGTGCCGGGCGGTGTGGTGTACCACTTCGTGCCACTGAAGCCGCCGTCCACCCAGAAGTCGATGTGGTCGGGCCACCAGGAGAACGAGTAGGTGTGGTAGCTGTTCGTCCAGGCCGAGGCGTTGTTCCTGGCCCACTGGGTCTGGGCGTTGTTGGTGTCGTGGAACGTCTGGTAGACGGCGGTGGGGTTCTGTCCGACGATCTCGGCCGCGTCCATCTCGGGCAGCCAGGGGTTCAGATAGGCGCCCCAGACCGCGGGGAGCAGGCCCCGCCCATTGGGCATGTTCGCGGTGAAGCTGTAAGTGCCGTAGCCATAAAGGGACTTGGACTCGACGCGGCCCGAACGGTATTGGCCGCCACCCGCGTTGTACGTCTTGATCACCAGCGTGTTGCCTTCGTACCAGACGCAGTCGGGCGTGTAGGTCTCGAGTTCGTGGTTGGCGGTCCACCGTCCGTTGATGACGTTCCACGAGTTGACCGTCTGCGGCGTACCCCACGACGAGGCGTGAGCAGGCGGCTGTCCCAGCAGGACCATCGACAGGGCGGCGAGCAACGCGCCCGCCCATCGGGCGGATCTCACACGTGCGGAGAACATCGCGGCTCCCTCACTCGGATGACCAGGACCGTGGGAGCGGTTCCATGGCCGTTGTGCCACGGACTGTAGAAGTCCGTTCAGAACTTCACAAGACCGCCCGCGACGGCTGTCTTGTGGGTGCGGGTTGTGAACGTCCGGTTCGATCCGGTCGCCCTCCGAACCGAACCCTTCAGGAGGCCGTTCGGCATCTTCAACTGCACCAGCGTGAACAGGAGTTCACGAGCGGCGCGCGATCGCAGTCGACGTGCCGGCACCCGCGCGCGCCGCTCAGCCCGTCTCGTCCCGCATCCAGTGCGCCGGGCGAGGTCCGTGCGCGGCCGCCGCGCAGGAGCCCCTCGCCCGCTTCGAGGACCGCGAGGTCGCGGACGGCGGCGTCGATGCCGTCCAGCGGTCCGGATCAGTCGCGCAGGCCCAGCAGATCGCGGCCCGCGCGGCGCACCGTCACGCGGACGGCTTCGGGATCGTCGAGTTGCGCGCCGGCCAGCGCGCCGTCGTGAAGCAGGACCAGGACGCGGCCGGCGTAAGCGGGGTCGGGGTGGCCGGCCCGGGCGGCCAGTTCGGTGACCGTCCGCTGGAACCAGGCGCGATGTTCGGCGATCGCCTCGCGTACGGGGTCGGAGGCGTCCGGATACTCCGCCGCCGCGTTGATGAAATGGCAACCCCGGAAACCGGCCGCGCACGTCGTCTCGCCGATCAGGTCGAGGATCGCGGAGACGCCCTGCTCGGCGGCTCCCTGGGCGACAGCCCCCTCGACGGCGTCGCGCAGCCGGGCGTCGGTGGCCCGGAGGTAGGCCACGACCAGATCCTCCTTGGCCGGGAAGTGCCGGTAGAACGTGGCGCGGGTGACGTCGGCCTGGGTGACCAGGCGGTCCACCGGAACGGTGTGGATGCCCTCGGCGTAGAACAAGCGGCTCGCCGTTTCCAGGAGGCGTTCGCGGGGGCTCGGGGGCGGTGTGGACATGGGCCCAGTGTAGAGACAGAACGTTCTGTTGACACGCGAGTGGGACGCCCGTAGCTTCAGAGGGAGAACGAACGTTCTGTTCACATCGACCTCGATGAGGAGCCATTCCATGAGCGCTACGAACGACACGACCCCGACGATCGTGCTGGTACACGGCGCGCTGACGGACGCGTCCGTGTGGAACGGGGTGATCCGGCGGGCCCAGGCCGCCGGACATCGGGTCGTCGCACCTGCCCTCCCACTGCGCGGCCTGGCGTCCGACGCCGCGTACCTGGCGAGCTTCCTGGAGACCGTGCCCGGCCCGGTCGTGCTCGTCGCGCACTCCTACGCGGGCTCGGTGATCTCGCATCCCGCCGCCCGGGATCCGAAGGTCAGGGCGCTGGTGTTCATCGCCGCCTTCCAGCCCGACGCGGGGGAGAGCTCGGCCGAGCTCAACGAGAAGTTCCCCGGCAGCAAGCTCGGCCCCGCCACCACGACGGTCGTCGCCCGCCCCGACGGCAACGACATGTACCTCGAGCCGGAGGCGTTCGGCGAGGTGTACGCCGGTGACGTCGCACCGGACGTGGTGGCCGTGATGGCTGCGGCTCAGCGCCCCATCGACCCGGCGGCACTGGGCGAAACCCTGCCGGCGAAGGCCACTTGGCACGGCGTGCCGTCCTGGGCGCTGGTCTCGACCCGGGACTTCTCGCTCCCTCCGGAGCTCCTCCGGTTCACCGCCCGGCGCGCGGGATCGCACACCGTCGAGGTCGAGTCCTCACACGCGGTCCCGGTCTCGCATCCGCAGGAGGTGACCGAACTCATCCTTGAGGCCGTACGCGTCGGCGCCTGAGACCCCAGCGCCTGAGACCGCGGTGCCTGGACGGGCGCCCGCTCCCACCCGTCGACTCACCTATGCCCGAACCCCTTATCGCGTCGCAGGAGAAGACCGTGTCCCACTTCGCCACGTACATCGAGCGCAACCAGGCCTTCGCGAACACCGATGCCCGCCTCAATGTGCCGGAGATCCCCTTCATTCCCTTCAAGCAGACGTTCGTCATCACCTGCCTCGATCCCCGGGTGGAGCCTGCCGCGATCCTCGGCGTCGAACTCGGCGAGGCCATCGTGCTGCGCAACGTGGGCGGGCGGGTCACGCCCGCCACCCTTCAGGACGTGGCCTGGATCAGCCACCTGCACGAGGCCAAGACGCCGGACGCCGACTGGTTCGACCTGGCCGTGATCCACCACACCGACTGCGGATCCGCGCTGTTCGCCGACGACGAGCTGCGCCGGGACTTCGTCGGCAAGGGTGGTTATGACGACTCGACGATCGCCGAGCTGGCGGTTCTCGACCCGGCCGTGACCGTGCGCAGGGACGTCGATCTGCTGCGCTCCTTCCCGCTCCTGTCGGCCGGCGTCGAGGTGTCGGGGCACGTCTACGACCTGGGGACGGGTCTGCTCACCACGGTCGTCCGCAAGTAGGGAGCCGACCCCGGTCAGCGCTCCGACCGGCGGGTCGCGGCCTTCGCCACGGCGGCGGGCCCGGCCCGCCGTGCCCCGGCATCCACGGCAGGCGCGCTCGTCGGCCGGTGGAGGGGGGAAGGGAGCGGTCCGGGACGGCGGTAAAATCGCTGGTCATGGCCGACAATCAGTATGAAGACCTGTTGAGGCTGGTGCTCGCCTCCGGGACCGCGAAAGCCGACCGCACGGGCACCGGTACCCGAAGTGTCTTCGGACACCAGCTGCGCTACGACCTCGCCCAGGGATTCCCGCTGGTCACCACGAAGAAGGTGCACATGCGGTCCATCGTGTACGAACTGCTCTGGTTCCTGCGCGGCGACTCGAACATCGGCTGGCTGCGGGAGAACGGCGTCACCATCTGGGACGAATGGGCTGACGCCAACGGCGACCTCGGGCCGGTCTACGGCGCGCAGTGGCGCTCCTGGCCCGCCCCCGACGGCAGCCACATCGACCAGATCACCGAGGTTCTCGGCACGCTGCGCCAGGACCCGGACTCCCGTCGGATGATCGTCTCCGCCTGGAACGTCGCCGAGCTGTCCAAGATGGCACTTGCGCCGTGCCACGCGTTCTTCCAGTTCTACGTCGCCGACGGCAGGCTCTCGTGCCAGCTGTACCAGCGCAGCGCGGACCTGTTCCTCGGCGTCCCGTTCAACATCGCCAGCTACGCCCTCCTGACCCACATGGTGGCGCAGCAGACCGGCCTCGAACCCGGCGACTTCATCTGGACCGGCGGGGACTGCCACATCTACGACAACCACGTGGACCAGGTGACCGAGCAGCTCTCGCGCAGCCCCTTCGCGTTCCCCGAGCTGCGGCTGCGGAAGGCCGACTCGCTCTTCGACTACGCGTACTCCGACGTGGAAGTGGCCGGCTACCAGCACCACCCGGCCATCAAGGCCCCGGTCGCCGTATGAACGTCGGGCTGATCTGGGCACAGACCCTCGACGGTGTGATCGGTGCGGACAACACGATCCCCTGGCGGCTGCCCGAGGACATGGCGCACTTCAAGGCCACCACCCTCGGGCATCCCGTGGTGATGGGACGCAGGACGTGGGATTCGCTGCCTCCGCGATTCCGTCCGCTGCCGGGCCGGCGCAACGTGGTGGTGACGCGTGACCCGCGGTGGGCGGCCGAGGGCGCGGACCGTGCCGGATCCGTGGCCGAAGCGCTGGAGCGCGCGGCGGAGGGGGAGGCGTCCGCCTCCGCGCAGATCTGGGTGATCGGCGGCGGTGAGATCTACCGGGCCGCCATGGCGTACGCCACGACGCTCTCGGTGACCGAGGTCGACGTCACGGTGAAGGGCGACACCCATGCCCCGTCGCCGGGCCCGGGATGGGGCGTCACCGAGGACCAGGGCTGGCAGACCTCCGTGACCGGTCTGCGCTACCGCATCCGCCGGTACGCGCCGGACCCGAGCGGCTCGCCGGCCTGATCCCGGGTGCCGGGCCGGCCCGGTACGAGGCGGACCGCCGACCGGCGCCGGTTCAGGTCTTGGAGGGTGAACGCAGGAGGGCGCAGACGAAGTCCTCCTCGACGGCGCGCAGGTGTGCCAGCAGATCGGGGTTGGACGTCTGGTTCACCTGTGAGGTGACGGTGACGGTGAGGCTGCGGCGGCCGTCCGGTGTGCCTACGCCGAGTTGGGTGTAACCCGCGGTGTTGCCGGTGTGCCCGTACACCACTCCGCACCGGGTGGCGTACGAGAAGATCCCGAGCCCGGCCCGGTTGGCGCCGGGGCCGGCCGGCTCGGAGGCGCCGGTGACGAAGGACCGCTGTTGCCTTCGGGTCGCGTCGCTGATCAGCTTGCCGCCGGCGTAGGCGGCCACGAAGGTGTTGAAGTCCGTCGGCGTGGAGACGATGCCGCCCGAGGCCCAGGACCCGGAGGCACCGAACAGGGTGGAGACGTCCTCCGGCGGGCTGCCCGGTTCCACGTCGTAGCCGTGCAGGTAGGGGTCGGGCAGTCGGTAGCCGACGGGGAGGCTCGTACGGGTGAGCCCGAGGGGCCGGTAGACCTTGGAGGCCAGCAGGTCTTCGTAGCGCTGCCCGGTCACGGCCTCGGCCATCAGGGCAACGGCGATGTTGTCGGAGTTCGAGTACTGGTAGCGGGAGCCGGGGGCGAATTCCAGGTCCTCGTCGGCGACGAAGTCGAGCAGGTGCCGGGAGTCGAAGACCCGGTGCGGGTCGGCCCGGATCAGGTCGGCGAACTCCGGTGCCCTGCTGTAGTCCGGCAGTCCGCTGGTGTGCTGGAGGAGCTGACGCAGCGTCACCGAACCCCAGGCGCGCGGCAATTCGGGCAGCCGGCGGGCGATGGTGTCGTCCAGACCGAGCAGTCCGCGGTCGACCAGGCGGAGTGCGACCGCGCCGCTGAACGCCTTCGAGGCGCTGGCCAACCGCATGTGGTCGTTGGCGTGCGGCGGACGCCCGGTGCCGATGTCGGCCACCCCGGCTTCGACCACCCGCACCCGACCGCCGTCCCGCAGCACCGCGATGGCACCGGGCGGGCCGTCCGGGCGGTCGACCAGCTCCCGGAGGCGGTTGCGGAGCGCCTCGTCGCCGTTGCCACCGGACACCGCCCCGGCGGGGCCGGCCAGCGCCAGCGAGGCGGCGAGCAGGACGACGGCCGCGCGCCCGGCGTGGCGGGGCAGGGGCAGACGACGAGAGCGCAGTGACACGACGGGCCTCCGGTGGACGACGGGGCGGGGACGGTCCGTTGCTCTGGCTGCCCCGGCACGCCATCCATCACCTGCCGACGTACCGCCGAAACGCCCCGGGCCCCGAGGTGACCCGCCCAGCGCAGCACGCATGCGCCCACGCCTGCTGAGCTGCGACGTGCCGGGTCGTACCGTGGGGCAGCGCAACGCCCGCCGAGTGAATCCTGGTGGCCGCCCGGCCACCTAGTCCGAAAGGCACCACGGAGATGACGTTCACCGACCTCCACCACCGAGCCGCCCCGCTCCTGTTGCCCAACGCCTGGGACGTGGCCTCGGCGCTCGCCCTCGCGGACGCCGGATTCCCGGCCGTCGGCACCACGAGCTTCGGCGTCGCCGCCTCCGGCGGAAGTCCCGACGGCGGCCGGGCCAGCAAGCAGGCCACGCAGGTCCTGGCCCAGAAGCTGAGGGGCGCCCCCTTCTACCTCTCCGCCGACATCGAGGACGGCTATGGCGACGACCCCGAGGAGGTGGCGGCATACGCCGCCGGCCTCGGCGTCGACGGCATCAACATCGAGGACAGCACCGACGAGAGGCTGATCGACCCAGCCCGGCACGCGGCCAAGGTCGCAGCCATCAAACGCACTTCGCCCTCCCTGTTCGTCAACGCCCGCGTCGACACGTACTGGCTCGGCCAGGAGGCCACGGTCGAGGAGAGCCTTGCGCGGGCCAACGCCTATGTGGCGGCGGGCGCCGACGGCATCTTCATCCCCGGCGCAACCGACCCCTCCGAGCTGCGCGACCTCGTGAACGGCATCCACGCACCCGTGAACACCCTGGTCCACCCCGAGCTCACCCTGGCGGAGCTGGGCGTGCTCGGGGTGCGGCGCGTCAGCACCGGATCGCTGCCCTACCGCTCCGCGATGGACGCCGCCGTGCGCGCCGCCACCGACGTACGCGACGGCGGCACCCCACCCAACGCGACGCCTTACCGCGTTATGCAGGAACGCCTCGTGCGCCACCACCGGGCCCAGCAGAGGGACTGAGGTACCGGGCAGGGGAACGGAGCGGGTCTCGCCGCAAGGAATGCGCCGCCCGAAGCTGACGGGTCGTAGGGGACCTTCGCCCCGCAGGAGATGACTTTCGCGGGCGGCAGCCGGGCCGCGCGTCGGCTGGGATGGAAGACCCGCCCGCAGGGAGGCTTGCCGCGCCCGCTCACTTCCGAGGTCGATGTCCATGTGTGTAGACGCCCCCGCCCACGCCTGTCCCCGTTACCAGGCACTCGGCGTCGACGGAATGTGGATGCTGCTCGCCCCCACGGGCGAGACCGCCGGGGCGGGAGAGCTCGTCCTGGCCGGCTCGCGGGTCCGGGCGGCTCTCCTCGACGGCGCGTCCCCGAGGCGGAGCTTCGCCGATCTGCTCGCCCCGACCAGCGTGGCCATCTCCCGCCAGCTCCTTCTGGACGCGCTGGAGGGCGGCGGCCGCGTCTGCCGGCAGCCGCTGGAGTACGCGCACGCGGACGGGGCGGTCATCTGCATGACGTCGGCGCGCCGCTTCGACGGGTGCGACGGCGGTCACGCGCTTCTGGTGGAGATCGAGGAGGAGGAAGAGGGGGAGTGGCTGCACTGGGAGGCCCTGCGGTCCATGACCGTACTGGCGGACCACTCCCTGTGGACCTATGACGAGGAGACGGACGCGTTCAGCTGGCTCGACGGGGAGCGCCTGTACAACGGCATGGGCCCGGGGGACCGCATGCCGCTCGCCGAGCTGCTCGGGCTGGTGTACGCGGAGGACGTGGGCCGGGTGGAGGAGGCGTTCTGGGCACTGCGCAAAGGGCATGCCCGACAGGTGGACGTCGACTTCCGGATGCCGGACGAGCACGGCCGTCCGCACTGGCTGCGCACCCTCGCCCGGCTGGTCCGCTTCGGCTTCGACGGTAGGCGCCGCGTCGTGGGGACGACGATCAACACGACCGCGGCCGTGGAGCGCCACCAGTCGCTCCTCAAGGCCAACGCCGACGCGCGGCGCCGCGGCGACCTCGTGCAGCAGCTCGCCGCTGCGTTCGTCGCCGCGGCCACGGAGGACGAGCTGACGACGGCGATCCTCAACCGGGTGGCTCCCGCCTTCGGGGGCACCGGAACGCTGTTGGCGTTCGTGGAGGAGGGAAGACTGCGGGTGACGTTCGGCGCGGGCATCGATCCCGCCCTCGCCCGCTCCCTGCACGGTCTGCCCCTGGAGGCGCCCAAGCCCCTGACCGAGGCGATCCGGACCGGAACCCCTCTGTTCATCGCCACCCGGGACGACTACCGGCGCTCCTGGCCGCTCGCCCACGGCCTGCTGGACGCGACGGCCGCCGAGTCGTTCATCATGATCCCCCTGCGGGGCCAGGGCGCCTTCCCGCTCGGCGGATGGGTCGTGACCTTCGACCGGCCGCACAACCTCTCGAACCACGAGCAGACCCTCGCCGGCGTCATGGCGGACCTCGCGGGCCAGGCGTGGGAGCGCATCCGGCTGCAGTCCGCCCGGGCCGAACTGGCCAGCACCGTACAGCGCAACCTGTTGCCCGTCATGCTGCCGGCCGCCCCGGGCTACGAGATCGAGGCACAGTACAGCCCCGCCCACCACGGCCTGGACGTCGGCGGTGACTGGTACGACGTGATCGCCCTGCCGGACGGCAGCACCGCCTGCATCATCGGTGACGTACAGGGGCACAGTGTGCAGGCCGCGGCGCTGATGGGACAGGTGCGTACGGCGATGCACGCTTACGCCTGGCAGGATCCGGCCCCGGACCGGGTGCTGGCCCGCACCAACGACCTGATGCTTCAGATGAGGCTGCCGGTCTTCGCGACGTGTCTGTACGCCCTGCTCACTCCCGACGGCCGGGTCAAGACCGCGCGGGCCGGACACGTCCCGCTGGTGCACGCCGCCGAGGGCGGGGCCGAGGTCCGGGAGTACCCGGGCGGCCCTCCTCTGGGTGTGCTCGCGGGGAGCGACTTTCCCGTACACGTCCTGAACATGGCACCCGGTGACCTGCTCGCCCTCGTCACGGACGGCCTGGTGGAGGGGCCGCAGCTGCCGATCGACGCCGGACTCGCCGGCGTCTGCGACGTCACCTTCCGCAGGCGCACGGCACCCCTGGCGGACATAGCGGACACCGTCATGGCACAGGGCGACTCGTTGACGGGCCATGTCGACGACAGGGCCGTGCTCGTGGTCCGCCGGGGCTACTGAGGCCGGCTCCAACTGGCCTGGACGGTCTTGCCCTGCTGGTGAGGTATCACCCTGAATTCGGTGGCCAGCCGGCGAACGATGCCGAGTCCGAAGCCGCCCCCGCCCCGAGGATCACCGGCGCGCGGGACGGGGGCCTGGTTGCTGTGGTCGCGCACTCCGGCTACGAGCTTTCCCTGCCGCTGGTCCAGGTAGAGGTGCCAGGGGCCGCGGGTGTGGCGAATGGCATTGCCGAGCAACTCGCCTACCACGAGGACGACTTCGTCGGCATCGACCCATGGGCACATCGCGCGGCAGTAGTGTGCCGTGGCCTTTCGGGCGGCCGACGGGCCGATCTGTGAAGAGTTGAGGGTCAGCATCAATCTGGAACACTCCCGTCCGGGCGCACTTCGGTACGCACCCTTTGCCCGGCTTTGGGGGAAGGAGACGGGTGTTCAGTCGATGGGGCCGTTTTCTCCATGGATGAGGACCTAGGTACCCCGGCGCTTGTGACAAATGGCAGGGCGTCGGCGGGCCCGCCCCACCCCGGTGTTTCAGCTGCACCGGCCGCTGCCGCTGTAGCACGGGGTGTAGTGGGGGTTCGGGGGCGGGGGAGGGTCAGGGTGGTGCTGGTCGTAGCTGTGCTGGGCGAGAACGAGCAGCGCGCCCGCCGCGCCGGCGGCGAGGAGCTGCAGCACCGTCGTCCAGGGGGCGCGGCACAGCGCCGCGACGACGGCCAGGATCAGGACGACGACGAGGAAGTGACCGAGCCAGGCGATGCCGGAGAGATCGGACGCGTCGATCCTCGTCCGGTCGCCCTGGGCCGCCCAGACCTCCATGCCGTCGCCGAAGAGCTTCCACACGCCAAGGGCGGCCTCGATCATGAGGAGCAGGATGCCCCCGGCCAGATCCGTGCCGAGGGGCGTCCTGCTGGACCAGGGGAAGCGCCGGCGCGTCGATGGTTCGGGAAGTGGCTGTGCCATGGAGCGCACCCTGCCAGGTCCCTCCTCGGGAGCGCCTGAGTACGCGTACTCAGTCCCGCACGCGTCGGCCGCACGCCGGTCCGCACCCCGATTCGGTGCCCACGGGCCCGGATGCGCCGCCTGCGCCCGGTCGTCGTGTCCCACCCGCGCGCGTCGCGCCAACGGCGGCCAACTGCCCATAGGTGAAAGCCAATTGACCGGGTCGCCCAGAGCTTCCAACCGTCACTGATGGGGCGAGTGGGCGGCCAGCCTGCCCAAGAGGGCTACGCACTGCCGGAGTTGGCGTCGCTCTTCGGGGTCGAGCGTGTCGGTGATGGCCGTGTTGAGCCATCGGGCGCGCTGGGCACGCTCGCGCTCTAGGTGGGCTCGGCCCGAGTCGGTGATGCGCAGGAGGAGTTTGCGGCCGTCGCTGGGATGGGACTCGGATCCCACCAGGCCCTTGCCGAGGAGCTCCTTCACGGACTTGGACGCCGCCTGGTGCGTCACACCGCGCAGCTGGGCGAGGTCGGCCGTGGTGTGGGCGCCACCCCGCGCCAGGTGGCCGAGGATGGCGGCCTCGCCGGCGGGCATCGTGTCGGCGGCCCGCACCGTGCGGACCAGTTCTCCGATCACTTGCCGCAGGTCCTCGGCCAGCGCGTCATCGTTCATGGTCCGAATCCTACCCGGAGTATGTAACCTATCTGTACAACCACGTTGTATAAATTCCGGGAAGGGCCGAGAACACACCATGCTTCTCACCAAGTTCGGGCACGCCTGCGTTCGCATGGAGAAGGACGGCTGCCGACTGGTCGTCGACCCGGGCGGGCTGACCGAACCGCAAGCACTGGACGGCGCCGACGCGGTCCTGGTGACCCATGAACACTTCGATCACTTCAACGAGGCCGTTCTTCGCGAAGCCGCCCTGCACAACCCGGCCCTGAGGATCTGGACGAACTCCTCCGTCGCCGGGCGGCTCGACGGCCTCGGCGCTCGGGTCACCGCGGTCGGCGAGGGGGAGTCCTTCACCGCGGCCGGCTTCGACGTGAAGGTCTACGGGACCTGGCACGCGCCCATCCACCCCGACGTTCCGCGCGTCGGCAACATCGGCTTCCTCGTCGACGACGCCCTGTTCCACCCGGGCGACGCGCTCACCGTCCCGGACACCACCGTCGACACCCTCTTGCTGCCCGTGCACGGCCCCTGGTCCACCACCGGGCAACTCATCGACTACGTGCGTGCGGTGGCCCCGCAACAGGCCTGCGCCATACATGACGGCGCCCTCAACGAGGTGGGCGGCGCGATGATCCGGGGATTCCTGGGCGACGACGGTCCCGGTACCGGCGCCCCGTACCGTCACCTGACAGCGGGCGCGTCCATCACGGTCGGCTGAGGCCGGGCGACGACGGACGGCGGCCGCGCGGCTCGGCGCTGGTGGGTCAGGGCGTCGATGCGACGCCGGCGCTCAGGTGGAGGTCGGCGACCTGGCGGTTGTTCACGCTGCGGCGGTCCTCCAGCTCACCGACGGCGATCGCGTTGCCCAGGGCGAGTCCCTCGCTGATGTAGTCGTCGACGGCCTTGCGGTTGGCCTCCTTCTTCAGGAGGCGTACCAGGTGGCCCATGAACACCTCACCGAGGACGGTGAGTTCGTAACCCTTGGCCGTGTGCCGTACGAGTCCCTCGTCGCAGAGCGTCCCCAGGGTTCCGACCTGCTCGTCGTCGAGTGCGCCGTTGGCCAGCATCCAGTCGTACCGGTGCTGCGGCAGCCCCTCGTGGCGAAGGGGGAAGACCCACAGGGCGGCGTCGGCCTGCGGCACGGTGGCGCACTTGGGCAGGTGCAGCGGGTGTTCCTTGCGCTCGGCGGCGGCCATCCACTGGCCCAGGGAGCTCACCTGCTCAAGGCGGACGCCCGGCATGCTGGAGATCGCGCTGGCGCCGACGCCCAGCAGGAACGCCGCATGGTGACTCTGTCCCAGGCACTCGTTGCCGCTGATCTTGTCGAGCGTGGTCGCGGGCACGGCGGACGGGTCGATGTACGTGTTGGTGCCGCGACGCACCCACCCCTCGCGCAGCAGGGTGCCGTAGGTGTTGAGGCGCATCAGCGCGCGGTCGTGCGCGGATGCCTGCTGGGGCAGGGCGCCGGAGAGCAGCCCGCCGATCAGGGACGGCGAGGCTCCGGACGTCAGCAGGTAGGAGCTGATCGCGTTGATCGAGGGGTGCTCGATGAGGGCTTGCAGATCGTCGAGGGCCATCGCGAGGGACTGGCCCGGCAGACACGTGATGAGGTCCGCGTTGACGACGGGAATGCGTCCGTCGATCATGTCGAGCACCTTCGACAGGTGCGTGAGCGAGCGCGGCTGGCGCATGTGGGTCCGGAGGTCCGGGTCGAGCGTCTGGATTCCGAACGACGCCTTCGTCACGTCGTGGCGGACCAGTTCCTCGATGAACTCCGGACGGGTGGTGCTCAGGGTCATCTCGACCGAGAACTCGGTGGTGTCGGTGCAGCCCGGCAGCGCCCTGACGCCTTCCAGGATCCGGCCGACATGGGACCCGAGGAGGTCCGGGCTGCCTCCGCCGATGTGTACGGAGCTGATGTGCCGGCCGTTCACCTGGACGCGGTCCATGAGGTCCGTCAGCTGCCACATCACGAGCTTCGAATAGCGTTCCGCCATCTTGTAGCTGATGCTGTTCGCGCCGGTGAACGCGCAGAACGTGCAGTTCTGCGCGCAGATCGGCACGTGGATGTAGAGCTGCAGGGAGGCGTCGGGCAGAACGGGTGCCGCCGATACGGCGTCGAGGACCCCGTGGTTGGTCAGGGACGGATCGTCCGGCAGCATCCAGTAGTCGATCGTGTTGCTCGCGAGTGCATCGAACCGGCTCCCCAAGAGCCCGGAATCTCCGACGGCAGACATCCTGACGTACCCCCCGGTTACGTGGCGAAGGACGGACGCCCTGCGGCACGACGTGCGGCGGAGCGTTGACCACGGCTGACGTTAGGCAGGGCGATTCCGGGGTCGCCAGTCCACCTGGTGCCTCTTTGCGTGGACCACTTGGGACATGCCACCGATCATGGTGGGTAGCGTGCCGGGATGACTGCCGCATTCGACGACGTTGTCCGCGCCCGACTGCAAGCCCCCAACATCTGGTACGTCGGAACCGTGTTCCCCGACGGAGCGCCACAGGTCAGCCCGATGTGGGTGGACCTGGAGGGCGAGGGGGAGCTGTCGTTCAACACCTCGGTGGGCCGGGTGAAGGAGGAGAACCTGCGCCATGACCCCCGCGTCTATCTCTCGCACGCGGACGCCGACGACCCCTTCGACCGTGTGCAGATCAGTGGCGTGGTGGCCCGCTTCGTCACCGGCGATGAGGCACACGAGCGCATGGACGGCCTGGCCCGCAAGTACCTCGGCAGCGAGCGCTTCGAGTGGATCATGCCGGGGGAGCAGCGGGTCGCGGTGATCGTGCGACCGCTCAAGGTGCGGCACATCGTAGGGGTGGAGCGTTTCCGGCCCGGCGGGCCCGGCCCTGCCCTCTGATCAGCAGTACCGGGGCCTCGTTTTGTCGTGGCTGTGTAACGGAGCCGGCGGGGTGCAACGGGCGGCCCGGTCGGCCCATCTGGGTAGTCAGCCAAGCGCGTTGGGCGCTTCGCGGGGGAGACCCAGGGAAGGAAAGTCCATGACCAGGACGAAGAAGACCGGGATGAAGTCGCGGGCCGGCCGGGCGGTGGTGATCGGCACGCTGGGTATCGCCACTGCCGCGCTGGGCCTGTCTTCGGTGACCCTCGCCGCCGCGCCGGCATCCGCCAAGGGCGCCGTGGAGATCACGGCGCCGAAGACGGCCCAGGTCGGCAAGACCATCACGGTCAAGGCGCACGGCGGTGACGACAGCGCCGGCTACCTGCATCAGCTGTGCCTGGAGGAGAACGGCTTCGGCGAGGGATGGCACCAGGAGACGTGCAGCGCCCCGGTCAAGGGCGACGCGCAGGTCACCGCGCAGGGCACGTCCGCGCGGCGCGGGGACCTGCGATTCCGGGCGGTGCTGTACGGCTTGACCAGCAAGCACGACCAGAAGCCGGTGCGCCTGCACGCCTCTGACGTGGTGACCGTACGCGTCCACTGATCGCCGGCGCGGCCGCGGACAGCGCGCACGAACGCTGCTCGCGGCCGCGCGGCGCAGGCCCGTCCTGCCGTGCCGCTCTTCTGACTTCGGCCCTCCTCTTCGGAGGCGGCACCAGCGGTTGTCACGTGGAGCACAGCGCTGCTGCCAAGAACACACGCCCGACCGGCGGATCCATGTGCCGTGTCCGGCAGGTGGCCGTTGATTGACCGTGGTGCGGGCGGCTGCTGCAATGGCGGCATGTTCTCCGCGGCGTTCCTGGTTGGCAGGGCCCACATCGACTTCGGCCGGGTGTGGTCCGCAGCGTGTCGGTGACCACGCACCCGACAGGCCAGGATCCGTTCGTAACGCCCCGGAGTTCGCCATGCCCGACCGCACCTCCCGTGTGTCCGCCCGACTCGACCCGCGTGGGCCGCGCTTCGCCGCCGTGCTCACGACACTTGTTCTGCTGCTGGTTCTGGTCACGGGCAGCGGCTTGCTGCTCGCCGGCCAGGCTGTCGTGTTCGCCCTCGGCGCCGTCCTGGGACTGCGCTGGTCCCCGTACGGCTGGCTCTACCGTCGGGTGGTGCGGCCCCGGATCGGGCCGCCGCAGGACCTCGAGGACGAGACGCCGCCGCGGTTCGCGCAGGCTGTCGGCCTCGGCTTCGCGGCCGTCGGAACGGTCGGCTACCTCTCGGGTGTCACCTGGCTCGGTATCGCCGCGAGCGCGGCCGCACTCGCCGCTGCCTTCCTGAACGCCGTCTTCGGCTACTGCCTGGGCTGCGAGGTCTACCTGCTCGCGATCCGCGGCCGGGCCCGGCTGAGTCAGGGGTGAGGAAGCCATGAGCGATCCGACCGGGCTGATCGTGGCAGCCGTGGTGCTGGTGGCCGCGACCGTCTTCGGCCTTGCACGGGCCCGCCGTGGCGGCAGGCTCCGCGAGGGCGGCCGGGGCGACGCGCCGAGGCTGCACCCCACCGAGCTGGGTGCGGAGTTGGGTGAGCGGGCGACGCTGGTGCAGTTCTCGACGGCCCTCTGCGCGGCCTGCCCCGGAACCCGGCGCCTGCTGGCCGGGGTGGCCGCCGCCACGCCCGGCGTGCGGCACGTGGAGATCGATGCCGAGATGCGGCTCGATCTGGTGCGCCGCCTCGATGTGATGCGCACGCCCACCGTCCTCGTCCTCGACCACGCCGGTCGCGTCGTGCGCCGCGCCTCCGGGGCGCCGAGCGAGTCCGACGTTCTCTCTGCGCTGGAGCTGGCCACGGCTGATTGAAAGGCCTTATTCGCTACGAGGGCTCCCGCCGCGCCCCGCCGAAGCGCTGTCGAGCCGGCTGTCCTGGAGGGGACGGCCGAAGGCTTCTTCGTCAAAGTGCTTACGCGGCAGCCGAGTTGGCCCTCACTGGCGCTTCTCCGGCTCCCTGTCCGACCGCCGGCCCGGCTCGTTGAACCGTGACGGGGCTGGTGCGTCCCCGAGCCGGCCGGTGGGGTAGCTTTCTGGTCTCTGGGGTGGGGTTTGGGCTGGGATCGTGGAGGCAGTGTGTTCAAGCGTCTTCTGCCTGTTTTACCGGTAGTTGATCTGGAGGCCGAGGTGGCCTTCTATTCCGCGCTGGGGTTCACTGCCGAGATCACCTATTCCGGTTTCACGTCCCTGCGGTGCGGGCCCGTTCTGTTCGGTGTGCACAGGCCGCAGAGCTCGGCGTATCACGTTCCGCCGTGGGATCTCGCCTGGCAGATCGAAGTGGTGGATGTCTGTGCGGTGCACGACCTGGCAGTACGGCGCGGGCTCCCGGTACTGAAGGGGCCCCAGCCGCACCCGGCGGGGTTCTGGACGGTGCGGCTCAGGACTCCCAATGGCTACCTCCTCACGCTGGAGGGGCCGCCGCCCGCCCCGACGACGGAGCGGCAGTAGTCGCAGACCGGGCCGACCACGACTTTGCAGTGAAGTCCCGTGTTCGTGCGGGGAGTTCGATCGGAAAGCGCCTCACGACCTCGGCCGCGCCGAACCAGGCGTACGGCTCGCCCAACGCGTTCGGACGGTTTCGATTCGGCCAGAGCGGCTAAACGGAGTCCATGTCGGAAACAGCGAAGAACAACGAGACCACGAAGAGCACCGCGGCCAAGAGCGCGACTCGCTCTGCGAACAGCGGAGCCAGGGCCGCTGGGAACGCTGCGACCAAGGCTTCATCGGCTGCGACCGATGCCAAGTCGGCAGCGTCCGAGACCACGGACAACACGCTCAGCAGTGTGGTGGCTTTGCGCTCCAAGGCGAAGGCCGGCGGCGAGCTGCTGTCCACTATTCCGGGCAAGTCCGTTCAGGCCGCCTCGACGGCGTGGACAGTGGTCCGCAAGCGCAAGCAGATCGCGGCCTGTGCCGGAGGGGGCGCCCTGGCGGCCCTGGCCGGTGCCTACAGCCTCGGACGGGTGGCTGCCCGGCGTGGGCAGGGGCCCTTCACCCGCGTCACGGGCGGTCGCTTCTAACGGAGAACCGCCGCTCCCTTGGAATGCGGGTGCCGCCCGAACCAGGGGCGTAGCCATCGCTTGTTGACGGATGCCCGAATCGGGGCGTTCGCCAGGGCTGTTGACGGATGGGTGTCGCCGGTGGCCGCAGAGCGGGCACGCGAGACGACGCATACCGCAGAGCGGGGCACGCGCGACGACGCGCAGAGGGGCACGCCAAATCGAGCCGATTTCGCGTGCCCCACTGCTGTAGCCGGATCCGGCTCAGTCGGCGGCCCGGCCCGGCCACCTGGTGAAGCGCCGAAGGCCCCTGCGGCTGCGCTTGAGCGGTTGGTCCTCCGGGGCGGCGGGACCCTGGCCGGCGGTAAGGGCCGCCATCGGGGGCCTCGCCGGCGCCTCCACGTAGTGGCTGCCCCGCTCGAGCCGGTTCCGGACGGCGAGGGCCATGGTGTGGTGGGCCTGGTGCTGCACCAGGCCCTCGGCGGACAACCGGTCCCACATGTAGAGCAGTTCCTGCCCCCGGGCCGCCACCTGGCCCTCGTCCGCGAGCCGTTGCCATGCCGCGGTGGCGCGGGCCACCTCGGGCGCGGCCCGATTCAGGTCGGTACGGCACCGGATGCGCGCGACGGTCAGCGCGAGGACCGTGGAGACCGTGTAGTCGCCGCGCAGGTAGGCCATGTACGCCTCGATCGCCCGTGCCTCAAGGGACAGGTCGTCCTCCACGCCCCTGCGCAGCGTCAGGTGCTCACGCAGGGCGCTGGCGAGGACGAACGCGGCGTGCAGTTCCTCGCGCTGCGCGTGCTGCATGATCCGCTCGACCCGGGCGAGCGGGGGGAACGCCTGCTCCTCCTCGGCGGTTCGCTCGTGGCCGGGCGGCAGGTCCTCCTCTTCGGCGATGGTGCGGCTCGAGCCGTCGGGGTACACCCGGAGCCGTGCCACCTGCTGCACGGTGCGGTCGATGACGGTGGCCGCCACCGGGGCGCCCAGGGTGCGGGCGAACATGGTCACGGCATCGAGGATCGCCTCGTTGGGCGGCTGCGTGCCGCCCATCACCAGCAGATGGCCGTTGACCACCGTCGAACCGTCCTCGGCCACGTAGGCGTCGAGACGGACCAGCGGTTGTGCGCTGAGTGCGGGCAGGTTCCCCTCGTCGCGGGGTGCGGGCAAGTAGGACATATCCCCTCAGCCTCCTGGTCGGACCACGCCGAGGATGGGCATGGAGGCGGCCGGAGCGGTCGTGATCGTACGCCCGGGCCTCGGGGCGTGGACGATCTGTCCGCCTCCTATGTACATACCCACGTGCGTGGCGTCGTTGAAGTAGATGATGAGGTCGCCGGGCTGGGCGGATGACAGGCTGACGCGGTGCAGCCCCTGCCACTGCGCCTGCGAGGTACGGGGGATGGGGTGTCCGGCCGACGCCCATGCTACGGAGGTGAGCCCCGAGCAGTCGTACGACGAGGGTCCCACGTCCCCCCACCCGTACGGCTTGCCGATCTGGGCCATGGCGAAGGCGACGGCCTTCCCGGCCGCTCCGCTCACCGCCGTCCCGCCGCCCGGCGCTCCGCCGCCCTTGTCCGAGGACCCGCCGCCAGGACCGGAGCCCTGCCACTTGGACTTGGCTTCCTCCGTCTGCTGCTTCTCCAACTGGGCCAGCCCGCTGACCTGTTCCTTCTCCAGCCCCGCTTCGATCCGCTCGGCGTCGGCGATCTTCTTCTGGATCTTCTCCTTCGCCCCGGCCTTGTCCGCGAGGGTGCGCTGCAGCTCCCGCAGATCCTTCGTGGCGGTCTCGGTCTGCCGGTCGAGCTCCGTGCGGGTGGACTTCTGCGACTCGTAGATGCTGATGAGGCTCTGGCTTGCCTGGTCGGCCTGAGCGGCGTCCGCCAGCGCGTGCTCGGGATGGTCACCGAGCAGCAACTGGATGCCCGCGGAGCCGAAGTAGCCCCCGCGGTACTGCGTTCGGGCCGCAGCACCCGCGAGGTTGTGCAGCACGTCCACCCGGCTCTGGGTGTGAGCGAGGTCATTGCGCAGCGAGGCCAGCCGCTTGTTCTGCTGGGTGGCCTTCTCGTTGGCGCCGTTGTACGCCTCGGTGGCCACCTCTGCCTCGCGGTAGAGGCCGTCCAGTTCGGCCCGGATCTTCTCGAGCGACCCGCCGTCGCCGGGCTTGGGGTCGTTCGGAGCCGCGTAACTCAGCCCGGGCATCAGGGCCATCGCGCAGACAAGGGCGGTCAGGGAGGCCCGGCCTCGCAGCTGTCTACCGCCGGTCGACACGTTCATCAGCGCCACTTTCGGAGGCCGGATACGAGGGTTCGGATGACGACCTACCATTAAGGTGGCCAACTCGGGTCATACGGAGATCCGTTCGACCGGTGAACACACTACCCTCACACGAACGGCTGATCACCGTACCCCCACGCGTGTCAACGCGTAGGCGGCCAACTCGCACACCACAGTTGGCCGATTCTTTTCGTCGCGCTGCCTGCGCCGGCCGAGCCGGCCCATCGCATCGCATGCCTCGACCACCCCCGGCTCCCGGCCGAGACCGTGTACTAACGTGTCAGGGGCTCGTCGCTGGACGCCAACCTGATGCGGTTCCCGGCTTCGCCATCAATGCGCCGAGCGCCTTGGTCATTCCAGTTCTCGGTGCGGGAGTCGCTATGCGGACAGTGGCGGAAGCCGACGATTTCGCGAGCCGCGCGCACGAGGGGCAGGTCGACAAGCTCGGCGTTCCGTACGTCGAGCACGTCCGTGCCGTTGCCGCCGGTCTCGTCCCGTTCGGAGACGATCTGGTCATGGCGGGGCTGCTGCACGACGTCATCGAGGACACCGGGTGGACGGGCGAGCGGCTGCGTGCCGCCGGAGTGCCGCCGCAGGTGGTTTCCGTGGTCGAGGCCGTCACCAACCAGGACGGCGTCCCGTACGAAGCGAAGATCCGGCGCATCACCGCCGACCGGGACGCCACCCTCGTCAAGATCGCCGACAACGCGCACAACAGCCGCCCCGACCGGACGGGCGGGCTTCCCCCGGACCTGCGGACGCGGCTCGCGGTGAAGTACCGGGCCGCACGGGACCTGTTGTGGGCGGCCGTGGACGAACGGGACGTCGAGGCCATCGTCGCGATCGTCAACCCGGGCCTCTTGAACGAGAGTTGAGGAGAGGCCGGCCATGTATGGGCAGGATGCTCGTGCGTGTCCCCGGCGCGGGCAGCGGGCAGTGGGCCGGGGTCCTGACCGCTGCCCGCTCGTCAGGGTCGAAGACCGGCTCGCCGGAGCGTCAGGGTCGACAGATCGGCGATGACGTCCGGGTCTCCGCGACGCCAGGCGTCGGCCAGGCCGCCCGGCGGAGTGGGGACAGCGGCCAGAGGACGCTGGGGGCCGGTCAGTGCTCGCAGGGCGAGGAGGTCGGCCCCGCCGGAGGCGTCGAGAAGGCGACGGGTGGTGGCGGTGCGCCGCATCCACCGCATGCGCGGAACGAGCCACAGCACCAGGATGACGGCGGTGGGAAGAACGATCAGGGCGATCGTGGTGAGCGTGGCGATCTGCCCCACCGTGTCCTGCAACGACCGGCCGGCGTCGGAGAGGCTGGTGCCGGCGTCGGCGGCGGACTGGAGCGGCTTCTTCAACGAGCCCCCCACGAAGGGGACCTTGGAGGCCGCGTCCCCGGCGTCCCCGAGATTGGAGGCGAGGCTGTCACCCGCGCTCTGGGCCTTCCGCCCGGGCTCGGCCAGCGTCAGGATCGCCTCGCGGACGACCAGGGCGAACTTCACCGTGATCGCGATCAGGAGCAGAGCGATCAGATCCGCGATCAGCTGACGACTCCGGCGCGCCGGGGTCTGGGCGTACAGACGCATGGACATTCTCCCTGTTCCAGCGGTGACATCGACGAAAGGGCGGGCCGGGTGGCGGGGCGGTCGAGCTTGCGGGAGTGACGGGGTGACGGCGGGGCTCGGCAGGTCCCTGACGGTACGCGGGACTCGTGGACGACTGGGAGATGCGCGCGGTCACGGTCGGTCGCGGCTGCCGCCGTCGCGGGGGCGGCACCGCCTCGGGCCGTCTGCTCACCGCCCCGCCGTGCGGTCTGGGCGGGGCGGTGACGCGTCCGGCTTCGCATCCATAGCCGTCGCCTCCCGCCCCTACGGGGCGCGCCGCTCGCACCCCTCAACGGCCGGATACCCGCCGGGCTTTCTGTGACACGGGTCACTTGCCGCGTGTAGCCCGCTCCGCTGGTTGCGATCTGACGCCTTGTCACTTCCTGATGGGGCGCAAGGCACGGCATCGCCGCGCGGGGCTTCGACGGGGCGGCCGTGGGGCGCGCGGGGTCAGGAAGTGAGGTGGTACTCGTTTCCCGCAGGGTCGCGGGAACTCGCCCGTTTTCCGGGCTTGAGTCCGCCGGTCCTGCCTCATGTCGCTTCCTGCCAGAAGCGGTTCCCGCGTGCCACGTCCAGCGCGTCGATGACGATCCTGGTCGGCATCCCGGCCCCAAGCTGTCGAGCCCGTCGTTCGCCCGCCCATGGTCGGCACTCGGTGGAGCCTCGTGATTGCCGCGCCTCGGCGGGGGCAGTCGTGGGGCATGTCCGAGATCAAGCAAACGGCCGGTGACAAGTCCGGCGAGTGGTTCTACTGCCTGGAGCACGGCACGGTCGAACAGGGCCCGCAGTGCCGGGGCGCCGACCGCATGGGCCCGTACGCAAGTCAGGAAGACGCCTCCCACGCCATGGAGACAGCCAAGGCGCGGAACGAGCAGTGGGGGTCGGACCCCCGCTGGAACGACGACAGCGGGACCGGCGACTAGCGTCGCCGGTCAAGGTGCGGGCCGACGCCGAGGATCCGGCCGCTGCCTCAGGAAGCCGCTGCCGCGCAGGCGTCGTCCGTACTCGGATAGAGGCGGAGGACATGGTCGGCGCCGGTGACTTCCAGGAGGTGCAGCAGCTGGGTCTGCGGCGCGGCGATGCGCAGTGTGGTGGCCCGGTGGGTGCGCAGGAGCAGATTCAGCGTGGTGGAGTCAGCGAACGTCACGCCGCCGACGTCCAGAACCACCACCGGCGCTGCGGCGGCAGCCCGTTCCAGGGCCTGTGCCAGCAGGGGCACGGTGTCGACGTCGAGCTCGCCGCGGGCGACGACGACCGAAGAGCCGCCCCTCGCGTACTGGGCTGCGACGGGGTCGGGGCGGAAACTGCTATCGGGCATGGGGCTGGGCTCCTGCTGTGCGGGGTCTGGGCACGCGCCCTATTTTCCCGCGCTTCGGTCCCGCCGGTGAACCACCCCCGCGGTCCGCGCTGCCCGGCGCGATCCTGACCGACGTCACCATCTTCTGGCTGACCGCCACCGCCGGCTCGGACACACGGCTCTGTCTCGTGGTCGGGCCCCGAGCTGGAGAGGCGGGGGCCACGGCGACGTCCGGCGACCTCGCGGAGTTCAGTGACGCGGGGACGTCAAGTGGGCCTGGGAATGGGCCTGTTCGTCCCGGCGGCGCGCCTTCGCGGGCGGATCCTGGCCGAGGAGGGCCACGACCTGGCGGGCGGAGTCCACGCACGTGGTGATCTTCCCGCCGAACAGCGCGACGTTCCGCTCGTCCAGGCGCCGCACCAGGGTGGGGCGGTCGTCCGTGGTCTCCACGTGGGGCAGGACCGTTCGTACGGTGAAGTAGGAGCCCAGGTGCCGGGCCTCGTCGAAGCCGGTCACGAACTCGTGGGCGAAGCGACGGAAGTCGGGAAAGCGGGTCACCCGGGGACTGCGGACCAGCCCGGCGTTCACGTGGTGCATGAGCGCACGGGGAACGAGCGGGAACCTGCCCACCGTGGTGGCGTGAATGGCGTGGTCGACGTTGCCGAGGAGGAAATGGCGCGTGCCGGCGACCTGGTCCAGACACATGAAGGGGCCGTCCATGACGACCAGGCTGTGACCGAGGTACATGGGGGGAAGGGAGACCAGCGGCTTCTCGCAGACCTCGAACTGATACTCCGGCATGGCCGAGACCGGCCCCGGGTGGATGTCGTTGATCGAGGAGTACGTGGCCAGCACCACGTGGTCGAACTCGCGCAGGTCGCGCCGGGCGGCCCGGGTTCCCAGCCGTACCTCCACGCCCGCGGTGGCGAGTTTGGCGGCGCACAGGCGACGCAGCTCGTCGATGTCGATGTGTGCCTCCGCGATGCGCAGCGACAGCTCGACCGATGACCTTCGCAGGAACGGCGGGTACTCCTCGCGGTACGGCAGCCCGACGCCGTCGCAGAAGGCAAGGTAGCGGTCGGCCGTCACCAGACTGCTCCTGCGGGCGATGGCCACGTAGTGCGCCGACCCGTGGTAGATGGCCGCACCGTACTCGGCCTTGAAGGCGCCGAACGCGCGTAACACCGCCGCGACCGTGTCCATCCCGCGTGGATAGTGATAACCACGGTGCAGTCGCCGTTGGTTGGCTCTGCTCGCCGACGACAACAACGTACGGTTCTGCTCGAAAAGCACGACGGAGTATCCGCTTCGGGACAGCTCCAGTGCGGCTGTCGAGCCGAATATCCCTCCGCCGACCACCGCCACGCGGTCTCCCTGCACAGTGCTCCTTCGGATCGCTCGTGAAGAAGTGGTCTCCGCGGCGGCGCGGTTCCCCCCGTCCCGAGGGCGGCCGGCCAGGAGCGGGTCTCGTAGTGCCTCCGTGAATCCGTGTCATTTCCTTGGTGCCGCACGGCCTGGAGGGCAGCAGAATTGAGGTCTCCGGGCGCAGATCGCCCGGCCAATTGCGAAGGTATAATTTACACTTCGGGCAGCCGAAGGATGCAAGATGCATACAAGCCATCCGGAAAGAGCCCGGCGCGAGCGGGGCAGGTCTTTGGGGAGGACGATCGCATGCCCGAGCCGGTGTACATCGTGGAGTACGACCCGCAGTGGCCCCTGGTTTTCGCAGGGCTGGCCGACACTGTTCGGCGGGGTCTCGGTTCCCTGATTCTGCGGGTGGAGCACGTCGGCAGCACAGCCGTCCCGGGCCTGTCGGCCAAGCCGGTCATCGACATCGATGTCGTCATTCCGACGCGCGCGTCGATGCCCGAGGCGGTGGAAGCCTTGCGGGAGTTGGGGTACGCACACGAAGGGGACATGGGCATTCCCGGGCGGGAAGCCTTCGCCGCGCCTGCCGGGACACCCGTCCACCATCTCTATGTGTGCGCCGCCGACAGCCCGGAACTGGCCCGCCATCTCGCCTTCCGTGACTTCCTTCGGACGCACGCGGACAGCGCGCGGCGCTACGACGAACTCAAGCGGGATCTCGCGGCCCGGTACCGCCATGACCGGGCCGCGTACAGCACGGGGAAAACCGCGTTCGTCGAGGGTGTGCTGGCGCAGACGCGCGCCCACGCCGACCGATCGGCGGGGAGCGGCCGACGGCATCCGGCCTGACCCGAGGCCGCGGCCGGTTCCCTGTCACGGGGTGCCCGGGTTCCCCGCCGTGCGGCTGGAGAACGCAGAGGTCAGGCGGCTGGTTCACCGGGGCGTCGTATCGCGGTCATCGGTAATCAAGATCCATTCTCGCGCGGGATCACAGGATCGGAATCGTCTTTTTGGCGACCAAAAAACACCTGTGCCGATCTCTCGACGGTACGTAGGCTGACGTATGCCTGTTCCGCTGAACCGGTCCTCAACTGATAGACAGTCAGGGCAGGGACGGTGGAGACACAGTCCAGCGTTAGGAAGGTGCGGGTGGCTCTTGTCGGTGTCAGCTGTCTTGCGCACGATGCGGGATTGGCTGTCCTCAGAAACGGCCGGATCGTATTCGCGTCGCACAGTGAGCGGTACAGCAGGAAGAAGAACGACCCTCTCCTGAACGGGGCTTTGCTGGATGACGCCCTGCAGCACGTCGACAAGGTCGAAGGGGTCGTTTACTACGAGCGCCCTTTGCTCAAGCGACTGCGTCAGGCCCGGGCCGGAAATGTGTCCGCGGCGCTCGGCGCCGGTCCGCAGCGCTATATCCAGCGGTTCCCCGCGCTGCGCGGTAAGCCGATCCACTTCGTCTCCCATCATGAATCGCACGCCGCGGGCGCGTATTTCACGTCTCCGTTCCGCGATGCGGCGGTGGTCGTGGTCGACGCCATTGGTGAATGGGACACGCTGACCGTGTGGCACGCGCGGAATCGTCGCCTGAGAAAGGTGCATTCCGTCCGGTATCCACACAGTCTCGGTCTGTTCTATTCGGCGGTCACTCAGCGCGCCGGACTCAAGCCCAATGAGGAGGAGTACATCCTCATGGGCATGGCGGGATACGGAAAACCCCGGCACCGCGCACTCCTCGAAACGGAACTGCTCAGTGAGAGGGACGCTCCGGATTTCGCACTGAAGCGGAGCCTGCACCGGGGTCTCGGACCACGCTGGCATCCGGAGATCACCGAGGCACCCGATCTCGCGAGCAGCGCCCAGGCCGTACTGGAGGAGTTCTTGACCCGGCTCTTCCGCTGGGTCGCCCGGTCGGTTCCGTCGAAGAACCTGGTGTACACGGGAGGCGTAGCGCTGAACTGCCTCTTCAACGGGCGGCTCGCCGGCATGGGCCTGTTCGACGACATCTGGATTCCGCCCAACCCCGGGGACGCCGGCTCGGCACTGGGCGCGCTGGCCGCCCACACCCGCGAATTCATTCCGTGGGACGGCCCCTATCTCGGCCACGACATCCAGCGCCGGACCGACCCGGCCCGGATCGTCGACGCCCTGCTCGACACCTCGATCGTCGGCCTCGCCAACGGGCGTGCGGAGTACGGTCCGAGAGCGCTGGGAAACCGCAGCCTGCTCGCGGACCCTCGTGACCCGGCCACCAAGGACAAGGTCAACGCGATCAAGAAGCGGCAGCGCTACCGGCCGTTCGCGCCGGTCGTCCTGGCCGAGTACGCCGACAAGATCTTCGAGATGCCCGTCCGCGAAGCCCCGTACATGCAGTACGTGGTGGCGTGCCGGGAGCCCGAGGCGTACCCGGCGGTCTGCCACGTGGACGGCACCAGCCGAGTGCAGACACTGCGCCGCGACCAGAATCCGCTGCTGCACGAGGTCATATCCCTGTTCCACCAGCGCACCGGCTGCCCGATGCTGCTCAACACGAGCCTCAACATCCGGGGCCAACCGCTGGTCAACACCTGGCAGGACGCCCAGGACTTCGCGAGGAAGTACCAGGTTCCGGTTTTCTGACGTGGGGGAAGGCGGTGGGAAGGTGTACATCTACGCCAACGGCTGCTCCATGACCTACGGGTCCGAACTGGCCGACGACCCCTCGACGGGAGTCTGCCTGGACCACGAGTACCGCTGGCGCTACAGCTGGCCGGGTCAGCTGCGTGCCATGCTCGACGCCGACGGCGTGTACAACGACGCGATGCCCAGCGGGTCCAACGACCGCATCGTGCGCACGACGATCGACTTCGTCGCCCGCTGGCTCCAACAAGGCCTGTCACCAAGGGCGTTGATGGTCACAGTGGGCTGGACACACCCCGCCCGGCGCGAGTTCCATGTCGCGGGGGAGTACCGGCAGGTAGTGCCCCATCACGCCTACGACATAAGGAAGTTGGACCGACTCGTCACGGCGTACCGGAAGACCGCGGTCTCCCGGGAGGAGGCCGAGGACCGCTACGTCACCCAAGTCGCCTCGCTGCACGCCTTCCTGGAGCAGCATGGCGTCGCGCACGCGTTCTTCAACGGCATCCTCGTGCCCGGCGTCCCCGAGCACCTGCGGAACACCTGCGTGCAGGCGACGCTCACGGGCGATGTCTTCCTCCGCCCGGACCCGGCCGATCCGGCCATGGCCCAGTTCGTGCGCCGCCGGCCGAACGCCGTCAACGTGCAGCACCCCAACGAGACCGGCCACCGGCTGTGGGCCACGTCGATGGCGGGGCACCTCGGCGCCGAGAACGCCGAGCACCTGGAGAGCGTCGGGCACGCTTCGCTCGACGAGGCGGGCCTGCCCGTGGTCGGGGGCGTCAAGGCGGTGAGACGCCACGACCGCAAGGGAGCCGAACGCATCGGCAGATTCGTGAGGTCACGCCGTACCCGCTCGCGCACCCGGCGTTCCGACCGCTCCGACCCGTACATCTACCCCTGACCCGCAGGGCGGACCGCCCGCGAGCGGAGGAACCACACGTGACGACCAACAGGGCGCCGGCCGGCGGCCGGATCCCCTTCAACGACCTGGCGCGGACCGCCCTCACGGACATTCTCCGCGCCGCCATCGACGAGGTCGTCACCGACGGAGACTTCGTCCACGGCCGTGCGATCGACACCTTCGAGCAGCGGTTCGCCCAGTACAACGGCGTTGCCCATTGCGTCGGCACGTCCTCCGGGACCAGCGCCCTGCAGTGCGCGCTGGCCGCCGTCGGCTGCGGGCCCGGCGACGAGGTCGTCACCGTCGCGGCCACCTTCGTGGCGACCGCCGCCGCGATCGTGCACACCGGCGCACGGCCGGTGTTCGTGGACATCGACCCGGTCACCCTGACGGCCCGGCCGGACCACATCAGAGCGGCGATCTCCCCCCGGACCCGGGCCATCGTGCCGGTGCACCTGTACGGCCGGCCCGCCGGCCCGCGGGAACTGGCGGCGATCGGTGCCGAGTACGGCATCCCCGTCATCGCGGACGCCTCGCACGCGCACGGGGCCACCTGGGAGGGTCGGCCGGCCGCCGCGTACGCGGACATCAGCTGCTTCAGCTTCTACCCGTCCAAGAACCTGGGCGCCGCAGGGGACGCCGGGGCGGTGGTCACCGACGACGCGGGCGTCGCCCGGCGGGCGCGGGCCCTGCGCGACCACGGCCGGGAGGTCGACGAGGTGGTGACCGTCGGCCACAACTGGCGGATGGCCGCCATCCAGGCCGCCGTACTGAACGCGAAGCTGCCGTACCTGGACGACTGGGTCCGCGCGCGCCGCCGCGCCGCTGACGGCTACCGCCGCCTGCTCGACGGCAGCGGCCCGGTGCTCCCCGCCCCGGAGAGCGGGCACGCGTACCACCTGTACGTGGTGCGCCACCCGGAGCGGGACGCGCTGCGGGCGGAACTGGCACGGCGTGGTGTCGACACGCGTGTCCACTACGCGCCGGCGGTCCACGCCCTGAAGCCGTTCGGCGAGTTCCGGACCGTGCCGGAGGGGCTCCCCGAGACCGAGGCACTGGCCGCCCAGTGCCTGTCCCTCCCGCTGTTCCCCGGCATCACCGAAGCCGAACTCGCCACCGTGGCACGGGCCGTACGCGCCGCGGTGGCGGCGATCGGAGACCGCCGCTCCGCCCGCACCACCGCTGCCGACGGCCCCACGACGGCACGGCACCCCCATCCGACGGACACCCCAAGGAACTGACGGTCATGAACCCCTTACGCGTCCTCGTGATCTGGCCGCCCCAGATCCTCAGTTACTTCAACGCCGGTCACCACAACCTGCTCTACAGCGTGGCCGGTCATCTGCGCCGCCTCGACGAAGTCGGTCACGTGGACACGCTCGACGCCTCGGTGGAATCCCTGACCTGGAAAGAGGTCGGCGACCGCCTGCACCAGGGCGGCTACGACGTGGTGGCGGTCGCCAACGACCTCGACGGGGTGGACGGCCTGACCCGCCTGCTCTCCTACGCCCGCCATCTGGCGCCCACCGCAGGCTTGGTGACGTTCGGCCGGCTCAGCGGCATGCGCCCGGAGCTGTTCACCCACTTCGACCTCGACGCCATCGTCGGCCCCGGCGACTACGAACCCGCGGTGTCCGCGTACGTCCGGGCCGTGCACGCGGGCCGGGTGGCGGCCGGCACGGTGCCCGGGGTCTGGCTGCGCGTGGACGGACAGTGGAACGAGCCCGGCCGGCCGGGCGCCGTGCTGTCCGACGAGGACTGGGTGATGCCCGACGTGCGGGAGATCCCGTACCACGCCTACGACTGGCTCTACCGCGACGACCAGAACAAGTTCTGCGGCATCCCCGGCCGCCGCGAACTGGTTGTCCCGGCGGCGCGGGGCTGTCCCGTCGGCTGTGAATACTGCGAGGTCCCCGCCGTCTTCGGCAGGCCGGACCGGCGCGCCTCGGTGGAGCGCGTGGTGCGGTACATCGAGGAGTCCTTCGCCGCGCTGCCGTTCGAGTACGTGGCCTTCTACGCGCCGACGTTCACCCTCAACCGGGCCTGGACGGTGCGGCTGTGCGAAGAGCTGGTGGAGCGGGGCGCGCGCTACCCGTGGAAGTGCGCGACCACCGTCCACCACCTGGACGAGGAACTCGTGGCCCTGATGGGCCGCAGCGGATGCGTGCGGATCAGCGTGGGTGTGGAGACGCTGGCGGAATCCGGACACCCCGCGCTGCCACGGCTGAAGCGCAAGGGGACGACCGCCGTCGAGGCGCTCGCCGCCTGGTGCGAGCGGGCGGGCATCGAGCTGAACTGCTTCGTCATCGTCGGGCTGCCGGGGACAGCGGTCGATGACGCGGAAGCGGCCATCGCCGAAGTCCGGGCCCTGGGCGGGCGGGTGCGCCCCACGATGTACAGCCCGCACGAGCTGCTGCGCCCGGGGATGTCCGCGGACGCCATCTCGTTGCACAACCGGCAGATCCTCCCCGAGGGCGTCTTCCCCGACACGGCCGAGCGACGGCGGGCCTACGACATCATCTTCGGCCGTGAACGACGCACCACCCACGTCGACGAGTCCGTCCCCCAGCGGCGCGAGGCCGGGTCGACGGCGGGCTCCCGGTCATGACGGCCCCGGCGCCCCGGCCGTCCCTGCGTGACTGGTTCCCCACCACGGCCGCCATGCACGCCCTCGAACCCCGGCGCCGCAGCCACGTGAGCGGTCAGCTCAACCTCAAGAGCTGCGAACTGCTGCACCCGGCCGTGGCACGCTGGTACGCCGACCAGCTCGGGCGGCTCGACCCCGGCGTCGTCGTCGAGTACCCCCTGACCGCTCCGGCCGTCGGTGCGGTCGCGGCCCATTTCGGCGAGGCCGCTCCGCGCGTGCTGCTGACCCCCGGCTCCGACCACGCCATCCACGTGGTCGCGGAGGCACTGGCCGCCCCGGCGCGCCGCCTCGTCGTGGCCCGGCCGCACTTCGACAGCTGGACGCACTGCGCCGCGCGCTTCGGCTTCCGCCTGGACGCCGTCGACCTGCCCCAGCGGGCACCCCTGCCCGTGGAGCCGCTGATCGAGAGGCTGCTGTCCGCAGGCCCGGCCGTGCTGGTGATCACCCAGCCCGACAGCATCACGGGGCAGCTGTACACCCGCGCCGAGCTCGCCCGGGCGGTGGCGGCGGCGCATGAGCACGGCAGCATCCTGGTCGTCGACACCTGTTACCTCGCCTACGCCGAGGACGGGGAATCCACCCTTGAGGGCCTGGCGGGGTGGGACAACGCCGTGCGGATCAACAGCTTCTCCAAGAGCCACGGCCTGGCCGGCGCCAGGGTCGGGGCCGTGCTGGCCGAGGCGTCGGTCGTCGACTACCTGGCCCGCTGGTCGCCCGACGGCATGCTGTCGCACGTGAGCCTCGCGCTGCTGGAACGCGCGCTGGCCGAACCCGCCGTGTTCCGCTCGGCGCGGGCGGAGGTGAGACGGGCACGCGCCGAACTCGCCTCCGGTGTCGAGCGGATGCTGCCGGGGTGGTCCGCGCGGCCCACCGAGGCGAACTTCGTGGCCTTCGACGCGGAGCCGCAGGACGCCGAGCGGGTGTACGCCGAGCTGCTCGGGCGCGGCATCCGCACCAGGCTCCTCAACGGCGTGCCCGGGTTCTCCGGCGGGCTGCGCGTCGCCACCCCGAGCATGTCCGCGGTCGGCCGGGTCATGAACGCCCTGGCCGGACTGCGCACGCAGACGAGGAGTTGAGATGTCCCTGCTCAATCTCGCGGCCATCGGCTCCGCACCGCTGTCGCCGGAGCCCTACCCGCACGCCGTCCTGAACGACAGCTTCCTCGCTCAACAGGACTCCCTGGTAAGGGAGTTCCCCACCGAAGGCTTCCACTACGACGTACGGGAGGACGGAGGGCCGGACCGCAAGCGCTACCGGACCTACAACTACCAGCTCGTCCGGTTCGGGGTACCGGACGAGGAGAACGTGAACCGGCTGCCCCCGGCCTGGCGGCTGCTGCTCGCCGACCTGACGAGCGCCGCCTATCGCGCGGCCGTCAGCGCCGGTACGGGCGTCGACCTCACCGGGACCGTGCTGGACATCCGGATGGTGCGCTACGCGGAGAACTGCTGGATCGAACCGCATGTCGACCGCCCCGACAAGGTGGTGACCCACCTCTTCTACCTCAATGACACCTGGCGGCCGGAGTGGTCCGGCGCGCTGCGGGTGCTGCGGTCGGCCGACATGGACGACTGGAGCAAGGAGGTGTTCCCGCTCGCCGGGCACTCGGTGCTGATGGTCCGCACGGACGATGCGTGGCACGCGGTGCCGCCGGTCACCGGGTCCGGCACCCACGACCGGAAGACCCTGCTGGTCCACTTCGCCCGGCCCCCCGGGGCGCCGGGCGCGGAGCGGTACTGAGATGCGGAACGTGGTGATCGTGGGCATCTGCGGCGCGGGCAAGACGACGCTGGCAGGGGTCCTGGCGCAACGGCTGGGACTGCGGCACATCGAAGTCGACGCACTGCGGCACGGCCCCCGGTGGGGAGTGCGGCCGTCGTTCGCCGACGACGTCGCGACGCTCACCGCGACGGACGGCTGGGTCGTCGACTCGACCGCCTACCCCGAGATCCTGGCGCGGCTGTGGGCGCGGGCGGACACCGCCGTCTGGCTGGAGCTGAGCCGTCCCGTGGTGCTGCGCCGGGTCCTGCGCCGCACCGCGCACCGGCTGCTGGCCCGGCAGCCGCTGTGGGCGGGCAACCGGGAGACCTGGCGCGGGGTCCTGAGCCGACGGCACCCCGCGGTGAAGGTCCTGCTCGACTTCCGGGTCCGCCGCGAGCGGGAACGGCTGCTGCTGGCCGGGTTCGGCGGCGCCGTGGTGCGACTGCGCACCCCGGCCGAGGTGGCGGCGTTCCTGGCGGGGCTGGGCGGCCGATGCGTGGCAGCGGGAGCGGAGCGCGCGGTCCACGACGACGTGAGGGAGAGCGATGTTCCTGGTGGTCAGTGACGAGGCGGCCGATGAGCAAGGCCTGCCAGGCATAAGACTCATGACGGAGGGTCAGGTCATCGTGCTCGGCCGGCACGGTCACGATCTCCTCGTCCTGGACGGTGTGCTCCACCCGGACACCGGTGTCACCCCCGCACGGCTCCTGGACCTGCTGCGCCGCGCCGCCGATCCGCAGTCCGTCTTCGGCGACGGGGCGCGGGTGAAGGGCACGTACGCCGGGGCGTATCTCAGCGCCGGCCCGCGGGGAACGCGGCTGCTCGCGTTCAACGACCACCTCGGCGTGAGCGACCTCTACGCCTGGATCGACGGCCCGGACAGGGCCGTTCGCCACTTCGCGGTGGGCAACGACTTCGCCGCGCTGTTGGGCCGGGTCCCCGCGACGGCCCGGCTCCTGGACGAGCGGGCGGCGGACGCGTTCCGGGTGCTGGGGGCGACGGTGAACGGCAGGACCTTCGCCCGGGGAGTCCGCCGTATGCCGCCGGGGGCGTTGCTGGCGTTCGGCGACGGCGCGGTGCGCAGGGGCCGCAGCTGGCGGTACCGCTTCGACCCGGCGGCCCGCGACTTCGACGAAGCGGTGCACCACTGCTGGGAGTTGATCGAGCGGGCGGGACGCCGGATCGAGGCACACACCGGGCCGGCAGGCCCCGCGCTGCTCGGGATCAGCGGCGGACACGACTCGCGTGTGACCGGCGCCGCCTGCGCCGCCGCCGGCACGAAGATGACCGGCTACTTCTTCGGAGAGCGGGACAGCAGCGCGGCGCGTGCGGCCGAGGAGGTGGCCCGGGTGCTCGGCGTACCGCTCGAATTCCCCGGCCGCAACCGTGAGATGCCGCGGTACTTCGACGAGTCGGTGCGGCACCAGCCGCTGGCGGACCTGGAGTGGTGCAAGTACCTGCCCGGCCGTGACGGCCTGGTCGCGGGCTCCGGCGCGCTGCTGTCCGGCCGTCTCGGTGACCACCTCTTCAGCGACAAGGGCCACCAGCCCGAGGAGGGCCCGCAAGGCGATCGGGGGATCGCCGAGGACCTCTTCCGCGAGCTGGCCAAGGAGCCGGCGGGGCCGTCCGCCGCCGAAGCGGTCGTCGCGGACATCACGGCCGAACTGTCGGAACTGGGCGGCTCGGGCGTGCAGCGCAGACGCGGCTTCAACTTCCAGAGCATGAGCACGACCGTCAAACAGGGCGGCCTTTTCCACACCTTCGGCAGGACCCCGCACTTCTCGGTGTTCGAAGACGTCGACGTGTTCGAGTCCGCCCTCGACCTGCCCAACGCGTGGCGGGTCGGCAACCGCTTCTACGACACCCTCCTGGAACGCAAGCGGCCGGCACTGGCTCCGTGCCGCATCGCCGTACCGGCCACCAACGAGCACAAGCCGATCGAGCACTGGCTGCGCGGCAACACGGAGTTCGCCCGGCACGCCGAGCAACTCTTCGACCGGAGCGAGGACTTGGGGTCCGACGGAAGGGGCGGAACCGCCGGTCAGGCCGTCGACGCGATCCTCGCCGGCCGCGCCACGCGGAACGAGATCCACCAGTACTTCCGTCGAGCCACCATCAGGGCCTACGAGCGCACCCATGGATAGCACCGCCACGCCCCTGCGCACGCACGCCGTGCTGGCCCGCTACGGCTACCGGCGCTACTCCGTCTACGCCAAGGCGACACTGGTCGGCCTCGGCACCACCGTGCTGTTCGGCGTGCTCCGCTCGGCGATCATGAAAGGCATCTACGCCGAGCCCCATCAGATCGGCGGATACCGCGTCGCGCAGGCCGTCACCTATGTGTGGCTGGTGCAGGGCCTGATGGCCGTGGTCCGGATCTACGGCGACTCCGAGTTCGCCGCACGGGTACGCAGCGGCCAGATCGTGGCGGACCTGGTCCGGCCGGTGAACCTGCAGTCCGCGTACCTGGCCGCCGACCTGGGCCGGGCCTGGTTCCATCTGCTCCACCGAGGCGTGCCGCCGATGATCGTGGGCTGGGTGTTCTTCGGGCTCACCGGGCCGGCGGATCCGCTGACCTGGCTGGCGTTCGTCGTCAGCGTCGCCCTGGCGGTGATGGTGAGTACGCTCTTCCGCTTCCTCTACAGCCTGTCCTCGTTCTGGCTCCTGGACTACCGGGGAGTGGCGTTGATCGCGGTCATCCTGGTCAACCTCCTGTCGGGCTTCGTCATGCCGACCGGCTTCTTCCCCGGCTGGCTGCGGACCGTGGCCGCGGCCACCCCGTTCCCCTCGATCATCCAGGTCCCCGTCGACGTCTTCACCGGTCACGACGCCGGTTCGGGGACGGCCGGGGCGCTGGCCACGCAGGCGATGTGGGCCGTGCTGCTCCTCGCGGCCGGACGGTGGCTGCTCGCCGTCGCCCGCCGCCGTGTCGTGATCCAGGGCGGCTGACCGGTGTTCACTCTCAAGCTGGCCCTCAGGCTGGTGCGCGTGCAGATACGCGCACAGATGCAGTACCGGACCAGCTTCGCGCTGTCGCTGGCCGGCAACTTCGCCTTCACCGGCCTCGACTTCGCCGCGATCGTCATCCTCTTCGGCAACATCTCCCGCCTCGGCGGCTGGACGGCCGACGAGGTGCTGCTCCTGTATGCCGTCTCGTCGCTGTCCTACGCCCTGTGCGACCTCGCGCTGGGGAGCCTGGACCAGCTGCCGGCGATGGTGCGTGACGGCTCGTTCGACACGCTGATCGTCCGGCCCGGCCCCACCTTCGTCCACCTGCTCGCGACCGACTTCCTGCTGCGCCGTGCCGGGCGGCTGATCCAGGCGGTGATCGTGCTCGCCGTGGTCATGACCCGTTTCCCCGCGACGCAGTGGACCACGGGGAGGGTCCTGGTGCTGGCGTCGGCGGTGGTGTGCGGGGCAGTGATCATGGGGTCGTTGTGGACGATGGCCGTGACCCTCTCGTTCTGGACGGGCGGCTCGGACGACATCGGCGGCGTCTTCTCCGCCGGAACCGCCTTCCTCGTCCAGTACCCGCTCGACATCTACACGGCCTGGCTGCGGACGCTCGTCCTCTTCGTCATCCCCATCGGGTTCGTCGCGTACCTGCCGGTCTGCTGGGTGCTCGGCAAACCGGACGCGGCAGGACTGCCGGGCCAGGCCGGCCTGGCCTCGCCCGTGGTGGCCCTCCTGCCCGCGGCCGCCGCCGCGGCGGTGTGGCGTACATCCGTCCGGCGTTACAGAAGCACAGGAGGCTGAGTGGCAGACGCCATGGAGATGCGCGACGTCACCCGCACGTTCACCGTGCGCCGCAAGACCGGCAGATTCCGCAGGACGCGGACCGAGGTGACCGCCGTGGACCGCCTCAACTTCACGGTGCCCGCAGGGGAGTTCGTCGGCTACCTGGGGGCCAACGGCGCGGGCAAGTCCACCTCGATCAAGCTCCTGACCGGGGTGCTGGCGCCGACGAGCGGCCAGGTGCGGGTGCTCGGCCACGACCCGTTCGAGGACCGGTCCCGAACCGCCCACCGCATCGGAACGATGTCCGCCCAGCGGGTCCAGCTGTGGTGGGACCTGCCGCTGCGGGACTCCTTCGAGCAACTGCGGTACATCTACCGCGTCGGCCCCCTCGCGTACCGGGAGCGCCTCGACGAGCTCGTCGACGTGCTGGACCTCGCGGCCCTGCTGCCCGTACCGGTGCGTCAACTCAGCCTCGGCCAGCGGATCCGGGGAGAGCTGGCGGGTTCCGTGATCCACAGCCCGGACGTGCTCTTCCTCGACGAACCCACGATCGGCCTCGACGTGCTCGCCAAGCAGCGCATCCGCGACTTCCTCACCACCATCAACCGCAAGCAGGGCGTCACGATCCTGTTGACCACCCACGACATGGCCGACCTGGAACGCATGTGTTCCAGGCTGCTCCTGCTCTCCCGCTCCAAGCTGATCTGCGACGACTCCATCACGAGGCTGTTCATGGCGCACGGCCTCGAACGCACCCTGGTGGTCGACCTGGCGGACGCCGGCCCGCCCCTGCGGGTCACCGGCGCGCGGGTCAGCAAGGTCGACGGCCCCCGCCAGTGGCTGACCTTCTCCAGCGCGTCGCTGTCACCGGACAAGCTCATCGTGGAGATCGCGAAGCAGGCCCGCATCGTCGACCTGACCATCAACGAGCCCGATGTCGAAGACCTGGTCCGAGCCCTCCACGAGACGGAGTACCGATGAGCTACCGCGTGACCCACCAACCCGCCCCCGTCCCCACCGCGGTACCCGACGAGCTGACGGTGCGCGGGGGGCGCCCCCTGCACGGCTCGGTGACCACCTCCGGCTTCAAGCACTCCCTGGTCACCACGGTGGCCGCGGCGTGCCTCGGACAGGGCACGGCGCGCATCGACAACTGCCCGATGATCGCCGAAACCCCGACCCTGGCCGCGCTGGTGGAGCGGATGGGCGGCTCGGCGTTACTGACCGGAACGACGCTGACCCTCAACGCGTCCGGCATCGCCACCAACTCCCTCGACCCGGAACTGAGCGCGGCCATCCACGGCTCGGTCTACCTGGCGCCGATGCTGCTGGCCCGGTTCGGCTCCGTGACCGTCCCCGGCACCGGGGGCTGCCGCATCGGCGACGGAAGCCAGGGCAGGCGCCCGGTCTCCCACTACGTCGACGTGCTCGGCCGGTTCGGCGCGCGCGGCCGGACGCTCGACGACGGCGGCTTCACGGTGGCGGTCACCGGCGGGTTGCGCGCCTGCGCCATCGACCTCGCGGACTACTGGACGCCGCTGGGCAGCGGGCCCTACCACTCCGGCGCGACCAAGGTCGCGGTGCTGGCCGCCGCGGTGGCACGCGGCACCACGGTGCTCGACCACGTCTACGGCAAACCCGATGTCCTCGACATGCTGCCGCTGCTGCGCCAGGCCGGCGTCGGCATCGAGGAACCGGCCCCGGGCCGGCTCGTGGTGCACGGCCTGCCCGACCTGCCGGCCGGAGCGTCCCGGGCCGTCCTTCCCCCCGATCTGATCGAGGTGGTCACCTGGTGCTGTGCCTCGGTGCTGTGCCCGGAGGGCCTCACCGTCCACGGGGCGGGCATGGACCGGGCGGTGCGGGCGCTCGCACCCGAGTTACGGGTGCTCCGCGATCTGGGCGTGCCCCTGGAAGCCGGCACCGACACCCTCACCGTGGGCCCGGGCCGCACCCCGCTGGCCCCGGTGGACGTCCTGGTCGCCGCCGACGGGGTGTTCAGTGACAGCCACCCCTTCATCGCCCTCCTGGCGAGCCTCGCCGAGGGAAGGTCCAGGATCCGGGACACGGTGTGGGCCAACCGGTTCGGCTATGCGGACCAACTCGCCGAACTGGGCGTCAAGTTGGACGTCCGCGACGGAGCCGTGTCCCTCCACGGCCCCTGGTCGGCGGCGGTGCCCGGGCGCAGGCTGCTGGCCGGAGATCTCCGCGCTGCGGCGGTCCTGCTCCTCGCCGCGCTGCACGTGCCGGGAACCACCCACCTCGCGGGCGTGGGCCATCTGGCCCGGGGCTATGCCGACCTGGTCGGCCAACTCGTGGGCCTGGGCGCCGACATCACGGAGGCCTGAACCGTGCACCGTCCCTCCACGGGCACCCGCGTCGTCCCCGGCGCGCCGAACACCCGGGACCTGGCGGGCCTGCGCGACGGCACCGGACTTCGGGTCGGGTCGGGGCTGCTGTACCGGGGCGCCGGAGTCGCGGTGGGTCCGTTGGCCGAGCGGGTCGGGCTGCGGCTCGTCGTCGACCTGCGCGACCGCCGCGAGACCCCCGGCGAACCGTCACCCCGCGACGTCACGGTGCTCTCCAGGCCGCTGGTCACGGACCGATCGGTGATCAAGTCCAGTGCCGCGCCCCAGCCTTCCCACTACCTGGCCTATTACCGGCAGCTGGCCCGGCTGGCCGCTCCCACCGCCGCGGAACTCGTCGGCCTGCTCGCCGAGCCAACGGGCCTTCCGCTCCTGGTGTGTTGCTCGGCCGGCAAGGACCGCACCTCCGTCGTGTGCGCGCTGGCCCTGCGGTCCCTGGGCGTACGCCGGGCCGAACTGGCCCGCGACCACGCCCTGACCGCCCGGCTGTTCCGCAGGGACCCGGCCACGGCGCGGTCGATGGCATGGGCGCGCGATCTGGGCGTGCGGGAGCTGGCCGCGCGTACCGCCGCTCCCGGGTTCGTGCTGTGGACGCTGCTGCGCGACCTGGAACGCGAGCACGGCTCCGTCCTGCGGTTCCTCATGGGCCACGGTCTGAGTCCGGACACCGCGCGCCGGGCCCGCCGCGTCGTCCTGACCGGTCACCGCGCCCCCACGACCGGCACCGGGCGCACCGGTGTCGCCGTTCGGCCCACCTCATCGAGCGAGGAGTTGACGTGACCCCACGACACCCGCGACGTGGCTACCTCACCCATGCCTTCAACCACAGTGGTTCCGACTACCTGCGCATGGCCTACTGCCTCGCGCTGTCGCTGCGGCTGACGCAGTCGACCGTCACCGGCCTGAGCGTCATCGTGCCGGAGTCGCAGGACTTCCCGGCGCGTTACCGGGACGCGTTCGACCATGTCATCGCGATCCCGGACGTACGGCCCGCTTTCGTCGACCGGTCCTGGCGGGTGGACAACTATGTGCGGATGTACGACCTCAGCCCGTACGAGGAGAGCGTCACCGTGGACGCGGACACCCTCTTCTTCGACGACGTCTCCCCTTGGTGGGACGTGATGGCGGAGGCGGACATCGTCGGCGGAACCGCCGTGACCTACCGCGAGGAGCCGATCGCGCACAACCCGCTGCGCAAGGAGCTCTACCGGATCGGACTGCCCGACCTGCACAACGGGTTCTTCTACTTCCGGCGCGGACCGGTCGCCGAGCGGCTGTTCGCCACGATGTCGGACTACCTGAAGGACTGGGAGGGGACCTGCGCCCGGCACTTCGGCCGCCCGGACGTGCCGTTCTCCTCCGACTCCGCCCTCCTGCTCGCCATCCGGGACAACGGCCTCGAAGCCGTCGCGGGCGGCCCGCGGCCCGGCACACCGCACTTCGTCCACATGAAGGCCTGCGTCCAGGGCTGGCCCGGCGTGCCGGAGTCGGCCCGCGAGTGGCGCCCCTACGTGAGCTACGGGTTCGATGACCGACTGGCCCTACGGATCGACGGGACCCGTATCGGGGCCCCCTTCCACTACCACGTGCGGGACTTCATCACCGAGGAACTGCTGGTGGCCTACGAGAGCGCGGTACGGGACCGGCTCGGCGCCGCCTGAAGGGGCCGGGAGGCGCCCCGTTGGCCCGAGAGCCCCAACTCGCCCATCTCGTATGCCCGTTGCTAGCCCTTGGCGTCCTCCTTGAGCATGTCGGCGCACTTCTCGCCGATCATCATCGTCGTGATGCACGGATTGACGGTGACGAGGTCCGGCATCGCGGAGCCGTCGGCGACCCGCAGACCCGCGATGCCCTTCACGCGCAGCCGGGCGTCGAGCGGGGCGCTCGGGTCGTCGTCCGCGCCCATCTTCACGGTGCAGGACGGGTGGTAGACGGTGTTGTGCGTCGTGGCGATGTAGTCCAGCAGCTCGTCGTCGGTCTGTACGTCGGGCCCCGGCGCGAGCTCGGCCCCCGCCCACGGCGCGAGCGCGGGCTGCGCGGCGATCCGGCGGCCGAGACGCAGCCCGTGCGTCATCACCCGGACGTCGTGCTCGTCGGTGAAGTAGCGCGGGTCGACGCGCGGCTTGTCGCGGAAGTCGCGCGTCCGCAGCCGTACGGTGCCGCGTGAGCGGGCCCGGGTGACGTTGGGCGTGAGGCAGAACGCGTTCTCGCTCGTCGGGTAGCCGCGCCGGTAGGTGTTCATGTCGAACGGCATCGAGCCGTAGTGGAACATCAGGTCCGGGCGGTCGAGGTCCGGGACGGTGTCGACGAAGATGCCGATCTCCCACCACTGCTGGGACGTGGTCACCATGGGCTGCCGGGCCTCCCACATGATCACTCCCTCCGGATGGTCCTGGAGGTTCTCGCCCACGCCGGGGGCGTCCAGGACCACGTCCACACCCACGTCCCGAAGATGGCCGGCCGGCCCGATGCCCGAGAGCATCAGCAGCTTGGGGGTGTCGATCGCGCCGCAGCTGACGATCGTCTCGCGGCGCGCGGTGACCGTACGGGAGTGGACCAGATCCGGATCGAGGTAGGCGGCGCCCGTGCAGCGTCGGTCGGCGTCGATCAGCAGCCGCTTGGCCCGGATCCCGGTGCGCACCTCCAGGTTCGGGCGCTTGCCGAGTACGGGGTGCAGATAGGCGACCGAGGACGACTGGCGCATGTTGTTCTCGTCGGAGTTGATCTGGAACCAGCCCGCGCCCCGCAGGACCGTGGTGCCGCTGTTGAAGGTGGCGGTGGGGATGGAGGCCTGGGCGCACGCCTCGAGGACGGCGCTGCCGCACGGGTCGTTGGGCTGGACCGTACGGATCTTGACCGGGCCGGAGCGGCCGTGGTGGTCGCCCGGCCCATCGTTGGTCTCAAGGCGCTGGTAGAGCGGGAAGGTCTCGGCCGCGCCCCAGCCCGTGCAGCCGGCCGCGGCCCAGGCGTCGAGGTCCTCGGCGGGTGCCCAGAAGGCGATGCAGGAGTTGTGCGAGGAGCAGCCGCCGAGCACCCGCGCGCGGGCGTGCCGCATGAAGCTGTTGCCGTGCTCCTGCGGCTCTACCGGGTAGTCCCAGTCGTAGCCGGACTCCAGCAGGCCCATCCAGCGCTCAAGGCGCAGGACGTTGTCGTCGCCGACGTCGCTCGGCCCCGCTTCCAGGAGGCAGACCGTGACCGACGGGTCCTCACTCAGCCGAGCGGCGACGACACATCCGGCGGTGCCGCCGCCGACCACCACATAGTCGAACTCGTCCACGTCTGCTCCTTCTCCTTCGGCCTGTCCCGCACGGTCTGTCGTGCGCTCCTACGGTGCGCCGTGGCCCATCGGTCCGGACGGGCCGGCGGCGGAATGCTCGGCGAGCACCCCGGTCTGCTTGCGCTGGATGAACCAGTAGTAGAGGAAGCCGCCGACGCCGACGACGCCGACGAACAGGACGCCGCCCCAGCGCAGGTACCAGTGCTGCGGGCCGGTGGCGTTGTAGACGGCGGCGCGCGGCCACAGCAGATTGACCGTCATCGCGGCGCCCCAGAGCACGGCCAGGATGTTGACCGGGACCCCGAACCGGCCGAGCGAGAAGTGGCCGGGGGAGGTCGTCCAGCGGCCGCGCAGCCGCTGGACCAGCAGGGGGAGCGTCACCAGCAGATAGGCGATGTAGATCATCACGATGGCGATGCTGGTGACGACGGAGAAGATCTGCGGCTGGTTGATGTTGACGACCAGGATGACGATGGCGACGAACCCGATCAGACACGTGGCCAGGACGGGCGTCTGGAACCGCGGGCTGAGCCGGGCCAGTTTCGAGCCGCCGGGCAGGTTGTTGTCCCGGGCCATCGCGAACGCGAGGCGAAGGCCCGCCGTCTGCACCGACAGCGCGCACACGGTGATGGCGATGACGACGCACCACAGCACGACCACGCCGACCGTGTGGCCGAGCGCGGCCTTCACCACGTATTGCAGCCCGTCCACGGACAGCTCTTTGGCGTGCAGGTCGGGAGCGGCCAGCAGCGCGAAGAGCAGGATCAGGCCGCCGAGGAGGAAGGAGGCGATGAGGGCCCGCAGGATGGCGCGAGGCGCGTTGCGGGACGGGTCGACGGACTCCTCGCCGAGCGAGGACGCCGTGTCGAAGCCGTACATCACGTACGCCGAAGCGAGCGAGGCGGTCAGGAACGCGCCGAGATAGCCGAGCGACTGCCCCTGCCCGTAGCCGTCCGTCTGCACGATGGCGCTCGGGCCGCGGGTGATGTGCGCGGCGAGCAGCACGACGAGGACCACGGCCGCGACCAGCTCGATGAAGACGCCACCGGAGTTGATGGTGGCCATCAGCTTGACGCCGAACGCGTTGACGAGCGTGGTGAAGAGGATCAGGATCGTGCCGAGCAGAACCGCGTTGGCGGCCTTGTCGTACTTCCCCGTCCCGTCGCCGACTACCTGGAAGATACTGGAGATCTGAGGGAGCGTCAGCTGGTAGGCGAGTGCCACGGCGGCCAGCGACACCATCGTCGCCACCGTCATCATCCAGCCCGCGAGCCAGCCGACGTGCGGGCCGCCGGAGTGCTTGGACCAGTTGTAGACCGAACCCGCGACCGGGAAACGGGCGGCGAGTTCGCAGAAGCACAGGGCGACCATCAGCTGCCCGAGGAAGACCATCGGCCAGGACCACCAGTAGGCGGGGCCGCCGAAGCTGACGCCGAAGTAGAACAGCTGGAAGGTGCCGGTCAGGATGGAGATGTAGCTGATCCCGGCGGCGAAGGTGTGGAAGTTGCCGAGCGTCCGCTTGAGTCCGGGCTTGTAGCCCAGCTCGGTGAGCGCCGCGTCTTGGTCGGAGGACGCGTTCTTGGCCGGTTCGTCCGGGCCGGGCGGGATGTCCGCCATGGCAGGTCTCCTCGTTCCGTACGGGCAGGGGCGCGCTGATGGTCAGTCGAACCAGCGCTGCGGTTCGGGCGCGGTGTTGCGCCAGATGTGCTTGGCCTCGGTGTATTCGGCGAGTCCGGCGGGGCCCAGTTCGCGGCCCACTCCGGACTGCTTCATGCCGCCCCACTCGGCCTGCGGGACGTAGGGGTGGAAGTCGTTGATCCAGACCGTGCCGACCTTCAGGCCGGCGGCCAACCGGTGCGCCCGGCCCTCGTCCGTCGTCCACACGGCGCCCGCCAGGCCGTAGACGGTGTCGTTGGCGAGCGCGAGGGCCTCGGCCTCGCCCCGGAACCGCTCGACCGTCACGACCGGCCCGAACGATTCGTCCTGGACGACGGACATCTGCGGGGTGCACTCGTCGAGGATGGTGGGCGGGTAGTAGAAGCCGTTCGCGAGCGCCGGGTCGTCGGGCCGGGCACCGCCGAGCCGCAGCACGGCGCCTTCGGCGACACCGGCGGCGACGTACGCCTCGACCTTGTCGCGGTGCGCGGCCGAGATGAGGGGGCCGGTGCGGGCGTGCTCGTCGAAGGGGCCGCCCATGCGGATCTGCCCGGCGCGCGCGGCGAGTTCGGTGACGAAGCGGTCGTGCAGCTCGTCCTCGACGAGCAGCCGGGCACCGGCCGAACAGACCTGCCCCGAGTGCAGGAAGACGGCCATGAGCGCGTAGTCGACGGCGGTGTCGAAGTCCGCGTCGGCGAAGACGATGTTGGGGTTCTTGCCGCCGAGTTCGAGGGCGACCTTCTTCACGGTGGGGGCGGCGGCCGCCATGATGCTCCGGCCGGTGGCCAGGCCACCGGTGAAGGAGACCAGATCGACCCGCTCGTCCGTGGTCAGCGGCGCGCCGACCACGGCTCCGGTGCCGAGCACCAGGTTGGCGGCGCCGTCCGGAAGACCGGCCTCCTGGAGGAGCCTCATCAGCATGATCGCGGTGTGCGGTGTCAGCTCGCTCGGCTTGAGCACGAAGGTGTTGCCCGCGGCGAGCGCGGGTGCGACCTTCCACGCGGTCTGCAGCAGCGGGTAGTTCCACGGTGTGATCAGGGAGCAGACGCCGACCGGCTCATGGACGACGCGGCTGTCGACGGTCGGGGTGCCGGTGTCGACGATCCGGTCCGTGCCGCCGGCCGCGGCGAGGTTGCCGAAGTAGCGGAAGCAGTTGGCGATGTCGTCCATGTCGTACTCGGACTCGACCAGGCGCTTGCCGGTGTCGAGCGACTCCGCCCGGGCGAAGTCGGCCTTGTCGCGCACGAGGAGGTCGGCGACGCGGAGCAGCAGCGCGGCCCGCTCCATGACGGCGGTGCGAGGCCATGGGCCGCGGTCGAAGGCATCCCGGGCGGCGGCCACCGCGGCGGCCGCGTCCTGCGGCCCGGCCTCGTCCACCTGGGCGACCAGGGTGCCGTCGGCGGGACACCTGATCTCCCGCTTGTGCCCCTCCGCAGCCGCCGTCCACCGGCCGGCGATGAACAGCTCGGGCATGGCAATCCTCCAGGTCAGGCCATACGGAACGGTCGCCACCGGCACACCGGCCGGTGCCGGCCGTTCCGTCTTCACGACGGACAGTCGACCTGCCACACGTAACACGCCCCGGAGCGGGCGGCCACATGACTCATGGTCATGAGCGGTTGGCGTGCCGGGAGGCAGAGGCGGTTCGGCTCACCGGGCCGGTCGGGGAGGGTGAGGCGGACGGTGAATCCTCCGTCGGGGGAGGGGCCGCTCGTGACGGTGCCGTTCAGCGGGGTGGCCCGTTCGCCAAGTCCGATCAGGCCTTGGCGGCTGCCGGGCAGGGGCGTTGCCGGCGGCGTGCGCGCAGGTGTGTTGCGGACCGTGACACGCAGGTGCGTGGTGTCGGCGTCGACGCTGGCGGTGGCGCCGGGCGCGTGTTCGCGGATGTTCGTCAGGCATTCCTGGACGGTGCGGTACACGGCGCGCTGATGCGCGTCGGGCAGGGCCAGGGCGGCGACGGCGGGGGAGAGGCGCAGCCGGGCGTCGACGCCGCTCTGGGCGAGCAGCGGGGCCAGGTCGTCGAGCCGGGGCCCGGGAGCGGGCCCCGGCTCGTCCGTTCCGTAACCGCGCAGGACGAGGAGGACCGTGCGCAGCTCTTCGGGGGTGGCGACGGCCAGTCGCCCTGAGCGCCTGGTGCGGCAGATGAGTGCCGGGGTCCGGGCCGTGGTCGTGTTCGTCGACTACGACCGGGCTCCTGAGGCCCGCATCCCTGTCGCCCCGAGGGACACCGGCTCTTCTCCGTCCGACTCCGGACCGTCGCTCAGGTCGCGGATCCGGCCGCGGCGCCCGTCTTCAGGTCGGGCCCCCAACGCTTGAGCGCTTCTTCGAGGTCGAGTGCGCTGTTGCCGGCGGCTTCGGTCGCGGACGGCCAGTCCTCGCGCGGCACGCGCCACATGATCTCGAATTCGTTGCCGTCCGGGTCCTTGGCATACAGGGACTTCGACACGACGTGGTCCGTCGCCCCGACCAGGGCGCCGCGCTCGTTGATCTTGGCCGCGATCTCGGAGAGTTCGCCCAGGGTGCCTACTTCCCAGGCCAGGTGGTAGAGCCCGACACGGCCCTGCTCCGGGCCGGGAGCCTGCGGCCCGACCGAGAAGAGGCCGAGGTCGTGGTCGTTGAGGGTGTCCTCGGCGCTGAGGAAGGCCGCGCGGCCGGGGATGTCGACGTCGAGCTTGAAGCCGAACACGTCCGTGTAGAACTCGACGGCTCGTGCGACGTCGCGTACGTAGAGCACCGCGTGGTTGAGGCGGCGTACCGGCATGGGGATCTCCCTGGACTGCGAAGGGTGAGGCGGGTGGCCTCGCTCGTGACACTAAACAATGTGAGACTTCAAGTAAATTCCCGGATCCACGAGTTCAGCGTCACGTATCGCCGTGGGGGCGGCTAGAGCTCCTCTTCGGACACGTCCAGGCGCATTCCTGGCGGCGGGCGCGGTGTCCGCCAGGGGCCGCCCGCCGTTCAGCGTTCGGAGGTGAGTGCCTCCCAGCCGCCTTCGAGCAGGGCGAAGGCGCGGACGACGGCCTGACGGGGGTCGTCGTGGCCGCGTGCCGCGCGGGGGGCTTCGAGGGCGAAGTGGGCCAGGGCGCTACAGGCGGGGTCGTGCGGGGGCAGGCCGCTTTCCTCCGCGATGACCTGGGCGAGTGAGTCGGCGTTGCGCAGCCAGATGACCTGGGCGTAGTCGCGCAGCGCCGGGGTCTTGTTGATCAGGTCGAAGAACTCGGCGAAACGGGCGTCGGTCCCCGTGGCGGCCATGCGGTGGCGCAGTGCGTGTTCGCGCAGCGCCGCAGGGATCGACTGCCCTTCGGGGCGCTCGCGTACGGCGGCGAGCAGGCGGGCTTCCTGGTCGGCGTCCTCGTCGAAGACGAGGGCCTCCTTGACGGGGAAGTGCTTGAACAGGGTGGTGGTGGAGACGTCCGCGGCGTCCGCGATCTCGCGGATGCCGACGTCGTCGTACCCCCGCTCCAGGAACAGGCGCAACGCGGCATCGGCGATGGCTTGGCGGGTGGCGGCCTTCTTGCGCTCGCGGCGCCCCATCGGCGCCGCCGGGGCTGGGGTGTCTGTCTGGGGCATGCCCCAGACTCTACCCGGAAAGGTGGACGAGTGTAAAAGTTGACCCGTTGCACGTAGTTATCCGGTGTGCTTTTCTTGAGGAGCGGCGGTCGACGGAAACCGTCCCGCCTCCTCTCCTTGCGCCATGCCTTCATGTCCGAATTCCTTCACGCCCGAAAGGGGTGATCAGCCATGTCCGCTGGATCCCTCCCCTCCGCCTCAGAGGTGCCCGCCGTGCCGAAAAACGTGCGGTGGGTGCTGCTCGGCGTCATGCTCGCCATGCTGCTGTCGATGCTCGACAACATGGTCGTCAGCACCGCGATGCCCACGATCGTCGGCGACCTCGGCGGCCTGGACCACATCTCGTGGGTCGTCACCGCCTACACGCTGGTCACCGCCGTCACCACCCCGGTCTGGGGCAAGTTCGGCGACCTGTTCGGCCGCAAGCCCATGTATCTGGCGTCCATCGCCGTCTTCATCGCCGGGTCCGCCCTGTGCGGAGCGTCCCACTCCATGGGAGAGCTGATCGCGTTCCGCGTCGTGCAGGGCATCGGCGCCGGTGGCATCGGCGCGGGTGCCTTCGCGCTGATCGGGGCCCTCGTACCGCCGCGTGAGCGGGGCAAGTACCAGGGCATGACCGCCTCCGTCATGGCGATCGGCACCATCGGCGGACCGCTCCTCGGCGGGTTCGTCACCGGCCACTTCGACTGGCGGTGGGCCTTCTACATCAATCTGCCGCTCGGCCTGGTCGCCCTGGTGTGGCTGTGGCTGAAGCTGCACGTGCCCGGCAAGCGCATCAAGGCGAAGATCGACTGGGCGGGCATCGCCCTGCTGACGCTCTCCATCAGCGCGATCGTCCTGGCCGCCACCTGGGCGGGCAGCACCTACGCCTGGGGCTCCTGGCAGATCGTGTCCCTGGGTCTGGTCACGGCTGTGGGACTGACCCTGTTCATCCTGGTGGAGAAGCGGGTCAGCGAGCCGCTGCTGCCCCTGTCCGTGTTCACCGGTCACCGCAACTACCCGCTCGCGATGGTCATGACGCTCGCCGGCGGTGTCGTCATGTTCGGGGCGGGCCTGTACCTGCCGCTGTTCCAGCAGACTGTTCAGGGCGCCTCCGCCACCAACTCCGGCCTCCTGATGCTGCCGATGATGATCCCCGTCGTGATCGTTTCGACCATCGCCGGCAAGGTCATGTCCGCCACCGGCAAATACAAGATCTTCCCTGTCCTCGGAACCGTGTTCCTGACTGCCGGGCTCGGGCTGCTGGCCACCATGGACGCCCGTACGTCGTTCCCGCTGACCGGCCTGTACATGGTCCTCGTCGGTACCGGCCTGGGCTTCACAATGCAGATGGCGGGCACCATCGCGCAGAACAGCGTCTCCCTGCGCGACATGGGCGCCGCGATGAGCTCGTCCAACCTCTTCCGCACCCTGGGCGGTTCGCTGGGCGTCGCCGTCTTCGGCTCGCTGTTCACGCGCGCCGTCCAGGGCCGCCTGCCCGCCGGCGGTGACACCGACCCCGGCGCCCTGCGCGCCCTGCCCGCCGGCGCCAAGGACGCGTACCTCAACGCGGTGACGAGCGGCACCGGCCACATCTTCCTGACCGCCGCGATCGGCTGCGCCCTCGCGTTCGTCGCGGCGCTGTTCGTCATCGAAGTCCCGCTCAGGAAGGCCGGTCCGCCCGCGCCCGCCAAGGCCCCCGAGAACGTCCCTGTCAGCACCGCCAACTGACGCCGGCTCACCTGCGTCAGCACCACGTGCCGCGCGGCATGAACGGAGCACCTCCCATGAACACCACCCCCAGCACCGCCACCCCCAGCACCACCACCCCGAGCACCGCCCTCATCAACGCGCGGGTCTTCGACGGCGACCGGACCCTGGAGGCGACCACCGTCGTCTTCGACGACACCGGCATCCTCGCGGTGGGCGGAGACGCGCCCGCGGACGCCCAGGTGGTCGACGCCGCAGGCGGAACCCTGTTGCCTGGCCTGATCGACGCCCACGTGCACACCAACGTCGAATCCCTCGCCCTGGCACTGCGCTTCGGCGTGACCACCGAGCTGGAGATGCAGGGTACGCACACCGCCGACAACCGCGCGCACATCACCGACGACGACACCGTGGCCGACGTGCGCTCCTCCGGATTCGGCATCACCCCGCCCGGAGGCCACCCCAGCGAGCTGTTCCCCGAGGGCTTTCAGCCCGGGCCGCCGCCCGGAGCGGCCAAGCCGTCCGGGCCGGCACCGCTGATGCCGTTCTCCACCACCCCCGAGGAGGCCGTCGCCTTCATTCCGCAGCTCGTCGAACGCGGCTCGGACTACATCAAGTTCATGGTCGACGACGGCTCCGTCGAGGGACACCCGGGCCTTCCCATGCTCGACCGGGCGACCTTGAACGCGGGTGTCGCCGAAGCCAAGCGGCACGGCAAGCTCACCGTCGCCCACGCGCTGACGGTCGAAGCGACCCGGATGGCGATCGAGGCCGGGATCGACGGCCTGGTTCACCTGTTCATGGACGGCCCCCACGACGACGAGATCATCGCCCTGATCCGGGATTCCGGCGCCTTCGTCGTGCCCTGCGTGGTCCTGAACGCCTCCATGATGGGCATCACCGGCGACCGGCTGGCCGACGACCCACGGGTGGCCGGCCGTCTCGACGAAGCATGGATGAAGACCTTGCGCAGCAGCTTCAATCACTATCCCCAGGGAAGCATCACCGACGTGCTGGACTCGGTGCGCGCGCTCTACGACGCCGGTGTCGACATCCTGGCAGGCACCGATGCGTCCATGCCCGTGCCGTTCCTCGGCGGACTCGCCCACGGCGCCAGCGTCCACCACGAACTTCAATACCTCGTGCAAGCCGGCCTCACCCCGGCCCAGGCACTGCGCGCGGCCACCTCCACCACCGCCCGGCGCTTCGGCCTGACCGACCGGGGCCGCATCGCCGAAGGCCTGCGCGCCGATCTGCTCCTGGTCGACGGCGACCCCACCACGACCATCTCCGACACTCTGAACACCCGCGCCGTCTGGCGCCGTGGCACCCGGCTCACCGCCGCCTGAGCCGGCCTGGGGACTCGGACGACCCGTAACGCCGACCGACTGAGCCCATCGCGGCGTGCTGTGAACCCCGGCGGCGCCGGCCCCACATCATCAACTCACCTTCCCGGCAACCGGGTTGAGTGCGAGGGGCCGGGCAGCCAACTCTCCCGTCCGCGTGCCGCACCCGGTATGACGGATTGTGCGGATTCGTTGACAAGGGCCGCGGACAGCCGTTGACTGGCGGGTGGGCGATGGGCCATGACGCTACGGGACTTCCGGGGCGCGCCCTCCCGCCACTCGCTTCGCCGGGACCCCGCGGAACGCAGAGCGCACTCCTGCGAACCGGAGGTTCGGCCATGCTTCCCTGGATCGCTCTGATGGTGCTTCAGCGGCTTCCTCCTGTGCGGCCGCACGCGCTCGGACCGTTCCACCGGTAGCCACCGCCAGTCCGTCCCCCGCTCTACGGGAGAGACGGACCACGCCACAACGTCGCGGCCGAGGGAAACCAAGCACCCCACCCTCCCCGCTCACCCCGATGAGAAGGAGTACTTCCGTGGACGAGAACGTGTGGGGCTATCGGCCGGTGGCCGCCTACCAGGCGGGCACGGACCTGACCGGCTACAAGGTCGAGGCGAAAGACGGCAGCATCGGCAAGGTCGACAAACACTCCGAAGACGTCGGCGCCGCGTACATCGTCGTCGACACCGGCACGTGGATCTTCGGCAAGGAGGTCCTCCTGCCGGCCGGGGTCGTGGTGCGCGTCGATCCCGAGGAGAAGAAGCTCTACGTCGACCGCACCAAGGAGCAGATCAAGGGTGCCCCTGAGTTCAACAAGGAGAAGCACCTCGGCAACCCGGACTACCACCAGGAGGTGGGTAGTTACTACGGCCGTCCGCGCCCGGGCCAGATGATGTGAGCCAACCCGGCCTCCCCGCCGGAATCATGACCGGGTGCCGGGTGCCCGACTGGCCGGGCACCCGGCACCTCGCCTTCAGCGAAGGAAGCCGCCTCCCGAGGCCGAGGCCGAGGCCGCCTCCCGAGGCCGTGACCCGGGCTCGGAGTCTCTTCGTCGCACTCACCACCGCGCAACCCGCCCCCTCGGGCTCGTACCTCCCGCACCACCACGTCGGCCACGACCCCGCACGCGGATCCCCGGCCGACGCCACGCGAAGGGAAGCACCACCTGATGATGTACGACGCCGAACGCGCACGGCAGCCCGCGGCTCCCCACCCGGACGCTCCCAAGCGCCGCACCCCGCAAGCTCCGGAGACCGGACCCGGCACGGACCCGCGCGCACCGTTCACCGACTCCGACGGCCTGCCCCGCACCGCGGGCTTCGAGCCGCAGTTGCTCCCGGCCGGTGAACGGGACAAGCTGTCCGTCCGCCTCCAGCAGGCCGTCAACGGCTTCATCGACAGCCCCCGCCACGCGGTGGAGGAGGCCGACAGCACCTTCGACGAGGTCGTCAGCCGGCTGAGCGGCGCGCTCGGGGAACGCCAACGCGCCCTGCGTGCGAACTGGCAGAGCGAGGACACCCAGGCCGAGACGGAGGACCTGCGCGTCGCGCTGCAGCAGTACCGGGAGATCACGGAACAGCTGCTCCAGATGTAGCTGAGAGCCGCCGCCTCTCCTGCGGTCCCAGTACCCCGAGGAGACACTTGACCGCACCGGGCGGGCAGGATGTCGTCCATGGGACTGCACGCCACATATGGACTCACTCGGATCATCAATGCGCGGGGGCCGTACACCCCCTTGGGTGTCTCGCGCAGTGGGGAGGGCGTCGCCACCGCCGTCGCCGCCGCGCTGTCGGAGTTCTTCGTCATGGAGGAACTGCAGGACGCGGCCGACCGGGCCCTCGCCCGGTTCACCGGTGCGGAAGCGGGAACCGCCGTTCACTGCACGGCATCTGCGATCACCCTCACGGTCGCGGCGACGATGACGGGGGAGTCCCCGGAGCGCATCGCGGCCCTGCCCGACACGACCGGGATGCCCCGTGCCGTCGTCCTGCCGGCGGGCCACGCGGTCGACTACGGCCACCCCATCGAGCAGGCCGTCCGACTGGCCGGTGCGGTTCCCGTCGCGGTGGGGACCGAGGCGGGCTACACGCTGGAGGACCTGGAGACCGGCCTCTCGCGCCCTGATGTCGCGTGTCTGCTGCTGGTGTCGTCCCGTCTCGTGCGCGGGGCCGGCACCGAGCTGTCCGAAGCGGTGGCGGTCGCGCACCGGCGCGGGGTGCCTGTCGTCATCGACGGTGCCGCCCAGGACTTCCGGATCGATGAACTGCTGCGCACGGGTGCCGACTTGGTGACCGTCAGCGGACAGAAGTACCTGGGGTCACCGACCGCCGGACTGGTGGTCGGCCGAGCCGATCTGGTGGCCGCGGTCCGGGCGCAGGAACGGGGCATCGGCCGTGCGATGAAGGCAAGCAAGGAGGCCGTCATCGGAGTCCTCGCCGCGATCGAGGCGCGTCAGGAGCTGGACATGACGGCGTGGAGGCGACAACAGGCCGACAAAGTCGCGGACTTCGTCGTGCGGGCCGGTGCGCTTCGGGGAGTCGCCGCCACGTCCGTCCCCGATCCGACCGGGCTGCCCTTCGAGCGCGCCCGCCTCGACGTGGACCCCGCCGTAGCGGGAATGGATGCCGCGGCGCTGGTGACCGCGCTGCGAGTGGGCGCACCATCGATCTGGGTCATGCCCGGCCGGCCGGACGCGGAGGAGCTGTTCCTCGAACTCGTGGCTCTGGAACCGGCTGAGATCGACGCCGTCCTCGTCCGGCTGTCCGAGCTCCTTCCGGGCTGAAAGGCTTGGCCCGTAAGGGAGTTGCCCGCACGCCGCAACCGCCGCGACAACTCGGCAGCCGCCGCCGGGGTGCACGATCCCGGCGGCCGCGCCGGGGTGCATGACACAGCTCGGCGGCCGCGCCGGGGGTGCACGACCGGACCGTGCGGCACCGGATGCCGGTGCCGGGGCCCCTCGCCGTGCGGCCGTCAGGTGCGGTGTGCGGGGAGCCAGCCGTTCTGGACCGCGTGGACACCCGCCTCGAAACGGCTGCGTGCCTCCAGGGCGTCCATGAGTTCGGCCGCGAAGCGGCGGGCGGTGCGGGTGGAAACCCCGAGGCGCTTGGCGATGGCCTCGTCCTTGAATCCCTGGGCGAGCAGCCGGAGGGCCTCGCGGTGCTGGGGGGTCAGGCCGTCGGGGTCGCGTTCCACCGTGGGCACCAAGGGTGTGGCGGCCTGCCAGGTGCTCTCGAACAGCTCGCAGAGGGCCATGAGGATGCCCGGCCCGGTGAGGACCACGGCACCCTTGCTCGCGTCCGCGGGGTCGAGAGGGAGCACCGCCTCGCTGCGGTCCGCGATGATCATCCTGATCGGCAGGCTGGGAGCCGTACGGACGTGACCGCCCCGCCGGCCCAGCCACTGCACGTGGTGGAGCGTGGGCTGGTGGTTGCGGATGCTGTCGAGGTAGACGGTCCGGACGGTGACACCGCGTTCCAGCAAGGTCGCGTTCGGCCCTCGGCTGGCTTCGAGGTCGCTCTCCGTGTGGGCTCCGCCCGGGGCCAGGGTCATGATCTCGTGCCGGACGTCGGCGGCGAGCCGCGCCAGCCGGTCGCGTATCTCCTCGGCACCGGTCAGTTCCTCCGTGCGCAGGCCTGCGGAGGGTCTGTGCAACGAGGAGCATTCCGCGACGAGTTGGGCGGCGGCGGCCCGGGCGGTCTCGACGCGTTCCTGATGGGCGGCGAGCTCGGCCTGCTGGCGGGCGAGCAGCAGGCTCATGGCCTGCTCCGGTCCCAGTACGCGGAAGGCGGACTCGGCCTGGCCGGACGGCCGGACGAGCGCGAGGGCGTGGAGCCGGTCGAGGCAGTCGCGCAATTTGTCCTCGGGCAGCGCGAGCCGCTGGGACAGGGCGGATATCCCGTCGTCGCGGTGGGCCAGCATGGCGCGGTAGACGCGTTCGGTATCCGTGTCGAGTCCAAGTACGGCCAGCATGAGGTGTGTTCCCCGATCGGTGATCGTGTCCATGAAGGGCGGTGGAGGGTCGGCGCGGTGATCTCCGCGACGCGCGTGTCTGCCGGGGCGATCAGTCTCTGGGCGGTCCTGCGGACACGCTGCGACGACTGCCGGTGAGTGCATGGGGCATGGAATGAACTTCCGTTGCGTGCGTGATCTTGTCAAGGTCATCTTTCGGCCCCAGATCACCACCGGGAGTGGCCGGGTCGACCCGTCGTGCCTGGTGGGAGCCAGTCCCGTGGTCGCGTTCCGTCGACCCCCGGCCAGCTCGCCGGCGCACCGGAATTCATGCTCCGCTGACGGGTGCTTCACCTGTTGTCACTCCGCCTCCCTTCGGTCGGCCACGGGCTCCGCCCCGAAGGGGGCGCACACGAAGATGCGGACCTCGGCCGCGTGGCTTCCTGGTCCGCTCGTGTCGATCGTGCTGCGTGAGGTGTCGGGCGCTGTCCGTGTGCCCGCAGATCATGGGGTGATGCACCCGACGGCAGGGAACGCACCGGCGCCGGGCTCACCCGTACGGCACACCCCGGCGCATCCCGGCGCGGCGAGGCACTCCGGGCGGCGGCAAGGCACGGCACGACGCGGCACGACACGGCATTGCGCCGCGCTCGCGAAGAGGGCGCGGGCGCAGCATAGTTGACGCTGCGTCAGCTACTGGATTCCCGACCGGTCGGCGAATGCTGGAGGGCGACGGCGGCTAAGGTGTTCCGCCGGCCTCGGCCGCAGGTGTGCCGGGGGCGGTCGCCCCACGGTCGGGCTCCTGCTCCGTGCCGGGCGTGCTGGACGACCCGGCGCGCAGCCCGAGCGTCCAGGCGGCAACGGTCGTCAGGACGCTGAGTACACCGGCGGCCATGAACACCGGCCGGGGGTTCCCGTGGTTGAGGGTGGTGAGCGCACCGCCGGCAAGCGCTCCGACCGGGCTCGCCGCGAGCGCGGCCACCCTGGCCGTGGCGGTGACTCGGCCCAACAGGGCCCGGGGGACGAGGCGTTGGCGCAGGGTGCGGATGAGCACCACCGCCGTCACCGTGGAACCGCCGAGGAGCAGATTCAGCAACAGCAGGGGCACCAGGGATGTAGCGACCCCGAGGCAGGCCAGTGTGGTGCCCAGGCAGGCCGCGCTGAGCGCGATGAGCGTTTCGTGCCGCATCCTGCGGCCGACCCGGAGCGCCACCGCCGTGCCGAGCACCCCGCCCACGCCGCCCGCCGCGACGACCGCGCTCGCGGCGGAGGCACCGAGGTGGAGGGTGTCGCGCAGGTAGAACACCAGGAGATAGCCGACGGCGAGGAACAGGTTGGCGCTCGCTTGCAGGCAGGTCACCACGAGGACGACGCGCAGGGACCGCAGGCAGCGGAAGCCCTGGGCGAGGTCCCCGCCCACCCCGCGCAGCGCCGCTCGCAGCGGCGGGGTGGGAGCCCGGCCCGCGCGGTCCCTGCCGTCCAGTACGCGAAGGACGGTGACGAAGGACACGGCGAAGGTGCAGGCGTTGACGAGGAGGGCCACTTGCAGGCCCCACAGGGCCGACAGCACACCGACCAGCCCCGGGCCGATGATCTGTGCCCCCTGGTTCGCCGCCTCCAGAAGGGAGTTCGTCCGTACGAGCCGTTCCTCCTCGACCAGGTCCCGTACCGCCACCGTCAGCGCGGTCTCGAAGAACACGCCGGCCCCCGCCGCCACGAAGGCCAGGGCGAGGATCACCGGGACGGACAGGTGCGAGGAGGCCGAGAGCACGGCGAGGGTGAGGAAGACACCGAACCGTACGACGTCCATGGCGAGCATGACGTTGCGGGGATTCAACCGGTCCACCAGCGCACCGGCGGGCAGGCCGACCAGCAGATAGCCGACGGTACGGGGGATGGCGGCCATCACCGCGGCGTACGGTGAGCCGCTGACCTCGAGGACCAGCAGAGGGATCGCGAGAATGGCGAGGCCGTCGCCGATCAGGGACACGCTCTGCCCGCCGAGGAATATGCGGAACGCCAGGGGAGAGGGGCGGACGGGTGCCGCTTGGGTCGTGGCATTCGTCATGGGGCTACCGCCTCTGCCGGTCGTTCTGGATTTCTCGCGCCGTGGGACGACTTCGAAAGGCGCAAGTCGCACAAAGGGAATCGACGCGGAATTACGGCGTCGACCCGCCCCGGATATCCGCCTCTCGCGGAATTCGCGGCGTCGCACACGCAGAACACGATGCGATCGGCGAACGGGCGGGATCAACCCTTTCGGTCTGGACGGTATCGGCCACTGCATTCATCGGCCAGTCGTAGAACAGGGCAGAACGGGCGTAGTTGGGCGCGCGGGGCGACCGGCGAGGGAATGCCGTCCGGTACCGCGGAACGGGGAAAGTGCGGCCCCGGGGGCTCCGGTGGTGGGCGTCCGGAAAAGGGTCCCCATGTCTTCATTGGTGGTGTATCAATGGTCAGTCGGATGCCGGACGGACTACCGGTCCCCGCGGTCACCGCAGTTGAGATCGGCCCCGATCCCGGAACCCCGGCGCACGGGCAGGACTCGCCCGTCACTGTCGCCGGGCCGGCCACGACGTCGCGGGGGTCGCCCGGTGCTGCCGTCGAATGCTTCAACTACCTTGACGGACAAGAGGCGTGGGGGGCGCCCTGTCGGAGTCCGCCGGTGCCGGGGTGCCGCCTCGGTGTTCCTGGCCGGTGAACGTGCCGACCCCGCACGGTACTTGCCGGATCCGAACGCGCCTGGTGGAGCGGCCGACGCGGGGGTGTCCGACGTCGTGGGCGGCGGGCGGAGGGGCCTCAAGGGTTCACGTGAGGTCAACTGGCCTGTGGGCGGGGCGTGTTCCGGCCGGGACCAGTGAGCCACGGTACGCGAACACGCGTGATGGGGAAGGGGGAACGATGTACCTCGTACATGTCCGACTGGACGGGCCACCGGATGTGCCGCTGCCCGGTGGGACGGCGGCTCTGCTGATGGACTGCGCCGACCCCGACGACGGCCTGGAGCACGTCAGCGTGCACCCGGGCGACACCGACGGGCCGGTCCTCGGTCTGTTTCTCGTCGCCCCCACCCTGGCCGTCGCGGAGCTGGGGGCCGCCACCGTCTGCACGCGCGCACTCGCCACGCATTCCCAACTGGCGCCCTTCCGGATGGCCTCCTGCGGTGTGGTGCTCGTTCCGGAGTACTGGGACATCCTGGCCGCGCCGTCGCCATTGGACGGGATAGGACACAACATGTTCCGTCCACCGGGTTCCCCTTCCGGAGCGACCGGCGAGTTGGCAGAGTAGTCGTACCGGCGAGGCGGGAACAGCCACAAGCGATCCTCGTAGACGCCGGCCGTTCGCCGAAAGTACAGAAGGCAATTCACCGAAGAAAGGTCCTTCAGTGAGACTCACCCCGACTTTCAGGACCGTCGCTTCCGGCTGCATCGCGCTCAGCGCCCTCTTCCTGGCTCAGACGGCCTTCTCGGGTGGTACTCCCTCCGTGACCCAGGTCCGTGCCGACGGCCCGTCGGCCGTGACCGCGCCGGACGCCAACCCGGCTCACACCCAAGCCGGCCGGAACGGCGAGGACGACGTGACCTGGGGCAGTTGAGCCCCGGCGCTCCAGCCCCATCGCGAGGAGCGTGCGCCTTCCTCGGGGCGCGTCCGCACGAAGCGCGCCCAGGTCAGCGCCTCCCCGCAGGACCGGTCGAGTACACGACGGCCGGCCCCGATGACGCACCACCCTTCACGGACGACCCTGGGCCGACCCGCACCGGTCATCGCGGTCGCCACAGCGCGCCCGGCGCCGGACCCTCCCGCCGGCGGCGTCGCGACCCCCGCCCTCCGCGCCCGGCCCATGCGTCCCCATCCCAGGAACTGACATGGAGCAGCACAGACCATGACGACTGCCATCACCCCTCGCACCCAGGAGCTCCTCGACCAGGGTTACACCCTGCTGGAGGGCTTCACCACCGACGAAGAGGCCGCCGAGGCGCTGCGTGACCTCGGCACACTGATACCGCAGTACGACGGGCAGCTGCGCTACCAGGTGAAGGCCGCCCCCGGCTTCGAAGACCGGCGGTACTCCAAGAGCACCAACACCATTCTCGTGCACACCGAGGCACCGGGCTGGAACCCGCCGCCCCGCTATCTCGCCCTGCACTGCCGGGTCCAGGCGAAGTGCGGCAGCGGACAGACCGAGCTCGCCGACGCCTATGCCTTCGCCGCGTCCCTCAGCCAGGCCGAGCGCGAGGTGGTGCACGGCGAGAGCATCGACTGGGTGGGCCACAACACCGGAGGCACCGGCACCACCGGAGTGCGCCGCCCCGTGGTGGAGCGCACCGTCGAGGGCCGCGACATCGTCCGCTTCAGCTACAACCTGCTGACGGCCGGCCACTACGACCCCCCGGTCGACGCCCAAGTACCCGCCGAGGAACTGCCGTTGGGTGCGCTGGGAGCCGAACTGGCCGTGCGGGCCGAGACGTTCTTCCGCGAGAACAAGGTGTCCGTCCTCATCCCCGAGAACTCGATTCTCGTCTGGGACAACCACCGGATGCTGCACGCCCGCTCCTCCTACAGCGACGCGCGGCGCCACCTGACGCGCTACTGGCTCCAGGAGTCCTGAGCACGGCCGCGGCCCCACCCCCGCCACCACGAGGTGGCCCCCGACCTCAGTGGTGCCAGGCCGGCACCACCGCTGCCCCCTGTGAGGAATGTGATGAACCGAGATTCCCCCACCCTTGAAGGCGGTCCCGACGAGGCCGTCGCGCAGGAAGTCCCGGGCCCCCCGCTCCCCGAGGGCGTGCCCTCCTTCGACCCGAACGACCCGGTGGAGAACGCCGTGATCCGCCGGCTCGTCGGCAACTGGCACCGCCGGGCCACCGTCAAGCGCGACGAGCCCGACCTCGACGAGCTCTTCGACGTCTCGCGGGCCGACTACCCCGAGAAGATCCTGCCGTTCCACGACCACCCGACCTACCTGGCCCTGGACCCGGAGAAGCGGTCCGAACTGCTGAGCTGGGCATGGATCGCCTACAACCGCCACACCGTCATGGCCGAGCAGAAGGTGGCCAACCCGGCCTTCGCCCTGGTCATGGAGGGCGAGTACCCGGGCCTCAGCGGGGAGGCGCTCAACCTGTCGCTGGCCCAGGCGATGGTCGACGAGCAGTACCACACGCTCATGCACCTCAACGCGAGTGCGGTGACCCGCCGCCGCCGGGGCCACGCCCTGCCGGACGCCGCGCTGCCCCTCTCCCACACCGCCCGCGTCCACCAGGAGCTGCGGGACCGGGCCGGGGACCGCGCGGAGAAGTCCCTGACGACGCTGGCCTTCGCCACGGTCTCGGAGATCTCCATCAACGCCTACCTCGACCTGCTCGCCGAGGACACCGCGATCCAGCCGATCAACAGCACGACCGCGAAGCTGCACAACCGCGACGAGTACTGTCACGCGTCCATCTCGCACGTGCTCGCCGAGATGGTCTACCACCACCTCGACGCCCCCCGGCGCCGGTACTTCCTCGACATGCTGATGGAGGGTCTGGACGCCTTCGTGGCCAACGACTACTCGACCTGGCACCGGATCGTCGACCTCGCGGACATCCCCGGCGGACACGAGATGCTCGCGGACTGCCAGGCGGAAGCGGGCCGGGGCCGGCTGGTCCGTGACTACACCGGCCTGTACTCCCTGGTGGAGCAGATGGGCGTGGCCGACCAGGTGGACTTCGACTGGTCCCGCTCCCACATCGCCTCCTGACGCCGCCCTCGCAACGACGGGTGGCGGATGCCCCGCCACCGAGGACCTTTGAGGATTCCGTGTGAAGACCTACTCCCACGAACGCCTGGCGGCGCTCGCTGCCGACCGCGGGATGTCCGACGAGTACCTGCGCGACCTGCGGGTCGTCTCCTCCGTGCTGCCCTTCAAAGTGAACGAGTACGTCGCCGACCAGCTCATCGACTGGTCGGCGGCGCCCGACGACCCGATCTTCCGGCTCACCTTCCCGCACCGCGACATGCTGCCGCCGGAGGTGTTCGACGGCATCGCGGCGCTCCACGACAGCGGCGCGCCGCGCGATGTCCTGCGCAAGGCCGCCGCCGACGCCCAGGAACTCCTCAACCCGCACCCGGGCGACCAGCTCGAGGCCAATGTGCCGACCCTGGACGGACGCAGGCTCGACGGGCTCCAGCACAAGTACGCCGAGACCCTCCTCGTCTTCCCCTCCCAGGGGCAGACCTGCCACGCGTACTGCGGATACTGCTTCCGCTGGGCCCAGTTCGTCGGCGTGGCCGAACTCCGGCAGGCCCTGCGCTCGCCCGCCGACCTCACGGGCTACCTGGCGGCCCACCGCGAGGTGACCGACGTCCTGTTCACCGGCGGCGACCCGATGATCATGAAGACGGCGGTCCTGAAGCGCTGGATCGAGCCGCTGCTCGACCCGGCCATGGAGAGCGTGCGCACCCTGCGCTTCGGAACCAAGGCGCTCTCGTACTGGCCGGCCCGGTTCACCTCCGACGCCGACGCCGATGAGCTGCTGCGGCTGCTGGAACGCTGTGTCGCGGCCGGCCGCCACGTCGCGGTGATGGCGCACTTCTCCCACCCCAGGGAGCTGGAGACCCCCGTCGTGCGGGAGGCCATCGCCCGCGTGCGGTCGACCGGCGCGGTGATCCGCGCCCAGGCTCCGCTGATCGCCCACGTCAACGACCGGGCCGACGACTGGTCCCGGATGTGGCAGCAGCTCGTGGAGCTGGGCGTCGTGCCGTACTACATGTTCGTCGAGCGGGACACCGGTGCCCGCAGCTACTTCGGAGTCCCGCTCGCCAAGGCCCTCGACATCTACAACGACGCCATCCGAGGGGTCTCGGGCCTTGCCCGCTCCGCCCGTGGCCCGGTGATGTCGGCCTCTCCCGGAAAGGTGCTCCTCGACTCCGTCAGCACCGTCGCGGGGGAGCGGGTCTTCTCGCTGCGGTTGCTCCAGGCCCGCGACTCCCGGCTGGTGGGACGGCAGTTCTTCGCCCAGTACGACCCGAAGGCGGAGTGGTTCGACGACCTGCGCCCCGCCCTGGGCTCCTGGTTCCCCGGAGCGAAGGACGCCGAGGCGCCCCAACCGTCGCCTGCGGGCGAACTGTGAGGATCACCGCGCACGAAACCGCCCTGACGCAGCGTCACTTGTGGCGTTCCGCGCGGGAGGCCATCCCTATGACGCGCACCGTGATCGTCGAGGCCGAGCAGGACGGCGTGTCCGGCTACGGCGAGGCGTCCTGTTTCATGACGGACCACTACAACTCCGGCCTGGACCGGATGCACGCCGATCTGCGGCGGACGGCGCCCCTGCTCGCCGAGTTGGACCTCGATGGACCCGGCGGCGCCGACGCGGTCTGGCGCCGGCTCGCCGCGGCGCTGCCCGCGTCCCCCTTCGTGCTCGCGGCGCTCGACTCCGCGATCCACGACCTGCGGGCCCGCCTGCTCGGGGTCCCGCTGTGGAAGTCCCTCGGCCTGGACCGGCCGCAGGGCCTGCGCTCCAGCTACAGCATCGGCCTCGACACCCCCGAGGCGATGCTCGGCAAACTGCGTGAACGGCCGGGCTGGCACGCGTACAAGGTCAAACTCGCCGACCCCGGCGACCTGGGGATCCTGCGGGAGCTGCGCCGCGAGACGGACGCGCCCTTCCTCATCGACGGCAACTGCGGCTGGGCACCGGCCCGGCTCGTTCCCGCCCTGCCGGACCTGCACAGCCTCGGGGTGACGCTGATCGAGCAGCCCTACCCGCGCGCCGCCTGGGACGACGCCCGAGCCCTCAAGGAACTCAGCCCGATCCCCGTCATCGCCGACGAGAGCATCACCTCCCCGGCCGACCTGGACGCCTGCGCCGTCGCCTTCCACGGCATCAACGTCAAGCCCATGAAGTCGGGCGGCATCACCCCGGCCCTCGCACTGCTGCGAGCGGCCCGGGAACGCGGCCTGGTCACCATGCTCGGCTGCATGCCCGAGTCCGCCGCCGGTGTCTCCGCCACCGCGCACCTCGGCGGTCTGGTCGACCACCTCGACGTCGACGTGGTCGACCTGCTCGCGGTGGACACCGGACACGGCCTCACGCTCGACGGCACGGGCCGCGTCGACCTGCCCGACCGCCCCGGCTCCGGCTACCTCCCGGACCCCGCGGCCCACGGCTGGTACGTCCACCAGGTCCCGGCCGCCCGCCTGCACCCGGTCCGCCGGGAGGTGCCGAGCTCCACGACCGTCCCGCCGGGAACCACGGACGCGCGGGACGAGCACCCCGACACCCGCCACCTCGCCGCTCTGCTGCGGGGCCGCACGGTGGGCGCCGCCTCCCTGTACGCCGAGGACCCGCCGGCCGGACACACCGTGCCGAAGGCACGGCCCGGCCGCGGTCGGCGCCTGTCCGGCATGGCCACGCTCGACGAGGTACGGGGCACCGGCGCGGGCACCGCGCTCCTGCGCACCGCCCTCACCCTCGCCGCCCTCGACGGCGCCGACACCGTGTGGGGCCACGTCCCCGACGCGGCCATCGGCTTCTACCGCAAGCACGGCTTCGACGTCCTCGGCCGGCCCCTCGACCTGCCGGAGACCGGCCTCAACCACTTCGTGCACAGGAGCACCCGTTGATCACCGAAGAACCGACCGGGACACCCCACGCCGAGGCCGCCCCGCCCGCCACGGGCCGCACGATCCACGCGGCACGGGCACGCACCCTCGCCCGGGCGGCACTCACCGAGCGGGGCCTGCCCGCGGCCGAGGCGGAGCAGGTGGCGGACGCGCTGGTCACCACATCGCTGCGCGGCATCGACACGCACGGCCTGCGCCTGCTCCCGCAGTACCTCGCGGAGCTGTCCACCGGAGTGGCCAAGGCGACGGCGGCCCCGGCCGTCGTGCGGGACCGCGGTGCCGGACTGCTCCTGGACGCCGACGGCGCCCTCGGCGTACTGGCCGGGCTCTCGGCCGCACGGCTCGCCGCCGAACGGGCCGCGCGGTTCGGGGTCGCCGCCGTCGGCGTCCGCAACTCCAACCACTTCGGCGCGGCCTCCGTCTACACGCGCACTCTGGCCCGCGCGGGCCTGGTGGGCATCGCCGTCACCTCGGCCGCCTCCAGGGTGGCGCCGTACGGAGGCGTCGAGCCGCTGTTCGGCACCAACCCCATCAGCGTGGCGGCGGGCGGCGGCGACGAGGAATTCGCCCTGGACATGGCGACCAGCCAGGTCTGCTTCGGCGAGGTGAAGCAGCGCCGGACCGAGGGCCGCGACCTGGACAGCGGCTGGGCGACCGACCTCCAGGGGCGGCCCACCGCGCACCCCGACGAGGCGTACGCGCTCTCCCCGTTGGGCGGCTACAAGGGCCAGGGCCTTGCCATGGCGGTCACCCTGCTCGGCGCCGTCCTCACCGGCGGCGCACCGGACTGGCGGCTCTCCCAGGTCGGCGCGGGCAGCCCGGGCGAGAGCCGTGGCATCGGGCACCTGGTGCTCGCCCTCGACCCGGCCGCGTTCACCGGCACGGACACCTTCGCCACCGGGCTGAAGGACCTGCTGACCACGGTGCGCACCTCGACCCCGGCGACGGACCGGCCGGTGCTGGCCCCCGGCGACCCCCAACGCGCCCACGAGCAGCACCGGGAGACACACGGCATCCCCCTGGACGCGGGCACCGCGGCGGCTCTCGACGAGCTGGCCGCACGCCTCGGCGTCGCCGGGCCGCAGGAGGTCTCCGCGTGATCCTCGTACTGATCAGCCCGCGACAGGCCGGGCTGCCGTTCGCGCAGTGGCTGCCGGAGGAGGCGGGCCGGCTCGTCGCGGTCACCGCCGCCGGCGCCTCCGTCGGCCCCGGCTTCGCGGAGGTCGTCACCGTCGCCGACTACACGAGCGACGACGCCGTGCTCGCCGCCGCCCGCGAAGCCGCCCGCAGGCACCGCCCCCGGGCCGTGCTGGCCCTCGCCGAGGCCGACGTCGAGCGAGCCGCCCTGCTGCGAAGGGAGTTGGGGCTCCCCGGCCTCGACACCACGGCGGCCGCCGCGTACCGCGACAAGGTCCTCATGAAGCAGTACGCGCGCACCGCGGGCATACCCGTGCCCGCCTACGCGCCCGTCGCCGATGTGCGGGGCATCACGGACTTCATGGCCGCCCACCCCGGCCGCGTCGTCGTCAAACCGAGGAGCGGCTCCGGATCCTCGGGCGTGCACGTGCTCGACGCACCCGGCCAGGCGCACGCCCTCGCCGGTCCCGTCGCGGGCGGTGCCTACGAGGTCGAGGAGTTCATCGAGGGCGCCCTGCACCACGTCGACGTCTTCCGGGTGGAGGGCAAGCACGTCGCGGCCGTCGCCTCCCGCTACACCGGAGCCGGCTGTCTGACCCACTGGGACGACGCCCCGCTCGGCTCCCGCAACCTCGACCCGGCCGATCCGCTCCACGAGCGCCTGGTCGGCGAGACATGGCGCCTGATCGACGCGCTGCCCTCGCCCGACACCATCTGCGCGCACGCCGAGTTCTTCGTCACCGACGAGGGCCGGATCGTGCTGTGCGAGGTGGCGGCCCGCATCGGCGGCGGCCCCATCCCGGCCATGCTCCGCCACATCCTCGGCACCGACCCGAGGGAACTGTGGGCCCGCGTGGAGTGCGGGCTGCCCGTCGCGCTCGACACCGTACGGGATCACGCGAGCACCGCCCCGCGCGCCGCCTTCTGCGGTATCCCGCCGCGCCACGGCCGGGTCCTTCGGCTGCCCGAAGCACCTCCCGGAGCACAGGACTTCGCCCTCAACACCGAGGTCGGCGACGACTGGAGCGGGGAGCGCTACCGGCTGCGCAAATCCGGCGACTTCCTCGCCACCTGGGTGGTGACCGACCCGGACCCCGCCGCCCTCGACGGCAGGCTCGACGCCACCGCGCAGCTGGTCGGCGCGGGCTTCGGCTGGGAGGACGCCGACGAGCCCGTCCCGGTCGCGGCCGGATCCGGACCGGCCGAAGGAGGCGCGCGATGACCGCGACGTCGACGGCCACGCTCCAGGACGGCCCGTACACGGCCCGCCTGCTCGCGCCGGAAGACATCAGCGGCCACGACGACGCGGACCTCATCTGGGACGACCCCCGATGGCTGCGCTTCACCGCGCGCACCGACCTCCACGACACCCACTGCCTCCAAGTGCTCGAAGGGGAAAGGCCGGTGGCACTCGCCACGCTGCTCCTCACCCCCCGGGCCGGCGGCCTGCTCTTCTACGACGCCCCGCGCCTGGCCGGCACCGCCTCGCCCATGGCCGAACCCGAACTCCTCGACCCGGCCGAACGCGAGCACTGGGACCGGCTGACCGCCTCCCTGCCCGAGGACCGCGCCGACCACTACCCCTCGCTCGCCCTCGCCACCTTCGGCAACCACCACGGCGTCGCGCATGCCCAGGGGCGCTCCCCACAGCAGCGCCGTGCGGTGATGGCCGCACTCCCCGCCCTCGTTCAGCAGGCGGCGGCCCAACTGGGCTGCCGCAGCACCGCGTTGCTGTACGTGGGCGAGCCCGAGGCCGAGGACGTGGACGCCTCGGCCACCCGCGCCGGATATCACGCGGCCCTCCTCGGAGCCGACGCCGTGCACCAGTTGAACGCGGACGACTGGGAGAGTTACGTGGCCGGGCTCAGCAGCCGCCGCCGCAGGCAACTGCGCAAGGAAGTAGGCCAGTTCGAGCAGGACGGCTTCCGTGCCGTGGCCACCGTCGGCCCCGCGGCCCTCGACGACACGGTGATCGACCTCCAGGTGGCGCACCGCGAGAAGTACGGTCTGCCCGGAGGGTACGAGCGCGTACGCCGCGACTTCGATGCCCTGCGGGAAGAGGTCGGAACGTCGTGCGTCGTCCTCGGCGCCGTCCACGAAGACCGGATGCTGGGCTTCGCGCTGTACCTCAGGGCGGGCGACTCGCTCTTCCTGCGCACGGTGGGCTTCGCCCCCGAGGCCGCGGGCTGTTACCTCGCCCTCACCTATCACGAGTCCACCCGCTGGGCCCTGGCGAACGGCATCCGCCGCATCCACTACGGGCTCGCCACCTACGAGGCCAAGTTCCAGCGGGGCTGTGAACTCCAGCCCCGCTGGGGCTGGTTCGCCTTCCAGGGGCCGGACAACGCGACCTACCGCGATGTGCTGGACCTCCAGTCGCGCAGCATCGAGCGCCGCCTCGAACGCGTCGGCGGCCCGGCCACCCCCCTTCCGTCCCGTCCCACCCCGCCCTCACCCACGCTTTACGGAGCCGCACGATGAAGCTCACGCCCACCAGCGACATCTGGATGGACGGCAAGTTCGTCCCCTGGGACCAGGCCCAGGTGCACGTCCTGACCCCCAGCCTGCACTACGGATGGGGCGTCTACGAAGGCATCCGCGCCTACCCGACGGACCGGGGCCCCGCCGTCTTCCGCCTGCGGGAACACCTCCAGCGCCTGCACGACTCGGCCCGCGTCTACCTCATGGATCCGGGCTTCACCGTCGACGAACTCACCGAGGCGAGCCTCGAACTCCTGCGCCGCACCGGCCTGGAGAGCGGATACCTGCGCCCCCTGGTCTACCTCGAATACGGCACCATGGGCGTCGCCCCCCGCCTCGACAGCGCGCGGGTCGCCATCGCGGCCTGGCCCTGGGGCTCGTACCTGGGCGAGAAGGCCGAGCAGGAGGGCTGCCGACTGATGGTCAGCAGCTGGCAGCGCAACGGCGTCCACGCGGTGCCGCCACTGGCCAAGGCCACCGGCGCCTACGTCAACTCCGCACTGGCCAAGGTCGCCGCGGTCCGCGCCGGCTACGACGACGCCCTGATGCTCACCCCCGCCGGACACGTGGCCGAAGCGTCCGCGGCCAACGTCTTCGCGGTACGGAACGAGGTCATCGTCACCCCGCCGGTCAGTGACAACATCCTGCCCGGCATCACCCGGGACACCGTCATCACGCTCGCCCGCGACCTCGGCCACGAGGTGCGGGAGCAGAGCCTGACCCGCAGTGAGCTCTACGTCGCCGACGAGGCGTTCCTCACCGGCACCGCCGCCGAGATCGTCCCGATCGCCTCCGTCGACGACCGCCCCGTCGCCGAGGCCGGCTGCGGACCCATCACCCGGCAACTGCGCCAGGCCTTCCAGGACGTGGTCCACGGCCGCACGGACGACCCCCACGACTGGCTCGCCCACCTGTGAGAAGCCCCGCACACCCACTCCCGACGAGGTGAACCTGCATGTCCGAGCACGTCCTGGTCATCGGCAGCGGCCGAGACCTCCCCACCCGTCTGCGCCGCTCCCGGCCCGGCACCCGGACTAGCGTCATCTGCCGTCTGGACTACCTCTCCAGACTCCGTGAGACGACGGAACACACCCGGATCATCGGGGTGCGCCCCGAAGCCCCGGCCGACGAATGGGTCGAACTCGCCGAGGCCGTCCACGCCCGCGACCCGTTCACCCGGATCGTGGCCTTCGGCGAACGCGACCAGGACAAGTGCGCGGCCGTCGGCCAGGCGCTGGGGCTCGCCGCGCACTCCCCGAACACCGTCGCCCTCGTGCACGACAAGTACGCGATGCGGGTCCGGCTGCGCGAGGCCGGAGTCGACTCCACCGCCTCGGCCTCGGTCTCCGACGCCGACGAACTGCGGGCGTTCCTCGCCGCGCACGGCACCCCCTGCATCGTGAAGCCGGCCGGCGGCTCCTTCAGCAAGGGCATCGCCCTGGTCCGCGACATCGAGGAGGCCCCCGCCGCCTTCGCACGCGCCAGTGGCGAACTGGGGGACCTCCACGGCACCGAGGTCCTGGTGGAACAGTTCCACGAGGGCCCCCAGTTCAGCGTCGAGGCCTTCTCGGAGGCGGGCGACCACCAGATCGTCGCGATCACCCGCAAGTACTCGGATCCGGTGAACTTCGTCGAACTGGGCCACGTGAGCCCCGCCCCGCTCGGCCCCGCCCAGCAGAAGCAGGTCCACGACTACGTGGAACGGATCCTGAACGCCCTCGGCATCGAGAACGGGGCCACCCACACCGAGGTCGTCCTCGGTGACGCCGGGCCCCAGGTGATCGAGACACATGTGCGCATGGGCGGCGACGAAATCCCGGCCCTGGCCCACGACGTGACCGGCGTCGACATCGCCGACTGCCTCATCCGGCACACCCTCGGCGAGCAGGTCCTGCCCGGCATCCGCGCCACCCTCGCCGAACCGCGCACCCCTCGCAGCTCGGCGATCTGGTTCGCCGCCCTGCCGGCCCCCGGAGTGCTCGCCACGACCACGGGCCTCGACGAGGCCCGTGAGGTGCCCGGCGTCACGGAAGTGCAGTCGCTGGTCTCCGCCGACGCCACCATCGGCACCCTGGAATCCTCCGAATCGCGGGTCGCCCACGCCCGCGCGGTGGCGCCGACCGCCGAAGAGGCCCTGTCCGCCGCCCGGGAGGCGATCGACCGTCTCACCTTCCACCTGCGCGTCCGCGTCGCGGACCAAGGAGCGCTGTGACGACCGCCCCGCCGCGCCCCGGGCGCATAACCCTGGCCGACTTCCACGACGCCGCCCGCGAGGTGCTGCCGGCCGCCGCCTACGACTACCTGGAGGGCGGCGCCGCGGACGAACGGACGGTCCGCTGGAACGCCGAGGCGTACGAGCGGCTGGCCCTGCTGCCCCGCGTCCTCACCGGCACGTCGGGCGTGGACACCCGCAGCACCCTCTACGGCACCGAACTCCTCTCGCCGGTACTGCTCGCCCCGACGGCCTCGCACGGCCTGTTCCACCCCGAGGCGGAAGCGGCCACCGTACGGGGCGCCGCCGTCGCGGGAGCGCTCACCACGGTGAGCACCTTCTCCACCCTGACGCTGGAGGAGATCGGCGCCGCGGCCACCGGACCGTGGTGGTTCCAGCTCTATGTGCAAAGGGACCGGGCGCTCACCGAGGACCTGGTGCGACGGGCCCGGGCGGCCGGAGCCACCGCCTGCGTCGTCACCGTCGACACCCCGGTCACCGGGCTGCGGGAACGGGACCTGCGCAACGGATTCGCGCTCCCCTCCCACGGAACTCCCGCCAATCTGGCCGGTGTTGGAGCGTCACCCGACCAGGACGGCCCCGACCCCGCGCACCGGGGCATCCACGACCCGCGGATCGACCCGGGCGTAGGCTGGGCCGACCTCGAATGGCTGCGCACGGTCTCCGGACTGCCGGTCCTGGCGAAGGGCGTCGTGCGCCCCGATGACGCCCGCCGGGCCGCCGAGTCCGGAATCGGGGTGTGGATGTCCAACCACGGCGGCCGCAACCTCGATACGGCGATCGCTCCCCTCACCATGCTGCCCGCCGTCGCCGACGCGGTGGCGGGCCGGGTGCCGGTGATCGTCGACGGAGGCATCCGCCGTGGCACCGATGTGGTGAAGGCACTGGCGCTCGGCGCGGACGCCGTGGCGATCGGACGCCCCTACGTCTGGGGGCTGGCGGCCGACGGCGCCGAGGGCGTCACCGCCGCCCTGCGCGCCCTGCACCGGGAGACGGAACTGGCTCTCGCCCTGCTGGGCGCCCCCGGCCTGGCGTCCCTGACCCCGGACCTCGTACGCCCGGTGTGGTGAGCGCCACCGCCCGGGGCCCTGCCAGGTTCATCCACGACGGGTACCGGACGTATCCGGTACCCGGTCCTTGCCCTCAGCCGAAGGCCGCTCGGCAGAAGGCCGCTCAGCCGAAGGCGGAGAACGAACTTTCTTGCCTTCTCTCGTGAGAGCGCCGCACCCCGCTCCAGTCCAGCGCCTGTCGCGCCTCGTGCTGGGCCTGCTCGGCCACCGTACGGGTTTCGGCCAGGACGTCACCGCGTTCGCGGACCAGACGTTCGTAGATCGGTGGATGGATTGTCTCTGCGGGGTTCATGAGACCTGATCTTTCCCGCTCCGAGTGGATCTGTCAGCCGGGGGTTCCCCTGTGGGGCTGTGATGTCGGACTCGTCGTCACTGTCCGCGCCCAGTCCCGCGAGCAGGCGCAGCCCGTCCTCGGTGGGGCTTTCGGGGGGCGCGGACAGCACCAGCAGTTCCCTGCCCGACCCGTCCGGCAGTGCGAAGTTCTCCTGGTGCAGCTCCAACAGGCCGACCAGCGGGTGCCGGTACGCCTTGCGGCCATGGGTGCGGGCCCGTACGTCCGCGCGGGCCCACAGGCGGCGGAACCGCTCGCTGCCCATCGCCAACTCGCCGATGAGCGAGGCGAGTCGAGGGTCCTCGGGGTACTTGCCGGCCGCCAGGCGCAGGTGCCCGACCACGTCGAGGGTGCATTTCTCCCAGTCGACGTAGAAGCCGCGCTCGGCCTCCTCCAGGAAGATGTGCCGGGCCGTGTTGAAGCCCGGCATGGGCCGGCCGTAGAGCAGCCCGGCGAGGCGGTTCCCGGCGAGTACGTCCAGCCGGTAGTCCATGATCAGCGCGGGTGCGTCGGGGACCAGGTCGAGGACGCGCAGCACCTCCGGCCGGACCCGCCCGCCCGGCGCCTTCGCGCGGCGGCGACGCTGCCGCGCGAGCCGGTAGAGGTGCCCGCGCTCGGTCTCGTCGAGGCCGAGGACGCCGGCCAGCGCGTCGAGGACCTGTTCCGAGGGCTGGGTCGCGCGGCCCTGTTCCAGCCGTACGTAGTAGTCGACGCTCACCCCGGACAGGTGCGCGACCTCTTCGCGGCGCAGCCCTTCGACCCGGCGGCGGCTGTCGGTGGGGATGTCGACGGCTGCCGGGTCGACCCGGGCACGGCGGGTCCGCAGGAAGCTCGCAAGATCGTCCATGCCCCGAGTATGTCCGCGATCGCGGCTCGTAAGGGTGGCCCTGCCGTTACCAGGAAGTCCGTTACCAGGAAGCTCGGTCCGACGGAAGGCCCGCCCCTGAACACCGGGCGACGCGGCGCGCAGGATCGATGACATCCCCAAGCCGGCCGATCCGAAGGAGTTCCCATGAAGACGCTGATCGTCCATGCCCATCCGGAGCCGAAGTCGCTCAACGGCTCACTGAAGGACCTCGCGGTGTCCACGCTGGAGGGCGCCGGACACGAGGTCCGGGTGAGCGATCTGTACGCGATGGGCTGGAAGGCCGTCGTGGACGCCGGGGACTACGGGGCCGACGCCTCAAGCCCGTTGCGGGTCGCCCGTGACTCGGGCCGGGCCTTCGAGGCCGGGACGCTCACCCCGGACGTGCGCGCCGAGCAGGAGAAGCTGCTGTGGGCGGACACGGTCATCTTCCAGTTCCCGCTGTGGTGGTACGCGATGCCCGCGATCCTCAAGGGCTGGGTGGACCGGGTGTTCACCCACCGCTTCGCCTACGGAGTCGGCGAGCACAGCGAGACCAAGTACGGCGAGCGCTTCGGCGAGGGCACCCTCGCCGGCCGCAGGGCGCTGTTGTCGGTGACCATCGGCGGCCCGCGGTCGCACTACGCCGCCCGGGGGATCAACGGCCCCATCGAGGACCTGCTGTTCCCGATCCACCACGGCATCCTTTACTACCCGGGCATCGAGTCGCTCCCGCCGTTCGTCGTGTACGGCGCCGACCGGCTGACCGAAGAGGACTACCCGAGCCTTGCCAAGGCGTGGGAGCAGCGCCTGCTCACTCTGGACTCGACCGAGCCGATCGCGTTCCGGCGGCAGAACTCCGGCGACTACGAGATCCCCTCCCTGCACCTCAGGCAGGGCCTTGAGCCGGTGGGGCGCAGCGGGTTCGGGCTGCATGTGCGGGGATGAGGCCGGGGGAGGGGACGAGGTCGGGGGAGAGGACGAGGCCGGGGGAGAGGACGCCGCACCCGCTCGTTTCTCCCGGACACCTGCGTGCCGTGCGTGCCGTACGTCGTCGAAACGCCCGTGAAGGGCGCGAAGGGATATTCGGCACGTAGGTGGGCAGTGTGGACTCGTGCTCTCCAACGCTCTCGCGTGGTGCCGCGCCCGTCTGCGCCGCCCGCGCTCTGGTGTCCGTGCCTCAGCGGCCGACGGCCCGGTCGTGTTCAGTGCCGACTTCGCGTCGCGGACGCAGTGGGTCGCGGGCCGATCGTCGGCGTATCCGGACGGTGGCCCGGTCAACCCCGGTGACAACAAGCTGGATTACCTCGTCGATGATCCGTCGTACACCCAGGGCGGAGTGTTCCGGGCGACCCGGAACGCCGACGGCACCTGGAACACCGGGCTGCTGACCACGGAGGGCAGCGCCGACGGGTTCATGGTCCGCACCGGCGACGTGCTGGAGGCGCGTGTGCGGCTGCCGGCCGGGGTGGGGGCGTGGCCCGCCATCTGGACCTGGCGGGACGGCGGCCAGGAGATCGACGTCTTCGAGTACCACCCGGACAACCCGGACCTCCTGGAGCTGACCAACCACGTCAAGGGCGGCCAGTTCTACTTCCGCGACACCGCCGTCGCCCCTGGCGCGTGGCTCGACCTGCGGGTCAGGTTCGGGGCCCGGACGGTCACGTGGTGGGTGAACGGCGTGCGCGTCTTCGGGGACCGCGCGGGCGTGGGACGGAACTGGCAGGCCTACCTCATCGTCAACCTCTCGGTCAGCGCGGGCCGTTATCACCCGAGGCCGCCAACGGACCTGACAGAGCTGTCCTTTGAGGTGTCGTCCTTGCGGATCCATCGCCGCTGACGTAACGCGCGACTATCCGGGGTGGACCGGCACGACGCAGTTGTCGTCGTGGCCCGGCGCGTGGCCGGACGGCCAGGCCACGCCCTCGAACACCAGCTTCCGCGCACCGGGATCCAGGCGCACCACCGACAGCGCCTTGTTGTACGGATTCCCCGCGTTCGTGAGGCAGATCCAGCCGCCGGCGCCCCGCACCCGCAGGTCGGAGTTGAGCTTGCCGAGGTCCCTGACGACGCGGTCGGCCGTCGGTACCTCAAGGCCGCTGGTGTGGACCGCGCGTGCCAGAGCCCGGCTCGCGGTCAGGACGACGTCGTACGTGACGATGGTCCGCCCGTCGTCCAGGTTCACCGGCCCGATGGACCCCGACTGGTCCGCGATGCCTCGGCGCAGCGCGTTCATCGAGTCCTGCGCCTCCCTCAGATACAGCGGGGGGTCCTGCCCCTTCGTCCTGGGGTCGCTGCGCCACTTGCCGAGCTCGGCACTCCAGGCATCGGGGTGGGCCGGGGCGGCATAGCGGATGCTGACGGACGGCTTGCCCGAACCCGGGTCGCCCCGCAGCAGGGCCCGGTCGCGGTCGTCCAGGCGCTCGTCGAGGGTGGTGGCGTCGGACCCGGTGATCACCGTGTACGACGCCTTCTCACGGCAGTAGGTGGTGGCCAGCTTCTCCACGAAGAGCTTCAGGTGGAAGGCCCGGCCGGCGAAGTAGACGACACGGGCGTTGGACCGGCAGATGTTTCCGGCGAAGTCCTCGAACTCGTTCGGCGTGACGCCCGCCTCCTCGACCCCGGGCGACTCGAAGCGCATGTCCTGGACCCCACCACCCCCTCCGTTCTTCCGGGCCTCGGCGAACGCGTCCCGCAGGGAACGGTTGTAGTCGTCGCCGGGCCGGTCGTCGGCGACCAACGCGGTCTCGGATCCGGCCAGTTCGGGGTCGAAGGTGAGCAGCGCCCGGGCCTGCTCGCGGGAGGTGGACACGGCACGGGCGAGACCGGGGTAGGGGACGGTGTCGGTGCCCTCGGGGTTGGCGAAGTCGTCCGCCGTCACCACGCTGGCCACGGCCGGCAGGTGCAGGGTGTTGGTCACGTAGGTGAGGGCTTCCTTGGTCTTGTCCAGGCTGAGATTGAAGCCCACCACTACCCTCAAGTCAGGCTCCTGGGCGGTGAGTTGATCGAGCGTTCCGCGCCAGCGCCCGTACCCGTCACCCGGGTTCGCGAGGACGAGCCGGATCGCGGGTTTCACCGAGTCCGCGCCGTTCGCCGCCACCTGCGCGAGGTACGCGCCCTGCACCTCGCTGAGGATCTGCCGTTGCACGGCGGGGCTGGTGGACTGCATCGGAATCAGCAGGGCGACGGTCGCGTGCTTGCGCGCCGCGACCGCCTTGTTCTGCTCGGCGATCCGAGCGAAGAGCTCGGGCACGCCTTTGACGTCGGGCATGAACACTCCGCTCCCGTCGGAGACGCCGACACACTCGCCGCCGTGCACCTCAAGTCCCTTGCCGCAGCTGGCGGGTTCGCGGAAGAAGGCGAAGTACGCACCGAGCCCCGTGCCGAGGAGTGCGAGCGCCGCGACCATCGCGGTCACCGGGCCCAGGAGGCGCAGGCCCGGCCCGGGAAGCGGGGCCGGGGCATCGTCGAGCGTGACGTGGACGATCCGGCTGGGCAGCGGATCATTCCGGCCCTCCGCCCGCCACACGGCCACGACCCTGCGCTCGCGGAAGCGCCCCGGGATCTCCTCGGCGAGTCCGTTCGCCGGCACCGGGGGCCTCTTGCCCACCACCGGGTCCGCCCCGCCCGGCCGCGCCGTGGTGATGACCACGGGCTGGACCCGCAGGTCCCGGGCCTTGCCGTCGTAGGCCTCCAGCACCCTGTCCCGGATGATCCGCCGCGCCGGGACGGTGTCCACGTCCGGCAGGAGGATCACGGGGCGTCGGGCCCGGTTGAGGCGGCGCACCACGCCGTAGTGCGCGTCGACGTCGGCGAGCAGCGCCTCGACGAGCAGCCGCTGCTTCTCGTGCGCGGGCCGGGTCCGCCGGCCGTCCAGCTCCTCGCAGACCGCCTCGAAGGTGCGAAGCCCGCGGAACCTCTTGGTGCGGAACCAGCGCACCGTGCGGTGATGCGGCAGCCTCAGCGCGTTGACCACCTTCAGCAACAGGCCGAGCAGACCGCCTAGTTGCTGGGTGACGTACGGATCCTGGACCAGGGGGTCGAGCCGGGGGCGGGCCTCTGGCATGGTGTGCCGGCGCTCCTGCGAGATCGCCTCCTTGATCTGGCCCTTGAGGTTGCCCATCCGCCGGGCGTGGGAGTGCTCGGGGGTGGGCTGCCAGTCGTAGAGCGCGGTGCGGGCGGCGGCGAAGCGCGGGAAGACCACGGGTAACCCGTGGGCCACGATGCCTCCGTAGCCGCAGCCCTCGGCGATCGCCTGCAACTGCTCGAGGACCTGCCGCTCCTGGTCCTGGTCCGGATCGACGCCGCTCGGGTTGTTCACCGGGACGATGCCGCGGTACTGCTTGAGCAGCTGGGACAGCCACTGTCGCACGGGATCGCTCCCGCCCTCGATCTGCAACACCAGCGCTCCGGCACCCCGTTCGAAGCGCACCCTCCTGCGAGGAAACCTCTCCCTGAAGGTGAGGTGTGAAATGACCGCGTCCAGCTGCACCCTTGCTCCCCGTTGCCATGACTCCGGCGGTGGCCGTCGCCGTAGTCGCACGACGTCGGGCCGGTGAGCACTATAGGAGTCAAGTCCCGTTCTTTTAGGGTGAGTTGCGCATTCATCGCCCATGCGTTCAAGAACGGTCAACAGCGGACACGCGGGTGCTCGCGCACATGCGGTCCCGTCTAACCGGCGCCGACCGCCTCGGGGTGGGCGGGCATGGGTGGCTGGAAGCACGCGGTGACGTTCTTGCCCCGGGGGCAGGGATAGGCGTACCAGTCGTCGGCGAGGACGTCGATCAGGAGCAGGCCACGCCCTCCGAGGGCATCGGCTTCGGGGTCGCGCTGCTCGGGCAGCTGGGGTGAGGCGTCGTGCACGGTGACGTGCAGGCACTCCTCGTCCCAGGTGAGGATCAGCTGTGCCGTGCTGCGGGCGTGCACCTGGGCGTTGGTGACCAGCTCGGAGACGGCCAGGAGCACCGCATCGACCACATCCGGTGCCGACTGTGCCCAGTCGAGCGTCGCCAGATGCTCGCGCGTCCAGTCCCTCGCCTCCTTCACACTGCTGCTCAACGGAAGCGAGCGAGCCCACCCCACGGCCTTCAGCGATGAGTTCTTCGCCACGGTTTCTCCTTGGTTCGACAGCCGGCTTCTTGTCCCGTCTGCCCCGAAAACCCGAGTGCACGTGGACGAGGGACGGCCGTCGAGCGCGCCTGCCGTCAGCCCGGAGTGCTCCGGGTGGCGCTCGGGGCCGCGCTGCGGGGGGCCGGGAGCGAGGGCTGTCTCCAGTCGAGGCGGAGAACGGCGACGTCGTCGGAGTGCCGGCCGGCGTTGAGCGTGGAGGTCTCCTTGATGAGGAGGTCGATGTGTGCGGCGGGATCCGACTGCGGCAGGCGGTCGATGAGGGTGAGCAGGCCCTCGACTCCGAGACGGCCGGGGACCTTGCCGTTGTGCCCCTCGGTGAGGCCGTCTGTGTAGAGGGTCAGTGCTCCGGTGGCCGGGAGCGGCAGAACGGTCGGCGGCCAGTTGCTGTCGTGGGGGTCGATGCCGAGGGCGATGCCGTGCGTGGCGGAGACTTCGTGGGTTTTGCCGTCCGTCGTGAGCAGGGGGCCGTGGTGCCCGGCCAGGTGCAGCTCGGCGCGGGCGGCTCCGTGGTCGAGGGTGAGGAGGGCGCAGGTGGCGAAGAGCGGCTGGTCGCCGCGTTCGGCGGTCAGAATGCGTTCCATCAGGTGCAGGAGCTCGGCGCCTCGGTGTCCGCCGAGGATCAGGGAGCGCCAGGCGATGCGCAGGCACACGCCGAGGGCGGCGGCGTCGGGGCCGTGCCCGCTGACGTCGCCGACGACGGCGTGCAGCAGCCCGTCGTCGCCCTCCACCACGTCGAGGAAGTCCCCGCCGAGCAGGGCCAGCTCGGTGCCCGGCAGGTAGCGGGTGGTCACCGTCACGGTCGAGGTCGAGAGGAGCGGCTGGGGCAGCAGCCCGCGCTGGAGCCGGGAGTTCTCCTCGGCGCGCAGGGTGGCCGCTTGGGTCTGCGCGTTCGTGCGCTCGGTCCGGCTGCGGTAGACGGCGTAGCGGACCGCCCGGTGCAGCAGGTCCGCGTCCACCTTGCCCTTGACGAGGTAGTCCTGTGCGCCGGCGGCCATGGCGTCGCTGCCCGCCTGGGCCTCGGACAGACCCGTCAGGACGATGACCGCGGTGTGCGGGGCCGCCGCCCGGACCGCGGCCACCGCCTTGGTTCCCGAGACGTCGGGCAGGTGCAGGTCGAGCAGGATGCAGTCGGCGGTGTGCAGGGCCAGCTCGGTGCGGGCCTCGGCGAGGCTCGCGCACGTGGTGAGCTCGAACCGCAGCCCGGTGTCCAGGAGCAGCTCCTCGACCAGAACGGCATCGGCCAGGTCGTCCTCGATGAGGACCACGCGGTACGTCTGCTGCTCGGGCGCCGCGCCGGCAGGATCCGTCATGAAGGCGGTCATGACGCCAGCACCGCCCGGGCGGCGTCGGCGCCGGGGACCTCGCTCGGCCCGGGACGTTCCGGCGGCTCGGGAGCGAGGGTGAACGTGATGCGGGTGCCGTGCTCGTGCGTGAGGTCGACGCCGATCGTGCCGCCGTGGAACTCGACGATCTTCTTGCACATCGCGAGACCGATGCCGCTGCCGCTGTAGGCGTCCTTGGTGTGCAGCCGCTGGAAGATGACGAAGACCTTGTCGGCGTACTCGGGTGCGATGCCGATGCCGTTGTCAGTGACGGTGAACCGCCACAGTGCGTCTTCGCGTACGGCCGACACGTGGATCCGCGGCGTCTCGTCGGGGCGGCGGAACTTGACGGCGTTCCCGATCAGGTTCTGCCACAGCATGCCCATCTGGGTGGAGTCGGCCGTCAGCGTCGGCAGCGGGTCGTACGTGACCTCCGCTTCGGACTCCTCGATGCTCAGGCTCAGCGAGGACAGGGCCCGGTCGAGTGCCCGGCCCAGGTCCACCGCCTGGTGGTTGTTGTGGACCCTGCCCACCCGCGAGAACTCGAGCAGATCGTTGATCAGGGTCTGCATGCGGTTCGCGCCGTCGACGGCGAAGTCGATGTACTGGTCCGCCCGCTCGTCGAGCTGTCCGCCGTAGCGCCGCTGGAGGAGCTGGGTGAAGCTGGAGACCTTGCGCAGGGGTTCCTGGAGGTCGTGGGACGCCACGTACGCGAACTGCTCCAGCTCGGTGTTGGACCGCTGCAGGTCAGCGGACTGGGCGTCCAGGCGCTGGCGCGCCTCCTCGCTGAACGCGAGCTCCCGTACGAGCCGTTGGCGCATGAGGTCGATCTCGTCGCTCAGCCGCTTCAGGTCGGCCGGGCCGGTCGCCGAGATGGGGTGAGTGAAGTCACCGCCGGTGATGATGCGGGCCTCCGTACCGAGCCGCTCCAAAGGCTCGTTGATGCCGCGGCGCAGGCCCTCGAAGACCAGCCCGGCCAGGATCAGGATGAACAGCGCGATCACGGCGAACACCCAGTTGCGCTGACGCATCATGCTCGCCAGATCGGCCCGCGCGTGTGCCTGTTCGGCGCGCAGATGGTCCTGCTGCCTGCTCAGGGCCGACCGCACCTTGTCGAAGGCCAGCTTGCCCTCCGTGGCGCGTTCGGAGGCGAGCGCCGAGGGCGCGCCGGGCGGCGCCGCGGCGACCGGCCCCCCGACCCGCGCCCGCCAGGCCTCCATGGCGTCCTGCACGGCCTTGACGTCGCCGAGCCCGCTCGAGTCGTCCCCCAGAAGCTTCGACAACTGGGCGACGTCCGCCGCCTGCTCGGCGCGACCCTGCTGGTAGGGCGCCAGGAAGTCCGTGTTGCCGGTGATTCCGTAACCCCGGACGCCGGTCTCCTGGTTCAGGAGGGCCGACTCCAGCCGGATCGCGGTCGTCACCGCCGGAGACCTCACGTCCACCAGGTCCTGGCTGATCGACGCCGTCCGGCCGAGCATCCACGCTCCCGCGACGCCGAGCAGGGCGAGGACGGCCAGCGCCCCGGCCATTCCGGTACGGAGCCACTGCCGTGTCGTCCACGCCGAGAGGCCGCGCCTGCCCGCCCGCTGCTCGTTACCAGTCATCCCCTGAACTCCTCGCTGCGACAGCCGCATTGAAAGGGTCGCGGCCCGCATACTCTAAAGGCCGATCGACAACAGTTGTTGTCGCCTGCCGTATCGGGGCCTAAGGTTCCGGGTATGGCTGGCAAGAACTTCGCATTGCGGACCACACCGCCGGAGACGGCCGCCGTCACGGACGCTGCGATCGGTGGCCTCGCGCGGCGCCTCACACGACAACTGCTCGAAGCCCAATCATGCCCGCCGTCGAACGACGGCCCGGGACCGGCTCTGGCCCTCCTGCACGTCCTGGACCAGCTGCAAAGATCCGCCGAACGCCTTCAGCAGACCGCTGCCACGGACGCCGCACGCGCGGGCGCCGGCTACCCGCAGATCGGCGACGCCTGCGGAATGACCCGCCAAGGAGCCCGGCGCCGCTGGCCCGGACTCTTCCACCACTCCACCGAAGCACCTACGGAGCAACCGATGATGACGACCCCCGCCCGCGCCTTCGACGTCCTGCTGGTCGAGGACGATGTCGCCGACGCCCTGCTCATCGAGGAAGCTCTCTCCGAACGAGGGGCCCGCAATCTGGTGCAGGTCACGGACGGAGTGGCCGCCCTGGAATACCTGCGCGCCCCCGGGAGCGTACGCCCGGACCTCATCGTGCTCGACCTCAACATGCCCCGCATGAACGGGCGCGACCTGCTCAAGGTGCTCAAGACCGACAAGGATCTGCACACCATCCCCGTCGTGATCCTCACCACGTCGTCGGCCCCCGACGACGTCTCGGGCGCGTACGACAGCCATGCCAACGCCTATGTCACCAAGCCCGTCAACCTCGAGGACTTCGAGCTCGCGGTCCAGAACATCGACTCCTTCTACCTCGACACCGCGACCCAGCCGCCGCGCGCCTGACGCTCTCGGGGCGGCCGGGTGCGGGTGGGTCGAGCCCGTTTCGGGGCCCCGAGGCCCGTTCTACGAGGCGGGCACTCGCAGCGCGGCCAGTACGGGCAGGTGATCCGTGGCCGCGCGGAGATCTCGTTCCGAGAGCTGGGGGAGTCCCATCGGCACCCCGCACCCCAGCACCTCCACGCCCTCCGTCGCGAAGACCGCGTCGATGCGCTGGAGCGGATCGCCCAGCCGCGTGGTGTGCTCCCGCCCCCACGGCTTCGTGGTCCAGCCGTCCTGCAGGGCCTCGGCGAGCAGGCCGAACGTCCGGCCGTCGGGGCGGTCGTTGAGGTCGCCGGCGGCTACGGCGTACGGCACGTCCATGGCGGACAGCTGGTCGAGGAGCAGCCGGCCCTGCTCGTAACGCTCCCAGTCCTCGATGCTCAAGTGACAGCTGAGCACCCCGAGTCGGGCCCGGCCGAACCGCAGTACGGCGGTGGCGAAGCCGCGCTGGTGCAGCCCGGGGGTGCGCGGCAGCAGGACGTCCTCGGTGCGTTCGACGTGGGCGCGGAGCGAGGAAAGGATCATGGGGCCCGAGGCGGTGGCACCGCCCGAGACGTACATGAGCCCGGACGTCCGGGCGAGCCGGGCGGCGGCCTTGCGCCAGCGGAAGAACCGCGGCGCCTCCTGAACGCAGACGACATCGGGCCGACAGGCCTGGATGACCCGGGCGAGGGCCGCGGTGTCGTCACGCATGGACCGGATGTTGTAGCTGAGCACACGCACGATCACGGAACCGTCGGGTTCCGTCGCCGATTCGGGTAGGTCCTGCAAGCCCCGCACGATTCCCCTCTCCTACTTCCCCATCCCGCCGCCGCGTCACGACGCCGGCCGCCGGTATCCGGCGGAGCCTAGCCCCCTCAGCGGGCGCGGCACCGCCGGAACGCACCGTAGTGGGTTCATGTCCGCCGACGCCGTGAACATGCGACCGGGGGTCGGGCGTTGCGGCGCCGGTCCACGCTGATCGGGATCGGAAGCAGGTACTGCGATGATGATCGGGTGAATCAGGACCCGACCGCACCGGCACCCGTCATCCTCGGTATCGACGACCTCCGACCGCTCCCCAGGGCCACCCGGATCGCCCGTACCAGCCGCGAAGGCATTCGGCTCTTGCATGAGCACCGCGACTGTTTTGTCGATGAACTCTGGCTCGACCACGATCTCGGCGGCGACGACAGCATCCTGCCCGTGGTGACCCTCATGGAAGAAGCCGCCTTCAACGGGCGGCCGTTCCGCATAGGCACGGTCTTCGTTCACAGCGCCAACCCGATCGGCGCCGAGACCGTTGTCCGCTCGCTCACCCGCTGGAACTACCGGGTCCGGCGGGCAACGGCCTGAATCCGGCAGCCCAGCCGCGCCCGGGCCCTGCCTTCGGGCCTGCCGATGGCTGGGCCACTGGGTGGCCCCGGGGCGCTGACAGGGGGCTTGGCGCGAGAGGGGCTCAGAAGCTGTTAACCCGCGGCCATGTCGGGGCCGGGGAGGAGCGTCTCGTCCAGGTGGTAGCCGAGCTCCCGCAGGCCACGGGCGATCGCCACGGCCCGGCGGTGGAGTTCGGCGAGCTCCTGAGGCTGCTCCGTCTTTTCGGCCGGGCCCGCCGCCGGGTCGGGTGGGGGCGGGGTGGCGTCCTGCACCGCGTCCCACGCCGCCCGCGCGATGCTCTCCGCCATCCGGTCGTCGAATCGGCCGCCGTCCTCCGAGCTTTCTGAGCTTCCGTCCGCGGTCCGTCGGCCGCCTGCCTCCGTCGACTCGTCCGGCCGCGCGGACGTCCGCGTGCGGCTCAGGTACTCCTCGATCGCGAGGCGGGCCTCCTGGACGTCGGTCGATTCATCCGTACTGCGTTCCGGTTCTGGCGTCATGGGACGCAAAGTATCGGCGACCCCCGCTGGGCGGCGCGCGCCACGCGCGGGGAGCCGCCCGCCCAGGCGGAGGCTGTGCCGGTGTCCAAAGTCGCTCCGCGCCTTTGGCGCCGGGCTCGGTCGGAGGCGCCGGCACTGCCACTTGCGGGTGCGGCACGTCGTCCCCGTGGCTCCCTCCGACACGGCAGCGCCGAGTCGGGAACACTCCGCTGGGCCGGCTCGTTGACCCCAAGCCCGTTGCCGCGAACGCCCGCTGCCGCGAACGCCCGCTGCTGCGAACGCTCGCTGCTGCGAACCGTGAACCCAGAACGTGCCTTCCGTGAACCGAGGGAGTGCCTTGCCCGACACCACGCCCACCGTCACCACGCCCCCCGTCACCACGTCCCTTCTCCCGTCGCTCGCGACCCAGGCCGAGCGCCTGATCGAGCTCGGGGTGCACGAGCTGGCGCGGATCCCCGCCGAGGAACTGCGCGCCTTCGCCGAGAACGCCGACCGTGGGGAGGGCGACGTCCTGCTCGCCGTCCACCCGGACCGCGCCCCCGCCTCAGCCCTCGCGCCGCTGCTACGCCGCGACGGCAAGCCCGGGTTCGTCGTCGTCGACATGCCCGACGTCGACGGGTTCGCCCCCTGTGACGTGGAGCTGCCGGACGCCCCGCTCTACCTCCTCGCGGACCTCAACCGCGGCGATCGCATGGCCAATTGGAGCCCCGAGGAGGCGCTGCCCGCCCTCACCGAGGAGGGCCGCACCCCGCTGCTGCTCACCGAAGGCCTCCACTGGGTGCTCCAGCGGCCGGAGGTCCTGGAGCGCAACCGCTGCTTCATGACCATCGGGTCCCGGCTGCGCAAGGCAAATGGCGCCCTGGACGCCCGGACCCCGGCGATCTGGATCAGCAATGGCACGGGGCGGGACGGTCGCGAGCGACGCGGGGCCCCGAAGGTCGGCTGGTGCTGGTGGGGCAACCGCCATACCTGGCTGGGCTTCGCCTCCGCCAGAGGCCGCAGCAGCTAGGAGCCGACAGGCGCGCTGCCGGGGCGCTTCACGGCATGGCCGACCAGGACCGTGTCGATGCTGGTCACGGACAGGGGCGCGAGGTCCTGGGTGATGAAGCGGCGCAGGGCTTCGAGATCGCGCAGCCATACGGCGGCACTCCACATCGAGCCGTTCCTCAACCCACCAGGGAGGCAAGTGATCGTGAGCGTTCAAGCTACGAACACCTTTCACACCGAGCCCGGCCGGGCCGGCGAACTCATCTCCACCCTGCGGCAGGTTCTGCCCGAGACGCTCAAGCACGGGTGTGAGGAGATCCGGCTGTGGCGGGACCAGGACGACGAGGACAGGGTCGTCGCCGTCACCCGCTGGGCCACCCGTGCCGACTACGAGACGTACCTCGGGTGGCGGGACGGCAAGGGCGACACCGCGATGTTCCGGGAGATGCTGACCGAGGACATGGAAGTCCACTACTACGACGAGGTGTTCGCCGTGGGGGAGGGAAGCGGGGGCGAGTGAAGGCTGTACGCCCACGCCTGTCCCCTTGCCGTGGGGCGGGCGCCCGCCCCACGGCAAGGGGACACCGGACCTGACACACCGGCCCGGAGCCGCCCCGCTGCCTAGCGCACGGTGACGGTGAAGACCGCGGAGGCCGTGCTGCCGCTCACGACGCGCAGCTCGTTCTTGCCCTTGAGGCCCAGCTTGACGCCGAGCGAGTAGGAACCGCTGCGGGAGATGGGCGCGGAGGCGGGCAGCGTGACCCACTTGCCGTTCTGCTTCTGCTGGAGCGTCACGCTGCTGCCGGCCTTGAGGCCGGTGGTGTTGCCGGTCACGCGGAACAGCTGCCAGGCGCCGACCGACGTGGCCGACGGCTTGGCGGTGATGTCGGCCTTGACGGCCGCGGCCTGCCGCACGGCCGGAGTGGAAGCGGTGGGAGTGGCGGCCATCGCGGTGCCGGCCAGGGCGACACAGGCCGCGCTGAGGGCGCCGACGGTGGCGATGCGAAGGGAGTGCCGCTTGGTGACGATCATGGTTGTATCCCTCTCGACATGGAGCATCCGGTTATGCGCCGATAGCGAGCTAAGTGCTCTTGGCGCGGTCTCACCAGGAATGACGGTCCGTTCCCCGTATGCGTTGTCGGCGCTCTGTCACTGTCTCGTAACAGCGAACGGCTCGGACACGGATGTGGCGTGGTGAAGCGGGAGGGGCCGCAGGCGGCGAACGAGCCGGCCGAGCCTGCCCCGATTACGGGAAAGCAGGGCGCGGGCACATGGATGCCGACCGAGGGGGCAGGAGGTGCACACCTTGCTTTCCACCAAAGGCGGCACCGTGACCCTGTCCGTGAACACCGCTGCAGCAACTGCTTCGCCCCTCGGCAGAACCGCCGAGGGCCAGGACGAACTGCCGTGGATCGAGGACGCCTCCGCCGTTGCCCCCAAGGACGCCCGCGTGCTGTCCAGGCTCTTCCTGGACCGGCTCCAGGTCCTTGAGGAGGGCACCCGTGAATACCAGTACGCCCGCAACACGTTGATCGAGATGAACCTGTCTCTCGTGCGGTTCGCCGCCGGCCGCTTCCGCAACCGGGGCAGCGGTGAGATGGAGGACGTGGTGCAGGTCGGTACGGTCGGCCTGATCAAGGCGATCGACCGCTTCGACCTGTCGCGTGAGGTCGAGTTCACCTCGTTCGCGATTCCCTACATCGTGGGGGAGATCAAGCGGTTCTTCCGCGACACGACCTGGTCCGTGCACGTGCCGCGCCGTCTCCAGGAGCTTCGCTCGGAGATAGCCAAGGCCAAGGAGCACCTCGCCCTGAAGCTGGACCGTGACCCCACGGCGAAGGAACTCGCCGAGCACCTGGGCCGGGACGAGGAAGAGATCATCGACGGGATCGTCGCGGCCAACGGGTACACGGCCGGCTCCCTCGACATGTCCGCCGACACCCAGGAAGCCGGGCAGACGGCGAGCGGCAAGGCCCGGACGCTGTCGGACTTCATCGGTGCCGAGGACCCCGGTATGGAACGGGTCGAGGACCTGAACTCCCTGGGCCCGCTCATGGACGGACTCACGGACCGCGAACGGCACATCGTGAGCATGCGGTTCGGCCAAGAGCTGACACAGGCTCAGATCGGAACCGAGCTCGGCGTCTCGCAGATGCAGGTCTCCCGGCTGCTCGCCAAGATACTGGCGAAGCTCCGCACGGGCCTGGTCGACGAGCCCGCCACCGCATAGACCCGGCAGCACTCTCGCGCTGTCCGCCCGTACGCAAGGGGCGGTCAGCGCGTCGTCACGCCCAGCCGGAGCCGGGCCTGGCACAAGCGGCCTCCGCCTCTACGGCTTCAGGGCGCCCCGGTCCGCGACGACGGAAGCCGAGCCCTCGGCCCCCAGGAAGTCGCCCTGCCGCTCGGCGTGGCCGCACGCGTTGTCGGCGCCGACGGTCGGGATGCGCATGCGCCGCAGCAGGTCGCGTCGGGTGCGCAGGGCACGGGTGCTGTGCCAGGTGATGCCGGGGTGGCGGGACCGCAGGTGGGAGAGCGCGCGGGTGTCGAGCCCGGCGCGGTGGAGGTCCTCTTCGATGTCGATGCCCGTGATCGTGCCTTCTGCGCACAGCCCGCAGGTGCGGTAGTGGATCTGGCCGACCACCCTGCGAATGTGCACCAGGAGCAGGCGCTCCTCACCGGGCCCGGGGGCGCCCGGCACATGGGTGGAGAGGAACTCGATGTCGCGGTAGGCGAAGAGCCTGCGGCGCAGTCGCCTGCCCAGCCCCCTCCGCCGCCGGTGCCTCCCCGTGTGAGGGGAGGTCTCCGCCTCGGGGGCGGGACGGTGGGGGACGCTCGAAGGACGTGCGTGTAGTCCGGACATGGATCCCGGGTACCCAGCGGGCGGAGACTGACTCCGGGACTGCCCGCCCCCGAGGGCGCGTACGCGAGATCCGGCCGCAGGGTGCGAGAGAGGCTCGGCCGGACCGGCCGCTCACCGCGACGGTCGCCCCGAGGGGGCGACGGCGCCGGACCGGCCCTCGACCCGGGCCACGAGTCCCTCGCGGGGCAGCCGGGCCGGCGGCACGTCGTGGTCGCACAGCCGCCCCACCGCAAGCCCCCGCTGCGCGCACGTGTCGAGGATGTGGGGGAGGGCGCCCAGAGCGGAGCGCCAGGCGTCCGGGGCCGATGTGCAGTCGGAGTCGTGGAGGAGGATCGTGCCGCCGCCCGCCAGATCGCGGGTCACGGTGCGGTGGACGGACGCCGGGGTGGCCCGGGCCCTCCAGTCCTCGCCCCAGCAGGTCCACAGCACCGGCGTGAGGCCGAGCCGGTGGCACGCCAGATGCGCCGCGCCCGACATGACTCCGTACGGCGGCCGGAAGAGCGTGGGCTGTTGGCCGGTGATCGCCGTGACCGTGTCGCGGGCGCGGGCCAAGTCGTCGTACGTGCCGCGCGGGCCGCGCAGGATCAGCGGGCGGTGCAGCCGCCCGTGGATGCCGATCTCATGGCCCGCGCCGGCGATTTCGCGGACCAGCCCGGGCGAGCGCTGGGCCTGGGTGCCGAGCAGGAAGAAGGTGGCACGGGTCTGGCGCTCCTCAAGTAGCTTCAGGAACAAGGGAGTTGAGCGAGGGTCGGGGCCGTCGTCGAAGGTCAGGGCCACATGGTCCGGGCGGCCTCGGCCCGCTAGTCGGGGCAGTGCCCGGTTGCGCAGCGGCCCGTACGTCGAGATGGCCGGGGCCGCGTGGACCACGGCGAGTGCGGGCAGGACGGCCAGGGCGGCCGTGCGGAAGGCGCGCGCCGCGATCACGAGTGGTGGCCTTCCGCGTGGGGTCCCTGGTGCCGGGCGAAATCGTCCAGGTCGAGACCGTGGCCGATGGCGCGGGCCAGCCCCGGTTCTCCGTACGACGTGGCGACCGCCGTGCCGACGGCACACGCCCAGACCGTGCACGCGGCCAAGGCGGTGGCGGCGAGCCGGCGTGACGCGCGGCGGCGGTGAACGACGGGGCGTGCGGGCAGTGGGCGGAGCCCCGACCGGTGCACGCGGGCTATCTCCGCTGCCGGGCCCTCGTCCGCCGGCCTGGCGAACAGGGCGAGGCCCGCCGCTCGCCGTTCGGGTCCGAGCGGCCCGTCGATCAGGTCGTTCAGTGCGGCCTTGAGGTCGGCGGGGTCCTCTATCCACACCGCCGCACCCGCCTCGGCCAGGGCCGCGGCATTGGTGAGGCCGTGGCCCGGTATGCAGCGGTAGCTCGCGACGGGCAGGCCCGCGGCGAACGCCTCGAGAGAGGTGAGCCCGCCCGCGTTCTGGACGAGGACATCGGCGGCGTGCATCAGGCCGGGCATGTCGTCCACCCAGCCGTAGACGTGCTCGATACCGTCGGCCCGCAGCTGGGCGGCGAGGGTCTCGTTGCGTCCGCAGACGACGACCGGTACGGCGGCGCCGCAGTCGCGTACCTCCCGCGCCACCTGCCGCACCGGGCCCACGCCCCAGGATCCCGCGACCAGCAGGGCGAGCGGGCTGTGGGGCGGGAGCCCCAACCGGGCCCGCGCGCGCAGGCGTTCACGACGGTCGCACGGCCAAAAGCGCGGGTCGGCGACGGGGCCGCTCACCCTCACGTCCAGGGCTCCGGCGGCCCGGGCCTGGGATGCGGGCACGGCGTGGGCGGCGAGGTGCACGTCCACGCCGTCCGCCACCCACAGCGGATGCACCGAGAAGTCGGTCAGGTAGGTGAGGACCGGGACGGCCAGCCGCCCGGACCGGCGCAGATTGCCGAGCACACGGCTGGCCCCGGGATAGGTGGACACGACCGCACCCGTGCCCGGCGCGAGCGCGTTGAGCAGACGGCTCTCGGCCGTGCGCAGCAGTGCGCGCGCCACCGGGCCGCCCCCTCCGGCGCGCTCGGTACCGGCGTAGATCCGCTGGTAGGCCCACGGCGCCCGGACGAGCAGGCGGTGGTACCCCTCTTGGACGGCCCGGCCGAAGCGGGCGGGCAGGAGGTCCAGGAGGTCGTGGCGGTCGACGGTGAAGCCGTCGGCGGTGAGGCGGTGTGCCAGCTCGGCGGCCGCGCCGTCGTGCCCCGCGCCGATGCTCGCGGAGACGATCGCGATCCGGCCTGCGGGGGCCGCCTCGCCGCGCGGGCGCGGTGGCGGGCCGGCGGGCGCGGGCCGGGGAAGGGTGCGTCCGGCTTGGGGCATGGGTGGTCCTCCGCCCATCGGGAGAGCGCGGAAACTCTACAAGATGTAGTAGCTCGCAGGTCGAAGCCCGGAGCATACCTCCTACAACTAGTAGGAGGTGCTCGGGGTAGCCTGTCGGCGCGATCGGAGACGCGTGATCGGACCTGAGTGGCGAGGGGTGGCAGGAGGCGGATGGTGGTGGACGGCCCGAAGGGTGAAGAGGCTGCCGGTCCCGGCAGGCGGGCGCGCGGCGCGCTGGAGAGCGATGTGCTGGCCGCGCTGTGGGCCGCCGACGGTCCGCTGACGGCCCGTCAGGTCATGGAGCGGCTGCCGGGAGACCTGGCCTACACGACCGTCCTCACCATCCTGTCCCGCCTCCACGACAAGGCCCTGCTCGTGCGGCACCGGGAGGGCCGGGGATACGCCTACGCGCCCGTCCGGGACGAGGCGTCGCACACCGCCCGGCGCATGCGGTCCGTCCTTGAGGAGGGCTCCGACCGTGAGGCGGTGCTGGCCCGCTTCGTGTCCGAACTCTCCTCGCAGGACGAGGAGTTGCTGCAACAGCTGCTGGCCGGCCACGAGGCCCGGGACGCTCGGGACGCGCGGGGCGAGCACTTCGACGGCGGCCGGTGAGCCGGTGCTGATCAGCGTCTACGTGCCGCTCGTCGTCACGACCGTCCTCGCCGTGCTCGCGCCGCGCATGGCACGCCTGCTCACCCCACGCCCCGCGGCCTGGGCCCTGGCCTGCGCGGCGCTCGTCACGGCGGTCGGCTGGGCGGGCTCGCTCGCCCTGCTGGCCTTCACCGGCATCGCGCAGATCCCCCAAGTCGCGGCCGAGGGCCACTGGTCGGCCGCCGCGCTGCGCGCCCAGGATCCGGTGTACGTCACGGTCGCGGCAGCCGGCGCGGTCGTCCTGGCCGCCGGCGTCGGCAACTTGAGCGTGGCCGCATTCCGGCAAATCCGCCAGATCGTACGAGTCCGTAAGGAGTGCGCCGAACTGCCCGGCGACACCGAGCTGACCGTGCTCGACGACGACGCCCCGCTGGCGTTCGCGCTGCCCGGCGCGCCCGGTCGGATCGTGGTGTCCCGGGGCATGCTGCGCCGGCTCGGCAACGACGAACGCGCGGCGCTCCTGGCGCACGAGCGGGCCCATCTGCGCGCCAGGCACTACCTCTTCCTGGGCCTTTGGCAGCTCACCGCCGCGCTCAACCCCCTGTTGCGCCCCCTGGCCAAGGCCGGCGCCTTCGCCCTGGAGCGCTGGGCCGACGAGGAGGCCGCGGCCCGCGTCGGCGACCGTGCGGTGGTGGCCCGCGCCGTCGGGCGTGCCGCCCTCGCGGCCGCCGGCGCGCCGAGCCCGGGGCTTCTCGCCGCCACCGGTGGCGAAGTGCCCCAGCGGGTACGGGCCTTGCTGGCACCGCCTCCCGCTCGCCGAAGGCTGCCCTTCGCGGTCGGCGCCCTCCTGCTCGCGGTGTGCTGTGCGAGCCTCGCCAACGCGGCATCGGACAGCGATGAACTCGTCGACAGCGCGAAGCGGGTGCGGTGCGTCGAACTCCTCGGGGCGACTGCCGTGCAGCCCGGGGGTGTTCCGCGAGCCGAGCCCGCCTTCCACTGCCGTCCGCACCACAGGGACGAGCACCGCTCCTAGCGGCAGCCGGACCGGCTAGGGCCGGCCGGCCCGGTCCGTGCCGTCGGTCTGCTGGGTGGCGGGTCCGGGCCAGGTCCGACGGATCTGGTCGTCGCTCAGTGCCGAGGTGTGCGCGGCGGGGGCCTGTTGCAGGCCGAAGCCGAGCAGCAGGACTTCGGCGTAGCGACGCCAGGCGGCGGGGTCGATGTCCTGGGTGCGGTCGGCGACGGCGCCGATCATGTACAGGAAGGCGTACACGTCGGCGGCGGCGAAGTCCTCGCGGACCTTGCCCGCCGCGACCGCCTCCCGTACCAGGCCGTCCACCCGGCGGCCGAGTTCGTCCCGCATGCGGGCGATCGGCTCCGCGTCGGTGCCGGCGTTGGCGAGGATGGTCTCCAACGCCCGGTCCTCGGCCCGCCATTGGGCCGCGTCCAGCATGTACTGGCGCAGGGCCCGTCCCGGCTCCGCCTGTTCCTCGGCCACCGCCGCGAGGTGCAGGAACGTGGTGAAGCGCTCCGTGAACAGGGCGTCGATCAGGGCCTGCGGATCCGGGAAGCGGCGATACACCGTGCCGACTCCGACGCCGGCCTCGCGCGCGATCTCGTTGAGGGTGACGGCCGACCCTCGCCGCGCGATCAGGCGCTCTGCCGTCCGCATGATCAGTTGGCGGTTTCGTTCGGCGTCCGCTCGTAGCGGGCGCTGGGGCTCCCGGGTCACACCGCGACATTCTCCACCACGGCGGGCCGACGCGACCGCCCGGCCAGGAGCAGGACGCCCGTCACGCAGCTCCACAGCAGCCACGAGTAGACACCGCCGCGCTCGAACACCCCGGCCGTGCCCGCCGAGACACCCACGAACGCCTCGCTGAGGAGGCCCAACGCGCCGACCGCGATGCTGAACACGCGGTACGCCCACGGGAGACCGAGGGAGGGCAGGGATCCCGCGATGATCGCCAGCGTGTTGGCGCACAGGATGCCGACCGCGGCCGCACCTCCGTGGATGGCCAGGCCGACGCTCACGCCGCCCCGCGACCCGTGGAACAGCCCGACCAGCACCATGCCCACCCCGTGTGCGAGGGCGAGGCCGACGACGACACGCCGGGTGCCACCGGTGACCAGGCGGGCGAGCAGTACGACGCCGATCGCGAAGAGGATTCCCTCGGCCATGAAGGACGCGTTCATCAGCGCATGGTCCGGCGAGCAGATGTCGCGGCCCTGGAACCGCGTGCCGCAGTCGGGCACGCCGAGGTCGCTGACGTAGTTGGAGGCGTAGCTGTAGGGGGGATCGGTCCAGGCCGCCGCGGTGACTCCTTCGCTGACCACCCACTGCACGGCGTTCACCACGAGGACGACGGCTCCCAGCGGAAGCCAGACTCTGCGCGACATGGGCGCTCCATTCCGGTCGTCAGGGGGTCCGTCCCGGACATCGGAACTGTAGCACTAAGTGGATAGATCAATCCGCTTATGGTGCTCCGCCGATGAGGGCCTCCTGGCGGGCCCGCCCGCACGGTCCACGGCAGGGGTGCCGCGAGTTTCCGGGGCCGGCGGAGCGACGGCTCCGCCTCGGTACTGCGGCGCGTTGAACTACGCCGTCGGCAACATGCTGGTGGCCGTCAACGTGGCGTTGCGCGACGGAGCGGCGGCGGTGGCCGACCCGTTCAGCGGCGAGACCTTCTTCGCCGACGGGAGGGTCGCCCGAGTGCGGCGGGCCGGAGCCGACGACGCACCCCTGACGCCCTCGCCCGCCAGGCGGCTGGTGGACGTCAACCTGGACCCGTCGTTCCCAAGTGCCCTCGGATTCCGGGGAGTTGACCTGTTGGCGCACCCCGAGTTCACCGCACGCCTCCGCCCCCGGGTCGTGTCTGCCGCGGGCTGCGTCGTCACCGGGGTCGACGGTGCCCCGCTCGGCTAAGCGGGGCGCGGACTCGTCGCCGCCGCCGATGAGGAGACCCACGCGCTGCTGATGTCGATGGCGCGCGCCCGAAGGTGAGACCGCGCCCCGGCCGCTCTCCCCGGTCGCCGAGCCCTGGCGCCCCTGTCAGTGCGTCAGCCAGCGCTGATCCGGCAGGAAGCGTACGTCGTACTGCTCCGGGACCGTGGCGAACTTCTCGCGTTCCGGGACGACGGGCTCCGGCGGGAGGCCGTGCCGGGTGGTCGGGGCGCCGAGGCTCTCGAAGAACCGCTCGAACGTGCCGCTCGGGCCCGCCGCGACACCGACGACCTGGCTGTGGTGGCGCTCCATGCGGTACGCGTGGGCGCAGTTCTGCGGCACGAAGCCGAAGTCGCCCGGAGTGAGCAGCTTCTCCTGCTGGTTGCCCTCGGTGTCCTCGACGAACAGCCGGACCGCGCCCTGCGTGACGTAGAAGACCTCGTGCGTGTCGGGGTGCAGATGAGCCGGGATCAGATCGCCCTTGGGGCCTTCCACGGTGAAGAAGTTGAACGCGTTCCCGGTCTGCTCCCCGCCGGCGTAGACGGTGATCAGATCGCCGAACAGATGGGCCCGGTCGCCCTCGCCCTTCTCGATGAAGTACGGCTTGGTCGGATCGGCGGGTATCCGCGAGGCGGTGCGGTAGCGGGTGGCGTACTCGATGGTCATGCGGTCTCCTCGATCGACTGCCAGGGCGAATGTCAGGCAGCCTGACATTACAATGGTCCGCAGGCAAGTGGCGCCCCGTCGCACCGCGCCGTCCCTACCGCAGAAGCCGTGAGGATCAGATGCAGTCCACCCGCCGCAGCCTCCCTCAGCTGTTCACCGACGCCCGGCGCTGGTTCGAGGAAGGTCTGCTCGCCGCCATGGAAGCGGCGGGTGCCACGCCGGTCTCGCCGACCCAGGCCCAGCTCTTCGCCGTACTGGACGACGGCGGCACGACCGTCTCCGAACTGGCGCGGCGCATGGGAGTCACCCGCCAGACCGCGCACCAGGCCGTGCACGGTCTGGTCGATGCCGGGCTGCTCGCCCAGGTCCCCGATCCGGGCTCGGCCCGTCGGCGGCTGATCCGCCGCACCCCCGACGGCGAGCGCGCGCACGGCCGGGCAACCGAGATCCTCGAACGGCTGGAGGGGCACCTCGCCGCACGGATCGGCAAGGACGCGGCCGACGCGCTGCGCTCCGCGCTCGAAGCGAACTGGGGCGACCCGCCCGCTCCCTCTCGCTGAGCCGCCCCGCGCCGCGCACAGGGGGACTACGTCGCGTCACCGTGCATGGAACACACTGTGGTGGCTACTCGAAGAGCCACGCTCCGATGCATGAAAAGAGAAACAGGCACGTGCCTCCCCCGTCCCGCTCAGCCGCCGACAGCCGTCTTCGCGTCACCCCCATAGCCAGGCGGCTGCGTACCGCACTGCGCGACACAGCCGTGGCCGTCTGGAACGACAACGTGTCCGACTGGGCCGCGTCGCTGACCTATTACGCGCTGCTGGCCCTCGTGCCCGCGCTCCTGGTCGCGGTCTCGGCGATCGGTCTGGCCGCCCCGCAGGCCACCGACCGGCTCATCGACGACCTCACCTCCTACGCGCCCGCCCAATCGGCGAGCGCGCTGCGGGACGCGCTCCGGCAGATGACCGCGACCCAGTCCACGGTGTGGGTCCTGGTGGCGACCGGCGCGGTGAGCGCACTGTGGTCGGCCTCCAGCTACCTCGCGGTGTTCCGGCGGGCACTGCACGCGATGCACCAGATGCCCGACACCCGGCCCACCCTGCGCCGGGCCCACACCATCGTCGCCACCGCACTCCTGCTCCTCGCCCTGCTCCTGACCGGCTCGGCCGTCATCGTGATCTCGGGCCCGGTCGCCCGTCGGGCCGCCTCGCTGGTGGGAGCGCACGGGAACGGGGCGTGGGGAGCGCTGCGCTGGCCCGTACTGCTGGGTGTCGTGGCGGTCCTGGTGTTCATGCTCTTCCGTACCGGCCCCGCCGAGGCGCGCGGCGTCCGCCGAGGCCTGCCCGGGGGAGTGCTCGCCGTCGTCCTCTGGTACGCGGCGTCAGCGCTCTTCACCCTGTACGCGGGCCACATCGCGTCGTACACCCGGCTGTACGGTTCCCTGGCCGGCGTGGTGGTGTTCCTCGTCTGGCTCTGGTTCAGCAACCTCGCCCTCCTGGTGGGTGCCCAGTTCAACGCCACCCTGAGTCGTCTGCCGTCGGCGCGCCAGGACCGTCAAGGATCTCCTCGCTCGTTTGAGTGAAGAGAGGCATGGATGCAAAATGTGGGGGTAATCGGGCCGCGTTGACGGGCGCGTAAGGTCGTCAGCGGCATCTGACTTCGATGGCGGGAGGAGCAGTCATGGCGCTCATCGGCGCAACGGCAACGGCAACGGCAACGGCAACGGACACGCGGGCGTGCGAGTTGGGTGAGTTGCCTGTGGTGGTCGACGCCTCCCGCCTCGCGCCGAAGGACGCCCGCGAGATGTCCCGGCTGTTCTTCGACCGCCTTGCGGTGCTGGAGGAGGGGACGCCGGAGTACCAGTACGCGCGGAACACGCTGATCGAGATGAACATGTCTCTGGTCCGCTTCGCGGCCGGCCGGTTCCGTAGCCGGGGTGCGCAGGAGATGGAGGACATCGTCCAGGTCGGCATGATCGGTCTGATCAAGGCGATCGACCGGTTCGACCTGTCCCGCGAGGCCGAGTTCACCTCGATCGCCGTTCCCTACATCACGGGCGAGATCAAGCGGTTCTTCCGCGACACCACCTGGGCGGTGCACGTTCCGCGCCGGCTGCAGGAAGCCCGCGTCCAGCTCGCGCGCGCCACGGAGGAACTGCACAGCCGGCTCGGCCGCACTCCGACGGTGAAGGAACTGTCGGACCTGATGAGCCTGCCCGAGGAGGAGGTCCGCGAGGCCCGCCTCGCCTCCAACGGTTACAACTCCGCCTCCCTGGACGCCACCATCGGCGGCAGCGAATCCGGCGAGTCGGCCCTGCAGGACTTCCTCGGCGTCGAGGACCAGGCACTGGAGCTGGTGGAGGACTTCCACTCCTTGGCCCCGCTGATCGCCGCACTCGACGAACGGGACCGGCAGATCATCCACCTGCGGTTCGTGGAAGAACTCACCCAGGGGCAGATCGGCGACCGTCTCGGGATCTCGCAGATGCAGGTGTCCCGGCTGCTGTCACGCACGCTCGCGCGGCTGCGCGAGGGCATGCTCGCCCAGCACTGAAACGCCAGGCAGGGGAAGCTCGACCCGGACCTCGGGCGGCGGACGGAGCCGCGCGGACAGTACGCCGGAGCCCCGAACGGACAGACGGCGCAAGCTAGTTGACGGCTTCGCCGAGGCGGAGGTGGGCGACGACCTGTTTGCCGTTGTCCAGGGCGACGGTACGCAGCCGGTCGCACAGCCGGGTCACCAGGATGAGACCGTGCCCGCCGATGCGCAGCGGATTGGGCGCGCGCGGTTCGGGCGGCTCGGGACAGCTGTCACGCACCGTGATGCGCAGCTCGGCGGCGTCCGGCAGCACCTCCAGGGAGAGGTGGCCCGGGCCGGGCGCGTGGCGCAGCGCGTTGGTCACCAGCTCACTGACGACGAGCTGGGCGTCCTGGACCGGCCGGTCGTCGGGACGGTGCCCGGCCCGGGTCAGCAGCGTGCGTACGGCATCACGGGCGTCGGCGATCGACAGCTCTGTCGTGTCCCAGGTGGCGCTGTAACGCAAGGGCGCCGTGGCGTCCCCTGCGCCCGATGCGCGATTCCTCAGTGGGGTGACCATAGAGCTCCTCTTATGGGTCGGTCCTCGGTGTTCCGGCACGGGACTCTGTCACTGGGTGTCGTCCCTCGCGGTGGTTCGCTTACCCGCTGTCGTCCCATCCATGAGGCCCAGGTGCTAGCTGATCGGAGCGGGGCCGGTGTCGGCGATGGTGAAGTAATCGCGCATGCCCGTGACGGCGAGCAGGCGGATGACGGCCGGCTGCAGCGGGCCGACCAGAATCAGGTCGCGGCCATCGGCTTCGTGGCGCCGCCTGGCGTTGAGCAGCGCACCCAGCAGCATGCTGTCACCGAAGGTGACTTGGGTCAGGTCCACCGCCGTGGTGGGCAGCGCCGCGCGGTCGGCCGCGTCCCAGGCCGCCTGGAACGCCTCCGCGTCGTCGTAGTCCATCTCGCCGCGCACGGTGATCACGCAGACCTGCCCATGCTGCGCGACGTGCACTTTCTTCTCGAAGGCCGCATGCATGGTGCCATCCTCACATCGGGGCCAGACATCGGATCGAACCCCTCTCGCCAGCCAGTTTCTGCTCTGGGGTGCCCGAGAATCGGCGGCATATTCCTCCTCGGGCCGATCTGACATCCAGTAAGCGCTTTCCGGCCTTGGTTTTGATCATGCCAGGTGCGGGGTGAAGTGGGCAGTTGAGAGCCCGCCGACCAGGGCGCACCCCGGCCTGGCCTCGCGGTGCGCATCTCCGCGCCCCACGGAGACCGACATGCGTGTGGGCTCCCCGCCGTTCTGATCGGGCGGGGAGCCCACACGTGATGCGTTTGGCGACCGGCGGCTACCAGCGGTACCAGCGGCCGCTTCCTCCCTTGGGGCGGGCGACGAAGCCGACCAGCCAGACGACCAGCACGATGATCGCGATCCACCACAGGGCCTTCAGTGCGAAGCCCGCACCGAAGAGGATCAGAGCGAGCAGAAGAACGAGAAGCAGGGGAACCATAGTTATCAACCTCCGAGCCACCGAATGCCCCAGCGCGATGGGCCCACACAACTTCGATGCGCCTGTTTGCGAAATTCTTGGCCGGGAACTGTCTTTCCCCTAGTCCGGGGGGCCGGAAGGCCAAGCCGGCCGGATCGGCGGAAAATGGATCGGGCTGTTGCCGGTTTGGGTCGCGGGATCGGGGACATCCGCCTTATCGAGCGGAATCCCCCCAGTGGTTCAAGGGAGTTGAGTGTTGTGGCAGGCGACGAGAAGGCCAAGTCCAAGGTCGAGCAGGCCAAGGGAAAGGTCAAGGAGAAGGCCGGAAGCGCGGTCGGCAACGAGCGCCTGGAGGCCGAAGGCCGTGGCGAGCAGGTAAAGGGCGACGCCCGTGGCGCCAAGGAAAAGGTCAAGGACGTTCTCAAGGACTGAGGACTGACGGACACCGCTCCGAAAAACATGCCTGTGGCCGGGTCAGCGTCAATTGACGCGGACCCGGCCACAGGCATGTCCGAGGAGTTCCGCAACTTGCCCGACGACAAAGCGGATTGGGTAATCCGGCCGCTGTCATGAGCCGGAGCTTGGCCTGTGCTGGGCTGCGGGGTAGATGTAGTGGACTTGTTGCCATGGAAGGCCTCGGAGGGGTGGAGAACATGATCGGTCTGGTACTGGTCGGCGTCCTGGTGCTCGTCGTCGGCGGGTGTGCGTGTGTCGTCTGGGCGGAGCGTGGCGGGCCCCGATGGGCCCGGGGGGTGGCGGCGGTGACGCTCGCCGCGGGCCAACTGGTGCGCGACTCGCGGAAGAACCGGCGCCGGGGCTGGAAGGGGACCTCGGGCGAGGAATAGGCGCGGTCCCGCTTCGGGCGGGGGGACCCGTCCGCCCGCTTCGGTCCTCGCCGCCCGGTCTCGGCGCCCCCGGGCCCTCGTGCGCGGGGCCACCACCGAGACGCTGGTTTGGATTCATGGTCTAGAGTTGACTTAATAATCTAGATGGTGGATGCGGCGGAGGAGGTCTTGTGCCACGCAGGACGGACGGTGGTGCGGAGGGGCGCGAGCGCGAGGACGTCATCTCCTCGGACGCTTCAGACGCTGCGGATGCCGCGGTCTCCACGGACGAGGACGAGCACCTCATCCGTGAGGCCGAGGGGATCGCGGTCGCGCTGGGGCGGATGTTCCCGGGCCTGTGCGAGGTGGTCCTGCACGACCTGCGGGATCCCCAGCATGCGATCAGGGTGATCGAGAACAACCTCTCGGGCCGCGAGGTCGGCGACTCCGCCACGGAGCTGGGGCTGGCCCGCATCGAGGACCCCGAGTACCCGAGCGTGATCCAGAACTATCCCAACCGGTTCCCCGACGGCCGCCCGGCCAAGAGCACGTCCATCGGGATCAAGAACGCCGCCGGCCGCTACATCGCCGCCCTCTGCCTGAACCTCGACGTCTCGGTGCTGTCACCGGTGACGCTCGCGTTGTCGAACCTCGTGGCCACGGACACCGAGTACCGCGAGCAGCCCCTGGAGACCCTGCGGGACCGCAACGCGCGGGCCTTGCGGCGAGCGGTTGAGGAGCTGGCCGCGGAGCGTGGCGCGACGCCCCGTTCGCTGGGGCGGCAGGACAAGAGGGCGCTGGTGCGGCAGCTGCACCAGGACGGCTATTTCGACTCGCGGGACGCCGCACAGGCCATCGCGGATTTGCTCGGCGTGTCCCGGGCGACCGTCTACAACTACACCAAGTGAGGGGCACTCCGTGACCGCCGCAGGACCGACCGCCGACCCGGCGCCCGCTCCGTCGGGCCCCGGCCCTGGCCGGGCAGTGGCGGCGCGCCCTCTGCTGCACCTCACCGAGGAGCAGACCGCCGCGCACGTCGACGAGGAGCTGGCCCTCGAAGCGGCCCGCGCCGCCTTCGCCGCGACGGTGGGCGGCACCGTCCTGCCCGGTCTCGCGGTGCACGGGTCCGACCCGCGCAACCGGTTCACGCTCAAGCCCTCCGCATCCGCGACCCACGCCGGGGTGAAGGACACCGCCGAGCGCGGCGAGCGGACGGCTGCCGCCTTGGCGGCCCGGGGGTACAACTCCCGTGGCGCGGGCGCCGAAGAGGCCTGCTCCCGGGCCGATGTCGTCGTCACCGTCACGACCGCCCGGGTCGACACTCCGCCCCTGTTCGATGCCGCGTGGATCCGTCCCGGTACGCACGTCTCCTGCATGGGTGCCGATGCCCCCGGCAAGCGGGAACTCCCGCCCGAACTGTTCGCCCGCGCCCGCGTCTTCTGCGACCTCCCCGAACAGGCCCGCCGCATGGGCGAGAGCCAGCACGCTCCCGCCGGTACGGTCCTCACTCCGCTCGGCGAGGTCCTCATCCGCCGCGTCTCGGGGCGCAGGGACGACAGCGACATCACGGTCTTCGACAGCTCCGGAATCGGAGTCCAGGACCTGTACTTGGGCCTCGCCCTCCTGAAGAAGATGGACATCTCCCTGTGACCTCTGTGCACACCCCGCCGCACGCCGGCCGCTCCGACGCCGCCCGGACGCTGGCCGATCCCGACACCCCGTTCGCCGTCGTCGACGCCCACAGGATGCGGCGCAACATCGAACGGCTGGCAACCAGAGCCGACCGCCTCGCAGTTGCGCTGCGTCCCCATGTGAAGACGGCCAAGAGCCTCGGCGTCGCGGCCTCCCTGCACCACGGGACGCCCGGCCCCATCACCGTCTCCACCCTCGCCGAGGCCGAGGCGTTCGCCGACGGCGGCTACACCGACATCACCTACGCCGTCGGCATCGACCCCCACAAACTCCCGCGCGTTCTCGCTCTGTCGGGCCGCGGAGTCACCCTGCGCCTCCTGCTGGACAGCGCCGAGCAGGCGCAGTCCGTCGCCCAGGCCTCCCGGCAGGCAGGCCTCCCCGTCCCCACCCAGATCGAGGTCGACTGCGACGGTCACCGCGGCGGCCTCAAGCCCGGTGCGGCCGAGCTCGTCGAGGTCGGCCGCATCCTGCACGACGCGGGCTGCCTGGACGGAGTGCTGACCCACGCGGGCGAGTCGTACTTCGCCTACACCGCCGAGGAACAGCGCCTGGCGGCGAAGAACGAGCGCGATGCCGCTGTCGGCGCGGCGGAGCGGCTGCGCGCGGCCGGCCTGCCCGTGGCCACCGTCAGCGTGGGTTCCACTCCCACAGCGCATGCGGCCGACGACCTCACCGGCGTCACCGAACTGCGCGCGGGCAACTACGTCTTCTTCGACCTGGTGATGGCCGGCCTCGGAGTCTGCCGCGTGGATGACCTCGCGCTGTCGGTCGTCGTCACCGTCATCGGACACCGTCCGGAGTACGGCTGGCTCGTCACCGACGGCGGCTGGATGGCGATGTCCCGCGACCGGGGCACCTCGGCCCAGGCACAAGACCAGGGCTACGGCCTGGTCGCCGACATCGAAGGCAACCTCATCCCGGACCTGGTCATGACGGCCGCCAGCCAGGAGCACGGCACGCTCACCACCCGCGACGGCGCCCGTCTGCCCGACCTGCCCATCGGCACGCGGCTGCGCGTCCTGCCCAACCACGCGTGCGCCACCGCCGCCCAGCACCACGGCTACCACGTCATCGACAGCGCCCGGACCCCGGACAGCGCGCCGGAGATCGAGGACTTCTGGACGCGCGTGTCCGGTTGGTGAACCACGTGCGCCCGCCCGTACGCCGTCGGCCGGCGGCGTACGGGCGGGCGCACGTGCCACGACGAGTCGGCGTCGAGACGACCCCCACGTCGACCGGTGCGGTGCCGTGCCCGAACCGGGGCTCCCGCGTCCAGCCGCGTGTCCCGCCCGGTCCGTGGGTGGGACCGGGGCGGCGCCATGGGACGTACACTCCAAGCATGGGTCGCACATGCGCGGTGAGAGAGTGCCTGAGTGGCGCCCCGCGCGCGCTGTGTCCCACCGCGCCGCGCATCCGTTGTCGCGCGCTGCACGGTTTTGGCTAGCTTGAGTCGGCCGTTCTCCCACGGATCCGATGTCCGTCCTCTTTTCCGCACGCAGAGCGCTCTGGGTCTTCCGCGCCCTCGCTTCCGTGCGAGTTCTTCGGTTCGCGTGCCTTCCGCGGTCGCTCACACCACTGAGCCGTCCGTCGCGCACCTCCCGCACGCCCCCGCACCATTCCCGCGGCTCCTCGGCGCGTGTCGTCCCCGTTGTCGGTGACGGCCGCACGTCCGACCGGCCCGCACCACCGAGAGGACCTCCATGAAGTTGAGCGAGTTGCTGGCCGGGTACGACCACGAGGTGCTGCTGGGGGACCCCCAGACGCAGATCACCGCGGGAACGTGCTTCGACGCGCACCGCGTCTCGCCGGGGGCTCTGTTCATCGCGGTGCCGGGCCACCGCGAAGGCGGCCCCGAAGCGGTCGGGCCCGCCCTGGCGCGCGGCGCCGTCGCCGTGCTCGTCGACAGTGCGACGCCCGACCTCCCGGCCTCGGTGTGGGCGGAGGCCGCCGTGTGTGTCGTGCGGGTGCCCGACGCGCGGACGGCGGCGGCGTTCGTCACCTCCCGCTACTACGGCGAGCCTGGCCGGGACATGGACATGGTGGCCGTCACCGGCACCAACGGGAAGACCTCCGTCTCCTACATGGTGGAATCCGTGCTGCGGCTCGCCGAAGGCGCGCGGGTGGGCGTGATCGGCACGGCCGGAAACCGGATCGGCGACGCGCTGATCCCCATGCCGCGTTCGGTGCTGACCACACCGGAATCGCCGGACTTCCAGTACCTGCTGGGGCAGATGCGCGACCGCGAGGTGAGCACCGTGGTCCTGGAAGCCACCTCGATGGGCCTGCTGCACCACCGCGTGGACCACGCCTTCATCGACGTCGGCATCTTCACGAACCTCACCCAGGACCACCTCGACGACCACGGCACGATGGAGAACTACCGGGACGCGAAGCTGCGCCTGTTCCAGGGGCTGTGCCGCCGGGCGGTGGTCAACGCCGACGACCCGGTGGGTGCCGGGATCGGGGCGATGATGCCGGGCGAGGTCACCACGTACGCCCTCGACGCCGAGGCGGACTTCCGGGCGACCGAGCTGAGCATGGACGCCTTCGGCACCCGCTTCACGCTGCACCACGGCGGACGCAAGTACCCGGCGGCGATCCCCGTCCCCGGACGGTTCTCGGTGGCCAACGCCCTCGCCACCGTGGCGGCCTGCCACCTCCTGGGGCACGACCTCGCCGGGCTGATCGCGGCACTGGAGCGGATGCCCCCGGTACCGGGACGTTTCGAGCGCTTCCAGACTCCCCGTGGCACGTCCGTGATCGTGGACTACGCCCACTCGCCCGACTCCCTGGACAAGGTGCTCACCGCCATCCGGGAATTCGCCACCCACCAGGTGATCACCGTCTTCGGCTGCGGCGGCGACCGCGACACCACCAAGCGTTCGCAGATGGGCGAGATCGCCGGTACCCACTCCGATCTGGTCGTCCTGACCTCGGACAACCCTCGCAACGAGGACCCCGCGGCGATCCTGGACCAGATCACGCCCGGCCTGGTGGCGAGCGGCACTCGCTTCGAGCGGTACGCCGACCGCGGCGAGGCCATCGCCTTCGCCCTGTCCGTCGCGGAGCCGGACGACATCGTCCTGATCGCGGGCAAGGGAAGCGAGCCGTACCAGATCGTCGGCGAAGAGCTGCTGCCGTTCAGCGACATGGCGACGGTACGCGAACTCGCCTCCGCACAGGCGTAGTTGTCCGCCGATCCGGACCCTGGGTGGCCGGGTCCGGGTCCGTCGCGCGACGTGGGGTGCTGCCGCCGGCAGCGCCTTCGCGCGCGCGAGGTCCCCGTACCGCCGGTATCTCCCGGACCGGTGGACCGAGTTGGCGGGGCCCGGCGCCTCACCCGTCCCGCCCCCCGCGCGGCGGCGCTGGCGGCGCCGGCACCCAGGGCATGACGATGATCACCTTCGTTGTCGACGACTTGGCAGGTGGCGTGATCACGTAGGACTGTTTGCCATGCTCGTCCTCATGAATATGCCGACCGCTGCCGCGCGGCAGTACCACAGGGCCCATCCCCAAAGGCCGGAGCGCACCTCTCCGCGCGCCGACCAGGCCCACCCCACACGCGAGAAGCCCGCCGGGTCCGTCGCGGTACCCGCCGGCGCCGGGAGGGGATGACCGCCATGCCCCCTCGCCCCCTTGAGATATGCATCGTCGGTGCCGGACCGCGAGGCCTGTCGGTGCTGGAGAGACTCTGCGCCAACGAGCGTGCCGCGCCCGCGCATTCGGCCGTCACCGTACGTTTGGTGGACCCGTATCCGGCCGGGGCCGGCTCGGTCTGGCGCACCGATCAGTCGCCCGACCTGCTGATGAACACCGTGGCCTCGCAGATCACGCTCTACACGGACCTGAGCTGCCGGATCGACGGCCCGGTCGAGCCGGGGCCGACGCTCTACGAGTGGGCCCGGACCGTCGCGGAGGCGGGCCGCGGCGGTGACCACGACCAGCGGACCCTCGACGCGGTGAGCGGGCTCGGCCCCGACTCGTACCCCACGCGGGCCCTGTACGGGCAGTACCTGAAGGCCGCGTACCGGCGAGTGGTCGCCCGCGCTCCCGAACACGTCACCGTCGAGACGCACCGCTCCCGCGCGGTCGCCCTCTTCGACAGCCGGGGAAGTGCGGCCGGATCGCAGAGCGTCAGGCTGGAGGACGGCAGCCGCATCGACGGCCTGGACGTGGTCGTCCTGGCGCAGGGCCATGTGCCGACGCGCCCGACGCCCCGCGAGGAGCTCACCGGTCTCCTGGCCCGGGGCCACCGCCTGGCCTACTTCACCCCGGCGAACCCGGCCGACCTGGACCTCAGCTCGATCGAGGCCGGTGAGAACGTCCTGCTGCGCGGGCTCGGCCTCAACTTCTTCGATCTGATGGCCCTGTTGACGGCAGGCCGGGGCGGCAGCTTCGTACGGACAGGGGACCGGCTGGTCTACCGGCCCAGCGGCCGGGAGCCGCGGCTGTACGCGAGTTCGCGACGCGGAATTCCCCATCACGCACGCGGGGAGAACGAGAAGGGCGCCTTCGGCCGTTACATTCCACGGCTCCTGACGGCCGAGCACATCGACAAAATCCGCCAAAGTGCCGATGGCCGCAGGCAATTCGGCTTCATTACCGATCTCTGGCCGCTGATCGCGCGTGAGGTGGAGAGCGTCTACTACGGGACGCTTCTCAGCTCCCGGGGGCGGGATGCGGAGCGGGAGGAGTTCGTCGCCTGTTATCTGGCCGATGCGTCCGAATTGCTGCCCGGTCTGCTCGACAGATACGGGATCGCCGGCGCCGACCGCTGGAACTGGCAGCGTCTCGCCCACCCCTACCTGGGAGTTGAGTTCGCCGACCGCGACGCCTTCCGGCGCTGGCTGCTCGACCACCTGGCCGAGGACGTCCGACAGGCCCGGGCGGGAAACCTCAGCAATCCGCTCAAGGCCGCCCTTGACGTGCTGCGCGACCTGCGCAACGAGATCAGGCTCGCCGTCGATCACGGCGGCCTGAACGGGGACTCCCACCAGGTGGAACTGGACGCCTGGTACACCCCGCTCAACGCCTTCCTCTCGATCGGCCCGCCCATCTCGCGCATCGAGGAGATGGCGGCACTGATCGAAGCCGGTGTGCTCGAACTCACCGGTCCTGACACCTGCGTTCGGATCGACGCCGAGCAGTCGGCCTTCGTGGCCACCTCCTCGCTCATACCCGGCGCGCCCGTATCGGCCCGGGTGCTGATCGAGGCCCGGCTGCCCGAGCCGGACCTGCGCCGCACGGCCGATCCCCTGCTGCTGCACCTGCTGACCACCGGCCAGGCGACGCCCCACCGCATCGCGTCCGAAGCGGGCCGGAGCTACGAGACCGGCGGCCTGGCCGTAACCGAGCGCCCCTACCGCCTGCTCGACGCCCAACAGGCCGCCCACCCGCGCCGGTTCGCCTACGGTGTCCCCACCGAGGGGGTGCACTGGGTGACCGCGGCCGGCACCCGGCCCGGGGTGGACTCGATGACACTCGCCGACGCCGACTCCATCGCCCGAGCCGTACTCGCCACCACCCCCGGACATCAGGCCCGGGATCCCGAGCGGTCGGCGACGGCCCGTCTTGCAGAGGTGATCGTATGAACACGCACGTTGACTCCGGACTGCTCTCGCCGGTCCGGGCCGGAACGCCGGCGGAGTCGGCGGTGGAGGACGGCGCCTGGCTCCAGGCCATGCTCGACGCCGAGGCGGCCCTGGCCCGGGCCCAGGCCCGCATCGGTACGCTCCCCGGTCCGGCGGCCGAGGCGATCACCCGCTCCGCCAGGGCCGAGCGCTTCGACGTCCGGGAGATCGCCCTGGCCTCGCGGGAGACGGCCAACCCGGTGGTCGGCCTGGTCGCGGCGCTCACCCGGGCGGTCGCGGCCGAAGAGCCGACAGCGGCCGAATACGTACACCGCGGCTCGACGAGCCAGGACATCTTCGACACCGGCGCGATGCTGGTCGCCCAGCGGGCACTGCGCATCATCCGGGGCGACCTGGCCCGGACCGCCGCGGCCTTCGCCGAGCTGGCCGTGCGGCACCGGGACACCGTGATGGCCGGGCGCACCCTCGCTCTCCAGGCCGTCCCCACCACCTTCGGCCTCAAGGCGGCGGGCTGGCGTCAGCTGGTCCTGGACGCGGAACAGAGGATCACCCAGGTCCTGGACGGCGGCCTGCCCGTGTCGCTGGGCGGCGCGGCCGGGACCCTTGCCGGGTACCTCGAGTACGCACGCCTTGACGGTGCGCAATCCACCGACCCCGGGCAGTACCTGGACCGGCTGGTCGAGGCCTTCGCGTCCGAGACGGGACTGGCCCGGCCCGTACTGCCCTGGCACACCCTGCGCACGCCCATGGCGGACCTGGCGGCGGCTCTGGCGTTCACGGCGGGGGCCCTTGGCAAGATCGCGATCGATGTGCAGTCGCTGACCAGGACCGAGGTCGCCGAAGTGGCCGAGCCGTTCGTGGCCGGACGCGGCGGTTCCTCCGCGATGCCGCACAAGCGCAACCCCGTACTCGCCACCCTGATCCGCAGCGCCGCCCTCCAAGTGCCCGCCCTGGCCTCGGCGTTGACCCAGTGCATGCTCTCCGAGGACGAGCGCTCCGGCGGGGCCTGGCATGCGGAGTGGCAGCTGCTGCGCGAGTGCCTGCGGCTCACGGGCGGCGCCGCCCACACGGCGGTCGAGCTCGCCGAAGGGCTTGAGGTCCGGCCGGAGCAGATGCTCGCCAACCTTGGGCTGACGGGTAGTCAGATCGTGTCGGAGCGCATCGTGGCCGTACTCGCCCCCAAGCTCGGCAAGGTGGTGGCCAAGCGGATCCTCGGCGAGGCCTCGGCGCTCGCCCAGCGGACCGGCCGTCCGCTGGCCGAGGTGCTGGCCGGGACCCCCGAGCTGACCGGCCTGATCGGAGACGAGGAGCTCGGAGCCCTCTGCGACCCGACGGCGTACACGGGCCTGGCGGGCGTGCTCGTCGACCGGGCGGTCGACCGCTGATCGAAGACCGTCGCGTGAGGGACCGCGGACCCCGTCTCCCGCACGCGAGACGGGGGAGGACCCAGGGGTGACGGGAACCGGCCGGGAGAAGGTGGGGCGGGGAGTGTGTGGGGGACACATATCGGGGTAGCAGGCCAGACCTGGGCATGTGTGGAACGGGGATGGCGGTGTGGATCAGATGGTGTGCAATGACGCGGTCCGGCGCGTGACGGCGGACCGGCCGATATGGTCGGCGGCTACATTCGGTGGCGACGAGCCCATCGCGGAGGCCCGTGATGTCGCGCGTCGCTTTCTGGCCGAGGTCCAGTCGGTCCACGGGATCCCGGTGTCATCACGTGTGATGGGCACCGTCCAGCTGGTGGTGAGCGAGCTGGTGACCAACGCCTACAAGTACGCTCCCGGGCCCTGCCTGCTCGACCTTCAGGTGAGCGACGGCGCCGTCGAGGTCAGCGTCTGGGACAGCGAGTCCACGCTTCCCATGGCACGCCCGACGGACCCGGGCCGGGTCGGCCAGCACGGTCTGGAGATCGTGATGGGCGTCTGCCGCAGCTTCGAGGTCAGCCGCGAGCCGGTGGGCAAACGCGTCACGACCCGCATCGCCCTGTCCGACGACCTCATGTGAATCCCGCCCCGCCGGGGATGCGCGGCCGCGCGGCACGCGCTCCGGCACCGCCGCAGGAGATGGCAGACCGACTTTTCAACTCCTGCGGGGGAGCGGCCTGGCGGACCGTGACGACGGGGGTCTTGTGTGCCGTACGCTGCATGGGTCAGCTCTGACGCGAATATATGAATACCGAAGGAGCGCCTGAATGGTGAAGCGAGACAGCGCTGTGGACCTGGTGGGAATCCTGTCGGTAGATGACAAGGACCTGGCCTCGTCGTGGGTTCGCGAGGTGTCGGGGACGCTGGGCAGTCGCGTGGGCAAGGCCGAGCTCGACCGTGAGCTGCGCGAGTTGTACGACGCGCTCGTGGAGGCATTGCGACAGGGTGCGACCGATGTTCACTCCGAGCAGATGTCGGAGGTTCGCGCACTGCTGACCGAACTGTCGCGCAACAGGGCGCGGCAGGGCTTCTCGCCGAGCGAGACGGCCATCAGCGTCTTCGCGCTCAAGCGAGTTCTCGAACCGCTCCTCGAGGACGGCAGCGCCGAAGTGGTGCGTGCCTATCTTCAGCTGGGGCGCATTCTCGACGGCTTGGGTCTGTTCACCGTCGAGACCTACACGCAGACGCGCGACGAGCTCATCACCGCCCAGGCGGAGCAGCTTCTGGAACTGTCGACGCCGGTGGTCCGGCTGTGGGACGGGGTCATCGCCGTGCCGCTGGTCGGCACGCTGGACTCGGCGCGCACCCAGGTGGTCATGGAGAAGCTCCTCCAGGCCCTCGTGGACACCGGTTCCGAGCAGGCCATCATCGACATCACCGGTGTCCCCGCGGTGGACACCCAGGTCGCCCAGCACCTGCTCAAGACGATCGTCGCCGCCCGTCTGATGGGTGCCGAGTGCACGGTGTCCGGCATCAGCCCGCAGATCGCGCAGACCATCGTTGCCCTGGGCATTGAGTTCGACGGCATCGTGACGAAGGCGAGCCTCGCGGACGCCCTGAAGCTGGCCCTGCGCCGGTCCGGTGTCGACACGATCTCCCACCAGAGCGTGCAGCGATGAGCGAGCGCATTCCGATCCTCCGGATCGGGAACACGCTGATCGTTTCCGTGCAGTTCGACCTGGAGGACCAGACGGTTCTGAACCTCCAGGAGGACCTGGCGGACCAGATCGTCGCGCGGTCGGCCACGGGCGTCATCATCGACATCGGGGCGCTGGAGATCGTCGACTCGTTCGTGGGCCGGATGCTGGCCACGGTGGCCTCCATCTCGCGTGTGCTCGACGCCGAGACGGTGGTCGTGGGCATGCGTCCGGCCGTGGCCATCACCCTCGTCGAGCTCGGCCTCTCGCTCGGCGGGGTCAGCACGGCACTGGACTTGGAGAAGGGGCTGGCGAAGCTGAACCGGTCCGCCAGTTCGGGCTTGCAGTGAAAGCGCCTTGGACGGCGGGGGAGGAGCCGGGGGTCTACCCGATCGCACGCAGTGGCGATCTCGTGCACATCCGCCAAGCCATCCGGGCGCTGTCCCAGGAGTGCCGTCTGTCGCTGGTCGACCAGACGAAGATGATCACCGCGGCGAGCGAGCTCGCGCGCAACACCCTCATCTACGGCGGCGGGGGCACGGTCAAGGCCGGCACCGTCAGCCGAGGTGGCAAGCGGGGCGTCGCCGCCATATTCGAGGACTCCGGTCCCGGTATCCCCGATGTCGAGCAGGCCATGACGGACGGCTGGACTTCGGGCGGCGGGCTGGGGCTCGGGCTGAGCGGCGCCCGCCGTCTGGTCGACGACTTCGATCTGAACACCGCGCCCGGCGAAGGCACGGTCGTGACCATCATCAAGTGGGTCCGATGACTACTACGACGGTTCTGGCCAGCGAGGACGTGGCGTGGTTCCGTGACGGCGCGTCGCTCGCGGCCGCCGCTCGCGGGGCGGCCGCCGCGCTGGCCCGCCGGGTCGGTCTGAGCACCCACCGCGCGGCCGAGGTCGCCCTCGCCGTCACCGAGGCAGCCACCAACGTCCACCGCCACGCGGTGGACGGGGCGCTGCTGCTGCGCGTGGTGCGCGAGGCCGGCGAGGCCGGCGTCGAGTTCCTCACCGTCGACTCGGGGCCCGGGATGACGGACGTGCCCGCCTCCCTCGCCGACGGGGCGTCCAGCGCGGGCACCCTGGGCATCGGCCTCGGCGCGGTCGCCCGCCTCGCGGACCACTTCGACCTGCACTCCATCCCGGGCCGCGGCACGGTCATGGCGGCCCAGTTCTGGCCGCGTTCCCTGGACGGCAGGGCGGCCGTGGCCTCGCCCGGATCCTCCTTCGCCGCCGGGGTCACCAGGCCCATCAGCGGGGAGAGCGTGTGCGGGGACGCATGGGCGGTGCGCGGCGTCGACCAGGGCGCCGGGCGGCCCGTCATCCTGGCCATGCTGTGTGACGGCCTGGGGCACGGGCCCCTCGCCGCACGTGCCAGCGAGGCCGCGGTCAAAGCCTTCGAGACCACGTCCGAGTCGAGCCCGGAAGGAGTCCTCGGCGCCATACACCGAGCACTCCAGGGCACCCGTGGCGGCGCCGTCGCCGTGGCCCGGATCGAGCCCGACGCGGGCCGGTTGCTGTACTGCGGCATCGGCAATGTCAGCGGCTTCCTCGTCGGCGACGACGGCCGCAAGGCGCTCCTCTCGGCCCCCGGAATCGTCGGCGCGCACATGCGGCGCCTGCGAACCTTCGAGGAGGCGCTGCCCGAACGCGGCGCCCTGGTCATGCACTCCGACGGGCTGACCGAACGCTGGGACCACACGGCGCTGCCCGGTCTCCTGCACCACACTCCGCTCGTCATGGCCGGCCAGTTGCTCCGCGAAGCGGCGGTACGGCGCGACGACGCCAGTGTGGTTGTCGTCAAGGGGGCCTGGTGACCGGCGGAAAGCGGAGCGGACATGGCAGCCGACGCGTTTGAACGCGGCCGTCGCACCGGGGTGCTCCACGGCGGCGGTGTGTCGGCAGGCGCGTTGGCGTCCTTCGCTCTGGCCTCGGCGCAGGACGTCTTCGGCCTGCGCCGAAGCGCCCAACAGGCCGCGGCAGCACTGGCGTTGGACGGCCAGGACCAGGTCCGGCTCGCCACCGCGCTGAGTGAGCTCGGCCGGGACCGCCTCGCCTGCAAGGGCCTGGAGGTCTCGTTCAGCCTCGACCAGTCGGCTCAACAGGGCTTCCTCGTCGTCACGTTCACCTGGCGCGAAGGGCCGCCGCCCGGCCAGGACACGCTCGCCCTGGCCGGCAAGCTCGTGCGCGTCGACCACGACGCGGATGCCGCGCCCCGCCGCATCGTCATCACCCAGCCGCTCCCCTCCAACGGCGCGAGCGGCGCCGAGCAGCGCGGCCGGCTGACCCGGGTGCTCCAGACAGGCGTCCGCTCCACCGAGGCCGACGACCTGCGTGCCCAGACCCGCGACCTGATCGCCGCACTGGAGGAGACCCGCGCCCAGCGGGAAGAACTGCACCGGCTCAACGAAGAGCTGGAGGAGACCAACCGCGGTGTCCTCGCGCTGTACTCCGAGCTGACGCAGGAGCTCGAAACCACCAACAGTGGTGTGCTGGCGCTGCATTCGGAGCTGGAGGACAAGCGTCACCAGCTGCAGGAGGCCAGCGAGGCCAAGACGCGGTTCTGGACGAACATCAGCCATGAACTGCGCACGCCCGTCAACTCGGTCGTCGCGCTGTCGACACTGCTGCTGGCCCCCAGCTCGCCCCAGCTCAGCGACGAGCAGCGCGAGCAGGTCGAGCTCATCGCGTCCAGCGGGCACATCCTTTTGTCGCTGGTCAGCGATCTGCTGGATGTCGCGAAGGCCGAGGCGGGCCATCTGGAGGTCCACCCGGAACCGGTGGACCTGCGGCTGCTCATCGGCCATCTCAGCAGCCTGATCCTGAGCAGCCACGGCCACGACGACGTCACCCTGGTCCTGCCCGACCTCGAACGGCTGCCTGCCCTGGTGACCGACGAGACGCTGCTCGTCCGCATCCTGCGCAACCTGCTGACCAACGCCCTGAAGTTCACCGAGCGGGGCGAGGTGCGCCTCGACGTTGCCGATGACCCCGAACCCGCCGGCCGCTCGGTGCTGTTCACCATCACCGACACGGGAGTCGGCATCCCGGGCGACGAACTCGAGCGGGTCTTCGAGGCGTTCTACCAGGTCAGAGGACCGCACCAGAGCGGGCGGCCCGGCACCGGCCTCGGCCTCCCCTACGCCCGCACCCTCGCCGAACTGCTCGGCGGCGCCCTCACGCTCACCAGCACCGTCGGCGTCGGCACCTGCGTCCGCCTGCGCCTGCCGGACCTCAGCCAGGCGAACCTCCCGCACCCGGAAACCAAAGGGGCAGGCCAATGATCGACAAAGCCCCCGACCTTCGACCCGCCACCGTTCTGGTCATCGACGACAACGAGACCAACCGCTACATCCTCACCCGATGGCTGCAGCGCGCGGGCCACACCGTCCTGACGGCCGGCACGGGCGAACACGGGCTGGCCCTGCTCAACGTCGCGTCCGCGGAACTCCCGGACATCGCGATCGTCGACGTCCGGCTCCCCGACATGAGCGGCTTCGAGGTCAGCGAACGCGTCAAGACGGATCCGCTGACGGCCCATGTGCCCGTCATCCAGATATCCGCCGCCGCCATCAGCCCGGACGATCACGCGGAGGGCCTGCGCAGGGGAGCCGACGCCTATCTCGACCAGCCCATCGACCCCGGTGAGCTCCTCGCCACCGTCACCGCGACGCTGCGCTACGCCCGCGCCCGCCAGCGCGCCGAACTGCTCGCGCAACGCCTCATCGCGCTCAACAGGGCGACGCTCGACGTCTACAGCGCGGTCGGCTTCCACTCGTTCGCCTCGGCGGCCACCGGCGGCGCGGCCACCGTCCTGACGTGCCCCGCCAGCGCGGTGTTCCTCTCGCCCCAGGCGCAGGCCGTGCACAGCATGATCGGCGGCCCCCAGCAGCCACTGCGCGTACAGCCCGCCCACCCGGACCTGATCGAGCAACTGTCGGCCCACGGCCTGAACCAGGGCACCGGGGTGACCATCGTGCGCATCCCGCAAGGGCAGTGGCGCGCCCTGCTGCCCGGCGACCACCTGTCCGGAGACGTCGCCCTCGCGCTGTCCCGCACCAAGCGCGGCCGCCCGCCGATCTGTCTGGCCGTCCCCGCCGAAGCATTGCGGAGCGCCGACGACGAGCAGCTCTTCCAGCAACTGGCCAACGCCAGCGCCCTCGCCCTCGAAGCCCTGCGCACCTACAACGAGGAACACGCGCTGGGCCTCGCCCTGCAGCGCTCGTTCCTCCCCAAGGAACTGCCGACCGTTCCGGGCGTCGACCTGGCCTTCCGCTACCTCCCCGCCTCCGAACACGCCGAAATCGGCGGGGACTTCTACGAAGCGGTCCAGACCGTCAACGGTCTGCTGCTCGCCATCGGCGACGTGGTCGGGCACTCGGTGACCGCCGCGACCGTCATGGGCGAGGTACGCCACGCCCTGCGCGCCTACGCCATCGAGGGCCACTCGCCGCACCGCATCCTGGAGCGCCTCGAAATACTCCTCGGCCACTCCCAGCCCGGCATCACCGTGACCCTGTGCCTGGTCCTGGTGACCCCCGACGAGCGCCGCCTGCACATCGCCAACGCGGGCCACATTCCCCCGCTGGTGATCGACCCCGAGACCGGCCCGCGCTACCACACGCCGCACGGCCCCCTCCTCGGTCTCGGCCTCTCCCACCCACCGCCCACCGTCCTGCCCGCCCCGCCCGGCACGCGCCTGCTCATGGTGACGGACGGCCTCGTGGAGGTGCGCAACGCCGACCTCGACGACACCCTCGCCGAATTCCGCGACGCGGTGGCGAGGGGCCCCGAGGACCTGGAGGAGATGTGCGATGTGCTGCTCGCGCGCTTCGGCCAGAACAAGGACGACGACATCGCCCTGATCACGGCGCTCTTCACCTGAGCGGGGTCTGAGGCGGAGCCGGCACGCCCGGATCACCTCAAGTCCCCTTACCGTTTGGTGAGTTGAGGTGCGCGGCGCGATCGTGCCGGTCGACGCGACGCCGGGTCCGACCGCGTTCACGGTGATCCCTCACCGGCCCGGAGGGGCCCCTCATGGCATCGCCCGCCTTGTCGCGCCTTGGGCCAATCAATGGCCGGGCTGGGCCTAACTGGGCTCGGTGGAAACGGTGTTGGCGTCATCGCCATTGCCGCGATGCCCGTGGGCCAGTAATCTGACCGCGTCACATCCCTCTCGCAGGAGGCCCTTGTTGAGTTCTGAACTGCACAGATGGCAGCCGCTGGCCCCACGGGGGACCTAGCAAGCCATCGCCGCCGGGACACTCACTCAGGTGAGCTGTGTCCGGAGGCCGGCAGGTTCAGCAAAACTCAATGGAGGTGCCGAGTGGCAACCAACTCGACCCAGGCCGCGTGCAATCACCGTGCTCTTGAGGTCATGACCCTTCTCCTGGGCTCCACGGTCGTGGGCCTGCTCGCCGGCGTCATGCTGGTGGTCCTTGGAATGGCTCCGCTGACCGCGATCGGCTCGGGCGCGGCCGCGTTCGTCGGTACGTTCACGCTCGGACTCTCGGCGATCTCCTACGTCAAGAAGCAGAGTTAGTGCTGTGCGGGGGCGGCCGTGAGGTCGCCCCCGGCCACGTCTTCTATCTGACGACTCGTCATGCAGCCTCCCGGTGAGTCGCGTTGAGCTCTTCCGCGCCGCTCAGCTCGTCAGCCCCCCGTCAGGCCAGCGCGCCCCCGCGCAGTACCAGGAGGGCGACGTCGAGCAGCGCCAACAGCAGGGCGGCCACGAACGGCAGGCGGCTGTGTGGGCCGGAGGGTGGGGGCAGGGTGATGGCCACGGCCAGTGCGCCGGTCGCCGCGAGGCCGGACCATTCCGGGGGGCCGACCGGCGTCGACGGGCCGAAGACCAGGACGGCCGAGGCCGCCAGGAGCGGGATGGCCGCCATGAGGCGAGCCCGGCGTGCGCCCAGGCGCTGGGGCAGTCCCCGTACGCCGGTGGTGAGGTCGTCCTCGATGTCCGGCAGGACGTTGGCGGCGTGCGCGCCGACGCCGAGCAGCGCCCCGGCCGCCATGGCCCAGCCGGGGGGCCAGGGGTGGGTGGGCAGCCCGAGCGTGACGAAGGCGGGCAGCAGGCCGAATGCGGCGGCGTACGGCAACCAGGACAGCGGAGTGCGCTTGACGCCGAGGTTGTAGGCCCAGGCCAGCGCCACCCCGGCCAGGTGGACGGCCCCGGCGGACAGCCCGTTCACCAGCGACAGCGGGACGCACAGCGCAAGGGCGCAGAGCGCGGCCGTCGCTACCGTGCGCGGTGTCACCGCTCCGGTGACCAGCGGTTTGTCGCGCCTGCCGGTGGCGATGTCGCGGCGCAGGTCGGCGCGGTCGTTGCACCAGCCGACCGACAGCTGTCCGGTGAGGACGGCCGACGCGGTCAGGGCGGTGCCGCCCGTGTCGCGCCCGGCGGTGGCCGCGAGGACGGCCGCCACCACGGTGACGGTGAGCGAGGGTCCCAGGTGGGAGGCCGCCAGCAGCCCGATGAGGCGCCCACCCGAGGCGGTGCGCGGCTGTGCGGCAGGGGCCGCGGTGGTGTCCACGCCCCGAGCATAGGTGCCGCCCGACCTGCCGGATATCAACCAATTCATGACTGCTGATCAGTTCGCACTTATTGTGGCCGAATGACCCAAATCGCTGCTGTCCACGGGGTGCTCCCACCCCATCGGTACCAGCAGTCCGAGATCACCGAGGCGGTCGCGGCGATGTGCCTGCCGCCCGGCGCGGACCGCAGCGTACTGAGGCGTCTGCACGCCGGCGCCGCAGTAGCCGGCCGCCACCTGGCCCTGCCGCTCGAGCGGTACGCCGGGCTGAACGGATTCGGGGAAGCCAACGACCTCTTCATCGAGACGGCCCTCGGGCTCGGTGAGCAGGCGATGGTCGCCGCCCTGTCGGAGGCCGGGCTCGCGCCGGAGGACGTGGACCTGGTGATCTCCACCTCCGTCACCGGGCTCGCCGTACCGTCGATCGAGGCGCGGCTGGCCGGGCGGATCGGGCTGCGGACGGACGTGAAGCGCGTCCCCGTCTTCGGTCTCGGCTGTGTCGCCGGCGCCGCCGGTCTGGCAAGGCTGCACGACTATCTGGAGGGCAGACCCGGCCAAGTCGCCGTTCTGCTCTCCGTCGAACTCTGTTCCCTGACCCTCCAGCGCCGGGACGACTCCGTCCGGGGCATGGTGGCCGGCGCGCTCTTCGGAGACGGGGCCGCCGCGGTGGTGGCCGTGGGCAGCGACCATCCGCGCGCTCGCGAGCAGGCGGGACCGCGGGTCGTGGCCACGCGAAGCCGCCTGTATCCGGGCACCGAGGACGCGCTGGGCTGGGACATCGGCGACAGCGGTTTCACCGTGGTGCTCGGCGCCGAACTGCCCGAGCTGGTGCGGCTCCACCTCGGCGAAGAGGTGCGCTCGTTCCTCGCCGAGCACGACCTCAAGCCCCCGGACGTCACCGGATGGGTCTGCCACCCCGGCGGCCCCAAGGTGCTGGACGCGCTTCGCGAGACCCTCGCGCTGGACGCCCGCGCGCTCGACCTGACCTGGCGTTCCCTGGCCGAGGTCGGCAATCTCTCCTCCGCCTCGGTCCTGCACATCCTGCGGGACACGCTCGCGCTGCGTCCGCCGCCGCCGGGCACCGCAGGCCTGGTGCTCGCACTGGGGCCGGGCCTCTGCTCCGAACTCGTCCTGCTCCGCTGGTAGGCCCGGATGAACCCGTACACCCTTCTGATCCTGCTGGTGGCCGTCGAGCGGCTCGCGGAACTCGTCGTCGCGCGCCGCAACATGACGTGGAGCCTCGCGCGCGGCGGCGTCGAATACGGCCGGGGCCACTATCCGACCATGGTCCTGCTGCACACCGGGCTCCTCCTCGGCTGCCTCGCCGAGACCCAGCTCGCCCCCCGCGCCTTCGTGCCGGCCCTCGGCTGGCCGATGCTCGCGCTGGCGCTCGGGGCCCAAGTACTGCGGTGGTGGTGCATCACCACTCTGGGGCCGCGCTGGAACACCCGGGTCGTCGTCGTGCCCGGCCTGCCACTCGTCACCACCGGCCCCTACCGTCTGCTCAGGCACCCCAACTACGTCGCCGTCGTCGTCGAAGGCGTGGCCCTGCCCCTGGTCCACTCCGCGTGGCTCACCGCTGTCGCCTTCACCCTGCTCAACCTCCCGCTGCTCGCCACCCGGCTGCGCTGCGAGACGCTCGCCCTCCAGCGCTGTGTCCCGGAACCGGTGTGATCGACCTGCTGGTCGCCGGCGGCGGGCCCGCCGGGCTCGCCACCGCGATCCACGCCGCCTCGGCCGGCCTCGACGTGGTGGTCGCCGAGCCCCGCACCGCCCCGGTCGACAAAGCGTGCGGCGAAGGCCTGATGCCGGGCGCCGTCCGGGCCCTGCGCGAACTGGGCGTCACGCTGCCCGGCCGGCCCATCCACGGCATCCGCTACCTCGACGGCGACCGCCTGGCCGAAGCCAGATTCCGGGCCGGGCCGGGGCGGGGCGTACGGCGCACAGAGCTGCACGGTGCGCTGTCCCGCCGGGCGGCGGATCTGGGCGTGCCCGTCCTTCCCCTCAGGGTCGGCCCGGTCGGCCAGGACGCGCGCGGAGTCACCGCCGCCGGACTCACGGCCCGCTACCTCGTCGCCGCCGACGGTCTGCACTCGCCCATCCGACGGCAGCTGGGACTGGAACGCCCCGACACCCGGCCGCCCCGCTACGGACTGCGCCGGCACTTCGCGGTGGCGCCCTGGACCGACTGCGTCGAGGTCCACTGGGCACCCCGGTCCGAGGCCTATGTCACCCCGCTGGCACCCGATCTGGTCGGCGTGGCCATCCTGACCAGTCAACGGGCGCCCTTCGACGAGCAGTTGACCGCCTTCCCGGCCCTGGCCCGGCTCCTCCACGCCCACGCCTCGACGCCGGTGCGCGGCGCGGGACCACTGCGCCGGCGTGTGCGCGCCCGCGTCGAGGGGCGCATCCTGTTGGTCGGCGACGCGGCCGGCTACATCGACGCGCTCACCGGCGAGGGCATCTCCCTCGCGCTGGCCGGCGCGGCCCACCTCGTGCGCTGCGTACGCGCCGATCGGCCCCAGGACTACGAACAGGCCTGGCACCGCGCCTCCCGGCGCTACCGGCTCCTCACCGACGGACTGCTCCGCGTCCGCTCCAACCCACGTCTGGCCCCCCGCATCGTGCCCCTGGCCACCCGCCTGCCCGCGCTCTTCTCCCACCTGGTCAACCAGCTGGCGTGAGCGTGGCTCGACGGGGCGTGCAAGGCCCCGCGCAGCCGTGACGAGGGAGCTCCCGGCAGGGCGATGGCTCCCCTCTTTGAGGCTGTGCCCACTCCACGTGTCGTAGTCACCGCGCAGCGCGTTTGGGTAACGAGTCCGACAGGGCTGGCGCAGTAATTCAGGGGAAGACGATCAACGTCATGCCAACGCCCCGTCTGGAAGGTGAGCCGCCCGAACCACTGCGTCCCTGCCCACCCGCCGTTCAGGCTTCCCGGAACGGCGGTCTCTGAGATTGCGACAACTCTGTGTCCCGACGATCGTTGCGCACGGCCCCCACGCCGCCGCTCGACCCCGCTTACTCCACTGCTACCCGGCCGGGCCACGAGCCACCGCCGCGGGCATCCGAGGCATCGGGGGCATCCGCGACAAACGCGCCGCCCCTGAACGAGCGGGAGGTCGCCCTGATACGTGCGGGCCTCGCGGTGGTCGAACCGCAGGCCGGCGAGGTGACGGTGTACTTCTACGCCATCCTCTTCGCCCGCTACCCCGAGGTCCGCTCACTCTTCCCCGCCGACATGGACGTCCAGCGCGACCGTCTGCTTCGGGGTCTGCTGCGCATCATCGAGCTGGCCGACGACCCGGAGAACCTGGTCCGGTTCTGCTCTCTGCTGGGGCGTGACCACCGCAAGTTCGGAGCCCTGGAGGCGCATTATCCGGCGGTCGGGGAGTGCTTGCTCGCGGCACTGGCGCGGTATGCGGGCCCCGGCTGGACGCCGGAGATGGCCGCCGCCTGGGCCAAGGCGTACAACACCGCCGCCAGCGTGATGGTCCTCGCGGCCGAGGAGGACAGCCGTGTGCGCCCCGCAACGTGGAAGGCGCAGATCGTCGGCCATCTGGCCCGTGGCAACGGCATCGCGGAGATCACCGTGCGTCCAGAACTCCCCTACGCCTATGTCGCGGGCCAGTACGTCAGCATGGAGACGCCATGGAGACCCTTGGCGTGGCGCCATTACTCCGTGGCCAACGCCCCCCGGCCCGACAACACCCTCACCTTCCACGTCCGCGCCGTACCCGGCGGAGTGGTCAGCAACTCTCTGGTGTACCGCGCCGCCGTCGGCGACATCGTCCAACTCGGGCCGCCGCAGGGCGCCATGGCCCTGGGAGCCGCCGAGGACCGCGACCTGGTGTGCGTGGCCGGCGGCACCGGGCTCGCCCCCATCCGCGCCATCCTGGAACAGGCCGCGTACACCGGCATACGACGGTACGTCGACCTCTTCATAGGCGCCCGCACGGCGGACGAGCTGTACGGCCTCGACGACATGCTCCGCATGGCCCAGCGGCATCACTGGCTGTCGGTCCGCGCGGCCGTCTCCCACCAGCGCATCGTGGGCAGGGAAGGGACCCTGCCGCAGGTGCTGCGCGAATTCGGGCCCTGGGACCAGCACGAGGCGTTCCTCTGCGGGCCGCCCGACATGGTCGTCTCCGCCGCCCACAACCTCATGCGCGGTGGCGTCCCGCCGACCCGGATCCACCACGACCCGCTCGACGTTCCCGTCCTCAACACCCCCCTCGCCCCCACGCGCCACCCCGAGGAGAACCCAGCACCGTGACCAGCCCCCACTCCCTTCCCTCCCCGGGCGAACGTGCCCTCCAGGCCCACCTCGGCACCTCGGAGCGCGCGGACTCCTTCTACTCGCGCCAGGTGCACCCCGTGCTGACCCCGCCGATGCGGGAGTTCCTCGGGCGCCAGTCCATGGTGTTCCTCTCCACCGCCGACGCGCGCGGCCGCTGCGACTCCAGCTTCAGAGCCGGGCCACCGGGCTTCGTCACGGCCCTCGACGAGAGCACCCTGATCTACCCCGAATACCGGGGCAACGGCGTCATGGCCAGCGCCGGAAACATCGCGGAGAACCCCCATGTCGGGCTGCTGTTCATGGACTTCACCCATCACCACATAGGACTGCACGTCAACGGGACCGCCGGATTGCTGGCCCCCGCCGACCCGCGCATCGCCCACGCCCACATCCCCGTCGACGCCGCCCCCGGACGACAGCCCGAACTGTGGGTCCACATCACGGTGCACGAGGCCTACGTCCACTGCTCGAAACACATCCCGCACCTGGAGCCCGCCTCGCGCCCCCGGCGTGCCCAGGCAGAGCAACGCCCCAAGGACAGCGACTACTTCATCGCCCCGGCCCCCGTTCCGGACCTGCTGTCCGCGGGCGGCCAGAACAGCCACACGGCGTACGACCCCCGCGCGCGGCGATGACGCGCCCGTCGGCTCGCACGGGAACCCCGGAGCGTCCCCGGTCGTGCTCCTCATGGGACCCGCTGTCCCGGGCCGTCACCGCATTGGGCACACTTTGCTCTTTATGGTGCTTTACGAACTATCAGAGGATGGCTGACGCATGATCACGCTGACGAAGGAAACCGGGCCGGCGGACCTGAACGGGGTCACTCACCTCTCCCTCGGTGTGTCCTGGGACCCCACGGCCGGCAGCAGCGGCGGGGTGGTCGGTCTGCTCCGCCGCAAGACGGGTACCGACCTGGACCTGATCGCCATCGCCATGCAGGGCGGGGACCCGGTGCGGCTGGCCGGTCTCGACTCGTTGGACCCGATGGGCAACGGTTCCCTCGTGCACAGCGGTGACAACCAGACCGGTCGCGGAGACGGCGACGACGAGACCGTCACGGTCGAGTTCGCGCGCGTGCCCGCCAACATAACGTCGATCGTGTTCGTCGCCGCCGCCTTCAAGAAGGGCAGCTCGTTCCAGAAGGCCCGCAACATCAGCTTCAAGGTCTACGACGCGACCGGCGGCAGCGCGCAGCAGGTCGCCGACATCTGGCCCAGCCTCCTGACGCAGGACAACGGCTGCGCCGTGGCCAAGGCCACGCGGGACGGGGCCTCCTGGAAGCTCGAAGTGATCAATGTGACGGGCAAGATCAAGCAGGGCGACGAGCACGCGCTGATGCGTTTCGCCATCAGCAAGTAGCCCACCGGCGGGCGGCCCAGCAGGTGGCGCGCCGGTGAGCGGCCCGGCCCGGGTACCGAAGCAGTGCCCGGGCCCCGCGGATGTGTGCTGCCGGGGCCGGAAAGGGGCCCCGCTCCGGGTGACTCGTACGCGTCAGACGACTTCGTTGAGCCTGCCGTCGGCGACGTCGAAGACGAACCCGCGAATCGCGTCCTTGTGCAGGATGAACGGGTCGGCCTTGATGCGGGCGACGGACTGCCGGACATCGGTCGCGAGGTCGGTGAAGGCCTCCGCTGCCCAGGGCGGCCGGATTCCCGTCTGCTGTTGGACCTCGTCCTTGAAGCCGTCGTCGGTGAAGGTGAGCATCCCGCAGTCGGTGTGGTGGATGAGGATGATCTCGGTGGTGCCGAGCAGCCGCTGGCTGATGGCGAGGGAGCGGATCTCGTCCTGAGTCACGACGCCGCCCGCGTTGCGAATGACGTGGGCCTCACCTTCCCGCAGGCCGAGGAGGGCGTAGACGTTGAGCCGTGCGTCCATGCAGGCCAGGACGGCGAGGTGTTGGGCGGGCGGCAGGGGGAGCGGGCCGACGAAGGATTTCGCGTACAGGGCGTTGTTGGCCAACAGCTCATCGGTCACAGACATGTGTCCTCAGTTCTGGTGCGTCGTCCGGAGTGGGGTCCTGCGGCGCGCACGGCACGGCCACGAGCGGATCCGGCGCGTACGGGGTGCGCGAAGTGGCTCGGCGCGGGGCGCTCAGCGACAGAACAGGTCGTACAAGTAGACGCGGCGGGACGGCCAGAAGGCTTCCAGTGCGCGGGTGACGGCGGACACGCCTCCAGTGAACCCCTGTCGAACCCGGCTGACAAGGAGACACTTGTTCGGCCCGCTCGGGCGAGGAGTTGCACGGAGCAAGCCGAGGGAGAGCCGTTCATGACCACGTTCCCCACCGCGCGAAACGTCCGAACCACCCCGGAGGGCCTCGTGTGGGAGCCCGGCGAACGCTGGGTCCGCGGCCGCAAGGGCGAGGTCACCGTCGTCGACAGGAGGCACCCCGTCCTCGTGTGGGAGCCGGACGTGCCCGTCCCGCTGTACGCCTTCCCCCGCGACGAGGTCTGCCAGGACCTGCTCCGGCCGGCGAAGAACCCGCCGACGGGTACGCACACGGGCTCGCGGATCTTCTACGACCTCGTAGCCGATGGGGAGTTGAGCGAGAACGCGGCTTGGACGTTCCCCGCGGACGACCTCTCCGGTCACATCGCCTTCGAGTGGTTCAGCCGCGTCGGCCGCGGCCTCGACCGCTGGTACGAGGAGGAGGAAGAGATCTTCATCCACCCCCGCGACCCGCACAAGCGCGTGGACGCGCTGGCGAGCAGCAGGCATGTGACGGTCGAGATCGACGGCACGGTCGTGGCCGACACCCACCGCCCGGTGCTGCTCTTCGAGACCGGGCTTCCCACGCGCTACTACATCCCGCGCGAGGACGTCCGCCTGGACCTGTTCAAACCGACCGACCACAGCACCGGATGCCCGTACAAGGGCACCGCCGCGTACTGGTCGTGGAGCGGCGGGGCCGAGGTGCCGCCGAACGTCGTCTGGACGTACCCGCGCCCGCTGCCCGCCGTGGGCGCGATTCGGGACCTCCTCGCCTTCTACAACGAGGCCGTCGACATCACCGTGGACGGCGACCGCCTCGACCGGCCCACCACGGTGTTCAGCGCGCACACGGCGGCCGGCCGGACGCTCCCGAGGCCGCCGACGCCATCGGCGTCATGACCCGTCCGCCCCGACCGCGCCTCGTGCCGGATCGGGCACAGCCTTGAGCGCGTTCCGGAAGGCGGGCAGCTGGCCGAGCCGCCGTACGTAGTCCCCGAGCCGGGGGGACGCGCTCTCCAGCTCGGCCCGGTCGAGATGGACGAGCGCCACCCACAGGTCCACGTCCGAAGCCGTCAACTCCTCGCCCAGCGCATGAGGACGCCGCGCGAGGCGGCGGTCCAGCAAGGCCAGCGCCGCCCGCCGCGCCGAGGGAGGCGCGGCAGGAGTGACGACGCGGTCGAGGAGGGTGCGCAGGGCCTCGATGTCCCCGACCAGGTGCGGCGGCCGGAGGATGAGGGGCCCGGCGCTCTCACCGGCGAGGGGGCCCGCGAGGTCGCGGAGGATGTCGGGTGTGTGGTTGCTGACGATCCGTCCGCTCCAGCGGTCGCGCAGCGCGGGCGCCGTCAGGGGGCCGTCGTAGTGGTACCCGGTGGTCTCGTAGGCGCGGCGCAGCGCGGCGTAACCGTCGGGGGTCGCGGTGGGGGAGACCAGGAGCGTCGTGGCCACCGTGTCGCGCAGACCGAGCAGGTCGAGGGTGATCGCGATGCGCATCGAACGGGGACAACTCCCGCACAGGAAAAGGTCGTAGCGCCGTGGTGCGGGATAGAAGCCGCCGGCCGCGCCGGCGCCGATGCGGCTGCGGAAGCGCCGTGGGTGCGCGGCCGCCGCCACGGTCCGGGGGCGCGAGCCCTGAGCGGGCGCCGACGGCTGACAGCCGGTGGAGGCGGCCGTGCGGGAACTGCGGGAAACGGTCTCGGGCATGACTCTCCCTGGGAATGAGACGCCACTGCGGCCATGAGCGCACCAGCGGCTGGATGCGGGGCGGCTGCGCTGGTCGGGGACGGTCCGGATCGCGCGGACCGGTCCCGGATCAGTAGGCGCTGGAGACGCGCTGAAGATCGATGTGCAGGCGCCTGGTCAAGCCGCTCCTCGGCATGTCCACCCGCCTCATCCTCGGGGCTCGCGGGACGCGAGACCACGCTTGCCCCGCCGTGCAGGCGGGACCCGGTCGTCACCCGGGGCACCCCGTCGCGGTGGAAGGGTTGCCTGTCAGCGGGCCGGGGCCGATGACCACGGAGCGGGGCGGACCCGCCGGGTGGACGCTGACAATCGTGACCGTCCTCGCCAGTCTGGGCGGGCTTCGCGAAGCCGTCAAGAAGGCCGACAGGGGGTCTCAACTGGTGGCCCGTACATTGACATTCCCTTCGGCGCCTGCCTACCTTTCGCGAACGACGTGATGCCCTCGAAGTGCTGCGCTCGGACGCGGAGCAACGGGTCGGCGGACACAAACGGGCCCGGAGAAGTGACGGTGACAGTGATGCGCGCAGCTGATGGGACGGCCGCTCGGCCCCATCCCGGCCGCATCCCGCTGTGCACGGACCGCTGCGTCGACCTGCTGCGCGTCAGCAGCGCGCTGTGTACGGACATGGGCAGCGCCCCCAGCCGAGGCTGACCTTTCCTCGAATCCCTGACGCCGGCCGCTGTCGCGGTGCGGCTGCCCGCGCTTGACGACCCCCTCGCCCACGGACGTCCACACGTCACCGCCGGGGTACTCGCCGCGTCCCGGCACAGATCCCGTCGCGATCCCGATAACGGAGACCCGCACCGCCATGTCCACCAGCGTGTACCCCGCCCCGCCGTCGGGAGCCGACTCCCTCCTGACGGAACCTCATGTCCTGGACAACGCCGCCTGGGCAGCACTGACGGGCCCCCAGGCCCACTTCGCCGAGCGCCACGGCCGGGCCGCCCGTTTCCCCGCGGACGTCTCGCCCTTCACCGCACTGGAAGACCCCGACGACGTCCTCGCCTGGGACGACCTGGCCCTGCTCGTCGGACCCGATGCCGTCACTCCGGTCACGGCCGCCCTGACCGTGCCGGACGGCTGGCACATCGAGCAGAGCGGCGAAGGCGTCCAGATGGTGGCCACGGCGCTGCGCGACGAGCCCGCCCCCGACGCCGTGCGGCTGGGCCCCGCCGACGTACCCGAGATCCTCGAACTGATCGCCCTGACCAAGCCCGGCCCCTTCCTGCCCAGGACCGTGGAGCTCGGCACCTATCTGGGGCTCCGGGAGGGCGGACGGCTGATCGCGCTCGCCGGGGAGCGGCTGCGGCCGCCCGGCTGGACCGAGATCAGCGCCGTCTGCACCCACCCGGACCACCGCGGCCGGGGACTGGCGACCCGGCTCGTCCGCGCTGTCGCGAGGGGCATCAGGGAACGCGGCGAAACCCCGTTCCTCCACGCGGCCGCGAACAACACCAACGCCATCCGGCTCTACGAGTCGATCGGCTTCACCCTGCGCCGCCATACCCGGTTCACACTCGTCCGCACCCCGGGACGGCCGTCGGACCCGCGCCTCGACGACGGACAACATCGGCCCGAACTCCGGGAAGAAAAGGCGTAGTTGTGCTGTTGGACCTGCTGAAGGCCGTGCGGCGCCCAGCTGGGGCGCCGTCGGTGCGAGGCCGGCGAGGGGCCCGGGCACACCGGGGGGAAGGGGCGGTGAGCCAGGTGCGTACGTCGTCCCGCCGCCCTGCCTCCCCGAAGCCGGCCCCGCGTCGTCTGTACCTGTACTCCCGGCACCACATCGACCTGCTGCGCGTAGCCGGCGCGCTCTGTCGCCCCTGACGTTCCCTTGTGGCCGCGCCCTCGCACGGGCGGGCATCCTCGTACGGATCTTCAGGAAGGCGTCACTGCCGTGACCTCAACACCCTCTCCCCTCCACCTCGCCGTCGCCCTCGACGGCACCGGCTGGCATCCGGCGTCCTGGCGGGAGCCGGTTGCCCGGCCCGGGGAACTGCTCACCGCCGGGTACTGGGCCGACCTCGTGGCGGAGGCCGAGACCGGACTGCTCGACCTCGTGACCATCGAAGACGGTCTCGGACCGCAGTCGTCGCGGCTCACCGAGCCCGACGACCGTACGGACCAGGTGCGGGGCCGCCTGGACGCCGTCCTCATCGCCGCCCGCATCGCGCCACTGACCCGGCACATAGGTGTCGTCCCTACCGTGGTGACCACACACACCGAGCCGTTCCACATCTCCAAGGCGATCGCCACGCTCGACTACGTGAGTACGGGCCGGGCGGGCGTACGCGTGCAGATCGGACCGCGCCCCAACGAGGCGGCGCACTTCGGACGCCGGACCGTTCCGTCGCTGCCCGCCGGGGGCTACAACACCCCCGCTGGGCAGGAAGCGGTGCGCACGCACTTCGAAGAGGCGGCCGACTACGTGGAGGTGGTGCGCAGGCTCTGGGACAGCTGGGAGGACGACGCGGAGATCCGCGACGCGGCCACCGGGCGTTTCATCGACCGCGAGAAGCTGCACTACATCGACTTCGAGGGCGAGCACTTCAGTGTGAAGGGCCCATCGATCACCCCGCGTCCGCCGCAGGGGCAGCCCGTCGTCACCGCGCTCGCCCACGCGACCGTCCCGTACCGCCTCGTGGCCAGGGCCGCCGACATCGGTTACGTCACCCCGCACGACAGCGACCAGGCCCGCGCGATCGTGGCGGAGATCCGCGCCGAGCAGGCCGTGGCGGGACGCGCGGACGAGACCGTGCACGTCTTCGGCGACCTGGTGGTCTTCCTCGACGAGGACGCCGCCGAGGCCACCGCACGCCGGGAACGGCTCGACGCCCTCGCGGGCGAACCGTACACCAGCGACGCCCGCGTCTTCACCGGCACGCCCTCCCAACTCGCCGATCTGCTGCTTGAGTTGCGGCAGGCGGGCCTCTCCGGGTTCCGGCTGCGCCCGGCCGTCGTCGGCCACGACCTCTCCGCGATCACCCGAGGCCTGGTCCCCGAACTCCAGCGCCGCGGCGCCTTCCGCAGCGCCTACGAGGCCGACACCCTGCGCGGACTGCTCGGACTCGCCCGTCCCGCCAACCGCTACGCCACCACCGCCTGAGCCGGACGGAGACCGCACGACATGAGCAAGCCCCTGAAGCAGATCCATCTGGCCGCCCACTTCCCCGGCGTCAACAACACCACCGTGTGGAGCGATCCGGCGGCCGGCAGCCACATCGAGTTCAGCTCCTTCGCGCACTTCGCGCGGACCGCGGAACGCGCCAAGTTCGACTTCCTGTTCCTCGCCGAAGGGCTCCGGCTGCGCGAACAGGGCGGAAAGATATACGACTTGGACGTGGTGGGCCGCCCCGACACGTTCACCGTCCTGGCCGCGCTGGCCGCCGTCACCGACCGGCTCGGCCTCACCGGCACCATCAACTCCACCTTCAACGAGCCCTACGAGGTGGCCCGCCAGTTCGCCAGCCTCGATCACCTCTCCGGCGGCCGCGCGGCGTGGAACGTGGTCACGTCCTGGGATGCCTTCACCGGGGAGAACTTCCGCCGCGGCGGCTTCCTGCCGCAACAGGAGCGCTACTCACGGGCCAGGGAGTTCCTGGAGACCGCCAACGAGCTCTTCGACTCCTGGCGCGGGGACGAGATCCTCGCCGACCGGTCCACCGGCACGTTCCTGAGCGACGCGAAGGCAGGCTCCTTCGTCCACACGGGCCAACACTTCGACATCCAGGGCCAGTTCAACGTGCCGCGCTCCCCGCAGGGCCGCCCGGTGATCTTCCAGGCGGGCGACTCCGAGGAGGGGCGCGAGTTCGCCGCGTCGAGCGCCGACGCCATTTTCAGCCGGTACGCCACGCTGAAGGAGGGCCAGGCCTTCTATACCGACGTCAAGGGACGCCTGCCCCGCTACGGCCGGGACCGCGACCAGCTGCTGATCCTGCCCGCCGCGAGTTTCGTCCTGGGCGACACCGACGCCGAGGCCGAGGAGATCGCACGCGATGTGCGCCGTCAGCAGGTGAGCGGGGCCACCGCGATCAAGCACCTGGAGTTCGTGTGGAATCGCGACCTGTCCGCGTACGACCCGGAAGGCCCGCTCCCGGACGTCGACCCCGACCTCGGTGAGCACACCGTCGCCCGGGGACGTGCCCAAGTCCGCATGTACCGGGACCCGTTGGCCACCGCCCGCGAATGGCGCGAGCTCGCCGAGGCCAACAAGTGGTCGATCAGGGACCTGGTCATCGAGACCGGCAACCGGCAGACCTTCGTCGGCTCGGCCGCCACCGTGGCGCGGACCATCGACGACTTCGTGCAGGCGGACGTCAGCGACGGCTTCATCCTCGTCCCGCACATCACACCCGGCGGCCTCGACACCTTCGCCGACCAGGTCGTCCCCCTGCTCCAGGAGCGGGGCGTGTACCGCACGGAGTACGAGGGCACCACACTGCGCGACCACCTCGGCCTGGCCCACCCGGACGACCGGCGGCACGACGTCCGTTCGGCGTCCTGACATGCCTCCCGGAACCGCCCGAGGCCCGGCTTCCCCGGCAGCCGGACCCCACCCCGTAGTCGTGCCCGCCGACCGCTGAGGAGCCTTCGCACATGTCCGACATCCCCCTCGGGATCCTCGACCTGGTCCCCATATCGTCCGGGTCCACGGCCACCGAGGCACTGCACAACTCCATCGACCTGGCGAGACAGGCCGAGAGACTCGGCTACGCCCGCTACTGGTACGCCGAGCACCACCTCAACCCGGGCGTCGCCGGCACCTCGCCCGCCGTCGTCCTCGCCCTGACCGCCGCCGCGACCTCGACCATCCGGATCGGCTCCGGGGCCGTCCAACTCGGCCACCGCACGGCCCTGTCCACGGTCGAGGAGTTCGGCCTCATCGACGCGCTGCACCCCGGGCGCCTCGACCTGGGGCTCGGCCGCTCCGGCGGCCGCCCGCCGGGAGCCCCCGCCGCTCCCGTCCCGGGCGCCACCCCGGTCGTCGACGGCCGCGCCCCCAACGGGCTGCGCATCCCGCCCCGGTTCTCCTTCGAGCACCTCCTGGGCTCGCCCCGGGTCGCGCTCCAGCGCAAGCTGCTCCTGCTGCCCAACGCGGAGTCGCAGCAGTACGCGGAACAGATCGACGACGTCCTCGCGCTGCTCGCGGGCACGTACCGCTCCGAGGACGGCATCGAGGCACACGTGGTGCCGGGGGAGGGCGCCGACGTCCAGGTCTGGATCCTGGGCAGCAGCGGCGGGGAGAGCGCCGAAGCCGCGGGCCGCAACGGCCTTCGGTTCGCGGCGAACTACCACGTCAGCCCCGGTACGGTGCTGGAGGCGGCCGAGGGATACCGCGCCGCGTTCCAGCCGTCCGACGCCCTGGCCGAGCCCTACGTCACCGTGTCGGCCGATGTCGTCGTCGCCGAGGACGAGGAGACCGCCCGCGAACTCGCCACCGGCTACGGACTGTGGGTCCGCAGTATCCGGACGGCGGAGGGCGCCATCCCGTTCCCCACGCCCGATGAGGCGCGCGCCCACACCTGGTCGGATGAGGACCGGGCGCTGGTGCGGGACCGGACCGACACGCAGTTCGTGGGCTCCCCGGGCAGTGTCGCCGATCAGCTGGCCCGGCTCCAAGAGGCCACGGGGGCCGACGAGTTGCTGATCACCACCATCACGCACGACCACAAGGACCGGGTGCGGTCCTACGAACTGCTGGCCGAGGAGTGGCGCAGGCGGTGAGCCACCGCCCGGGGCCGGGGCCGGCGACCGCACCGGCGCCCCCGGGCGGACCGGCCCCCGCTATCCCATGAGTTCCCGCACGAGCCCGGCGACCTGCTCGGCCTCGATGAGGAATCCGTCGTGCCCGTACGGGGACTCGATGACGCGGAGACGGTCCGCACCGGGGATACCCGCCGCCAACTCCGCTTGCTGCGAAGGCGGATAGAGGCGGTCCGAATCCACCCCGGCGACCAGGGTGCGGGCCGTCACCCGGCGCAGGGCGTCGCGTGTGCCACCGCGGCCACGGCCGATGTCGTGGCTGTTCATGGCCTCCGCCAGCGTCACATAGCTGCCCGCGTCGAAGCGCCGCACCAGCTTGTCGGCGTGGTGGTCGAGGTAGGACTCGACCTGGTAGCGGCCGCCGTCCCACGGATCCTCCGTGCCCTGGGGCGTCCGCCCGAAGCGGGCCGCCAGCTCCGGCTCGCTGCGGTAGGTGACATGAGCGAGACGACGGGCCAGGCCGAGGCCCGTGTGCGGGCCGCGCCCAGGACCGGCGTCGTGGTAGTCGCCGCCGCGCCAGTGGGGATCCGAGCGGATGGCGTGGAGCTGGATGTTCGCCCAGGCGATCTGCTCGGCGCTCGCCCCGGCGGCGGTGGCGAGCAGCAGCAGCGCGTCCGTACGCTGCGGATACGACACGGCCCACTCCAGAGCGCGCATCCCGCCCATGGAGCCACCGACCACCAACGCCCAGCTTGGCACGCCCAGTTCATCGGCGAGACCGGCCTCCGCCACGACCTGGTCGCGCTGGGTGAGGAACGGGAAGGTGCTGCCCCAGGCCCTGCCGTCGGGCCGCGCGGAGGAAGGACCCGTGCTGCCCTGGCAACCGCCGAGCACGTTCGGGGCGACGACGAACCAGCGGTCCGTGTCCAGCGCGCGCCCCGCGCCGATGAGCCCGTCCCACCAGCCGGGGGAGGGGTGGCCGGGCCCGGCGGGACCCGAGGCGTGGCTGTCCCCGGTGAGGGCGTGCAGCACAAGGACCGCGTTGGAGCGGTCCGGCGCGAGGCGCCCCCACGTCTCGAACGCCAGCCGCACGGCGGGCAGTTCACCGCCCGCCTCAAGAGCCAGAGGCCCCGCCCGGGTGTGCCACTCGCGGCGCCCGGGCGGGTCTCCCTCCCGCCAGGCCCCGGAGGCCGGCGGGAGGGAGAGCCGGGACCGGCCGGACACGACGCTCAGGACGCGCCCTTGGCCGCGCGGAACCCGGCCTCCAGGTCGGCCTTCAGATCGGCGATGTTCTCGATGCCGACCGAGAGACGCACGAGCCCGGCCGCCGTACCGGTCGCGGTCAACTGTGCCTCGTCGAGCTGACTGTGCGTCGTCGACGCCGGGTGAATGATGAGGCTGCGTACGTCACCGATGTTGGCGAGGTGGCTGAACAGTTCGACGGCGTCCACGAACCGCTTGCCCGCCTCGACGCCGTCCCGCAGCTCGAAGGCGAGGACGGCGCCGGCGCCCTGGGGGAGATAGCGCTGTCCCGCCGCGTACCACCGGTTGGATTCGAGGCCCGGATAGTGGACGGCGGCCACCTCGTCGCGCTGTTCCAGCCACTCGGCCAGGGCCTGGGCGTTGGCGGAGTGCCGCTCGATGCGCAGGCTGAGCGTCTCGACGCCCTGGAGGAGCAGGAACGCGGAGTGCGGCGAGAGGGCGGGGCCGAGATCGCGGAGCAGTTGGACGCGCAGCTTGACGGCGAACGCGCCCGGGCCGAGCGCGGGCCAGTACCGCAGGCCGTGGTAGCTGGGGTCCGGCTCGCTGAAGCCGGGGAACCGCTCGGCGTGTGCGCCGAAGTCGAAGGTGCCGCCGTCGACGACGACACCGGCGATGGTGGTGCCGTGGCCGCCGAGGAACTTGGTCGCGGAGTGCACGACGATGTCGGCGCCGTGCTCGATGGGCCGCAGCAGGTAGGGGGTCGGCACGGTGTTGTCGACGATCAGCGGGACGCCCGCCGCGTGTGCGACATCGGCCACGGCCCGCACGTCGAGCACGTTGCCGCGCGGATTGCCGAGCGTCTCGGCGAAGAGGGCCTTGGTGTTGGGCCGGATCGCCGCCTGCCACGCGTCGAGGTCGTCCGGGTCGTCGACGAAGGACACCTCGATGCCGAACTTGGGCAGGGTGTGGCGGAAGAGGTTGTACGTACCCCCGTACAGCGACGTGCTGGAGACGAGGTGGTCACCTGCGGACGCCAGCGTCAGGATGGCCAGGGTTTCGGCGGCCTGCCCGGAGGCGAGGGCCACGGCGCCGACTCCGCCCTCCAGGGCCGCGATGCGTTGTTCGAAGACGTCCTGGGTGGGGTTGTGGATGCGGGTGTAGATGTTGCCGGGCTCGGCCAGCGAGAAGAGGTCGGCGGCGTGCTGGGTGTCGCGGAAGACGAACGAGCTGGTCTGGTAGATCGGCACCGCCCGCGCCCCGGTCGTCGGGTCCGGCACCGCGCCGGCGTGGATCTGCTTGGTCTCGAACGACCAGGCCGAGGTGTCGGGTCCGACGGGCTCGTCGTCGGGGGTGTGGCCCGCGGTGACGGCGTCGATGGGCTGACTCATGGTTCTCCCTTGTGCGGCAGGCGGGTGCGCGGGTGTCGGCGGGGGTGCGTGCACCGCATGGGCTGCCGCCCCGTCCTGAGCGGGGCAGGGGGCAGCACGGTGTGAGGGGAAGGGCGCTGGGGTGCTGGAGCGTGACGTCAGCTCATGGCGGGACAACCCGTGGTGGTGACACGCACGTAGTCGACGTGGCGGCGGGTCACGAGCACGGTCATGAACTCAGGGAACCACAGGCCGGGCACCAACACCCGTCAGTTCATGTGGAGTTGACAAAGCGTTCGGCTCGGCGAGGAGGTGCAGGGGGGCCGGGGGGGGGGGGGGGCTGGTGCTGGCGGCCGGGCTGGGCGGCCCACCTCCTCGGTGGGGGTCGCGAGCGTCAGTCGACGTTGCGAAGGGCGTGGTCGAGGAGGACCTCTGCCGCTGCCCGTGCGTGCCGGCCGTAGTCGGCTTCGTCCAGCACCATCGCGCGGCTCGCCGCCCCGTCCGCGAGGGTGGCCAACTGCTCGGCGAGCGCGGTGGGTTCGGGGCAGCCGAGTTCTTTCAGCGACGCGGTGATGAGCTCGGCCATCCGCAGCTTCTGTTCGCGGGCGTAGGCGTGGGCCGCGCTCGCGGGGTCGGGGAACTCCGCGGCCGCGTCGATGAACGGGCACCCGCGGACCGGAGCGGCGTCCGGCACGGGCTGGTCGAACAGCTTGAGGACGCGTTCCCGTGGGGGGATGTCGTCGCGGGTCAGCACGCTTTCCAGGGTGGCGTCCGACGAGGCGAGGCCTTGCAGGTGGGCCATGACCAGGTCGTTCTTGGTCCGGAAGTGGGCGTAGAGCGTGCGCTTGGACACCGGTGCCGCCTCGGCGACCTGTTCCATTCCGGTCGCGTTGATCCCCTGGGCCGTGAACAGCTGGGCGGCGGCGGCCAGGATCCGCTCCCGCCCGCCGCGCCCCCGTCGTTGAGATGCCGTGACTGCCGAACTCATGCGGTAAGTGTACGGAAGCGTTTACCTGGGCGATGCGTCTTGCTAGGGTCGGGCTCTCAAGTAAACGATCGCGTTTACATGACTGGAGTCTGGGGAGTGTCCATGAGCAGGTCGGTTTCCACTGAACTGAGCGCGTGCGCGGAGAAGTTGATGCGCAACCGACGAGCCACCCGCTCCTTCCGTCCGGCAGAGGTGCCCGAGGCGACGATGCGGGCGGTCTTCGCGCTGGCCGGCAGCGCGCCGTCCAACTCCAATGCGCAGCCGTGGCAAGTGGAAGTGGTCAGCGGCGCCGCGCTGGAGCGTCTGGCGACGGCCCTTCAGGCTGCTCACGCCGAGCGGCGCATCTCGGCGGACTTCCCGTATTCCGAAGGGATGTACTCCCCGGTGCACCGGGCGCGCCGGGCCGCGTTCGGCGGCGAGCTGTACGGAGCGCTGGGCATCGCGCCCGGCGACGACGAGGCACGCACGGCCTACGACGCGGAGAGCCTGCGCTTCTACGGTGCGCCGCACGCCGCGTTCCTGTTCGTCACCGGAGACGGTGGGGCCCGACTGGCCGCAGATGTCGGCGCCTACATGCAGACGCTGCTGCTGGCGATGGCGGCGTACGGAGTGGACAGTTGCCCGCAGGGGCTGCTGAGCTTCTACGCCGATGTCGTCCGTGCCGAACTCGGCGTCACAGAAGGAAAGTTGCTCGTCGGCGTCTCCTTCGGTTACGCCGACGAGGCCGCGCCGGTCAACCGGGTCACGACCCCACGGGCCGCGCTCGATGCGACCACCGCCTTCCACCGCTGACCGCCCCCGGACCGGGACGGGTGGCAGCACGCTCGCCGCGACTGCGCCATCCGCACTTTGACGAAAATAAGTACGCACCAAAACGCCTTCCCCGAAGGGGAGTTGCTGCATACGGTCGCCCTTGTCAGTCGAGACGACAATGTCAAGGAGGGACACCATGAACCCCAATCTTCGTGCCGCCGCGGCCACGGCCGCGCTCGTCACCGGGCTGCTCGCCGCCGGTGGCGTGGCCAACGCCGCAGAGAGAACCGACGCTCAGAACCTTTCCGCACACATCCAGAAGGCCGTCGTCGCCGAGCAGCAGCTCGGCGGGACCACCGGCGGACCCATCCTCGGGCTCATTCTGAGCACCCCGGACGGCGCCGAGTCCGCGTCCGCCTGACGACGCGGAGGTGCGCACCGTGGACCAGCAAGGCGAAGACCACATCACTTGGTGCCCGAGCGGAGACGCCCACCGTCCGGAATCCCTCGTCCTGGGCGTCAGATCAGGAGAGAACGGCCAGGTCGTCTATCTGGACGAGCCGGTGCCCGCAGGGGACGTGCTGGCGAGCATCCCCGAAGGCATCGCGCCCAATCGCGTGCTCAGGTTCGCCTCGCACTGCACGTCCGCCTGCGCGAACCGAGTGGGCGACAACTGCGGTCTGATCCAGCGCATTCAGACGCTGCCGTCGCCGCAGGACACGGGAGCCGTGCCGCGGTGCCACCTCCGCCCGCGCTGCAAATGGTGGAACCAGACAGGAGTGGACGCCTGTCACCGCTGCCCCGCCCTCGCCACCCTCAACTCCGCCGACGACCGGCTAGCCGCGCTGGTCGCCGATCCGGCCACGACCATCGAGCAGTTGGAGGGCTGGATCGCGGCTGCCGAGTGAGCCGTACGGCACCCCGGCCGGAGGCGGCCGGACACCTGCCTGGTGTCTCTCTGAACTCCCCCTCAGAATGGGGCAGTTGATGCAGTCGGCGTCGGGGGACGAGATGGACGTGCGGATCGTACGGATCGTACGGATCGCCGGGGCCAGTGCGCATGCGTCTGATCCGCCTTCTCGCGAGTCGCCGCGCACCTGGCTCCGGCCCGAGCGGTCCGATCGGCCTGGGCGGCCTGGGCGGTCCGAATGGCCCGTACGGCCCGCGCGGTGACCCTGCCCGACCCCGAGCGCTCCCGCGCCGTAGTGATCGGCACCCGTTCCCACGCCGACGAGGGGGGCGCCCGCACCCGAGAAATGGCCGGCCAGGCCTGCCGATCGTCTGGTGCCGGGCCACGAAGGGCGGAACCTGACCGGCCCTGCGGGAACTACTGGAGACGCATCGCAGTCCGGACCAGGTCGGCGACGGCTCTGGACCGGCTGTGCGGTGGCCAGGCGATCACGGTGGTGACTTTCGGCGCGTCCAGCACGGGTACGGCGGCGACGTCACCGTGCAGTTGGGCTCGGCACGACTCCGGCGAGACCGCGCAGGCACGACCGAGCGCGACGAGCTGCAACAACTGCGCGTGGTCGCGGACCCGGGGGCCCGGGCCGGGCGGGTACGTGCCGTCGGGATCGGGCCAGCGTGGCAGGGGCAGGCCCGGCAGCCCGGTGATGTCGGCCATGTGCACATGGGCCCGGGCGGTGAGCGGATGCCCGGCCGGAAGGACCGCGACCTGGCCCTCCGTGCTGAGCTCCTCGGCGTGGAGCCCGGCCGTCGAGTCGAACGGATGGTGCAGCAGCGCCACGTCGGCCCGGCCCTCGCGCAGAAGCCGTTCCTGCTCGGCCGGGCCGCACAGGATGACGTCGACCGGGACCGCGCCGGGTTCGGCGGCGTACGCGTCGAGCAGTGTCGCCAGCAGCGCGCTGGACGCGCTGGCCTTCGTGACCAGGACGAGGCCGGGCCGGCCGGTCGCGGAGAGGGCGGCGCGGCGGGTCCGGCGCTCAGCGGCGTCCACCGCGTCGAGGGCCGCCCGGCCCTCGGCCAGCAGCACCGAGCCGGCCTCGGTCAGCGAGACGGCGCGGCTGGTGCGATCCAACAGCGTTGCCCCGAGCCGGCGTTCGAGCTGCTGGATCGCCCGTGACAGGGGCGGCTGCGCGATCCCGAGCCGGTGCGCGGCGCGCCCGAAGTGCAGCTCTTCGGCGACAGCGACGAAGTAGCGCAGCTCCCGGGTCTCCATCCGGCCACGCTACCCCGGATCAATACCCGGACGGTATCGCCGGCCACCCGATCGGTCTTGGACCCGAGCCGGAGTCCGAGGGCAGCATGGTTCCCATGAGCGAACGAACGATCGCGTTGGTCACCGGCGCGAACAAGGGAATCGGCTACGAGATCGCGGCGGGCCTGGGCGCCCTCGGCTGGAGCGTCGGCGTCGGCGCCCGCGACGATCAGCGCCGTGAGGCCGCGGTGGAGGGACTGCGCGCGGCCGGCGTCGACGCGTTCGGGGTACCACTGGACGTCACCGACGACGCGAGCGTGACCGCCGCCGCACGGCTGGTCGAGGAACGGGCCGGGCGCCTCGATGTGCTCGTCAACAACGCCGGCATCGCCGGCCGCATGCCGCAGCAGCCCACCCAGATCGATCCCGCCACCATCCGGACGGTCGTGGAGACCAACGTGATCGGCGTCATCCGCGTCACCAACGCGATGATGCCGCTGCTGCGTCGCTCCGCCTCACCGCGGATCGTGAACATGTCCAGCACCGTCGGCTCCCTCACCCGGCAGTCGGGAACCGCCGCCGAGCGGACGGCGGGTCCGGTGGCCGTGGCGTACGCGCCGTCGAAGACGTTCCTGAACGCCGTCACCCTCCAGTACGCGCGGGAGCTGAGCGGCACGAACATCCTGATCAACGCCGGCTGCCCCGGCTACGTCGCGACCGACCTCAACGACTTCCACGGCGTGCGCACCCCCGAACAGGGCGCGGCGATCGCCATCAAACTCGCGACCCTGCCCGACGACGGCCCGACCGGCCAGTTCTTCGACGACGCCGGTGTCGTGCCCTGGTGAGGTGAAAGGCGTTCATCACCCGCCGAGGCGGGGCTTCTTCTTCCTCGCGTCTCGAACGCGTCCGCGGTTCACAGCGGACGGGTTCGAGAAGGACCGGCAGAGCCTCATCGGGATGGTCGAAGTCCGATGAGACGGGACAGCACGGCTCCCGGGTTTGACCGCGTGGGTAGGCCAGGCTGCTGCCATGGAGATGAACAGCCGGGCCTTGAAGGCTCTGACCGGCGCGATGCTGTCCGTGGCCGTGCTTACGACGGCTGCCCCGGGGCCGGCGCTCGCTCAGCCCGTCGCGCCCCGCAACAGCACGGCCGAGCCGGCCCGCCCCCGGACCACGGCAGTGGGGGTGTGGAAGTCGAGTGCCGGGCCAGGCGCCAACGGGGTGGACAGCCTGGAGCTGCGCGCCGACGGCACGTTCGAGCTGAAGTTCGCGTACTACTGTCCGCCGGGCGCGATGTGCTTCGTCGGACCGCGCGCTCCCGATCGCGGCACGTGGCTGCAGAGCGGCGCGGCCGTTCGCCTCACCGGCGGGGCCGGTACGTACAGCGGGCGCGTACAGGGCGATGAGCTGGAGCTGAACGGCGATGTCCTCCACCGGATCGACTGCCGCCTCGCCGACCGGCCCGCGAACCGGCGCTGACCGCGGCCTATCCGTGGCGGCGGATGTGCGCGCGTCCCCAACTTCCGTGCGTGGAACGCTATTCGGCGAGGTCGGCGGCGTGTCGGCGGAGGGCGTGGATGAGGGCGTCCGTCGAGGGGGTGGTGGAGCCCGGCAGGCGGACCAGGCTGACGCGGCGTCGTTCCTCGGGGAGGTCGTCGACGGTGATGAGGCGGACGCCGGGTGGGATCGCGGACAGCAGCATGGAAGGGACAGTGGTGATGCCCACTCCGGCCGCGACCAGGTGCAGTTTCGTCAGCCAGTCGCGGGCGGCATGGTGTACGCGGGGCCGACCCGGCAGGCCCGGCCAGATGCCCAGCAGGGGCGCGTCGGTGCCGGTCGTGCCGGCGATCCACGTCTCGCCCGCGATTTCCTGAGCGGTGACACCGGTGCGGTCGGCGAAGCGCCCCTCGGCCGGCACCGCCAGGACCAGGTGATCCTCCAACAGGGGCTCCGCGTGCAGGGGCGGATCGTCGGCGTCGGGTGAGCGGTGCGGCGGCCGCGAGGAGAGCAGGGCTACGTCGAGGGCGCCGGCGCGCAGCGCCCTCAGCAGCGAGGGAGTGGCCCCCTCCCGTGTGGTGACCTGGATGCGGGGGGACTGCCGGCTCAGGGTCGCCAGGGCGCGGGCCACGAGCACGGCCCCGGCGGCGGGAATGAAGCCGAGCCGCACCCGGCCGCTGGCGTCCGCCGCGCCGCTCAGCTCCCGGTCGGCCGCCTCCAGCGCGTCCAGCGCGGTCACGGCGTGAGCCAACAGGGCCCGGCCGGGGTTGGTGAGCCGCACACCGCCCGGGTGGCGGTCGAACAGCAGGACGCCGGTGGCCTGCTCCAGGCCGGCGACCTGTCGGGAGACGGCCGACTGCGTATAGCCCAGCGCCTGGGCCGCAGCCGTGAAGGTACCCCGCTCGGCCACCTCACGCAGCACCCGCAGCCCGACCAGCGTGACGTCCATGAGCGATCAGCATACCCGTCATGCGATCCATTCGCTGGCGGAATGGATGTCGGTGTTCCTAACGTGAATGAGTGAACCGACAACCCGCCTTTGGGGGCGACTCGTTGGGTGCCCGGTCACGCTGCCGGCTTGCCTCCAGGTCTCCGCCGCCACGCGGCGCCACACGACCGGACCGACCACCTGCCTTCCTCGGCAGCGCCCCAACTCCCGCTGCCACACCGGAAAGAGAACGACCATGCCACTGATCACCATCAGCCTGCGCCAGGGCACCACACCCGAATTCCGCGCCAACGTCTCGGCCGCCCTCCACAAGGCGATGGTCGACGTCCTGAAGATCCCCGACGACGACCAGTTCCACGTCTTCCACGAGGTCGCCCCCGACAACTTCCACATGCAGCCGGTCGCGTTCGGTCTGCCGCGCGGTGAGCACACCATGTTCATCCAGCTGTGCTTCAACCAGCGCACGGCCGAGCAGAAGAGCGAACTGTTCCGGGCGATCGTCGACAACCTCGCACTGATGGCCGACGTCCCCGAGGAGGACTTGATGCTGGTGGTCCTCGAAACGGCCCGTGAGAACTGGTGGGCCGCAGGCCGTGTCGTCAACCCCGAGACCGGCTACGACGCGCGCATGACCGAGGTCCCCGCCGGCCCCGCGGGCACGGGCTGACCGGGTACGGTCCGGCTCAGAGGCCGAGACCGGCGGCGATGGCCCGGCCGGTGACGGGGGCGGTCAGGTAGCGGTCCACTGAGTGCATCTCGGCGCCGTTGTCGATCTCCCGGTCGTCGACCCCGGGGCCGAAGCGGGGAGCGAGTTCCTTGACCAGGGCGACGATGTCACCCGCATCCGCGATGTTCGTCCAGCTCTGGATCCCCAACGGCCATGTCCCGTGCCCCTGTTGGGGTGCCGGGAGTAGCCGGTCGAAGATGAGGCCGCGCAGGCCCAGGGGGGAGCCGAGCGTGATCAGCGTTGAGATCCCCCACTCGGGATGGGCCGCCCGTACCGCCTCGTCGCACAGCAACTCGTAGGCGGCCACGCTGCCAAGGGAGTGCGCCACCAGGACGCGCGTGTCCGGCTCGATGGCCTGGGCGACGGCTTCCTTGATGCGGTCGCGCAGGCCGGGCTCGTTGAAGTACCGGCGCACCTGCTTGAGCCCGAAGATCAGCAGGGGTTCGGCGACCCGGGCGAAGTAGGGCGCGTGCGTCAGGGCGTTGAGCGCGCGGCGCACCATGGGGCGCTTCAGCGGGCGGCCGGCCAGGTACCCGGCCACCCCACGGGACTTCGCGTCGGGGCCGAGGACCTCCGGGTAGACCCGTGCCGCCTCCAGCCACCATTCGAGCAGCAGCTCCGACTCGTAGTCGGGCTCGACGTCCGCGTCGTCGTAGGCCGGGAGGGAGGTGGCGCGGGTGCCTGGCCGGACGAACGCGTCGCCGTAGAAGGCGCAGGTGATGTCGTCGTCGCTCAGCTCCGGTGCGCGAGGACCCGAGGCCGTCACGCCGTCGCGCAGGGCGGGCGCGACCGAGGCGAGGAGGGACCGGGGCCCCTTGAACTGCTGGGCGATCCCGTGCACCACTACGATCCGCGCCATGTGTACTCCTCGGATACCCGCCGGGGCGGTCACCTTACGAAGCGTTAGCGCAACGACTATAGTCCCTGATCCGTGTTTATGTGGCGATCCGTCATATCCGTTGCCTGGCAGGGGAGTTGGCATGCGCGTAGCGGTGACCGGTGGGCTGGGCCGGATCGGCAGGGCGGTGGTGGCGGAGCTCGCCGCGCACGGCCAGGAGACCGTCCAGGTCGATGTCGCGCCGATGCGCGCGCAGCCCCCCGGCTATCGACGGGCCGATCTGCGCGAGCTTTGGCAGGCCGTGGACGCGCTGGACGGGGTGGACGCGGTGGTCCATCTCGCCGCGACGGGCGTACCCGACTCGCACACCCTGCACCCGGAACTGGCGGAGGGGGCGACGTTCACGGCCAATACGACGTCCACGTACAACGTGTTCCAGGCGGCGGCGGTGCACGGCATCCGGCGGGTGGTGTGGGCCTCCAGCGAGACCGTGCTCGGGCCGCCCTTCAGGGTCGCCGGTCCCGCCCATCTGCCCCTGGACGAGGACCATCCCGTCCGCCCGGAGACCTCCTACGCCCTGTCGAAGGCCACGGGTGAGGAACTGGCGCGGCACTTCGCCCATCGTTGCGGGATGACCTTGGTGGCGCTGCGCTTCTCGGTCGTCATGGACGGTACGGACTACGCGGCGCTGCCCGGCTATTGGGCCGAGCCCGAACGCGGCCGCTGGAACCTGTGGAGTTATGTGGACCTCGCCGATGTGGCGGTGGGCTGCAGGCTCGCCCTGGCGGCGGAGCGACCCGGCGCCACGGCCGTGACGCTGGCGGCTCCCGACACCCTCTCCGACCGGCCCACCGCGGAATTGCTCGGCACGTACTACAAGGAAGTGCGCGTCACCGGGCCGCTGGGCACTTTCGAGTCGCTCCAAAGCTCCGCGAGAGCAGGTGAGTTGCTCGGCTGGCGCCCGGCCAAGTCCTGGCGGGGCGGCGGTGGGTGAGGGTTCAGGCCGGCGTGCCGCCACCGCCCGCGCCGGCGGGATTGTGGCCGTGCGGTAGATCGGTGAAGAGCTCCCTGAACACCGGCGAGAGCCGCATGAAGTCATGGGCGGGCTCGTAACCGAGCAGCTCGCGCGTCTCGGTGATGTCCAGGCGCTTGAACCAGTTGTTGCTGACCGCGTGGAAAATGCCGAATTCGATTCCCTCGATGCGGATGGCGCGTTCCAGGAGACTGTAGAGATCCTGATCCGCCACAAAGGTTCCGATCATCCATTCCGAGTCCGGTTCCCGTGCCGCGTCGGGCGTCTGGAAGGCCCCGATGCGCACCGCCATGACCGAGAGGCCGTCGCGCTCGGCAAAATAGCGGCCCAATGCCTCGCCGAAACATTTGGTGACTCCGTAGAGATTTCCCGGATTCACCGGGGCGTCCGCGGAGATCTGGCGGCCGGCGGCATATCCGGATACGGCGTGCACCGACGAAGCGAAGACCAGCCGGGGGCAGCGGACCTGCTTCGCGGCGTCGAAGACGTGGTAGGTGCCCACGATATTGGTGGCGAGCAGGCTCTCCCACTGCGCGGCGGTGTTCGAATCCGCCGCGAGGTGGAGGACGCAGTCGGCCCCCCGGCACAGTTCCACGAGCCGGGGCAGGTCGGCCAGATCGCAGTGCTCGGTGCGCCCGTACGCGGCGAGTTCGGAGAGGTCGACGCCGGGCCGGTCCAGCAGGACCAGGTCGAACCGGTCCGCCGCGAATTTGGCGAATCCGCTCCCGATGCGCCCGGCCGCCCCGGTGACGATCACCTTGAGGCGCCCCTCGGTGAAGGGAAAGGGTGTTTGAATGGTGACCGCATCGCCCATTTCTGTCCCAGCTGTCGGTGCCGACTTCGCGATCGGCGTCTTACCGTGAACGGCGAAATGCTATCGACTCGAACGCATCGGGCGTATCGTACGGGCCCAGGGCTGGGGTTCCGAGGGGGCGGAAGCGGTCGAATGATCTCGCATGATTCAACGGGGGCGGACTGCGGGGAACCCCGCAGATTCGTGATCGCGGCGGGGACCGGACGTTACGCGCAGCCGGGCATCGAAGACCTTCCCGGCGTCGAAGGCGACGTGGAACTCATGGCCGAGCTGTTCGCCTCCCTCGGCTACGAACGGGTGCTCGGGGACCGGAGCAGGAATCCGACGGCCCGGGAACTCGTGTCCGGCCTCGAGGAGTGGCTCGGCTCGGACGACCGCAGGCCGGACGACATCATCGTGCTCTACTACGCCGGCCACGGCGTGCGCGCCAGCGCCGGACGGCACTATCTGCTCTGCACCGACAGCGCGGAGAACCGCCTGGTGTCGACCGCCATCAGAACGGACGACCTGGCCCTGATGTTCGCCGACGACGCGGTCCGCGCCCGTGTGCTGATCGTTCTCGACACCTGTTACGCGGGGGCCGGGACGACCGACATCGCCATGGTGGCCAACCAGTTGGCGGCCGGGCGGACCACGGTGGCGGGGAACCTGTGGCTCCTCGCGGGCGCCCGCGCCCGGGACGAGGCCGGCGAAGGAGTGCTGACCGGCGCGCTGACCGGCATCCTCTCCGCGCCGCGCGCCGGCGCCCACCAGCAGTACATCGACCTGTCCGAGATCACCGAGCGGATCAACGAGCACTTCCGCGCCAACCACCCCTACCAGCACGCGAGTTGCACATCCGTGGACACCGCAGGGGTGCCGCCGTTCTTCCCCAACCGGAATTTCATACCCGGCCTGCACGGCGGGGAGCTGGATGTCGAGACGCTCTCCAGGATGAGGCGCGAGCGGTCCGCGCACTTCGATCCGCGCGCGCGTGGAGTGGAGTACGTCGGGGAAGTGGGCTCCTACTTCACCGGACGCGTCGCCGCCCTAGGCGCGCTCTCCCAGTGGCTGTCCAGGTCCTCGCACGACCGCCGCGCGCGGGTCGTCACGGGCGGGCCGGGCTCGGGCAAGTCCGCCCTGCTCGGGCGGCTCCTGTACCTCGCGGACACCCCGGAGGCCGACGACCGGACACCCCCCGAGACGGTGCCCCCGACCGGATCCATCACCACCCATCTCCACCTGCGCCGCCGCACCCTCGACGACGTCGTGGCCGAACTCGGCCGGGCGGCGGGCTGCGTGGCCGCCACGCCCGACGATCTGCTGGGCTTCCTGCGGGACCGGTCCGCGCGGTTCACGGTGCTGCTCGACGCCCTGGACGAGGCCGGCATCGTCGGCGACCAGGCGGAGGCGATGCTGATCGCGCGGGCGTTGCTGCGGCCGATGTCGACGATGGCACAGGTCCGGCTCATCGTCGGCACCCGGCGGGGCCCGATCGAGGCCCTGGGTACCGGAGTCGAACTCATCGACCTGGACCGGCCGGAGTACGCCGGCATCCAGGACGTGGCCGACTACGTGACGGCCCTGCTGCTGGCGGACGACGACCCCGACAGCCTCTCGCCCTACCGGGGCCAGTCGGATCTGGCGGCGGCGGTGGCCGGCGGGGTCGCGGTCCGGGCGGGACAGTCCTTCCTCGTCGCGAACATGACGGCCCGCTCGCTGATCAACCGTCAGGTCAAGGTCGACCCGACCCAGGCCGGCTGGCACCGGCGGCTGCCCAACGAGGTGAAGGACGTCTTCGCCGCCTACCTCTCGCGCTTCGGGGCCAACGAGTGGCGGGTGCGCAGACTGCTCACCCCGCTCGCCTACGCCGAAGGGCAGGGTCTTCCCTGGGACAACGTGTGGGCGCCGCTGGCCTCCGTGCTGGCCGGGGTGCGCTGCTCCGACGAGGACATCAACTGGCTTCTGGGGAACGCCGGAGCGTACATCGTCGAGGTGCGGGTGGGGGAGCGCTCGGTGTTCCGGCTCTACCACGAGACGCTCGCGGAGTTCCTCCGGGACGCCCGGCGCGACACCGAGGCCCACCGCCGGATCACCACCACGCTCCTTGAGCAGGTGCCCATCACGGCGGGGCGCCGGGCCTGGGGCGATGCCCACCTCTACATACGGTGCCATCTGGCCAGTCACGCGGCGATCGCCGGCGATCTCGACGACCTGCTGGCCGATCCGGAGTTCCTGGTGCACGCCGATCCGGGGGTCCTGGCGCCCGCGCTGCGCTGGGTCGGCGGCGAGCAGGCGCGGATGGTCCGCTCGGTCTACCGGTCCTCGCTCACGCTGCACCGCCAGTCCGATCCCGTAACACGGCGTCAGATCCTCGCCTTTGATGCCGCGAGCCATCAAATGCCCGGCCTGGCAAGGGAGTTGAGTGCGAACCTGCCCTGGCGGGTGCGGTGGGCCACCGGCTCCCAGGTCAATCCCGCGCTGCAGATGTCCTTCGTCGACCATTCCCACGGTGTGAAGAGCGCCGACTGCTTCGAGCTGGACCAACAGCCCTATGCCGTCACGGCGGACACGGACGGCATGCTGCGTCTGTGGGACCTGGGCAACGGCAACCTGCACGGCATGCTGCGCGGCCACATGGCGGAAGTGAACTCCGTGAACTGCCTGCGATTCGGCGGCGAGGCGCTCGGGATCAGCGCGAGCAGCGACGGCACGGCCCGGGTGTGGAACCTGCGGGACGAGAGCGAACGCGCGGTGTTCAGCGGGCATGTGGGCCGGGTGGGTGTGGCGGCCGGTCTCGTCGTCGCCGAACGCCTGATGCTGGTGAGCGGCGGCGACGACCGCACCATACGGCTCTGGGACGTCGCGACCGGCCAGGAGAAGCGCCGCATGGACGGTCACACGGGTGCTGTCCGGGCCCTCGCGTGTGCGGAGATCGACGGCGAGCCGCTCATCGCCAGTGGCGGGAGCGACGGCAGCGTACGGCTGTGGGACCTGTCCGGATCCGCGCCCGCGCGGACCGGGCGGGCGGGGCGCCGGTCGGGGGAGCGGGCGGTGCTCACGGGGCACTCCGGCGAGGTGAACACGGTGGCCTTCGCCGAACTGGACGGAGTGCCCGTGGTGATCAGCGGCGGGGACGACCGGACCGTACGCATCTGGGACGTGCGCCGACAGGAGCAGCGGTGCCTGTTCTCCGGTGACATGGGCTGGGTCCGCGCGGTCGCCTGCATGACGCTCGGGGGCCGGAGCGTGGTGGTGTGCGGTACGGACAGCGGCCACGCCCACATCTGGGACCTGCACCGGGAGACCGAACTGAGCGTGCTGATCGGGCACACGCACTGGGTGCGGGCCGTCGCCGGGGTGCAGATCGAGGGGCGCACCGCCGTCGTCACCGGCGCCAGCGACGGCACCATGTGCGTGTGGGATCCGAGCGTGGAGCCCAAGCCCAAGGACGTGGTGGGGCACGCGGGTGGAGTGAACGCCGTAGGCGCCATGACCGTGGAGGGCCGTGCCGTCGCCGTCAGCGGCGGCGACGACCGCACGGTGCGCGTCTGGGACGTCGAATCCGGCCGCCAGCGCGGAGTCATCGAGGGACACACCGGGTTCGTGCGGGCGGTGGCCTGCGCCAGGCTCGACGAGGCGCCCGTGGTCGTCAGTGGGGCCAGTGACGGAACGGTCCGCGTGTGGGACGTGATGGGCTGGCGTCGGCGGGCGGTCCTGACCGGGCACACCGACTGGGTCAGCTCGGTGGCCTGTACGCAGATCAGAGGCAGACCCGTGGCGGTCAGCGCCAGCGACGACTGCACCCTGCGGGTCTGGGATCTGCACAGCAACAGCGAGCGCGACATCCTGTCGGGGCACACCGGCGGGATCAACACGGTGGCGTGCACGTCGCTGGACGGCCGGCCGGTCGCGCTGACCGGCGCCTTCGACGGCTCGATCCGGCTGTGGGACCTGGAGACCGGCCGGGCCTCCGCCGTGTTCACCGGGCACACGGGCTGGGTGCGGGCGCTGGACTGCGCCACGCTCGACGGGCGGCCGGTGGTGATCAGTGTCGACGACGACGGCGCCGTGTTCGTGTGGGACCTGAAGGACCGCAAGAGGTGTGTGCGGCTGAGCGACGCGGGAGCCGGCACGAATGCCATCGCGTGCATGCGGCTGCGCGGCCGCACGGTCGTGGTGACGGCCGGGGACGACCGGGTCGTACGGTTCTGGGACCTGCACACCCGGGAGCGCCAGGAGGGCTTCGTGCTCCCCGCCCCGGGGTGGTCCCTGGCCGCGGCCCCGGACAACCGGCTGGTGGTGGGGACGGGGCGGGAGGTCTGCGTCTTCGACTACTACGGCGAAGGGGCGTCCGGCTGAGGCGAGTGCGCCAGCCGTTCCAGATCGTGGACCTGCTGTCCCAGCCAGCGGACCGGGTCGCCGCCCGCCACCGCGGCGAGCAGCCCCGCCGCTCGCCGCCTTCGCTCGCCGGGGGCCAGGCCGAGGGCCTTGCGCAGCGCGTCGGCGGTCCGGCCGACGTCCCGGGGGTCGTGCAGCAACTCGGCCTGGCGACCGAGCAGATCGCTGCTGCCCGCGCCGTGGGAGAGCACCAGGGCGCCATGGCGGGTGTTGAGCTGGGGCCCCTCCTGCGACACGAGGTTCATGCCGTCGCGTACCGGGTTCACCATCAGGACGTCATACGACTTGAGCGCCGCCACGCACCGGGACACGTCATGGCCCAGGTGCACGCGGAGGCAGCCGGGAAACCGGTGGTCCAGGCGCTCGGCCAGGTCTCGGACGCGGTCGGCGTGGGCGCGGTACTCCGGGACGCGCTCCCTGGACGGTGTCAGGCAGGCGGTCATGACCACTCGGCCCCGCAGTTCCGGCGAGCGTTCCAGGACCAGCTCGTACGCCTCCAGGCCGCGCAGGACGTTCTTGGACGGGTCGATCCGGTCCACTCGGACGATGTGCCGGATGCCGGGGCCGAGCGCGAGCCGGCGTTCCCAGGCGCCGACCTCCGCGCCGCGTGCGGTGTCGGCCAGCAGGGCCGAGTCCGCCGGCACCGGGTAGCACCTGACGGCGGTGGTGCGGGGGGTGTCGGTGGGCCCGGCGGACGGCGCCTCCACGCTGCCGCCCATCCGGCTGCCGGGATCCGCGCGATGCACTCGGTGTCCCCAACTCTCGCAACAGTCAAGGAAGTTCGCCGCCCAGCGCGGGGACTGGAAGCCGATCAGACGCGCGGCCAGCATGCCGTCGAGCAGCGCGCCGGAGACGGACCGTGGAAGCTGGGCCAGTTCGGCGGGGGTGCAGAACGGGGTGTGCAGGAAGAGCCCGACGGGCTGGCGCGGCCGCAGGGCGCGCAGGAACCAGGGGGTGGTCGCCAGTTGGTAGTCCTGGACCAGCACGGGGGTCTCGGGCCCGGTCCGCCGCACGAGTTGTTCCGCGACGCTCTGGTTCACCTGCTGGTAGGAGCGGGTGAAGGTGTCCGGATCGGGTGGCGGGGCGCCCGTGCCGGCGACGTCCGGCCACAGGCCGTGCAGGGCCAGCCAGAGCATCCGTACACCCACGTCGTCGTAGTACTCGCGGTAGCTGTGTTCGCTGACGGGGACGGGGGCGTACGCGTAGCCGAGGTGACGGGTGAGCCTCGCGCGCTCCGCGCCGCCGATGGCGCTGTGGTCCGCTTCGGCGGCGGAGGGCGCCACCCACACCGTTTCGTGGGGCAGTTCCCGCGCGGCGGTGTCGAGAAGGGCGGTGACGCTGCCCGGCCGGTGTTCCATCCGTGGTCGCGGCCCCGCGCCGGAGAAGACGACGGGGCCGCGGTCGGAGGCGATCGCCAGGGTCAGTGTCACGGCGGAGGCACCACGGCGAGGTCGGCCGGCTCCGCGCCGACCGTCCGAGGTGCGGTCAACGCATGGCCGCGCAGGGCGTTGGCGATCGCGTGCACGAGGCCGAGATGGACGGTCTCGACCACCCCGTAGTCCCAACTGGGCACGTGCAGAGCCACATCGAGCCGGTTCAGGGCGCGCCCGCCGTCGGAGCCGAGCAGTCCGATCGTGGCGGCGCCGAACTCGCGTGCCGTGTCGAGGCCCGCGAGTACGTTCCCCGAGTTGCCGCTGACACTGACGGCGATCACGACGTCCTGCGGGTCGAGCAGGGTGTCCAGCTGGCCGGCGAAGCCCTGGTCGCTGCCGTTGTCGTTGATCCAGGCGCTGAACAGCGAGGAGTTGTCGGCGAGGGCGATGGCGCGCAACCGCTCGTGTCGGGTGCGGCCGATTCCCTTGGACAGGTCGCACGCCATGTGGCTCGCGGTGGAGGCGCTGCCCCCGTTGCCCATGACGTAGACGCGGGCCCGGTGGCGCCGGGCCGCGTTGAGGAGCGCCACGGCCCGGTTCAGCGCGCCGGGGTCGATCGCGCCGAAGCCGTGGGCCGCTTCCCGCAGGAAGAGTTCGTACAGGTGCGGCGCGGATCGCGTGTGACGGCTTGATGGAGTGGGACCGCTTCGGAGCACTGTGGGGTCATCCGACACGTTCGGCAGACCCTGATCGGAAACTGTGGCCACAGGTTGCGCTTTGGTGTCGGAGGACCCGGAACATAGGCGGCGCTCCCAGCAAGTGACGACATTGGATGTACGAACTTGCCTTGCGTGCCAAGGATGTTAGCCCAGAGGGCACGCATCCGCAGGGGTGTTGGCGGCTTTAGTGGAGTGCGCCGGCTTCCTGCTCGGCGGACCGGCGGGTGAGCGCGAACGCGCCCCGTACCGCTACCTGACGGTCCGTCACGCTGAAGAGGGGGATCTCCTGCATGAGCTCCGAGTGCTCCGCGCCGGAAGCGATGAAGCGCTCCACGAAGGCCGTGTCCGAGATCAGGAGGTCGCAGACCCCGGGCGCCTGCAGCACCCCGCTCGTCAGCCAGACGGAACCGCCCTCGCTCATGCAGGTCAGCACGATGTTGCGGAGGAACTGCCCGAGGATGGCGCCGAACAGCCGCATGATCTCCCGGCAGCAGGCATCCCCGCCGACGGCGGCCGCGGTGATCACCGGGCCGATGCCGCGGTGCTCCCGCCGGAAGCGGTCGACGTGCTCCTGGATGTAGGGGCCCGGCTTCTTTCGCGTCGTCATGAAGTCGTACATGTGGTCAATGCCGCGCAGTCCACCGATGGACAGCTCGACCGAGATCGGGATCCCCGGCCTGAGCCGTTGCAGGGAACGGAGGTAGTCCTCCTCCAGGACGGTCACCGGCTGCCAGGAGACGTGCCCCGACTCCGCCGGGTGTGCCTGTCCCGACCGGTCCACCGAGGCGCTCCCGACGCCGGTGCCGACCGACACGGCGAGCAGGGCGGGGCCGGGGTGGGGCGGCACCTCCGGGGTCAGCGCCACCCAGTCGCACTCGTCGAGATCGGCGACTCCGGCCGTCGTCGCGACCATGTCGTTGATGGTGGTCAGCGACATTTCGAGGTCCGCGGCGAAGGCCCGGCGCCGGAAGGTCGGCCACTGCGGGTGGTTGGTGATCCTGACGTCGCCGTCGCGCCCGGGCCGTCCCGCCACCCCCGCGACCAGCGTCCGAGGCAGGCAGCCCGCCATGTCGAAGCAGCCGTAGAAAAGGTGCTCCAGCGAGTCGTAGTCGGCCGACCGGGCCTGGACGTGCCGGGTCTCTCCGGTGACCGGATCCAGGAACCGCATGTGCGTCTTGGTGCCGCCGGCGTCGATGCCGGCGATGTCGGTACGTGGAAGGCTGGTGATCCGCTCGCGGGAAATGTGCGGCATGGCATTCCTCAGATGTAGGTGGCCGTATACAACTGGCCACAAAGGTAGGGCGGTTGGCGGAAAACTACTCGGTGCGCCGGCCGCCCGGTGCCGAAGTACCGGAGAACGCGACGGCGTTCCCGTTCGTGCCGGAGGATGTCGAGGATCGTCAGGAGGCCTGTACCAGGAGAGCAGGCTCGGGTCGCGGCCGTGAATACCTTCTCCAAAGCCAGATTAGGGTCCCGGCGCCTCGCGCAGAATCCCTCTAATTGGCGAACTTCCCTACGAGCAGGGGCTTTACGCGCCTCCACGGTCGGCAAGGCGGCAGGATGCGGCGCAGGGAGCCCTCGCGTTCGTGGGGGGCGTGGTTCAGGGCCGGGGCGGGGCAGCGGCGGGTCTTCAGATGCCGATATCGCCGATTCCGTGCTCATCCGGCGGGTCGGGGGGCGGGGTCGATTCGGGCCCCTGGCTCTTGTGCGGTGGATGCGGCGGCGGAAGCTCGGCCAAGCTCTCGTGCCACCCCTGTTCGGACACCTGGTCCAGCTTCGGTGCCGGCTTTGGTTCAGGCTTCGGCTGGTGCTTCACCCGGCGGAAACGGCGCCTGTCCCTACTCCACGTTTCGATTTCCTCGTCGCCGATGTCCTTGATTGCAAGAAAGCCGTCCGGTTCGGAAAGTTCGGTTGCGAGCCGCTCCTCCACTTCCGGCTTCTCTGGAGCGAAGAGTTGATGTTTGAGCACGCCGACTTCCAGCCCCGTGATCTCATGGGCGGCGAGGGCCAGGGTGTCGCGCAGGCCCGAGCGTTCGTTGACCGGCAGCGGTGCCATCATCGCCACGGTCTCCTGGATCACGGTCACGTCCGGTGTGAGCATTTTGCGGACCGTGCTCATCGCCTTGGTGAACAGTGAATCGGGAGCTGTGAACCGTCCGGCGCCGTGCAGGACCGCTGCGATGCCTCCGAGCAGGTGCAATCCCGTGGCCAGCTGTATCGCGCCGCAGGCGACGGTCAGCAGGCCGTCACACGGACCCCCCTGTCACCCATGTGACCCCTCTGTCACCCAAGTGGAGCCTCGACGGCCCCTGTGCGCCAAGTGTGATTCAGGCACTTCCGGTCCGCCAGACTGTGTTCCAAGGCCGCCGGAATCAGGGTCGCGGATCCATCGGCTGGCGTGGCGATGACTTTCGGAAGCGTTCCGGGTCTATGTGTATGACGGTCGCCAAAACCGGGCCTCGAACGATCGTCGGCCCGTACCCATACCGATCACCGCACTCCGGGAGCACGACATGACCGCTACCTACACCTTCGACGTCTTCTCCAGTCTCGACGGCTTCGGCGGGGCCGGCGGGAACTGGACCGGCTACTGGGGCAAGCAGGGCCCGGAGCTGCTGGACCGCCGCCTCGCCCACTACGGCACCGAGCAGCGGATGGTCCTCGGCGCCAACACCTATCGGGCGTTCGCGGAGATGCTGGCGTCGAGCGACGAACAGTCCGACGTGCGTGACGAGTGGGTCACCAGGATGAGGAACATGCCCACGACCGTGGTGTCGACGACGCTGAAGGGCCCCCTGGACTGGCCGGACGCGACCGTCGTGAGCGGTGACGCCGTCGACGTCGTCGCCAGGCTCAAGGAGGAGTCCGACGTGCCACTGCGCTCCCACGGCAGCCTGTCCATGAACCGGGCGCTCATGGCCGCCGGCCTGGTCGACGCCGTGCAGGTGACTCTCTTCCCCGTCATCACAGGGCAGACAGGTCTGGCCGCGATCTTCCAAGGCGCAGCCGACTTCGACCTGGAGCTCCTGGAGAGCCGGACGCTCGACGGTCACATCCAAGAGCTGATCTACCGGCCCACGCTCCACTGACCTCGCACTCCGCTGACCTCGCGTCTCCCTGACCCCGCGCTTCCCTGACCTCGCGTTTCGCTGACAGACGACGGCACGCTTCAGCGGCGGTCGGCTCCGAAGGACTCGCTCTCGCGCAGTACCGCCAGCGCGAAGGCGAGTCGCTTGTCCAGCCAGCCCTCCCGCATGACGAAGTACCATTTCGCGGTTTCGGTGGTACGCGGAACGGTCAGCACCGCTTCTCCGGGCTCCCCGTCCGCGCTGTCCGTCTCCACCGCCCAGACCACCGGCTTGAACGATGTCGCGTGGTCGGATCCGTCTGCCCCGAAGGACAGCAAGGAGTCCACAACACCTCCCACCACGTTGCCCACTCCTCGTCCCGCCGACGCCCGTAGACCACCCCTCGCCCAGTTGTGGCGGGACACGACGGCCGGGTGCCCCGCCTGTTCCAGCCACAGGCCTTGGTGGGTGAGCCGCTTGGTGATCGCGGTACGGCGGACCGAGCCGAGTTCCTGGCCGGCGGCGTCCGTCACCCGATAGCGATCGGAGCCGTCCGGAAGCACACCGCACAGCAGCTGCCGACCGCCCTCGTCCTCGAAGAGGCGAAAGCCCCCTTTGGAGAGCGGCGCATCGCGTTCGGCGGGAACGATGTAGACACCGGGCACCATGTACTCGTCGCCCTGGCGCGTCCTGCGGAACCGGACCGCGTACGGCCCCACGCCCCGCTTCGACTTACGGATCGTGTACCGCAGCATCCTGCCGACGGTGAACTGCGTGATCTCGTTCCAGTGCATCGGCTCGAAGGGTTCTGTCGGCCTGCTCCGTCCGAATGCCATCCGCTCCACTTCCTGTTTCCCGACTGCCCCGTCGGCGGCACAAGCGTACGAAAGCGGTCGACGGTAGCCGTCACCAGCCCCAGCGGGGCCTACGGCTACCGGCTCTCCTCGTGAACCGGTACCGCCTTCTGTAGAAGGGTGAACGACTTGGCCACGCCGCCCGGTTGGGGTTTGTCCGCCTTGTGGCCGACGACCTGGTAACCGGCTTTGAGGTAGTACCCGTTGAGGCGCGCGTTGCCGGCCAGGCAGTCCAGGCGCACCCATGTCCGCCCCGCCGCCGCCACACGGCGCTCGGCGGCCTGGAGCAGCAGCCGGCCCGTCCCCGGCGGCGTACTGCTTCGGTCCACCATCAGACGGTGGACGTAACCGGCGACCGGTGGCTGCGGTCCCCAGGCGTCCTCGTCCTGCCACCACACCTCCCAGGCGCCGGCCAGGCGGCTGCCCGTCTCCGCGAGCCAGAGCTCACCGCCGCTCATGGTCCGACGGAAGTGGCCCTCGTCGAGTTCGCCCGGCTGCCACTGGCCCACGATGCCGTGAGCGAGCATCCAGCGCGCGGCGTCGTCACGCAGACGAACGACGGAGGCCAAGTCGGCATCGGTGGCGAGGCGGAAGCGTATGTCGTGCACGTCGTGGTGCCCCTCAGCGTTCGTAGACGCCGGTCAGCCGGCCCCGGGCGAGAACGGGTCCGGGCACGGTGGCCAGGAGGGCCCGAGGGCGTACCCGGTCCACCGGCTTGGCGTCGTTCCCGGCGGCCACCGGGGTCGCGAGGGCGAACAGTTGGAAGATGTAGCGGTGCGGCCCGTGGCCCTTGATCGGTGCTGGGCCGTGGTAGCCGCGTCCGATGGTGGAGCGCATCAACCGCACCCCGCTTCCGGGCCCGCGCCCGTCGAGGGCGCCGGGCTCCAAGTGCCCGCAGGACGGGTCGATCAGGGCGACACAGTGCACGGCGGGCTTGGACAGCGGGACGTCGATGTCCTCCATGACCAGGAGGAGTTGTGCCGTACCGGACGGCAGCGGGCTCCAGCCCAGATGGGGTGAGAGGTCGCGGCCGCCGACGTTCTTCGCGCAGTGCTCAAGCGGCATGACCTCGCCGTCGGTGAACTGGTTGCTGGTGAGCGTCAGCCCTTGTGGGGACTGGAGGTTGGCGAGGTGCCACGCGGTGTGGGCCTCGTCGGCCCGGCGGTTCTTCAGGAGGCGTCCGAGGAGTGTCATCGCGTTGCTCCCAGCATGTCGAGGACCTCGGCCGTGGTGGCGGTCTCGCCGAGTTTGGGGAAGACGCGCGCGATGCTGTGACGGTGGGCCTCGGTGTCCGGGTCGCTCATGGCATCGGTGGCCAGGACGACGTGATAGCCGTGGTCGGAGGCCGAGCGCGCGGTCGACTCGACGCCCGAGCTCGTCGAGATGCCGGCGAGCACGATCTGGCTGGCCCCCAAGTCCCGCAGGAGCGTGTCGAGTCCGGTGTCGTGGAACGCGCTGCGTCGTCGCTTGGTGATGAGGTGATCGGTCGGCTGGACGTCGAGTTCGTCCACGAGCTCGGCCCAGTCGGACGGCAGTGCCGCCCGGCCGTTCCCCGGCCGTCCGGCCTGGCCTGCCCGTCCGGCGTCGGTACGTCCCGGCGCACGTCCGGTGACGTTGACGAGGACGACGGGCAGGGCGTGCCGACGGAAGGCCGCGGCCAGGCGGGCCGCCTGTGCGACGGCGGCGGTCGTCGGCTCGTCCGGGTGGGCCGCCGCGATGCCCTTCTGCAGATCGATCACGACGAGCGCGGGCGTGGGGTCGACTGTGGTGAGTGCCATGGTTGGTTCTCCAGGAGAGGCCGGCTGGTTGCCGGTGTCTAGAACGGTGTTGTCAACTGCCGTTCTCAGTAAGCCCGTTGGGCTTTGTGGCGGCCCTGGCTTCGGAGCCGGGGCGTCGGGCGTGAGGGCATCTTCGGTGGTGCCCGCCTGTGTTCCCGGGGGACTTGATGCCCAAGGGAGGATCCATTCGTCATCGGTCTGCTCTCTCGGTATGCGGTCGCGCCCCGCCGGCCCTCCGCTGCCGCCGACACGTCCCCGTCCTCAGATGTTCCGCGCCAGCCGCGCAAGAAGAGGCGCGGATGCCGCCAGTTGCTCCAGCTCCGCGTGGGTGAACTCGCCGCTGGCCAGGGCCCGGGCGATGAGCTCTGCCCGCGCGTTGCGCTTGTCCTTCAGCGCCTGGTGACCGGCGGCGGTCACCGACATCACGCCGCGCCTGCCGTCGTTCGGATCAGGCCGGCGCTCGACCAGGCCACGGGCCCGCAGTTCGCTGAGCGTCGCCCCCATGGACTGCGCGGTGATCTGCACGTCCCGGGCAAGTGCCGAAGAGGTACTGGGGCCCGACCGGGCCAGATGCGACAGTGCGGTCCGCTCGGGCATCGTCAGGCCGCCCTCGACAGGCACCTGCCGCACCCGCCGCACCAGGACACTGAGACTCGCCAGCAGGGCGGAGGCGACCTCGCCGGGATCCGGATCGTCGTTCATTTACTAAGGCTACCTTATCAGGCTGCCTTAGTATATTCGTAGCCCGCCCGTTGGAGTGCCGCGGAGTGATCACGGGCCTGGGTCGCTCCACAGGTCGCGGCGGCGAAGATCCCGTACCGGGAACAGCAGGTCAGGTCGGCACTGTTGGATCGACCGAGGGACCGGGACCGCCTGTGCGGGGAAGCGGCGCCGCGAGGTCGACCGCCCTGACAGGATCGGTACCTCGGGGTCGCGGTACAACCGCTGCTTGCCCGGACCACCATCATTCTTCGCAGGAGGACTTTTCATGGCTGACCGGCCTTTGACGCTCATGGCAGTGCACGCCCACCCCGACGACGAGGCCACCGGAACCGGGGGAGTACTCGCTCGGTACGCGGCGGAGGGCATCCGTACGGTTCTCGTGACATGTACCGACGGCGGTTGCGGCGACGGACCGGGAGGAGCCAAGCCGGGCGAACCCGGGCACGATCCGGCGGCCGTCGCCGCGATGCGCCGGCGGGAACTCGAGGCGAGCCGTGACGTCTTGAAGATCAGCGACCTGGAAATGCTGGACTACGCCGACTCCGGAATGATGGGCTGGCCGAGCAACGACGCCCCCGGTTCGTTCTGGCGGACCCCCGTGGAGGAAGGCGCCGCCCGGCTCGCGGAACTCATGCGCCACTACCAGCCTGACGTGGTCGTCACCTACGACGAGAACGGCTTCTACGGCCACCCCGACCACATCCAGGCCCACCGGATCACGATGGCCGCGCTGGAGATGGTCGAGCTGACACCGAAGGTGTACTGGACGACGATGCCGCACTCCGGGATGCGGCGGTTCGGCGAGCTCATGCGCGAGTTCAACGAGGACATGCCGGAGCCGGACCCCGCCGAGGCCGCCGCGATGGCCGAGATCGGCCTCCCGGACGACGAGATCAGCACGTGGGTGGACACCACCCCGTTCAGCGGCCAGAAGTTCGACGCGCTGGCCGCGCACGCCAGTCAGGGCGAGAACATCTTCTTCCTCAAGATGGGCAAGGAGCGGTTCGCCGAGCTGATGGGCATGGAGACCTTCGTACGCGTCCAGGACCCGACCGGCACGGCCCTTCCCGAGAACGACCTCTTCGCCGGCCTGCGCTGATCCACCCGCCCGAAGGGCTGGAAGGCTCGCGACCGAGCCAAAGGGCAGTGCACCGCACGGGGCACTGCCCTTTCTTCGCGTACCCGTACGCGCCGGAGGCCGTGAGCGCGGCCGGGTACGTGGGCCGCTCACTCGACACGACCGGAGCCCCGTACGGGGGCCTGCGGCGTGATCAGGCTATGGGCGTGTCTTCCGGCGGCCCGGGCCGGAGCTTGGGCTCGAGGAAGGTGGCGGGCGGCGCGACGGCCGCGGAGCGGGGCGCAGACTGACGGGGACGTGCCGACTCCGGGGAACTGAAGGAAGGCGCGTCGTTGTCCAGGGGACTGCGAGGGTCTGTGGTCACCCGCACAGTCTGCCGTACCTTTCGCCCTCGCAGGTCCTGCCCGGCGCCGCTCGGCCGGTGGACCGGGTGCCGGGGACGCGCCGGGCCGGACTGTGCCTGACGGTAGGGATGTTGGGAGATCACTGGTCGGGCCCCCGCCGCCGGTCAGGTCGGGCCCACCTCGATAGTCAGGTCGGGCCCGCGTCGACGGTCAGCGGGTCGGGCCGCCAGGAGTGCTGGGGGAGTGAGGTGTTGCCGCGCCCTGTTCCGTGAGGTGGGTGTCCATCGCGTTGTTCAGGTCGGCCATGAACGACTCGAACTGTTCCAGAAGCCTGGGCGGGTAGTGCGCCATGGTGGTGTCGAGGCGGAGGGCGAGTGGGCCGAAGAACTCGTCCGCCCGTTCCTGAATGTGTCCGCCGCTGCGCAGGGTGATGATGCGCCGGTCGGAGTGTTCGCGGACGCGGGTGATGTGCCCCGCCGCTTCAAGGCGGTTGAGCAGTGCGGTAGTTGCTCCGGTGGACAGGGGGATCCGCTCGCTGAGCCGCGCCGGTGACAAGGGGGCGCCGCGCTCCTCCGCGGCGGCGATCTCCAGTACCGCGGTCGCGTCCGTGGAGTGCAGGCCCAGCCAGGCGGCGAAGCGCCGGCTCAGTTCGGCGTAATGGCCGCCGTAGGTCCTCAGCGATTCCATGAGCTGCTCACGTTGCGCCGCGACGCCCTCGTGCTCGGCTTCCTTCATGGAGGCCCCTCCACCTTCTCTCGCTCCGCCGTCCTGGTCGCCGGCCCGCTTTGACAACCTACCGTCCCGACTTTACCTTCATCGTGGAACTACTTCATGATGGAGGTATCTGACGTGAGTGATCAGGCGCCCAGCCCTGACGAGACCGGCGAGCCGTACCGGTGGCGATGGCTGATCCTGGTGGTCATGCTCGTCGCGGAGATCATGGATCTCCTGGACGCCTCGATCGTCAACGTCGCCGGTCCCGATCTGGAGAAGTCGCTGGGGGCGTCGTCCGTCGGCCTGCAGTGGGTGATCGGCGGCTACGCCCTCACTCTGGGTGCCGGGCTCGTGCTCGGCGGCCGCTTGGGCGACCGCTTCGGGCGACGCCGGATGTTCCTGATCGGCCTGGCCGCCTTCACGCTCAGCTCCTTGCTGTGTGCGATCGCACCGAACATCGAGTCCCTGATCGCCTTCCGGCTGGTGCAGGGCGCCGCCGCCGCGATGCTGCTCCCGCAGGGGCTCGGTCTGCTGCGCGAGAACTTCTCCGGGCCGGAGCTCACCAAGGTCTTCGCGATCTTCGGTCCCGTCCTCGGCCTCGGCGGCATCATCGGTCCCGTCCTCGGCGGCTTCCTCATCGAGGGCGACTTCTTCGGCCTGGGCTGGCGGTCGGTGTTCCTGGTCAACCTGCCCATCGGCGTTGCGGCGCTGATCGTCGCCGCGACGTTCGTGCCGCGGAAGGCGGGCGACCGTACGGTGCGGGTCGACGTGGCCGGCGCGGGGCTCGTGGCGGCGTCCTGCGCCCTGCTGGTCCTCCCGCTGAATCAGGGGCAGGAGAACGGCTGGCCGATGTGGACGTGGCTGTGCATGGGGGCCTCGGTGATCGGGTTCGCGCTGTTCGCCGTCCAGCAGCGCCGTACGGCCGCCGCGGGCCGCGAGCCCTTGGTGACTCCGCGCCTCCTGCGCAAGCCCGCCTTCACGGTCGGACTCGGCGGCATCGCCCTGTTCTTCGGCGGGCTGATCGGCACCCAGCTCGTGCTGACCCTCTACCTCCAGATCGGCCGGCACTTCACCGCCGGTGACGCCGGGCTCGGCAACCTTCCGCTGGCGGTCGGAACCGCGATCGGCGGAGCCGTCAGTGGTGCGTTCCTCGCGGACAGGATCGGCCGCCGGGTGCTGCAGATCGGGCCGCTCGTCCAGCTGGCCGGTGCGGCCGTGCTGTGGTTCGAGCTCAACGGGCTCGACACCGCCTCGTTCTCGATCTGGGACATCGCGCCGGGAGTGGCGGTGGCGGGCGTCGGTGCCGGCATGGTGATCGCCGCTCTGTTCAGCTTCATCCTGGCCGCGGTCGATGACGACGAGATCGGTTCCGCCTCCGGCGTCCTGTCGGCGGTCCAGGCGGTCGGCGGCTCCATCGGTGTCGCGGTCTTCGGCTCGGTGTTCTTCGCCCGGGCCAAGACGGGCGACTTCACCGGGGGCTTCCATCGCGCGCTGATCGTCCAGGCGGGTCTGCTGGTGGCCTTCTTCGCCATCACCTTCCTGCTGCCCAGGAAGGGCCGCCCCGAGGAGCAGCCCGGACTCGACCCCGAGGGCGCTGCCGGAGACTCCGCCGCCAGGCAGCCCCTCACCACGTGAGCCCGGGCCGGCCGGGCCCGCTCTCGTGGAGCGGCGTCAGTGCTGCGCAGCAGGCGCGCCGATGGGCGCGCGGCGTGTGCCACTGCGGTAGGCGGAGATGCCCAGGCCCAGCATCCAGTAGCTGAAGACCGCGCCCATGAGGGCGGTGGTGCCCCATCCGTTCGCCGCGTAGAAGTGCGCGGGATCGTTGCCGAAGAACAGGGACGGCACGAAGGCCAGGCTGACTCCGGCCAGGACGAAGGCGGACCGGCCCGTCCAGCGCGGCAGCAGCCTCGTCCGGGAGATCCCGAAGCCCACGGCGGTCAGGAACAGCGCCATCATGAGACGGCCGATCGACCCGTAGAGGATGTAGGTGCCGCTCACCGTGATGGTCGGGTCGATCGCGTGGTCGGCGGCGATGACCGCGCCGGCCTCCAGGCCGCTCGAGACCAGCGTGATCGTCGCGTAGACCAGTCCCGAGGCGAAGGCCAGCGTGCCGACCCACTCATAGGCCGGGTTCGTCGTCCTGACCAGTTCCCGGAAGGCGGTCACGAAGCAGATCAGGAACGCGAGCGCGAGGATGCCGATCAGCAGCCGTGCGAGGACGTTCGAGTCCGGTGGCGGGCCGGAGTAGAGGAAGTACAGCGGCACTTCGACGATGAAGGCGGCTGCGGCCAGGATGGCGGCCAGGCCCGTGAGACGCCTCGCTCCACGCTCGTTCATGGTGTTCCCCCGGTGTGGTGGGTTCCTCGTTGGTTCGGCGATGTGAATTCTGCTGCTCCCGGCGCTCTTCGTCGCTGGGCCTGGACGCCGGACGGGGTGGTCCTACCTACACCCTCGGGGCATGGCCCGGGGCTCGGTGCCGCAGGGGTGGTGGGTGTCCGCGTACGGATGCGAGTGTCCGTTGCGCCTCAGGTGCCGCTGTCCGTACCGGCCGCGAGTTTGCGCAGCAGACGCAGCAGCGACTCCCGGTCGGCCGCCGTCAGCCCCTCGAAGCACTCCGCGAGCGCGGTGTCCGCCACCTCGTGTCCGGCCCGCAGCATCTGCCTCCCCGCAGCCGTGAGGTGGTGCTCGATGCGCCGGCCGTGGCCCTTGCGCCGGTCCACCAGGCCCTGTGCCACCAACCGGCCCGCGAGCGTGCCGAACGCCTGCTCGCTCTGGAACGTCGTCGCCGCCAGCTCCCGGGCGCTGGCCCCGGGCGCGCTGTCGATCGCGCGGAGGGCGTCCCACTGGGCCAGCGTGCTGCCGACGGACGCGAGGCGAGTGTCCAGCGAGCGGTGCTGCCGGTACTGGGCGGCCTTCACGGCCTTCCCGAGGGTCTGCAGGTCAACGGCCATGCGAGCAGACTAGCACGGCGACTAAGCTTGTTTAACTAAGGATGCTTAGTTAAAGTCGCGGCATGACTTCAGACCTCGTACTCGCCGTATCCGGACCTGCCACCGGCCGCCCCGTCCTCGTTCTGCACGGTGGCGGCGGCCCCGCCACCGTCGCGCCCATCGCCGAGCACTTCGCCGCGTCCGCTCTCGCCCTGCTTCCCACTCATCCGGGCTGGAACGGCACTGCGCGCCCCGATGGCCTCACGCGGATAGCCGATCTCGCCATCGGTTACCTCCGGGTCCTGCGCGACCGGGGTCTGTCCGACGTGCTGGTCGTGGGGTCCTCGCTCGGCGGATGGATCGGTGCGGAGATGGCGGCCGCCGACACGGAGGGGCTGATCAGCGGGCTCGCTCTGGTGGACGCGGTCGGCATCGAGGTCGAGGAGGAGCCGGTGCGCGACTTCTTCGCACTCGACGCCCGGGGTGTCGCCACGTACGCGTACTACGACTCGGAGCGCTTCTACGTCGCTCCGGAGGATCTGCCGGCCGAGCGGCGCGCGGCGATGGCGGGCAACATGGCGGCCCTGCGTCTCTTCGCGGGCGGCCCCGCGATGGCGGACCCCAGCCTGCGGGCGCGTCTCGCGCAGGTGGCCACGCCGGCCCTCGTGCTGTGGGGAGAGGCCGACCGCATCGTCACGCCCGCCTACGGATCGGCGTATGCCGCGGCCTTCGAGAACGCGCGCTTCGCGACGGTTCCGCAAGCCGGTCACCTGCCCCACCTGGAACAGCCGGAGCGCACCTTCGCCCTGCTGGACGCCTTCGCCGCCGAGACGCGTCGCGCATGAGGCGGGCCTGTGCCGGCGCCAGGTGCCGAGACACATCTCGTTCCTTCGGGGACCGCGGTATCGGCCGATCGGTGGAGATGCGATCCCTTGTCCGGCAGTCCATGGACCCCAGGGAATGGGGACCTCCGCTACGTCTCCGGACGCCTCGCAGCGAGAAGACTGATACATGGCGGCCACATGCGTGCCGCCCTCATTCCGTCGCCCCGTGCAGAGGGGCCTGTGTCGCGAGGGAGAGCGAAATGCATCAGAGCGTCGGCATCGTGGCCGAGGCGCCGGAGACCGCTCGGGTCCGCGCGCAGGTCGTCGACGCCATCCAGGAAGCGGCTCCTGGCACTTCCGAGGAACGTGTCTCCGACGCCCTCCTCGTCGTGACCGAGCTGATCACCAACGCGATCCGGCACGGAGAAGGCCTGTCGGCCTGCACCCAGGAGGTCCAGAACGGGCGGCTCGTCCTCCATGTCGCCGACCACAGCGACCGCCTGCCCGCGATCCCCAGCCGGTCCGACTGCCAGCCGTTCGAAGGCGGCTACGGCTGGTCCATCGTCCAGACGATCGCCGACAAGGTGTCGCTCAGGGCTCTTCCCTCCGGCGGCAAGCAGATCTGTGCCGTCCTCAGCCTCGGCTGAACGGCGCTGCCGGCCCGCCCCGGTACGGCCATCGGCCTTCACCGCCGTCGGCTGTAAGCCGATGCCGTACCGATCACGCATCCACCACCGCTGCTCCGCCGCGCCGGATCAGGCGGCCTGGAGGGATGCCTCGCGGGAGTGGCGGGCGGTGCCGCCGGTGAGCTGGTGGTGGGCCGCGTCGAGGGCGGCGTCGATGTCGCGGGTGCCGGTGGAGACGCACAGCGTGTACGCGAGGTCCTCCAGGCGACGGTCCGCCTCGGGGCTGCCGTTCTCGGCCCGCAGGACGCGCAGGGTCTCGTACTGGTCGATCAGGTTCCTCAGGACCGCGGGGTGGGCCATCAACATCGAAGTCGTCCTTTTGTCATGTCATGTGGTGGTCTTCGAGTCCGTCTGCCCCGAGTCCCATGCCCCCACGCGTGCCGCGCGTGAAGGCCTGCCGGGACCGCCGAGGTGGCGGACGGCCAATATCGGCTCGGCCGGTGGAGAGGACCTTGAGCAGACCGTGACTCCGAGACGGGAGCCTGGTGCGCACGAACTCCTCGTTCTCGGCCCCTACGGCGCTCCGCCGGACGAGGCCACCGGGGACAGGCACCCCGTCGCACCTGCGCGACCGGCCTCGGTGAAGTGGCCGGACGGCGTGCGGTCGCGTCGGGATCTACGGCCGGGACTGTCGTGCTTTGATGCGCGGATGCAGACGTGGCCTGGTCGTCCTTATCCGCTCGGTGCCGTCCACGACGGCGCCGGAACCAACTTCGCTCTGTTCTCCGAGGTCGCCGAACGGGTGGAACTCTGCCTGTTCGACGCGGCGGGCGAGGAGCGGCGCGTGCCGCTCACCGACGTCGACGGCTCGGTGTGGCACGCCTATCTGCCGGAGGTGGGTCCCGGTCAGCGGTACGGCTACCGCGTGCACGGCCCCTTCCGGCCCACCGAGGGGCACCGCTGCGACCCCTCGAAGCTGCTGCTGGACCCGTACGCCACCGCCGTGGACGGTCAACTCGACGGAGATCCCTCGCTGTTCACCGCCGATCCGGACAACCCCGAGAGGCTCAACGGCCTGGACAGCGCCGGGCACGGGATGTTCGCCGTCGTCACGGAACGGGACTTCGACTGGGAGGGGGACCGGCGACCGGACCACCCCTATCACCAGTCGGTGATCTACGAGGCGCACGTCCGTGGTCTGACGATGCGTCACCCGGGCGTGCCGGAGGAACTGCGCGGCACGTACGCCGGTCTGGGGCACCCCGCGGTGATCGGTCACCTCAAGGAACTGGGCGTCACAGCAGTCGAGTTGATGCCGGTGCACCAGTTCACCCAGGACGGCTTCCTCGTCGATCGGGGCCTGTCGAACTACTGGGGCTACAACACCATCGGGTTCTTCGCGCCGCACAACGCCTATGCCGCCGGCGGCAGCGGGGGACAGCAGGTCGCCGAGTTCAAGGAGATGGTGAAGGCGCTGCACGCCGCCGGGATCGAAGTGATCCTGGACGTGGTGTTCAACCACACGGCCGAGGGCAACGAGCACGGTCCGACGCTGTCGTTCCGGGGCATCGACAACGCCGCGTACTACCGGCTCGTCGACGACGATCCGGCGCACTACTTCGACACCACCGGTACCGGCAACTCCCTGCTGATGCGGCACCCCAACGTCCTGCAGCTCATCATGGACTCCCTGCGGTACTGGGTGACCGAGATGCGCGTCGACGGGTTCAGGTTCGACCTGGCGGCCACTCTGGCACGGCAGTTCCACGAGGTGGACCGCCTCTCCGCCTTCTTCGACCTGGTCCAGCAGGACCCGGTGATCAGCCGGGTCAAGCTGATCGCCGAACCCTGGGACGTCGGGGACGGCGGCTACCAGGTGGGCAACTTCCCCGCACTGTGGTCGGAGTGGAACGGCCACTACCGGGACACCGTGCGCGGCTTCTGGCGGTCCGAGGACAACACCCTGGCCGACTTCGCGTCCCGCCTCACCGGCTCCTCCGACCTCTACCAGCACGACCGGCGACGGCCCCGGGCGAGCGTCAACTTCGTTGTGGCGCACGACGGTTTCACGCTGCGCGACCTCGTCTCGTACGACGGGAAGCACAACGAGGCCAACGGCGAGGACAACCGGGACGGGGCCGACGACAACAGGTCGTGGAACTGCGGGGCCGAGGGCGAGAGCGACGGTCCCGGCGTGCGGGAGCTGCGCCTGCGCCAGCAGCGCAACCTGCTGGCCACGCTGCTCCTCTCGCAGGGCGTACCGATGCTCGCCCACGGCGACGAGATGGGGCGCACCCAGGGCGGCAACAACAACGCCTACTGCCAGGACAGCGAGATCTCCTGGGTGGACTGGGAGCTGGACGACGAGCGGCGCGCGCTGCTCGACTTCGCCCGGCGGGCGGTCGCGCTGCGCCACGCCCACCCCGGGCTGCGCCGCCGGCACTTCCCCGTGGGCCCCACGCCCGACATCCCGCCGGAGCAGGCGGAGGTGGTCTGGCTGCGGCCCGACGCCCGCCAGATGGGCGACGCGGACTGGGAGCGCGGCGACGCGCACGCCCTCGCGGTGTACCTGTGCGCCGACCGGCCGATGGAACGCGACGCGCAGGGCCGACCGCTCCCCGACGACACGTTCCTGCTGCTGTTCAACAGCAGTCGGGATCCGGTCGAGTTCCGGCTGCCCTCGGCCGCGTACGGCGAGAAGTGGCATGTCGCGCTGGACACCGCCAGCCCGTCGGCGGACGAGGAGGAGAGCGTGTTCGGCCCGGACGCCGAATTCCCACTGGAGCCGCACAGCCTCCGAGTGCTGCGCCGGGATCGCAGGGAGTGAGGTGCGCGCCCCGGAACCCACCGCCCACCCGTGACGTGCTGCCACCGCCGCCACGGGAGGGCCGCTGGGGTCAGGGGCACACGTCCAGCTCGCCAACCGTCTGGTCGCCGCTGGTCTCGCCCGTCGGACGGAAGCCGAGCCCGAGGTAGAAACCCTCGGGGCCGTCCGTCCCCGGATGCCAGCTGGTGGTCAGGCGGGTGCCGCCGCGACGGCGTATCTCAGCGGCAACGGACTCGACCGCGAAGTGGCCGTAACCGCGGCCCTGTTCGCCGGCCGCGATGTTGAGCCGCCACAGACCGGACCGGATGTCCGTGCCCGTGCCGTCGCCCTTCCAGTCGATGTCGAAGAAGGCCATGAGGAAGCCGACCGGACGGTCGCCGTCGACGATGAGGCGGGGCCAGGCCGTGCCGGGATGGAGGTATGCCTCGGCCAGGGATTTCACGACCGGCGCGACCAAGTGCTCCTGGTCGGGACGGACCCGCAGGCCGATGGCGACGTCGAAGTTGGCCGGGGTGATTTCCCGCAGAGAGAGTGTGGTCGTCATGCGGGAACCGTAAGTCAATCGATCATGTGGCCGCGACGGCGTTTCTCGACGGGGGCGAGGTTTCAGAGGAAGTGTCCGCTGGCGAGGTAGGGCGCCGGAACGGGCATGCCGCGGACGGCGATATAGCCTTCCTGGCCGATGTCGAGACGTGCGGCCAGGCCGACGTCGATCGCCCACTCGTTGGGAGCGGTGATGCAGTTGACCAAGGTCGGTCCCTGCGACGAGGCGAGGGCTTCCCACAGCAGCTTCCGCGCGGTCGCCGGGTCCGAGGCGGCGAGCAGTGACGCTCGCCCCCGGTCGTCGAGGTAGACGTATCCCGGCCTTGCCGGGTCTCGGCACACGACCAGCCGCAGTGTGTCGAGCATGTAGCCGTGGTCCGGACCGTGGCCCGCAACGCGCAGGTCCCGATCCAGCTGGTCCATCCACGCGAAGTCGTCGGCCCGGCCCTCCCGGAGGCCGTCGATCACGGGGAGCGTGGACCTGTCCACGACCCCGACCATTCGCATCTGAGGGTGGAGCGAGAAGTCCGCCGCCCGGTACCGGCGTGTGGCGCCGGGGTGGACGCTGGAGGAGAAGATGCCGGGGCGCCCGCCGGCGTGCGCGAGAGCGGCGTCCAGCAGTCGCTTGCCGACGCCCTGCCCCTGGTGGCTGGGCAGCACTCCGTACGTGGCGAGGAACCACAGGCCGGCGCGGTTCTGCGCGATGGCGAACCCCACCGTCCTGCGGGCGCCGGCGACCTCGTCGATCGCGACCCAGCACCCTTCGGGGTCGACGCTCAGGAAGAAGCGCATCCGGTCGACCCACTGCTGGGAGGCGTCGGCGGAGCGCGGCTCGATCTCCGGGTCACTGACCCGTCTGGTGCTTCGCTCCGACTCGAAGAACGTCACCGCCGAAGCCCGTTCCGCCGACGGGAGATCGGCCTCTCGCATCAGCCTGACCTGCACAGAGTCCATCGCTTCAGCGTAGCGATCTGCCCGATCGGGGCGCATTCGGTTTTCCCCCGGGACTGGCTGCTCGTTCAGCGGGTGCCTGTCTGACAAAAGGCTCGTGGACTGGTCGGTTGACCGGCGCGCACCCGCACCCCCGGTCGTCCCCGGAGGAGGCGGTGCGGCGGCGGGGCGGTCGTCAGTCCTTGAGCAGAGCGCGCTGAACCTGACGGGCCATGGCGCGGCGGACTGATGCCGCCGTCGTGGCCGATGCGGTGGCGGCTTTCGCGGGGAGGTCGAGGCCGCGGCTGATCTCGTCGTACGCACCCTGGTGACCGGCGGTCAACTCCGCCCGGCGCGAGGGCAGGTCCTCCTCGACGAGGCGCCGCAGCTCGTCGACGCTTTGGGGGGTGGAGCGCTTCCTGCCCCGGGTGAGCGCGCCGACGTAGCGGGTACAGCGGGCGGTTCCGTCGGAGGTCTCGCAGATCGCCTCGGCCAGGGCCCACAGCCGTCCTTCGAGCCAGGGGCGTCGGGCTGGTCGAGGGTGATCGGACAGCACTCGTGCGGCGCTCGCCTCCTGCGGGGCTCCCGTTCTGCTGCTCACCGGAGAGTTCGATCTGAACAGCCCGCCCGCGTCCGCTGCCGAGGTCGCCGAAGCATTCCCTGACGCCAAGCTCGTGGTTCAGCCGGGGGCGGGCCACTATCCATGGCTCGACGACGCCGGTTGGTTCGCGGCGGCTCTGGCGGCATTCCTCCGAGGCTGACCCGGCCGACCCCGGTGAGGGCGGATGTGGGGGTGGTGCCGCGCATTGGCCAACTCGGGCCCTGGAGAGGCCAGTTGTTCGAAATCCGGCAGCGACGCCGCGTGAAAACGTGGCGTATAGGCCGTGGCGCTCAGGCGAACAGGGAGAGCGCACGACGGGGGAGTGGCCGCTCCGGGAGTTCTGGCGGGCGCGCCCCCTTCGGTGTCTCCGCCCCGGCCCCTACTGATCTCACCGAGTTCGACGGGCCGGCCCGTCGCCTTTCGGCCATGGCCCGTGTCCGCCGGCTTCGGGACCGGCACTTATGGCCCGTGCCATCGGCATAGACGAGTCGATTCAGGTCAGCGCTGGGCGGACGGATCCGGCACGCGGCCGATGCCATGGCTCTCCCTCTGTCGGTGGCCGGGACACGTACCGCTCGAACAGGCGGTTGAGTGCGCCTGTCCGTATTTCGTGGAGCGCGCCGGTCGGTACTCGACGGAAGGCGGCCTCCACCTGTGCGGGGACAAGAATCGGCCCTCGAATTAACCGATCAGAAATGGCCACGCGTCACAACTCTTCCGTCACAACGTACTCACCTGCCTCAGGCGTATCGTGGAGTGCCTTTGTCATACTCGACACGGTTCTAGAGGTATGGGATAGTCGTTTTAGATTCATCTTCTTAAGTGGAAGCGGACGTCATCACGGGATTACGGTTCCATAAACGTGCACATTCAGGATGCTGCGCGCACCCCCTGGCGTTAAGGAGCGCGAGTTGCCCATTTCCAGGCGCTTGATCTCGCCCGAGGGGCAAATCTGGGAGACCGAAGAAATAGCGGCCCGCATATTCGATACCGCCGAGCATTTTGCGCGCCGCGGCATCGGGGCCGGCTCGCGGGTAATGATGAGCGGGGCCAATTCGCCGGAATGGGTCGTCAAGCTGCTCGCGCTCATTCACCTCGACGCTTCGGTGGTCCTGGCCGATCATCGAGCGACCCCGTCCCAGCGGGCGCGAATCCACGCCCTGGCGCGCGTGGTGCTCGAAATCGACGACAGTGTCGGCTGCGACGACAGTGCGGGCTACGACGACAGTACGGGCGGCACCGCGGCGCCAGGGCCCGCTCCGAACGCGGCGGCGGTGCCCGATGTGGCGGCCTGGGCGCGGCGTCAGGACGCGGCGATCTCGTGGTCGTCGGGCACGACAGGCAGCCCGAAAGGCATAGTCCGCTCCGGCCGCTCGATCCTGGACAACCTCGCACTCAGTGCGGAACGCATGGGCTACCGGCCCGACGACGTCTTCCTACCGGTCCTGCCGTACTCCCACCAATACGGACTTTCGCTGGTCCTGTGCTGGTGGCTGGGCGGAGGCACGCTCGTGGTCTACGGGCCGACCACGCGCCTGGACCGTGCGCTCGCGGTCGGCCTGGACCACGGCCTCACCATCGTGGACGGGGCCCCGTCGACCTATCACACCCTGCTCAACCTGCTCGACCGTCGTCCCGCTCTCGCGACCGCGCTGAAGCGGGTACGAGCCTGGTGCGTGGGCGGTGCGCCGCTGGGGCGCACCCTGGCGGCCCGGTTTCACGCCCGCACGGGCGAGCGTCTGCTCGACGGCTACGGGGCCACCGAGGTGGGAAACATCGCGCTGGCGCCCCCGGCCGATCCGGTGGGATGCGGCACACCGCTGCCCGGTGTCGTCGTCGAAGTCCACGACGACGCCGGCAGGCCGCTTCCCCCCGGCCGGCTCGGCGAACTCGTCGTAGTCACCGACGGCCTGATGACCGGTCACCTGGGCGACGACGGTGAGATCGTTCCGGTTTCGGGTCGCGTGCACCGCACGGGCGACATCGGCCTGGTCGACGACGCCGGCCGCGTCTTCCCGGTCGGGCGCAAGCACGCCGTGCACCGTGACGGCCACACCCTCTACCCCGACCACCTCGCCGAGCGGGCCGAGTCGGCCGGCGCGCAGACCGAGGTGGTCGCCGTCCCGGACGAGCGTCTGGGCTGTCGTCTGGTGTTCGTGATCACGGACCCGGAGGGTCACGAACCCGCGCACTGGAAACGCGCGCTGCGCCCGGTGCTCGCCCGATACGAACAGCCCGACCACATCGTCGTCCTGCCCGAGCTGCCTCTCACAAGCTCGGGAAAGCCCAATCCGGCCGTTCTGGAGAAGATCGCCATGAACTCGCTGTCCGCGTCGTTCGACACGACCACTGACTTATCCGCCTCCTCCCCGACCGCCGAATTATCCGCGTCCGCCTCGACCACCATCGGTCAGGGCGACTACCGCATTCCCTTCGCCGACCGCGTCGACGCGCTGCGCGCGGTGCGCCGCTATGTGGCCGACAACGAGGACGCGGTGATGAGGATCCTCACCGAGGTTTCGCCCCACCACACCGCGAGTGCGGAGATCCAGTCGTTCCTCAGCACCCTCGATGGAGCGGAGGAGGAGATTCGCCGGGTCCGCCCCGGCAGCGTGCCCCTGGCCGCGGTCTTCATGCCGTCCAACATCCCGTTCTATTCCTATGCGCTTTACCTGCTGGTCGGGTCCTTGTACAGCGACCGAATCATTTTCCGGCCCTCCTCCGAGACAAAGAGCCAGATGCAACGCCTGCACGCCCTGCTGGCGCCAATTCACGGCTTGCCCATCGAGCTCTTCGAACTCAGTCAGCGCAAGTTCGTGACGGGACCGGTACGCGAGGCGGACCTCATCGTCTTCACCGGGCAATACTCCAATGCCGAGGCCATTCGGGAAGGACTTGCGGAGGACCAGCTCTTCCTCTTCTTCGGCCACGGCATCAACCCCTTCGTGATCGCACCCGACGCCGACCTCGCGCAAGCCGCCCGTGACGTCACGACAATCCGGCTCTACAACTCGGGCCAGGACTGCTTCGGACCCGACGTCGTGTTCGCGCCGAAAGGCCGCACCGAGGACTTCGTCGACCTGCTGTCCGCCGAACTGAGTTCACTGCGCTTCGGCCCGAACGACGAGCCCGGCATCGACTACGGCCCGATCTACTACGACTCGGCACTGGTGAATTGCTCGGACTACCTGGTGCGCCACGCGCGGTACATCCGGCACGGCGGTCGCATCGATCTGCCGTCCCGCAGGATCGAGCCGACCGTGCTGCTGTGGGGCTTCGACGACAAGATGCCCCTCGACGAGATGTTCGCGCCGGTGTTCAACGTCGTGGCGTACCCCAGCGCGAGGCTGCTGCGGGAACGGTTGGCGAGCCCCTTCTTCAGCGAACGCGCGCTGGGAGCGATGGTCTACGGGAACGACCCGGAGACCGTCAAGGTCCTGTCCCAGCGTCACCACACCTGTGTCAACCACACGCTGCTCGACGCCGAGGACGGCAACCGGCCGTTCGGCGGATTCGGGATGAGGGCGAACTACATCTCCTACGGCGGCGAGCGGCATGCCGAACCGCTGCTCATGTCGCAGGCCGTGGCGCGGAACATCCCGGCGGCCGCCCCCGTCACGGTGGGTGGCAAGTGACCCTGGGGATCAAGAAGTACGCCGGCGCGTGGTCGGCCGTCGTCGACGTCCTGGCGGCGAACGGGGTGGACACCTGCTTCGGGCTCCCCGGCGACGACCTGGAACTGCTCGGCGCCTTGGACGCGGCCGGCCTGGACCTCGTACCGTGCCGCGACCAGCGCAACGCGATGTACATGGCGACCGGCTACGCGCTGCAATCGGGCCGGCTCGCCGTCTGCGTACTGGGCAAGGGCCCGGCCGTCACCCACGCCGCCACGGGGCTGCTCGAGGCGCGGGAGTCGGGTGCGCCGGTCCTCGTGCTCGCCGCCGGTGCGCCCGAACGGAGCCGGGGCAGCGGCGGATTCCAGGAACTCGACCAGGTCGCCGTCACTGCGCCCCTGGTGCGATGGGCACACCGGGTGGGTCACCCCGACCGGGTCGTCCCCGCGACGGTGACGGCGCTGACCCGTGCCATGGGACCGCCGTCCGGACCCGTGTACCTGGAGATCCCCGACGACGTCCGCACGTCGGAGGTAGTCGCCGGGCCGCTGCCAACTCGGCCGGAAACACTGGTACTTGAGTCCGTTCCCCTGACGCCGGGACCGGCGCTGGCGGCACTCCGCGCGAGCCGGCGCCCGGTGGTGCTGGTGGGCGGCGGAATGCGGCACCGCAACGACGACGGTGTGGTCGAGCGCTTCGCCGAACGCCTCGGCGCGGCACTCTTCACCACCGCCTCCGGCCGCGGCACCGTCGACGAGCACCACCCGCTGTTCTGTGGCGTGGCGGGCCTCTACGCGCCGGCCGCCGCCCGTGAACTGTGGTCATCGTGCGACCTGGTGGTGTCGCTCGCCGGGCGCCTGGAGGAGACGGTCGTCGAAGGCGGCACCCCCTGGCCCCCGGTGACCGTGGTGCAGGTCAACATCGATCCGGCCGGCCTGTCGGCCGAGTTCCCCGGCCCGCGCGTGCTCGGAGACGCCCGGCACGCCCTGCTCGGCTGGTCCCGGGCGCTCGATGAGGACCACACGGCCGAGCACACGGACGCGACCGACGCCTGGACCAACAGGATCGCCGTCGCCCGGAAAGCCATGTCGGTCGACGCGGAAGCCGAACTGGTCCGCGCCGCGACACTCCCGGAGATCCGCATCCCCGAACTGCTCGCCGCACTCGATGCCACCGCCGGCCGGCACCACGTCCTGGTCCAGGAGAACGGGCTGCAGGACATGTGGTCCTACTGCTTCCCCTTCCACGTCGGCGGCGGCTCCATCGTGCCGTCGGAGCAGACCCCCCTGGGCTTCGGGGCCGCCGCGGCCATCGGGGTCAAGCGGGCCGCCCCGGACCACGAGGTCACCGCGTTCATCGGGGACGGAGCGTTCCTCGCGGCCCGCACGGACATCGCGGTCGCGGCTCCGGCCCACGGCGGCGTGCTGTACGTGGTGCTGTGCAACGGCGGTTACGGCTGGCTGGACGCCCAGCGTGCCCGCCTCGGCCTCGACGCCGAACGCTATCCCTTCACACGTCCGGGGGCCCCGCCGCCCGTGGTGGACGGGGCGGACCTCCACTACCGGGTGCTGCGCGACAAGGCCGCGCTGACCGACGACGTCCTCGCCGCACGACGGTTCTGCTCCCAGGGAGGCACGGCCGTGCTCATGGTGCCGGTCGCCCCCGATGACATTCCGCCGTGCATCGGTGACGCGGAGGTGGTTCCCCAGTGACTCTCACAGGAGAGGGCGGCGACGCCGGGCGCGGCCGGGTCCGACACCGGGTGATGGTCACGGGGTACGGGGCCGTGACCCCGCTGGGCCACAGTGCCGACGAGACGTGGAAGGCGATGCTGGCCGGGCGCAGCGGCATCGACACCGTGGACGCGATCGACGTGACGGACCTCGGCGTCCGCATAGGCGGCCAGGTCCATGGATTCACACCGAGCCGCTACATGCCCCCGATGGTCAGCCGCCGCGCCGACCCGTACGCGCAGTACGCCCTCGCCGCGGCCCTTGAGGCGTGCGCGCACGCCGGGCTCGTCGTGGACGACCAGCTGGCGCCGCGAGTCGCCGTGATCATCGGCAGTGGCTACGGCCCGGTGGGATCGATCTACCGCGCCGCGAACATCCTGCGCGACAAGGGGCCGCGGGCCATCAGCCCCTTCACCCAGGTCACGACGGCCATGGACAGCGCCGCCGGCGAGATCAGCATGCGTCTGGGCACCCAGGGGCCCAGCCGGGCCCAGAGCACGGCGTGCGCCAGCGGCGCGGACGCGGTGGGCGCGGGCATGCGCATGATCAGCAATGGGGAGGCCGACGTCGTGCTCGTCGGGGGCGCCGACGCCTGCGTCACCACCGTCGACCTCGCGGGCAGCGGCAACGCCCGCGCGCTGTCCAGACGCAACGACGACCCGACCGCCGCGTGCCGGCCGTTCGATGTGCACCGCGACGGGTTCGTGATGAGCGAGGGAGCCGCCGTGCTGGTCCTGGAGGCCGCCGAAGCGGCCGAGCGGCGGGGGGCGACGGCCCTGGCCGAACTCATCGGGTACGGAGCGAGTTCCGACGCCCACCACTGGACCGCCCCGCATCCGGAGGGACGCGGCGCCTGCCTCGCCGTCGAGGCGGCCCTGCGCGACGCCGGAATATCCGGGTCGGACGTGGACTACGTCAACGCGCACGGCACCGGCACGGTCCTGAACGACGCCACCGAGGCGGCCGTTTTGCGCAAGGTGCTCGGCGATCACGTCACCCGGATCCCGGTCAGCTCCACCAAGTCGATGACCGGGCACATGATCGGCGCCGCCGGAGCCGTCGAACTCGTGGCGTCGATCCAGGTCCTCCGCACCGGTGACGTCCCGCCGACCATCAACTGCGACGAACCGCTCGACCCGGACATCAACTTCGTACCGCACCAGGCGCAGCGCCACGAGGGCGTACGGATCGCTCTCAGCAACTCGTTCGGGTTCGGGGGCCACAACGCGGCTCTCGTGGTCCGAGCGGTATGAGGTCCTGCCCGTGAACCACCCTCCGGAACCGACCCCCGACACCGTCATCCGCAGCGGACCGCTGACCTGGATCCAGCAGTGGCACTGGTTCGAACACACCATCCCCGCACCACGTCGGGTGAACCCGACGCCGCTCGCCGACCACTGCCACATCCCGCCCCCGGCCACCGTCGCCGACGTACTCGCGGCGCTCGCCTCCCTCACCGCCCGCCACGAGGCGCTGCGCACCACCGTCGACCCGCTCCACCCGATACAGCACGTCCACCGCCCGGACTGGGCCCCGCTGCCGGTCGACTACGTCGACGTGCCCAACGCCGATGCCGAGACCCTGGAGGCCGCCACGGCGGCGCTCGCCGCCCGCCCGATCGACCCCGAGCGAAATCCGCCCTGGCTCGCCAGGGTGCTGCTCGAAGGAGGAAAGCCGCGGGCCGTCCTGATGGCCGCCCACCACGTTCTGATCGACGGCTGGGGGCTGGCGGTACTGATCAGCCAACTGCACGATCAACTGAGCGGCGACGAGGCGCCGTTGGAGGCATCCGTGCACCCGCTCGACATGGTCGCCGCCCGGCCTTCGGAGCGCACCCGCGCGGCGGAGCGCGAATGGCTCACGCGTCTCGCGAGCAACCCCACCGGCGTGCTGGGCCCGTTCGGCGGTGCCGCCGACGGCGCGGGGCGCCACCGACTCCAGCACCGCTCGGTCAGCGCGTACGACGACCTCGACCGGGTCGCGCGGCGCTACCGGGTCAGCCCGGAGGCCGTGGTGCTCGCGGCGCTGGCCCACGACGTGGCCGCCCGCACCGGCGAACACCGGTTCCTCGCGTCCGTGGTGGTCTCCAACCGGGCCCGGGCCGCTCTGCGGCACAGCATCGGCGTCCGGGCACTGACGGTCCCGGTGCAGATCGATCTCCGCCCGGGTGCGGCGTTCGGCGAGGTACTCGCCTCGGTCGTCGCCGCCTCGGCCGCGGCCTACCGGCACGGTCAGTGGCGCCCGGCGGAACTGGTCGCCGCGCAGGCGCGCATGGACCGTCGCCGGGGCGTGCTGACCGTGCCCACCATCGAGTTCAACTGCTACGCGTGGCCGCGCGACTACCTGGTCCCCGCGCGGCCCACCGCGCCGGACGGGACCGACACCTGGATCAGGAGCGCGCCCGACGAGCCCTGCGACACGCTCTATGTCGACCTCGGCCGCGACGCGGGGGTCGTCACCCTCGACGTCACCGTGGGGGATCACCTCCTCGACGCCGAGCAGGCCGTGGCGCTGCCCGTCCGGTTGTGCGCTCTCCTGCGCGCGCTCGCCGGCGGCGCCGAGTGCCCGGTGCCGGCACGCGCGCTCGCACCGGCCGCCTCCGGATGGTGGCGGGCCCCGCAGGGGTGGGTGTGCTTGGCCGGCCTCGAAGAGGTGCTGCGTGGCCACCCCGGGGTGCTCGATGTGACGGTGGTGCCCAGTGAGTCCGCCGTGGGGGAGGAACCGCATCTCGTCGTGCGCGCCCGTACCGTCCCTGACGTCACCCCCGACGACTTGCACCGACACGTCCTGGACCACCTCGGCGAAGTGCCCGCTCTCGTGGCGCCCGGCCGCTATGTCCTGTCCCCGGCCGGCCTCGCATCAGGCCGTCCCTCCGACCCGCCCCGCACGATCACCGGCGGCACGACGACCTTTCGGTTCCCGGCCCGCCCGCCCGCGACGGGCGCCGAACGGGCGCTGGCCGCCGCCGTGGCCGCCGTCCGGCCCGGCGGCCTGGCGGCCGGCTCCCTCGACGGCCCTGACGCCGTGGACATGAATCGTTGCCTCGCCGACCACGGAGTCACGCTGGTCGCCGTCCCGCGTCTGCTGGCGTTGCTCCATCAGTTCGGCTTCACCGGGATCGCGTCGGACGAGCTGGCCGGAACGGCCTCGCTCGGTCACCTCGCCGCAGCCCTGGAGCCCTTGCCGCCCCGCGCCCCTCGTGGAGGAGAAACCTCACCATGACCGCGTCCCACACCGCCGCACCGTCCGTGAACCGCCTGGCTCCGTGGGCCTTCGACGCTTTCGTCGAGGCGAACACCCACGACACGGCGTACCGCCCGCCGGTGGTGGACGGTCCCGTCGGGCCGACCATCGTCCGCAACGGCCGAGAGCTGGTGAACTTCGCCAGTATCAGCTTCCTCGATCTGGAGCGTCACGTTCCGGTGCAGCGTCATTTCGCCGAGGGGGCGCTCGCCCACGGCTTGAGCACCAGCGGATCCAGGATGACCCAGGGGATCTGCCGCCCGCACCAAGTCCTCGAGGAGACGATCGCCCGCCACACCGGCAAGGAGCGGGCCATCAGCTTCGCCACGGGGCTGCTCGCCAACATCGGGTTCGTCCACGCCATGAGCAGTTCCGCGCACTTCGACGCCGGGATCGAGGTGCGCAACCACGACACCGTCTTCGTCGTCGACCGTGACGTCCACTGGAGCATCTGGAAGGGCTTGGAGGGACTTGCCTACGGCCGCAACGTCCACGCGTTCCGGCACAACGACGTCTCCGACCTGGCCCGCATCCTGGAACGGGTCCGGTCCCGCAAGACCGTGGTGATCGCCGAGAGCATCTACTCGGCCGACGGCACCATGGGGCCGATCGTGGAGATCCTCGACGAGTGCGACCGACACGGCGCCATCAGCATGATCGACGATGCGAACGGCTTCATGGTCTACGGGCCCGAGAGCCGTCCGTACGCCCGGGAGGCGGCCGCGATCAGGGAGCGGGCCGACTTCGTCATGGTGTCCCTGTCGAAGGCCATCGGCCTGGAAGGCGGCGCGATCGCCGGCCCGGCCATGGCCATCGACGCCTTCGAACTCCTCTCCGGCACCTCGATGTTCACGGCCGCCATCCAGCCGCCCACCGCCTACGCCGCGCAGCGCACGATCGACGCCCTCGCCGACAATCCGGCGATCGTCGACGACTACCTGGCGCATGCCGCCCGCTTCCGCCGGCAGATGCACGAGGCCGATACGCCGACGACGCCGACCGAGTCCTACATGCTCTCGGTGCCGATCGGGAACGACGCCGCCGCCCTCCAGATGCGGGAGTGGTTCGTCGAGGACGGCTACCTCGTGCCCGTCTTCTCCTACCCGGCCGTCTCGCGCAACCGGGCGCTTCTGCGCCTGTTCCCGCACGCCGGCCACACCGAGGAGCAGATGGACGGCTTCCTGCGCACCCTGCTCACCTACCGACGGCGCCTCGGGCTCTGACGTCCCGACCCCATCCCGAGAAGGAGAGACCCGTGCTGAACAACACCGAGATTCTCAACACCCTTGCCAAGACCGTCGAAGAGGTCGCCGGCGTCAACGCCGCCGAGGTGACCTCCGAGAAGTCCTTCACCGACGATCTCGACATCGACTCCCTGTCGATGGTGGAGATCACCGTGGCGCTCGAGGACAGCTTCGAGGTGAAGATCCCCGACGACCGGATCGTGGATCTGAGGACCGTCGGTGACGTAGTGGGCTATATCGCCGACCACCGGTGACCGCAGTCGGACGGCGGTCACCGCATCGTTTCCCGCACCGCACGAGACTCACTATCGGGAGATGTGCCATGCACAAGTTGCCTTTGTCCAGGGGAAGTTGACCATGGGCGTCCTCGATCGCTTCCGGCTCGACGGCCGCGTCGCCGTGGTCACCGGCGCCTCCTCCGGACTGGGGGTCGCCTTCGCCACGGCGCTGGCCGAGGCCGGTGCCGATGTCGTGCTCGGGGCGCGGCGCACCGAGCGCCTCGAAGTGGTGCGCACGGCCGTCGAGAAGCTCGGCCGCCGGGCCGTCGCCGTGCGTACCGATGTCGCCGAGCCGGAGGACTGCCGCGCGCTGATCGACGCCGCCGTGCACGCGTTCGGGCGGGTGGACATTCTCGTCAACAACGCCGGGATCAGCAGTGAGGTGCCGGCGGCGGAGGAGACGCCGGAGCAGTTCCGCGAGGTCATCGACATCAATCTCAACGGCTCTTATTGGATGGCTCAGGCCGCGGGCGAGGTGATGCTGCCCGGCAGCGCCATCGTCAACGTCTCCAGCATCCTCGCGATGGTCACGGGCGGTCTTCCGCAGGCCGCCTACTCCGCGTCGAAAGCCGGGATCCTCGGTCTCACCCGAGATCTCGCCCAGCAGTGGACCCCCGGCAAGGGCATCCGCGTGAACGCCCTCGCGCCAGGCCTGTTCACCTCCGAGATGACCGACGGCTATGTCGAGGGCTACCTGGAGGCCGTGATGCCGCGCGTGCTCTCGGGCCGCATCGGGCTGCCCGAGGAGCTCGCCGCGGCCCTGGTCTTCCTGGTGTCCGACGCGGCGTCCTACATCACCGGCACCACCCTGACGGTCGACGGAGGCACGCACATCGCATAGCGACAGCGGCGTGACCCGGTCGGCGGCGCCGATGGGGCCGCCGACCGGGCAACAGCCGCCGCGAGCAGCGCGTCCCGCCCGAGATGAGTGGAGGTGTTCAAGTTGTCGATCAGCGAGAGACGCGGCTTGTCGAGCAATGAGAGACGCGGCCGCGTCCACCCCCGCTCGACCGGGCGCGGCCACGTGGGCGGTGACGTCGCGGGCGCCGAGCTCGGGGGTCGGTGTGCGAGCCACTCCGACGCATATGGCTTTGTACGCAAGGCAGTTGACCGCCTTTTGCGCGGGACCGGCCCACTCGGCGCCCCCGGGGGCCGGCGATGACGACGGAGCCGACCGCCCGTTCCCTTCCGCGCGAACCGCTCGGCGATGCGCACCTGCGCCGCCTGATCGTGGGCCAGGGCCTGGCGGCCGTGGTCGACGCGCTGTTCCTCATATGGCTCACGCTCTTCGTGCTGGAGCTGTCGGAACCGGGGATGGCCACGGGCTTCGTACTGGTGGCCGTGGCGCTGCCGCGCGCGGTCCTCCTGCTCCCTGCGGGAGTGCTGGTCGACCGCATGGGCCCCGCCCGGGTAGCGGCCGGCGCCGCCTGGCTCCGGGTGGCGGTCCTGCTCGCCCTCGGCGCCGTGGTCACCCTCAGCTCGCCCTCGGTGACGACGGTCGCGCTGCTTGCCGCACTGCTCGGCGCCGCCGACGCCGCGTACTTCCCGGCGGCCCTTGCGCTACTGCCCGCCATCGTGCCGACCGACAAGCTCTCGCGGGTCAACGCGCTGGTACAGGGGGCGGAGTCGGGCGGCGACCTGGTCGGCCCGGCGGTTGCCGCCGGAGTCATCGCCGCGGTCGGCTTCGATGCGACGCTGGGTGGGATCACGGCGGTGGCCGCGCTGGCCGCCGTCGCCCTCAGCACACTCATGCGCCTGGTACGACGGGGCGAAGGTGCCGAGGCCGAGGCCGGTCCGGACGCCCTCGACGGTGAGCGACCCAGCAGTGCGCGCGCCCTCGGCGCGGGCCTGAGATACGCCTGGCAGGAACCGCTGGTGCGAGCGATGCTGGCAGCCATCGCCCTGATCAACATCGCGGTCGTGGGCCCCGTGATCGTCGGCGGCGCGGTGCTCTCCGACCAACGCCTCGGCGGCGCGGGCTCTCTGGGCATCGTCCTCTCCGGTTTCGGTGTCGGCTCCCTGGCCGGCTCACTCGTGGCCGGCTGGCGGCCGCCAGCCCGGCGCGGCTGGACCGTGGTCGGCGGGGTCGCGGCGATCGGGGCGGGCGTGGCCGGACTCGCGGGCGTCACCCATGTCGTCACCGCGACGGCGCTCGTCTCGCTCGTCGGCCTCGGGTCCGCGTTTCTCGGAGTGGTGGTCGTGGCCACGCTGCAGGAGATGGTGCCCGAGCGACTGCGGGGCCGGGTGCTCAGTCTCGTCGTGCTCGCCACGGTGGCGTTCGACCCGTTCTCCTACGTGCTGGCCGGGGTCCTGATCCCGTACGGGACGACGACACTGTTCCTGGTGTGTGGCGGCGCCGTCCTGGCCTGCGCCGGCCTGGTCGCCACGAGCCCGGCGATCCGCTCCCTGCGCTGAGGTAGCGTAGGGAACTTCGGCCGGCGGAGGCCGTCCGGAGTCCTTTGAGGTTGTGCCGACGACGATGACCCGTAACACGACTCCCGCACGACTCCGACTCGACCGGGCACTGGACTGTCTGTCCGTCACATTCCGCGGTATGAAAGCGCGCGGCGATGAGGTCCAATGCGAGTGCCACTGGGGCAGCGACGAAGAGCTTGAGCGGTTGAAGGTCCCGGACGTGGAGCTCGACGCGGACCTCCTGCTCCGCACTTGGAACGCCCCCGACTGGAACGACCACGGGGCGGTGCTCCGCCGTGTCCTTCCTCAATTCGCCAGGACGCTCGTCAACGGTGGCGTGGAGCCCACGTTCGGCGATTGGGCCGGACAGTCGTTCGCGCGCGGCGAGTGGCGGCGCTGGCCCGCCGAGCAGCGCGCGGCGGTAGCGGAGTTCCTGGACGCCTGGTGGGCTCACAGCCTCACCGAGCCCGAACCGGCCTTCCCGGCACACGAGTTGCTCACACTGTGCGCCGAGGCGTCGGCCACGCTCAGCCCGTGGCTCGAAACCTGGGAGGCTCTCGACGACCCCGTCGCCGACCGGCACTTGGCCCAGGCGGCTGCTCGCTGGGAGCGCGACCTGCTGGTGGACAGCCTGCCCTGGGAGCCAGGGCACCTGGGGGACATCGACGCGCATGCCTGGGGGACCGAGCTCGCGGCCTGGCTCGTCCGTGTCGCCCCCGAACGGCTGCGCGCCCGGGGGGAGGCGGAGGAACTGATCGGCCGGATAGAGCTGTTGGGGCTATCCGGTCCGGCACGCTGGGAAGATCCGCGCTGGCCCCGCCACCGCTTCTGAGGCAGGCGGCCACCTGCTACGACAAGTGCCGGTTGCGCCCACCTCGGCACCGCCGCCGCCCTCACGCTCCGGCTTCGAGCCGATCGAGGCCAAGGGCGTGCGTGCCGGCTGATACGGGGCCCGGCCGGAGGGAGGAGCGTCGGGAGCCGGTGCCCGGCCGCCCGGCCGTGGACGTGGGCGGGGGAGTGCGGCCGGGCCCGTGGCTGTCGTAGGGCGGGGTGACGACGGTCGCCCCGGGGTCGCCCGTACCCGGCACACATGAATGCCTCGATCCCGGATATCCGGTAACCCATGGTGCGTATCGGGGCCGTAGGCCTGCTCATTCTGTGTGCCGCCGCGGCGGTCGTCTCGGCGTTGGCCGTCTCGCCGTGGTGGTGGTTCGCGGGGGTCCTGCTGGGCGCCATCGCACTGCTGGGCTGCTACGACCTGCTGCAGCGGCGCCACTCGGTCCTGCGCAACTATCCGGTTCTGGGACACGCCCGTTTCCTCCTTGAGGCGATCCGTCCCGAACTCCAGCAGTACTTCGTGGAGCGCAACTACGACGGCCGCCCCTACGACCGCGACACCCGCAGCATCGTCTACGAGCGCGCCAAGGGCGTCGCCGCCGAGGAGCCCTTCGGCAGCGAGCGTGACATGTACAGCCGCGGCTATGAGTTCCTGGTGCCGTCCATGCACCCGGGTGACGTACCCCAGCAGATACCCCGAGTGCGTGTCGGCGGCCCGGACTGCACCCGGCCCTACGACATGGCGCTCCTCAACGTCTCCGCGATGAGCTTCGGCTCGCTCTCCAGCAACGCCGTGCTGGCCCTCAACACGGGCGCCGCACGGGGAGGCTTCGCCCACGACACCGGCGAGGGCGGCCTGTCCGAGTACCACCTGCGTCCCGGCGGCGACATCATCTGGGAGATCGGCACCGGCTACTTCGGCTGCCGTACGAAGGACGGCGACTTCGACCCGGACCAGTTCCGCGAGAAGGCCGCCCACCCTGCCGTCAAGTGTGTCTCCCTCAAGCTCTCCCAAGGTGCCAAACCCGGCATCGGCGGCGTACTGCCGGGCAGCAAGGTCAATTCCGAGATCGCCCAGGTCCGCGGCGTCCCGGAGGGCGAGACGGTCGTCTCGCCGCCGTACCACCGTGTCTTCTCCACGCCGCGTGAAATGGTGCGGTTCCTGGCCCGGATGCGGGAGCTCGCCGACGGCAAACCGGTCGGCTTCAAGCTCTGCCCCGGCTCCCGCGTGCAGTTCCTCTCCGTGTGCAAGGCGATGCTCGCCGAGGACATCACCCCCGACTTCATCGTCGTCGACGGCGCCGAAGGCGGCACCGGTGCCGCCCCACTGGAGTTCGCCGACCACCTGGGCATGCCGCTCACCGAGGGGCTGATCACCGTCCACAACGCCCTGGTCGGTGCCGGACTGCGCGACCGGATCCGGATCGGCGCCAGCGGCAAGGTCGCCACCGGCTCGGACATCGTCAAGCGCCTCGCCATAGGCGCCGACTGGACCAACGCGGCCCGCGCCATGATGTTCGCCGTCGGCTGCATCCAGGCCCAGCGCTGCCACACCAACCGCTGCCCCACCGGCGTCACCACCCAGGACCCGCGCCGAGCCCGCGCCCTCGACGTCGCCGACAAGTCCGAACGGGTCCGGCGCTACCAGAAGGCGACCGTCTCCAGCGCCCTTCAGATCATGGCCGCGATGGGCGCCTCCCACCCCCGCGACCTCGGCCCGCACCTGCTGCGCCGCCGTGCCGCCGACACCGACGACTTCCGCTCGTACGCCGAGCTCTACGAGTGGCTGAAGCCCGGCGAGCTGACCGTCGACCCGCCCACGGGATGGGCCGCCGACTGGAAGGCCGCCGACCCGGACAGCTTCGCCGCCTGACCAGCCCGCCGTCCCGTTTGCCCCAATTCTGTTTGAACGCTCCACTACGGGCGCACCGGATGTGTAACCCCGACCGGTCACCCCTGGAAGACCCCGCAGGCCGGATCCCGCGGTCCGGCCCCGCAGAAAGGACACCCTTCATGTCCCGCACCGTCGCCCGACTCTTCACCGACGCGCTGGAAGAACTCGGAGTGCGGCAGGTCTTCGGTGTCGTCGGTGACGCGCTCAACCCGCTCACCGACGCCATTCGGACCTCCGAGACCCTCTCCTGGGTCGGCTGCCGCCACGAGGAGGCCGCCGCTTTCGCGGCCGGAGCGCAGTCGCAGCTCACCGACACCCTCGGCGTCTGCATGGGCACCGTCGGGCCCGGCTCCGTTCACCTGCTCAACGGCCTGTACGACGCGGCCAAGAGCGGCACACCGGTGCTCGCCATCGCCGGGCAGGTCCCCCTGTCCGAGGTCGGCACCGACTACTTCCAGGAGGTCGACAACGACCTCCTCTTCAAGGACGTCGCCGTCTTCCGCGCCACCGTCACCTCGCCCGAACAGCTCCCCGCCCTCCTCGAGGTCGCCGTGCGCACCGCCATCGGCCGCCGGGGCGTCGCCGTCCTCACCATCCCCGGCGACATCGGCGACCAGGAACTGCCCACCGACCGCCCGCTGCGGCTCTCCGTCGCCCAGTCCGAGTACCGGCCCGACGACCCCGCCCTCGACGAGGCCGCCCGCCTCATCGACGACGGGGGGAAGGTCACCCTGCTCGTCGGCCGGGGCGCCCGGACCTCCCGCGACGACGTCCTCGCCCTCGCCGACCGGCTCGCCGCACCCATGGTCCTCACCCTCAAGGCCAAGGAAGGCTTCGAGGGCGACAACGCCTTCCAGGTCGGCCAGACCGGCCTGATCGGCAACCCGGCCGCCGCCCACGCGATGGACCACGCCGACACCCTGGTCCTGCTCGGCACCGACTTCCCGTACCGGGAGTGGTACCCGGAGGGCAAGAAGGTCGTCCAGGTCGACCGCGTCGCCGAACACATCGGGCGCCGTGTGCCCGTCGACGTGGCGCTCGCCGCCGACGTAGGCCCCACCGTGCGCGGACTCCTGGAGCGCGTCGCCGCCCGAGAGGACCGCAAGCACCTCGACTCCGCGCGCGAGAAGTTCACCCACTGGCAGGACGGCCAGCGCCGGCTCGCCGCCCCCGGCCATGACAAGGGCCTGGTAGGCAGGGTGCGTTCCGTCTTCGACAACCGAGACCACCTCGTACGGCCCGAGGCGCTCGCCGCCGCGGTGGACGCCGCCGCCGACGACGACGCCGTGTTCACCTCCGACACCGGCATGGCCACCGTCTGGCTCTCCCGCTTCGTCGAGATGCGCGGCAGCCGCCGGCTGATCGGCTCCTACAACCTCGGCTCCATGGCCAACGCGATGCCGCAGGCGATCGGCGCCCAGCTCCTGGACCGCGACCGGCAGACCGTCGCGTTCTGCGGCGACGGCGGCCTGTCGATGCTGCTCGGCGACCTCATGACGATCCACACCGAGCAGCTGCCCATCAAGCTCGTCGTCTTCGACAACCGGCGCCTGGGCATGGTGAAACTCGAACAGGAGCAAGCGGGCCTTCCCGAGTTCGGCACCGTCCTGGACAACCCCGACTTCGCGGCGGTCGCCCAGGCGCTCGGCATCAAGGGCATCCGCGTGGAGCGCGCCGAGGACCTGGCCGACGCGATCGAGCGCACCTTCGCCGAACCCGGACCGGTCCTCCTCGACGTGCTCACCAACCCCGACGAAATCGCCGTACCCGCCAAGCCCACCGTGCAGCAGGGCTGGGGCTTCGCCATCGCCAAGGTGCGCGAGAACCTGAACAGCATGGGGAGTTGACCTCCGCCGGGGCGTGACCCCGCAGCCGCTGGGTACGTGGTGGGGCCGATGACGTGCCACCTGCCGGCGCTGCGGCGCTGGAGGGCGAGATTTCCGGACGCTTCAGGGGAGTTGCCCTCCCCGCCACCATCACGGTCTCGCCCTCTCCTCCCGGATCGGCAAGTCGATGGACGGGTGCGGTCGGACGCTGCCGCTGAGGCATCAAGGCACCGGCGGTCAGGCTCCCGGCGGTCAGGCCCCTGGCGTGAGGCCCCTAACGTCAGGTTCCCGGCGTCAGGCCCCCGGCGTCGGCCGCTCCGGTGCGAGCGAGTTGCCCGGCGCGATGTGACCGCAGTCGGACGGAGCCCGCTTCTTGGCGAACCGGTCTCCGAGCCACCCGATCGCGTCGGGAGCCCAGGCCGCAGCCACGGAGACATGGCTGAGCAGGTTGTACTGGCGGTAGGCGACCGAGTTGTTGCCGGTGGCGCAGTACTGCCGGGCCAGTGCGCGAACGTCCCCGGCGACCATCACTCCGTCACCCGTTCCGATGCCGGGCGGGTTGCCGAAGGTGCCCTCGACGACGCCTCCGTTGCCTTGCGCGATGAGGCCGGGGACGGTCGGGGTGGCGGCCGAACCGAGGTTGATCTTGTTGACCGCCTCGACGAACGCGGGAACCGAATTCGGGTTGGCGTACTCCGGCTTCGCCAGCTTCTTCCAGGTCAACCCCGGGTAGTGGCCGAGCGCGTCGAGGAGCGAGCCGTGCTCCAGGTCCCCGTACACCTGCTGACCGTACGCGTTCATGTACTGCTTCAGATCGATGCCGTACGACCGCGAGACCCCGATGATGGCCATGGGAATCACGCCGGACCAGACGACGGAACCGTCCACGTACTTGAGGTTGTGCGCCGGGTCCACGAGCAGGCCGCCCTCGGCGAAGCCCACGAGCCTCTTGTTGACGTCCGGCGCGTACGCGGGAGCCAGTGCCGCCGCCCAGTTGGTGGCGATGGCGCCGCCGGAGTAGCCCATGAGGCCGACCTCGGTGTCGGCGGTCATGCCGGTTCCGGCCTCGGGCGCGGTCGCGGCCCGGATCGAGTCCAGCGTGTTGGCCCCGTACTCCGGACCGGCCGCGAAGTCGGCGGTCTGGCCTTCGGTGTCCGGGATGACGAGGTTGTAGCCCTTGGCCAACAGGGGCACCAGGAAGAGGTTTTCGGCGTTCGCGATGACTCCGCCCAGGCTCACGTCGCCGGCGATGGCGCGGGAGGGGCCGTCCTCGGGGTTGAGGGAGTCGTAGAACGACTGGTAGGAGACCGCCTTGCTGCCGTCGCCGTTGATGCTGCGGACCACCGTTGTCACGTTGGCGGCCGGACGGCCCTGAGCGTCACTGGTGCGGTAGAGCAGCTGGACCGCCTTGACCGGGGTGGCCAGACCCACGATGTGGTACTGCAGCGTCCGCTTCTTCAGAACGGTGCCGGGTGCGTACGAGGACAGGGGTGCGCCGCCGTCGTAGGTGTAGAACGAGTCGGCCGCCCTGGCCGTCGACGACGTGGCGGCGGCGGCCGTGGCGACCGGAGCGAGAGTGGCTGCCAGCGCCGTGGCAATCGCGGTCGCCAGTACCCGGTTCGTGCGTCTGAACATGGCTCCCCATGGATTGTGAGATGAGCGACGAGATCGATTGCAGGCAAGTTACCTATAGGTAACCCTGTTGTACATAGTGTTGACAGGGGCTGTTGAGAACGAAGCGACGTCAGCTGAAGCGATGTCCGCCGACGTCCGGCCAACGCCCCGCTGAATCGGTTCGAGACGTGGTCAACGCGCGCTCCCCGCACGCCGGTTATCGTGGCGTTCCCGTCCGGCTCACGGAAAGACCTCGATGACCTCCCCCGTGCTCCCTCCCCTCACCGCCCCCGTCGCCGTGTTCGACGCGGGCATCGGAAGCTATGCGGCCGTCGACCGCATCCATCGCGCCTTTCCTGAGCAGGACATCGTGTACCTGGCCGACCGGGCCAGCTTTCCGTACGGGGGCAAGTCTCTTCCCGAGCTGCGTACGACGATCGAGCGGACCCTCGACCACCTGGAGGCGCTGGACCCCGCGCCCTCGGCGATCGTGGTCGCCTCCAACGTGCCGTCGGTCACCGTGCTGGACGAGACCGTGACGGGGCGGCGTATGCCCGTCGTCCGGGTGGTGCCGCCCGTCCGGGAGGCGCTGGAGAAGGCGGGGGAGTACGGGGAGGTGGCCGTGCTCGGAGTCACCAGCCTGGTGACCAGCGACGCCCTCGTCCGTTACGTGGACCGGGAGTCCGGGCCGGGCCGAAGTGCCCGCGTGCGGCTGCGCGATGCCTCGGCGCTGGTCGAGCTGGTCGAGAGCGGGGCGTTCCTTTTCGACCCGGAGGGCACGTTGCGTACCGTCGCCGAGTACGTGGCGCGTCTTCGCGGCGAGCACCCCGCGGTCCGCGTGGCGACCCTGTCCAGCACGCATCTCCCGTGGCTGCGGCCCTTCTTGGAGGAGGCTGCCCCGGACCTGGACTTCCTCGACCCGGGCGACTCGGTGATCGCCGAGATCGCTCCGCACACTCGTGCCGGGAGTGGCTCAGTGGTGGGTCTGGTCACCGAGACCCCGGACTACCCGGCGGACCGGTTCCGGGAGATGCTCGCTCGTATCGGCGTCGAGATCCCCCTGGTCCCGGTGACCATCGCCTGAACTGGACGTGCGGGTGGGGGACTTGGAGCCCGGCGGCCCCGCGCGCGCCTTGGGCGAACCCACCCGCACGTCGTGACCGGGTCGTTCCATGCCCGGCGGAGGGGCACGCCGGGAGGGACCGGCTTCAGCCTCGGAGTCTGGCCGCCGCGAGGGCGTCCTTGACCTCTCGGGCCACGCGGGCCGCGTCCTCGGGGTTGTTCACCACATCCGTCTGGTTCATGTCGATGACGAGCACGTCACTCGCGGAGTAGTGCTTGTGCACCCAGTCGTCGTAGCCGGCCCACAGCGTCCGGTAGTACTCGACGAGTCCCTCGTCCTGCTCGAAATCACGGCCCCGGAGCCCGATGCGGTGCAGCACGGTGGCGAAGTCCGCCTTCAGGTAGACCATGAGGTCGGGTGCCTTGCGGTACGGCAGGCCGTCGATCTCGCGCATCATCTCGCCGAGCAGGCCCTCGTACACCCGCATCTCGAGGGAGCTGATCCGGCCCAGGTCGTGGTTGACCTTGGCGAAGTACCAGTCCTCGTAGATGGACCGGTCCAGGACGTTGTCGCCCTGCTTGTACGCCTCCTTGATCGAGGCGAACCGCGTCTGCAGAAAGTAGAGCTGCAGCAGGAAGGGGTAGCGCTTGGCCTGGATCTCCTCGGGGGTCGCCGTGTAGAAGAGCGGGAGGATCGGGTTGTCTTCCACGCTCTCGTAGAAGACCGCGCTTCCGAGCTCCTTGGCGAGCAGTTCGGCCACGCTCGTCTTGCCGATCCCGATCATGCCTCCGACGCAGATCACTGGCATTCCTCACTTCTCCCCGGGGGGTCTTGCGCTGGCAGGCCTGGCTGGGAGGCCGCACCAACTGAGACGTGTGTCGGCGGAGCGCCGACTCCCCAAGAACGTTCAGGTCAGCGTCATGTGGCCACTGTCCGGACCGGCTTCCCGTGGTTGCCGGACGACAGGCCACCACCCCGAAGCCGCCTTGAAGCATAAATGACGACGCATCCGACGTCGGCCGCACGGGGTGCGGGCCCCGCAGGCCGTGGGGCGGACGCATGCCGGCATGCGCACGAGACCGCGTCTGGCCTAGGCGGGCAAGCCTCCCCTCAGCCACCAGGCCCCTCCGCTGAAGCCATCCGCTGAAGCGATGCACCCGACTGTTCCGCATTGCGGCCGAAAGTCAGTTCACCGGGATCGATAGCCAAGCAGTCCCGCAGCCAAGCTCAATGCATTTCACCAGGGCGGTTTCCGGTATGCGTTGATGATTCAATTTCTTCACTGAGAGGGCAATTCAGGCTACTGATCGTGGCCGTATCCATGACCGTATCCATGGCTCGGATTGTCCCCTTCCCGGTGGCTGCCATCGTGGCGGGATTGCGCCCTTTACCGAGTGCTGGACGGGGATGAAGCTGTGGGGCGGCAGTCCACGCCGGAGGTGCTCGGCGGGGCCACTGCCGGTGATCAATCCGCTGCTTGATCGGAACCAGGAGTCGCATGATGGTGAACTCGGGAAGACGGCCCCTTGTCGTCGCGAATGGTGGGTCTGCTGGGGCAGTTGAGATGAGCGGGGCCACAGGACCGTCGCGGCCCTCCCGCATCGGGTAGCGCTGGGCTCTGCCGGCTTCTCCGCCCGCGTCACTCGATAGATGGTCAACCTGAAGAAGCCCTGTGAAACTCAGGAAAATGATCCCATGCTGTTTGCCTGGCAGCCTGTGAGTGACCGCGACTCGAATAGTCGAACAGGTGGATTATTTCCCGCCCGGCGACGGGCGTGCGCCTCCCTTTGCGCCGGACTGCGCCAGCCGCCGTCCGAGTACTCCTGCGCGCCAGTGGCAGCCCGTATCCTCTGCCGCTTTCGCGCTCTACATTTCTTACCGAAGGCATATTCCAGGGCCTATTCCACCAGCGGTTTTCGCCGTTGAGAGGAACGCGCATGACGAGTCACGCAACCGAGGTCGATCTCCAAATTCTGCTTCGCCGGGCATTGCAGGCCACGGGTACGAGCGAGCGCTGGACCGTCGACACGGACGAGATGTGGTGCCGCCTCACGCGCCCGTCCGGTATCGGACGCCGGCAGGGCTGGAAACTGCATGTGTCCGCGACGGCCGCCTCGGCACCGGAAGTCCTCGTGAGGGCTCTGGACGTGCTGTTGCGGGAGGAGTCGATATTCAAGTTCGCCCGGTCGCTGGAGCAGGTGGGCGCGCTCAACTCCCGTGCCACGCCACGGGGAAGTTCCGGCAAGTTCATCACCGTCTATCCGACCTCCGACGACGACGCGGCCCGCCTGGCGCTTGAGCTGCACAAGGCGACCGTGGGACTGGCCGGTCCGCAGATCCTCTCGGACCAGCCGTACGCCCCGCACAGCCTGGTGCACTACCGCTACGGCGCGTTCGTCGGCCGGCGCAGGCTGTCGGAGCACGGCCTGCTGGTGTGGTTCATCGAGGACCCCGACGGCAACCCCGTGGAGGACAAACGGACCGGACGCTACTCGCCGCCCCCATGGGCGGTCAGCCCCTTCCCCGCCTCCGTACCCCTTCCGCCGCGACAGGAGAAGGTGGCGACGAGCCCCGTGGTGCTCGGCGGCCGGTTCTCGGTACGCGAAGCGATCCGGCACACCAACAAGGGCGGCGTCTACCGGGGCACGGACATCACCACGGGCAGGGCGGTGGTGCTCAAGGAGGCCCGGCCGCACGTCGAGGGCGACGCTTCGGGCTCCGACGTCCGCGACTGGTTACGCGCCGAGGCCAGGACGCTGGAAAGGCTCAGGGGCACCGGCCTCGCGCCCGAGCCGCTCGCGATGTTCGAGACGGGCGGGCACCTGTTCCTCGCCCAGGAGGAGGTGCCGGGCGTGCCCCTGCACGCCTGGGTCGCCGAGCGCTTCCGCGACGTCGGAAGCGAACGCTACCGAGCGGACGCGCTCGCCCAGGTCGGGCGCCTGGTGGACCTGGTCGCCACGGCCCACGACCACGGCTGGGTACTGAGGGACTTCACGCCCGGCAACGTCATGGTCCGCCCCGACGGCGAGCTACGCCTCATCGACCTGGAGCTCGCCGTACCGGAGGGCGAGGGCATGCTCCCGACCACGGTGGGGACCCCTTGCTTCAGTGCCCCCGAACGCTTGGTGGGCGCTCCCGTCTCGCCGACGGCCGACTACTACAGCCTCGGCGCCACGGTGTGTTTCGTACTCGCGGGGAAAGTGGCGAACCTGCTGACCGAGGAGCCGGCCGCCAGGCCCGCCGAGGAGCGGTTCGCCGAGTGGCTGACGGCCTGTGACGGAGTGCTGCGCCTGCCGGACGGCTTGGCCGAGATGATCCTCGGCCTGATGAGGGACGATCCCGACGCGCGTTGGGACCCGGCCGCGGCGCGAGCGGCCCTTCGCGAGGTGAACCCGGCCCGGCCGGGACGCGCCGCCACCGGCCCGGTACGCAGGGAAGCGCCGCGCGACGTGACGCAGGACGCGATCACCGGCATCGTGAACCACCTCGTCGATTCGATGACCCCGGCCGACGACCGGCGGCTGTGGCCCGTGTCCACCCAGGCCGGGGAGACCGGCCCCTGCACCGTGCAGCAAGGCGCGGCAGGGGTACTGGCGGTCCTGACCCGGTACTTCGAGGCCGCCGGGGACCCGCGCCTGCCGGATCTCATCTCCACCGCCGGCCGGTGGATCGCCGAGCGCGCCGACACCGCTTCCATACGTCCAGGACTGCACTTCGGCGGGCGTGGCATCGCCTGGGCGCTGTACGACGCCGGACACGCGATCGGCGATCGTGAACTCACGGATCACGCGGTGGCCCTGGCTCTGGCGTCGCTGGAGTCGACACCCAGCTACGACATCACCCACGGCTCGGCGGGCAGTGGACTCGCCGCCGCCCATCTGTGGCACCGAACCGGTGATCCGCGCCTGGCCGAGCTGGTCGTGGCCGACGCCGACCGGCTGGCCGCCGCCGCGCGGATGGAGTCGGCCGGCGTGAGCTGGCCCGTACCCGCGGAAGCCGTATCCGAAGAGGCCGGCAAACGCTATCTGGGCTTCGCGCACGGAACCGCCGGCATCGGCTGCTTCCTCCTCGCCGCCGCGGCCATCTCCAACCGCCCCGAACACATGCAGCTGGCCGTGGCGGCGGGGGAGTCCCTGGTGGCCCACGCCGTGATGGTCGGCCGAGCGGCCCAGTGGCCGGCCCAGGCCACGGACGTACCCACGGCCCCCTACTGGTGCCATGGTTCGGCGGGCATCGGTTCGTTCCTGATCCGCCTCTGGCAGGCGACCGGGGACGAGCGGTTCGCCGAACTCGCCCGCCACGCCGCACGGGCCGTCGTGGAGCGGGCCTCCCGCGCCGCCCTCACCCAATGCCACGGGCTCGCGGGCAACGGCGACTTCCTCCTCGACATGGCGGAAGCGACCGGGGACCCCTCCTACCGCGCGATGGCCGAAGACCTGGCCCGCCTCATCGGCTCCGAACGGACCCGCCGCGACAGCCACGTCGTCTTTCCCAACGAATACGGGAACGTCTCGACGAGCTGGAGCGACGGATCCGCGGGAATCCTGGCGTTCCTGCTGCGGACCCGCCACCCAAGCCCCCGGCTCTGGATGATCCAGCAGCCGGGCTGAGCGACAGGGGACTCCATCGTCGCTGTCGCCACCTCACAGATCAGCTCACAGAGAAGGAGAAAGTCATGGAACACCAAGACCTTGAGGTTCTGGCGCACCTGCACGCCCTTCCGGAGACCGACCCGGTTGGCGTCGACGAAGCACAGTTCGGCGGGACGTGCGCCTGTACTGGCCTGCTGACCCTGCTCAACACCGTCTGTGTCGGCGTCAGTTGCGCCTAGTCCATAGACCTCCGGCCGGTGGCTGCCTCCGCAGCCACCGGCCGGAGCCAGGGCCGCGGTGGCTGGCAGGCCTGCGGAAGACACCCCCGTGGACGAGGAGCCGACCATGCAGCCACCCGCCGACGACGAGACACGCACCACCCGGGCGACCCGCCCACCAACCACCCTCACAAGTCCGGCGCCCACACCATCCGCCGCCCTTACGAAAGCGGCCCCCGCGCGGCCCGCCGCCCCACCGGTGTACGCCATCAGCACGCGCGGACTGGTCAAGAGCTATCCGGGCCCGGACGGATCCACCACCCATGCCGTTCACGGCCTGGACCTGGACGTGCTGCGGGGCGAGACCTTCGCCTTCCTCGGCCCCAACGGCGCGGGCAAGTCGACGACCATCTCCCTCCTGTGCGCCCTCGCCCGGCCCACGGCCGGACGGGCCACGGTGGCGGGAATCGACGTGACCCAGCAGCCCGACGAGGTACGGAGAAGGGTCGGGATGCTCTTCCAGCACAGCGCCCTGGACCCGGACCTGACGGCCGAGCAGAACCTGCACATCCACGCACGCCTCTACGGACTGAGCCGCCGCCACGCCCGTCTGCGGGCCACCGAGACGCTGGAGAAGGTCGGCCTCGCCGACCGCCGGCGGTCCCGGGTACGGACCCTGTCCGGAGGCATGCGACGCCGACTCGAACTCGCCCGCGGCCTGCTGCACGCACCCCAGGTCCTGTTCCTCGACGAGCCGACCACCGGCCTCGACCCACACGCCCGCGCTCAGATCTGGGACTATCTGCGCGCGCTGCGCGACCAGCACGGAAGCACGCTGTTCGTCACGACCCACTACCTGGAGGAGGCGGAGAACTGCGACCGCCTCGGCATCATCGACCACGGCCGCCTCGTGGCCCAGGGCACGCCCCTCGCGCTGAAGGCCGCGATCGGGGACGACCGGGTGGCGCTGCGCACCAGCGACGACGCGGCGGCACGGCAGGTCGTGGGCCGGCTGGCGCCCCCGGGTCTCGCCGTCACCCTGGACAGCGAAGGGGTGACGCTGCGGATGCCCAACGGCAGCACCTGGATTCCCCGCCTCTGCGCGGCACTCGAGGCCCACGGCATCGCGGTGCACGCCGCGTCCGCGACCCCGCCGACCCTCGACGACGTGTTCTTCCACCACACCGGCCGCAGCATCAACACCCCCTCTCCGCAAGGGACTTCGGCAGCCACAAGTCCGGGCGTGAGCCGGACAGCAACCGAGGAGGCCCCGTGACCGCACCCGCACTCCCCGCCTCGGACGCCCGCACCGCCCCCGAAGGACCCGCCGTCCACGACGACACCCACCGCGAGCGGGTGCCCCGCCTGTGGCACGAACTGCGTGCCGTGTACGCCCTGGTCTACCGCGATCTGCTGCGCCTGGCGTCCCAACCCGTCCACACCGCGCTGATGCTGGTCCAGCCGATGCTCTACCTCTTCATCCTGGGCGGTGGACTGGCTGCCCTGATCCCCAACACCTCACTGGGGGGCGGGTACCAGACCTACCTCTTTCCGGGCGTGCTGATGATGACGGTACAGACGCCGGCCATCATGGTCGGCATCCGTCTGATCACCGACCGGCAGAGCGGTTACCTGCGCGAACTCCTGATGGCCCCCGTGCACCGACCCACCCTGCTCCTCGGCAGCTGCGCGGGCGGAACCATCGTCGCCACGGTCCAGGGCGCCGTGCTGCTCGCACTCGTCGGCGCGATCGGCCTGCCCTACGACCCGCTCATGCTGCTGTTGCTCCTCGGCGGCATGATCCTGACCTCCTTCACCCTCACGGCGCTTGCCCTGACCCTGGCCGTGGGCCTCAACCGGCCGGAGGTCTTCAACATGCTGCTCGGCCTGGTGATGATGCCGCTGCTCCTCCTTTCCGGCGGCTTCTTCCCGGTCGACAACCTGCCGGGCTGGGCCCACACCCTGGTGGCAGCCAACCCCCTCGCCTACGGTGTGGACCTGCTCCGCCGCTGCATCGCCCTTCGGGCCCCCGACCGGGCGGCAGCCTCGACGGGCATCGCATGGTCCGGCTGGCAGCCTCCCCTGCTCCTGGAAGGCGGGCTCCTGCTGACCACCGGAGTCCTGGCCCTGCTCTGGGCCGCCCACCGGTTCAGCCGCCCCGAGTGATTCCGGGAACGACGAGCGGGCCGCGCTGTTCGGGGGCTTTGTCAGTGCTGGGCGCCGTGCTGCGGGCATGGCTGAACCCGTGAAGGGTCCGGCCTGTTGCTTTCCGTCGATCGAGAAGACGTACGGGTGGTCAGCGGGCCAGCCCCTGGAGCACTTCCACTCCCGGGAGTTGTGCCAGTGCCCAGCCCGGAACGATCAGCTTGCCGCGCCGGCGTCCGCTGCCGACCAGGACGAACGGGGTCTCCACCACCGCCGCGTCGATGAGCAGCGGCCAGGAGGAGGGAAGGCCGATGGGGGTGATGCCTCCGTACTCCATCCCGCTCTCGGCCACGGCGACGTCCATCGGCGCGAAGGACGCCTTGCGCGAGCCGAGGTGTCTGCGCACGGCGCTGTTGACGTCGACGCGGGTGCCGGCGAGCGCGAGGCAGGCCGCGAGGGTGGTCTCGCCGCCGCGCTTGGCGGCGACCACGACGCAGTTCGCCGAGGCGTCGAGCGGTACTTCGTACGTCTCGGCGAAGACGGCGGTGTCGGCCTTCGCCGGATCGGTGTCGACGTAGAGGACCGAGCGGGCCGCTTCGGAGTCGCCCCAGCTCGTGAGAGCACCGGCCACGGGCGTGGCGAGGTCGGCGCGGACTTCCAGCGCGGGGTACGCGGCGGCGAAGTCGCCGAAGGGGGCAGGAACGAGGGTGGCCATGAACGGGACTCTAGTCCAGCCCGCGTCGTCCTCCCGCGGTCTCCCGGACCGCGAGCCGTTCCTCCGCGCTGGGAGAGTGGCGTCAGCCGCTGCCTGGGGCGATGCCGAGCAGATCGGGGCGCAGCCGCACCATGAGCCGCTCGAACGCGGTGGGTACCGGTCGTTGCGGCAGGAAGTCACTGATCTGCCGCGCGCAGTCCACGGCACTGGTCGCGGTCGTGTCGCACTCGATGTCGTAGAGGCCGTGCGTGTGCACTTGATGGAATTGCCGGACCGCGAGGCCCAACGGGCGGTCGCCGCGCTCCCGTTCGCGCCGCGCGAGTTCATCGAGTGAGCAGCGCACCCCCACCAGGACCACGTCCCTGGCCGGAAAGAGTCCGAGACAGTCCAGCAGCCGCCAGTCCTCACTCAGCACGTGATCGACCACGACGTCATTGCCGGCCGCGGCCATCCCGGCGACCGCCCGGTGGAAGCCCATCCAGGTGCGTCGAAGAAGGTGAGGCAGCTCGTCGGATGAGACCTCACGGCGGGCCCGCATCGCATGGAAGGCGTCCACGGGGAGGTGGAAGTACGGCCCCCCGTCCAGGATCCGCAGCAGTTCCCGCGCGATGCTGGACTTCCCCGAACTGGACGTCCCGTTCAGGAAGATGATCCGCCCATTGCGGGCCCCGGCAGGACTGGCGCCGGGCTCAGCCGGCGTGGGCAGGTTGGCACCATCGAATCCGGGCATCGGGCTCCTCGGCTGCGGCCAATGACGTCAGACCATCATGTCCCCTGTGCGGAGGCCGAGTTGTGCACCCTCGATGTCGCACCTGGTCCATGCGGGTTCCGCCGCTGGGCGAACGGCCCGCTGAGGGCGGCCCCTTGCCGACTCAGAGGAAGACGCGGGCGACCTCGAGCCAGGTCTGCGCGTCCTGGCCGGTCGCCGTCAGGCCGGTCCGGGACAGCGGCCGGCGGTGGGTGACGCGTAGACAGAAGTCGAGTGCGGAGCCGCGCACCCGCTGGGCGGCGTCCCGGGGACCCCATGCCCAGGTCTCGCCGCCCGGGCCGGCCAGCTCGAACCTCAACGGGGCTTTCGGTGGCGGCAGTTGGGCGGCGGCGAACGAAAGATCCACCCCCTTGACTCCCAGCCAGGCCACCGCCTTGAGCCGCGTCGTCGCGGGGTGCGCGACACCCACGGTGTCGAAGACGTCCTGCCCGTGGGCCCAGATCTCCATCACCCGCAGCGGTGCCATGAGGGCAGCGGTCAATGTCGACCCGAACCACGGGAACGCGAAGTCACGCGGCACCTCCCGCAACGCCGCGACCACTTCGGCTCGACCGGCGCGCCACTGGTCGAGGAGGGCCGCTCGCGGCCGGGCCGCCCCCTCGGCTGCCACGTCGTCGGCGTACCGGCTGCCTCCGGCGTCGGCCCGCTCGCGCACCGCGTCGAACGCGGCGGGTGCACGCAGGGCGGTCAGCACGTTCACGTCCGCCGCCGCGAGGTGGGCGATCTGGTGCGCGATCGTCCAGCCGGCCGCAGGCGTGGGCCGGGTCCAGTCGTCCTCGGCAGCCACCAGGGCGTCGAGGACGTCGCCCTCGGCAGCCAGGTCCGAGAGCACGAGGTCGTAGTCCACGTCGGAGACATCGATGTCGTAGTTCAGCACGCGAAGGTCTCTCCACTCGTGTTGGCTCATGTCGGCTTCGGTCGAAAGGAGTTGGCGGCACCGCGTCGGCGGACGTCCACGATCCCACGGGAGTTCGTGGGTGCGGATGGGCGACGCGCGCCACAAGGGGCAGAGGGGCGTTTTCACGCCGCCGCATTCATTCGTGGAGCCGGTCGCCGCCGGCGAATTGTTACGGGAAGTTGTCGGCCGGGCGAACGTTGCCCGCTGCGGCATCCCCATCATCGCAGGCAGGGACGTTGTGAGCGCCCGACTGCCCGTGGATCTTCGTGTGATCCCTATGTGGGCGGGTAGCGCTGTGCTAGCGTCGCCGACGGCTTAGAAGGAACGGTCGGATTGGCGGAAGCGGTCGGAAACGGGGGATGATCGTGTTACGGGGGCGTGTGCTTGTCATTGGGGACAGCATCCGATTAGTTTCGAAGGCGAAGTCGGCGGACGTGGACGTCGTCTATATGCAAAAGCCGTCACAATTTGATCCCGCGCTGGTTCCGCACTGTGAGCAGCTTGTTCTGGTGGACTATCAGCATGTGCCCAGCGCCGACGCGATGGCGGCCGCGCTGCACCGGATCGCGCCGATCACACGGATCGTGACCCAGACCGAGGCTGCACAGCTGGTGGCCGGGCACCTGACCGACGCCTTGGGGATCGCCGGCACCTCGGAACGGTGCGCCCGGCTCCTGCACGACAAGTCCGCGATGCGGGCCCTGCTGAACGAGCGGGGAATCGGGACCGTTCCCTATGCGGTCAATCCGACCCAGGCGGGCCTTCGCGAATTCGTGATTTCCCACGGGGCGGCGATCGTCAAGCCGACCAAAGGCTCGGGAAGCCTCGGAGTGCGCCGGATCGAATCGGTCGAAGACGTCGACGATGTATGGGCCTGGAGTCAGCAGTTCGAGCTCGGTGAATTCCAGGTGGAAAAACTTCTGACCGGACCCGAACTCAGCGTGGAATCCTTTTCCGAGTCGGGCCGCCACACGATTATCGCGGTGACCGCCAAAGATACCGAGGGCGGCACCGTGGAACTCGGGCACGTCATTCCGGCGCCCTTGTCCGAAGAACAACTCGACCAGATACGAGAGTTGACGGTGCGTCTGCTCGACGCGGTCGGTCTCGAGGACGGTCCGGCGCACACGGAGGTCATCCTCACCGCCGAAGGACCGCGGGTCGTCGAATCGCACACCCGGCGCGGAGGCGACCGGATCAACGATCTCGTCAAGATGGTGTACGGGGTCGACATGGAAGAGGCGGCCTACCGCCTGGTCGGTCACGGGGCGCCGCTCGACGGTCATCTGCACCCGGCCCGAGGAGCGGCCGCCATCCGCTTCCTGACCGCGGCCCCCGGAGCCGTCACCGCCGTCACCGGGCTCGACGCGGCCCGGGCCGTCGACGGAGTGGTGGAAGTATCGGTGGGTGTGGACGTGGGATCCGTGGTGCCCGAACTCCGCTGGTCCGACGACCGCTGCGGGCACGTCATCGTCCGTGCCGACGACGCGGAGGCGGCGGTACGCCTCGCTCGTGAGGTTGCGGCTTGCGTCGAGATCATCACCGAGCCCGTCACGGACTGTCCGGGTCCGGACGCGGCGGCACCGGACACACTGAGCTCGATCCTGCGCCCGTACGACGAGGTGTTCGATCCGTATCAGGTCTCGATGACCACGCCGTAGTCGCGGTCGCGGGTCCGGCCGTCCCGGTCGGACCTGCCAGATCAATCTCCTGTCATCACGGGGCCGGGCACGCCCGCGCCCATCGGCGCGCCGGAACGCGGACAGCCGCGTCCCGCGCGTCCGCCCGGACACGGCCACGACGCGGACCCGCGGATCACCCGGGTGCGCCGGAGGCCCGTGCGGCACGTCGTCGGTCCCTCACATCGCCCGTCACGTCACGGGCCAAGGTTTCGTTCCGAGTTTGGAGTGCGGTATGGCCGGGAGACCGGACACAGGCGCAAGCATGCTCTCGTACACCCAGGAGAGCCTCTGGCTCTTCCACGAACTGGCCGGCTCCCACGAGCCGGCGTACAACGAGTCGGTGGTCTTCGAGACGGCCGGCGGACTCGACGCGCACGCGTTGCGCCAAGCCCTGCGGGCCACCGTCGCGCGGCACGACGCGCTCCGCACGACGTTCCACGAGACCCCCGACGGGCCACGGGCCGTGGTCCACCACGCCACCGGGGACGCGCTCCCGGACAGCATGACCCTCGTCGGCCTGCGCACCCTGAGCGCTGCCGAGGCCCGCTCCCGGGCGGAGGAGGTGCTCGCCGAGCACCATCGGCGGCCCTTCGACCTGAGCGTGGCCCCGCCGCTCCGCTCGGTCCTGGTGGCGCTGCCGGGCGACATCTGGCTCTTCGGTCTGACGGTCCATCACATCGTGATCGACGACTGGAGCCTTCGTCTCGTTCTGGACGAAGTGGCGGAGAATTACCGGACGTTGGCGGCCGGCGGCGATCTTCCGCAGCGGCCGGTCTCCGGCGCCGCGTTCCGTGCCTTCGTCACCGACAGCCGCGCGGCGGCCGCCGGAGCGGAGCACAAGGCCGCCGTCGAGCGCTGGCGCCGGTCGCTGGCCGACGCCCCGGAACTGCTCGGCATGCCTCTGGACCGCCCGCGACCCGCGACGCAGACGTTCCGCGGCGACAGCCTGACCGTCACCGTCCCCGGCGCGGACGTCGAACCGCTGCTCAGGGAATGCGCCCGCACCTGCCGCAGCACCGCCTTCCCGGTGTTCCTGGCCGCCTACGCGCTGCTGCTCCACCGCTACACGCGCCAGGAGGGCTTCGCGATCGGCACCACGGTCCTGAACAGGCCGGGCGCCGAGGACCTGGAGCAGGTCGGCTGCTACGTCAACACCCTGCCCCTGTTCGTGCCGGTGGACCCGGACGACACCTTCCGCACCGTCCTCGCTGGCGCCCAGGAAGCCGCCGAGCGACTCCTGGACGACGGCGACGTCCCCTGCCCCGAGGTGGTCGAAGCGCTGGGGGCTCAACGGGCGCGGAACCACAACCCGGTCTTCCAGACGATGCTCACCCTCCTCGACGGCCGGCCCTCGATCGACCTCGGACCTGGGCTGACCTCGCGGTACCTGCCCGTCCGCCGGACGGCCGCCAAGTTCGACCTGATGCTGTACATCAACCGGGCCGACGACGCCTACGAGTTCGAGCTCGAATTCAACACGGACCTGTTCACCCGGGACACCGCGGATCGGATCCTGCGCAACTACGCGCAGCTGCTGTCCTCCCTCGGCGTCGCAGGCGTCGACGCCCCGGTGAGCACACCGTCGATGACCCGCGACGCGGAACGCGACCTGATCCTCGGCGACTGGAACGACACCCGGGCCGCCCACCCGGACGGCACGGTCGCCGACGTCATCGAGGACCAGGTCCGGCGCGACCCGGACAGCCTCGCCGTCGAGTTCGAGGGCGAGCGTCACACCTACGACGAGCTGAACCGGCGGGCGAACCAGGTGGCGGCCCGCATCCGCACCCTGCTCGGAGCCGACGGCGCCGGACCCTTCGTCGGGGTGTTCATGGAGCGCTCCGCGGAGATGGTGATCGCGCTGCTGGCCATCGTCAAGGCCGGGTGCGCGTACGTGCCGATCGACCCCGAATACCCGCCCGCCCGGATCGAGTTCATGATCGAGGACGCCGGTCTGCCGCTGATCCTCACCCAGGAGCGGCACCGCGCGACCCTGGGCGGCGCCGGCGCCCGGCTCCTGGTCCTTCCGGACGAGGCCCTGGACGACGAGGACGACACGGATCCCGTCCGCGAGCTGAGCCCCGACTCACCCGTCTACATGATCTACACGTCCGGCTCGACGGGACAGCCCAAGGGCGTGATCAACCGTCACGACGCGCTCGCCAACCGGCTGCACTGGATGCAGTCGGCCTTCCCGCTCGCCGGCGGCGCCGGCGCGGACCGGGTCCTGCAGAAGACTCCGTACAGCTTCGACGTGTCGGTGTGGGAGTTCTTCTGGCCGCTGATGACCGGTGCCGCCATCGTCGTGGCCCGGCCGGGCGGACACCGTGACCCGGACTACCTCAAGGAAGTGATCCGCTCGCGCGCGGTCACGACCGTGCACTTCGTGCCCTCGATGCTCAACGTGTTCCTGGAGGCGGAGGAACTCGCCGGGCACTGCGGGCCGCTCAAGCGCGTCATCTGCAGCGGCGAGGCGCTGCCCCGCAAGACCATCGAGGTCTTCACGGCCACGCTGCCCTCCTGCGAACTGCACAACCTGTACGGCCCGACGGAGGCCGCGATCGACGTCTCGCACTGGCCGTGCGGCGCCGACTACCCCGGAGAGCTCGTCCCCATCGGCAAGCCCATCGACAACGTGCGCCTGTACGTCCTCGATCGGGACCTGCGGCTCCAGCCCGTCGGCGTGCCAGGCGAGCTGTGCATCGGGGGCGTGGCCGTGGCGACCGGCTATCACCGGCGCGACGACCTCAACGCCAAGGTGTTCGTCCCCGATCCGCACGGGACGCACCCCGGGGCGCGCCTGTACCGGACCGGCGACCTGGCGCGTTTCCTGCCGGACGGGCAGATCCAGTACCTGGGACGCATCGACAACCAGGTCAAGCTGCGCGGCCTGCGGGTCGAGCCCGACGAGATCGCCGCCGTCATGCGCGAACTGCCCGGCGTCCAGGACGCGGCCGTCGTCGTGGACACCTCGGGGCCCACACAGGCGCTGGCCGCCTACGTGGTGAGCACCGCGTTCGACTCCGAGGACCTGCGTGCCCAACTCCGCGACCGGCTGCCGGAGTTCCTCGTCCCGCAGTACCTCATCGAGGTCCCGCGGCTGCCCACCACGCCCAACGGCAAGCTGGACCGGCGTGCCCTGCCCTCGCCGACGGCCCACGCGGTCCCGGCCACCCGGTCGGGCCGCCGGCCCGCAACAGGCGCCGAGCAGGACGTCGCCCGGGCCTGGCAGGACGTGCTCGGACTCGCGGGACAGGTCGGAGCGGACAGCAACTTCTTCGCCCTCGGCGGGGACTCGATCATGGCGCTGCGCGTCAGCTCCCGGCTGCGCGCCGCCGGATACGCGGTCAACCTGCGCGAAGTGTTCGCCCACACGACGGTCGCCGCGCTGGCCGCGTCGCTGACCCGCCACGACCCCGCCTCACCCGCGTCCCTCGCCACGCCGCCGTTCGCCCTGCTGGCGGACGAGGACAGGGCGGCGCTGCCCGAGGCGGCGCAGGACGCCTGGCCACTGACCAAGCTCCAGTCGGGCATGATCTACCACTCGCTGCTCGACGAGGACTCGCCGGTCTACCACGACATCTTCGACTACGAGTTCGCCGGAGTGAGTGACCCGGCCCAACTGGCCCGTGCCGTACGGGAGACCGTGGCCCACCACGCCCAACTGCGTTCCTACTTCGACCTGGAGCGCTACGACGAACCGCTCCAGGTCGTGCTCGGCGCGGACACGGCAGGGGCCGCGCCGTCCCTCCAGGTCGTGGACCTGACCGGACTTCCCGCCGACGCACAGGACCGGGCGGTGCGGGAGTGGATCGAGGCCGAGAAGCACCGCCCGCTCGACCTCGGCAGGCCGCCCCTGCGCTTCTGTGCCCACCTGCGCGGCAGCGGCCACATCAACCTGGCGTTCTCCTTCCACCACCTGATCCTGGACGGGTGGAGCGTCGCCCTGGTCGTCGAGGAGATCCGGCGCCGCTGCGCCGGAACCCCGGTCGCCCCGACACCGGACACCACCCCGGAGCCCGGCTACGGCACCTATGTGGCGCTGGAGCGCGAGAGCGCACGACGCCCCGAGGACCGGGACGCCTGGCACAAGCTGCTCGACGGCTTCTCGGCCACCCTGGTGGCGGGTCACCTGGGCTCGGTCGCGCCGGAGACGGTCGACACCGCGCTGCTGGAGTGGGACGTACCGACAGGCCTTGAGGAGCGGCTGCGGCTGCGCGCCGCGGCCCGTGGACTGCCGCTGAAATCGCTCTACTTGGCGGCGCACTGCGCGGCCCTCGCGGACCTGACCGGCTGGTCACGCGTGGTCACCGGGCTGGTCGGCAACGGCCGCCCGGAGGTTCCCGGCGGCAGCGAGATGGTCGGCCTGTTCCTGAACACCCTGCCGCTGCCCGTCGAGGTGCGCGAGGCGGACGACGCGAAGCTGCCGCTCGCGGTCTTCGAGCGGGAGCGCGAACTCGTGCCGCTCCAGCGGTTCCCCCTCGCCGACATCGAGCGGCAGCAAGGGGGAGCGCTCTTCGACGTGGTCTTCAACTACACGGACTTCCACTCCTACGCGGGGGCCGGTGACACGGCCGCCGCCACGCGGGACGCGGTGACGATCGAACACGCCCGGTACTTCGAGCTCACCAGCTTCCCGATGACCGTGCACGTGCACCGCGACCACTTCGCCGGTGCGATGCGGCTCGCCGTGTCCCACGACCGCGGCCGGATCAAGACCTCCACGGCCGAGCAGTTCCTGGGGGATTTCCTCGCCGCCCTGGAGCGGTACGCGGCGGACGAGCCGGCCGACGGCGGACCGGACGGGGCGGAGCGTGCCGTTGCCGCGATCATCGCGAAGGTGGTCGGCAGCGAGACGGTCGGGGCGGAGGAGAACTACCTCGAATCCGGCGTGGACTCCATCAGTTCCATCCGCATCCTGGCCAAGCTGCGCAAGCAGTTCCCCGGCGCCGCGCTGCGGGACGTGATGGAGGCCCGAACCGTACGGGCCCTGGTCCGCAGGCTCGCGGCACCGGCGCCCGTCGAGGAGGCTGCACAGCCGGCGACCGGCGCCGGGCAGACCCCGGACGCCTCGCTCGAAGGGCTTCCCCGAGGAGTCGTCGACGCGTATCCGCTCACCGCCACCCAGCTCCGGATGATCAGGGCGACCATGCGGGACCCCGCCCAGTCCGCCTACCACGACGTCTTCGCCTACTCCGTCGCACTGCCCCTGGACGAGCCCCTGCTGCGCGACCTGCTGCGCCGCACGGTCGCGTCCAGCGACACGCTGCGCGTCGCCCTCGACCTGGCGGCGACGCCCCTGCCCCGGCAGCTCGTGTACGGCTCGGTCGAGCCCCGGCTCACCGTGTTCGACGCCGTGGACGACCCGGCGGCGGCCGACGCCTGGTTCGAGAAGGAGCGCGGTTCGGGATTCCACTGGGACCAGCCCGGACTCATACGGTTCGCGGCCCACCGGACGGCACCGGACCGCTTCGTCCTCTCGCTGAGCTTCCATCACGCGATCGTCGACGGGTGGAGCCTGTCCCTCCTCGTCCGGGACCTGCTCCTGTCGTACGCCGCGGGGGCCGGCGGCGAGGCCGACACCCTTCCCGCCCGGGCATCCGGTTCCTTCCGCGACTACGTCACGGCCGAGACCGCCGCGTACACATCGGCCGAGTCACGCACGTTCTGGCGCGACGTCCTCGCGGGCCACCCCGGAGCGCCCTGGCCCCGCTACCCGTCCGACGGTGCCTCCCGGTGGGCGGAGGCGACCGCCGTCATCCCGGCCGAGGCGGAAGGCCGGCTGCGCGAGATCGCGCGCCGAACCGGACACCCGCTCAAGTACCTCCTCCTCGCTGCCCACTTGAGGGTGCTGAACCTCGTCACGGGTGAGCCGGACGTCCTGACCGGGACGTTCACCCACGGCCGCCCCGAACGGGACGACACCGAGGAACTCGTCGGGATGTTCCTCAACTTCCAGCCGCACCGGGTCCGGATCGAGGACCAGACGTGGCCGGAGCTCACCGGCCAGGTGTTCGCGTTCGAGATGGCTGCGCTCGCGCACCGCCGCTGTGCCGCGACCGTCGACGGCCAGGACGACTGGCCCCGCTACCCCGCGCTGTTCAACTACACGGACTTCCCCGCCTATACGGACGCCGCCCAGGGCGGGGGGCACCTCACCGGTGTCCGCTGGTTCGAGCACACCGACGTGCCGCTGCTGGCGACCGTGGGCCGCGACCCGGACCGCTCCGCGCTGGAGATCACCCTCAACGCGGACGGCAGGCTCCTCCCGCAGCACGTGGTGGACGGCCTCGCCGGCCTGTACGAGGCCGTTCTGGCGCAGATCGCCGAGGCCCCGGACGGCTCCGTCCGGGATGTCACCGACCGGATCAGGACATGTGCGGACGGCCTCGGCGCCGCCCGGGTCCCCTCGGTCTGAAAGGGATACAGAGAACTCCCGTGAACACCTTCCGAAACCCCCCGTCGGTCGCGGCACCGCTCGCCGCGTACTCGCACCAGGCGGAGATCACCGGCCCGGTCCGGTGGCTCGTGATCTCCGGGCAGATCGGCATGGCCCCCTCCGGCGAGCTCCCCGAGGACCCGGTCGAGCAACTCGGCATCGCCCTGGACAACATCACGGCCAACCTCGAAGCGGCCGGAATGACCCACGACGACCTGGTCAAGCTGACGTTCTACTTCGCCGGCGAGGTCGATCTCCAGCGTCGGCGCCTGCGCCTGGCCGAGTGGTTGAAGGACCTGCGCCCCACCATGACCGTCATGACGGTGGCCGCCCTGGCCACGCCCGCGCTCCGCGTCGAAGTCGAGGCGCTTGCGTGCACCGAGGAAAGACCGGCCCCACAGAGGAGTGAGCAGCAGTGATCGTCCAGAGCACCCTGGAAGACGTCCACACCTTCGAGCAGCCGGACGGCTACCTCACGCACTACCGGATCTGGGGCACCGAGACCGCCGCGGACCTCGTGGTGATGCTGCACGGCGGCATGAGCCACTCGGGCTGGCAGGCCCCGCTCGGCGCCCGGCTCGCCGAACTCGACGACGACGTCGCCTTCGCCGCCGTGGACCTGCGCGGCTCCGGCCTCAACGCGGTGCGCGGGCACATCCCGGACGGTGAACTGGCCGTCGCGGACATCGCCCTGCTGCTCGGCAGCCTCAAGCAAGCGCGCCCCAACACCCGTATCCACCTGGCCGGTTGGTGTTTCGGCGCCCAGGTGGCGACGGTCGTGGCGGCCGGCCTCACCGACCGTGACGTGCTCGCGAGCCTGCTCATGGTCTGCCCCGGCTTCTTCTTCACCGACCGCTATTCGGACGTCCTCGACCGCTCGATCGACGCCGCCCTGGACGTCGTCGAGGAGCTCGGCCTCACCGTCGAGCGGGCACGCCCCTTCATCCAAGTTCCCATGCGCCCGGTCGACTTCACCGATCGCGCGGAGTGGCTCGCGGCGATCGACGCCGACGAGCTGAAGCTCTCGCACGTGACGGTCGGCACGATCGACGCGTGGGAGGAGATCGCCGTCAAGTCGGAGACGGACTACGGGCAGCTCGGCGCGCTGCCGGTGCGCGCGGTGTTCGCCACCCAGGACAAGCTCGTCGACAACGAGCGCGTACGCACCTTCCTCAAGAGCCACCCCGACCTGGAGACGCACGACCTCGACGCCGGGCACGCCGTCCAGTTCGAGCAGACGGAGGCGCTCACGCGGCTCTTCGCGGGCTTCGTGGCCGAGCTGAAGCGATGAGTACGGGAGTCGCGCGCTACCGCACGGTGCTCTCGACCCCCGGGGCGTGGGGGTTCTTCCTGCCCGGCATGCTCGCCAGGTTCCCGCTCGGCATGACGGGCCTCAGCATCCTGCTCTTCGTCTCCGCGACGCGGGGTGACTACGGCACCGCGGGCGCACTGTCGGCCGTCTCGGCGGTCGGGTACGCGGTGGCCGCGCCCCAACTGGCCCGCGTGGCCGACCGGGTGGGCCAGCGCAGGGTGCTGCTCGGCTGTGCGGTGCTGTGCGCGGTGAGCGGCAGCGCGTTCGTCGCGAGCGTGCTGAGCGACGCGATGCCGTTGTGGGTCCTGTTCGTCACGGCGGCGCTGACGGGCGCGGCGACTCCCGCGATCGGCTCGATGGTGCGGGCGCGCTGGAGCGGTCTGCTGGACGGCTCGTCCTTGAAGGGGACCGCGTTCGCACTGGAATCCCTGGTCGACGAGGTGATCTTCATCGTCGGCCCGGTCCTCGCCACCTCGCTCGCCGTCGCGGTGAGCCCGGCGGCGGGTCTGGTCAGCGCGCTGGTCCTGGTGTGCGGCGGCAGTCTCCTGCTCTCGCTCAGCCGGCGGACGGAACCGGAGCACAGGCCCGGAGAGAAGGCCGGAAGGAGCGCCCTGTTCCTCGGGCCGGTCGCCGTCGTCGCGGCGCTGAACCTCTGCTTCGGCGGCATGTGGGGCTCGATCGACATGGCCACGGTGGCGTTCTCCGGCGAGGAGCACCAGCGCTTCATGGCGGGGGTGCTCCTCGGGATCTACGCGATCGGCAGCTCCGTCGCGGGAATCGTGTACGGCGCGCGCGAATGGCCGGTCCCCCTCTCGAAGATCCTGTGGGCCTCGACCCTGATCATGACGCTCGGGATCCTGCCCATGCTCGTGGTCCACAGCTTCCTCGGCGCCGGCCTCGTACTCCTGCTGGCCGGGACGAGCTCCTGTCCGGCCATGATCGTGGCCATGATGCTGGTCGTGGACGGGGTGCCCGCATCCCGCCGCACGGAGGCGCTCGCCTGGCAGTCCACGGCCCTGTGGCTCGGGGTGTCCATCGGCTCCTCGGTGAGCGGCCACCTCGCGGACTCCCGGGGCGCTCAGGCCGCCTACGCCTTCGCGGCCCTCTGCGGCGGCGTCGGCTTCGTGACCGCCCTGGCCGGCGGCCGCCGGCTACGACCGCTACCGCCCGAACCCGTGGACGGCACCGCGGCTGATGACCGTACGACCCTTCCGGAACCTTCCCACTGAGTCAGGTACCCGATGACCTCCATCAGCACCACCTCATCCCCGGCCACCCCCACCACCGTCGCCACCGCCGCCTCCGAGCGGGTGGCCGACCGGATCGCCGCGAGGGCCGGTGACCCGGGCATCACGGTCCGCGAACGCGTCGCCCTGCGGACCTCCGATGCCGAGGTCACCTACGCCGAGTTGTCGGAGCGCGCGCAGAAGACGGCCGCCGAACTCTCGGCGCTCGGCGTCGGCGCCGGGGACATCGTCGGCGTACGGCTGCCGTCGGGACCCGGCGCGGTCGCCGCCATGCTGGCGTGCTGGCACGTCGGCGCCGCCTTCCTGCCCATGGACGCCTCGGCGCCCGACGCCCACCGCGACCACCTGCTGAGCCGCTCCGCAGCCCGTGCCGTCATCGATGGCGACGGCCCCAGATCCCTCACGGACGCGGCCCCATCCGCCACCGGCAGCCCGAAGGGCGATGACGCCTACGTCATCTACACCTCGGGCTCGACCGGAACCCCCAAGGGCGTGCTCGTCGGCCAGGACGCCTTCGCCGAGCACACCACCGCCATCGCCGACCTCCTCGAACTGCGCGACACCGACACCGTCCTCCAGTTCGCCGGGCTCGGCTTCGACGTCGCCCAGGAGGAGATCTGGCCGACCCTCGCCGTCGGCGGCACGGTGGCCTTCCTGGACTCCGAGGACCGGGCACTGGGCCCGGCGGAACTCGCCCGCCGGGTACGGGATCTGAACGTATCCGTACTCCAACTCCCCACCTCCTACTGGCGATTGCTCTGCGCTCAGATGCGGGGCACCGAGAGCCCGGGACTCTCCTTCGACGGCGTCCGCACCGTCGTGATCGGCGGAGAGGCCGCAGGCACCAAAGATGTCCACGCACACCGCGACGGACCGCTGGGCCACTGCACGCTGGTCAACGGCTACGGGCCGACCGAGACGGTGGTGACCTGCACGGCCTTCGTCCTGCGGGCGCACGAGCCGCTCCCGCCGACGGCCGGCCTGCCCATCGGGGGTCCGGTGGGGGAGCGGCGGCTCTACGTCCTGGGCGCCGATCGGCGCCCGGCCGCCGGTGACAGCCCCGGCGAGCTATGGGTCGGCGGGAGCCCGCTCGCCGAGGGCTACCTCAACGATCCGCAGCGTACCGCCGAACGCTTCCACGCCGACCCGTTCGGGTCGGCGTCCGGTGCGCGGATGTACCGCACCGGCGACCTGGTCCGTCGCCACCGGGACGGCACGCTGGAGTTCCTCGGCCGCCTCGACAACCAGGTCAAGGTACGCGGCTACCGGATCGAACTCGACGAAGTCGACCGGCACTTGACCGACACGCGAGGCGTCACGGCCGCCGCCGCGGTGGCACTCGACGACGGGACCGGGACCGGCGGACGGATCCTGGCCGCGGCGCTCGCCGTGACCGCGGGCGGTCCCACGGCCGAGGAGATCCGCGAGGACCTGCGCGGCCGTCTGCCCTCTCATCTGGTTCCGGGTCTCATACGCGTCCGCGACGCGCTCCCGCTCACCACCTCGGGCAAGATCGACCGCAAGGCCGTAGCCGCCGTACTCGCGGACGAGCACACGGCAGGGGAAGAGGCCGGGGCAGGGGTGCAGGTGCACGCCGACGCGGCGTCCGCCGGGATCGCGGCCGCGGACACCGCAGACGCCGACCTCACCCTGCTCCTCAAGCTGATACGCACCCTGCTGCGCGCGCCGGACTTCGGCCCCGACGACGACTTCCTGGCCCACGGCGGGGACTCGCTCGTCGCCCTGCGAGTGAGCGGCACACTGCGCGAACACGGACTGCGCCTGCGCCCGTCGGACCTCCTCACAGCGCAGGACGCACGGGCCGCGGCGGCCCGCATGGAGCGGTCCTGAAGCGGCGCACGGTGAATGAGGTACCAGCGATCGAACAGGGCGAGCGGCCCGGCTGTGCGACAGCCGGGCCGCAGACGACAGCCGCGTACCCACACGCCCGGGTCAACGCACAGCAGCACCGCCCGGCAGCAGCACCGCCCGGACAGAGACACGACAGCACGCGACAGCCGATTCGCCGGAGGAGAGAGTCATGACAGTCATGCCCGTCCGCGAGCAGCAACTGGCGGCCTGGATCGAGAGCGAGGAGTTCTCCTGCCTGGGCGCGAAGTCCGCACTGCGCCGCGAAAGCCTGCGCCAAGTCCACGTAGGGGTCATGGGTACCGAGAGCGCGACGGCCGAACTGCACGGCGCTCTGGCCGAGTTCGTCGAGCACGATCTCAACCCCGACCAGAACTTCGCGACGATCGTCGCCGTCTTCGAGGGCCCGCTCGGGCTCCCGGAGCGCGAGTTCCACGCACGACTGTGGAGCCAACTGACCGACCTGCACGCCTTCGACGCGGACCGCGGCTACGCCTGGGCGGAGGGCGCGGACTCGGATCCGGACTCCCCGAAGTTCGGCTTCAGCGTGGCCGGGCACCCGTTCTTCGTCGTCGGCCTGCACGAGAACGCGTCGAGGATCACCCGGCGCTTCCCGTTCCCCGCGATGGCCTTCAACTCCCACCACCAGTTCCGCAGGCTGGTGGACAACGGCGTGTACGGAGGCCTACAGCGCCGCATCCGTGAGCGCGAAACCCGTCTGCAAAACTCCATCAACCCCAATCTCGCCGAATTCGGCGAGTCCTCCGAGGTGCGCCAGTACTCGGGGATGCGCACGGACGCGCGGTGGCAGTGCCCCTTCGCGCCCCGGGACGGATCGGCCGAGGCGTCGAAGCCGGCCGCACCGCAGCCCGAGGCGTGAAAATCCCGCACGCCTCCGTCCTCAGCGTCAACGCCGGCCGGGCCCGCGCGGTGCCCTACACGGACGCCCCCGGCGGCGCGACGGGAATCGACAAGCAGCCGGTGGACGGACCGGTCCGGGTGGCCCCGGCGGGGCCACCCGGCGTCGGGGGCAGCGGAGTGAGCGGTGACGCCGTGTGCGACCTGCGCTTTCACGGCGGCGCCGACCGTGCCGTGTACGCCTTCGCCCGGGAGGACCTGGACGACTGGCAACGGGAGCTGAACCGGCCCTTGGCCAACGGATCGTTCGGCGAGAACCTGACCACCCTCGGCATCGATCTGCGCCACGCGCTGATCGGGGAACGGTGGCGGGTCGGCCCCGACGCCGTCCTCGAGGTGACCGGTGGCCGCATCCCCTGCCGCACCTTCGCCGGCTGGCTCGGCGAGAAGGGCTGGGTACGCCGATTCACCCGGGCCGCGTCCCCCGGAGCGATGCTCCGCGTCATCGAGGCGGGCGACATCCGCGCGGGCGACGGGCTCACCGTCATGCACCGCCCGGCCCACGACGTGACCGTCACCCGCCTGTTCCGCGCGGTGACCACCGAACGCGCGAACCTGCCCGACGTACTCGTGGCGGCCCCCTGGATGGAACGCGAACAACTGGAGATCGCCCAGCACTACACCGCCAAATACGCCATCCGTAACAGTCGCTAGGCCCGCGCGCCGGCACCCTCCTCTCCGGCAGCCGGGAGCAGCCGCCCGGTGCTCCTCGGCCGGCCAGGCCGCCGACGCGAAACCGGAAACCGGTGACGAGCGCGCGGACAGGGCTGCCGGGCCACACCACCCGGCAGCCTCGCGCAGTCCCCTCAACTACCGCCAACAGCAATTCACTTCGATCCAGCGTGCCGGGCGCGGGCTTGGCTGAAGTCGGCTGAAACCGCGGTAAGGCTGTGTTGAAACCGGCTGGGCGCAGTGTGTTCTCCAACGCGGCGGACAGTCGCCGCGGTGAGGCCTACGAGTCGCGGGAGTTCAGTCATCATGCAGAAGTTCGTCACCACCGCTCCGATCGTCGCCGTCCTGGACGTGCCGGCCGGGCGTATTCGGATCGTCGCCGCCGAGCGGGAGTTGACCACCGTCGTCATCGAGCCCGCCGATGCTTCGAAGGGCCGGGATGTGAAGGCCGCGGAGCGGGCCGTGGTCGCCTACGACAATGGCGTCCTGCGGGTCGGGGCGGGGCCGGCCGGGAGTCAGTACTTCGGGGCTTCGGGTTGCCTCGATGTGCGGATCGAGCTGCCGGCGGGGTCGCGTGTCGAGGGGAAGTCGGGTGCGGCCGAGCTTCGCACGGCCGGTCGTCTGGGTGAGGTCGGTTTCGACGGTGGGCAGGGCACGGTCGAGGTGGAGGAGAGCGCGGGTCTGCGGCTGACCGTCCATGCCGCGGACGTCTCGGTGGGCCGTCTGGCCGGGGACAGTGACATCCAGGTCGCCTCGGGTGACATCCACATCGCCGAGGCCCGGCACGGCACCCTGACGCTGCGTACCGAGTCGGGGAGGATCACGGTCGGCGCCGCTCATGGTGTCTCCGCCACGCTGGACGCGGGCACCTCCCACGGCCGTATCCACAACGCGCTGACCAACACCGAAGGCGGCGCGGCCGTCCTGAACATCCACGCCACCACCTCCAGCGGCGACATCACCGCCCGCAGCCTGTAGAGGGGAGGCAGCCAATGGCGTCAAGGTGTGGAGGCTTGAGAAAACAACACCGTCGGCGGCTGGCCCGCGCTCATCAGGGCCCAACTCCCCACCAGAAGGCCGGTGTTAGGACGGCCTCCTACAGAGCCGCGGCAGCGGGATCAGCCCGGCATCGGCCCGGGCATCCCCCTGCCGCGCACGACGCCCACGGGCCAGGCCATCAACAGCGCGGGGGAGGTCGCCGGCCCCCGCACCACTCGGTGACACCGGGCTGCGCATCGTGATCCATACGGCCGATCCTGGAACCCCGGACGCCGAACGCCTCTCTTCGCTGTCGGCCATGGGGGCATTCGCCGCGCGGTGAACGCCGGTCTGTAGCGTGTGCTGCCCCGGATGTCCGCCCGCCGGAACGCGTGTCCAGGGTCCGGAATCCGTGCGGCTCAGGCGGCCCGTTGGCGTCGTCGCGCATTTTTGCTCTGTAAGGAACGACTGTGAAGACATCTCGAATTTTGATCGTGGGAGCGGGCATCGCCGGTCTGGCGCTGGCCAAGGTTCTGCTGGAGCGCGGACTGGCGGTGGATGTCGTCGAGCGCCGCGCCGATGGCGCACCGGACCTCGGTGCCGGTCTGTACCTTCCGGCGAACGCCGTGCGAGCCCTTGAGGCCATCGGCGTGGGGGACGAGGTGGCCAAGTACGCCGCGCCGGTGACGCGGCAGCGGTTGCACGACCACCGGGGGCGGGTGCTGAGCGAGTTCGCGGTGGACCGGATCTGGGGTGACGTCGGCCCGTGCCTGGCGATGACCCGGGGCGAGCTGCACACGGTGCTGCGCGACGCCGTCGACGGCACCGCCGTCCGGTACGGCATCGAAGTGCGCGCCGTGACCGACGACGGGACCGTGACCTTCTCCGACGGCACCAGCAGCACCTACGACCTGGTGGTGGGAGGCGACGGCATCAACTCCGCCGTCCGGCGCTCCCTGTTCGGCGGCCCTGAGCCACGCTTCCTGGGCCAGCTCTGCTGGCGCTTCATCGCCGACGACACCGCGATCCCGGGACTCACCGACTGGACCGCGCGCCTGGGCGACCGGGGCCGGACGTTTCTGACGGTGCAACTCGGCGGCGGCCGCGTGTACTGCTACGCCGACATCAACAGCTCCGTTCCCACCCCTCCGGGCGGCGACTGGCGCACGCTGTTCGCCGACTTCGGCGGTCCGGTGGCCGCCCTCCTGGAACAGGGTGACGGTGCGCACTTCGCCGCGCTGCACGAGAGCGAGAACACGGCCTGGACCCGTCCGCACGCGGTCCTGATCGGCGATGCCGCCCATGCCTGCTCCCCGAGCATGGCCCAAGGCGGCGCGATGGCGCTCGAAGACGCCTGGGTCCTCGCCGACACTCTGGTTGCCGAGCCGGACGTCCCCACCGCCCTCGAAGCCTTCCAGGCCCGGCGTACCGAACGCGTCGCCTGGGTGCTGGCCCAGAACCACCGCCGGGACAAGGCCCGCAACCTCCCCACCCCGCTGCGCAACTTCACCCTGCGCCGGGTGGGAGAGCGGATGTTCAAGGCCAACCACGCCCCGCTGCACGAGTTTCCGTAAGCCACCTGGGGTACTTCCGCGTCACGGGTGACACTCCCGGGCCGAGGAGCCCGCTGCCGCACCAGGTGCCCGGCCTCCCGGACTGCTGTCCGGGAGTCGCGGGGGCCGGCTCATCGCTCAGCGAGGTCGGGACGTCGGCCCGCGCAGCGAGGCGATCGGCCCAGGCGTCGTCCCGCGACGTCCAGCCCGGCCGGGTAGAGGGCTGCGGCAGACTCGGGATCCAGCATGGGGAACCCAGTAGCGGGCGGTCATGGCTAGTCCCACAGCGGTAGCCCTGGTGCCGCGAGGTCGAAATCGATCAGGGCCGTGGCTCGACCGTCGCGGAAGACGACATTTTCCAGGCACACGTCGTTGTGACACAGCATCGTCCCGCCCTCCGGGTCGGCCAGTGCCCGGGGCCACGCGGCGCGGATGTCCACGGGGATGGCCGCGCCGGCGTCGTGCAGTCGTCGCAGCGGGCTTCCCACCGAACTCAGAGCGGTCTCCGCCATCGCCCAGCGTGGAAACGGCGGCAGGGCGACATCGCCGAGGATGTAGGTCAGCTGCTCGCGGCCGTCCTCGCTGAGCTGGAGCGGGGTCGGAGCCGCGTCGAAGCCGTGCTCCTTGAGTGCGCGGAGGTGGGTGTGCAGGGCCCGCGCAGTAGGCGGCGCCGGGCGCTCCACCAGGGAACCGCGACGGAAGACCCCTCCCGCGTTCGCCATCCCGCCACTCGGCGCCTCACCCTGACCCGCCCCCGCCCGTCCCGCTGAACCCCAAGCACGCTGCGATGAGAGCTGACTGAAGGGGCATCAGCTGACTGGGGCCCGCCATGGCTGCCGGAGGCACGGATGGGCCGGCCCGGGGTATTTGAATTCGGCCCCACAAGCGCCCCGGCACAACCAACCGGCCCAGAATTGCAGCCCCGCACCACGCACTTGGCCGGGAAGCGGCGGAACCCGGCCGAGGCGGCACTGCCGAAGTGCCATGTGCGGACAGTAAGTTGTCCCGGGGAAAATGGCCGTAGGTCCCGAGCGTGTGTGCCTTTCGGGCTCTTCAATGCGCGAACCTTTACTGGGCCTTGGGGTGGTGGGGCAACACATGTCACTTTTCATGGGCTGTTGTTGCCCACTCGCTTGAGTTGTCTGCACAACGCCCTTATGTTGCTGCTGTCTCACAGGAACAGACGCCCCGTCAGGGAGGTTCCCGGAGACCGCTGTTGTGTTGACGACATTCGGCACCCGGTCGGCTGTCCGACCGCAATTCTCCTTTATCCCTGCGTTTTTCTCGTCCTTTCGGTGGATCAGGCACCGGTCGAAAGGACCAGAGAGAGGACACATGATGGATCGACGAGCCTTCCTCCTGAGGTCGGCCACCGTCGCCGCAGGAGCTGCCATCGGCGTGAGCGGCATACCGGCGTCGGCCAGGGCGGCCGCGCCTCCGGGCCGGCTTGCTGCGGGCGGCTCGATCACGCGCAGCACCTGGATGTCCGCCATCGCCGACGACACGCCCATGCAGCGCATCACGATCCCCGGCACCCATGAATCAGGGGCCCGCTACCCGGGCCTCTCGGCAGGATTCGCCCAGTGCCAGAACGACTCGTACACGATCGCGGCCCAACTGCGCGACGGAATACGCTACCTGGACATCCGGTGCCGCAACTACAAGAATTCCCTGCTGATCCACCACGGGCAGGTCTATCAGCATGCGAGTTTCGAGGACTGTGTCCGGGACTGCCGCGACTTCCTGGCGGCCAACCCGAGCGAGACGGTCTTCATGCGGCTCAAGCACGAGTACCACAATGACGACGAGGGTGACGACGGCACCGACTCCGGATTCGTCGTACGGTTCGACGAGATCCGGCGGAAGTATCCGATCTTCCACGTCGAGGGTATTCCCACGCTCGGCAGGGCGAGAGGAAAAATCATTCTTCTGGGCAATGTCAGCGGGCTTCCGGGAACCGATTGGGGGAGCGGCGCCCTCAGCATCCAGGACGAGTACGACCTGTCGTCCCTGTACCCCGTCGACAACAAACTCAAGGCGGTGCGCGGCCACTTCGACACCGCACAGGGTGACAGCGGCGGACACACCCTGTACGTCAACCACCTCAGCGGCTACAGCAAGGTGCCGGTGCGCACACCCCACCAGATCGCCGTGGACGTGCTGCCCGAAGTCGACAAGGACCTGACGGAGCGGTCCCGTCGCACCCCGGGCGGGTGTCTGGGCATCGTCCCGATGGACTACGCGGACGAGGCGGGCAACCTCACCTGGCGCCTCATCCAGTGGAACCTCTTCGTCCCCGACCACACCACCCGCACCCTGACGATCGAGAAGGCCGAACTCCTCGGCTTCGACGACGGAACGACCGATCCCGCCGTCTACGGCACCATCACGCTCAGCGGCTCGACGGGGTCGAAGAAGATCTGGGACCGCAGCAGCCGGGCCGGCAGCCGGGCCGTCTTCCCCGGCTCGCGGGGCGAGTTCACGCTCGTCGACCCCGTCGTCGGGTCCACCGACGGCTTCACCATCGACGTCGACCTGTGGGACTACGACGCCAGCAGCGGCGACGACCAGGTCGCACAGGGGCGGATCGAGTGGAAGCCCGCGGAGGGGACCGGACGCTTCACCCGCACCCTGTACGGCGAGGACGACGGCCAAGTGGCCATCACCTACCGCGTCGGCTGACCCGTGAGACCGACTCCCGCCCGCATGCCGCACATCCCAACCGCCAGCCCCTGCCTCACCGGCAACTCTCAAGGACGCACGATGAAGTCACTCCGTTCGCCGCGGCACGCCGCCGTCGCATTCACCGCGTTCACCACGTTGGTCGCGGCACTCGGCGCCGCCGGCCCGGCGGCCGCCGCACCCGAGCAACCGGCCACGGACACCCAGACACAGGCATCACCGGACACACTGCGGGTGGTCAACTACAACACCATGCTGCTGTCCAAGTGGATGACCCTGGACAACAGCCAGTTCAACAACCAGGCCCGGGTCCGGGCGATGCTCGACAACGGTTTCCTCGACGGCCAGGACGTGGTGGTCCTGGAGGAACTGTTCAACGTGGACACCTCGAAACAACTCCTCAACGGGCTCTATGAAAAGGGGTACCGCTACCAGACCCGAGTCGTCGGCGCGTCGAAGTGGGACGGCACCCACGGACGCGACTGGGACGCCGAGCACATCAACGGTGGCGGTCTGGAGAACGGGGGAGTGGCCGTCGTCAGCCGCCACCCCATCGAAGTCGCCGAGCAGCAGGTGTTCGCGAAGGGGTGCGCGGCCGACAAACACGCGCAGAAGGGTTTCGCGTACGCCAAAATCAACAAGGGTGGACACGTCTTCCACCTCGTGGGCACCCACCCCCAGGCCACCGACAGCGGTTGCGGCACCCGCAAGGACGCCGCCGACGTACGCGCCACGCAGTTCGAGGAGATCGACCGGTTCCTGGCCGGCAAGGAGCAGCGCAACGAGGTCGGCGCCACCGAACCGGTGCTGCTGGCAGGTGACTTCAACGTGGACCGGGCCACACCCGAGTACGGCGACATGCTCGGGCGACTGCATGCCACCGACGGCCGACGCGGCGGCGAACCCCACTCGTTCGATCCTAAGAACAACGAGTTGGCCAAGATCCGCTACCCCGACGACCCGCCCGAGGACCTCGACTTCGCCCTTCAGCGGCAGGGTCACGCACAGCTCAAGGACTGGGCCGGCGAGGTCGTCCGGCCCCGCGCCGGCTCCGCGATCACCGTGGAGGGCCGTACCGGGCCGGGCGGAATCTTCGTCAAGGACCAGGTGCGCGACCTCAGCGACCACTACGCCCTCGCCGCCTCGGGCCGGTTCCCCGAGCAGACCGGGCAGCCCTGGAAACTCCGGGTCGACAACGTACGGATGACCAAGGGCGACGAACAGGACGGGACCGGCGACGACCTCTACGGCGACGTGACGGTCAACGGGCACTACGTCTGGTCCGTCGCCCGGAACCGCTCCTTGGACGACAAGAAGTTCCCCTACGACCTGCCATCGGTCGCCCATGACTACCTGACCAGCGGTGACGGCCGCTTCAGCCTGCGCGCCCACATCGTCGACAACGACGGAGTCGGGGACGACGTGCTGGTCGACCAGACGATCTCCTGGGACGCGGCCAAGGACACCTCCGGCACCCACACCACCACCGTGACCGGCCCCTACGGAGCCGCAGAGATCACGTACACCGTCGAACGCGCTTGATTTTGAAGGGTGTTGACTCTCCCCCTTGTCCCCTTCCCGCTCGCCCTGCTCTCCTCGTCCCTGTCTCCTCAGCTCCTCCCGACTCCTCAGCTCCCACCTCCTGAAAGGGCCAACTCCATGCGCCGCAGCGATTCGATCTCCAGGGCCGCGCGCCGATACTCCACGCTGGTCGCCGTCACGGCCGTGGCCGCGTCCTTCCTCCCGGCGGCGACAGCATCGGCCGCGTCCCAAGGGCCACGGGACATCGTGCTCGTGCACGGGATGAACGACGGCCCGGGCGCGTGGAACAGCATGGTCGACATGCTGAAGCGACAGGGCTACACGGACGGCCAGATCCACCGGTTCAGCTACGACACCAACTACGGCTCCCGGGTCGCCGACGTCTCCAAGGACTTCGACGCGTTCATCCAGAAGGAGGTGAAGGGGAAGAAGTTCGACATCGTCGCGCACTCGCTGGGGAGCGTGATATCCCGCTACTGGATGACCGACCACGCGGGCGACGCGGCGAACGTGGTCAACTGGATCTCATTGGCCGGACCCAACCACGGCACCATGGCGGCGTACTGGTGGGGCGACGCGGCCGGCGCGTTCTGGAAGAAGTTCGTGTGGGATCTGGAGCCCTCCAGCGACGCGCTGCGCAAGGCCAACAACAACAAGCAGTACGACTGGTGGGGCGAGACGGGCGGCGGGCCCACCCGGTACGCCACCTTCCGCAGCGGCTGCGACGAGGGCATGGGCGGGGTCCCGCTCGACTCGGCGGTCATGATGGACAAGGAGGACTTCGACTCCACCAGCCTCGGCGGGGCCATCAACTACAAGGTGACCAACACCGACCAGGACTTCGCGGGCCACTGCCCGTCGCACCCCGGATTCCCCCAGGACTCCGAGGTCCAGAAGAAGGTGTACGAACTCCTCGCGGACGGCGGCGAGGGCGGCAGCGACTACCGTCTGAAGATCGACAAGGTCCGCATGTTCGACGAGACGGGCGACGGCGGAGTGAAGGGGAACGCCGACCGGTTCGGGTACATCCGCGTCAACTCCGCGGGCGGTGGGTCCGCCAACCTGTCCAACGTGTACTGGCGCAACGACCGCGGCGACACCGACGACTCGGGACACGAGTGGCTGAACGTCCCCAACAGCGGGTTCAATCGCGGTACATGGACGGACTGCACCAACGGCCGCTGCGGCATCGACGTGATGGTCGTGGACGAGGACTACGGCAGCGTGGTCGACCCCGACGACGTGGAGGTGAACGGCAGCATCGTGTGGGACGTCCGCCACGACGGCCCGGGCCGGCACTCCAAGGTCGTCCAGGGCCGGTACGGCAAGGCGGAGGTCTTCTACACCGTCGAACGCAAGTAACCCCGCCCGATCACCCGGCCGCCCCGGCACACGCCGCCCCCGCGTGTGCCGGGTTCCGGCGTGCGCCGACGAAGTCCCCGAAGCCGCGATACGGGCGCCGGACAGCGGACGGCGATGCGGCCCGGGCATTCCGGCGACCCGCGCCCCGACTGCGGTCCGGCAACCTCCCCGCAGTGTGGGCGTCCCACCTTCACATCAGTGCCCCGAACTCGGCGATGCTGAAGCGGAGTTGCTGGGCAGGTGTCGCGTGGTCAGCACCAGCCGACCTTCTTGTAACCGACCCAGAACTCACCCTTGTTGTTGACGCTCGCGCTGGTGCCCATGTGGGCGTAGTTGTGCGCGCCCATGACCCTGCCGATCTTCCCCCGGGAGACGCTGTTGATCTGGATGTAGGGCGGTCCGGCCAAGGTCATGTTGTAGGTGGCCGAGGCGTCCGGGGCGCGGGTGCCGCTCGCCCAGCAGGCGCTGCCGTTGGAACGTCGCAGGACGAGGTCACCGTTGTCCTGCATGGTCACGGTGTAACCGCTGTTGCAGACGGCCATGTTGATGTTCAGGGTCGCGGAGAACGAGCTGCCGACGCAGGTGATGCCCGCAGCCATCGCGGCAGGTGCGGTCGCCGTCGTGGCGGCGAAGGCGGTCGTGACCATCGTGGTGGTCGCCAACGTGAGGGAGACGGCTCGGGCAACGCGGGTCATCGTTCTGCTCCTTGACGCTTGGATGGGGGAGCGGCCGTTGGCGGGCACGAAGGGACGCCCCATCGGCCGGGGTGGGACCGGGGGCATAGCCGGGCTCAGGGGGCAGAGCCTCCCGCGCCGAATGACCCGCCGACCCCGATGGGATTCAAACGGGCACCGCACTGCAACATCGCAGGATCAAGGCGGCCGCCCGGCCCACCACAAGACGGGACCGGGCCACGCCGAACGGATAGGGCCGAGCTCAGCCGATGACGACGATGCCACTCTCGCCGCCGCCGGCGGAGTGGTCGGTGGCCCACTGGTGGCCGCTGCCCGCGGTGTGGACGTGGGTGGTCTCGGCGAACCCGGCCCAGTGTCCGGCGACGAACGGCTCGTCAGCCGTGGCGACGCCCTCGTACCGTCCGCCAACGGCGACGTCGGCGTAGGCAGGGGCGGCCAGACCCGCCATGGCGAGCGCGACGGTGGAAGTGACCAGAACGCGGGCCAGCATGCTCTTCATGAGAGTTCCTCTCGGAGTGGGGGATGTCCCCTGAGTTAACGCAGACGTGACGCTCATCCGGTACTGCACGCGCCGACGCGGGCAGCCGATCACCCAATCGCGTAGCCGAGGGCAAAGACCGGGTGCCGGGGGAGTGTTGCCGAGCGTCGCGTGATGACCCTCGCATCGGCGGGCCGGTGTGTCCCAGAGCGGGCAGTGCGTCGTCAGAGGCCAGACTTGAGGCGTCGGGTCCGGCTTCGCCCGGAACTCCTCCGAAGTAGGGGAAACACTATGACCTGGGCATCCTGGACCACGGTGGGCATCCATGTGCTTCCCGGCGTCGTACAGGCCGAGGGGTTCGGCCAGATGCAGGGAGACCTCACCATTCACACCACATGGTCGGAGCACGAGGCACACCTCGCCGTCCAGTACTCCGGCGCGACCGACTGGTACACCCTCGTCGGGAGTCCCGTCCCCTGCCACTCCGAGGAGGACAGCCGCGCCTATCACCAGGCCGTCGTGGACGGTGTACGTGAGGGTGAGCGGGCTCAGGACGTGCTGAAGAGACTCTCCCGTACGGCCTGAAGGCTTCCTCCTGGGTGCGCCCCGCAGGGGGAGGTGCTTCTCGGCGCGCGCCACCTCGTGCGTGGCCTGGCAGACCGTCGGGCGGCATGAGCGACTCGGCTGACAGGGCGCCCGCCCGACTGATCACGGATTCGTCCGACAGGTCATGCATGCCCCGGTTCTCAACGGGCACAAGATCGATACTTCGCGGTCGGACGCCCCCCATCCGGCCTCGTAAGGCGGCCCCGCCTCCTCAACCCCGAGACGAGTGGCGGGGCCGCGTCATGTCGTCACGAGGCCTTGAGTGGCGCAGTCACGCCCGTCGCCACAACGCTCAACTCACAGCCCCGAACACGGCGGTGAGCCCGATGATCAACCCGCCGTACGCGAGAGTGATGAGCAGGACACAGAACAACAGCAGCCATCCCGTCACGATGGCGAGCAGGGCCAGGCCGCGGTCACGGCCGCCCAGGCGCTTGCCCCAGCTGCGCCCGATGTGGCCCGTCAAGATGGCCACGATGCCGAACACAGCCATGAAGAACGTGTAGAACCCGCCGTACATCAGCCAGAACATCGGCGTCAGGAAGATCGCAATGATCAGGCTGACACCCAACGCGGCCGACCAGCCGGCAACTCGGGCCGGAATGTTGCGGGCTACAGCGGTCGGAACGGGTGTCTGCTGGGCACTGCCGGTCACTCTGGATCTCCCCCGGGGTACTGGGCCGGACGGGTCCCGCCCCTGAAAGATCCACAGGCTGGTCCGGCTTCCGGATCATCACACATCCTGGGCGGTCGAAGGGAGTTCGGGCACCCCCCGACTGGTCGTCGTGCGTGGGCGTCTCTCACCTCGACAGCCCCTGGATGGGGCCGGGCCCGTGGGGGCCCGGCCGCCGTCGTGCGATACGCGGGCTGTGCTGTGGCCGTGGTGGTTCAGTGGTTGGTGCCGGTGGCCCAAATGGCCTGGCTGCCGTCGTAGATGACGACGTTGCCGTCGTCCTGAATGACCAGTCGCGAGCCCGGGTGGCCGTTGGTGTTGGAAGCCCAGACGGCCCTGTTGGAGGCGGTGTAGACGACGAAGTTGCCGTCCGTCTGGAACCGGGCCGTCCAGCCCTGGCCGACCGTGTTCGAAGCCCAGCGCGCCCGGTTGAACTCGTCGTAGACGACCAGGTTGCCGTCCGTCTGCATGACCAGCCGCGCCGTGTTGGAACTCACGGACTGGTTGCGGTTCAGGGTGAACGGTGCGTAGCGCGTCTGGTTGGCCTGGGGCCCCAGCGTCGTCACCGAACCGGGGGCAGCCGCCGCAACGTGTTGGGCGGGTGCGGCGTTGGCCTGGCCGGTGAATGCCAGGGCGGTGAGCGTGGCAGTTGCGAGAAGGGTGATGACTCTCTTCCTCACGAGCGAACTCCTTGAGTCAGGCAGTACATCCAGCGGTGCCCGACCGGGCGCCGCAGCCGCACTCTGGCACCACCGAGACACCGGAAGAAGCCGCTCCGTACGTGAGTGGCGGGTTCATATGCCCTCTTTGACCTGAAGGCGCCGACATCGCAAGGCAGGAAATAACCGGCGAAAGCCCCCGACGAGCACAACATGTGTCCGCTCTTCCGGCGGCTCATCCGGCGGCTCATCCGGCGGGCAGCCACCATGCCCATCTCGGCGCGCTCGTACGGGACTTCACATCAAAACAGGGACCTCTCCCATCGGCACCGGGACCTCTCCCATCGGCGAGCGAGGTGTCCTAGATCACTAAGGCGAGTTCCGTCAGGAATCCGTTATTCCGGCATTTCCCGACCTACGCTCACCGAGCGCAACAAGATCACCACAGAAACAGCACATTCTTGCCATACGAAACGAGCGTGAACTCAACCATGAACAGAGCCGCGAGACTTCTCACCGCGCCGGCCATCGCCCTGACCCTCGTCTTACCCGTCCTCGCCGTGACCGCGACTCCCGCAGCCGCCGCGGCCGATGACTACACGTTCACCAACAGCGACGGAACACTCAACGCGACGGGTACCGGTGACGGAAACCAGATCTCCGTCACACCTGACGGCACCAACTTCAAGAACTGGCGGCTGATCAAGCTCAACGACCCCGGCACGTTCAACATGGCCAGCACCTCCTCCGGGAAGTGCGTGTACGCCTCTCAGCCCGCCACCCAGCAGTCGTGCGGCAAGCCGGGCGAGGAGTGGCACTTCCGTCCGGTCGACGGCAAGCCCAACACGTTCGGGATCGCCCGGCGCGACGACTCCAGCGGTACCGAGTACTGCATGGACAACCGGGGTGGGCTCCACCTGTGGGGCATCCTCGCCCAGCCCAACATATGCAACGGCAGCGCGAGCCAGGAGTGGACGGTCCCGGCGTCGAAGGCCGCCGAGGCGAGGCAGCTCGGCCTCGACTACTACGCCGACCTGTGCTCGAAGAAGACCTCCACCTGCTCGTGGACCGAGAAGTCCGAGGGCCAGCCCGAGGTCCTGCCCCGTCAGCCCGCCTCGTCGGTCTGGTTCAACGACACCAGCGGCACCATGAAGCAGGTCTTCACCACGATCTACCACTCCGGCTGGGCACAGTCGTTCTCCGCGGGCCTCTCGACCTCGGTCGGTGTCTCCGTCCCGGTCCAGGCGATGATCAGCAGCCAGCTCACCGCGACGCAGACCTACACCTCGGACTCGACCACCGTGAACGGCATCGCGATCGACGTGCCGTCCAAGAATTACGGGTGGGTCGACTTCGCGGCAGTCGGCAAGAAGGTCACCGGCACGTGGACCTTCAACACCGACAACCAGCCGTGGACCGCTGACGCGACCGTGACCGTGCCCGTCATCAACTCGACGGCCGGATCGACGATGTACGTGGCACACACCAGCGCCACCGGGCCGGACACGGGCACCGGTACCACCGACCAGGACGTGAAGCCGGCCGCACTGGCGAAGACCACCACGAGCACGGTGGACATGCCGAAAGGGGCGCATCTGACCGCCTACAAGGGCGGCGTGCGGGCCATCGACGACACCGACGGCAGCCCGATCGCGACGATCCTGCCCGGCACGGTCAAGGCCACCGACGGCACCACCCACACGTTCAGCGTGACCGTCGACGGAAACAAGGTCACCCAGACCATCGACGGCGTCACCGGAACCACCATCGACGGCACCGTGACCCCGCCGACCTTCGCCGTCGGCGCGGGGGAGCCCGCGCCGGTCGGCGTCGGGGCCTCGAAGCCGGCCCTCGCGGCGAAGGCGGCTCTCGGGATGCGTTCCGTTGCGGCCGACGACAAGGACAAGGACAAGGACTCCAGAATGGCCTGCATCGGCCAGAAGATGGCCACAGGGATCATCGGCGGATTCTTCGGCACCATCGAGGCGGGCGGCGCCGGAGCGATGCCCGGCGCCCTCGGCGGCCTCGCCGTCGGAATCGTCACCTGCAAGTGATCTGACCCGTACGGTCTCGACCGCGTGTCCCCCTGCCCGTGGTCCGGCGGGGGGACACCGTGATTCGTCCATCGCCCGATCCCGATCCAAGTGCCGTTCGCTGTAGCGGTGTTGGGGGACGTGTGGGGGAGTGGCCGGGCAGGTTCAGTCCGTTGTGGGGCACACCAGCGATGCCTCGGACACGTCAGTGGCAGACGTCCACTCGCTGACGCTGAACGAGGTCGAGACAGGGGCCGGACGGGGGGAGTTCCTAGCACCGCGTATACGCCGGATGACGGATATACAGCCGCTTGGCGACAGGTAGATCGTTGCTCTCGACGTTCCTCAAGCCATGAGGGATGCGACGACCTCCGCGTAGGTCGGGGTGGGAGTGTGATGCCCAAGGCGCTGTACTCCCGTGACGATTCGGCAAGGCTCCGCCGTACCACCGCGCAACTCGGTCCGTACCGCCACCTGATGGGAGTCGCGACATGGCACACCACGTCTCTGGCCTGGGCATCAGCCCCACGAGCATGGATCCCAGAAGCCACATCACCGACCTCTACGTATTTCAGAAACCGGGCGACGCGAGCAGGACGATCCTGGTGCTCAACATCAATCCGACCTCACCGATCACCGACGACGCCGTCGACCACGAGTCGGTCTACGAACTCGGCGTGGACACCGACGGCGACGCGGTCACCGACATTGCCCTCCGCATCCGCTTCTCACCCGTGCGGGAGCACACGCAGACCGCGAGGCTGCAACTGGCGACCGGCCGGGAGGCTTCGGCCGCCCTCGACGCGGGGGACACGATCCTTCGCGACGCACCCGTGACCTTCGGCTCCGAGCCGCAGATCACCTCGGCCGGTGACTTCAGGTTCTTCGCGGGGCTCCGCAGCGACCCGTTCTTCGCCGACCCTGTCGGCGCGAGCAACAAGTTCCAGTGGACCGGCGAGGACTTCTTCGCCGACAAGAACGTGTTCGGCATCGTGCTGGAAGTCCCGAACAGTGTGCTCGGCCCCAACCCGAAGGTGGGTGTCTGGGCCAGAGTCCTGGTTCCGCACGACGGCCGAATGGTCCAGGGCGACCGGGCCGGGCGGCCCGGGATCGACAACAACTTCAACCAGGACGACGACGACAAACGAGTCTGGAACCAGCAGGAGCCGTCTCACGATCGCGAGGGCTTCCTCGACAAGTTCACTCACGTCTTCGAGCACGCGGGTCACCCCAGGGACCGGGCTGTCGCTCTCGCGGAGAGCCTGCTCCCCGACCTTGTGGCGTACGACTACACGAGTTCCCAGGGGTTCCCCAACGGCCGTAACCTCACGGACGACGTCATCAACTTGGGGATCGCCCAGCTGAGCAACGGCGCCGTGCCCCACGACGGGCTGCGGCCTCACACCGACCTTCGCACGGAGTTCCCCTTCCTGGGGGCTCCCCACTAGCGAGGACGACCCGAACCCAGCACCGCCGTGCCGACTCCGCCAAGGGCCTCAACTGTTCTCAATGTCCGCAACTACCCTTGTCTGCAAGCAACTTGGCGTTATCCGGCCGCGGCGGGCCGGCTGGATTGTCAGTGGCGTCCCATAGGTTCATCCCATGAGTTCTTCACTGAGCGTCTACCTGCTCGACGTGGCTGCCACCCGTGCCCTGGTCGGATCCGGCGACGACACGTTGCTGGAGGTGATCCGCGACAACTACGGCGACGACATGGCGCGCGACGACGACTACTTCAGTGACGAGATCGAAAGGGGCGCCCCCACGGCGTACGAGGCGTTGAGCGCGGTCGTTCACGGCGGCCCGTTCAGCGAAGCCGCGCAGTACGCCTTCCAGTACGGCTACGCCTATCGGAGGCTGTGCTCGCTCACGGGCTCGTTCCTGCCCAATAGCAACTTCACCCCGCACCGGGGCGCCTGGCTGGCGGTCGTCGACCAAGGGCTCAAGGCCCTGGGCATCACCGCCGTGTCCGTGGAAGCCTTCAGCCACGGCGGCCCGCCCGCGCCGCTGCCGCACACCTTCATGCCCGGATACGGCGAGTGGACGCCGGATCACATCGCCCGCGCGTTGGAGCAGTTCGAGACCGCCCAGCGCGCGATCGATGCGTCGGGACAGGCCCCGCCCCTGGAGCCGGAGGTGTTGGAGGCTGTCACGGAGTGCCTCGACTGGATGCGGTACGCGCAGGCCCGGCCCGGCCACGGAGTCGTCGGGTTCCGCTCCTGAGGTCCGCGCGGACCAACGACGTTGTTTGTGGCGATGCAGGGGTAGCGTCCTCGACATGGACCTTCGCACGACCGTTGAGCGCGCTCAACGCCTCAAGCAGCTTCACGCCGATTCCAAGCCGCTCGTGCTGCCGACCGTCTGGGACGTCTGGTCCGCACGGACGGCGGCCGGCGCCGGATTCCCCGCGCTCACGATCGGCAGTCATCCGCTCGCGGACTCCAGGGGGGCCGACGACCACGAGGGGCAGACCTTCGAGGAGGTGCTCGCCGCCGTCAGGCCGATCGTCGCGGCGGTCGACGTCCCCGTCTCGGTGGATCTGGAGGCCGGATACGGGCAGGAGCCCGCGGATCTCATGGCCGGACTCGTCGAAGTCGGCGGTGTCGGCCTCAACATCGAGGACACCGTCCATTCGGAGGGCGGGCGCCTGCGCAGCACGCAGGAGCACGCGAGTTACGTCTCCGGCCTGCGCGCGGCGGCTGACGACGCGGGGATCCCGGTCTGGATCAACGGGCGCACCGATCTCTTCCTCCACGCGGAGAACCCTTCCGCCGTCCTCGACGAGGCGATCGTGCGCCTGCGGGCCCTGGAACAGGCCGGCGCCGACAGTGTCTACCCGGTACGCATCCAGGACGACGACGATCTCCTCGCGGCGGTGATCGGGGCGGTCGCCATTCCGGTGAACTCGACCGCCCACCCCGTCAAGCACGATCTTGAGCGCTTCCGCCGCCTCGGCGTCGGCCGGATCACCTATGGCCCCCTTCTGCAGCTCGCGATGACGGACGCGATGAAGGACATGCTCCGCCCGTGGGCCCCCTGAGAAGCCGCGCGAAGGGCTCCTGTCCGGGCTCCAGGGCTCGGCGCCGGTGGGCATTCCGTTAGCCCTACGGAGTGAACAAGGCGTTCGCGGACAATCCGGACGTCGTGTGGTTCCGAAGGAGCGATGAGAGGCCCTCAAGGGGGCTCATCGCAGGGCCCGTTCCGGGTGTTGCGGTTCGTCGTTTCAGGAAGGATCACATGATGTTTCGTGCGGTGAAGGCTGCTGGTCTGCTGGTGGCGGTGGGTGCGGCGATGACCATGGGTGCCGCGTCGGCGTCGGCCGACGCGGGAGCTCAGGGGGCGGCCATCGGCTCTCCCGGCGTGCTGTCGGGCAACGTGGTGCAGATCCCCGTTCACGTGCCGGTCAACGTGTGCGGGAACACGGTCGGTGTGATCGGCCTGCTCAACCCGGCGTTCGGCAACACCTGCGTCAACGACTCGCACGGTGACTGGCGGCAGCACGGCTGGAACGGCTCGCGCATGCACGGTCATGCCGGGATGCACGGCCGGCCGATGGACCACCGGGGCGGATACGGGGAGGGGCACTGAGACAAGCGCGTAGTCGTGGCCCGCTTGGGGTGACCACGACGGGCCGGCCTTGGGGAAGGTGACGTCCGGCCCCCGTGCCGACAGCGGATGCCATCGGTATCCGCTGTCGGTTCGGCACCGGCGACGGAGCTATCGGCGGTATCTGCTTCATCTACGAGAACCGAGCTCCCGTGCCCGCCCCGGTGGCCAGCGCGTACGCGATCCGCGGCCTCGACCCGATGTACGTGGACAACGAGGGCACGCTGGCCCTCGTGCCCTGGGTTCACGCGGAGGACGTCCTCCGTGCGACGCGGGCCCCCTGGTCGGCCGGCCCCGCGGCCGTCACCTCGCGAGCCACTTTCCTTCCGGCGCCCTTCTCCGGAGCGTGCCGCTCGGGGTGGAAGGAACGGTGGGCGCTCGGGTTGTCCTGCTGGCTCGTCTCGTCCACGTCCGGCGAACAGCCAAGCGCCGCCCCGCTATTGGCGGATGTCCATATGGAGGCGGATCGTCGTTCCTTGGTCCCGGTTGGAGCGGATCTCGACCAGATCGCAGAACTGGTGGGCGAGCCAGAGGCCGCGGCCGCCCATCTGGTCTGCCGAGGGGCGGGTGCGGCCGGCCATGACGTCGGAGATGTATCCGGCGTCCCTGAACTCGCACAGGAACGAGGCGTCCTGCGCCCAGGTCCGCAGGGTGCCCTGCCCTCCGCCATGCCGGATGCTGTTCGTGGCGATCTCGGTGACAGCCACGGCCAGCCTCGGCAACCGGTCCTCGGGGACCCCCGCGTCGGACGCGCACTGGGACACCTTCGACCGCACCGCCGAGAGGTCACCGTGCCTGTAGGTGAGCTCTTGATGTGGATCACACGGATCGGGCAGGTCGTCGAAGACGTAGTCGTCGACGCCGAGGTATCCCTCATTGCGTACGGACTGACCGTCCTGATGGATCAGCGGGTGGCAGCGGGAGACCGATCGCAGCGCGCTCTGGTCCTCGTCGGCGGCATCGTAGGGACACAGCATCGACCAGGCGGAACTGCGCGCGAACGCACGGTTGAGGAGCCACTCGTGGTAGCGCAGCTCGGAGAGGTGCGCCGCGCTGCGCGCCTGGCGCCAGGCGGTCTCACCGATGCCGCGGACCGGTCGGCCCCCTTCGCCGCGCTCGCGCATCCAGGCCGTCCAGGCCGCGACGAGCCGGCCGGGGTTCCCTCCGGCCGTCGACGTCTCGACGAACGTGACGGCGGGCTCGTCGGGGAATTCTTCGCGCAGGAGCGATGACTTGTCCGAAGGGACGGCGACGACGATCGCCTCGTCCGCCTCCAGGGCCTCGTGGATGAAGCCGAGCGTCCCCGCCAGGAACTGAGTGTCCCCGCGGTAGGGGTACAGCTCGTGGCGGAAGCAGGACTCGGGCTCGGGCTCGGCGGACGTCTTCGGAGGCAGGGAAACGCTCATGCGCTCATCACCACCGCGAGGTCGGCCGTCGCGTAGCCGGCGAGTTCCCAGCACAGGCGCACCGTTTCGTTGGCGCCCTCCACGAGGATGCGCCGGTCGGGCGGCAGACGGCGGGCCGCGTCGACGAGGGCGTGCATCCCGGCCGCGTCGATCATGTCGAGGGCGTCGAACCGCAGCGTCACCGTGGGAGCGCGCACCGCCGCGGCGCGCACCGCGGCGTTGAACGCCGACGCACACTCCGAGTCGATCACACCGTCCACGCTCCAGCAGTCAGCACCCGTGCTGAACATCCGGAAGGCCGGACGCTCAGCGCGTATGCCCACCTCCTGCGGATGCACACATGCCACATGTTCCAGCGTAGGCGCGTCCCACTGCGACGGCCTGTAGGCGCAGACCACGATCGCGCCGCTCTCCGATGCGAACTGGTCGAGCTTCAGCTCCTGGGCCAGCAGCTCTTCGACGCTACCCGGCGTAGTCTTGGGGACTCGCTCGGTGAGGACGCGTACGGAGCGGAAGCCCTCACGCAGCGCCGTACGGGCCTCACGGCGCACCGCCGCCAGCACGAAGTCGGCGTCCATGGCCGCCGGGAAATCGAGAACGACCGAGGCGGAGGGCCCGGCGTCACGCGAAATGCCGGAGGCGTTACCGACGCGGCCGACGACGACGATCTTGTCGCCGTGGAGGGCTCCGTCGGCCGCGAAGGTCCGCGCGTCGCGCAGGAAGGCGGAGGCTGGTTCAGTACGCCAGCAGACGTGGTCCCCAAGTTCCACTTCGTCCAGGGTTGCCAACGCCCGCGCCGTTCTCACCTGACCCCCTTCCGGCCGCCGCTCGACCGGTCGGCGCGATATTCGCAGTGTGCTGAGCCTAGCCGAGCGACGGTTGAGCCCGGTCCAAAGACGGGGCTGCCCCCTGACGGTTCACAACAAGGGAGGGTCAGGCGCCGGGAGGACGCCGCGACCGCGTAGCCGTGTGGGGCTTCGGTTTCGGCCGCGAGGCTCCCGGACCAATCCGTCCCGTGCTCGGCTCCGAATCCCCTTCACAAGCTCGATCCGATGCGCCCCGGACCCGGCGCTCGGCTTCTTCCCGCAACTGACTCATTCAGGCGTCGCGCTCTGCCCACGGGCAAGCAGTCCCGGTCCCACCGCAATGTGGGGCTGGTGACCACCTGGGCGCGGCTGTGCGGGGAGCCATCGAAAGTCCGTGTACCACCACGCAGTTGGAGGAGAGCACGATGACGAAGACGAGGAAGACATCGGTCAGGGTCCTGGCCATGACGGCACCGGTGGCGCTTCTCGCACTGCCGCTGGCCTTCACCAGCTCGACGGCGAGCGCGCGGTCGAGCGACAGCACCACGTACATGGCGACGCTGAAGCCGCTCAACCACGCCGGCGGCTCGGGCATGCTGATGCTGCAGCTGACCGGCTCCAAGGCCGTGATCACCGAGGACGTCAAGGGACTGGCCCAGACGTTCATGAAGGCGCCCTTCCCGCACGTACAGCACATCCACATCAACGGGATGGGCAACTGCCCGGACGCCTCGGCGGACAAGAACGGCGACGGCGTCGTCAGCACCACCGAGGGCGGACCGGCCTACGGGGCGATCGGCACCACGCTCGGCCTGACCGGCGACACCAGCCCCGCCGCCGGAACGGACATCAAGATCGCGCCGTCCGGTGCGGACTTCCACTACTCCCGCACCATCACCCTGGACGCGGCGACCCAAGCCTCGATCAAGGCCGGCAAGGCCGTCATCGTCGTCCACGGTCTCGACCCGACGACGCTGAGCGCCAAGGCCCAGGCCGAGCCCAGCGACCTCGTGCCGTCGCTGCCGCTGGCCGCGACCTCCCCGGCACTGTGCGGGCCACTGGCCGCGTCGCAGATGGCCATGGTTCCCGGTGGCGGAGTCAACACGGGCGGCGGCGGGACCTCCGGCATCCAGGACTCCTGGCTGTTCGCGGCCGGGGCGGGCCTTACAGTCGCAGCCGGCGGCACCCTGGTCCTGCGTCGACGGACCAGCGCCGAGAAGTAGACCGTCATGTCTTGGCTTGCACGACTGTTCGGCAGTGGCCGCCGACGCCTGCTGGCGTCGGCGGCCGCCGTCCTGCTCCTCGCGGCAGGAGGAGCCCTGTCCCTCGGGATCTCCAGCCAGCACCACGCGCCCCGGCCGCCGGTATCGGCCGGCCTCCCAACTGGCGATCACACCAGGGGAGTTGAGGCCCGGGGCCACACAGAGAGTCCGACCGGCGGCCCGTCCAGTGTTCCGGCGGGGCCTACGGTTCATGCCCCGGCGGCGCCGAACGGCCCGGCGGTGACGCCGACCGCGATCAGCATCCCGGCGATCGGTGTGCACCATGCGCTGCTGAGCCTCGGGCAGAACAAGGACGGCACCCTGGAGGTTCCGCCGATGTCCGACGTCTCGGCACCGGGCTGGTACCGGAACTCACCAACCCCCGGCCAAGTGGGCCCGGCGGTCATCCTTGGGCACATCGACGGAACCACCGGAGCCAAAGGCGTCTTCTACGCGCTGGGCGCACTGCGCCCCGGCGACACCGTCAGCGTCACCCGCAGCGACCGCACCGTGGCCGTGTTCAGGATCGACGGCGTCAACACGTATCCCAAGGACGCCTTTCCCACCCTGACCGTCTACGGCAACACTCCCAACTCCCAGCTCCGGCTGATCACTTGCGGCGGCCGGTTCGACCGCGCCACCCAGCACTACCTGGACAACACCGTCGCCTACGCCACCCTGACCGGAACCCACCCTGCCTGACCGCCCCAGCACGAGGAGGGAACGATGAACACCGAGCGACAGAGCACCGGAGCAGCCGGACGGCACAGGGAAGGACGGAGAGTCCGCCTGTGCACTCTCGCCGCCGCCGCGGTGCTCGCGGCCGTGGCGGGCGGGTGTGCCTCCGAGAACGCCACCGCCCCCGCCGCTACCGGCACGGTCACGTCCACCAGCACATCGACGCCGACCGGCACCTCAGCGTCCCCTGACTCCGCCATGCGGCCGGGGATGCGGATGCCTGACACGACGCAGGCCGCCGCGCCTTCGGCGTCAGCGCTGATGGTGTGCGGACCGGAGATCCGCGAGGACGTGGTCAAGATCCTGGCGCCGCCGCACGCGCCGACCACGACCACCACGTGGTCCGATCACCTCTACACCTGCACGTATCACCTGCCGACCGGCCGGCTGGTGCTGTCGGTGAAGGAGTCCCCGGACGCCGCGTCCGCGAACACCTACTTCCAAGCCGTACGCAAGCAGTTGGGCACCACGACGCCGCTGACCGCCGCCCAGGGCTTGGGTAACCCGGGCTATGAGTCGAAGGGAGGCACGGTCGTCGTCCTCAAGGACGGCAAGACCCTGCGCGTCGACGCCACCGCCATGTCAACCGCGTCCGGACCGCACCGGCTCTCCCGGGCCGACCTGGCCTACGAGGTCGCCAGTGACATCCTCGGCTGCTGGAGCGAATAGCCGGTGAAGCCGGCGGGCCGTGCACCAGCGGTCTACGCGGAGGTGTTTGGTACGTGGCGCGGTGAGGCGGTGCGGGCGCGGAGGCGGCGCAGCATGCGCGGATCCTCGAAGCCGACTGTGCGGGCGGCGGCTTCGATCGTCGCGCCGTGGCTGATGAGGTGCTGGGCGCGTTCGAGGCGGAGGGTCTGCTGGTAGCGCAGCGGGGTGAGCCCGGTGGCACGGCTGAAGAGGCGGGTGAGGGTGCGTTCGCTGACGCCGACGGCCGCGGCCAGGGCGGGCAGGGGGAGTGGTTCGTCGAAGCGGGTGTCGATGAGGTCCTGGGCGCGGTGCACGGTGTCGTCGAGGTGGGAGCGGTGGCGGAGCATCGCGCTGGCCTGGTTCTCACGGCCGTTGCGGCGAGCGTAGACGACCATGTCCCGGGCCACTTGGGCGGCGACGGCCGGGCCGTGCCGGGTCGCGACCAGGTGCAGGGCCAGATCGATGCCGCTGGCGATGCCGGCCGAGGTGATCACCCGGTCGTCGGTGGTGAACAGGACGTCGCGGACCACCACCGCCCTGGGGTGGCGCAGCGCCAGCTCGTCCTGCACCTCGTGGTGGGTGGTGCAGTGCCGGCCGTCGAGCAGACCGGCCCGGCCGAGCGCCTCGGCTCCGGCGCAGACGCTCGCCACCGTCCCGCCCCTGGCGTGGTGGTCCCGGAGGACCTGTAGGGAGGCGGCGCCGATGGCGTGGGTGTCGGCCAGGGTGGCTGCCCGCCATCCCGGTACCAGGATCAGATCCTCGGGCCCGAGCTCGGGCCAGTCGAGCCCGGCCAGCAGCGGCAGCCCCTGCGCGGTGGGGACCTGTGGCTGCTCGGCGACGTAGGAGAGCGTGTAGGGGTGCCCGAAGTCGGCGGCCGTGGAGAAGACCTGCGCGGGGCCGGCCAAGTCCAGCAAGTGGACTCCGGGCACCAGGAAGAAGACGATGTGGCTCACGATTCGGTCATCATGCCGGAAGTGCTGCCGCCGCCTCCAGCTGCTCGACGGTCGCGATGGTGGCGAAGCGTCCGGCGAGGGCGTACTCGGTGCGGCTGATGACCTCTGCGGCGGGCAGAGTTCGGGGATCGGCAAGGAGTTCGGCGACGCTCTGCCCGGCGGGAGCGTCCCGGTGCGGGATGGGGTTGGTCGCGGTCGCGTCGATGGCAAGGGTGACCTGGTAGCCGAGGTCGCCGGCGAGGCGGGTGGTGGTCTCCACGCACTGCTCGGTGCGGATGCCGCAGATGGTGAGCTCGCGGATACCGCGCTCTGTGAGGAGTTGCTGCAGGTTGGTGGTGGTGAAGGCGTTGTGCGACGTCTTGTGGATGAGCGGCTCCCCGTCCGCCCGCTCCAGCTCCTCCATCAGCCGGACATGGCCGAGGGCCGGGTCGAAGACGTCGCCGCTGCCGGGCTCGGAGTGCAGCACCCACACCACCGGGTCCCCGGCCCGACGAGCGAGCTGGACCAGGCGGTTCACCTGGTCGGCGATCTTCGGATCGGAAATGGTCGCCCACAGCGGACGGGCACGGAAGGACTCTTGGACGTCGATGACGATCAGCGCTCGGGTCATGTCCCAAGCCTGTGCCGCGCGGGCGGGGCGGCGACAGGCCGCATCGGGTCCGGTAGCGGACCGATCCGGTCAGCGGTAGGCGGGGCGCGAGCTGCACGGAGGGCTACGGGTGTCTGGTCGAAGAGGGGATCGCCTACCAGGTCTCGCAAGTTGGGTGAGGGACCGGACCTGTGACCTTGCGGATCCAGTCTCGGTAGTGGGTGGGGCCGGTGTGGCCGCCGGTTGCCGGTATGAGGGCATCGCCGGATGCGGCGGCGAAGGGGCCGGCGGTGTCGTCGGTGAGGGTAGTGCGGCCGTCGTCGTGGGCGGCCAGGGTGATCCGGCCCAGTTCGTCCAGCGGGATGGCGTCGGGGCCGGCGACGTCGCGGACGCCTTGGAGGGGAGGGCCGGTGGCGATGTCGACGAGGGCGCGCGCGGCGTCGGCGGCGGCGATGGGCTGCACCAGGGTGGTGGGCAGGCGGACGGTGCGGCCTTGGGTGGACCAGGACATGATTTCGTCGATGTACTCGAAGAATTGGGTGGCGCGGACGATGGAGTAGGGCAGTGGACCGGCCTTGAACAGCTCCTCCTGGAGGACCTTGGCCCGGTAGTAGCCGAGGTCTGGCACCCGGTCCACGCCGACGATCGACAGCAGGACGGCGTGTTGGACTCCGGCCGCGTCGGCCGCGGTGAGGAGGTTGGCTGTCGCAGTCCGGAAGAAGTCCGCGGAGGTGTCGTCGGTGGTGGGCGACTGCGTCGCGTCGATGACGACGTCGGCTCCCGCCAGCGCCGGGGCGAGTCCCGTGCCGGTGAGGAGGTCCACGCCGGTGGAGCGCGCGTGCGCCCTGGCTTCGTGTCCGTCTGTGGTGAGGGTCTGGACGATCCTGGAGCCGATCCGTCCGGTTCCGCCGAGCACGGCGAACTTCATGGCACACCTTCTTGGGGGAGTTGTGTGGGGTTTGCGGGGTGGCCGGCTGCGGGGCGGTCCTCGTGCGGTTCCGCAGAGCCGGGGAGCCAGGGGTCAGCCGAAGATGGCGGTGGGTTCGCCGACGAACCAGGTGTTGTCGATGACGAGCCGGCGAATGACCCAGCGGTCGCCGTCGCGTACCAGGTCGACGTCGTAGGGGTTCTTGAGCAGCGCATGCTTGGTGCGGTCGGCGATGAGCAGGTGCTGGGCCTCCACCAGGGCGGTGAGGTGGGCGGTGCCGCCGTTGATGGTGATTCGCGGGTTGGTGACCTGGTGGGTGGTGTCCACCCGGCCGGTGAACATGCCCAGGATGGTGGTGACAATGGTGTCCCGTCCCGACATCAGCGGCGGCTTGGCTCCCCACTTGGCGGCGGCCGGACGGAAGTCAAGCTCGGCGTCGGCGCTGAACGCCGAGGCGAACAGCGCCTTGTCCTTGAGGTCTTGACCCAGGCCGAAGCGGAAGAGCGCGTCGGTGATCTCCGTGCGGTCCCTGAGTTCCGCGACCACCGCGACGGTGTCATGCGCGAGGGCGGTCAGGGCGCGGTCGTGAGTGACGTACATGATGTTCTCCAGCAGGTCAGGTCAGCAGGTCAGGTGGTTTCCGACGTCTTCGATCCTGCTGCGGGTGGGTCTTGGCATCAACGCGTACCTGGGCAACGATCGTTAAGCCCCGGTTGACGATGAAGGGGTTCGGGGATGTTGGAGCGGTACGAGGTGGAGGCGTTCTTGACGCTCGCCGAGGAGTTGCACTTCGGCCGTACCGCCGAGCGGCTGCACGTGTCCACGGCCCGGGTCAGTCAGACGATCGCCAAGCTGGAGCGCCGCATCGGCGTTCCGCTGTTCCACCGAACCAGCCGCCGCGTCGAACTGGCTCCGGTGGGGCGGCAGTTGTACGAGGAGGTTCGGCCCGCATGGGACCGGATCGCCGACGCCTTCGGCCGGGCCGTCGATGCCGGACGGGGCCTGACGGGATTGTTGCGGGTCGCCTTCAACGGGCCGGCCGCGGGCCAGCTGTTGGTCGGGGCGGCGCAGGCATTTCGTACCCGGCATCCCGACTGCGACGTCCAGATCCGTGAAGCGCGGCTGCCGGAAGTCCTGCCGTGGCTGCGCAGCGGGGAGGTGGACATCGCGCTCACCTGCCATCCGATGCGGGAGCAGGGCATCGTCATGGGGCCGGTCCTGGTGCGGGAAGCACGCATGCTCGCCGTACCGACCGGGCATCCCTTCGCCCGCCGCGCGGCCGTCTCCATGGAGGACCTGGCCCGCGTCACCGTGCTGCAGATCCCCGAGACGCTGCCGGACTCCCTGCGCGACGACCGGGCACCGCGCCGGACGCCCGCCGGACTCCCCATCGAACTCGGCCCGTCGGCCTCGACGTTCACCGAGATGCTGACGCTCGTCGGCGCGGGGGAGGGAGTCGCCGTTGTCGGCGCCCACGCCAGGCGCTACTTCGCCCGCCCCGACGTCGCGTATGTGCCCTTCGAGGATGCCCCAGCCGTGCAATGGGGACTGGTGTGGCTCGCCGAAGGCGCCACGGCCCGCGTCCGCGCCTTCAGCGAGGCCTCACTCGACCTCGTGCGGGCGTGAGTCTGCGCTTTTGCCGTTCGGATTGCACTACTTGACGGTGCGTCAGGTATTGGTTGGTGGCCTTGCCCGTCAGTGTTCCCAGGCTGCCGCGCCATCGGCCGGTGCCTACACCGCCAGAACCAAAGCGCTCACCGGCCCGCAGCACCCGTGCACTCCGCCCGCCCCCGGCGGAGCGTGCTGTCAGCTCCGCTTGAAGAACTCGACCTCTGCCAGGGCGATATGGCGCCCCGACCCCGTCCCCGCCGCCGATCGCACGACGAGTTGGACCGTGACGACGTCGCTGATGCCCGTCGGGACGGTCTGTGAGCCGGGCTTGTCGTTGAGGGTTATCGCCTTGTGGGACACCTGCCCGTTCGACGTGGTCGTGACGAGGTCGAGGGCGATGGGCCGTGCCTCGCCGGAGTACACCTGGGGGTCCGTCGACGCTCCGCCGGTCACGACGATGTCCACCAGACGGAACGGTGCCCGGAACGTGAACGTCAGCGAGTCGCCGATCGAGGGGGCGCCCCAGTACTTGTTGTTGAGGCCGTCCGTGGCGTTCCCCGCCGGGTGCCCGGGGATCTCGGCGCTCGCGGTGACTCCGGAGGGGCTGATGGCGGTCGCTCCGCTGAGTTTGTCCCGGGTGTCCTCGAACAGGGCGCGCCCCGCAGGCAGTAGGAACAGGGCACCGATCGCGAGGACGGCCAGGACGGCCAGGATGACGAGCGTGCGGAAGACGCGCCCCGAGCCGCCGCGCACCCGGCGACGGAACGGCCAACGGGTGCGCCACCACGGCAGCGGAGCCGTCGGCTCCGGCACATCGAGCGGTGCGGCGCAGCGCCGGCAGAACTTGCGCCCGGGCTGGTTCGGCGTGGCGCACACCGGACAGGGCGGGCCGGCCGCCTCGCGCACCTCGGCAGCCCGTACGACGGGCCGCGCCGCCACCGGCTTGGCGGGCTGGACGGCGGTGATGGGGGTGACATCCGCCGAGCCAGCCCGCAGCGGGGCCGAAGGCGCTGGCTGTCTGGGTGCGGCCGGGTCCGACGACCGTGACCGTGACCGTGGTTCGGGCTGGGCGCGGTCGGTGGGTGCGGCGCGTGGGGGAGTGGCGGGGGCGGGATGACCTGCGGGCCGGGGCTCGGCCGCCGAAGCGGGGCCCCGCGCGCTGTCCGCCTCCCGCGCGCTGCCCGGTGCAGCCGCGTCGCGGCCGGCTGGTGGCACCGAGCCGGCCTCCGTGGCACGCGAGTTGGTCGTGGCCGCCGGTCCGGCGGTGCTCCCCGGTGCCGACGTGCCCCGCTCCGCAGTGCCCCCTGGTGCCGACGTGCCTGGCTCGGGCCCGTCGCTCTCGCGGGACCACCCCAGGTAGGAGCCGCAGTTGCCGCAGAAGTCGTCCGTATCCCCGTTCGCGGTGCCACACGCGGGACATGAGCGCATAGTCTCAACTCCCTTCGTGTACGGGCGGATCGGGCAGGGTCCAGACGTCCCCGTTCGCGGTGCCGCACGCGGGACATGAGCGCATGCTCTCAACTCCCCTCGCGGACCGGCGGCCCGGGCAGGATCTCGACCCGGCACGTGACGTGGACGGGGCACGACGCCCGGACGATGTCGTGCACCCTGGCCTGGTCCACGGTGCCCGTCCGCCCCGGCCACACGCGGACCACCACCTCCTCGGCCGACTTGGCGGGCAGCTCCGAACCGGCGGTCGGCGACCAGGCCGCGCCGCCGCTGTCCACGACCTCCGCCTCCACTCCTAGGCACAGCCCGAGCCGTTCGACGAGGCCGCGCCGCGTGCCGCGTCTGCGGTGCAGCTCCATGGCGCGGACGACGACCTCGCGGCGCAGTTCCCCGGGCAGTCCGGGGACGGAGTCGACACCCACCCACGACGACAGCCACTCGACGAAGTCCGGCGGTGCCAGACGCGGATCGAGGTAGGCGGCGAGGTTGTCGAGGGTGGACAAGACGGGGGCGAGGACCGTGTCCAGGCCGGCGGTGAACCGCTGCGCCAGATCGTCCTCGGCATACAGCGCGGGCAGCAGGCCGCCCATCGGATGGCGGCTCGCCAGCCCCGGAATCGCGGCCCTGGTCATCGGTCGTCACCGTCCAAGTCGGCCTCGACGACGACTACTTGGTGCTGGTACGAGAACACGAGCGCGTTGGCGCCGACGTCGACCCGCTCGGCCGGGGCGCCGCGGCGCCCCGTGATCGGGTCGGCGGGGAACAGCTTGACCTCCTCCACCAGGCAGCGTCCGCCGACCCGTTGGAGCACGCCGAACACCTCTCCGTACTGCACGGGCCTGCCGAACGCCCAGCCCTCCCCGTCGGCCCCGCCGCGCAGCGGGTTGAAATGGGCGAACAGCGCTGCCAGCGCGGCCTCGCGCACCCGGTCGGCCCGGCCGGTGGGCACCACGAGCCGGGCGACGACCGTGACGCCCTGGTAGGCGGGCGGCTCCACGACGAGACGCGTACCGACCAGGCGTCGCTCGTCCAGCGCGGCCGCGACGGCCCGCAACACCTGCTCGGACGGGATCAGTTGCTCGAAGCGCAGCCGGTCGCCCTCGCCCTCGTCCGCGACCGCGTCGGGCACCACGAGCACCCGCACCGCACCGCCCTCGGCGGTGGCCGCCGGCACGCAGCGCACCCGGCGTATCGACGGCGCGGCCTGACGGGCCACGATCTCGTAGTCCTCGGCGGTGACCGCCCGCTCCTGCATGCGCAGCGCGCCCGGCGCCCGCAGCTTCGCGTTGGCCACGCTCTCCCCGTCGACGCCACCGCGCGCCGCCTCCCGGTTCTCCACCCGGGCGATGTACGGAACGGAGCTGCGCAGCACCGAGATCGCGCCGCGCGCGACGTTCCCGCCCGCCCCGCCGCCCGTCCGGTAGCTGGGCACCCGCACGTGCGCGCCCTTCTCGGGCACCGCGCCGTACGTGCGCAGCGATCCGTCCGGCTCGCGCACGGCGGGCGGGAACGCGAAGGTGCCCGAGGTCGCGTCGATCACCACGTGACGGTCGTCCGGGGAGGAGTCGCCGAAGTGCTCGACCGCCCGCCACGTCTGCCAGCCCTGATGCGAGGACACCTCCACCACGGGCGGCTCTCCGTCGAGCAGGATCGGCGGCCGGGCCACGGAGAATCGCTGGCCCGCGACCCCCTCGGCCATCCCGAGCGGCACGTCGGTCACCGTCTCCGCGTGTTCCACGGAAGCGGTACCGCCCACGGTGAACACCTCGGCCTCGCGCACTGTCGGCGATTCCGAGTAGAACGGCTGCCCCGGCGCCGGCTGTGTGACCCGGCAGCGCAGCCAGCCCCCGCGGGTGCCCGCGACGACCGAGGCGGTGTGCCCCGCCGGGACGTACACGATCACCTCGCCGGGCCGGTTGAGTCCGCCGGTCGTGTCGGAGCCGGTCTCGCAGGGCAGCCAGCGCGCGCCGTCCCACGCCTCCCAGGCCAGCGGTGGCTGACGCGGGTCCACGCCGACACCCTCGACGCGGCTGTCGAGGTGCACCGAGACGATGCACCGGGGCACGGCCGCGGGCAGCCCGAACAGCATGGCGTCGCCGGGCGCGGGAACGGCCTGGAAGCACGGGATGTCACGGCCTTCGGCCAGCGCCGTCGTACGGACCGTCTGCTCCCCGCCGACCGGCGCCGTCACCAGAGTCGTCAACTCGCTCGGAATGATGGGCAGTTCCTGGGTGGTGGCGAACACCACCCCTTCCTCCGTCTCGCTGCGCGCCGTCGCGACCTCGGCACCGGCGCGCAGCGTCACGGTCTCGGGCTGCGGAGCCGACAGCCAGAAGTCGACCTCCGCCGTGGCCGCCGCCGGCGGGAACAGCTGGATGCCGAGCAGGTCGAGGAACGCCGAGTAGTTCTTCTCCGGGACCCGGTTGAGGCGGTAGAGGAGCTGATCGACCATGTACGCGAACGTCTCGATCAGCGTCACACCCGGGTCCGAGACGTTGTGGTCGGTCCATTCGGGGGCGCGCTGCTGAACGTACCGCTTGGCCTCGTCGACCAGCTGCTGGAAGCGGCGGTCGTCGAGATTGGGTGAGGGCAGGGCCATCAGCTCGCCTCTCCGTACGAGGTGCCGTCTCCGGCGCCCTCCTCGGACGGGATCGTGTAGAAGGGGAAGACGAGGTTGCGGCGGTCGTTGGTGGACCGCACCGTGTACCGCACGTCGATGTAGAGGACGCCGTCGTCCACGGCGTCGAACGCGATGGCCACGTCGGTCACCTCGATGCGTGGCTCCCAGCGCTCCAGGGCCACGTGCACCTCCTGGGCGATGAGCCCGGCGGTGGCGCCGTCGCCCGGGGCGAAGACGTAGTCGTGGATGCCGCACCCGAACTCGGGCCGCATCGGCCGCTCGCCCGGCGCGGTGCCGAGCACGAGCCGGATCGCCTCTTCGATCTCCCGGTCCCGCTCGACCATGCCGATACCGCCGGTGGTGCCCACGCGCAGCGGAAAGCCCCAGCCGCGCCCGATGAATTTCTCGCTCACATCGGCCCCCCGATGAGGACGTCGAACGCGCCGCTCACGATCTGTGCTCCGCAGGTCGTCTGGTCCCGCATGCGCGCCGCGGGCAACCCGCCGATGAGCACCTCGCCGGAGACGAGCGCCGCCGGATTCGGCAGGACCAGGTTCGCCGGACCCAGCGCCAGATGCGGAGGGACGACGCACTCGTGGAGGCTGCCGGTGACGGCGGCAGGGCGGCCCCCGATGAGCACGGTGGCGACCGCGACCGCCCCGGGTGGCGGGGTGGCGATGATGCCGCCGTGACTGGTGGCGTCGCCCGTGCGGGCTGCGGGGGGCATGGCGATCTCTCCTTGCCGGTCTGATGGCCATAAGACGAGAGGAGCTGACGGAGCGTCATTACACTTTTTTGTGCACGTCAGTTGATGCGAATGAGTCGTGCCTTCAAGACGGCGAGCAGGCCTCCGTCCACGTTGACCGCGGTCTTGCCGACGATGTTCACCGCGGTGCCGTCCACCTTGACGTCGGCCTTCGCGTCGATGTCGACCGAGGCGCCCTTCACGGTCACCTTGCCCGCCCCCGCGTCGAGGGTGATCCCGGTCGGGGACAGGGTCACGGAACTCATGGGGCGAGCGGCACCCGGTCCGTACACGGTCAGGGAGATGCGGTTGCGGCGTTCGTCGAGCCGCACTTCGAGCCGGTCGTCGCCGCTGGCGAGCCGCACCCCGGACGGCCCCCGGCCCGGGGTGTCGAGCAGCTCCACGCGGTTGCCCGAACGGGACACCAGGGAACGCCGGTTGACCGTGCCCCGCGACCGGTCGACCAGCGGCCCCCGGTGCGGCGAGGGCTTGTCCACGCCGTTGTACAGGCCGCCGATGACATACGGAGCGTCGAGGAGCCCCTGCTCGAATCCGACCAGCACCTCGTCGTTGACCTCGGGGCTGAACACACCGCCCCCGCCCTTGCCGCCCCACTGCACCGTGCGTACCCAGTCCGTCTCGTAGTCCGCGTCGAGCCACGGGAACTTGAGCCGCACCCAGCCACGCCCTCCGCCGCCCGGCTCGCGGATGTTGGACACCACTCCGATCGCGAGGCCCGGCATGCGCGGCCCCCGGGAGGGCGCGTTGGCGCCGGCGGCCAGGCCCGCGAGGGAACGGTCGGGGGACGCGCTGACGAGGACCGTCGTCCGGTAGCCCCCGTGTGGCTCCAGAACGTGGTGCGCGGCGGTCGCCGTGTAACGCCCGGAGAACGCTGGGCCGACGTTGCCGAGGGCCACCGGTACTCCGGCCCGCAGCATCGGGTTCCCCTCGACGACTGCCTCCAGCTCCGTGAACCCCGAACTCACCAACCCCGCGACCGAGGTGGCGACCGCCTCGGTCTCCGCCTGGGTGCGGTACGGCATGTCGGTGACCGTCAGCCGGGAGGAGCCGCCGAACGCGCTGCTCACCACGGACGGCTTCATCCCCGGGGTCACGGTTCGGCTGATCACGGACGGCCGTCGGGTCACCAGCGGTGTCTTCGTGTTGACGTCCCAGCCCCGCACCTCGACGCTCCCCGCCCCGTCGGCTCCGGTCAGGACCGCACGCAGGGCCAGGAGATTGCGCGGGTGCTCCAGGACCAGTGGGCTCTGCGCGGCCGACGTCGACGGGGCGGGCGCCGACGCGGCGGGCTTCGGCTTCGTGAACTGGAGCAGCCCCTTGTCGTCGACACGCACCTGAGCACCGCTCTCACCGGCCAGGAACTGCAGGAAGTCCCAGTCCGAGACGTTGGCCTGGGACAACTGCTTGTACGTGATCGGCGCTGCCTCGACGCGCCCGCAGGCCAGCCCGGCCCCGGCCGCGACCTTGCGCACGATGGCCGAGGCCGTCATGTTCCGGTACGCCACCACCCGGCGGCCGCGCTGCAACCGGTGTGCCTTGGAGTACGCGCGCAGCACGGTGAACGACCCGGTGGTGTCGCTGTCCAGTTCCAGGGCCGTCACCTCCCCGGTGAACAGCAGCTCCCGCGCTTGTCCCCGCACGGTGACGACCGAGATGCGCAGTACGGTGCCGATGGTGATGCCCGTCGCCTTGAGCAGTTCGTGGTCCGGGTCGCGGTACATGAGGACCGCCTCGTCGGGCAGCCCGACGTTCTCGTCCACCACGCAGCTCACCAACTGCGTGATCCACTCGGTCGGCAGCTCCGAGGGAGCCTCCACGATCGGGTCGGCGGCGAAGGAACGCCCGCCCTGTGCCTCGGGCGTGGTCATGGCGTCTCCTCCCGTAGGGCACTCTGCGTGCCCGGCACGAGCAGTTCGGTGCCGGGCACGAGCACCATCGGATCGTCGATGTCGTTGGCCTCGGCGATCACCCGCCAGGCCGTGGCGTCCCCGTACTCCCGCCAGGCGAGCAGCGGGAGGCTGTCACCCGGCACGATCCGGTGGGTGCTGCGCGCCTCGCGCGCGCCCGAGGTGGGGTTCTGGCCCGGCGGGTCGACGCTCGCTTCCTCGATGGAGAGGCTGCACTTCGCGCGAAGGGGCTTTCCGTCGGCGTCGAACAACGTGTAGGTGACGGAGAGTTGGGACATCACGCCGTTGAACGCCGTGCTCTTGGTGGAACCCCAGTTGAAGCGCACCCAGGGACTCGCGGGCTTCTTCCGCGCCAGACTGCTCCGCGTCGGCACACACGCTTTCATCAGCTTCTCCACTGCCTGTTCCACCGAGTTGTCGTGCTTGGCGGTCCCGTCGAGGAACACCTCCAGGTTCAGCGAACGCGGGCCGCTGCCGACGAACTCGGGCAGCGCGGACTGCCCCGCCATCCGGGAGGGGGTGCGCCGCCACTCGGTGTTCTTGCTCAGCGAGAGGGACGACGGATTGAACTGGAGCTCCACCAGGGCGAGTACGCCGCCGGGCTTGGCGCCGACCTTCGCGGGCGGCTCCATGATCGTGAGCTTGGCGCGGGCACGGCTCGTACGGACAGCGGGGGCCATGTCGGTCCCTCCCTTCGTGTGCGGTCACGGCGACCGAGCGAGATGTGCGCAAGGTCGTTGCCGAAGCGGTTATTTGATGGGTCGTCAGGAAACCTTCAGGCCCTCGTGCGCGATCTCCAGGGTTTCGACGGCTGCCTGCGAGTCGGAGGGATCGAACGACGGCCCCTGCCAGCGGACCGGCACGATGCCGAGCACCTGCCAGCTGATGATGGGCGTGCGATCGGGCTTGAGCGCGACGATCTCGCCGTCCTTGGGCGTGACCTGTTTGACGATCTGATCGAACCAGCGCGCGATCTTGATCGTCTCCTTGGTGACGGGACGGGTGAAGGTGATGTTCGACCAGGTGACCCGGCCCGGCAGCTGCCAGTCGAAATTGTTGTTGCCGCCCTCGGCATACGTCTCGACCTCGACCTGGGCGCCGAGCCCCGAGCAGGTCTGGAAGGTCCCGAGGTCGTTGCCGCCAATGGCGAGCCGGAAGAACGGCGTGGTCGCGAAGATGTCGTCGGTGGTCATGTGCTGGAGTCCCTACTTCTCAGCGGCGGCCGTCGTACAGCCGTCCGGCACGTTCTCGTCCACGCCGCACGTCCGAGCGCAGCAGTCTGGTCACTGGGTCGATGAGCCGCCTGGCGAGGTCCTCCACATCGATCCCGTCGCCGCGCTGAGACGGCGTGCTGCTCCTCTCGCCGGATGACGACGTCTTCTTCACCGCTACTGGGATGCGTGAGTGGGCCGGTGGGGGCTGCGGAACGTCGGGGGGATCCGTGTCCTCGGGGGCGCGTTGGATCGCCGCACGCCTTGCCGGATTGGTCCGAACGGCCGCATTGAACGGCGTCGTGTCGTGATCACCGACCGCGCCGGGCGCCGTCGTCTCCAGAGGCGGGGGCGCTGCCGTGGGCGGCGCCGTCGCGAGCGGAAGGCGCTGAACGGACTCAGCCGCGCCAGGCGCTGCGGGACGCGCGACCAGGGTACGGCGGCGTGGACTCGCCCCGGGGACAGCGTTCGCGGTGGGCGAGTGGGCGGCGTCCTGTGCGGAGGGCGGGGGATCCCCCGCCGCGAGGGTGGATCGCACCGCCGGGAACGGTGGGTTCGTCGCCGAAGACGAGCCGGGAGAGGTCCGGATCTCCCTCTGGCGCGGGGGCTCATCGCGAGGGACGCGCGCCTTTGACGAGCGGGGTGGGCCCGGTGGCGCTTCTCCCCGGCGGGACGGTGCCGACTGGACGACGGGGGCCGGTTCACGGCTCCAACGCGCGGCAGCGACAGGTCGGTTGACGGTCGGCGAAGGTGTGGGCGAGGTCGCCGAGAAGGCCGAACTGGTCACGGTGTTCACGTCCAGCGACCGCTCGGGCAGCAGCGCGCGCGAGCGCCGCAGAACCGGAAGGGCGCGCGCGGCGCCGTACACTGACCGGCCCGTCGCGCGTGCCTTGGCCGAAGGGGTGATCCCGCCCCCGTCCTTGCCGACGCGCGGGGCATGCCCGCCGGCGCCGCGCGTAGTCCGGGCGCGTTGCACGGGAGGGCCACCGGGTGTGCCCCGTACGGACAGGGACTCTCGACCGGCCTGCGGGCCGGATGAACTCGGCGGCGTGGCGGTCGAGATGGGGCTTCCGGGTGTGGCGGGCCGCTCGGCCAGGCCGGGGCGCCGGCCCAGAAGGGGCGTGCCCGGAGCGGTGGCTGTCGGCGGCAACGAGTGCAGCGGGGTGCCGAGGCCGCTGTGGGGCCGGGGATGCGAAGAGCGCTCGGGGTAAGGCAGTTGGGGAGCGCCTCCCCCGGGCGTGGGCGTCTGGCCGTTCGTAGGGGCCGGAGTCGATGATGCGGGCCCGGCGGACTGGGGGGCGGCCTGGCGCTGGGCGAGGGGCAGGGGTGAAGACGGGGGCGTTGTCCCCTGGGCGGGGGCGGCTGCTGGGCCTGATGGCGGGGAGACCAACGGCCGCGCGCTGGCGGGCAGATCGTGCAGTGGCTCGCCCAGCGGGGGGCGTACGGGAGTGCCCGGTTTCTGGGCGGCCTTCCGTGCGGGGCCGCGCTGGATTTCTGGCGTCGGGGGAGTGAGTGCCTGGGATGGGGTGCCCGTCGCGGGTGTTGTGGGTGGGCGACTGGATTGGTGCCGTTGTGTGAGTGGCAGGGGCGTGGGTGGAGTCGTCGGCTCGGTTTCGGGGGCGATGGCCGAGGCGGGGCCGGGCGAGGCGAAGCCGTTGGGCAGTTCACGCCCTGCCGTGCCGAGCGGGGGGCGCGCGGGTGTGTCCCGTTCGGAAGCAGGGGCAGGGGCAGAGGCGGCTTCCGTCACCGGACTGCGCTGGATGTCCGGCGTGGGGGAAACGGGCGCATCGGGTGTGTGACTCAACGCCGGTGTAGGGGATGAGGGGGCGAGCCGGTGTGGTGCGAGGGGCATGGACGGGGGCGGCGGCGTGGGGCCGGCACCGGGGGCGACCACGTTCGCGCCGGCCTCGGACGGGGCCGGCGGAGTGTCCTCCGCGCCCGGATCAGGCGCCGGGCCACCGAGTACGGGCCGCACGGCCGGGGACGGCGAAGTGCCGGGAGCGGGGGCCGGGCTGCGCTGGACGTCAGCTGACGCGGATGCCTTCCCGCTCGGCTGCCCCGTGGCCCCGCGCGACGAGGCGGGGCCGTTTGAAGGTCCGGCGCTCTTGCTACGGCCGAGGGGTGCCGTGACGCCCGGCCTACCTCCGTGGGGCGTCGACGCGGGGGTCTGGGGCGGGAATGCGGGCACACTGCGCAGCCGCATCGCCGGGCGCAGGGCGACGGTCAGATCGGGGCCCGCCGGCCGGGGCCGGGTGGGCGCACCCTCGCCTCCGGGGGCGGAGAGCGAGGGTGCGCCGGATTCGTCGACGGGAGGCGCGGGGGTTGCGCTGTCACGTCGAACTGGGGCTCTCTGTACGGCAGTTGGGACGACCGCGCGAAGCTGCCGTCGAGGGAGCAGAGGGGCGTCGGGGCCACGTCGCTCCGGACGTACGGCATGCGGGTCCGTCCCGCCTGACGTGTCGCCTCGGTGCGAGTGCCCGCTTCCGGTCGCCCCGCCCCCGTCCGGGGGTACGACAGCCCTGCTGATCTGTCGGGACGGCAGCGAGGGGCTCGTGTCGGTAGCGCGTCCCGGGACCACCGGGCCCCCAGGGGCGGCGGGATTCTCGCGGCCCACGCTGCTCCCGCTACTCCCGGCGCTCCGGTACCTCTCGGCTCGGCCGGAGCGGCTTACCGGCATGGCGGCGGCGCCCCCGGGGCCCGCGGCTTCGGAGACTTCGGCGGGCTCCGGTGTGGCGTCGGGCCCGGACTGCCGCCGGACCGCGCGGAGGAGCAGTGGCCCGCCGTCGGCCCCCGCCGTGTCGCGCGCGGTCGCAGGGCGGGTCACCCCGTGGATGAGGCCCACGGGGGCGTCCGGCACGACCGCGTGTCCGAGGTCCGTGCCGAAGGAGGGGTTCTGCCACGCGGTGAGCTGTGACCGGAACCGCAGCCCGTCGCTGACGCCGCGTGCCGAGCGCGCGACCGTGATCGTCGGCGGGGCGAGCTGCCGCCAGCCGCCGTCCCAGTCGCCGGGCTGACGCGAGGGGGCCGGGTCGGACCCCGAGGACGGCCCACCGTCTCGGACGGAAGCCGGCGCGGATCGGTCCGTGGTGGCCCCCTGGACCGGCCGGTCCGTGGCGCGGCGGTACCTGTCCCAGAGCCCCATCCCGTCAACCCCCTTCATTCGCGCGGGTGTTGATCCGCGCGATCTCACGCACCCACTGCTGACGTTCGGCGTGGGTGAGGTCGAGGATGTCCTCACGCTGCCAGTGGAAGTGATAGGCCACGTACGCGAGTTCCTCACGGAGGCGGGGGAGCGCGTACGTCACGATTCCCCCAGGCGCCCACCCGAGAAGTCCACCTCGAACGAACCGCTGCACAGCGGACAGGTCACTGCGGCGTGCGTATGGCCCTCGCTGTTGATGCGTCGGTAGAAGTCCTGGAGGAAGGCGACGTCCGTGGCGTACATCCGCTCCACGATCCCGGCGTGCACGTCGTTGATGTCGCCGAGCCGGGTGATGACCTGGCTCAGCAGCACCACACTGAGATACGCCGGGTTCTCCTTGACCCGCAGGTCGATCTGCGGACGGAGTTCGTCGCGCGCGGTGGCCAGGCGCATCGAGCCGTGCTGATGGACGTTGCCGTCCTCGTCGACGTACCCGCGCGGCAGCTCGAACTCGAACTCCGTGCCGACGTTCTGCCGGTGCGCCGGGGAACGCGTCGTCGAAGCGGGTCCTTGTGGCACGCCCTGCCCGGTGTCCGGCATGTCCAGGAAGTCCTCGGGGCTGCCCGGCGAGACGGTGCGGCGCTTCATTCGACCTCGATCTCCTCGAACTGGATCGTCACGGTCTCGGTGGCCGCCGTGGACTCACCGGACTTCAGCGAGGGGCCCTCCCACTTGCTCACCCAGCCGTTCTTGAGGTTGACGCGACGAACGGTCTGCTTCTCGGTGTCCTTGTACTCGATGGTGATGTTCTGGCGTGCGGAGTTGATCGCGCCCTTGTTCAGGGTCTCCTTGATCCACTTGGTGAACTCGCTGCTCTTGTCGAGTCCCCGGGTGATCGTGACCTCGCCGGCCTTCCTCGCCCCGGGCTGTTTGCGGATGATGCTCTCGCCCCGGTTGGTGTTCTGCTTGATCTCGACGACGTCTTCCTCGACGGAGACTCCGCTGACCTCCTGGATCATCTCGACCAGATATCCGCCCAGTTGCACGCCGAAGACGTGGGTAGTGAGAGCGTCACCATCTGCCATGGCTGTGGATCACCTTTCATAGGGGTGGGACCGTCCGGGTGCGGGCACCGAAGGCCCGCTGTTCACTCGTCGACGAGGCTGGTGCTGTCGGAGTACTGCGAGAGACGGAAGATCACGAACTCGGCGGGCTTGACGGGGGCGACACCGATCTCGCAGATGACCTGTCCGACGTCGATCGACTCCTGCGGGTTGTTGCTCCGGTCGCACTTGACGTAGAACGCCTCGTCCGGGTTCTGGCCGAAGAGCGAGCCCCGGCGCCACTCCTCGGTGAGGAAGGCGCCGATGTTGCGCCGGATGCTCGCCCACAGCCGGTCGTCGTTGGGCTCGAAGACGACCCACTGGGTGCCCAACAGGATGGACTCCTCCAGGTAGTTGAAGAGCCTGCGGACGTTCAGGTAGCGCCAGGCCGGGTCCGAGGACAGGGTGCGTGCACCCCAGATCCGGATGCCGCGTCCCGGGAAGGCCCGGATGCAGTTGACGCCGATGGGGTTGAGGAGGTCCTGCTCGCCCTTGCTGAGCCGGAGGTCGAGGTCGACCGCGCCACGGATGACCTCGTTGGCGGGAGCCTTGTGCACGCCGCGCTCGGCGTCGCTGCGTGCCCACACGCCGGCGACGTGACCGCTCGGCGGCACCGTGGTGTTCCGGCCGGTCGCCGGGTCGAACACGCTGATCCAGGGGTAGTACAGGGCGGCGTAGCGGGAGTCGTACCCCGCCTCCTCGTTGCGCCAGGTGCGTACCTGCTGGGCGTTCAGCTCGGGCGGGGTGTCGAGGACGGCGACCCGGTCGCCCATCTGCTCGCAGTGCGAGATCACCGCGAGCTGGACGGTCCTGACACCCTCGGCGTCGATGTCGCCCCGCAGATGGGCGCTCATCAGATCCGGAACGATGACCATCGTGATCTCGTCGATGGCCTCCAGGCCGGAGAACCCGGTGCGGGCCGCCGCGTCACCCACGTACTCGGTGGGGTCGAGGCGGGCGACACCGTTGGACGCGGAGGCCGTGGCGGGGGCGGGGGCCGGGGCGGCGGGCAGCGCGACGGTCTGGCTCTGCGGGCGGTTCTGCGCCACGCCGCGCTGCTCGGTGACCGTGATGAGCTTCGACTCGCGCAGCTGTGTGAGGACGTATCCCTTGACGTTCTTGCGGACGGAGAGGTCGTAGGTCTCAGCGACCTTGTCGCCCTGGCGCACCAGCAGCTTGAAGCGGTCCTCGGGCGGATTCTCCCCGTCGGGGTCGCCGATCTCCAGGGACAGGGCGGAGCCGTTTCCGGGCAGCGCGGCGAAGAGGAAGCCCCCGAGCGCGACGGGCTCGGCGGCCTCCTGCGCGGCCGGGCGGTCGCCGTTCGACGAGGTGTCGTCGGCGCCGGGGCCGCCGACGCGGACGACGTAGGCGGTGCCGCCGCCGTTGGCGAAGTAGCCGTAGACCGAGTGGGCGAGGTAGGTGTCCGGGGTGAAGCCGCCGAACGTCTGCACGTACTGGTCCCAGTTGGTCACCAGGATCGGCTGATGGAACGGCCCGGTCTCCGCGAAGCCGACGAAGGCAGCGACCGCGGTGCCGACTCCCTCGATCGGCCTCGCACCGGACTGCACCTCTTCCACGTACACGCCCGGGGTGAGGTACGAAGGCATGCTCGCTCCCTAATACGTCGGCGGTCACTCGGGTCACTTCCGAGTCTGGGATGCGGCGCCGCCGTGCGACAGGCCGCGAAGTCCTGCGCAGGGGGCAGACTCACTGCCTTTTGCGGGTACGTCCTCGGGCCCAGGCCGACGGTGTGCCGCGCGGTCTCTCCCGTAGCCCGAGGTGTCCCTTCCACAGCCCGGGGCACTGAGGCCGCACACGGCCCGACGGGGCAGCCGCGACTGTCCCCGGGGTGCAGCCGCGCATCGGGGCGGGGCAGCGCCGAGAGCCCTAGAGTCGGTTCGGCCCGCGATGGCTCTCGTCGAGCCAGGGTCCGAACTCGCTCTCCAGGACGAGCCGTCCGAGCTTGCGGTACTCCTGGAGGACGGCGGTGACGACCTGCGCCATGCCGAGCGGCCGGCCCGCCTCCGCCGCGAGATAGGCGGCGGTCACCGTGCAGGCGCGGATCGATCCACCGGCCAGCTCGAAGCGCTCCGCGCAGAAGTCGAGGTCGAGTTCCTCGTCCCGTGGCAGCTCCGTGCCGAGGCACTGGTCCCACAGGGCGCGGCGCTGGCGCACATCGGGCATCGGGAACTCCGCGACCACGTCCAGGCGCCGGGTGAACGCCTCGTCGAGGTTGGCGCGCAGATTGGTGGTGAGCACGGCGATGCCGTCGAAGGACTCCATGCGCTGGAGCAGATAGGCCGACCCCATGTTCGCGTGCCGGTCATGCGCGTCCTTGACCTGCGACCGCTTCCCGAAGATCGCGTCCGCCTCGTCGAAGAGCAGCACGCCATTGGCCTCGGACGCCTCGACGAAGATCCGCTCCAGGTTCTTCTCGGTCTCACCGATGTACTTGTCCACGATGGTCGACAGGTCGACGACGTATAGCTCCATGCCCAGGTCGGCGGCGATGACCTCGGCCGACATGGTCTTGCCCGTGCCCGACTCGCCGGCGAACAGGGCGATGACACCCCGGCCCCGCCCACCGCCCGGCCGCATCCGCCACTTTCCGAGCACCTGATCCCGGTGCCGGGCGCGCAGTGCGAGTTCCGCGAGCTGGCGGCGCGTGGCAGCGGGGAGTACGAGGTCGTCCCAGCCCACCGCGGGCTCGATCCGGCGGGTCAGGCGCTCAAGACCGGCGCCGTTCTGCGCCCGGACGGCGTCGCGCAGGTCCGCTGCCGTCACGGGACGCCCGGCGAGGACGGCGACCCGGGTGGCGACGGTGGCGGCCCGGTGCATCTGGCCGGAGTCCAGGCGGTGGGCGGCGAGCGCCCCGACGAGGTCGTCGAACGCCGGGGGGTGCGCGACTCCGACGGCCTCCGCAGCGCTGCTCAGTTCCTGCCGCCACTGCCGGGCGGCCTGCTCCGACGAGGACGGACCCACGGTGATGCGTACGGGGCTCTCCGCCGACCACAACGGATCCCAGCCCTTCCTGCCGTACGTGATGAGGGGGACACCGTCGGCCGCGGCACACAACTCCCTTAGCAGCAGCGCCCGTTCGGGAGCCTCCGGTTCCAGGGCTTCGAGTGGTCCGAGCACGATGCCACCGCCGCTCAGCCTGGCTTCGGTGGCGAGCACGTGGGCCGGGCCGGCGGCCGGCACGTGGGCCGTGGCCGCCTTGGCGCTCTCCACGACGAAGGCGGGGACATCGACTACCAGCGGACGGCGCCCCATGGTCACGAGCGAGGCGACGGCGAGACGTCCGGCGTCGCCGCCCCGGTCCTGCAGGTGAACCAGACCACAGCCGGTGCGGGCGGCAGCCGCCACGCGGTGACGGTCGTCGTCCGGCCCGGCGAGGTACGCCGCTCGGCCGCGCCGCGCGCTCAGCACACCGAGCAGCCGGGCGTCCGGCTCCTGGTCCCCGAGCAGATGCGCCGTCACCCGGTCCGGCACCCTCAACACTCTTGAGAGTTGCGGTCGTTGGGGCTCGGTGATCTCGACGAGACCGCCCGCGACCAGCGGCGCGGACGGCGTGAGACGGAAGCGCCCGGCGCCGGCGGCCGGCAGGCCGCACAGTTCGAGGGCCAGGCCCACGGTGGGCCTGCGGCGGCTGAGATCGTCGTTGAGGTAGCCGTAGAGCCGTTCGAAGCGCGAGTCGAGATCGGGTGCCACGGCGACGAGCAGCAGATCGACATCGAGCGGTGACAGGCCGAACGCGGTGGTCAGTTCGTGCAGGACCGAACCGGGCGGGGGTGCGACACGGTCAGCTGTGACAGAGCTCGGTGCGGCGGGCTCGTCGAGGATCCGTTGCACCGCCTCGGGCGTGAGGTACTGCCCGAGGTACGGGTCGTCCGGGTCGGGGTCGACGGCGCGGCGCGCGGCGACCGCCTCGCGCACGCGCTGCTCGATGTGCCGCAGCCGCACCCAGAGGTGGTCGTCGGCTTCGCCGGACCCCGTGCCGGACAGCACATGAACGGCCTGGCTCATTCCTGACGCCCTCCGCGCCGCCGGCGCGCGGGCGTGGGCCGGCGCTCGCGGGGCGAGGAGAACCCGTCGGGCCCGGGATCGCGGATGTCCTGGTAGCGCAACTGGCGCCTCGGTACGTCGTCGTCGGTCCCCGTGGACGAGGCGACGGACCGCACGATCAGGCCCTCGGTGACCGGTGGTCCCGCCGGTGTGTTCTCACCGGCCAGCGGCGCGATGGCGGTCAGGCTGATCGACGCCTTGAGCTCACCGCCGAGCGCCGACCAGACGTCATGGGCGGACGGGCCGTCCGGGCCACCCGCCGTGAACAGCGGCACAGCGAGGTCGAGTTCGGCGAGGGAACCGGTGAGCACCCGCTTGGGCAGCATCTCCTGGGCGATCAGGCACCGCAACACCTGAGAGAGCAGCCGGTGTTCGTCCTGCGGCCGGTTGGTCCACGCCGTGACCAGGTAGGCGAGCTCGAACCAGCGCGGCGGTGTGCGCCACGCGACGACCAGGCCTTCGGGGTCGTACTCCTCGGCCGTGCCGGAGCGCCGCCGCCCCGCGTCCTCCCGGATCCCGTACAGGAACACGCTGACCGTCGGGGCGTTGCGGCGCGCGGACCAGTCCCGGGTCGGGGCGTCGAAGACGAGCTCCACCCCGGCGTCCTCCAGACCCGCCTCGGCCAGCAGCAGCCTCAGTCCCTCGTCCACTTCGTGGATCATCGGCGCTCCACTTCGTCCGGCGGCTGCACGCTGCCCGCCACCACGAGGAACTCCGTCGTGACCGGGCTGAAACCCGGACCGGCGGCGGTGATGACGCGGGGTCCCGTCTGGTCCTTGGTGAGGATGAGGAGCTGACCGATGAACGTCCCGTCCGGACCCGGGAACGTCGGTGCGGCCGCCGCCGTGATGCCCGGCTGCCATGTGAAGGAGACCGGCGCGCCGGGAGGGAAGTCCCTGCCGCGCACCGAGGTCACGAATCCCGGCTTGCCGAGGGGAGGCACGGCGACGATGCGCGGCTGGAGGATGCGCAGCGGGATACGGGCGGCGTTGTCGTTAGGGTTGGCGTCGGTGCCCGTCGTGGTGAGCGTGGCGCTGACCTGGGTGCGCTCGGCCCGGCGCGGGTTGAGGACGACGCGCACGACAGCCGAGGCACCCTGGGGCAGATCGGGCAGCGCGCACAGGAGGGAGGCGTCACAGCCGGCGGGCGGGGCGCCGCGCGGGATGTCCGGAGGCAGGCCGAGCCGGAGGCGCAGTCCGGTGGCCAGGGCGTTGCGGCCGTTGCGGACCGTGTACGTGACGACGACATGGCCGCCGACATAGCCGGGGCTGGGTTGCGCGGCGACGGACACACCGGGGCCCGCCGTGGGCGGGGGCGGCGCCGGAGGGGTGGGAGATGTCGTCGGCGGGATGGTCGGAGGTTTCGTCGGAGGCTGCGGCACGGGGGTGACCGGCACGACGGTCTCGGCGGCGTTGTCCGTCGGGCTGGGGTCCAGCACCGCTCCGTTGACGGACCATCCGATGTGCTGGTCACCGGTGCTCACGCCGGTCACGCGCACGGTGACGGGCACGCTCGCTCCGGGGGCGATGACACCCAGGTCGCACTGGAGGGATCCGGCGGGACACGTCCCGCCCGGGCTGGTCAGTCCGTCCAGGCGCAGCCCGGCGGGCGGCGCCGCGGTGAACACCGTGCCGGGGGACGCGGCCGGGCCGTTGTTGAGGACGGTGACGGTGATCGAGGTGGACGAACCGGCCGTGAGGGGAGGCAGCTTGGCGGGCGCGCGGACGACCAGGTCGACGGACTGCTGGACGCTCGGCTCCTTCTGCCGGCCGGGGAGCGTCCTCGTGATCCAGCCGACGTTCCCGGTGGTCAGGTCCAGCGCCACGAGGGCCTCCGGCTGGTTCGGGGCGACGCCTCTGCGGGCACTGAACACCAGGGTCTTGCCGTCGGCGCACCAGGCCGCGTCGCGCGGCTGGAACGGTCCGCCCTCGGACGTGTCGGGCAAGGGCTGACGGCAGGCGTCGGGGTTGCCGCCGAGCCCCGGGGGAGCCACGACCTTGCAGTCGCCGCCGGTGACGGACGCGACGACGAGGCCGTCGCGTTCGTTGACGCGGCCCCCGCCGTCCTTGCGGTTGAAGGCGAGGGTGCGGCCGTCCGGCGAGAACGCCGGGCTGTCGTCGATCACGTCACAGGCGCCGGGGCAGATCGTGGCACTGAAGTCCCTCTGATGGTCCAGAGCGTTCACCGGCACGGTCCAGATGTGTTTGTTGCCGCCGCCCCCGTTGATCACCGCGTTGCGGGTGAACGCGATGGTGGCGCCGTCGGTGGACCAGGTGGGCTGTGCGTCACCGCCCGCCGACTGCCCTGCGGGGGGCGTGAGTTCGTGGACGATCGCCCCGGTCGCCGCGTCGGCGATCAGGATGCGGCCGGGCCCCGAGGTGCCACCGGTTCCGCCGGGGGACGTCCGGGTGAACGCGAGGAACTTGCCGTCCGGCGAGAACGTGGGGTCGGTGTCCCAGTCCTTCGGGCCGCGCCCGGCGAGCGGTACCGGCGCTGCGTGCGATCCGTCGGCGTCGGCGAGCCAGATCCGCTCGATCCGGCCGTCCGGCGAGTCCTCGAAACGCGTCAGGACGATGCGCCGCCCGTCCGGTGTGTAGTTCTGCCGCTCGTCCCAAGGGTCGTATCCGGCGGCGGGGTTGAAGAGTGGATCGAGGGACGGGTCGGTGTTCGTGTCGGCCGCCGGGTCCTCCTTGAGGATGGTCAGGCCGAGGTCCCGCGGGTCCGAACCGTCCTGGCGGACGTCCTGGAGGGTCGCGACGTGCACGGCGGGCGCGGAGGTGCGCGCGACGATCACCTTGCCGCCGTCCAGGGGGCCGAGCCAGGTCGGGGAGTCGACCGCGCGGTTCTCGCTGAGGACCAGCGTCGGCGCGTCCGGCGTATGTGCCCGGGTCCGGTAGACATGGTCCCAGTCGCCCTCACAGCCACAGGTGCGGTCGGGGCTGAGGAAGAGCAGACCCTCACCGTCGGGAAGCCAACTGGCGCTCTTCGTACGCCAGTTGGCGGCATCGCCCGCGAGGAGCGGGCCGTCGGTGCCCTTGCCGTCGGTGACGCGCAGGCTCGGATTCCCCTGTCCGCTCGCGGTGAACGTATAGGCGACGAGGTCGCGGTGGGCGGGGTCGTCCACCGGGTTCCACACGGGCTCGGTGGCCTGTCCTGCCTCGCTGCCGCTCAGGAGGGCCGCGGCGCCGCCGTCCAGTGCCCTCGTGTAGACCTGCGAGCCGCGCAGGGGGTCGGCGTCGCTCGCGTACGCGATGCGGGTGCCGTCGGGCGAGACGGTGGGTGAGACCTCGTCGGCGGGGGAGTCGGTGAGCCTGCGCAGCCCCGAACCATCGGTGCGCACCAGCCACAGGTCCCGCTGGGTCCCTCCGGCGGGACCGCCGGGTTCCGCCGAGTCGAACACCACCGACGTCCCGTCCGGCGTCAGGCGTGGATGCGCGGCGTCCCGTCCGGTCGTCAGCTTGCGCACGGCCCCGGTCGCATCGCGCAGGTAGAGCTGCGGCCTCACGTCGTCGCGCAAGCTGGTGAAGACCGTCAAGTCGCCCCGTGCGGAGGGCTGTTGGTCGAAGTGGGCGGGCCCCGCGCCGAAGAGCGGCGCGCTGGACGTCGTCGTACTGACCTCTCCGAGGCTGCGGTGCTCCGTACCGGCGTACGCGATCCGTCCGGCGCTCGGCGCCGTGGGATCCGCCGCGTCGGCCTCGGCCCGGCCGCCCAGACCCTGCCCGGACACGGCGCCGACAAGGAGCAAGGGCGTGAGCAGCAGCAGCGCGGCACCGATTCTGCGCAGCCGGGGTCGCCCGGTGGGGTCAGCGGTGCCGGTCACGGTCCACCTCGCAGTCTGGGAGCGGTCTCGCGCACCACCCTCACCGCCTGCGGGGCCCCGGGCCAGGCCGCAGGGGCCTGTCCCGGGGGAAGAGCTCTTGCGCTTTAGGGCAGGAGGGACGGCCCCGCCCGGCAGGGGGCTAGATCAGCCCGTGCCGCATCGCGTATCCGACCGCGTGGGCGCGATTGCGCAACTGCAGTCGGGTGGTGACCTCGTGGAGGACGTTCTTCACCGTGCGCTCCGAGTACGCCGTCTTCTGCGCGATCTCGGCGGTGTCGAAGCCCTCGGCGACGAGCCTGAGCATGTCCGCCTCTCGGGCCGTGAGAGTGGACTGGCTGAACCCGCGTGGGTCCAGGACGGAACCCTGCACACCGCCGAGGTGGTCGAGGAGCTTGCCGAGCAGGTCGCCGGGGAGCATGCCCTCCCTGTTCGCGAGGGCCGTGACCAGCTGTACGAGGCGGCCCTGGTCGGCCTCGGCCCGCCGGAGTATGGCCGCGACCCCGGACTCCACGACGGTCTGCAGCGCCTTGAGGCCGAAGGAGCTGACGACGAGCCCGGTCCGTGTGGCGGTGTTGTGACGCAGCCGGTTCAGCAGTTTGACCGCGTCGTCGTCCACGGTGTCCACCACGACGAGTGAAGCCTGCGCGCGGTCGGCCTCGGCCTCCGCGAGGAGCTCCACCTCGGGCCGCTGCCGCAGCTGCTGGACGACACCGGTGTACAGGATCAGGTCCTCCGCGTAGACCGACACGGAGACACGGTGGGATTTGGTGTGGGGGGCTGAGGGCACCGTCGCCCGCAGCTCGAGCGACTTGTGGAGCTGCGCCGGGATGGTGACCGTGCTCTGCTCTTCGTGTAATGCCATCGATGCGTACTCGTTTCTAGAGATTCATTCCAGACCTGTGGGGGGCCGCTCTCTTCGCCGTGGCCGGCAAGGGGACTGTCGTGGTGAAGTGCGCCGTGCGATTCGTGACTGCCGTGCCGTGTGCGTGCGCGGTACGGACAGTGGGGGCAGTGCGGGGGTGCGCCACGGGCGCTGTGACTGCCCGGCCATTGCCCTCCCGCCTCTCGTACAACGGACGCCACCGCATTTAGGTTCACCGCGTGACCGCATCTGCTGCATCTGCCGAAATCGAAATTCCGCCGGTGACGGTGACGCCCGGCGGTGAGGCGACCACGACCCTGACCGTCCGCAACGACGGGGACATCGTCGAGGCCTACACGCTGGAGACCGTGGGCGACTGCGCCGCGTGGAGCACCGTCGAACCGGCCCGGGTCTCGCTGTACCCGGGCACGTCCGAAACGGTGACGATCCGCCTCGCGCCGCCCCGCGCGCCCGAAGTCCGGGCCGGGGACATCCCGCTCGGCGTGCGCGTACTGCCCGTGGAACACCCGGAACTGGTCCGGGTCCCGGAGACGACCGTGCACGTCGAGGCGTTCCGGGAGCTGCGGCGCGAACTCCAGCCGCGGCGCAGGCGAGGCTGGCTCGGCGCCCGCTACCGGGTTGCCGTGCGCAACCAGGGCAACACCGCCGGGGAGATCGCCTTCGCGGGCCAACAGGCGGGTGAGGAGCTCCGGTTCGGCTTCACGCCGAGCCGGCCCCGCCTGGAGCCGGGGGAGTCCACCGAGGTACGGCTGCGCGTGCGGACCAGGAAGCTGATCTGGTTCGGCAAGCCGGTCACCTGGCCCTTCCAGATCGATGTGGCCCACGCCGACGAGACCGCCGCCGGCGAGCGGAGCGATGGGCGGGACCGGGCGCCCGGCGAGTACGCGACGGTCGCTCAACAGCCGCCGCTGGAAGGGGAGTTCGTCCAGCTCTCGGTCTTCCCCAAGTGGCTGCTCGCCGTGCTGGCCGCTCTCGTGGCGCTGCTGATCGCGTGGTTCGCGCTGGTGCGGCCCGCTGTGCAGAGCACCGCCAAGCAGGCCGCCAACGACGCCGTGAGCAAACCGAGCCCCAGCCCGAGCGCCACTCAGCAGGGCGGCACGCCCGGCGCCGGTGGCGGGGGCCAGAGCAAGCCCGCCGACGGCGGCGGTGGGGCGGGGTCGGGCGGCGGCGGATCGAGCCCTGCGCCCGGCGCGGTCGGCGGGGGGCAGCAGAGCTCGGCCACCATCGACGTCCAGACGGACGGCGGCGCCAAGAAGACCGGGGTCTACAAGGTCCCGGCCGGAAAGGTCTTCGGGATCACCGACATCGTGGTGGCCAACTTCCAGGGCGACGAAGGGGTTTTGACCATCACCTTCGGCGAGCGAAAGATCACCACGATCGCTCTTGAGACCTTCCGCAACCAGGACTACCACTGGGTGACTCCTATCGAAATCCCCGAGAACGCCACGGTGACGGCGAACGTGACGTGCGCCAAGCCCGGCACACCGGCCACCGGGAAACAGGCGTCGGGGTGCGATGAGGTGCTGAACGTGAGTGGGGTGCTGAGCGATGTCGAACGATGAGGCGGAAATCTCCGGGGCAGCATCGTGATCCGTCCGTGGCGCGAGAGAAAGGCCGCCTTCCGGGTACGTCCGAAAGGTGGCGCACGGCCCGAGGGCGCCACTGCCTCCGGCCGGTATCCGATGACGCAGGAAGACGGCCGGATGAAGTGGCTGCCGCCGGCGCCCGTGCCGGATCGGCGCTCTGGGGCAATGGCCGAATCGTGATGGCGTGCCTGCCGGGGCGGGTGTGCGGCCCACGGAGCGAGGCCCGGTGCATGTCGCACCGGGCCTCGCTGTGGTTCTCGCCGTCAGCCCTGCATCAGGATGGTCAGGACGAGGCGGTTGTCCGCGCTCTGGGCCGTGAAGCGGTTCGCCCAGCCCCACTGCTCGTGGAAGGTCTGCATCTTCTCCACGGGACCGTACATGTCGAAGTACCACTGGGGGTCGCCCGAGCTCAGGGTGCCCTCCTCCTCGTGCCGCGCGTAGTTCTCCATCGTGATGTGATCGCGTCCGCTCTTGGCCACGACGGAGCCGAAGTGGAAGTCGATCCCGCCGGAGGTGGAGTCGGCGCGCAGCGCCTTGATCATGAAGAGGTCGCCGACGCCCGCCTTCGCCGTGAACTCGTTGACCTTGAACTTCGCGTACGCGGCCTGGAGTTGAGGCAGTTGGGTCGGGTCGTCGCGGAACGCCATGACCTGCTGGATCATCTCGCTGATGACGCCCGCCAGGCCGGGTAGCTTGCTCTGGTCGCTGATGGCAGCGGTCCTGGCGGCCCCGTACCGGGTGCGGAGGTCGTTGACGGCGGTGGAGCCGGCCAACTCGCCGATCACCTTGAAGATGGCCTCGAAGTAGAGGTCCTCACCGGTGAACTGCGGTGCGGGCCGCGCGGTGACCTCGGTGGCGATCTCGTTGCAGCGCTGCGAGAGCCGTACGGCCAGACCGCGCTGTGGGGCCTGGCCCCGGCCGGGGTTCTGCACCACGGGCTCGACCTGCCACAGCGTCAGGTTCTGGTCCATGATCTTGATGTTGAGGAACCGCTTGGTCCGCCGGAGCGTCAGAAAGCCCTCGCCCTGGCCGAGCCGCACCTTGCCGCGCAGTTGGCCGTTGGCCTGGTCGATGCGATCGGATGTGGCGAAGAAGGTCTTGGCCTGACGGCCGTCGGTGATGTGCTCCACCGCGAGGTCCATCTTCTCGGCCAGCCGCAGCGGCACCTGCCCGTTGTACACGACGTTGAGGCTGCCGTCGGCCGCCACGAAACTGTCGGCCTGCCGTGGCCCGGTGTGCGGGTCCTGGACGGTCCGGGTCCGTTCCTCCTGGCTGGGAAAGAAGTCCGGTGCGGCGGGGCCGGCTTGGCCCTCGGCGTCGACCGTGCCCATGTTCGGGTAGTTGGCGTCTCCGGGGTGCACGACGACGAAGCGCTGAACGGCGGTCGCGAACGCTCGCTGCGCAGACGTGCCCTGGTGCGCGCTTGGTTCGGGCGCCTCGGCAGTGGCGTCCACAGCCTCGGGGAGGGGCCGGGCCAGGACGCGGCGGGCGTTGTCCTCGGCGGCCCGCTCGAAGCGGTCCGAGGGGTCGCTCACCCGCAGTCCGTCGCCGTGCTCGGTGCCCTCGACCGGCCCCTGCCGCTGCTGGATCACATGCGTCAACTCGTGGGCGAGGGTGTGCCGGTCGCCGCCTCCGTCGCCGATCACCACATGGTTGCCCGAGGTGTACGCGCGCGCTCCCAGCTCCAGCGCCGAGCGCTGGGCGTCGGCACCGGTGTGCACCCGTACGTCGGAGAAGTCCGCGCCGAGGCGGGTCTCCATCTCGGTGCGTACGCCCCCGTCGAGCGGCTTGCCCGACGACCCGAGGACCTTGGGGACGGCGGAGGGCCGCACGGGCTCGTCAGCCGCCGCGTCGATGTCCTGCGGGGGCCGGGCTCGTCGCTGCACCGCCCGCACCGCGGCGGTGTTCCCGGCGGATCGCTGGAGGTCGGACAGGGCGGCCGGGGACAGGAACCGCCCGGCGGGAGGGCGCTGCGCCGCGCAGTCCGCCTGCTCGGCGCAGGGCTCCCGCCGTGGTGCCTTGACGGCCGGACCGTGTCTCTGTTGTACGACGCGCACGGGGCGCCTCCCTGCGTGATCCCGTCGACGGTGAACCGAACTCCTCATGGTGCCGGGGCGCGCGAGGCAGGGCCAGAGCCGTAGGGGGTAGTCCGGGGTGCCCCGGCGGGCAGCCCGTCTTCCTGCGCGGACCGTGCTGCGCGCCGGGCGAGTGCCACGCTCCAGATCTGTGACGGAACGTCAGACAGCTTCCAGGCCACGGCTGTTGAGACCGTCCCGCAGGGCGCGCATCGCGTAGTGGGTGCGGGACTTGACCGTCCCGGGCGGCACGCCCAGGGCGTGCGCCGTCTGGCTGACACTGCGGCCGAGGTAGTACACGTGCAGCAGGACCTCGCGCTGGAACGGCGCGAGGTCGCGCATCGCGTCCACCACGACGTGCGTCGTGAGCGCGTGGTCGATCCCGTCGGCGACCGATAGATGCGTGATGTCGGGCTCTTGATCCTCCGGCGGGCGCGCCCGCCGCCCCCGGTGCCCGTCGATGACCAGATTGCGCACGACGTGGAAGAGCCACGGGCGCAGTGCCGCGGTCGTGGGGTCGAGTTCGGCGGCGTGCTGCCAGGCGCGGATCGCCGCTTCCTGGAGGACGTCCTCGGCCCGGTGCCAGTCTCCGTCGAGGAGCCGGGTGGCGAAGTGGAGCAGTGCGGACCCGTGCTGTTCGTAGAGGGCTCGCAAGAACTCCTCGTCGGGCTCGATGTATCGGGCGTCGGGGCGGATCGCTAACTCGGGCATGATCGTGGCCTCCGGGCAGTCCAGCAATCGGACATCGCTCGGAAACGACAGGCCCACCTGTCACACGGAGCGATGGTAGAAGTTGTAAGCCCAAACGGGCAGACCGGACGGGCCCGTTCTGCCGCGCGTCCCGACCGAATCTGACCGTTTCCCTGGTGACCGAGGGTCTTCCGACGTGCCCTGCTGGTGGCCGTAGCCCGCTTCCGGTGCCCGAACCGCCGTCGCACAGGCCCATTTCGCGCCCGGTTGCCCTCCCGCCACTGCCCGAACGGGGCCGGAGCGGGGCACCCGCGTCGGCGGACGGGCCGAACCCGCATCCGGCCCCTCCAGCCACCCCCGAACCGCCCGATTCGGCATCCGATTCGCCGCCGACGGGCACCCCGGCGGCCTCTCGTCGTCCACTCGGGTGGCGTGGCCTGCGATTGGACCGCCCGGTAAACGGGCAGATCCGGGCGAGCCGGGGCCTGGAACGGGCCGGTCCCCTCGAACGCCGCGGCGGTATAAATCTTGGCGGGTCCACTCGGGCCTCGGATGCCCGAACGGACCGTGACGGGAAGGTAGTTGGGATGCGTTCACCGGAGCGGCACCACAGACTGCTGACCCTGGCGCGCCAGACGGGCCGGGTGGAGGTCGCGGTGGTGGCGGCCGACTTCGGGGTGGCGCCGGAGACCATCCGGCGGGACCTGAGCGAGCTGGAGCGCCGGGGCCTCGTGCGGCGTACGCACGGCGGCGCCTATCCGGTGGAGAGCGCGGGTTTCGAGACCAACCTCGCCCAGCGGGTGACCCTGCACGTCGAGGACAAGCGCCGCATCGCGGCCGAGGCGGTGAAGTTGCTCGCCGGCGCGGAAACCGTGTTCGTCGACGAGGGTTACACACCCCAGATCCTCGCCTCCCTCCTGCCCACCGACCGCCCCTTGACCGTGATCACCGCCTCGCTGTCCACGGCGGCCGCCGTCACCGAGTCGGCGCACACCACCGTGTTGCTGCTCGGCGGCCGGGTCCGCGCCCGCACCCTCGCCACCGTCGGCGCCTGGGCCTGCTCGATGCTGTCGGGCTTCGTCATCGACCTCGCCTACCTCGGCTCCAACGGCATCTCGCGCGAGTTCGGCCTGACCACACCCGACCCGGCCGTGGCCGACGTCAAGGCGAAGGCCCTGGAGGTCTCCCGGCGACGCGTCTTCATGGGGCACCACGGCAAGTTCGGCGCCAGCAGCTTCTGCCGATTCGCCGAGATCTCCGACTTCGAAACGATCGTCACCGACACCGGTCTGTCCACCGCCGAGGCCCACCGCTACTCCCTGCTCGGCCCGCAGGTCATCCGGGTCTGAACGGGAACGCCGCGTTCTGCGCATACCGGAGCAAGAAGGCGCCCGGGGCTGTCCTCGGCATGCCCGTAACACGAGGGAAGGAATGATCCACGTGAGGACAAGCAGGCACACCGCCCGCGCCGCGACCGCGGCCCTCTGCGGCGCGCTGCTGGCCGCATGCGCCGGCGCGGGCGGTGCGGGCGGGGGCTCCGGCACTCGCTCCATCAACGTCCTGATGGTCAACAACCCGCAGATGGCGGACCTCCAGAAACTGACCGCCGACCACTTCACCAAGTCCACCGGGATCGCCGTCAACTTCACGGTCCTGCCCGAGAACGACGTGCGCGACAAGATCAGTCAGGACTTCGCGAGCCAGGCCGGGCAGTACGACATCGCCACCATCAGCAACTACGAGACACCGATCTACGCCAAGAACGGCTGGCTCGCCCCGCTCACCGGCCGGGCGAAGGCCGACAGCTCCTTCGACCAGGGCGACATCCTGCCCGCCATCCAGGAGTCCCTGACCGCGTCGGGCCAGATCTACGCCGAGCCCTTCTACGGCGAGTCCTCGTTCCTCATGTACCGCAAGGACGTCTTCGCGGCGAAGCACCTGACCATGCCGGCCCGTCCGACGTGGGCGCAGGTCGCCGACCTCGCGGCGAAGGCCGACGGGGCGCGGCCCGGGATGAAGGGCATCTGCCTGCGCGGGCAGCCGGGCTGGGGGGAGGTGATGGCGCCGGTCACCACCGTCGTCAACACCATGGGCGGCACGTGGTTCGACAAGGACTGGAACGCCAAGGTCGACAGCCCCGAGTTCACCAAGGCCGTCACCTTCTACGTCAACCTGGTGCGTGCGCACGGCGAGGCCGGGGCGTCCCAGGCCGGATTCACCGAGTGCCTGAACGACATGACCCAGGGCAAGGTCGCCATGTGGTACGACGCCACCTCGGCGGCCGGAGCCCTGGAGGCGAGCGGATCGCCCGTGGCGGGCAAGGTGGGTTACGTGCCCGCTCCTGTGGAGCGGACCAAGAGCTCGGGATGGCTCTACACCTGGGCTTGGGGCGTACAGAAGGCGAGCAAGAACCAGGACGACGCCTGGAAGTTCATCTCCTGGGCGTCCGGCAAGGAGTACGAGCGGCTGGTCGGAGAGCGGCTCGGATGGTCCAGGATCCCGGCCGGGAAGCGATCCTCGACCTATGCGAACCAGAAGTACGTCGCCGCCGCCTCCGCGTTCGCCGCCGCCACGAAGAACGCCCTCACCTCCGTTGATCCCCTCGACCCGGGGGTCCAGCCCAGGCCCGCACCCGGCATCCAGTTCGTCGGCATCCCGGAGTTCACCGACCTCGGCACCCAGGTCTCCCAGCAGGTCAGCGCCGCGATCGCCGGAAAGACCAGCGTCGCCGACGCCCTCAAGGCGGGCCAGACCCGCGCGGCGGCGGTAGCCGACAAGCACCGGGGGCAGTGACGTGGGCGTACAGGCCGTGGACCGGGTGGAGCGGGGCGCACGGTCCGGAGCGTCACGACGACAGGCCGGCCGGCCGCGAGGCGCCTGGTCCCGCCGCGCCCCGCTGCTCCCGGCGCTCGTCTTCCTGGTCGTGGTGACCCAACTGCCGTTCGTGGGAACCCTGGTGATCTCCTTCATGCGGTGGAACGCGCTGGCCCCCGACGACCGCGGCTTCGGTGGCCTCGCCAACTACAAGGCCGCGGTGACCGATCCGGACCTGCGCTCCTCGCTGGTCACCACGATCGTCCTGACCGCCGCCGTGGTAGTCGTGAGTCTGCTCCTCGGACTCGGGCTCGCCCTCCTCCTCGACCGGAAGTTCCCCGGCCGGGGCGTCGTCCGCACGCTCCTCATCGCCCCCTTCCTCGTCGTCCCGGTGGCCTCCGCGCTGCTGTGGAAACACGCCCTCTACAACGCCTCGTACGGGTTCATCAACGGCTCACTGAGCTGGGTGTGGCAGCTGTTCGGCAGCCACAGCGCTCCTCAGCCCGACTGGCTGTCGGCGGTCCCGCTCATCGCCGTCGAGGTGTCACTGATCTGGCAGTGGACCCCGTTCATGATGCTGATCCTGCTCGCCGGGCTGCAGAGCCGCCCGCCGGACACCGTCGAGGCGGCCCGCGTGGACGGAGCCACCACCTGGCAGGTCTTCCGCCACCTCACCTTTCCCCACCTGCGCCGCTACCTGGAACTCGCCGCCCTCCTGGGCAGCATCTACGTCGTCCAGAACTTCGACGCGGTCTTCACCCTGACCTCCGGCGGCCTCGGCACCGCCAACCTGCCCTACACCGTCTACGAGACCTTCTACCAGGCGCACGACTACGGACAGGCCTCGGCCGAAGGCGTCATCGTCGTCGCCTGCACCATGGTCATCGCCACCTTCGCGCTGCGCACCGTCTCGTCGCTGTTCAAGGAGGAGACGCTGTGACCGCTCAAGACGGACGCCCCGTGACCGGGCTCCTGCGCCGCGGCATCTGGGGATTCCTCGCCTGGTTCTGCGGCCTGTTCTTCTTCCTGCCGTTCGCCTGGATGGTGCTCACCTCGTTCCACGGAGAGGCCGACGCGGCGACCAACCCGCCCAGCATCGGTGCCGCACTCACCTTGCAGGGCTATCGCGAGTTCTTCGGTGCGAGCACCGGCGTCAGCCCGTGGCCGCCGCTCATCAACTCCTTCACCGCCAGCGCCACCTCGACCCTGCTCGTGCTCGCACTCGCCATACCCGCCGCCTACGCCCTGTCCATCAAGCCGGTCCGCAAATGGACCGACGTCCTGTTCTTCTTCCTCTCGACGAAGATGCTGCCGGCCGTCGCGGGCCTGCTTCCCGTCTATCTGATCGCCAAGAACGCCGGAATGCTCGACAACGTCTGGCTCCTGGTCATCCTCTACACCTCGATGAACCTGCCGATCGCGGTATGGATGATGCGCTCCTTCCTGGCCGAGGTCCCGGTCGAGATCCTGGAAGCCGCCTCCATCGACGGCGCCGGACTGCCCACCGTCCTGGTGCGCATCGTGGCCTCGGTGGCCGCTCCCGGCATCGCCGCGACGGCTCTGATCTCCTTCATCTTCAGCTGGAACGAGCTTCTGTTCGCCCGGGTCCTGACCGGTGTCGTGGCCGGTACCGCACCCGTGTTCCTCACCGGCTTCGTCACCAGCCAGGGGCTGTTCCTGGCCAAGGTGTGCGCGGCCGCCGTCTGTGTCTCCCTGCCGGTGCTCGTCGCCGGCTTCGCCGCCCAGGACAAGCTCGTCCAGGGCCTGTCCCTTGGAGCAGTCAAGTGAAAGCCGCTGTCATCAGTTCGCCGGGAGTCGTGTCGGTCGAGACGGTCGACGACCCGGTGCCGGGGCCCCGGGAGGTGGTGATCCAGGTCGCCGCATGCGGTCTGTGCGGCACCGATCTCCACATACTCCAGGGCGAGTTCGCCCCCAGCCTGCCCGTGGTCCCGGGTCATGAGTTCGCCGGAGAGGTCGTCGCCGTCGGCACCGAAGTACACGGTCTGTCATCGGGCGACCGGGTCGCCGTCGACCCCTCCCTCTACTGCAACGAGTGTCACTACTGCCGGATCGGGCGCAACAACCTGTGCGAGCGGTACGCGGCGATCGGCGTCACCACGGGGGGAGCCGCTGCCGAGTTCGCCCTCGCCCCCGCGGCCAACTGCGTCCGTCTGCCCGACCACATCCGGACCGAGGACGCGGCGCTCATCGAACCCCTCTCGTGCGCCGTACGCGGCTACGACGTGCTGCGCTCCCCACTGGCCTGCCACGTCCTGATCTACGGGTCGGGAACCATGGGCCTGATGATGATGGAACTGGCCAAGCGGACGGGCGCGGCCACTGTCGACATCGTCGAGATCAACCCCGAACGCCTCGCCACAGCGAGGCAGTTGGGATGTGCCAACGCCGTGGGATCGGCCGACGAGATCGAGCGGCCGCGCGGCTGGGACGTCGTCATCGACGCGACCGGCAGCGAACGCGCGATCCAGGACGCCCTCGGCCGGGTCGCACGCGGCGGCACCTACCTCCAGTTCGGGGTGGCCGACTACGCGGCGCGGGCCACCATCGAGCCGTACCGGATCTACAACCAGGAGATCACCATCACCGGCTCCATGGCCGTACTGCACAGCTACGAGCGAGCGGCCGAACTGTTCGCCGCCGGGGTGCTCGACCCGGACGTCTTCATCAGCCACCGCTTCCCGCTCACGGACTACGCCGCCGCACTCGCCCAGTTCCAGGCGGGCCGTGGCCGGAAGATCCTGGTCACGCCGTGACGCCCGAACCCCTCGCGGGCGCGCTCGTCATCGGCGAGGCCCTCACGGACGTCCTCGTCACCCCGGACGGCAGCCGAGCCGCCCGGCCCGGCGGCAGTCCCGCCAACGTCGCCCTGGGACTGGGCCGGCTCGGCCGCCGCGCATGGCTCGCGACGCGGATCGGTGACGACCCCCTGGGCAAGGAGATGCACGCCCGGCTCGCCGACAGCGGGGTCCGGCTGACGGAGGGTTCGGTCCAGGACGGCACCACCTCGTCGGCGACCGCCCGGCTCAACGGCGCGGGCTCGGCGACGTACGAGTTCGACATCCGCTGGGATCCGGTGCCTGGTGCGGTCCTGCCCACCCTCGCGGGTATGCCGGGCCATCTGCACACGGGGTCCATCGCGGCAGCCCTGGCCCCGGGCGCGGACCTGGTGCTCGCCGCCGTCCGGGAGGCACACGGCTCGGCGACCATCTCGTACGACCCGAACCTGCGGCCCGCGCTGCTGCGCGGCCCGGCGATGGAACGCCCGCGCATCGAACTCCTCGTCTCGCTCAGCGACGTGGTGAAGGCGAGCGAGGAGGACCTCGCCTGGCTCTACCCCGACCGCGCCCCCGCGGACGCCGCGCGCGAGTGGGCGACCGCCGGGCCCGCGCTGGTCGTCCTCACCCTGGGCGCGGCCGGCGCGCACGCCTACTGGCGTGGAGGGCACGTCGCCGTCCCGGGCCGGCGGGTGGCGGTCGTGGACACGGTGGGCGCCGGAGACGCCTTCATGGCGGGGCTGTTGAGCGGGCTGATGGCGCGGGGGCTACTCGCCGCGGGGCGCGGGCCGGTTCGCGGGAAGCACGCCCGGCAGGCGCTGCACCGGGCCACCGCCGGACCGGGCCCGGCACCCGAGCTGGCCTCCGCCCTCGGCCTGGCGGCCCGCGTGGCGGCGCTCACCTGCACTCGCGAGGGCGCCGACCCGCCGAACCTCGCCGAGCTGCGGCCCTGACACACCACCGCATCAGGCGTTCGGCGCGCTCGTACACGGCGCCGACGCGGTGTGAGGCCGCGTCGGGGAGGCGCCGCCGCAGGTCACTTGGCCCCTTCCAGGCCGGGGTCCTGCGCGGCCTCCTCCCTCGCCTGCCGTAGGGAATTGGTCAGATACTCATGCAGTTCCTCGCGATGGGCGCCGGACTCGTGGACCTCCGGGCCGGGGCCGCCCAGGCCCTCGATGAAGAAGTCGAAGTCGTCGGCCCTGGCGGCCTGCTGTGCGAACTGCTGCTGGGGCCGCATGTCGGGCGACCCCGACGACTCGAAGGTCGGGATCTCGATGAGACCGCTGGTCTCCCTGGGCGCGGGCCGGTTCCTCTGGTACCAGTCGGACTCGTACCGGGGATCGGTCGCCCCGATCCGGTCGGACAGCAGGTTGACGGCCTGGCCGGACTCCAGGGCGTCGGCGATCTGTTCCAGGGACCGCCCGCCCTGGAACAGCTCCTCCATGTCCTTGAAGATCACCGGCTGATATCCGGACGCCAGGAGCAGCCGGGGCAGCAGCACGTGGACGTTCAGCCGCCGGTTCGTGTCGTCGTACGGGTGGATGATGTGGATGGTCCGTACCACCCATCCGATGGCCTTGAACCGTTCGCGGGTGGTCTTCGCGGCGTCGAGCTTTCCGTAGAAGCGGTCGAGGGTCTCGGTGACGAGACCTTCGACGTCGCTGTCCTTGTACAGGGTCTGGTTGAGCATCATGTCCACGCCCGGCTCGAAGTGGCCGGACCAGGTGAGCGCGTCGGGCCTGATGCCGAAGGGCAGGAGCCCGTCCGCCTTGGCCATGAGCGCTTTGCCGCCGATCGTCTCGTTGAGTACCGAGGGCGTCGGAGAGTCGGCACGCAGCGGATAGCCGGTGACGTATCCGGCCGCACCGGATTTGTCCGGCTTCTCGTGCAGCTGGGACACCACGGTGTTGTGCATGGCCTCGTACGTGGCGAAATCAACGCGGTCGCCGATGGTCTTCGGGTCGTTCAGGAAACGCTCGTACGTGGCGGTCATGCTGCCCTGGAACCCCGGCGACTGCTGGTGGTCGTACAGCTCGCCGGGGTTGTCGGGGTGCTTCTGGCGCGCTTCCTCGTGGTGCAGCGGGTCGAGGTAGGCGCGGTACCACTCCTCGCGGGGCAGCACGTCCTCCAGGCGCTTGGCATCCGGCTGGCCGGAGCTGCTGACACGCTGGACCGGCGTCGCACTGTCGGCGTGGTGGATGCCCGGGGCACGACTCCCCGGCCCCCCGTGGAACACCCCGCTCACCTGCCTGTCGTCCGCCGACGCCGCAGGCCGGGCCGAAGCGATCATGCGGGCCACCGCCGCGTTGCCCACCGAGCGCTGCATCGCCATGTAGTCCGTCTCGCCGGGCGCCTGCTCGGCGGACGGCTGTGGTCTCACCCGGGAGGCGTGCGCGCGGGCCGCTTCGTCGGGGTCGGCCGAGCGTCGCCGGTACATCATGTGACTCCTCAGCGCTGGCGGTGAACCCTGGCAGGCGGGCTATCTGCGCCGCCCGGGCCGGGTGCCCCGATCTGGCGGGCCTCGGCGCCGGTCGGAATGCGTACGGGCTCGTCTCGTTCTCGCACCTCACACGGCCCGCCACCCATCGTTCCCGCCTCCCTCCACCGACGGCAAGGCCTCGCGGTCCCTGGCCGGGGGCAGATCGCTTGCCCGTACGGGGCCGCGCGGCGGATCGACGGCACGGCCCAGGACGCGTGGGACGGCGGCCCGATCCCGTCCCGGTGTGTACATCCGGCGTTCGGCCGCGTCGCAGACCTCAATGTGCGGCCGCCGACCGGGTTCCCCCGGACGGCGGCCACCGCGTTGCAGTGCCTGGCGGGCCGTTCTTGTGTTGAGGGGACACGAAAACACAACCCGTGTCACACGAAAGGAAAGTCGTGCGTCTCCGAACAGGTATTGCCGCTCCGGTAGCCGGTCTGGCCGCTGCAGCGGTGCTCGTCCTCTCCATCAGCCCGGCGGTCGCCAGCACGGACCCCACGCCCCCGGTGGCCCCGCCGGCTGTTCCCAGCCTGCCGGTGACCCCGCCGGCCGTTCCGCCACTGCCGGTGACTCCGCCGGCCGTTCCGAACCTGCCGGTGACCCCGCCCGCTCTGCCGGTGACTCCGCCGGCCGTTCCGAACCTCCCGGTGACCCCGCCCGCTCTGCCGGTGACGCCGCCGGCCAAGTAGCAGGGCGGACGCCTCATGCACCCGGGTCGCAGCCCCTGTCGGCCGGCTTCCTGCGGCCGCCTGCCCATTCAGCAGCGCCGCTGAACAGTTGGCAGTGAGGCTCTCCCGGAGCGCACGCGGGGAGCAGCGCCGGTCCCAGACCTGGCGCTGCTCCCCGCAAGCGCGTCGCCCCGGCTACGTGCCCGCGTCTTGCCCTGGCGGGATGTTCACGGTGTGGGGGTGGGCGGAGGATCCAGCAGTCGACGACATTTCAACGGGCTTCGTGACGGCGGCAGTTGCGGTGCTGAAGGGCCGCGTACACCAAGGCAGACAAGGATGCCAACCAGGTCGCCGCCGGAAAGTAGCCGCGCGACAAAGGCCGTTGGCATGGGGAGGCATCATGGTCTTTTCCGTTCCTGCCACTTGAGCCAGTCCGTGAGTCGGCCCTGTGGTGAAGGGCTTCGTGCGGAGCGCGAAGGGTTGTCAGTGGGTGTTTCTAGGATGCTCGCATGAGTTTGCTGAAACCTTCCACGGACTCGGTCCGGCCGTCGCCCGAGCGCACGGTGACCCTGTTGCTGGAGTCGGCGCTTGAGCGGGCGACATCTGTGGATCTGGAGGCCGCGTTCGCGTGGATGACGGAGGGACGCCTCGCGGATGAGGTCCTGGCCGACTGGCGCGGGCTGGGGGAGGAAGCGCGTGCGGAGCTTGCTCGCTGTCGAGACACCATTCGTGTCCTGAAGGACGTGGCGGTTCCGGAGGGCACCGTGCGGTACGGACGCTGCGCGGCAGAGACGATCCTGGAGGGCGACCTGCAGGGGCTGGTGTCCCAGACGGAGAAGGCCGTCGAGTACTGCGAACAGGTCCGTCAAGAGGTCATCACGGACCTCGGCCGGCTGATGAGGGAGCGCCGCACGCAGTTCCCCTCCGCCAAGGCCGCCCCCCTGGGAGAGCTGCTCGAGGAGTTGAAGCGGGCACGGGCACGCTACGCCCGCCTCATGGAGGGCTACCAGGAGGAGTTGCGGCAGCTGGCCGTGGAGGAACAGCGGCGCCAGGAGTTCCTCCGCAGCGAGGACAGCATCTCCCTCGCCGAGATACGCGCTCTGACGGACCGGGAATTCGAGCTGCTCATCTCCTCCCTCCTGGAACGCGACGGATACGAGGTGCAACGCGCACACGGAGGCGCCGGTGACAGGGGAGCGGACGTCATCGCCACCGGAGAGAACGGCGAGCGGATCGTGGTGCAGTGCAAACTGCGCAGAACGCCGTCCGCCAAGATCGGTTCGCCCGACGTGCAGACGTTCAACGGAACAGCCCGACCGGACCACCAAGCCACTCATCCACTTATGGTGACCAACGCACGCTTCACCAAGGAGGCGGAGGCGGCAGCTGCCAGGTACGGCATCACGCTCGTGGACAACGGGGCGTTGCGCACATGGGCGACTCATGGGAAGCCCCTCGAACTGCCCTGACGGGCACTCTCTTTGGCGGGTCACCTCAGGATTCGGGCTCGGCACGCTCGCGCGCCCGGCGGCCCTTCGGGCGTTGGCACGACACGGCAGAAGGCACCCGTAAGATGCTCGCCGTGCCGCTCCTCCTCGCTATGTGACTCCTCCTCGCTATATGAACAGAGTCGACGAGCCCACGAAACCATCACCGGCAAGTCCGGACTCCTCAAGAGCGATCCCTACAACCACCTCCGGATTCCATGATGCATATCGAAGACCTTTTCACCGGTGCCGCTGACGGTACGACGGCGGCACCCATCGACTGGGATCCCCTGCGTGAGCACGACGCTCTCCTGGAGGTCGGCCTCCTGGACTGCCGTGTGTGTCCCCTGACCGGCCGTTCCGGACTGCTCCTGGACATGCGCACGGCCCTGCAGTACCGCACCGGAAATGCCGCCCTCCTTGTCGTACGAGGGATGCGGTCGTTCCGCTGGAGAGAGACACCCCCGAACACGGAACTGTTCAACTTCTCGGTCGGATCGAGTTCGCCTACCACCACAGCGGAGGCCTGGCGCATCGATCTCGGGCTCTTCATCGACGGGGAGCTGTCCATCGAGGGCAAGTCCGCGGACTTCTATCTGTTGAACGCCGACGCGCTCCCCGACGCGCCACCGAACTACTCCGGCCGCCGACTCGACGAGGTGCGCCACGCACTGCCCTGGTGGGACTCGGAGTGCAGGGTGCTGGAGTGGTCCAGCACAGATGGCATCTGACGAACATCAGCGACGCCGGAGTCGCGTAGGACATCCACCTGCCATGCGCCGTCGCCCATGGATGCAGTAACCCCTGCTCGCCGCCCGGTTGCCCGGTTGTCGTCACCGTCGCACGTGAGCGGCCTTTTCGCGGTGCCCATGGCCGGGTCACCCACACCGTCGCCGCTCGAGTTCAGTGGCTCGAGGGAATGGCGGGATGCGAGATACGTACGGCTTTCCCGACATGCCCGCGTGTGCGTCTCGCACCCCGGCCGAGCCGTCGGCCCGCCGTCGCGGCCGCCTCTGTCGACCCTCGGACCGACCCGGGACGCGCGCTCAGGCGGGGACGAAGACGTCCTCGTGGGCCCCGTCGAGGATGAATCCGTTGTCGAAGCGGACCCGCACGCTCACGCGAGGCCCCCGCTCCTGGAAGGCGGTCCACGCGGGTTCCAGAGAGGCGACCTTCTCTTCGAGCTGCCTCCTGCTCTCCGTGGGCATCTCGCCCCCGAAGGCGTCGAGCAGCGACTTGAGCCGCTCGTACTCGCGCACGTCGTCGCTCTCCTCCTGGTGGCCGACCACCTGCTCGACGGTCCCGCCGGTGCCCGCCGCCAAGGACAGGAACCCTACGACGACCCCCGACACCTCGTCCGAATCGGTCAGCCGGGTGTCCGCGGCCAGCACCACCCGTTGGCCCGTCTTGAGAGTCATCTGCTCCTCATCTCATGTCCGCTTCCGGGGGTCAGAGTAGGTCAGAACCTTCCGGCATGCCGGGCGAGGAGGCCGGCGATGACCGCCATCCCCTCTCGACGACGCCCGGCGACCTCCCGGTCACGGCACTAGCCGCGCGGCATCGGGGTAATACCCAACCGGGGAAAACGGGGGTGAGGCATGGATACAGCCATGGCGTCCGGGCTGTGGATCGCGGCGGTCGGCGTGGTCGGCACTCTGCTGTCCTCTCTGCTGACCCAGCGCGCGGCGGACGGCTCGCGCAGGCGGGAGCGGGTCGAGGAGCGCCGGGAGCAGGAGCGCCGGGCCGGGCTCGATGCGAGGCGGGACACGTATGTCGCGCTCAACACCGCCTGTCGGCAGTACCTGGCCGCGCTGACGGACCAGATGCACGCGTTGCTGAACGCGGACGGCTCCGGCGCTTCGGGCCGGCGGCTGACCGAGGCGCGCGACGCCCATCGGGATTGCTACGCCGAGGCACAGCTGCGCGTTCCGGACCCGGTGCTCGACCTCGCCGGGACCGTCAACCACTCGCTGAGTACGACCTACGGGATGCTGATGCGGCTCGACCGCGGTGATACCCGTCCCGGCGACTCGCTCGACGCCGTGCGGGCGGACATCGAAGCGCTGTGGCGCCAAGTACGCCTGCTGCGACAGCAGATGCGCGCCGACCTCGGGGTGGTGAACTCCGGGGAGGGCGGCTGAACGGGGCGGTGGCTGGTCGGTTCCAGGTCGAAATCCGGCCGCCGGTCAACATCCGCTTCCCGGCGCCGAGCGGCTGGGCATGATGGGAGAGCCGCGACAACCGGGACCGGCTCGATCGGGGGAGCGATGGGTGGCGACAGTGGTGGGGAAAAGGCGGTACGGATCTGGGCGCGAGGCGTGGCGGCCCGTGCCGATTTGCTGATTCCCTTCACCGAGGTTCCGTGGACGACCCGGTTCCAGGCCGTGTCCGAGCCGGGGATCCAGGACCGGACGATCGATGAACTCACCCGCCTGGAAGCCCTGTTGGAGCCCCAGGACGTCATGCGGCAGGTGGTCATCGCTCGGCTCGGCGTGTTGCTCGCGCTGCGATACGCCGGCGAGGGCGGCGGAGCTGCCGAGGACCGCAGGCGGGCACTGCGGCACTTGCGGGAGGTACGCGCTGCCGAGCCCGAGGCACCCGACTGGGAACGGCGGTGTGCCGCGTTCGGGCTGCTGGTGGTGCTGTTCCCCAGTCCCGAGCTCGGCGGCCGCGACGGCCGGCTACCCGACCACGCGGCGTTCATGGACTGGTACCTCAAGGACGGCGCGAGCTTTGATGTCGCGGAGCTGCCCGAGCTCTTCACCGACGCCCAGGCTCTGCCGATGCCGCCGGAACTACGGCAGATCATCGACCAGGCGGCCCCGGGGCTCGCCCTGCTGAAGGAGATGCTGCGGCCCGGCGGGGTGTCCAGGGCGACGGGCGAGCAAGTGAGGAGCGTGCTCCCGGACGACTTCCCCTGGACCGATCAGCTCCGGACGGTGAGCTGGGTCAAGGAGCGCGTCCGCGACCAGCCGCCCGCACCGGACGAGGCCGCCCGCCCTGAACAGTCACAGGCGGCCAGGACCGAACGTGAGCGGCGCAAGCGGGCCGGGATCCTGGCCACGATGGAGGCCGTGACCCCGGGCTTCATCAGCCCGGAGGCGCTCCGGAGGATGAACGAGGAACTGGAGCGGAGCCCGGATCACCCCCCGGCCGGCTCGGACGACCGGGGGCTGGAGGCCCTTCCCCGGCTCCTGCGGGAGGCGCTGGGCGCCGTCCGCAACGGCGACCCCGATCGCCTCGACGCGGCACTCGACCGCCTGGCCACTGCCTCCGGTCTGCTCCCGCCGGAGCACGAACTGGGCGTCGTCCTGGCAGCGTTGCGGTCCGCGCTCGTGGGCGGCGGGGACACGCTGGGCGGGAACCTCCAGGATGCCGAACTCGGCCACCGGCTCCTCGAATCGCTGGAGGAACGGATCACCGCGACCCCGACTCCCCCGAACCTCACCGGGGTTGTGCGGCTGCTGTCGGCGATATCGAGGCTGGAGCGCGCCCAACAGGCAGAGGACGTAAGCGAGTTGAACGCGGTCATTGACGAGCTCCTCAGTCTCCAGGACCTCGCAGCACACGATGACGGCATCCGCGTCAACGTCCTGATGGCGCTGGCTCAGGCCCATCAGGCGCGAGGCGCGTTGCTGGGCGACCCGTCGGACCGGCTGCGCATGCTCGAATGCCTGGAGCGGATCGAGCGGGTGGACCACCTGCCGCCGGGCCTCAGGGAGCTGACCGAGCAGCTGACCGGCCTGGTGCGGATCCAGCGCGGCAAGGAGGAGAACGATCCTGAACTCATCCGGGAGGGCCTCTCGGTGCCGCGGCCCACAGCGGCAATGAAGAGCGACTGGGACCTGCGATCGGCGAACGGTCGGCTTGCGCTCTACCACCAGACCAAGGACGTGTCCGAACTCGACCAGGCCATCGCAGGGTTCGAGCGGATCAGCGAACGAGTCCGACAGGGGGAGGAGGCGACGCTGGCGGGAAATGTGCTGTGGAACCTTGCCGAGGCGTACGCCTGCCGGTTCGACCACACGCAGGACCCGGCCGATCTGGACGCGGCCATCGCCACCGCGCTGGATTCTCTGCACCCCATCGCCGCCGACGTCCTGCTGCAAGCCGGCGCCGAGCACGGCCTGCTCGCAGCCAGGAAGGGAGGCGAACGCGGAATCCACGTCGCGCGCTGGGCCGCGGTGTGCGACCACTTGGAGGAGGCGGTCGAGGCGCTGGAGTGGAGCCGGGCCCTGGTGCTCCAGGCCGCCTCGGCCTCTGCGGGCGTACCCGAACTGCTTCGGGCGCGTGGGCAGGGGGAGCTCGCCGACGCCTGGAGCGGGACGTTCTCCTCGACGCCGGGCGAGCCGGACCGGCAGCTCCCGAGCAGCCTGCGCCGCCGCGCCCTCGAAGCGCTCGGCTACCGGCGCCACGACGACCGGCGACAGCTCTTCAGCATCCCGACGATCGAGGAACTGTGCGCGGGGATCGCGGCGGCCGGCAGTGACGCGCTGGTCTACCTGGTCCCGGGGGACGCGGAGAACCCCGGCGTCGCGATCTTCCTGGTGCCGGGGATCGGATCGAAGGCGTTCCTGGTGCCGGCGCTGTCCGGGGAGGGGAGCGGGCCGTTGGCCGCGTACCTCGATGCCGCAGCCGCGCGTTCCCGGTACCGGACCGAGGCGGCGGAACGCGTCTGGGAGGACGCCCTCGGGCGGCTCTGCGACTGGGCCTGGTCCGGGGTGATGGGGGACATCCGCGAGATGGCCCTGCTGCTCCGCGCCGACGCCGACGGCGGCTCCGTCAATGAGGGCGAGTTCGGCAGCGAAAGTGACAGGGACGCGTCGCCGCCCGACAGGGACGCGTCGCTGCCCCGAGTCGTCCTGGTGCCCTGCGGAAACCTGGGCGTGGTTCCCTGGCACGCGGCGAGGGCGCGCGACGGAGACCAGTACCACTACGCCTGTCAGGACATGGTGGTGAGTTACGCCGCCTCGGGCAGCCAGCTGCTCCTCACGCTGGGGCGCGAACGGCTCGCGATCGACTCGGCCCCGGTCCTGGTGGCCGACCCCCGCCTCTCACTGACCCATGCGGAACGGGAGATCAGCGCTCTGCGGGCCGACTTCTATCCACGGGCGCGGCTGTTCGGCGATTTCTATCAGCCACCCGTGCCCCCGGAGGCGCCCGGAACGCCCGAGGAAATCCTTGAGCTGCTGACGGCAGCGAACGTGCGGCCGCTCTCCCTGCTGCACGTGGCGTCGCACGGCTCCGCGGGCCCGAGCCCGGCCGTTTCGGCGCTGAGCCTGGCGTTCCCGGGTGAATCCGAGTCCTGGCCCGCCGGCCTTGGTGGTCCCGGGGCGCTCCCGGACGCCGGCATGCTGACCGTGACGCGCCTGCTGGACCTCCCGGCCGAACACACCGCCCGGCGGAGCAGCGGGCCACTGGTGGTTCTGAGTGCGTGTGAGACGGACCTGAGCACCCGTGACCACGACGAGGCGCTGACCTTGGCGACGGCCTTCGTGGCGCGGGCCGCGCGCAATGTGGTGGGCTCGCGGTGGACGACGGCCGACGGCGCCTCCGCGCTGATGATGTCGGTCTTCCACCACTTCGCGGCCGTCGAGGGCCTCGATCCGGCCGCAGCCCTACGAGCCGCGCAGCTGTGGATGCTGGATCCCCGCCGCCAACTGCCCAGCAGCGTGAGCGGGTTGACGGACCGTGACACTGAGCTGCCGGACCTTGACCGCCCGGCACTCTGGGCCTCCTTCATCCACCAGGGCCATCCCGGACCTTCGTACGGAGCCATGGGTGCGAGGGGTGCCGCATGAACCCTCAAGACCTCCTCGCCCTGATCCGCGCGCACTGGCCGGACATCCACTCGGCCCTGGACGACGAGCAACGCGAACTGCTCCTCACCCGGCTCGAAGCGCTGGCCCTCGCGCCCGCCGACGAGCGGGCCGTCCGGAGGTGCGTGCAGGGCGTGCGGCTCGCCCTGCTGGCCCTGCCGCCCGGTCACCTCGTGCGTCGCGCCCTGGACGGGACGCGGCTGGCGGGCCCCGCGGCGGCAGCGCCGGACCTGGCGGCGACAGCGCGGGAACTCCTCGCCCAGCTCGCCGATCCCGGCCCGCCCCCACGCCGCGAGGGTGGCCTCGCCGAGGCGCGCCAACGGCTTCTTGCCCACCCGTCGTTGTCGCCCGAGCAGGCGCGGCACCGCTGCGCGGGCGCCGTCACCGGACTGATCCGACTGGACGACCCGGTACGCGGACCCCGCTACCCGGCCTTCCAGTTCGGCGGTGCCGACGGCGGTCCGCTCCCCGTGGTGCGCGCGGTCAACCGTCTGCTCCTGGGGGAAGAGGACCCGTGGGGCGCGGCCGACTGGTGGTTGAGCGGAAACCTCTGGCTGGGCGGGCGGCCCGCCGCACTCCTCGGCCAGGTGTCCGACGAGCTGCTGGTCGGCGCGGCCTCGGCGATGCTGGAGGCGGACTGATGCCCGACCGCACCCCGCCCTCCGCGTACCGGCTTACACCCAACCTCGCGACGCTGCCCGCCGGTTCGGAAGTATGGCGGTGCCACAGCGGCAGACGGCCACCCGAGGAGTTCAACCCCGTAGCGGCCGACTCGCACTTCGGCGGCAACCGTTTCGACGGCACGTCGGAGGACCCCTACCCGTTTCTGTACGCGGGCGCCGAACCGGCCACGGCACTGGCCGAGGTGCTGCTGCGCTCGCTGGACTTCGACACCGGTTCGGGATTCCGGCTTGTGCCGCGTGCCTGGGTGGCGGGCCGTTCACTGAGCCTGCTGCGGACGCGGGTCGATCTGACGCTGATCCGGCTCGTCACCGAGGAGGATCTGGCCGCGGTCTGCCAGGACTCCTGGCTGTTGGAGGCGGAGGGCGCCGGATACCCGCAGTCCCGGCGCTGGGCGAGCGAGTTGCGTACCCAAGTGCCCTGCACTCAGGGCCTGTTGTGGCAATCGAGGCGGCACCGCCCGCGCCATGCGGTGGTCCTCTTCGGCGACCGCTGTGGTGACGAGCCGCTCAAGCCGGACCTCGCGCGGGGCATCCCCGACCTCGCGAGTCCCGAAGGGATCGAGCAGGTCAATCGTCTCCTGGCCCCGTTGCGGGCGACGCTCGTCCCCGAGGGGGTGCTCTGAACTTCTTGTGGCGGACGATTCGGCGATGCATCCTTTGGACCATGGCGCCCAGGGGAGTCGACTACGCCTCAGTTGTCCATGAGCTGAAGGAAGTTCGCAGGGCCGGGATGGTGCGCCTGCGGGAACTTCGGCTCCCCGCGCTCACCGAGGCGGCTTCGGCCGGGCTCACGCCGGACGGCCCGGCCGTGAGCGGGCCGTCCGCTGTCGCGGTCGAGCGACTGCTGCGGCTCGCGGTGGACCGGCTGGGCGGCGGCAGCCTCCAGGAGGCGGCCGAGTACACACTGGGGACCGCCCCGGGGACCCGCGACTGGCCGGGCTCCGACCGTCGCAGGCGCGCCGCCGGCGTGTACGGCGTGAGCGTGGAGCGGTTCCGCAAGCACCAAGAAGGCGTGGTGCTCGGCCAGATCGCCGAGCAGATCCTCCGGCTCTGCGGAGAGGCCCCTCCGACCGAAAGCCCACTGGAGACCCACCGAGTCCTGCGGGTGCCGGCAGCGGGCCGGGTCGTTCCCGTCACTCTCCATGTCCACGCCGTCGATCTGCTGAGCGACGTGGACGTGATCGTGGTGCCCTCCAACACGCACTTCGCGCTGCCCGAGGCGTACAAGTCGTCGGTCTCCGCCTCCTTGCGACGCGCCGCCGCGTCCCGGAGCGTGACGGGGGAACTGCTCGCGGATCCGGTCCGCGAGGAACTGCGCGACTGGGCCGTACGGCAGGGAACTTCGGGCCGGCCGGTCGTGCCGGGCACGGTCGCCGCCACCGGCTCCGGCGCGCTGGCGGCGCAAGGGGTACGTCGGCTCTACCACGCGGCCGTCGCCGTTCCCCGGTCCGGGACCAATGACTACGACGTCCTGCCGGCCGACGTCACCCGGGCGGTGACCAGGGTGCTGGCGCTGCTGGCCGAGGAGAGTCGTGGGTTCGACCCGCCGCTGCGCTCGGTCTGCCTCCCGCTGCTCGGCTCGGGCCGGGGCGGACTTTCGTACCAGCAGAGCATCGAGGCACTCTGGCCTGCGGTCGATGCGGAACTGTCGCGGCGCACCGACCTGGACATCCATCTGATAGTCCGTCACCCAGTGCCCGCAGAGCTGCTGTTGCGGACGCTGACGACCCGGAACGAAGCGCAGGAGGCGACCGGAATTCGCCCGGATCCCGCCCATATCGCGACCGGGCCGTCTGGTGGACTGGAACGTACGACGTGGAGGAACGTGAGAGAACAGGCGGGAACGGACGCCATGTGATCGACGGCACGAGGCGGACGGGCAGGCGTCAGAGGCGGTCCCGGCGGGAATCCATGGCATGAACAGGACATGCACCATTCAGTACGGACACCATCAGTACGGGCACCATTCAGTACGGAAACGGGGAGACGTATTCGCATGGCGGAGATCAAGGGTGTGCTGCTGCCGGCCTATGTTCTGGCCGATGAGTCGGGCTCGATGGCGCCCTACGTACAGGAACTGTCCAACGGGCTGGTGTCGTTGTGCGAGGGGCTGCGGTCCGAACCGATGATCGCCGCGAAGCTTCGCCTGGCGGTTCTGGGCTTCTCCGACGACGTCCAGGTCCGACTCGGGGTGGCCGACATGCGCACCGAGACCAGCCTTCCGCAGGTGGTCATCCGGGGCCTCACCAACTACGAGGCGGTGTTCGACGACCTGCTCGGCCGCATTCCGACCGACGTGGAGTGGCTGCGCGGCGAGGGCTACAAGGTGCACCGGCCCGTCGTGTTCTTCCTCAGCGACGGTCAGCCCACCGACGGGGGAGCCTGGCGGAAGCCGCACGCACAGCTCACGGACAAGGCACGGACGCCGACTTCGCCCAACATCATCGCCTGCGGGATCGGCGACGCCCAGCCGGCCACGATGCTCGAAGTGGCGACGCGCCCCGAGTTCGCCTTCGTCGCCAAGCCCGGTACCGACATCGGCCAGGCCATCTCCGAGTTCTTCCACGCCCTGACCGCCAGCCTGGTCGCCTCGGGACACGCGCTCCACTCGGCGAGCCCGCAGCTCGTGGTGCAGAAGCCCGATCAGTTCACGATGGCGATCGACGAGGTCTGAACGTGAACTCACCCGACAGCGGCCGTAGTTGGGATGAGGGGAGCGAGGCGGCCGCAGACCCTCGGCCGCCGCGGCGCGCTCCTGCGGCCCCACCGCCTCCCCGCCTGCCACCGGCCCCGCCGCCGCCCGCTGAGGGGCTCGCTTCGGCGGCGCAGCCCTGGCAGCGGGTCTCGATCGGCGTGCCGGGGCCCCACTTCGAGGCCGGGCCACCGGGCCAGGACGCCCACGAGTTCCCGGACACCGAATGTGACGCATGGTCAACTCCCTTGCTGACACTGCGATATGCCTCGGTACGGGGCGCCAAGCACCGCTACTACCGGCAGCCGCGCCAGGACGCCGCTCGCGCGGCGGTGCACGAGGCCAGTGGCAGCATCGTGTTCGCCGTCGCCGATGGCGTATCGAGCGCCACGAGCGCCGAGCTCGGAGCCGTCGAGGCGTGCCGATCCGCCGTGGAGCACCTGCTGCGCCTGCTGTCCCAGGGGCAGGACCCGCCGGACTTCCGGGACGTCGCGGGGGCCGTCGCCCAACGGCTGCGCCGGCTCGCACAGCGCCGACTGAACAAAGAGGAGCCCGAGCCGGCCGAGGTGGCGGGGCTGTACGCGACGACGCTGGTGGCCGGCGTGGTGCGTCCGGACCCGGCCGGCCCCGTCGTGTCCCTCTGCCGGATCGGTGACTCCGGAGCCTGGGTGCTGGACCCGTCGAGGACGACGACCCCGACCGGCGGATACCACCCGCTGTTCGACCCCAAGACCGACCCGGACGCCCTGATCGTCGAGAACGATGTGTCGCCGCTGCCCCGCATTCCCGATCCCCTGCCCGTGGCCCATACGCGGCTGGCCGCTCACGAGGCACTGCTCATCGGCACCGACGGCTTCGGCGACCCACTCGGTGACGGCGACGGCCAGGTCGGCGCGCTGTTCGCGCACCACCTCGCCCAACCGCCGACGCCCCTGTGGTTCGCCCACCTCGTCGACTTCACCCGCGAGACCTTCGACGACGACCGGACGCTGCTCGCGATCTGGCCCCGCGCCACGGGGGCGCCGCGATGACACCCGCACGCATACCGCCGGTCGAATACGGCACGCTGACCCTGCGAGGCCAGCTCGGCCAGGGCGGCCAAGGCACCGTTCACCAGGTGGCCAACAAGAAGATCAACGAGGCCGACAACGGCGGCTGGGACGTGGTCTACAAGGAGTACAGCGCCGCCGTCCTGCCCCAACTCGACACCGCGGCCCTGGAAGCGGCCGTGGCACTCATCGGCGAGCCCGGCTTCGCCGACGGCAAGTGGCTCTGCGAGAAGACGGCGTGGCCCGCGGCCGTGGTCCAACGCCAGGGCCACGCCTGCGGATTCCTCATGCGCGCCGTGCCCGACCGCTTCCACTTCACGCTCCGGAGCCTGAACGGCTCGACCCCCGGAACCCGCAGGCTCGCGAACCTGGAGTTCCTGCTCAACGTCGACTCCTACGTCGCCAGAATCGGCCTGGTCATCAGTGAGCGTGAACGGCTCTTCCTGCTGGCCGACCTGGCCACCACGCTCGACAGACTCCACCGCATCGGCATCACGGTCGGGGACCTCTCTCCCAAGAACCTCTTGTTCACCACCGCCCCGCGGCCCGAGTGCTTCCTCATCGACTGCGACGCCGCGCGGCTGCGGGGCGCGAGCGTTCTGCCCCAGGCCGAGACGCCGGACTGGCAGCTTCCGGCGGGGGAGGAGAAGGCGACCCGGCCCGGCGACGTCTACAAGTTCACGTTGCTCGCCATCCGCCTCTTCGCCCGCGACCAGACCGCGACTGATCCCACCGCCCTGGCCGGCGTCGGCTCCGCACTGGCGGACCTGGCTCGCGCGGGCCTCGATCCGGATCCGGCCCGGCGCCCCACGCCGGCGCAGTGGGCCGAGCGACTGGCCGCGACGGCCAGGACGGCGTCCACCGCTCCCGCCGCGGCATCCCCGGTGTCCCCGGTAAGCGGCGGGCCGCGGCCGCCCGGTCCCCGGCCGGCGCCGGCAGCCCCCGGGCGACCACTCAACCACGCGGCTGGGCCGAAGAGGGCCACCTCGGCTGCCGCCCCCGGATCAGGCAAGGCAGCCTGGGTCCTCTCAGCCGTCGCCCTGCTCGTGATCTTCGAGATTGCGGCCCCGCACATGCACGACAGCTCCGATGACGATGTCGTTGCACGCCCCACCGTGTCGATGGCCCCACTCCATCCCGCCTACCCAAGTACGCCATCACTCGGGAAGCCGGCAGCGCCCCCGGACGATCTGCCGGATGTCGTGCCACCCCCGGTTCCCGATCCGCCGACGGCCCCCTCGCTGCCGCCCGTACCTAATCCCGATCCGCCGACGGTCCCGGCGCTGCCTCCAGTACCGCCGCCCCCACCGCCACCCCCGCCCCCACCACCGCCGAGCTATTACGGTGCCATCGCCGTGAGCCAGGACGGCGGTATCGGCAAGGCCTGGGACTACAAGTCCGCCGGCGCCGCACAGGAAGGGGCCTCGTCGAGGTGCCAGGGCACGGGTTGCAAGGTGCTCACGACGTTCGTCAACAGCTGCGGTGCCGTCGCCTACAACTCGAGCTCGCGCCAGTACTGGGGAGGCCAGGGCGCCACGCCGACCGAAGCCGAGAACAACGCGATCTCCCATGCGGGCGGCGGCCGCTGGCTCACCTACGTGTGCACCACTCGCTACTGAGCCGAGCGCCGCTGCCTCGTCGCCGCTGCCGCATGGGTGTTTCCGGTCGGAACCGGCCCTGTCGGCGGGGATGGGCTACGCCCGGACCCTCGGATTCGCTGCTCGATGCGCGCGTGTTCCTTCGATGAGGGGAGTGATCCGGGTCTGCTGACCGGGCCATCAAAGGGTATGGATAGTAGCAATCCGTAATATTCAGGCATATATCTCGTGAGGCGGCCCACAGGACCTAGGTCACATACGAGCAGGCCTAGTGGCCCACTGATCAAGCCCCGACCGTGCTCGTTCGCCGCCCACGCCCTGGACGGATCGGGCCGTGCCCCGGACGCGGCACGTGCGCCAGTACGGCCTCGCTGCGAAGTCCGTTAGTAGGAGGGGGGCATTGCCAGGCCATCGGGGCGTCGGTAGAACTGGATGAGTCGCCGAGCGGCACGGGTACTTCATCCGCCGCAGACGAGCCCTCCCGATCGTGTGAGTGGCTCACGTATGCCCCGGCATGCCGCGACCGTCCTTGTTCCCTTCGGAAGGCCTCT
>NZ_JBIATV010000005.1:0-444809 GCF_042892175.1 Streptomyces sp. NPDC001828
CGCCCGCCCCCCGCCCCGGCCGCCCCGGCGGGGCGCGCCCCCCCCCCCCCCCGGCCCCGGGCCCCCCCCCCCCCCCGCGCGCGCGCCCGGGGGCCCCCCCCCCCCCACCCCCCCACCCCCGCCCAACCCCTCAAAGCCCCCCGTGGAACGTCCGGTTGATGACGTCCAGTTGCTGTTCGCGGGTGAGGCGGACGAAGTTGACCGCGTAGCCGGAGACCCGGATGGTCAGCTGGGGGTAGTTCTCCGGGTGGCGCATGGCGTCTTCGAGGGTGGTCTTGTCGAGGACGTTGACGTTCATGTGGAAGCCGTTGCTCGCCATGAAGCCGTCGAGGACGCCGGACAGGTTGTCGATGCGCTCGCGCGGGGTGCGGCCGAGGGCGTCGGGGGTGATGGTGTTGGTGAGCGAGATGCCGTCTTCGGCGTCGTCGTAGGGCAGCTTGGCGACGGAGAGCGCGGAGGCGATGTAGCCGTGCTGGTCGCGCCCGTTCATGGGGTTGGCGCCGGGGGCGAACGGGGTGCCCGCGCGGCGGCCGTCGGGGGTGTTGCCGGTCTTCTTGCCGTAGACGACGTTGGACGTGATGGTCAGCACGGACTGGGTGTGGACGGCGTCGCGGTAGGTGGGGTGCTTGCGCACCTTCTCCATGAAGTCGTGCACGATCCGGGTGGCGATCTCGTCGGCGCGGTCGTCGTTGTTGCCGTAGGCGGGGTAGTCGCCCTCGATCTCGTAGTCGACGGCGAGGCCGGTCTCGTCGCGGACGACCTTGACCTTGGCGTGCTTGATGGCGGACAGCGAGTCGGCGGCGACCGAGAGCCCCGCGATACCGCAGGCCATGGTGCGCAGGATCTGCTGGTCGTGGAGCGCCATCTCGATGCGCTCGTAGGCGTACTTGTCGTGCATGTAGTGGATGACGTTGAGGGCGTGGACGTACGTCTTGGCCAGCCAGTCCAGCATCGCGTCGTACTGCCGGGCGACGGTCTCGTAGTCGAGGTGGTCGCCCTCGATGGGGGTGAAGCCTTCGACGACGAGCTTGCCGCTCTTCTCGTCGCGGCCGCCGTTGATGGCGTAGAGCAGGGCCTTGGCGACGTTGACGCGGGCGCCGAAGAACTGCATCTGCTTGCCGACGGCCATGGCGGAGACGCAGCAGGCGATGGCGGTGTCGTCGCCGTACTTGGGCCGCATGAGCGCGTCGGACTCGAACTGGATGGCCGAGGTGTCGATGGCGACCTTGGACGCGAACTCCTTGAATCCGACGGGGAGTTCGCTGTCCCAGAAGACGGTGAGGTTGGGCTCGGGGGCGGGGCCGAGGTTGTAGAGGGTCTGCAGGGCGCGGAAGGTGGTGCGGGAGACGAGGGGGCGGCCGTCCTCGCCGATGCCGGCCATGGACCAGGTGACCCAGGTGGGGTCGCCGGAGTACAGCTCGTTGTATTCGGGGGTGCGCAGGAAGCGGACGATGCGGAGCTTGATGACGAAGTCGTCGATGAACTCCTGGGCCTGCTCCTCGGTGATGAGGCCGGCGTCGATGTCGCGCTGGAGGTAGATGTCGAGGAAGTTGTCGATGCGGCCGATCGACATGGCCGCGCCGTTCTGCTCCTTCACGGCGGCGAGGTAGGCGAAGTACAGCCACTGGACGGCTTCGCGGCCGGTGGTGGCGGGGCCGGAGATGTCGTAGCCGTAGGACTGGGCCATGGCCTTGAGTTCGCCGAGGGCCTTGATCTGCTCGGAGATTTCCTCGCGGTCGCGGATGACGTGTTCGGTGGCCCATTCTTCGCCGAGGCGGGCCTTGTCGGCTTCCTTGGCGGCGATGAGGCGGTCGACGCCGTAGAGGGCGACGCGGCGGTAGTCGCCGATGATGCGGCCGCGGCCGTAGGCGTCGGGGAGGCCGGTGATGATGCCGGAGGAGCGGCAGGCGCGGATTTCGGGGGTGTAGGCGTCGAAGACGCCTTCGTTGTGGGTCTTGCGGAGGTGGGTGTAGACGTCGCGGACGTCGGGGTCGGCTTCGTAGCCGTAGGCGTTGAGGGCGCCTTCGACCATGCGCCAGCCGCCGTTGGGCATGATGGCGCGCTTGAGGGCGCCGTCGGTCTGGAGGCCGACGATGAGGTCGTTGTGGTCGGCGGGGGTGCCGTCGATGTAGCCGGGCTTGAAGGCGTCGATGCGGGACGGGGTCTTCACGTCCACGTCGTAGATGCCCTGCTCGATCTCCTGGGGGAACATCGACAGGAGCTTGTTCCAGACGGCGGTGGTGCGTTCGGAGGGGCCGGCGAGGAAGTCGGCGTCGCCTTCGTAGGGGGTGTAGTTCTGCTGGACGAAGTCGCGGACGTCGATGGCGTCGCGCCACAGTCCACCCTTGAAGCCGTCCCAGGCTGCGCCGTTCTTCGTTGCCTCTGCGGGGGTCGCGGTCATGGCGGGCACCCTTCCGAATCGCCGTTGACGTGTCCTTCTTCGTCGTTGAGCGGTAGCTCTTCGACTGCTTCCATTCCACTCCTTTTGATCGATCAATTGCGGCGGCAGAGGTCACCAGATCCGGGCCGAAAGCCCCGTTCTTTCCCTCCTCCTTTTCTTGACAGTGCCCTTGACCTGCGCATTCGGTCGGGACTTTGGCCCCTAGTTCGCTTGTGAACGCATTCACAAGAATTTCGCACCGCCGAATCGCCGCCCCGGCCCCGGCCCCGGTGGAAATGCGAAGGAGGCCCGCACAGAACGTGCGGGCCTCCTTCCTCCATGATCTGCGGCCTAGCTGGGCGCCTCCGCGCCCTTGCGGGCGTAGAACCACCAGGCGACCACGATGCAGCTGACGTAGAAGGCGACGAAGCCCCACATCGCGCTCGTCACCGCGAAGTTGGCGAACATCGCCGGGATGAAGAAGAAGCCGTACGCGGCGATCGCGGAGGTGAAGCCGGTGACCGCGCCCGCCTCCATCTCGGACTGCTTGAGCGCCTTGGCGTACTCGGGGGTGCCCTCGGTCAGGCCCTTCAGGTGCTGGTTGCGGAAGATCACCGGGATCTGCCGGAAGGTGGAGCCGTTGCCCACTCCGGAGAAGAAGAACGCGGCGAGGAAGCAGCCGAAGAAGCCGTAGAAGTTGCCCGAATCGCCGCCCGCCGGAAGGAAGTTGATGACGCCGATGATCGAGAGCGCCATGCCGACGAACGAGATGATGGTGACCTTCGCGCCGCCGAGCTTGTCGGCGATCCAGCCGCCGGCCCAGCGGGCCAGTGCGCCGAGCGCGGGGCCCATCCAGGCGTAGGTGGCGACGGAGTAGGCCGGGAACGTGGTCTTGATCAGCAGCGGCAGGGCGGCGGCGAAGCCGATGAAGGAGCCGAAGGTGCCGACGTACAGCCAGGTCATCAGCCAGTTGTGCTTGCGCTTGAAGATGACCTTCTGGCGGCTGAAGGGGGTGGAGGCGACCTTGAGGTCGTTCTGGCCGAACCAGGCGATCAGGGCGAGGACGATCAGGACCGGGACCCACAGGAACGCGGCGTTCTGCAGGTAGACCGGAGTGCCGTCCTTCTTGTGCTGGGCGGTGCCGATCGCGATGGTCGAGAAGGTGATGACGATCGGCGTCAGGAGCTGGACGACGGAGACGCCGAGGTTGCCGAGGCCGCCGTTGATGCCGGTGGCGTTGCCCTTCTCCTTCTTCGGGAAGAAGAAGCCGATGTTGGCGAGCGAGGAGGCGAAGTTGGCGCCGCCGATGCCGCAGAGCGCGGCGATGATCACCATGACGCCGTACGGGGTCGAGGTGTTCTGGATGGCGATGCCGAGCCAGATCAGCGGCACGATCAGGATCACCGTCGACAGCGCGGTGAAGCGGCGCTGGCCGATCATCGGGCCGAGGAAGGTGTAGAGGATGCGGGCGGTGCCGCCGGTCAGGCCCGGTATGGCGGTGAGCCAGAACAGCTGGGAGGTGGAGAAGGTGAAGCCGACGTCCTTGAGGTTGGTCGCGGTGACGGACCAGACCTGCCAGACCACGAAGGCGACGAGCAGGGCGGGGACGGCGATCCACAGGTTCCGGGTGGCCACCTTGCGGCCGACCGAGCGCCAGAAGACCTCGTTCTCCGGCTCCCATTCGGTGATGGTGCGGCCGGGACGGTAGTTCTCCGGGTCGTACGGGACTGTGGCGTCGGGGCCGGCATCGTGCCGGGTGGACGGCTGGAGCGCGGAACTCATGGTGCTTCCCAGGGGGTTGAGACGAGTCCTGACATATCCAGGTTGCGCCGCGCTCGCCCCCGGGGTGAGAGGCGAACGCCATGACTGCGGGCGGCCCTAGGTCCCCACCGTCGCCGCCGTACGACCCGGCCGGTCGCCGCAGGCCGCGCGCGTACCACCCGGCCGGTCGCCGCAGGCCGCGCGCGTACCGCCCGGCCGGTTCCCCCGGACCGCTAGAACCGGGTCGCGGGGACGTCGGCGAGGTCGACGACGGGGAGGCGGACGTCCGGGTCGTCGAGGCACTGGCCGGTGCGCAGGTCGAACTCCTGCTTGTGCATGGGCGAGGCGACGACGGGGACGCCGTCGCGGCTGCCCATGATGCCGCCCGCGATGACGTCGGCACCGGAGAACGGATCGCGGTTGGAGACCGCGTACACCTGCCCCGTGGGGGATTTGAACAGGGCGGCCTCGCTGCCGTCGGGGAGCTTGGCGGGGCGGCCCCGGCCGGGTTCCAGTTCCTCGTGGGCGCCGAAGTCGACGTGGCCGAAGCGGTCGAGGGCGGCGGGGTCGGCGAGGACGGCGCCCCATTCGTCGCGGTAGGCGGCGACATGGCGGTCCATCTGGGCTTCGAGCTCGGCGCAGATGCCGAGCGAGTCGCCCAGGAGGACGTCCTTGAGGTGGTCCAGGCCGCCGTCGATGCGCTCGATCCAGGCGGCGGTGCGCTCCAGGCGTTCGGCGGTGCGCGCGTAGTACATGAGGAACCGGTCGACGGTCTTGAAGAGGTCGGCGGTGGACAGGTCGGAGGCGAGCAGGTCGGCGTGGCGGGGCTGGGCGCCGCCGTTGCCGCAGACGTACAGGTTCCACCCTCCGGCGGTGGCGATGACGCCGATGTCCTTGCCGCGCGCTTCGGCGCATTCGCGCAGGCAGCCGGAGACGCCGCCCTTGAACTTGTGCGGGGTGCGCAGGCCCCGGTAGCGGTTCTCCAGGTCGATGGCGAGCTGGATGGAGTCACCCTGGCCGAAGCGGCAGAACCGGGCGCCCACACAGGACTTGACGGCCCGCAGCGACTTCCCGTACGCCTGCCCGGACTCGAAGCCGGCCGTGCCGAGGCGGCGCCAGATGTCGGGGAGCTGGTCGGCGCGGGCGCCGAAGAGGCCGATCCGCTGAGCGCCGGTGATCTTGGTGTAGAGGCCGTAGTCACGGGCGACCTCGCCGAGCGCGATGACCTGCTCGGGGGTGACTTCGCCGCCGGGGACGCGCGGGATGACGGAGTAGGTGCCGTCCTTCTGGAGGTTCGCGAGGAAGAGGTCGTTGGAGTCCTGGAGGGTGGCCTGCTCGCCGTCGAGGACGTGTCCGATGCCGAGTTCGGGGGCGAGGGTGCCAAGTACGTTGCCGACAACGGGCTTGCAGACAGCGCAGCCCTCCCCACCCTTTCCATGACGCTCCATCAACTCAGTGAAGGAACGGATGTGTTCGTCCTTGATGACGGCGTAGATCTCGGAACGGGACAGGGCGAAGTGTTCGCACAGGCCGTGCGCCTTCACGACGCCGGCGGCGGCGAGTTCGGCGTCGAGGACGGCCTGGAGCGATCCGATGCAGCCGCCGCAGCCGGTCCCGGCCTTGGTGCACCGCTTGACGCCGCCGATGTCGGTGAGCCCGTGTTCGGCGACGGCGTCGCGCACCCGGCCCTTGGTGACGTTGTGGCAGGAGCAGACGACGGCGTCGTCGGGCAGCGCGTCGGCGCCCGGCGCCTCGCCGCCGGCCGGGGCGATGAACGCCGATGCGGGGCCCGGGAGTTGACGGCCGGTGTGCGGCTGGAGCGAGCCGTACGCCGCAGCGTCGCCGACCAGGATGCCGCCGAGGAGGCGGCCGTCGGGGGCGAGCAGCAGCTTCTTGTAGACGCCCTCGCGGCCGTCGGAGAAGAGCACCTCGACGGCGCCGCTCCCGGAGGCGGCGAAGGGGTCGCCGAAGGAGGCGACGTCGGCGCCCATCAGCTTGAGCTTGGTGGAGGTGTCGGCGCCGGTGAAGGTGAGGCCGGTGCCGCCCGCGAGGCGCTCGGCGACGGCCTCGGCCATCTGGTATCCGGGCGCGACCAGGCCGTAGACGCGGCCGTCGACGGTCTGGGCGCACTCGCCGATGGCGTAGATGTACGGGTCGGTGGTGCGGCAGTGCGCGTCGACGGCGACCCCGCCCCGGTCGCCGACGGCGAGCCCGCACTCGCGGGCGAGGCGGTCGCGGGGGCGTACCCCGGCGGAGAACACCACGACGTCGGCGCCAATGCGGCGGCCGTCGCTGAGCCGCAGCTCGCGCACCCGGCCGGTGTCGTCGAGCTCGACCTCGTGGGCGCCGACGCCGGTGTGCACGGCGACGCCCATGGACTCGATGGTGGTGCGCAGGGCGGCGGCGCCGCCGTCGTCGACCTGGAGCGGCATGAGACGGGGCGCGAATTCGACGACGTGGGTCTGGAGGCCGAGGGTGCGCAGCGCGCCGGCGGCTTCCAGGCCGAGCAGTCCGCCGCCGATGACGACGCCGGTGCGGGCGCCGCCGTCCTGGGCGTACCGGGTGAGCTGTTCGACGTCGTAGAGGGTGCGGTAGGTGAAGCAGCCGGTGGCGTCCGCGCCGGGGATGGGCGGCACGAAGGGGTAGGAGCCGGTGGCCAGGACGAGCGCGTCGTAGGGGACGACGGTGCCGGAGGTGGTGGTGACCGTGCGGGCGGCCGGGTCGATGACCTCGGCGGGGTCGCCGAGCCTTAGGTCGATGCCGTATCGCTCCATGAACTCGCCGTCGCACAGGGCGAGTTGGTCGGAGGTCGCGCCGGTGAAGGCCGACGAGAGGTGGACGCGGTCGTAGGCGGGGACGTCCTCCTCAGCGAGTACGGTGACGTGCAGGCCGGGGCCGCCGGGCAGGGCGAGGGCCCCGCGCTCGGCGAGGGCTTCCAGGAGCCGGTGGCCGACCATGCCGTGGCCGATCAGCACGAGGTTCTGCGCGGGCTGCGCCATGGCTTCGCTCCGGGGGCTCGGGGCCCGCCTCTTCGAGGGCGCTGGAGGTCCACTCGACGGGGACTGGGCGGTCTACCCCTTCGACGCTAGACCGCCCGCGCCCGCCCGGGCCCCCGAAAAAGCCCTCGTCGCCAGGGCCTTGTGGCCCCCCGGGGCGGGCAGTTGGACCCGCCGTGGGCGACGCTTCAGGCGGGCGGGTTGAGCTTGCGGAAGTAGGTCCAGCTGGTCTCGTTGGGCTCGCTCCACTTCTCCGGGGCGTGCGCGTACTCGGGGTGGTGCTCGGCGATGTGGGCCCGGGTGCGCTCGGGCACCTCGTCGTACGAGCCGAGCTTGCGGCCCCGGCAGTGGTAGGTGAGCCCGCCGGGCCGCTGGCCGCGCGCCATCCAGGGCAGCCACGGCGACATCCGGGTCCAGGACATGGTGGCCGGGACGCTGGGCGCGTCGCCCGCGAGGTCGGCGCGGTCGGCGAAGAACTGGAAGAGCTCCAGGGCCTTGTAGGTGTCGCCGGCCGAGTGCAGCGGGTACTGGGCGACGGGCAGCGGCGAGGGGTAGGCGAGCGGGATCTCCAGGCTGAAGCAGACCTGCCCGCCGAGCTGGGTCGTCGGCACGGGGAAGGGGCGCCAGCGCTGGTTGGCCGGGTCGTTCCAGATGTGCAGCACCGGCAGGTCCTGCCAGGTGTCCAGGATCTCGCGGGTGGCGGGGTCGAGGTAGAACGCGGCCTCGCGGGTGAGGAGTTGGTACGCGTCCGGGCCGTTCTCCTCATCCTCGACGAGGCGGGCGACGTTGACCCCCTCGAACCCGAAGAGCCGCTGGTAGGGCTCGTCGGGCGCCCAGGAGTACACGTCTCCGGACCACCAGTAGGTGACCTCCTCGCCGTCGAGGGAGGCGCGGGTGCGGGCGAGGTCTCGGAGCTGCTGCACGGGTGTGGTCATCCCCCTACTCTGCGCGGCTCCCCCACCCCGGGGAACCCCCAGCCCCCTCCGGCCACGGACCGGCGGCTGCCGTGGCTCCGCCCCCAGACCCCGTTCCGCGCGGTTCCCCGCGCCCCTGAACCCCGTTTTCGTCCGTCCGTCGCACGTGGCCGTTCGCGCAGTTCCCCGCGCCCCTGTAGGTGACCCCGAATGCCTCGGTGCTGGCCCGCACAGGCATCCTCAGCCCGTCCGGCGTTTGAGGACGAGCGCCCTTCAGGCGCGAACGGGGGTCTGGGGGCGGAGCCCCCAGGGTCCCTTCAACCCCCGGAGGGTTGCGGGAAGGGGCGGGGCGGGGCGACTCCCGGGGTCTGGGGCGGAGCCCCAGGGAGCCAAGCCCCAGGGCGCCGAGCCCAAAGGCCCCCCACCAGGGGACTTTGGCGGGCCCCACCCAACCCCACCCCGCGCTAGCGTGAAGACGCCGGGGTGCCACGACACCACCCCGGCACCCAGCACCAGCACCCGCAACCCCGCACCCCCACCCCCCGGGAGGCCCGCGATGCTAGTGATCGCCGTACACGGCAGCTCCGCCCCCGGCGCGGGCGCCACCATCGGCCGGCTCGCCCAGGCCCTGGGCCGCCCCGCCCTGATCGCGCACCTGGACGTGCAGCGCCCCTCCCTCGCCGACGTCCTGGCGAAGAACCCCGGAGCCGTGGTCGTGCCGCTGCTCCTCGGCGAGGGCTACCACCGCCGCGTGGACGTACCCGCCGTCGCCCGCCGCTTCCACTGCACGGTCACCGCCGGGCTCGCGGGCGAGCCGGACGTGGCCCGCGCCGTGCACGACCGGCTGCTCGCGGCCGGCGGCCCCGGCGACGCGATCGTCGTCGCGGGAGCGGGCTCCACCCGCCCGCACGGAAATGCCGGAACCCGGGCCGTGGCAAGGGAGTTGAGCGCCGCCCACCCCGACATCCCCGTACTCGACGCGTACTGCTCCGCCGCCCGCCCCAGCGTCCGCGACCGCGTCGAACAGCTCCAGCGCGCCGGCTTCCGGCGGATCACGATCGCCACCCACCTGCTGGCCCCCGGCCGCTTCACCAGCGCGCTCGAAGAGCTCCGCGCCACGACCCCCGGCGTGCACGCCGTGTCGGCGCCGGTCGCCGACCACCCCCTGCTCGCGCGCCTTGTGCTGAACCGGTACGAATCCGTACGCCCGGAAGTGTTGGCCGCCTAGCGCACCGGCCCGTCTGGTGTGCTGTGCGCATGCCCCGCATGACCGCACGCAGCCGCCACGAGGACCACCGCGCCTCGACCCCGCTAGAACTGTTCTTCGACCTGTGTTTCGTCGTCGCCGTCGCCCAGGCGGGCGCCCGCCTGGTCCACGCCCTGGCCGAGGGCCACGTGGGCACGGGCCTGGCCGGGTACGCCGCCGTGTTCTTCGCGATCTGGTGGGCGTGGATGAACTTCTCGTGGTTCGCCTCCGCCTACGACACCGACGACGCCCTGTACCGGGTGGTGACCCTCGTCCAGATCACCGGCGTCCTGATCCTCGCGGCGGGCGTGCCGCGCGCCTTCGACGACGGTGACTTCACGATCGGCGTCATCGGGTACATCGTGATGCGGCTCGCGCTGACCAGCCAGTGGCTGCGGGCCGCGTACAGCTGCCGGGACCCGGCCGAGCGCCGGGCATGTCTGCGGTACGCGGCCGGGCTCGTGGTGTGCCAAGTCGGCTGGGTGGTCATGCTGTTCGTACCGGACTCGGCGCGCACCTGGCTGTTCCCCCTGCTGGCGCTCGCCGAGCTGAGCGTGCCGTTGGTCGCCGAACGCGACTACTCCACGAGCTGGCATCCGCACCACATCGCCGAGCGGTACGGCCTGTTCACCCTGATCGTGCTCGGCGAGACGGTGTCGGCGGCCACCATCGCCGTACAGGAGGCGCTGGACGAGCACGACGAACTCGGCGACCTGCTGCCGCTCGCGGCGGGCGGCCTGCTCATCGTGTTCGCGGCGTGGTGGATCTATTTCGCGGTCCCCATCCACAACCACCTCACCTCCAACCGGCAGGCTTTCGCGTGGGGTTACGGCCACTTCGTGGTGCTCGCGTCGGCGGCGGCGATCGGCGCGGGCATGGAGGTGGCGATCGAGCAGACGGTCGGCAAGGCCCACATCTCGGCGAACGCGGGCGCGGCCGCCGTGACGGTCCCGGCGGCCCTGTTCCTCCTGACGGTGTGGCTCCTGCACTCCCGCCACTTCAAGCGCGGCACGGCCCAGCAACTGGTGTTGCCCATCTCGGCGTTGGCGATCCTGGCGTGCACGTTCGCGGGCCACACGGCGGTGCCGCTGGCCGGGGCCGTCTCCGCCCTGACGGTCGCGGTCGGCTGGACCCTGAACCGCGCCCGTCCCGAAACCCCGGGGCCCGCCACCGCCCGGCCCTGAAAGCGGCGGACGCCAAACGGGCGGCCGGGCGGAGAGCCGGCCCCACCGTGACCACCACCCCCGCCGCCCGGGCGTCCTTCGTAACCGGGCTCAAGGCATGGCCCGGCCCCGCACCGCCGGCATCGGGGGCCGCGGCGGGGTAGGGATGGCCCCATGACGAACCCCGCACCCACGAACAACTCCCTCACCGACGTGCCCGGCTTCCGCGTCGGGCACGCGGCCGTCGCCGGGCCCGGCGCGCTGAGCGGTACGACCGTCGTGCTGGCCCCGCCCGGCGGCGCCGTCGCCGCCGTCGAGGTGCGTGGGGGCGGCCCCGGCACCCGGGAGACCGACGCGCTCGATCCGAGGAACGTCGTCGAGCGGATCGACGCGGTGGTCCTGACCGGCGGCAGCGCGTTCGGGCTGGACGCGGCAACCGGCGTGATGGCCTGGCTGGAGGAGCGGGGGCGCGGGGTACGCGTGGGGCCCGAGCCGCACCAGGTGGTGCCCGTCGTGCCCGCGGCCTGCGTGTTCGACCTGGGGCGCGGCGGCGACTGGCGGGCCAGGCCCGACGCGTCCGTGGGCCGGGCCGCCGCCGAGGCGGCCGGGGCCGCCGGGACCGAGGTCGCCGAGGGCAATGTGGGCGCCGGGACCGGCGCGGTCGTCGGCGGTGTCAAGGGCGGCGTCGGCACGGCGAGCGTCCGGCTCGCCTCGGGGGCGACGGTCGCGGCGCTGGCCGTCGTCAACGCCTTCGGCTCGGCGGTCGACCCGCACACCGGGGTGCTCTACGGCGAGTACGGCGAGTACGGTGAGGGCGATCTTCAACTCCCCTCCCCCAGGGTGCACTTGGCTGCCCAGGAGGAGATCGCCCGCTCGCGCGAGCGGATGGGGCTGCCGCCGCTCAACACCACGCTCGCCGTCGTCGTCACCGACGCCCCGCTGAGCCGGCCGCAGGCGCAGAAGCTCGCCGGGACCGCGCACGACGGCCTGGCCCGCGCCCTGCGGCCCGTCCATCTGATGCACGACGGCGACACCGTGTTCGCCCTGGCCTCCGGGGAGCACGGCGACTCCGGGGACGCCGCGCTCGGCGCCCTGGAGCTGAACCACGTGCTCGCCGCCGGGGCGGACGTCGTCGCGCGGGCGATCGTGAGGGGCGTGCGGGCCGCCGAAAGCATCGAGGGACCCGGGGGGACATTCCCCTCTTATAGGGATCTGTACGGGAGTTGAGGGCCCAAAAACCTCGATTGTGATCGCCGTCACAATTCAATGTCGCAACCAGTTGGCCCATTGGGGTTCTCTATGCCCGTACTGGATTCATTTCGCAGTACATCACGCATACATGGAGCAGCCCGTGACACCGCCGGCGTCGGACAACGCAGCGCAGCCTCAGCAGTTCAGCACCCCGCGCACCGCGCGTCCGTTCGCCCGGCGTCGTGTCCGCCTCGTCGCGGGAGCGGCCGGCCTGCTGGTCGGCGCGCTCGCGCTGACCGCCTGCGGCGGTGACGCCAAGGCCAACGACGACGGCAAGGGCGGCCAGAGCGGCAAGGGCGCCGACGCCTCGGCCGCCAAGGACGCCTCCACGCTGAAGATCACCATCTCGGCGAAGGACGGCTCCACCAACGCCTCCATCAACGACGTCACCGTCACGGCGGAGGGCGGCAAGCTCTCCGACGTGACGATGACCGAGGCACAGGGCGGCAAGGCCGTGCCCGGCACGCTCGCCGCCGACGGGCTGTCCTGGAAGCCGACCGGCAAGGTCGAGCGCGGCACCCAGTACAAGATCGCCGCGAACGGCAAGGACGACAAGGGCCGGGCCGCGACGGAGAACTCGCAGTTCACCACCGTCTCGGCCAAGGACAGCTTCATCGGCACCTACACCCCCGACGACGGCTCCACGGTCGGCGTCGGCATGCCGGTGTCGTTCAACTTCAACAAGGCGATCACCAACAAGAAGGACGTCCTCTCCCACATCACGGTCACCAGCAGCAGCGGGCAGCAGGTCGTCGGGCACTGGTTCAACTCGCAGCGCCTGGACTTCCGCCCGGAGCAGTACTGGAAGGCCGGGTCGAAGGTGACGATGAAGATCGACCTGGACAAGGTCGAGGGCGCCAAGGGCGTCTACGGCGTGCAGAAGAAGAACGTCACCTTCACCATCGGCCGCAACCAGGTCTCCACCGTCGACGTGAAGACGCAGGAGATGACCGTCCAGCAGGACGGCAAGACCGTCAAGACGATCCCGGTCTCCACCGGAAGCGCCGAACACCCCACGTACAACGGGCAGATGGTGATCTCGGAGAAGTTCACGCAGACCCGGATGAACGGCGACAGCGTGGGCTTCGGCGGTGAGTACGACATCAAGGACGTGCCGCACGCGATGCGCCTGTCCACCTCCGGCACCTTCATCCACGGCAACTACTGGGGCGACCCCTCGGTGTTCGGCAACGAGGGCACCAGCCACGGCTGCGTCGGCATGAGGGACGTGAAGGGCGCCGCCGGGGACACCTCGGCCAAGTGGATGTTCGACCACAGCATCATCGGTGACGTGGTCGTGGTGAAGGGGTCCCCGGACAAGACCATCTCCCCGGACAACGGCCTCAACGGCTGGAACCTGTCGTGGGCGCAGTGGACGGCGGACAGCGCCTCCTGACCAACTCCCCTTCCTCAGAAGGAACTTCACCGGCCGGTAACCCATATGTGGGCTGCCGGCCGGAAAAGTTTCGGCCATGCCCGCTGCGCGAATCGCCCTCAGGGGCTACGTTGAGCACCTTCTACGTGACCAACAGCGACGGCCAGGAGAAGCCTTGGTGCTCCATGTGCCCCACCCGCTCGACGGCGAGCGCGGCCCCCGTGAGGAATCGGCCCAGGATCAGCTGGCCGCGCTTCTGGGGCGGGCCCTGAACTCCTTCGATCTGCCGGACGAGCTCGTCGAACGCCTCGCCCTCGCGATGGCGCACACCACGTCGCTCCATTCCTCGCTGCACACCTCGGCGGCGGGCGAAGCCGGCCACCGCCTGAGCCGCGAGACCTACCGGCACTGCTATCTGCTCCTGGACGGCACCACCGTCACCCTGTGGGAGCTGACCCATCACGACGGCCGCGAGTACACCCACGAGGTCTACGCGTCCGAGGACGACGCCCGCCTGGCCGCGGCCCGGCTGCGCCGCAGGGCGCTCCCCGCCACCGGCGCGGACGACGAACTGGACGCCCTGGTGGCCGAGTTGAACGGCATCGGGCTCGGGCTCGGGCTCGGCGGCCACGAGCACCCCCAGGACGTCGAGGGCTTGGGCGACTGCTGGGAGGCCGGACTCGGCCCCGACGCCGTCGTCGGCCGGGACCGCACCGCACCGCCGTCCGGCCGCGCCCCGTACGCCCACGACGACTCGGCGGACCACGCCCGCCGGCTGCTGCGCCGCGCCGAGAACCCGGACCGGCCCGACGAGCGCACGGCGTTGCGGCTGCGGGCCGCGCACGGGCACCGCATCACCCAGGCCTTCGGCCGGCACTGCCGCACGGGCGGCCGTGACGCCGCGTTCACGCTGTACGAGCACGCCTTCCGACTGCTCGACGGCGGCGAGCTGAGCCTGTGGGAGGTCGAGCACACGGCGACGCCGGACGGCCGCCACATGTGCGAGGTGTACGCCACCGAACAGGCCGCCCGGGCCGCCATGGAGCGCCGCGCACACGTGAGTTGAGCCCCGCGCGAGTCCTGGGCGCGGGGCCGGGGAGCGGCGCGGGGGACGGTCAGGAGCTGCGCGGGTCGAGCTGGCGGATCAGCCCCGCGAAGGCGTCCCGCTCGGCCTCGGTGAGGGCCACCGCCTCCTGGGCGGGCGGCCCGGCCTGCCGGCCCACCGCGCGCAGCGCCCGCAGCGCGTGCCACTCGGCCCGGTCGGCGCGCTCCCGGCGCAGGATGCGGACCAGTCCGACGACCCAGGCGACACTCGCCGCAGCGAGGACGGAAAGGCCTATCTGCTGAATGATCGTGATGTTCTGAGCCACGCGCCCCAGTAGACAACACCGGCCGGGACTTGCGGCAGGGGGTGGCGGGACTTTGGTCCTCAAGTGGTACATGTCACGTCATGACAGGCGAAGACGCCCGGCCCACGGGGGCCGGGCGTCTCGTGCGGGAGGGCGCGGGAGGGTGCGGGAGGGCCGGGTCTCAGGCGGCCACCGCCACCTCGCGGTCGTCGGCGGGCTCGACGGCCGCGCTCTCCGGCTCCGGCTGCTGCTTGCGCAGCCCCTTGAGGAGGACGACCAGGCCCGCGCTCACCGCCGTGCCGGCCGCGATGGCGAGCAGGTAGAGCAGCGCGTTGCCGATCAGCGGGACCACGAAGATGCCGCCGTGCGGAGCCCTCAGGGTGCAGCCGAAGGCCATCGACAGGGCGCCGGTGACCGCGCCGCCCGCCATCGCGGAGGGGATGACCCGCAGCGGGTCGGCCGCGGCGAACGGGATCGCGCCTTCGGTGACGAAGGATGCCCCGAGCACCCAGGCGGCTTTGCCGTTCTCGCGTTCGGTGCGGGTGAACAGGCGCCCCCGTACGGTCGTGGCCAGGGCCATCGCCAGCGGCGGGACCATGCCCGCGGCCATCACGGCCGCCATCACCTTGAAGCTGCCGTCGGTGCCGTCGGCGAGGCCGCCGATCGCGAAGGTGTAGGCCACCTTGTTGAGCGGGCCGCCCAGGTCGAAGCACATCATCAGGCCCAGGATCACGCCGAGGACGATCACGTTGGCGCCGTTGAGCCCGTTGAGCCAACTGGTCAGCGCGGACTGGAGCTTGGAGATCGGCTCGCCTATGACGAGGAACATCAGGAAGCCGACCACCGCCGAGGAGATCAGCGGGATCACCACCACCGGCATGATGCCGCGCAGCGAGGCGGGGATCTTGACCTTCTGGATCGCCATGACCACGGCGCCCGCGATCAGACCGGCCGCGAGGCCGCCGAGGAAGCCCGCCTTGATGTCGAGGGCGATGGCGCCGCCGACGAAGCCGGGCACCAGACCGGGCCGGTCGGCCATTCCGTAGGCGATGTAGCCGGCCAGGACCGGGACGAGGAACTTGAACGCGACCCCGCCGACCTGGAAGAGCAGCGCGGCCCAGCTGCCGGTGTCGGTCCACAGGAAGTGGTCCATGACGGAGGGCGCTTCACTGACCTTGTAGCCGCCGAGTGCGAAGCCGAGGGCGATGAGCAGTCCGCCCGCCGCGACGAACGGGACCATGTAACTGACGCCGGACATCAGCCACTTGCGCAGCTTGGTGCCGTAGCCCTCGCCCGGCTCGCCCGCCGCCTCCACGGGGGACGGCTTGGCGCCGGCCTCGGTGATCTCGCCGCGTGCGGCCTTGTCGCGCACCTCGGCGATCAGTTCGGCGGGCCGGTTGACGCCCGCCTTCACGCCGACGTCGACCGTGGCCTTCCCGGCGAAGCGCTCCTTGTCGCGTACGGGCACGTCGTGCGCGAAGATCACGCCGTCGGCCGCCGCGATGACGTCCGGGTCGAGCCGGGTGAACCCGGACGAGCCCTGCGTCTCGACGCTGACCTCCACGCCCTCGGCGCGCCCGGCCCGCTCCAGGGACTCGGCCGCCATGTAGGTGTGGGCGATGCCGGTGGGGCAGGAGGTGACGGCCACGATCCGGAAGGGCCGGTCCGCCCCGGCGGGGGCGGCAGCGGGGGTCGCTCCGGCGGGTGCCTGCGGCCCGGGGGCCGACGTGGGTTCCGGTGCCGTACGCGGGGCCTCGGCCTGGGTGTCCGTCTCCTCGCCCCCGATGAGTGCCGCCGCCTCGCCGGCCGTCGTCGCCGCGCGCAGCGCCGCGGTGAAGTCGGCGTCCATCAGCTGGCGGGCCAGGCTGGACAGGATGGAGAGGTGGGCGTCGTCGGCGCCCGCCGGGGCCGCGATGAGGAAGATCAGGTCGGCCGGGCCGTCCGGCGCCCCGAAGTCGATTCCGGTGGCGCTGCGCCCGAAGGCCAGCGTCGGCTCGGTGACATGGGCGCTGCGGCAGTGCGGGATGCCGATGCCGCCGTCGAGGCCGGTGGGCATCTGGGCCTCGCGGGCCGCCACGTCGGCGAGGAAGCCGTCGAGGTCGGTGACGCGGCCGAGCGCGACCATCCGCTCGGCGAGCGAACGGGCGGCGGCTTCCTTGGAGTCGGCGGCCAGGTCGAGTTCGAGGTCGACCAGTTCCGCGCTGATCATCTGGCTCATCGCGGGCTCCTTTGCGGGCGGTGAGTGCGGGCGGGGGTCATGGCGCCGGTTCCGTCAGGGGGCGGTCCAGCGGTACGGCGTCGGTGACGGTGACGGATGCCGGGTCGAGGTCGCCGGGGGCGGGCATCACGCTGCCGGGGAGCTGGACGGCGGCGGCCCCGTGGGCGACGGCGGCGGCGAGCGCGCCGGGTCCTTCGCCGCCGGCCGCGAGGAACCCGGCGAGCGAGGCGTCACCGGCTCCCACGTTGCTGCGTACGGTCGCCACCGGCGCGGAGGCGAAGTAGGTGCCGGAGGCGGTGACCAGGAGCTGGCCGTCGGCGCCGAGGCTGGCGAGGACGGCGCCGGCCCCCAACTCCCGTACTTCCTCGGCCGCCTTGACCGCGTCGCCGACGGTGGCGAGGGGGCGGCCGACGGCCTGGGCGAGCTCCTCGGCGTTCGGCTTGACCACGTCGGGGCGCTCGCGCAGCGCGGCGATGAGGGAGGGCCCGGAGGTGTCGAGGGCGACCTTGGCCCCGGCGGCGTGCGCGCGGGCCACGAGGTCGGCGTACCACTGGGGCGCGAGGCCGCGCGGAAGGCTGCCGCAGCAGGCGATCCAGTCGGCGCGGCCGGAGTGCTCGCGCACGGCGTCGAGCAGCAACTCGCTCTCGGCGGCGCTCAGTTCGGGCCCCGGCGCGTTGATCTTCGTGAGGGTTCCGTCGGGTTCGGCGACGGAGATGTTGGAGCGGGTGTGCCCGGCGACGGGCACGGGCGCGACCTCGATGCCTTCGGCGCCGAGCAGTTCGGCGACCAGGGCGCCGGGGGCGCCGCCGAGCGGCATGACGGCGACCGTGCGGTGTCCGGCGGCGGCGACGGCACGCGAGACGTTGACGCCCTTGCCGCCGGGGTCCACGCGTTCACCGGTGGCGCGCAGCACTTCGCCGCGCTGGAGGCCGGGGACCTCGTAGGTGCGGTCCAGGCTGGGGTTGGGGGTGACGGTGAGGATGTTCATACGGTGATCACGTCCGTGCCGGCGGCCTCGATGGCGGCGATGTCGTCGGGCGCGAGCCCGCTGTCGGTGATGAGGAGGTCCACGTCGGCCATGCCGGCGAAGCGGGCGAAGTGCTCCTGGCCGTGCTTGGCGGAGTCGGCGAGCACCACCACGCGCCGGGCGGCCCCGATCGCGGCCCGCTTGACGGCGGCCTCGGCGAGGTCGGGGGTGGTCAGGCCGTGGGTGGCGGAGAACCCGTTGGTGCCGAGGAAGACGACGTCGGCGCGGATCTCGCCGTAGGCGCGCAGCGCCCAGGCGTCCACTGCGGCCCGGGTGCGGTGGCGGACCCGGCCGCCGACGAGGTGGAGGTCGATGGAGGGGTGGTCGGCGAGCCGCGCGGCGACGGGCAGGGCGTGGGTGACGAGGGTCAGCCCGCTGTCCAGGGGGAGCTCGGCGGCCAGGCGCGCGATGGTCGATCCGGCGTCGAGGATGACGCTGCCCTCGGCGGGCAGTTCGGCGAGCGCGGCGTGGGCGATGCGGTCCTTCTCGTCGGCGGCGGTCGACTCCCGCTCGGCGAGGTCGGGCTCGAAGTCGAGCCGCCCGGCCGGGATGGCCCCACCGTGCACCCGACGGACCAGGCCGGCCCGGTCGAGGGCCTTCAGGTCGCGCCGTACGGTCTCGGCGGTGACCTGGAACGTCTCGGCGAGCGAGAGCACGTCGACGCGTCCGCTCTCCCGCGCGATCCGCAGGATCTCCTGCTGGCGCTCCGGTGCATACATGTCTGGTTACGTCCGTTTCCCTACCCGAACCGGTGGTTACACGCCCAGAGTACGACCGCCTCAGCCTCACGTAAACCAATTCGGGCACCACCCGGACACAAACGGGCTTAGGTCCCGCCCCCGGGGAGCCCCCCGACCCGGGCCCGACGACCCGGCCCCCCTCGGGGCTGCGCCCCGAACCCCGCCCGCGCCTGAAGGGCGCTCGTCCTCAAACTCCCCCAAGGCCTTAAGGGCCAGGGGGGACCCCCATGACGGGCTGAGGATGCCCATGCCACCGGCGCCGCCAGGGGCGCGAGGAACTGCGCGAGAAGCGACCAGGGCCCGCAGACGAAAGGGGGTTGGGGGCGCGGGGAACTGCGCGACCAGCCACCCACGGCCCGCACCCGAAAGCCGGTCAGGGGCACGAGGAACCGCGCGAGCAACCACGCACGGCGCGAGGCCGAAAGAGGGGTTAGGGGCGCGGGGAACTGCGCGACCAGCCACGCACGGCCCGCAGCCGACGAACCGGGGCCCGGGGCCAAGCCCCCGCACGAACCGGGGCCCGGGGCCAAGCCCCCGGGGAGCACCCCACCCGCACCCGGCACCGGCACCCGCACCCGCACCCGCCCCCCGGGCAAACCGATGGCCCCGCACCTCGGAAGGTACGGGGCCATCACACGCGAGCGGATCAGACCGGCTGAGCCGACTTCGTGAGGTCGAGCAGCTCGGCCTCATCGATCCCGCCCTCGACATGCTGCCGCGGCCTCGCCGGCAACGCGAACATCACCACGAAGATCACCGCCAGCACCCCCGCCACGTACCAGAGCGAGTGCTCGAAGCCGTCCACGAACGCCTGGTTGAGCTGCGGCGGCACCAGGCCGTCGCCGATCGAGCCGAAGAAGACGACCGACACCAGGCCGAGCCCGAGCGCGTTGCCCATCTGCTGCACGGTGTTGATCAGGCCGGAGGCCGAACCCGAGTGCTCCTTGGGGACCTCGGAGAGCACCGCGTCGGTGAGCGGGGCGACGATGAGGCCCATGCCGAGGCCCATCACGACCAGCGGCAGCGCCATCTGCCAGGAGGCGATGGCCATGCCGTAGTGGTCGGCCTCCCAGATGTAGATCAGGAGCCCGGCCACCATCGTCAGGGCGCCCGCCTGGAGGACCTTGCGGCCGAAGCGCGGGACGAGCTTCTGCACGGACAGGCCGGCCGCCACCGACACCGCGATCGAGAACGGCACCCCGGTCAGGCCCGCGCGCAGGGCGCTCCAGCCGAGGCCTATCTGCATGTACAGCGTCCACACCAGGAAGAAGATGCCGAGGCCGACTCCGAAGGTGGCCTGCACGGCAATGCCCGCCGCGAAGCTCTTGACCTTGAACAGCGACAGCTCGATGAGCGGGGAGCCGTCCCGCCGCGCCTTCATCCGCTCGTACGCGATCAGACCGGCGAAGACCACGACGCTGCCGGCCATCGAGAGGTAGCCCCACAGCGGCCAGCCCAGCTCGCGGCCCCGGGTCAGCGGGTAGAGCAGCATGAGCAGGCCGAGGGTCACCAGGACCACGCCGACGAGGTCGAGCTTGAGGGCCCGGGGCGCCTTGGACTCGCTGATGAACTTGGTGCCGAGGATCAGACCGGCGATGCCGACCGGCAGGTTGATCAGGAAGATCGGGCGCCATTCCAGACCGAACAGGTTCCACTCGGTGAGCAGCGCGCCGAGCAGCGGCCCGGAGACCGCGCCGAGGCCCACGACCGCGCCGAACAGGCCGAACACCTTGCCGCGCTCGTGGGCGGGGAAGGTGGCGTGGACGATCGAGAGGACCTGCGGCACCATCATGGCCGCCATCGCGCCCTGCAGGATGCGGGAGGCGACCAGCATCTCGGGGTTGGCGGCGAAGCCGCACAGCGCGGAGGCGAGCGTGAAGCCGCCGATGCCGAGCAGGAAGAGCTTCTTGCGGCCGTGGATGTCGCCGAGGCGGCCGCCGGTGATCAGGCCCGCGGCGAACGCGAGCGCGTAGCCGGCGGTTATCCACTGGATCGAGGAGAAGCTCGCCCCGGTGTCCTTCTGGATGGAGGGGATGGCGATGTTGACGATGGTGACGTCGACCAGGTCCATGAAGGCCGCGGTCATCACGATGGCCAGGGCGAACCACCGGCGGCGGTCCGCTGCGGCGCTCGCCGCGGTCTCTGGGGTGCTGCTGGTCGCTGTGGAGGTCATGGGAAGAAAGTTAGACCCCCTATAGGACAAGGTGTGTCCTCTTTGGCCGGGCATCCTGGAGGACATGACCGACACCCCGGCACGGCTGCTGCAACTGCTCTCCCTGCTCCAGACCCCGCGCGAGTGGCCCGGCGGCGAGCTCGCCGACCGGCTCGGGGTCTCCCGGCGCACGGTGCGGCGCGACATCGACCGGCTGCGCGAGCTCGGCTATCCCGTCCAGGCGGCCCGTGGCGCGGACGGCGGCTACCGGCTCGTCGCGGGCAAGGCGATGCCCCCGCTGGTCCTGGACGACGAGGAGGCGGTGGCGATCGCGGTGGGCCTGCGGGCCGGCGCGGGCCACGCGGTGGACGGCGTGGACGAGGCCTCGGTGCGGGCCCTGGCCAAGCTGGAGCAGGTCCTGCCCTCGCGTCTGCGCCATCGCGTCGCGAGCCTCCAGGCGGCGACGATGCCGCTGGCCGGGCCCTGGCGCGGCGACGGCGCCACGGTGGACCCGCGCACCCTGACCACGCTCGCCGCCGCCGTCACCGGCGAGGAGCGGCTGCGCTTCGGCTATGTGTCGGGTGACGGCACCGCCACCAAGCGCCTGGTCGAGCCGTACCGCCTGGTGTCGACGGGCCGCCGCTGGTACCTGGTGGCGTACGACGTGGAGCGCGGCGACTGGCGTACGTTCCGGGTCGACCGGGTCGCCGAGCCGTTCGCGACCGGCGCCCGCTTCGCGCCGCGGGAGCTGCCCGAGGCGAACGCGGCGGAGTTCGTGCGCAACTCGATGAACCGCCTGCAGCCCGTGCTGGACGTGGACGTCACCTTCGAGGCGCCGGCCGACTTCGTGACCGCCCGCCTGCCCGCCACGCTCGGCGCCCCCGAGCCGTTGGACGCCGGGCGCTGCCGGCTGCGCACCTCGTGCACGGACTCCCTGGAGTGGGTGGCGCTGCGCCTGGCCCTGGTCGACTGCGAGTTCACCGTGAACGGGCCGCCCGCGATGACGGGCTATCTGCACGAGCTGGGCGAGCGCCTGACCCGGGCCACGGCGGGCGGCCCCGGGGAGTGAGGCGCGGGGCCCGTGCGCGGGGCCCGGAAAGGGGAGGGGCCCCGACACCAGGGGGGGAAGGTGCCGGGGCCGGGAGCCCCAGCACCAGGGGGGGGAGGGTGCCGGAGCTCGTCTTGGGGGCGGGGCCTAGGCCGCCGCGTCGAAGCCCGTGTCACGGGCCATCTTCTTCAGTTCGAGCAAGGCGTGCTTCTCGATCTGGCGAATCCTCTCGCGGGTCAGACCGTGTTCCTTGCCCACCTCTGTCAGCGTACGCTCACGGCCGTCGTCGATGCCGTAGCGCATCTTGATGATCGAGGCGGTGCGCTGGTCGAGCTTGCCGATCAGGTCGTCGAGTTCCTCGCTGCGCAGCAGTGTCAGCACGGACTGCTCGGGCGAGACGGCGGAGGTGTCCTCCAGGAGGTCGCCGAACTGGGTCTCGCCCTGGTCGTCGACCGGCATGTTGAGCGAGACCGGGTCGCGCGCCCAGTCCAGGACGTCACCGACGCGCTCGGGCGTGGAGCCCAGCTCGGCGGCGATCTCCGTGTGCTCGGGGTCCCGCCCGTTCTCCCGGTTGAACTCGCGCTGGACCCGGCGGATGCGGCCCAGCTCCTCCACGAGGTGCACGGGCAGCCGGATGGTGCGGGACTGGTCGGCGATGGAGCGGGTGATGGCCTGGCGGATCCACCAGGTGGCGTACGTGGAGAACTTGAAGCCCTTGGCGTAGTCGAACTTCTCGACCGCGCGCACCAGGCCCGCGTTGCCCTCCTGGATGAGGTCGAGGAGCGGCAGGCCGGCCCTCGGGTACCGCCGGGCGACGGCTACGACCAGGCGGAGGTTGGATCGGATGAACAGGTCCTTGGCGCGCTCACCGGCGGCGTACAGCGCCTCCAGCTCCTCGCGCGAAGCTCCTGCCGCCTTGCTCTCCACCTCACCGTCGAGGATCTGGCGTGCGTACACACCGGCCTCGATGGTCTGCGAGAGCTCGACCTCCTTGGCGGCATCGAGCAGCGGCGTACGCGCGATTTCGTCGAGGTACATACCGACCAGGTCGCGGTCGGCGATCTCACCGCTGACTGCGCGGACCCTGCTTCCCGACTCTGAACCGCCGGTGGCGGACTGTCGGCGGGCGACGGCGCGGGTTGCCATGCGTGCTCCCTTACTGAGTGGTCGCGACACCCTCCCGGGTGCCCTGCATCCGATGGAAACAACGGCTGGAATCCGGACAGAATTCCCGTCCCGCCCATCGATTTTCGTGATCATGCAGTACCCTGTGCCGCCACGGGAGGGGGACAGGTGCCGCAGGAACGTACAGAGGTGCAGGTCAGAGCGGGTGTGGAGGGCGATCTGGGAGCTCTCACGGATCTTTACAACCACTTCATCCGTGAGACCGCCATCACATTCGACACGGCCCCCTTCACCACTGAACAGCGCCGTCCGTGGCTGCACTCCCATCCTGAAGACGGCCCGCACCGCCTTCTGGTTGCTCACGATGACCGATTTGTCGGACAGGAGGGCGTCCTGGGGTACGCGACGAGCGGCCCCTTCCGGGCGAAGCCCGCGTACGCGACCTCCGTGGAGGTCAGCGTGTACTGCGCGCCCGGGGCGACCGGCCGGGGCGTGGGCAGCCTCCTGTACCGCTCCCTCTTCGCGGCCCTGGCCACCGAGGACGTGCACCGCGCCTACGCCGGGATCGCGCTGCCGAACGAGGCCTCGGTCCGCCTGCACGAGCGTTTCGGCTTCGCGCACGTCGGCACCTACCGCGAGGTGGGCCGCAAGTTCGGCCGCTACTGGGACGTGGCCTGGTACGAGAAGGAGCTCGGGGAGCACTGAGGCCACCCGGCGGGGCCCCCTCCGGGACACGCACCCCGGGCGCGCGCCAGGGGCTCAACCCCCTTGAGCCGCGCCCCCGTTCACCTCACCCCGTCCTCACCCCGCTCTCCCCCCGTCCTCACCCTTCCTCACCCTTCCTCACCCTTCCTCACCCTTCCTCAGCCTTCCTCAGCCGTACTGCACCGAGCGCTTCGCGAGCCCCATCCAGAACCCGTCGATGACGCTGCGCGCCCCGCCCGGCTCGCCCTCGCTCGCGCCCATCGTCACGAACAGCGGGGCGAAGTGCTCGGTGCGGGGGTGGGCGAGGCGCCCGGCCGGGGCCTTGTGCTCGAAGTCGAGCAGCGCGTCCACGTCGGCGGCGGCGAGCGCCCGCGCGCCCCAGTCGTCGAACTCGGCCGACCAGCCGGGCACTTGGCCGCCGGGGTGGCGCAGTGCGGCCAGGTTGTGGGTGAAGAAGCCGCTGCCGACGATCAGCACGCCTTCGTCCCGCAGCGGCGCCAGCGTGCGGCCGATGTCGTAGAGGCGCCGCGGGTCGAGCGTCGGCAGGGAGATCTGGAGCACCGGGATGTCGGCGGCGGGGAACATCTCGACGAGCGGGACGTACGCGCCGTGGTCGAGCCCGCGGTCCGGGACGTCCTGCACGGGCACGCCGGGTGCGCGCAGCAACTTGCGTACGGAGTCGGCGAGTTGGGGTGCGCCGGGCGCGGCGTAGCGCACCTGGTAGTAGCGCTCGGGGAAGCCCCGGAAGTCGTACACGAGGGGCACGGTCTCGGTGGCGCCGAGCGCGAGCGGGGCCTCCTCCCAGTGCGCGGACACCATGAGGACGGCGGTCGGCCGGGGCAGCTCCGCCGACCAGGCCGCCAGCTCGGCGGGCCACAGCGGGTCGTCGGCGAGCGGCGGGGCGCCGTGCGAGAGGTAGAGGGCGGGCATGCGCTCGGGGCGGGCGACGGTCATGGCGCACTCTCACGTTGCTCGAACGGAAACGGTGCTTGAACTCTCAAGCTTCTGGGGCAGCCTAACCCGACCTAGTTCAACTTTCAAGAAGTGTCCGTACAGTAGATGCATGACCTCGGCACCTAATTGGCTCAGCGACGAGGAGCAGCGCACCTGGCGCGCCTACCTCCACGCCACCCGGCTCCTCGAAGACCACCTCGACCGACAGCTCCAGCGCGACGCCGGGATGCCGCACATCTATTACGGGCTGCTCGTGCAGCTCTCGCAGGCCCCGCGCCGCCGCATGCGGATGACCGAGCTGGCCAAGAACTCCAAGATCACCCGCTCGCGGCTCTCGCACGCGGTGACGCGCCTGGAGAAGAACGGGTGGATCAGGCGCGAGGACTGCCCCTCCGACAAGCGGGGCCAGCTCGCGATCCTGACCGACGCCGGTTACGGGGTCCTGGAGCGGACCGCGCCCGGGCATGTGGCCGCCGTACGGCAGGCGATGTTCGACCGGCTGTCCCCCGACCAGGTGGACCAGCTCGGCGAGATCATGCGGGTGATGGCGCAGGGCCTCCAGCCCACCGACGCCAAAGCCGACCTGCCCTGGCTCCGCTGAGAGAAGCGGGGCCAGGGCAGGTCGTGCGTCCGGGGTGCTACCGCGGGGTCAGTGCGCGACCACCGGGATGCGCACCTCGTCCTCGGCGTCCTCGCCGGTGCCCGGTCCGGTGACCGAAGTCCCGCCGGGGCGCCCGGTGTTGATGAGCGTGACGGCGATGACGGCGGCGGCCGCCAGGATGCCTACGGCCCACCAGATGGCCGCGGTGAAGCCGTGCACCATGGCCTGGAGCTTCAGGAGCTCGGGGTTGGTGGCGCCCAGGGCCATGTGTCCGGTGACGTAGGCCGTGGTCGCCGAGGCGGCGATGGTGTTGAGCAGCGCCGTGCCGATCGCGCCGCCGACCTGCTGCGAGGTGTTGACCATCGCGGAGGCGACACCCGCGTCACGCGGCTCGACGCCGATGGTGGCGAGCGACATGGCGGGCATGAAGGCGGTGCCCATGCCGAGGCCGAGCAGGATCTGCGCGGGCAGGATCACACCGGCGTACGACGTGTTGATGTCGAGCTGGGTGAGCAGCAGCATGCCGACGGCGGCGGTCAGGAAGCCGGGGCCCATCAGGAGCCGCGGCGCGACCCGGGTCATCAGGCGGGCGCCGATCTGGGTGGAGCCGGTGATCATGCCCGCGATCATGGGCAGGAACGCGAAGCCCGTCTTGACCGGCGAGAAGCCCTGCACGACCTGGAGGTAGTAGGTGAGGAAGAGGAACAGGCCGAACATCGCGATGATCGCGAGGCCGAGCGAGAGGTAGACGCCACCGCGGTTGCGGTTGGTGATGACGCGCAGGGGCAGCAGCGGGTGCCGCACCTTGGCCTCGACGGCGACGAAGGTCGCGAGCAGCACCGCGGAGGCGATGAACATCGAGATGGTCAGCGCGTCCGACCAGCCGGCCGACTCGGCGCGGGTGAAGCCGTAGACGAGGGCGACGAGACCGGTGGTCGACAGGATCACGCCGGGGACGTCGAGCGGCGAGCGGTTGCGGGTGCCGGCCGGCTCGCGGATGACGAGGTAGGCACCGACGGCCGCGACGATCGCGAACGGGATGTTGACGAAGAAGGTCCAGCGCCAGTTCAGGTACTCGGTGAGGAAGCCGCCGAGGATCAGGCCCACGGCGCCGCCGCCACCGGCGATCGCACCGTAGATGCCGAACGCCTTGGCGCGCTCCTTGGCGTCGGTGAACATCACCGCGAGCAGCGAGAGCGCGGCCGGCGCGAGCAGTGCGCCGAAGGCACCCTGGAGCGCGCGCGAGCCGAGCAGCATCGCCTCGCCGGTGGCGGCGCCACCGAGCGCGGAGGCCGCGGCGAAGCCGAGCAGACCGACGACGAAGGTGCGCTTGCGGCCCCACAGGTCGGCGATGCGCCCGCCGAACAGGAGGAGCCCGCCGAACGCCAGCGCGTAGGCCGTGATGACCCACTGCTTGTTGGCGTCACTGATGTGCAGCGCGTGCTGCGCCGAGGGCAGCGCGATGTTCACGATGGTCGCGTCGAGGACGACCATCAGCTGGGCCAGGGCTATGAAGGCGAGTGCCTTCCAGCGACTGGGATCCGGGGCGAGGGAGAACTGGTCCGGCTTGTCCAGACCGACTGTTTTTGACATGGGGGTAGCCACCTTGGGACGCGGATTACCGAGAAAAGTGTTCTATCGGAACTGCAACTACGTTGTGTTAACGGGGAGTTGAGGGCGGTTGAGGATTGAGGGCGATCAACTCTTCCGAAGGTCGTCGAGGGTCGCCGCACTGCCCGGCAGCTCGGACCGCGCCGGGGCCTGAAGCCCGTCGAGGAACAGCTGCAGATGGCGGTGGACGAACTGGTCGATGTTCGGGCACGGCGTGCCCGGCAGCGGCCTGGTCAGCTGGGAGAGGGCGACCATGAGGTCGCCGACGGCGACGTCGGTGCGGAGCCTGCCTGCCGCGCGGGCCCGCCGCATCAGCCCCTCGACGTCGCGTTCGAGGCGCTCGCGGGCCGCGTTCAGTTCGGCGTGGTCCTGGTCGAAGGTGTCGGAGAGCATCGGGCAGAGCGCCCCGATCCGCTCGTCGGCCGCCGCGTGCACGAAGCGGCGCAGCGCGTCGAAGGGATCGGCCTCCTCGGCCGCGGCGGCCTCGGCCTGCGCCGAGACCCGGTCCATGACGGAGAGCACCACGCTGGTGATGAGCTCCGCACGGTCGGCGAAGTGCCGGTAGATCGTGGCGTTGCCGACGCCGGCCCGGCGCGCGATCTCGTCCAGCGGGCGCTCGGCGCCGTACTCGACGAACATCTCGCGCGCGGCGGCGATGATCCGCTCCCGGTTGCGCAGGGCGTCGGCCCGCGGGCGCGGGGCACGACGCGGCTCTGCGGCGACGGAGGCGGCGGCAGTCTGCACGGCTCTGCTCCTTCTTGTACGTGATCAAGCTTGGTCGGGGGCCGGTCGTGTACGCAATCGGTTTTACGTGACCGGTTCACCGCCCGGGACCTGACCCAAGCGGGGAAGCACTCCCCGTTTAGCGGGGACGAAGGTTCAAACGGGGAAACCTTCCCCGGTTATTTCCCGAGCGTCATGTGACCTGGGTCACATGTTCAACCTGCGGCTTCGATATCCGGAAAAACCCACATTTGGTCCACTCAGCGAGCGCACGCGACACGCCCGACACAGGGTGATCAGACGAGCGCAGCCAGGAACCGGCCTGCTGTCACGTCCCCGAAGGCGAGCGCGTGCGCATGCAGGACGTCAGCCAGTCCCGCCCGGCCCGGGCGCCAGGACGCCGGATATGCGGCCGGCGCCGGAACAGCCTTCTCGGCGCCGCTCTCGCCTCGGTCGCGCTCGCGGCGCTGACCACCGGTTCCACCACCCTGTCGATCGCCAGCCGCGCCTCCGCCGGCCCGGTGTCCGCCACCGGCGAGACCCCGCTCGGCCCCTGCCGGATCCCGGCCGGCCTCGGCGTCCAGATGTCGGAGGGCCTGCCGACCGCCCCCGGCTACGCGCACTCCACCGGCATGGTCCGGGCGCTCACCCTCATGATCGACTTCCCGGACGCCGTCGGCTCCGGCTCGGCGCTCAGCCGGTACAAGGAGTTCTTCCCGCAGACCAGCAACTGGTTCCGCAACGCCTCCTACGGCCGGCTCGACTACCGCCCCGAGGCCCCGATCACGGACTGGCTGCGGATGCCGAAGTCCTTCGCGGCGTACGGGATCGAGCGCGGCTCCCCCTACGAGCCCGGGTACCACCGCCTGGTCCAGGACATGATCGCGGCGGCCGGGACGCGGGTGAACTTCTCCCAGTACGACCTGGTGAACGTCCTGGTCACGCCGAACGCGGGCCCCTCCGCACTGGACACGGTCCTGTCGGTGACGTTCTCCGGCAACGAGGACGCGCCCTACGCCGACGGGGTCCCGCTCTCCAGCACCTCGTTCGTCTACAGCCGCCAGGACGACGGCTCCGGCTCCTACGGCGAGACCGGCTACCGGGTGCTGCCGCACGAGAACGGCCACGTCTTCGGCCTGCCCGACCTCTACACCGCGCAGGGCGGCGGGGCCGTCGGGCACTGGGACATCATGTCCGAGGACTGGGGCGCCAACAACGACATGCTGGGCTGGCACAAGTGGAAGCTGGGCTGGCTCGACAACAGCCAGGTGTCCTGCGTGACGGGCGGCGGCACCGGCCAGTACGTCCTGAGCCCACTGGCCACGGAGGGCGGCCCGAAGCTGGTCTTCGTGCCGGTGTCGAAGGACAGCGGCTTCGCGGTGGAGGTCCGCACCCGGGCCGGCAACGACGAGGCGGTCTGCAAACCCGGGGTGCTGATCTACCGGGTGGACGCGACGGTCGACACCGGCCGGGGCCCGGTCAACGTCTCCGACAGCACCCCCAACACGGGAGGCTGCACCCGCACCCCCAACGTCAACGCCGAACTCTCCGACGCGCCGTACACGACGGGCGAGACGTTCGTGGATCGGGCGAGTGGGGTGCGGGTCGCGGTGACGGGGGTGGACGGGATGGGCAACTATCACATCCGGGTGACCCGCTCCTGACGGCCCGTCAGGTCCACCCGGACCGCGCCCGGAACCGAACCAGCCCCGGGTCACGGGATGGGGGTCCCCCCTGCTCCTTCAGAGCTTGGGGGAGGGTGGGAAAACATCCCGGAGCTCTCGCTTCAGCACCTTCCCCGTCGCGTTCCGCGGCAGCGCAACCTCCCCCACAACCACCCGCGCCGGCACCTTGAACCCCGCCAGCACCGCGCGAACGTGGTCCCGGAGCTCCTCCGGGGACACCGCGGCCCCCGCCCGCACCTGCACCACCGCCGCGACCTCCTCCCCCAGCACCGGATGCGGAACCCCGAGCACCGCCGCGTCGAGCACCGCGGGGTGGTCGTGGAGCACCCCCTCCACCTCCACGCAGTACACGTTCTCGCCGCCCCGGATGACCATGTCCTTGATCCGGTCGACGATCCCGACCCGCCCCGCCGCATCCCGCACCGCGAGGTCGCCCGTCCTGAACCACCCGTCCTGGAAGGCGAGTTCGGTCCCGGCGGGATCGTTCCAGTACCCGCGCACCAGTGACTGGCCGCGCAGCCACAGCTCCCCCACCTCGCCGTCGGCGAGCGGGGCCCCGTCGGGCCCGGCGATGCGCACCTCGGTCACCGGCGTGGGCCGCCCCACGCTCTCCGGCCAGCTCCGGTACTCCGCACCGAAGTTGGCAAGGACTCCGCCGCTCGTCTCGGTCAGCCCGTACCCGTTGCGCGGCTCGATGCGCGAGCCGTGCCGCGCGGTGAGGCCGCCGACGAGCCCGGGCGGCGCCGCCGCACCCCCGGTGTTGAGCGCGGCGAGGCTCTCCAGGGCGTCCCCCGACTCCTCGGCGGCGTCCAGGAGTTGGAGCGCGGTCGCGGGCACTCCGGCGTAGTGCGTGACCCCGTGCTCGCGGATCAGCGCGAGGGCCCGGCCCGCGTCCCACTTGCGCATGAGGACGAGCGTGCCGCCCGCCGCCATCGCCGCGTACACCGAGGTGAAGGCGGCGACGTGGAAGAAGGGGAAGGTCATGAGGGTGACGGGGGCGGGCCCCTGCCCCGGCACGACACCGCGTCCGAGCATCGAGGCGGCCGCCTGGAAGCGGGGGTTCATGGCCGCCCCGGCCTGCGCGAGCTGCGTGGCGACGGCGCCCTTGGGGCGGCCGGTGGTGCCGGAGGTGTAGATGATGGTGGCGTCCGCGTCCGGGACGACGTCCACGTCGGGCGGTCCGGCCGCCGGATCGGGCGAGGTGAGCTCGTCGAGGTCGGCGAACCGCTCGAACCCCTCGGGCAGCCCGTCCTCCCGCCTAATCCCCTCGTGGTGGAAGACCATGCCCCGCACACCGTGCGCCCGGGCCCACCCGGCCACCCGCTCAAGACGCTCACCGTCGACGAGCAGCACGCGCGGGGTGCAGTCGTCGAGGGCGTACGCGAACTCCTCGGCCGTCCACCACGCGTTCAGCGGCACCGCGACGAGCCCCGCCAACTGGGCCGCCCAGAAGGCGACTTGCCACTCCGGATGGTTGCGCATGGCGATGGCGGCACGATCGCCAGGGCGCAGCCCGTAGACGTCGACGAGGCGCCGGGCCAGCGCGCAGGAGGCGGCGAGGAACTCCCCGTAGGAGTAGCCGCCGCTCTCGGCGACCAGGAAGGGCCGCTCCCCGAAGGCCCACACCGTCTCGACGAACTCGCGCAGGGTGCGCGGCCCGGTCGCGTACTCCAGGACCCCCGCCTCGCCGCGTACGACGGCGAACGGCGCCCCCGGCGCGGTGAGCAGCGCCTCGGCGCGGACGGGTTCGACGCCCGGCCCATCCGACTGGGGTCCATCCGACTGGGGCCCACCCGATTGCGGCGCATCCGACCGCGACCCACCGGGCTGCGGCGCATCCGACTGGGGCCCACCCGGCTGCGACCCGCCCGGTCGCGGCCCACCCGGCCCGGCCGGCTGTGCCGCCGCACCGCCTTGCGCCCCTGTCGTCGCCACGGGAAGCCCTCCTAAGCGTTCGCTCAGTCCAGTGCTCCCCGACGCTATGCCGCGACCCCGCCCCGGTCAAGGTCGATGTAGAACGCAACCGCTCCGGGGGTCAGTGGTCAGCCAGGCCGTACGACCTGGCCGATGCCGTTCGGCCCCGACGCCGTGCCGGTCAGCGCGTCGCCCGGCACCGCCCGGTCCGCCTTCAGCGCGGCCCAGAGCTTCGCCCCCTTGGCCGCGTCCGGCACCAGGCGGTCCTCGTCCCCCTGCTCCAGCTGGGCCGGCAGGGTGACCATCTGGACGTTCTGCGCCCCGAGCCCCTTCATCGAGTACGCGAGCGAGGCGAGGCTGTCGACGCGCGCGAGGGAGGAGTCGGTGGTCAGGGACTTCGTCGCGGCGTCGGCGGCCGTGAAGAGCCGCGCCGGATCGGTGAGCACGTTCTGGCCGGCCACCTTGCTGATCAGCGCCGTCAGGAACTGGTGCTGGAGCTGGATCCGGCCGAGGTCGCTGCCGTTGCCCACGCCGTGCCGGGTGCGGACGAGGTCGAGCGCCTGCTGTCCGTCCAAGTGGTGCTTCCCGGCCGGGAGATGGAGCCCGCTGTCCTTGTCGTCGATGGGCTTGACCAGGGTCACGTCGGCGCCGCCGACCGCGTCCATCAGCTCCGCGAAGCCGTTGAAGCCGACCTCGACGTAGTGGTTGACCCGCAGTCCGCCGCTCAGCGACTCGACCGCGGCCACCGTGCAGCGGGCGCCGCCCGTCTCGTACACGGAGTTGAACATGACCCCCTCGCGCGCCGTCAGCTTCTGGCCGGAAGCGGTGGTGCAGGCGGGGCGGTTCACGATGGTGTCGCGCGGGATGCTGACGAGCGCCGCCTTCTTGCGCCCGCCGTACACGTGCAGCAGCAAGGTGGTGTCGGAGCGCCCGACGTCATCGCCGCCACCCGCCCGCGAGGCGTTCTTCCCGGCCCGCGAATCGGAGCCGACGACCAGGATGTTGAGGTCGGAGGTGGCGGAGGCCGCCGGGGTGAGCAGCGAGCCGAGCTCGACGCTGCTGATGTTGTGGTTCAGCCGGTGCCAGGCGTACGCGGCCGCGCCGCCCGCGAGCAGCAGGATCCCGGCGAGCGACCAGATCAGGATGTGCGGCCGCGAGCGCCTCGGGCGACCGGAGTTCGGGGCGGCGGGGCTCGGGCGGGCGTACCCGAGCCGTGCGGGCTCGGGCCGGACGGGCCGCAGGCGCGGGGTCTTCGGCCGGACGGGCCGGGCGCCCCGGGGGACCCGGGATATCCGGCGTATCCGCCCCCAGCGAGGTCCGTGCGTCATCCTTCGACTCCGTCCGTCGGCGGCCATCGGCGACCCAGAACTCCGCATGCGTACAAACAGGGCGTTACCGCACACTACAAGAAAGGTGCATAACCCCGCATAACGGGCACTGGAGGCGACGGGCCGCCAGAGGGGAGACGTCCAGGTGAGGACCACGTCGAACGCGTCGATGGGATCGCCGGGCCGGGCCCGCACGCGCCCGAAGGGCGGCCGCCCCCGCATGGCCCCGCTCCTGGCCCTGTGCGCCGCCGCCGCGCTGGCGCTGGCCGGCTGCACCTCGGGCGGCGGCGGCAAGGACGCGCCGAGCCCGAGCCCCACGGTGTCCAAGGCGCTGATCACCACGAAACCGCAGGACGGCGCGGACCACGTCGGCATCGGCGTCAAGGACGTCGGGGCGAACGTCACGCTGGGCACCTTCACCTCCGTCACCCTGACGGCCCAAGGCGGCCGGGAGATACCCGGCGAGCTGAACCCCGCCCGCACGGCCTGGCACCCCTCGGCGAACCTGACCCGGGGCACGGCGTACGTCCTCACCGCCCAGGCGAAGGACCCGGACGGGCGGACCGCCACCAGGACCACGCACTTCACGACGGTCTCCCCGAGCAACTCGGCGGTCGCCTTCTACACCCCCGAGGACGCCTCCACGGTCGGCGTCGGCATGGAGGTGTCGTTCAAGTTCGACAAGCCCGTCGCCGACCGCAGGGCCGTCGAATCCGCCGTGAAGATCACCTCGACCGGCGGCCAGCAGGCGGCCGGCCACTGGTTCGGCACGCAGCGCATCGACTTCCGCCCCCAGGACTTCTGGAAACCCGGCTCCAAGGTCACCGTGTCCTTCGACTTCGACGGGCTCGAACTGGCCAAGGGAATATACGGAGTTCAGGACCGGACGTTCTCCTTCACGGTGGGCCGCGAGCAGATCTCCACGGTGGACGCGGCCACGCAGACGATGACCGTCCAGCAGAACGGGGCCGTCCTCAGGAAGCTCCCCGTCTCCACCGGCTCGCCGCAGTACGCCACGTACAACGGCACCATGGTCATCAGCGAGCAGGACCGGCAGACCAAGATGAACAGCACCACGGTGGGCCTCGGCGACGAGTACGACATCCCCGACGTGCCGCACGCCCAACGCCTCACCAACTCCGGCACGTTCATCCACGGCAACTACTGGGCCGCGCCCTCCACGTTCGGCACCGCGGCCACCAGCCACGGCTGCATAGGCATCCAGGACACCCAGGGCGGCGCCGACCCGGACTCCCCCGGCGCCTGGTTCTACGCCAACTCCCTCCTGGGCGACGTGGTGATCGTGCGGAACTCCACGGGCGGCGGCACGGTCGCCCCCGACAACGGCCTGAACGGCTGGAACCTCCCCTGGACGACCTGGACAACGGAGCAGCCCACCCCCTCCCCCTCCCAGCCCCCGCCCCAGCCCACCGCCTCCCCGTCGACCACCACGACGGGATAACCCGGCCCACGCGGCAGCACGGCCCGGCCATCCCGCGCGGATGCGGTCCCGGGCCCCCGCCCGCGGCGCGACCCGCCTGGCCCTGCCCGGGCCTATGCGGCGGCGCGCCCCCGCCCACCCGGCGGTGCGCCCCGGCCACCCTGACCCACCCGGCGGTGCGGCCCGGACATCCCGCCCGCACCCACGCCCGCCCCTGGCCCCACGCCCCCATCCCCACATCCGCTACCCTGTCCAGGTCTGCCACTGGCAGCGCGCCTCCGTAGCTCAGGGGATAGAGCACCGCTCTCCTAAAGCGGGTGTCGCAGGTTCGAATCCTGCCGGGGGCACCATGTCTGACCAGCGCGCTTACCTCTACGAGGTGGGCGCGCTGTTCGTTGTGGCCGCGCTGGTGGCCACGAATAGGTTCCGCGACAGGGCAAGCACAGCGCCCCCACGGGGTCGGCTTCCAGGTACGGGTCCTCGCCGGCTTTGCCCCGCTCACGAAGAAGGAGATCCACTTCACCCAGCATGCGGACGACTGGACCGAGGCTAAGAAGATCCACTCGGCTCCTCAGTCAGGTCGACTAGCAGCAGCACCCAGGTCCCAGCTGGTCGCCCCACGCATGCCGAGTAGGGCGCTGCCCCTCTGGCGCGAAGGCTGGACGCCGAGAGACCCCAGGCAGGTCTGCCATCGGGCGCATGACGCGAGAGGGCAACGCCGTCCCCTTGGGTTGCTTCTCGAACATGCGGGAGGGGCCCACCCGCGAGTGCTGGTGGGCCCCTCCCGGCAGGCTCACGCGCCAACATGGGCCTGCGATTCCCTGTTCAGCTGTGGTTGGAGCCAGACGCCATCAGGGACGAGAGTTCGTAGACGAGCTGTCTACGAACTGGTCAGGTCGGATCGTGACTCACGTTTGCCGAGGCGTGCAACCACGATTGGGGCGGTGGCGAATCAAACCTCTAGAGCCAGCGTGCACGCGGACAATCTGCATGGTGCACATGCTGGCCACGGACCGGATAAGGGGATTTGGCACCAGAAGCAGCTACAGCTGTCCCTCACACAAAGCGAGTTGATGACTGATGAGCGCTGATGAATCAAACCGACGGGTAAGCCCATTCGAGTTACCGGTGTGCCCTGAGGTGCTGTCAGCATAGGGATACGCACTACGCATCGCATACGGCGGCGCCAACCGCTAGCGGTGCGAACGAAGTTGGAGCCAGCACCCGAGTCCGGCGGCTACCGCCGCCGGACATCAGGTCCATCACGAACCCGAGGTCACCGTGCCCAAAACCCCTGCCGTCGGCTGCGTCGAGACCCCCGCGCCACGCCGCCTGCACACCCCGGAAGCCACCGTCGTCATCGTTGTCGTCCTGATGGGCGGCACCCTGCTCCTCGCCGGCTTTCCGGCCGTCACCGTGGTGCAGCTGCTGGGCAGTACTGGTCTCATCGCGGGAGTCACCGTCACTCTGACGCGGACCGGCGTCGGACGAGGCGCCTGGACTCTGGTGCGCAGGCTGTCCGCAGTCGCACCTGCCGTCTGAGGCGCCGACCCATGGGACGTCCCGAACTCCCCGTCGCTCTGACCACTGTCCCTCTAACCGCACTGGGGAAATGGTTGAGGCACTACCGGGCTCAAGCAGGTATCGGCTATCGAGAGATGTCAGCGCGCACCGGCTTCAGTCCGGCAACCCTTCAGCGCGCCGCGGACGGCAAGAAGGTGCCCAAGCTGCCCGTCGTCCTGGCCTACGCAGAGGCCTGCAGCGCCTCTACTGACGTCGCTGAGCAGATGTGGAAGCAAGCACGCTACACGGAAACGAGGAGCCTCCGCACGAAGGGCGGAGTCCCTCGACCGAGGATGATCCGAGACATCGCCGATCTGGGTGTCGCGCTCGTTGACCTCTATCGCCGGGCCGGGTCGCCCTCGACGCACAAGATGCAGGAGAAGGCCGGCGAATACGGAGTACTCCCGCGTAGCAGTGCCCATCGCATTGTCACCAGGCAGACAGTTCCCCACAGCGAGGCTCAGCTCCAGGGCTTCCTACGAGCCTGCGATGTGCCCGAAGCGGAGTGGACTCAATGGAAACAGGCCTGGTCGCGGGCACGTCAACGTGACCGTCAGACCGACTTGGCCAGGGTCGAGAGGAATTCTTGGAGGAGGATGGAGCAAGCCTCGCCGAGATCGGAATACATGCCGCCACACGGCCTGACCATCCGGCAGGCAGACGACCTTCGGCGGCGAGTCGGGCAGATCGATATCGCGAGCGAAGCGCGGAGGAAACGGCAGAGCCGCGTACCACGAGCGGCTCCGCAACAGCTCGAGCTGGACAGCAGCCTGTGGGACCAGCTGAGAATCGAGCTGTTGGGGACGTTGGCCGGATAGGAGCGGCCGGTAAGCCTGTACCCGGCCGTCCGGGTACGCGTGGGCGTAGACGGGCCGCAAGCCGTTCAACGATCACTCAAATTGCGGAGTTGATCCCAGTCTCCGCACGTGCTCAGGGGATGACCCTGGGAATGGCACACGAACGAGCCCCGGCTGCGCGTGGCGGCCGGGGCCCGGCCGTGCCGATAGTGCGTCGGAAAGCGCGGTGTGCGGCCAGTTCGTGCCCCGCGTTTGGTGGGCCTACTGCCGGGCAGCAGCTCCCACGCCTGCTTCAACGTCGGAAGCTCCGCTGCGACTCTCGGGTCAGCCCCGCGGCACGGGCGGATTCCATCTGCTTGACCGAGGCCGGTTTCAGGTCGCTGGTTCGGACCGTTGCCTCGCTCAACTGGCCTGCCAGGGACGGCCGCAGGAAGGCCACCCGCTTCAGGTCGTCCATGTCGAGCGTGATGAGCCCGGTCCGGCCCTCCGGTTCGTACACGACGTAGTCCCAGAGCTTCATGCCGTGGCCTCCATTCCGAGGACGGCGGTGCCCGCTTCGATCAGCTCGGCGAGACGGAGCGGATCGCACAGGGCCCCTGGGGTGGGCATGGGCACGGCCCAGTAGCTCGCGAGACGTTCGCCCGGCACGTTGTCACCTACGCGGGGCACGCCGACGAAGTGGCCGAGTCCGAGGTGTGCGGCGTACGGGCCGAGGCTCGGTGGGGGTGGAGAAGGCGGCACCAGGGCGTAGAAGCGGCGGCCCCGCATGTCGTGGATAACCGGACCTCGCAGGTTGCGGAGGGCATCGTTTGCGGTCCCCCGGCCTGCCACGGCGTACACGAGGTCATCGGCGAGGCGGACGGCGGAGAAGCGGCTCCCCAGTGCGAGGACAGCGAGGTGGAAGTCCGCCCACTGCCTTCGTGCGTCGGACGGACGACTGAGGCTACTGGCAAGCCACGTCACGACTGCTTCGTGCTGCAGCGCGGCTTCGGTAGGGGTGTTCACGAGAGCTCCTGTCCCGAGGGGGGAGGGTTTCCGAATGCGGGTGTCGAGGGCGTCCTCGATGGCGGCGCACAAGGCCGCCGGCTCGGGGCGCCGGTTCGTGGCGGTCGGGGGCGATCGGGCAGATTCGCCAGTGGGGACTGGGCCCTTGTGCTCGGCGGGCAGGCGGGATGGTGAGCGAGCTGGCTCGCTCCCTCCACCGGCTGAGTGGGGACACCAGAGTGGGGCCGATGCCACCCCAACACGAGGACTTTCAGAGGGCTTTCGCCGCCGGTAAAGCGGGCTTCCATGAACTCATCCGGGTTAGGCCTAGCTGTCGACGGGACCTATGACGACACTGGGTGGGCATCAACGCACCGGAGGTGAACCATGCCGCGCTCCGTCGGAAACACACGTCTTCGAGCCGCCCGCGTGGCGGCCGGATACAACTCGCAACAAGCCCTCGCCGATGGCCTCACAAAGCTCGGCCTGTCGGTCGGCGCCCGGCAGTTGAGGCGCTGGGAGTAGTCCAACCCGACCTGGCCACACCCGGATTGCCAACGCGCGCTCACCCGCCTGCTCGGCCTGGACATGCGGGCTCTCGGGTTCACCGCGCCCGACGGCCGCGACGAGGCACGCCCGGATCCCTCGCGGCGCCTCGTTGTGGGCGGGGCTGTCGCTGCCCTCGGACTGGCTGCCGTTCCCGCGCAGGCGCAGGGACAAGCGACTATGCAACCCGCCACCGTCGCCGCCGACTTCACCGCCGTCACCCGATCACACCGTCGCATGTACTGGTCCGTCGCGTCCTCCGAGCTGCACCCCTCAGTCCTCGCTCACGCCCGACTCGGCTGCGCGCTGCTCGCCGAGACGGCCGGAGAAACCCGCAGGACCGTCGCCGTGGCGCTCGCCGAGAGTTACCTTCTCGCCGGCCGCGTCGAGTTCTTCGATCTGCGTGAGCCCGACTCCGCCGAGGCCACTCTCCTACGCGCCCTCCAGGCCGCCGGAGAGGCAGATGACCCCCTCCTCGGCGCGGCCGTACTCGCCCACACGGCGTTCATCCCGGGGTGGGTGGGCGAGCGGGAGAAGGCGGCCGAGCGGATGGTCGCGGCACGGACCTACGCGCGGCGCGGGCCGGCCAGCGCGGAACTCCTTGCCTGGCTGGACGCCGTCGAGGCGGAGTGCGAGACCCGGTGCGGGAACACGCGCACCGCGCTGCACCTGATTGGGCACGGCGAGGATGTCCTCGCCGCAGGCACGGAACACGCCTCGCCGGATTGGCTGGACTGGTTCAGCGCGGCGCGTCTTGCCGCGTTCAAGGGCAACACCCAGTTGAAAGCGGGGCACTTGCCGCAGGCGCGCGAGACCCTGAGCCGGGTCCTGGAAGACCTGCCGACCGAGTCGGACAAGCAACGCACGGTGATCCTCGGCGACCTCGCCGCGGTGGAGGCGGCGGCCGGGCAGCCCGAAGAGGCATGTCGGTATGCGTCGCTCGCGCTCGCTCAGTTGACGGTCACGTGGTACGCCACCGGGATGGACCGGATCCGCGAGGTGCGGCGCGCGCTGGCGCCGCACCAGCACGAGCAGTGCGTCCGGGACCTCGACGACCAGTTGTACGGGTGGACGACGACGGTCAGCGCTCTGACGCGTTGAACTTCGCGATCAGCTCGGGGAGTTCGGCGAGGCTGCCGATTCGCATGGTCGGCAGGCTTCGGGCTTCCACGGTGTTCCACTGGATCGTGGCCCACGGCCCGCGCCGAATGAGCGCGGTACGCATGCCCGCCTCTGCACCCGGGCGGAGGTCGTTGTCGACGCGGTCGCCGACGTAAAGGATCTCGTGCGTGGCGAACGGCACGACCTCGGCCACGCGGTGGAAGAACTCGATGTCGGGCTTGCTGGCGCCCCAGTCGTCCGAGGTGCCGATCAGGTCGACGTCCTCGGTGAACAGGTCTCGGAGAATTCCGCCCGCGCGTACGGTCTGGTTCCCGGCGATGCCGAGCCACAGGCCGTCGGCGCGGAGCTGCGCGAGTGCTGGGCGGACGTCGGGGTAAAGGTCGCTCTCGTCGAAGTGCTCGGGCCGGCCGGCGTCCGCGCGGGCCTGACGTTGCTCGTACAGATCGAAGCCGGGCCGGAACTCCTGGAAGGTCTCGCGGTAGTCGCGTCCCTGGGCGATGACGGCGCCGAACATGGCGGCGAAGGTGTGGCGGGGCACGCCGAGCCAGTCGGCCCATGTGCCGTACTCGCGAGTCTCGTCCACGAGGCACTCGCCGACATCGAACACCACCGCGCGAATCGTCATGGCCGGATCCTAGGCCGTGCTGAGCGGGGGCTGCTCGACAGCTCTGGGGGGACGCGCGCCCCATCCACCGGCACCCCACCTCACACCCCCCACCCCACCCCCGTGCGCCCCGCGTAACCCCCCGCCCGCCCGGCCCGTGACGGCGGGGTAATCCGGGGTTTCTAAGGTGCTGGGTGCTGGGTGCTGGTTGGCGGTGTCGGGCGGGCCGGGTCGGTCGGGAGCGGGGTTGTGGTGGACGTGGACGGCGGTGGGGTGCGTACGGTCTGTTCGTACTGCGGGGTCGGGTGCGGGATCGTGCTCGACGTGCGGCGGGGCCCGGACGGGCCGCGTGCGGCCGGCGAGGTACGCGGGGATGCCATCCGGCCCACCACCCCCGCACCACGCCAAACCGGCGGCGTGCCCGGCGACACCACGTCGCCCACCACCCCCGTGCCACGCCAAGCCGGCGGCGTGCCCGGCGGCACCACCCCGCCCACCACCCCCGCACCACGCGAAGCCGCCCCCGCCCCCAGCCACGCCATCAAGGTCTCCGGCGACAAAGCCCACCCCGCCAACTTCGGGCGGCTGTGCACCAAGGGGGCTACCAGCGCGGACATGATGGCCGCGTCCGGGCGGCTCGGGCGGGCTCTCGTGCGGGGTGAGCGCGGCGGCCGCGCGGTCGAGGCCGACGTCGACGACGCCGTCGCGGTCGTCGCCGGGCGGCTGCGGGCCGTCCTCGACGCGCACGGCCCCGACGCGCTGTCCTTCTACGTCTCGGGCCAGATGTCCCTGGAGGCGCAGTACCTGGCGAACAAGCTGGCCAAGGGGTTCGTGCGGACGAAGCACATCGAGTCCAACTCCCGTCTGTGCATGGCCTCCGCCGCCTCCGGCTACAAACTGTCGCTGGGGGCGGACGGCCCTCCCGGCTCGTACCAGGACTTCGACCGCGCGGACGCGTTCCTCGTCATCGGCGCCAACATGGCCGACTGCCACCCGATCCTCTTCCTGCGCATGATGGACCGGGTGAAGTCGGCCGGGGCCAGGCTCATCGTCGTCGACCCCCGGCGCACCGCCACCGCCGACAAGGCCGACCTCTTCCTCCAGATACGGCCCGGCACCGACCTCGCCCTGCTCAACGGACTGCTGCACCTGCTCGTCGCGAACGGGCACACCGACGACGCCTTCATCGCCGAGTTCACCGACGGCTGGGCGGACATGCCCGGCTTCCTCGCGGACTACCCGCCGGACCGGGTCGCCGAGATCACCGGTCTCGCGGAGGACGACATCCGGCGGGCGGCACGCTGGATCGGCGAGGCCGGCGCGTGGATGAGCTGCTGGACCATGGGGCTCAACCAGTCCACCCACGGCACCTGGAACACCAACGCCCTGGTCAACCTGCACCTCGCCACCGGCGCCATCTGCCGCCCCGGCGCCGGTCCCTTCTCGCTGACCGGGCAGCCCAACGCCATGGGCGGGCGCGAGATGGGCTACATGGGCCCGGGCCTGCCCGGCCAGCGCTCGGTGCTCGTCGACGCCGAGCGCGCCTACGTCGAGAAGCTGTGGAACATACCCGCGGGCACCCTGCGCGCGGACGTCGCGGGCGGCACCGTCGAGATGTTCGAGCGGCTCGCCGCCGGGGACATCAAGGCCTGCTGGATCATCTGCACCAATCCGGTCGCCTCCGTCGCCAACCGCCGGACCGTCATCGCCGGCCTCGAAGCGGCCGAACTCGTCGTCACCCAGGACGTGTTCGCCGGGACCGAGACCAACGCCTACGCCGATGTCGTGCTGCCCGCGACCCTCTGGGCCGAGTCCGAAGGGGTCATGGTCAATTCCGAGCGTAATCTGACACTCAGTCAGGCCCGTGTCGCGCCGCCGCAACAAGCACTGCCCGACTGGCAGTTGATCGCTCGGGTCGCTTGCGCCATGGGGTTCGCCGACGGGTTCACATACGCCTCTTCCGAGGAGGTCTTCGAGGAGCTCAAGCAGGCCTGGAACCCCAAGACCGGCTGGGACCTGCGGGGCGTCACGTACGAGCGGCTGCGCACCACGCCCGTCCAGTGGCCGGCGCCGAGCGTCGACGGGCCGGACCGCAATCCGGTCCGGTACGTCAACGACGGGGTCAGCCAGACCCTCCTCGAGCGCCCGGACGGCACCCGCCCCCGGCTGGCCTTCCCCACCGCGAGCGGGCGCGCCCAGTTCTTCGCCCGGCCGCACCTCCCGGCGGCCGAACTCCCGGACCACGACTACCCGTTCACCCTCAACACCGGCCGCCTCCAGCACCAGTGGCACACCCTGACCAAGACGGGGAAGGTCGCCAAGCTCAACAAGCTCGACCCGGGCCCGTTCGTCGAGGTCCACCCCGAGGACGCCGCCGCCCTCGGCATCGCGCGGGGCGACCATCTGGAGGTCACCTCGCGGCGCGGGCGGGCCGTGCTGCCCGCCGTGCTCACCGACCGGGTGCGGCCGGGCGAATGCTTCGCCCCGTTCCACTGGAACGACCTGTTCGGCGAGTACCTCAGCGTCAACGCGGTCACCAACGACGCGGTCGATCCGATCTCGTTCCAGCCGGAGTTCAAGGTGTGCGCCGTCGCCCTGGCCCGGACCACCGCGCCCATCCCCACCGCACCGGAAGGACCGGGGGCGACCACGGTTTCGGAGGCGGAGCCCGCGCCGCCCCAACTGGAACCCCTGCGGCGTCTGTTCGGGGTCTCCGATGCCGCCCCCACCCCGCTCACCGAGTCGGAGCGGCACTACCTGTCCGGCCTTCTCGCCGGGCTCGCGCTCGCCCCGCCCGACGGACGCGTCCCCGTACTGCCGCCCGACGCGCCCATCGCGCCGGACCGCGCGCTGTGGGTCGACGGCGTGCTGGCCGGCATGTTCTCGCGGACCGGCGCGCGGACGAGCGCCGCCCCGGAGCCATCGGCGCCGTCGGCACCGGCCCGGCGGCTGCTCATCCTGTGGGCCTCGCAGACCGGCAACGCGGAGGTGTTCGCCGCTGCCGTCGCCGCACGTCTCGCCGAGCCGGGCCGCGCGCCCGAACTGCTCCCCATGGCCGAGGCGACACCCGCCCACCTCACCACCGGGCCCGCCCCGGACGTGCTGGTCGTCACCAGTACGTTCGGCGACGGCGACGCCCCCGACAACGGGGCCGACTTCTGGCAGGCGCTCGCCGCCCCGGAAGCGGCCCGGCTCGACGGGATCCGGTACGCGGTGCTCGCGTTCGGCGACTCCTCCTACGCCGACTTCTGCGGCCACGGCCGCCGCATCGACCAGCGCCTCGGCGAGCTCGGCGCCGCCCGCCTTCTCCCCCGTACCGACTGCGAACCCGACTACGCCGAGGCCGCCGAGCGCTGGCTCGGTGAAGTCGCGGCCGCACTCGCCGAGGCCACGCCCGCCGGGACGGCACCGGCCGCGCGGGGGACCGCGTACACGAAGGCCTCGCCGTTCGCCACGCTCCTGGTCGGCAACAGGCTGCTCAGCCTGCCCGGTTCACACAAGGAGGTGCGGCAGTTCGCCCTGGACACCCGGGGCGGCGAACTCGCCTACGAGGCGGGGGACGCCCTCGGCGTCTGGCCGGTCAACAGCCCGGGCCTGGTCGCGGAGTGGCTCGCCCTCACCGGCCTCGACCCCGAGGAGCCGGTGGAGGCCGGCGAGCCGGGCGAGAGCCTGCGCCTTCCCTTCGAAGAGGCATTGCGCACCCGCCTCGACCTCGCCCGGACCTCCACCGACCTGCTCAGGTTCATCGTCGAGCGCACCGGCGCCCATGACCTGAAGCGGCTGCTGCGCCCGGACAACAAGGACGCGCTGGCGAAGTGGAGTTGGGGCCGCCAGGCGGCCGACGTGGCCGGGGCGTACCCGGTGCGCGCGACCGCGGCGGACTGGACCGGCGTGCTCAAGCGGCTGCAACCCCGCCTGTACTCCGTCTCGTCCAGCCCGCTGGCCCACCCGGGCGAGGTCCGCCTGACCGTCTCCGTCGTCCGCTACGCCAACGACCTCGGGCGCGACCGCAAGGGCGTGTGCTCGACCTATCTGGCCGACTGCGCGGACGACGGCCCGGTGCAGGTCTTCGTGCGGCGCTCCGCGCACTTCCGTCCGCCCGCCGACCCCGGCACGCCCATGATCATGGTCGGCCCCGGCACCGGTGTGGCCCCCTTCATCGGCTTCCTCGAAGACCGTCGGGCGCGCGGCCACACCGGCCCCAACTGGCTCTTCTTCGGCGAACAGCGCGCGGCCACGGACTTCTACTACCGCGAGGACCTGGAGGCGTACGCGGCCTCCGGTCACCTCACCCGGCTCGACCTGGCCTTCTCGCGCGACCAGCGCAACAAGGTCTACGTCCAGGACCGCATGCGCGAACACGGGCCGCGCCTGTGGCAGTGGCTCCAGGACGGGGCCCACTTCTACGTCTGCGGCGACGCGTCCCGCATGGCCAAGGACGTCGACCGTGCGCTCCAGGACATCGTGGCGCTGCACGGCGGCCTGCCCGAGGACGAGGCCGCGGCCTACGTCCGGCGCCTGGCCACGGACAAGCGCTATGTCCGGGACGTCTACTGAACGGGGCGCTGTCCGGGCCGGCCGGTATCCGGGCCGGCCGGTATCCGGGCGCGCGGCGGCGCGGGCGGCTCAGGGCGCCGACAGCTCCGTCGGGCACCCGGTCCCCCGGGGAATGCTGTACGGGGCCGCCACGTGGTAGGTGCCCGGCTTCGGCGCGAGGAGTTCGGTCCACTCGTCGCCCGACGCGTTCGGCTGGGCCTTGCGCAGACAGCCGTTCGGGTTGGTGTACTCCTTCGGGCCGTGGCCGCGGAGCTTGGACTCCGGGGTCTCCTGCGGCGGCACCACACCGTCGCCCTTGGCGTCGACGAGCTTCAGCCACGGCGAGTACGGGATGCGGATCAGGATCGTGCCCGGCGCGCGCACGTCGACCGTGACCTCGCCCTCGCCGGCGTGCTTGACCGTGGCGGGCGGGTCCGCGAGCGGGGTCGGGTCGTCGACCGCGAACAGACGCCAGTGCTCGTTCGACCACACCTGCTTCAGGTAGGGCAGGCCCTGCTGGATCAGCTTGCCCTCCTGCACCGCGCCGTTGCGGTCGGCCGGGCCCAGCGGCAGCACCACGTACCGCACCGCCCAGCGGTTCAGCCAGGCGTGGTAGTTGTCCGCGTTCAGGGTGTCGTCGTAGAACAGCGGGTTGCGCTGCATGTCCGCCTGCCGGTTCCAGCCACGGGCGAGGTTGACGTACGGGGTGAACGCCGAGGCCTCGCGGTGGCTGGAGGCGGGCACCACTTCGACCCGCCCGGTCGCGGCGTCGCGCCCCTGCAGCTGGTCGACCAGGGGCGCCAGATCGCGGGCCCAGGTCGCCGCGGGCGCGGTGTGCACGATGTCGTCCACCGACTTGAAGCCGATCCACCCGTTGAGCCCGACGAAGGCGAGCAGCACCGCGTACCACTTGCGGGACTTCGGCACCGTGTACGGCAGCGCGGCCAGGAGCAGCACCCCGGCGAACAGCATCGCGAGCCGGGTGATGTTGGAGCCGATCTGCGAGTTGATCGCAAAGCAGAGCACCACCCCGATCCCGTACACCAGCGTGGCCGTGCGGACGGTCCGCCAGTCCTTCGGGACGAGGAAGAAGATGAGGACCGCGAACAGGAGCGGCCCCGAGGTGGTGGCGAGCGACATCGGCTGCGTGCCCGAGAACGGGAACAGCCACGCCGACAGGGCCACCACCACGACCGGCGGCAGGCCGATCGCGTACGCGCCCGGGCGGCGCTTGTTGAGGAACAGGGCGGCCGCGACGATGCCGAGGAACAGTCCGGCGACCGGGCTGCTCGCGGTGGCGAGGGCGGCGCAGGGCGCGGCCACGGCGGCCTTCGGCCAGCGGTTCTCGCGCTTGTTGTGCGGCCAGCAGAACACCGCGGCCACCGCGCCGAGCGCGAACATCGTGCCGAGCCCGAAGGTCACCCGGCCCGACATGGCGTTGCACAGGAAGGCGAAGAGCGCGGCGAAGGAGCAGGCCAGCGGATTGCGGACGGCCTTCACGCGCACCAGGATCAGCGCGGTGAGCCCGGCCGACACGGTCCCGGCGATCATCATCGTCGTCCGGACGCCGAGCACCGACATCAGATACGGCGACACCACGCTGTACGAGACCGGGTGCATCCCGCCGTACCAGGCCAGGTTGTACGCGGACTCCGGGTTGCGGCCGACGAACTCGGTCCAGGCGTCCTGCGCCGCGAGGTCGCCGCCGCTGTTGGCGAAGAGGAAGAACCAGAGGATGTGGGTGACGGCCGCGGCGATCGTCACGAACGCGACGGGATGCCGCCTCGGCCACGACTCCGGCCCGAGCCCTATTCGCGAAAGCCGGGACTTCCCGGCGGACCCGGACCCGGACCCGGATCCGGACCCGGATGCGGGCGCGGATCCGGGGGTGCCGCCGGTGTCCGGCGGGTTGCCGGTGTCCGGCTGGGCCCCGGTGGGGTTCGTACGCGTACGCGCGCTGGTCGTGCTCGTACTCGCGGTGCTGTCGGCGCGGGTGGGCGTCGGCTCAGCGGTGGTCACTGCGGCTCTCCCGCCTCACGCTGTCTCACCTGTCATGCGCGACCATGTGCGACTGCACACGGTCCGCGCGGGGGCCGTCCGGGCGGCCCGTACTTCTGCGTCCGGAGGTCTCTCCGGAAATTCTGCCCCGATTCCAAGGACGCCGTCCCCGCGTCCCCAGTTGCCCGAAGCTAGCACGGGGGCGCCCCGCAGGTCGGGGCGCCCTCGACGCGCTCGGGGCGGTCAGCCCAGTCGGGTGAGCTTGTCGCCCACGCCCGGCTCGGCCATCGCGCTCTTCAGCTGGACCGGCGCGGTCACCTTGCCGTTGCCGGTGCCGATGGACAGCTCGCCGACGATGTCGCCCGCCTTCGCGGTGTGCGGGACGGGCTTGTCGCCGCTGCCCAGCGTGACGTCGACCTTCAGGCCCGGCCAGCCGACCGCCTTCAAGTCCTTGGTGGCGACGACCGGGGTCCTGCCGCCCAGGCCGTCGTCCACGTACCCGACGACATCGCCTTTCTTGACGACGGTCGCCGACGTGACGGCGTTCTGCACGGCCTTGATCAGCGTGTAGCTGCTGTTGATCGCGGACTTCAGCTTGTTGTCGAGGGTGGTGCCGGTGCGCTGGCCCATGACCACGCCGTAGATCCGCTGGTTCTTGCCGTCGACGACCGTGTCGGCCGCCCACAGCAGGTTGCCGCCGGCCGGCGTCGAGGAGCCCGTCTTGATGCCGCTGACACCCGGCTTGAGCAGGATCGTGTTGTTGTTGTAGATCATCGAGTCGATGCCCGGGATCTTGATCTGGGGCGTGTTGACGATGCCGCGGAACACGTCGTTCTGCATGACCGCCTGGGCCAGCTTGAGCTGGTCGGCCGGCGTGGAGACCGTGGTCTCCTTCAGACCGCTCGGGTCGGTGTACGTCGTGTTGGTCATGCCGAGCGACTTGGCGGCGTCGTTCATCTTCGCGATGAACGCCTCCTCGCTGCCCGCGTCCCAGCGGGCCAGCAGCCGGGCCGCGTTGTTGCCGGACGGGATCATCAGGAGTTCGAGCATCTGCTTCTCGGTGAACTGCTGGTCCTTGCGGATCGGCGCCGTCGACTCGTCGGGCTTCTTCGCGTCGTCCTCGGCCTGCTGGTCGACCGTGATCTTGTCGCCCTCCTGCTTCCCGCTGATCGGGTGGCCCTTGAGGATCACGTACGCCGTCATCGTCTTGGCCACGCTCGCCAGCGGCGCGGGCTTCTGCTCCCCGTGCGTGCCGAGGCTGCCGACGCCGTCCACGGCGACCGCGGACTGGCCCTCGGCGGGCCACGGCAGGTCCAGCGCGCCGCCGTCGAAGGAGTACGTCGCCTTCGAGGTGAGGGCCAGCTTCGGGTCGGGCAGCGGGCGCATGATCTGTACGACCGCAAAGACGACCAGGAGCAGCAGGACCAGCGGGGTCCAGATCTTGAAGCGCCGCACCGTGGAGCGGACCGCGGTCTGCGCCGGGGGCGGGGTGTTCGTCAGCTCGGCGAGGAGGTCGAGCGGGGGCTTCGGCGGCAGCGGCTGCTGCCGGGTCCGCTCGGCCCGGTCGGGCACGGGCGGGGTGGCTCCGGAAGCGGGAGCCGCGCCGAAGCCGACGGACGGCGGCGGGGTCACCTTGGGCGCCGCCGGCCGTCTGGCAGGGGCCTCGGGCTTCTTGGTCCCCGTCCCCGCGTCGTCCGACCGCAGCGGCACGAACTGGCTGGTCCGCTCGGCGGCCCGCTCGGCCTCGGGCTCCCGCTGGGGTGCGGGCAGCTTGAGCATGGCCGTCGGCTGGTCGACGGCCGGAGCCTTCGGAGCCTTGAAGACGGCGGTGGGCTGATCGATCCCCGCGCCCGCCTCGGCCGCCTTCGGCTTGCCCGCCTCGGCAGCCTCGGAGGCCTTGGCCTGCTCGGGTGCCTTGACGTCATCGGACGCCTTGGCGGCCTCGGGTGCCTTGACGTCATCGGACGCCTTGGCGGCCTTGGCTGCCTCGGGCTGGGGCTCGCGCTCGGCGGGGCTCGGCTTCGCAGCCGCAGCCGCAGCGGGCGTCTCGGGCTCGGCGTCCTTGACGGGGGCGCCCGCGTCCGACTTGGCGGAGCCCTCCGTGGAATCGCTCACCTCATCGGTGCCGGGCGCGACGGCGGTCTCGGCCGAGGCGGGCACGGCCTTGTCCGACCCGGCGGACTTCGCCGGCTCGGCGGGGCTCGCGGACCCGGCGGACTTCGCCGGCTCGGCGGGCTTCGCGGACCCGGCGGACTTCGCGGGCTTCGCCGGCTCGGCGGCACCCTCAGCCTCGGCCTCGGCATCCGCCCCCGTACCGGCACCCGCGTCCGCGTCCGCGTCCACGGCGACAGCGTTGTCCGAACTCGGCTCCTCCGACGGGGAGTCCGCCTCCTGGTCGACCCACGCGGCGACCGCCGCGCGGAGCCGGGAGTCGCCGTCCTCCTGGCGCGGGGCCCGGAAGACCGCGGTCGCCTGGTCCACGGAACCGGACCCGGAACCGTTCGCCGCCCGAGCCGCGTCCTCCCCCTTGCCGGACGCACCGGACGACCCGGACGAGCGGGACGACCCGGACGATCCGGAGGACCCCGTACCGGACTCGCCGGCAGGGGACGGGGAGTGGGAGCCCGCGATGCGCGGATCGCGTTCGCTCGTAGTCGTCTCCCCCGACGACTGCTGCTGCTCCGACTTGTCGGGGGACTCGCCCGCCACCGATGCCTCCTCCAGACGCCGGGTGGCGTCATCCGAAACTGTCCGAACCATGTACCAGTGTCCCGTGTGCCGGGTAGGACCCCCCGGCTAGACGAGAACGACATACCTGTCGGTTCCCGTACGAACCGCCCAGGCGCTCTCGACAGATGAATGTGAGAGGGGTCACCCTGTCATTCATCCACGCGGGGAGGCATGGATGGGCAGGAGCCGCAGAACTATTCCGGAAGAGCTGTTGCTGCTCGCTCTGGACCCGGCCACGGGTACCACAGCGCAGCCGCAGTCGCTCGACCTCGGCCTGGCCGGAGCCCAGCTAGTGGAGCTGGCTCTGGCAGGACGGATAGCCCCAGACGGGGATCGTATCGCCGTGGTGATGGCACGGCCGACAGGAGATCCGACCTTGGACTCCGCACTGGAACTGCTGCGCAGGCGCGGCAGCCCGGTACGGGCGGTCCACTGGATCGGCGGACCCCGCCTCGGGCTCCGCCAGATTTACCTCGCGCACCTGGAGCGCTGCGGCATGGTCCATGCCGTGTCGGGCCAGATGTGCGGGGTGCTGCCGACGACTCGCTACCAAGCGACGGAGACGGCGATCAGCCGGGACATCAGGGCCCGGCTGGACAGTGCGATCCGCACCGGCGTACCGCCGGACCCGCGGACCGCGGCGCTTGCCGCGCTGGCCCACGCAGTCGGGCTCGGCAAGCACCTCTACCCCGGCAACGAGGGGCGGTCATCGCGCTCCCGGCTAAGGGACCTGATCAGGCACGACCCCATGGGCGGTCTCGTCGCGCACGCCGTGATGGACGTCCAGAACGGTGTGGCCGCTCAGCCGCGCCGCAACGGCCAGGGCGGCACCGCCGCGCCGGACCCCGGGAGCCGCCACGCGGCGGCGGCCGGCGTCCCGATGCAACCGCATCACGGGGTGATGGCCAGGGCCGTGGCTCACCACTAGCAGCACCGGCACCGGACACCACCGGCACCAGCAGTCGTACCACCGCCGCACCGACGTCCCCATGACCCGGTTCGGGAGCCGCACCAGGAACGCGCGGGGCTGTCCCAACAGCCCCGCGCGTTCGCGTAGTCGCTGTGTGTGGCCGTTTTCCAGCGCGTGCCGGGATGTTGGTGGCAGTCTGCTGAGCAGAAGAACAGAAGAGCCGTGAGCCGGAGGTGCGTTACCCGTGGCGTCCAACGTCAATCCCACCGTCAGGCGGCGCCGACTGGGCCAGGAGCTGCGCAGACTCCGCGAGCTGAAGGGCATGACGGCCGAAGAGGTCGCCGAGCGCCTGCTGGTCTCCCAGTCGAAGATCAGCCGCCTGGAGAACGGCCGCCGCTCGATCAGCCAGCGCGATGTGCGCGACCTGTGCGGGGTCTACGAGGTCGAGGACCACCGGATCGTCGACTCGCTGATGCAAATGGCCAAGGACTCGCGCCAGCAGGGCTGGTGGCACGCCTTCGGCGACATCCCGTACAGCGTCTACATCGGCCTGGAGACGGACGCGGCGAGCCTGCGCGTCTACGATCCGCAGGTCGTGCCCGGGCTGCTCCAGACCCGGCAGTACGCGGAGTCCCTCATCGCGGGGGCGCTTCCGGAGACCGCCCCGACCGACGTCGAGAAGCGGGTAAACGTCCGGCTGCGACGGCAGGAGCGGGTGAAGGCGGCGGAGAACCCGCTGCGCCTGTGGGTGGTCATCGACGAGGCGGCACTGCGCCGCAGGGTCGGCGACAAACAGCTGATGATCGACCAGCTGGAATTCCTCATCGAACAGTCCCAACTCCCGCACGTCACCGTGCAGGTGCTGCCGTTCAGCATGGGCGCGCATCCGGGAATCAACGGCCAGTACGCGATTCTGGAATTTCCGGACGCCTCGGACTCCAGTGTCGTCTACATCGAGGGCGTCACCAGCGACCTCTACCTGGAGAAGGCCAATGATGTCCAGAAATACAGCGTGATGTACGAGCACTTGCGGGCGCAGGCGCTGAATGTGGACCAGACCCGGGAATTCATTACGAAGGTCGCCAAGGAATACGCCGACGGCACGGCCGGCTGACCGAAGCGCGGCACGGTACACCCCGCGCGTACCGCGATGGAAGACCCAACCGGAATATGCCATCCGGTCGAGTGAATGGCCGCCGCACACTACGGAACCTGCGAGTAGCGTCGATCACGTCAACGAAGACCGTTGGACGAGAACGACCAACTGGCAAGAACCGGAGCGATCATGGCCATTCTTCAGGGCGCCACGGACACTTGGACCAAGTCCTCGTACTCCACCGGAAACGGCGCATGTGTCGAAGTCAAGTCTCCCGAGACGCACGCCATCGCCGTGCGGGACTCCAAAGTCACCGCGGGCCCCTCGATCTCCTTCGCCCCCGGCGCGTGGAACGCGTTCGTGGCCGAGGTGACCCGGGACGCCCTCAGCTGACCACCACCGCAGCCATCGTGATACCCGCCTTACCGACAAGAGCCCTCTCGACTGGTCCGCCGTCCCGGCCGAGGGGGCTCGGCCATGTCCGGCACCGGATCCGCTAGCGGAGTTCGTCCACATAGCGGTCGGTGCCCGGCACGGTGGGGATGAACGGCGCCGCCAACTCCAGCCTCCCCAGACCGGTTTCGGCGATCGCGGCATCGAGCCCGGTGAAGTGGTCCGCCCAGACCTCGCGCGGGTCCCGCTCCAGGAACCAGAGCAGCGTGAGCCGGGTGCCGACGCCCTCGACCTGCTTCACGTACGTCATGCGGTCGCCCGGCAGCGGCGTCGGCCGGAACACCGTCACCATCGCGGCGGGGCCCCCGGAAAGGCGCCGGGGCAGCTCGCGCGAGCGCAGCCACTCCAGCAACTCCGGCCGGGAGCCGGGACTTTCGGCGTCGATGACCTGGAGGACCAGGCCCGCGTAGGGGTGGTCCAGGGCGTGGTAGTCGCGGGGCCCAGCGGCGCCGTCGCGGTAGACGGTCGCCTCGTGGTCCTGGAACGCGGTGAACACGTGGGTGCGGTCCTGGTAGACGCGGCCGTCGCGGTTGAGACGCCTGTTGATGCCGACGGTCCACTTCATGTGCTCGTCGTAGCGCCCGTCGGTGATCCAGTACGTCGACAGGTAGCAGCCCGCGCCCACCGGCTGGGCGATCGCGGACTTCTCCGGGTAGCGCAGCTCCTGGAGTTCGCGGGTGGCGACCCAGCGGCGCCCGGCGTACATCCAGGGCATGGCCATCGCGCCGGCGTAGTAGTGATCGTCCTCGTACCAGCGGTTGTAGGCGTACTCGTGTCCCGGGTGCGGCTCCACCATGGTGATCAGCGCGTGCCCCGGGCGCACCCCGTAGGGCCCCACCGACGCCAGCTCCGCGTAGGCCTCGGGCCGTGTGTCCTCCGTCATGCCGCATCCCTTCCCTCCACCACCGGACGGACTTACTCTGACGCCCCGTCAGAAGTTGCGCCAGAGCCGGGAGGCGACCGGATGTTGCTGAGTGGGAAGACCGTCATCGTGTCCGGGGTCGGGGCCGGGCTCGGGCACCAGGTCGCCGCGGCCGTCGTGCGCGACGGGGGCAACGCGGTGCTCGGCGCGCGCACCGCGGCCAACCTCGCGAAGTCCGCGGCCGAGATCGACCCGGACGGGGCCCGTACCGCGCATCTGCCGACCGACATCACCGACGAGTCCCAGTGCCAGGCCCTGGCCGCGCTCGCCGTGGAGCGCTTCGGGGGGATCGACGCGGTCGTCCATGTCGCCGCCTGGGACAGCTACTTCGGCGGTCTGCGGGACGCGGACTTCGCCACCTGGCAGCAGGTCATCGACGTGAACCTGCTCGGCACCCTGCGCATGACCCGGGCCTGCCTGCCGGCGCTCAAGGCGCGCGGCGGCTCCGTGGTCGTCATCGGTACGCAGTCGTCGGTGGCGGCGCCCTCCCAGGTGTGGCAGGCGGCGTACGCGGCGTCCAAGGGGGCGCTCACCTCCGCGATGTACTCCATGGCGCGCGAGCTCGGCCCCGACCGGATCCGCGTCAACACGGTGCTCCCGGGCTGGATGTGGGGCCCGCCGGTGCAGGCGTACGTCCAGTTCACCGCGCACACCGAGGGCGTGCCGGAGGAGGAGGTGCTCGGCAGGCTCACCGAGCGGATGGCGCTGCCGGAGCTGGCCACGGACGGCGATGTGGCCGACGCCGTGGTCTTCCTGGCATCGGACCGGGCCCGCGCGATCACGGGCCAGTCGCTCCTGGTGAACGCCGGAGAGCTGATGCGGTGAGGACCGCGGACATCAACTGACGGATGGACAGGGGCAGTTGGCTACCTGCCTTTCTCGGCCGCACGGGACCCGCATCCCGTGCGGCCGTTCGCGTCTGTACGCGCCGGGGTGGGCGGAGTCCGACGAAGTGCCCGCTCATCGTGTGGCCCCCGTCACGCGCACGACAACACCCCCATGAGTAAAGGCGAAGCAAAATCGTTCGACTTGATGACCCTCGTTCATATTCATGACCGCTAGACGCCTTGACCATCCCCTCCGACAAGGGGTTCAATCCCCCAAGTCCCGCTCCCGCACGGGGCCCCGCCGAACCGGGCGTACTGACGAAGCGCATCCGAGTTCCTTGACGTCGTTCAGTCGACGTTCACAAGGCGGACCCCTGGGAGGGGGCACATGAACAGTCTCGACTGGGCCGTGCTCATCGGCTACTTCGGCGTGATGGTCGCGATCGGCATCTGGTCCCACAAGCGGGTCGACAACGTCTCCGACTTCTTCACCGCCGGCGGCAGGATGCCGTGGTGGCTGTCCGGCATCTCGCACCACATGTCGGGCTACAGCGCGGTGATGTTCACCGGCTACGCGGGCATCGCCTACCAGTACGGCGTCACCTCCTTCGTGACCTGGTCCTTCCCCATAGCCGTCGGCATCGGCATCGGCGCCAGGCTCTTCGCGCCCCGGCTCAACCGGCTGCGCTCCAAGCTCCTGGTGGCCTCCCCGCTCGAATACCTCAAGAACCGCTACAACGTCTCCACCCAACAGGCCCTCGCCTGGTCCGGCCTGCTGTTGAAGATCGTGGACGTGGGCGCGAAATGGGCCGCCATCGCGACCCTGCTGTCGGTGTTCACCGGCATCACGATCACCCAGGGCATCCTCATCACGGGCTGCATCACCGCCGTGTACTGCACGGTCGGCGGCCTGTGGGCGGACGCGCTCACCGAACTCGGCCAGTTCATCATCCAGTTGTTCGCCGGACTCGCGATGCTGATCGCCGTCATGGGCAAGCTGGACGGCATCTCCACGCTGTGGACGGTGTGGGACAAGCTGCCCAGCGGACACGCCCACGCCACCGCGGGCCCGTACACCGTCACGTTCCTGATGGCGTTCCTGTTCATCAAGACCTTCGAGTACAACGGCGGCATGTGGAACCAGGCCCAGCGCTACATGGCCACCGACTCCGCGCGCTCGGCGACCCGTTCGGCCTGGCTGTCCGCCGCCCTGTGGGCGGTGTGGCCCACCGTGCTCTTCTTCCCGATGTGGTGCGCGCCGCTGCTCGTGCACGCCAAGAAGCCCGACGGGTCCGACAGTTACGCCCTGATGACCGAGACGTTGCTGCCGCACGGCATGCTCGGCCTGGTCGTCGTCGGCTTCTTCTCGCACACCATGGCCATGTGCTCATCGGACGCCAACGCCATCTCGGCCGTCTTCACCCGGGACATCATGCCGGTCCTGTCGAAGTCGGCGCGGGCCTGGAACTCGCGCGCGGGGCTGGTCGCCGCGCGTCTGTCGACGCTCGTCTTCCTCGGCCTGTCGATGGCGGTCGCCACCCAGGTCAGCTCGCCCGCGTTCAAGGACATCATCACCGTGGTGATCAAATGGGTGGCCGGGCTCATGGGGCCGATCGCGATCCCGTTCATGCTCGGCATGCTCAGGCCGTTCCGCAGGTCCGGTCCGACGGCGGCGCTCACCAGCTGGGCGGCCGGGCTGCTCGCGTTCTTCTTCGTGAACTACAACGTGGACGGCTCGCAGAAGACGGACGTCGCCCTCCAGTGGCAGGTGTCGGTGCCGCTGGCGATCTCGCTCGTCCTGTTCGTCGTGATCGGTCTCCTCAAGCCGGAGGACACCCCGGAGCGGGACGCGCTGCTCGCCCGCGTCAACTCCGATGACGACGGCCCGGGTTCGGGTCAGCCGACGATGCCGGCGTCTTCCGCCGAGCCGGAGCCCTCGTCGGCGCCGCGCGCCGGGTAGGCCTCGTCGCGGTGCGGGCCCCAGCGCTCGTAGTCGCCCTGCTCGTCGCGCTGCGGCGGGCAGTGCTGGCCGTCGGCGTCCTCCCGCTCGTCCATCACCATGTCGTCGACGGCCTGCTGGGCGTCCCGGGCGTCGTAGGGCGGGAGTTCGTCGGCGCGCGCGGCGGGATCGGTGAAGGCGGGCTCGTCCTCGGTCTGGACGTACTGGGAGCTGTCGGCGTCGTCGGCGGGGGCCGCGGTGGAGGAGCCGGCGCCGGGGCCGAGCAGCGCGAGGGCGACCAGCGGAGCCGTGAACCAGCGGGCCGCCAGGGGGCGGCGGCCGCACCTGGTGCGGGCGGAGGGAAGCGGGGTCATGACGACGACACTGGCGAACCCCCTCGCGTGCGCGCGAGGGACACGCGGCATTTGAGCCAATCCTTCGTCCTTACGAGTGGTTTCAGCCCCTCGGGTAGCGCAGCAGCCAGCCCGCCGTGTTGACGGCGGGACCGTGCAGCGCGGGGCCCTGGGTCATCTCCATCGCGAAGTCGTCCGCGAGTTCGAGCAGCGTCGAGCGGCCTTCGAGCTGGGCCAGCCAGGCGGGCGGCAGCGCGGTCTCGCCGTGCATCGCCCCGAGCAGGCTCCCGCAGACGGTGCCGGTGGCGTCCGAAGGACCGTCGTGGTTGACCGAGAGCAGCAGCCCGTGCCGGATGTCCTCGCCGACCAGGGCGCAGTACACGCCGATCGCGAGGGCCTCCGGCGCGCTGTGACCGGTGCCGAGGGTCGCGACCAGGGCGGGGCTCGGCATGCCCTGGCGTACCGCGCCCAGGGCGTGCTGGAGCGCCTCGGTGACCCGCTGGTGGCCGGGGCGCACGGCGAGCTGGGCCAGGGTCCGCTGGACGGCGCCGTCCATGGACTCGCCTCGGGCGAGCCCGTGCACGATGACGGCGAGGGCGCCCGCCGAGAGGTAGGCCGCCGGGTCGCCGTGGGTCTGGGCCGCGCACTCCACGGCGAGCTGGAGCACCAACTGCGGCTCCCAGCCCACCAGAAGACCGAACGGCGCGGAGCGGGTGAGCGCGGCGGGGTCGTCGGCGTTGGGGTTCTTCGGCTGTTCCAGGGTGCCCATGATGTCGTCGCCGAGCCCCACCAGACAGGCCTTGGCCGGGTCGCGGCGGGCGTAGAGCCACTCCTCGCGGGCCAGCCAGCCGTTGTCCTCGCGGCGTTCGTCGGGCCCCCAGTCGCGCTGGGTCGCGGCCCAGCGCAGATGCGCCCGGTGCACATCGGTGGGCGGGTGCCAGGCGCCGGTGTCGCGGCGGACCTGGGCGCGTATGAGGCCGTCGACGGTGAACAGGGTCAGCTGCGTGGCCGCGCTCACGGCGCCCGGTCTGCCGTACGCGGGCACGAGGTCGCCCAGCGCGTCCACGCCGTACCGCTCGCGGATCTCGCTCAGCGCGAGGGCGGCGACGCCCGCGCCCAGCGTGTCGCCGATCGCCCCGCCCAGCAGACAACCCCGGACCCGGCTGCGGAAGTCCTGCTGTTCGGCGCGACCCCAGACGGGTGCGGTGGCTCCGGCTGCTGCGCTCATGCGGCAGCACGGTACCTGAACGGATGCGCCCGTTTAAGAGGGCGAATTGACCGGCCCGGTACGAAGGCGGATCACTCTCCGGACGCGGGCCGGGGCGGGGGCGGGCCGGCCGGCCGGGCGGGGCCGCTCTCGTCGGCCGGCAGCGGGCCGCGCGGAATGCCCTGCGCCCCGCTCGCCCGGGCGGCCAGCGCGAGGTCGTCGAGGGCGGCCCGCTCGCGCCCCGCTGCCCGGTGCAGCCGGGCCCGCTGCTCGTACGCCCACCGGTAGCCCGGCACCAGCGTCACCGCGCGGTCCAGGTCGGCCAGGGCCTCGGTGCGCCGGCCCAGCTCCGCGAGCGCCACCGCCCGGCTGCCCAGGGCCCACGCATAGCCGGGGTCGAGCGCGAGGGCCCGCCCGTAGGCGGCGACGGCCTCTTCGTAGCGGGCCGCGAACCGGTAGACGTCGCCGCGCTCGCCCAGCACCCACGCCCACGACGGCGAGAGCCGTTCGGCCCGGTCGAGGTCGGCGAGCGCGCCCTCGGTGTCCCCCAGCTGCCCCCGCACATGGGCCCTGCGCACCAGCGCCCAGCCGTAGTCGGGGTCGATGAGCAGCGCCCGGTCGAAGTCCTCCAACGCCTCGGCTGGACGGCTGAGTTGGGCCCGCGCCTGGCCGCGGCTGCCCAGCGTGAGCGCGTCGGCGGGGTCGAGCGCGAGGGCCCGGCCGAGCTCGGTGACGGCGTCCTCGTAGCGGCCCGCGCGCCGGTGGGTCTCGCCGCGCTCGCGGGGCGCGCGGGCGCGGCCCGGCTCCAGCGCTTCGAGCCGGTCGAGGTCGGCGAGGGCCGCCGCCCAGTCGCCGACGGCCCGGTGCGCCACGGCCCGGCCGTGATGGGCGTCGGCGCTGGACGCGTTCAGGGTGAGGGCCCGGCAGTAGTCGGCGAGCGACTCCTCGTACGCCTCGGTCCTGAAGTGGCCCCAGGCGCGGGCGATGTGCACGGCGACCCGGTCCTGATCGCCCAGTTCGGGCCGGGCCAGCATCATGCCGAGCACGTCGACGCCGTGCCCGCGCCCGGTGGCGAGCGCCGCGAGGCAGGCCGCTCCCCACTTGCGCAGGGCCTCGCGGTTGCCGTCCTCGCCGGCCTCGGCGATCGCCCGCGCCCAGCGCCGGGCGGTGACCGTGCCCTGACGGCAGGCCTCGACGCCGTCGCGCAGCACGTCCCCGAACGCGCCCGTCGGGTCGGCGCACAGCCGGTGGTAGAGCTCCTCGAGACGCGGCTCGCGCCAGGCCTCGTCCCGCCAGCGCCCGCAGGAGGGCCCCTCGGCGGCGGCCCGCTCGCGCCCGTACCAGGCGGCGAGCCGCTCGTGCCCGGCCCGCCAGCGCTGCGGGGACGAGGTGCGCTGGAGGCGCTGCATCGGGGCGCGGACGACCTCGTGGTACTTGATCCGGCCGCCCTGGTCCCGGACGAACGGCAGGGACCGCAGCCAGTCGAAGAGCCCGGCCGCGTCCCCGGTGACGGCCGCCTGGAAGACGTCCTCGTCGAGGCGGCGCGGCAGCGCCCCTTCGAGCGCGGCGGAGCGGCGCACCGGGTCGGGCTCCCACTTCAGGAACCGCTCCACCGCCGTGGCGCTGGGGTCGCCGATGTCGCCCGGGGTCGCGGGGCTGCTGCCGGCGAGGGTGCTGACGAGTACCGGCAGGCGCCCGGAGAGGCGCAGCACATCGCGGACGACCTCCTCCTCCAAAATGCCTTTCATGGCGAGGAGTTGGCGCGCCTCGGCCTCGGTGAAGGGTTCGAGGGGGAGGTCGGTGGCGTAGTCCGCGGCGGCCGGCCAGCCCAGCGGGTCGGGGCGGCCCTGGCCGGACAGGGTGAGGACGGTGTTGGCGGGAAGGCCGCCGTAGCGGTCGGTGGTGACCAGATCGCGCAGCCAGCCGTCGAGGAAGGCGCCGGTGCGCTCGTAGGTGTCGAAGAAAAGCGCCACCCACGGCACCCGCTCGGCCACCCTGCCGAGCTCCTCGACGAACACGGGGGTGAGCACGCGCAGCGGGTCGAGGACGAGCTGTACGTCCTCCTGGCGGCCGAGCCGCGCGCTGAGCGTGGCCCTCAACCGCTCGGCTCCCTCGGCGAGTTGGGCCGGGTCGACGGTGGTCGCGAGCACTCCGACTCCGGGCAGGAGGCCGATCCCGGCGAGGCCCGCCTGCGCGGCGACGACCGCCCCGGCCGAGGGCCCCGCGTCGGCTCCGGCGCCTCCCGCGGCCGCGGCCTCGGCCTCGTAGCGGCGCTGGCGATACGTGGCCAGAATGCGATCGAGTGCTTTCAGCGGCCACCCCTGCCGGGCGAACCGCGCGCTGATCGCGCCCAGCACCTCGGGGACGCCGTCCACGCTCTCGTCGGTGCAGGCGGTCAGCGCCCCGCGCTCGATGGCTGCCTGCTCCAGTTCACGGACCAGGAACGTCTTGCCGACGCCCGCGTTGCCGTGCACCCGGAACACGAAGCGGTGCCGCTCGTCGTCGACGGGAATGTCGAAGTTCCGCCGGTAGACGGCCAGTTCGTCCCGACGGCCCACGAACCCGGCGCGTTTGCGCCGACGGATGAGTTCCTGCATCGAAGGCCGCACGTCTCTCACCCTTCCCCCCACTCGCGCCGGCCGAGGCCGCGACGCTCCCCACCCCGACCCTATCGGGCGGCGCCGGAGTCCACCTGTCCGAAACCGGCCTGCTCCGTGCCGCCCGGCCGGATGGTCAGTCCCCCAACACCGGCAGGAGTTCGGGGAGATGGCCGTCCGAGGTGTGGGCGGCCGAGACCCGCTCCTGCGGCACCTCGCCGTACAGGGTGGTGCGCGGCCGCGACGGGCGGCCCGCCGCCTCCGCGATGGCGACCAGGTCCTTGATGGAACGGTACGAGCCGTAACTGGAGCCCGCCATACGGGAGATGGTCTCCTCCATCAGGGTGCCGCCCAGGTCGTTGGCGCCCGAGCGCAGCATCTCGGCCGCGCCCTCCTGGCCCAGCTTCACCCAGCTGGTCTGGATGTTGGGGATGTGCGGGTGCAGGAGCAGGCGGGCCATGGCCGTCACCGCCCGGTTGTCGCGCGCCGTCGGGCCCGGGCGCGCGATGCCCGCCAGATACACGGGGGCGTTGGTGTGGATGAACGGCAGCGTGACGAACTCGGTGAACCCGCCCGTCTCCTGCTGGATGCGGGCCAGGGTGCGGAAGTGGCCCAGCCAGTGGCGGGGCTGGTCGACATGCCCGTACATCATCGTGGAGGAGGAACGGATGCCCAGCTCGTGGGCGGTCTTCACCACCTCGATCCAGGTGGCGGTGGGCAGCTTGCCCTTGGTGAGGATCCAGCGGACCTCGTCGTCCAGGATCTCCGCCGCCGTGCCGGGGATCGAGTCCAGGCCCGCTGCCTTCGCCTCGGTCAGCCACTCGCGGATCGACATCCCGGTGCGGGTCGCGCCGTTGACGACCTCCATCGGCGAGAACGCGTGGACGTGCATGCCGGGGACGCGCTCCTTGACCGCGCGCGCGATGTCGAAGTAGGCGGTGCCGGGCAGGTCGGGGTGGATGCCGCCCTGCATGCAGACCTCGACCGCCCCGACGTTCCAGGCCTGTTCGGCCCGGTCGGCGACCTGCGACAGCGAGAGGGTGTACGCGTCCGCGTCCGTGCGGCGCTGCGCGAAGGCGCAGAAGCGGCAGCCGGTGTAGCAGACGTTGGTGAAGTTGATGTTCCGCGTGACGATGTACGTCACGTCGTCGCCCACCACCGACCTGCGCACGTCGTCCGCGATCCGGCACAGAGCGTCAAGGGCCTCGCCGTCGGCGTGCAGCAGCGCGAGCGCCTCGTCGTCGCTCAGCTTCGTCGGGTCGTCGGCGGCGACCGAGAGCGCCTGGCGTACGTCCGCGTCGATGCGCGAGGGCACCATGCCCGGGGCCGCCGCCTCGCGCAGCGCCGACCAGTCGCCGTACACGGAGTCGAAGTCCTCGCGGCGGTCGCCGGTGCGGCCCTCGGTGTCGATGGTGCGGTGCAGATCGGTGCGGCCACTGGCGCTGAAGCCCTCGTCGGGCTCCTGCCAGGGGAGGCCGCGCACCTCGGCGCTCTCGTTCGCCAGGCCCGTCTCCGGGTCGGCGAGCGCGCGCACGTGCGGCAGCAGCCGGGGGTCGAGCCAGGGCTCGCCGCGCTGGACGAACTCCGGGTAGATGCACAGGCGTTCACGCAGCGAGAACCCGGCCGCGCCGGACTTCTCGGCGAGCTCGTCGATGCGCGGCCAGGGCCGCTCGGGGTTGACGTGGTCGATGGTGACCGGCGAGACGCCGCCCCAGTCGTCGATGCCCGCCCCGATCAGCCGGCCGTACTCGCCCGCGACCAGGTTGGGCGGCGCCTGGAGGCAGGCGGAGGGGCCCATGATGTGCCGGGCCACCGCGACCGTGGCCACCAGGTCGTCGAGTTCGGCGTCGGGCATGCCGCGCATCGCCGTGTCCGGCTTGGCGCGGAAGTTCTGGATGATCAGTTCCTGGATGCCGTGGTACGAGCGCGCCACCCGGCGCAGCGCGAACAGCGAGTCCGCGCGCTCCTCGTACGTCTCGCCGATGCCGATGAGCAGCCCGCTGGTGAACGGCACCGACGAGCGGCCCGCGTCCTCCAACACCCGCAGCCGCACGGCCGGTTCCTTGTCCGGGGAGCCGTAGTGCGGGCCGCCCGGCTCGGACCACAGGCGGGTCGCGGTCGTCTCCAGCATCATGCCCATGGAGGGCGCGACGGGCTTGAGCCGCTGGAAGTCGGTCCACGAGAGCACCCCGGGGTTGAGGTGCGGAAGCAGGCCCGTCTCCTCCAGGATGCGGATCGCCATGGCGCGTACGTACGCGATCGTGTCGTCGTAGCCGTGCGCGTCGAGCCACTCGCGCGCCTCGGGCCAGCGGTCCTCGGGCTTGTCGCCGAGGGTGATCAGGGCTTCCTTGCAGCCCAGTTCGGCACCCTTGCGCGCGATGTCGAGCACCTCGTCGGGGGACATGAACATGCCGTGCCCGGCCCGGCGCAGCTTGCCGGGCACGGTGACGAAGGTGCAGTAGTGGCACTTGTCCCGGCACAGCCGGGTGAGCGGGACGAACACGCTCTTGGAGTACGTGATGACGCCCGGCCGGCCCGCTGCCGCGAGGCCCGCGTCGCGCACCCGGGCGGCGGACGCGGTGAGGTCGTCGAGGTCGGCGCCACGGGCCTGGAGCAGCACGGCCGCCTCGGCGACGTCGAGGGCAACGCCGTCCCTGGCGCGTTTCAGTGCGCGCCGCATCGAGTTGGCGGTCGGTGCGGCGGCGGGCCGGTGGGCCGCGTCCGGTCCTTCTGCCTGCGGGGGCTGCGCGCTGGAAGTCATCCTCCGAGGATACGAGCGCGTCCTCGTCGCGGGGCGCCCGGCGTCACGCCCACCACTTCGGCACCACCAAGGGCGCGTTTCCGGCCGATCCCTGCGAAAGCACCCCAATACGCAGCGCGTTCACCTCGATACTGGGAGTCGCTCCGGGCCCGAGCGGCGACACCCGTGCAAGTCGACGAAGTGGGATGGGACCGACGTGACTTCAAAGGGAACGCGACCGGACGCCGTACCGGACGCCGTGGTCAGCCTCTACCCGGAACTGGACGAAGGGGCGCTCGCACAGGTCGTGCAGGCGCTGCGCACCGGCGACACCTCGCGGCTCTCCCCCGCGCGGGCGGCCGAGGTCGCCGAGGCGCGCGAGGCCGCGACCTTCCGGGACGGGGTGAAGGTGCCGGTCGGCGAAGGCGTGGAGCTGGACGGCGCGTTATGGCTGCACAACGGCGAGGGACCGCACCCGCTGATCGTGATGCCCTCGCCGTGGGCGAAGCAGGGCTGGACCCTCTACGCCGTGCAGGCCCTGCGCTTCGCGCGCCGGGGCTACCACGTACTGGCCTACACCGCGCGGGGCTTCGGCGAGTCCGGCGGAGAGGTCGAGGTCGCCGGTGAGGCGGACATCCGCGACGGCATCAAGGCGCTCGACTACCTCATCGAGCAGACCGACGGCGCGATCGGCCGGGTCGGTTTCCTCGGCGACTCCTACGGCTCCGGCATCAGCCAGCTGGTCGCCGCCGAGGACCCCCGGGTGCGGGCCGTGGTCGCGCTCAGCACGTGGGGCGATCTGGGCGAGGCGTTCTACGAGAACAACACCCGGCACGTGGCCGCCGTGCGCACGCTGCTCGGGGCCGCCGCGACGGCCCGGCTCAGCGAGCGCACCCAGCAGGCCTTCGACGACGTCCTGGCCAACGAGAACGTCCCCGAGACGCTGCGGTGGGCGGCCGAGCGCTCGCCGTTCCACCGTGCCGAGAAGCTCAACGGCCGCCAAGTACCGGTGCTCTTCTCGCAGGCCTGGCACGAGACGCTGTTCCCGGGCAACCAGACGCTGAAGATGTTCAACGCGCTGAGCGGCCCCAAGCGGCTGCTGTGGTCGATCGGCGACCACTCGGGCCCCGAGATGACCGGCATCCTGGGCCTGCCCAACCGGATCTGGCAGGAGGCGCACCGCTGGTTCGACCAGTACCTCCTCGAAGCGGACGACGACGAGACCGCGGCGGCCGCCTTCGAGGACGAGTCGGGCCCCGAGGACCAGGTGGTCAGCGAGATCATGTGGGGCCGGGCCCTGGAGTCCCGGCCGACCTGGCACGCGGCCACCGGCACCCCCGAGCGCTTCTATCTCACCGGCCCCGCCGAGGGCGGCAAGGACGGCGGCCTCCTGGACAAGCCCACCAACGGCTGGCACACCACGTTCAGCACCGGCACCGACACCCCGGCCACGGTCGCCGACCAGATCCTGCTCACCGGCTACGCCGAACTGGCCGGGCTCCCCAAGCCGTACCGCACCGGGAAGATCGACCGGAACGCGGCCGGGGTGTGGACGAGCGCGCCGCTGCCCTCGCGCCACCAACTGCGCGGTGTACCACGGCTGCGGGTGACGATCGCGCCGAGCGAGGCGGACTCCACGTTCGTGGCGTACCTCTTCGACGTCAACGCGCTCGGGATCGCCCGCATCATCACGCACGCCCCGTACACCGTGCTGGGCGCCGCTCCGAAGGAGCCGGCCACCGTGGACATCGCGCTCCAGGTCACGGGGTACGACGTGAAGGCCGGGCACCGCCTGATGCTGGTCCTGGACTCGGTGGACCCGTTCTACGGACCGGGCGCCGAGACCCCCGGCACTATCACGGTCACCTCGCCCGACGAGGACCCCTCGTATCTGGAGGTCCCGCTGAGCTGAGCCACGGGTGGGGGCGGCCCCGCGCCTTCGGGCCGCCCCTGCCGTCGCCCCCGGGTGTACCGGCTCGCCTACAGGTACCGGGCGTACTCGTCGAGCGCCTTGAGCACCGACGTCTCGTCGGCGGACGGCAGCTGGAGCACGACCTCCTCGATGCCGAGGCTCGCGTAGTGCGCCAGCTTGCCGGCCTCCGGCAGGACCGCGTACGGGACGACCTGGAGGTCGCCCTCCGCCCGCCCGGCGTCCGCCCACACCTGCCGCAGCACGGGCAGCGACTCGCTCAGGCCGCGCCCGCCGATGGGCAGCCAGCCGTCCGCGTACTCGGCGATCCCGGCGAACAGCTTCGGCCCCGCGGCCCCGCCGACCAGGGTGCGCGGCGCCCCGCCCCGGTGCGGCTTGGGGTAGGCGTGCGAGGCCTTGACCGACCCGAACTCGCCCTCGTAGGCGGTCGGTTCGTCCGCCCACAGGGCGCGCATGAGCGCCATCCGGTCCCGGACCAGGTCGCGCCGGGTCGTCCAGCGGACACCGTGGTCGGCGGCCTCCTCCTTGTTCCAGCCGAAGCCGAGCCCGAGCGTGAAGCGCCCGCCGGACAGGTGGTCGAGGGTGGCGATCTGCTTGGCGAGGTCGATCGGGTCGTGCTGGGCGACCAGCGTGATCCCGGTGCCCAGAAGCAGGTTCTCGGTGACCGCCGAGGCCTGGCCGAGCGCCACGAACGGGTCGAGGGTGCGCCCGTACTCCGCGGGCAGCTCGCCGCCCGCCGGGTAGGGGGTGGCCCGCTCCACAGGGATGTGGGTGTGCTCGGGCAGGTAGAGCCCGGCGAAGCCGCGCTCCTCCAGCTCGCGGGCGAGGCGGACGGGGGTGACCGTCTGGTCGGTCAGGAAGATGGTGACGGCGATGCGCATCGGCATACCTTCCGGTCGGTCTGCGGTGGGGATCACTTCTTATCCTCGGTGCCGCGAGGCCGCAAGGGCCGCCCGACGGCCGTGTCTCCGCCCCGCGTGAATCGGACACGGGCCCTCAACTCCCGGACTCCCCCCGTTCACGCGCGGGTACGACAGTGGGCAGGCACCCGGCAGGGGGCGAGCGCCCCCTCCCGTCCCTCTCGACCCGTTGGGAGCTCAGCCCATGACCGAGAACGGATCCGGATCCATCGGCAGACGAGGACTCATCGCGACGGGCGCGGCCACCGCGCTCACCCTGGGAACCGTGAGCTTCGCGAACGCGGCGCCGGGCGGCGGGGCGGGCGCCGGCCGTCCCGACGAGACCCGGGTGGTGCGCGGCACGCTGCCGCACGGCGCCCCCGACTTCGTGTACCTGCCGGTCGAAGTTCCTTCCGGAGTAAGCGAGTTGGCCGTTTCGTACACGTACGAGAAGCCTCCGGTCCCGGCCGGCACGCCGGGCAACGCGCTCGACATCGGCATCTTCGACCAGCGGGGCACGGCCCTCGGCGGGGCCGGGTTCCGGGGCTGGTCGGGCGGGGCGCGCAGCGCGTTCTTCATCCGCGCCGACGACGCCACCCCCGGCTATCTGCGCGGCCCCGTGCGCGCCGGGACCTGGCACATCGCGCTCGGCCCGTACACGGTGGCCCCGCAGGGCCTGCCGTACACCGTGACGGTCACCCTGAAGTACGGCGAGCCCGGCACGACCCCGGCACCGGTCTACCCGCCCACCCGGGCCAGGGGCCGGGGCCGGGCCTGGTACCGGGGCGACTGCCATCTGCACTCGGTCCACTCGGACGGCGGGCGCACCCCCGCCGAGATCGCGGCGCTCGCGCGCGCGGCGGGCCTGGACTTCATCAACACCTCGGAGCACAACACGACTTCGGGCCACCGGGCCTGGCAGGGCCTGTGGGGCGACGACCTGCTGATCATGACGGGCGAGGAGATCACCACCCGCAACGGCCACGTGGTCGCCCTCGGCACCGACCCCGGCCACTTCATCGACTGGCGCTACCGGGCCCGGGACAACCGTTTCGGCCACTTCGCGCGCGAGGCCCGCGCGGCGGGCGGCCTGGTCGTCCCGGCCCACCCGCACGCCACCTGCGTCGGCTGCGGCTGGAAGTTCGGCTTCGGCGACGCGGACGCGGTGGAGGTGTGGAACGGCCCCTACACCCCCGACGACGAGGTCACCCTCCAGGAGTGGGACAACTCCCTTGTCGCAGCGGCCCGTTCGGGCCGACCGTGGCTCCCGGCGATGGGCAACAGCGACGCCCACCGCGACCCGGACCGCGTCGGCGGCCCGCAGACGGTGGTGCTGGCCGACGACCTCTCCCGCGCGGCGATCCAGGCGGGCCTGAAGGCGGGCCACTCGTACGTGGCGGAGTCGGCCGCGGTGTCGCTCTCGTTCTCGGTCTCCGGCGGCCACGGCCAGCACGCCGGCATCGGCGAACGCCTGCGGGCCCGCGCCGGCGAGCCGGTGACGGCCCGCCTGGAGGTGACCGGCGCCCCCGGCTGCTCGGTGTCCTTCGTCACGGACCAGGGGACCCTGTACACGACCCAGCTCCCCGCCTCCGGCACCGGCACCGCCCAGTGGGAGACCACCGTCTCGTACGCGGCCTACGTCCGCGCCGAGGTCCGGCACGCCCCCGTGACCCCGGGCCTGCCGGGCCCTCTGACGGCGTTCACGAACCCGGTGTTCCTGGTGGAGCCGTAGCTGGCCGGGGCTCCGCCGCCGGGCGCGCGGCCGTCCCGCATGGCCGCTTTCGTACGCCGGGGTCCCATTTGCAACCGAACGGCCCGCCCGGCACGGTAGAGGCATGATCTTCATCGCCGTCAGGTTCACCGTCCGCCCCGAGCACGCCGACAACTGGCTCACCATCGTCGACGACTTCACCCGCGCCACCCGCGCCGAGCCGGGCAACCTGTTCTACGACTGGTCGCGGAGCGTGGACGACCCCAACCAGTACACCCTGCTCGAAGCCTTCGCCGACGACGCCGCGGGGGCGGCGCACGTCGACTCCGACCACTTCCGCGCCGGGATGGAGTCGATGGCCGGTGCCATCGCCGCCACCCCGGACATCATCAACGTGCAGGTGCCGGGACAGGGCTGGAACAAGATGGCCGAGCTCCAGCCCAAGTAGCGCCCGGGAAGCGGCTAGCCGGGCCAGACGATCGACTGGAGCTCGCTGTACGCGTGCAGCGCGTACGAGCCCACGTCGCGGCCCACCCCGCTCTTCTTGAAGCCGCCGAACGGCGCCTCCATGTTGCGGCCGATCGTGTTCACGCCGACCCCGCCCGCGCGCAGCCGCCGCGCGACGCGGAAGGCGCGGGCCACGTCCCCGGACCACACGTAGTCGAGCAGGCCGTACTCGCTGTCGTTGGCCAGCGCGACGCCCTCCTCCTCGTCGTCGAAGGGGATCACCACGACGACCGGGCCGAAGATCTCCTCGCGAGCCACCCGCATGTCGTTGGTGCAGTCCGCGAGGAGGGTGGGGGCCACATAGAAACCTCGGTCCAGTGGTGGGCGTTCGCCGCCCGCCACGACCGTGGCGCCCTCCTTGCGACCCAACTCCACATAGGACTCCACCCGGTCCCGGTGCGCGGCCGAGATCACCGGCCCGACCACGGTGTCCCGTGCGGCCGGATCGCCGACCTTCAGATGTCCCGCGTACCCCTTGAGCTTCTCGACCAGCCGGTCGTGCACGCCCCGCTGCACCAGGACCCGGGTCGGGGCGGTGCAGATCTGGCCGCTGTAGAAGGAGAAGGTGGTGCCGATGCCCTGGACCGCCGAGTCGAGGTCGGCGTCGTCGAAGACGAGGGCCGCGCCCTTGCCGCCCAGCTCCATCAGCTGCCGCTTCATGTGGCGCCCGCACACCTCGGCGATGCGCTGCCCCACGGCGGTGGAGCCGGTGAAGGACACCATGTCGACGTCCGGGGAGTCGACGGCGGCCTCCCCCACGGCGGGCGCGGACCCGGTGACCACGTTCACCACCCCGCGCGGCACCCCCGCCTCCGCCAGCGCCTCAGCCATCCGGAACACCGACAGCGGGTCCTGCGGGGCCGGCTTCACCACGACCGTGTTGCCCATGGCGAGCGCGGGCGCGACCTTGCCCGCCGGGTTGGCCCAGGGGTTGTTGTACGAGGTGACGCAGGTGACCACCCCCACCGGCTGGCGCACCGCGAGCGCCCCGAACACCCCGGCCCTGCCCATCGGCCCCGCCTCGTTGACCTGCGGCACGAGCGCCTGCTCCACCGGTTCGAGCGCGCCCTTCGCGTAGCGCCGGAACCGCGAGACGCCCACCGCGACCTGCATGCCGCGAGCGGTGCCGGTGGTGGCCCCGGTCTCGGCGCGGGCCAGCTCGGCGTTGGCGACGAAGTCGCGCTGCATGAGGTCGGCGGCGCGGTCCAGGATCGCGGCCCGCTCCTCGGGGCGCGTACGCGACCACGGCCCGAAGGCCTCCCGCGCGGCGGCGGCCGCCTGGTGGACCTGCTCCCGGCTCGCCTCGGGCGCGAGCCCGACGACCTCCTCGGCGGCGGGATCCAGCACGGGGTAGTGCCCCCCGTCCGGCGCGACCCACTCCCCGCCGATGAACAACTTGCCTTCAGAGACGCTCACTTGGTGCTCACCGTCCTGGTGTCACGGCCCGAACGCAGCACCGTGCCGGGCACGGCCCCCGTCACCCGGTCGTCGCGGAGCGTCTCGACGCCGTTGACCCGGACGGAGACGACGCCGATCGCCTTGGAGTCGAGCCGGGGGCTGTCCCCGGGCAGGTCGTGCACGAGGGTGGCGGGCCCGGCCTCGATGCGCTCGGGGTCGAAGAGGACGAGATCGGCGTGGAAGCCCTCCTCGACCCGGCCGCGCTCCCTGAGCCCGAACAGCCGGGCGGGGTCGTCGGTGAGCATCTGCACGGCCCGCTCCAGAGGGACGAGCTTGCGGCCGCGCAGGCAGTCCCCGAGGAACCGCGTGGTGTACGGGGCGCCGCACATCCGGTCGAGGTGCGCCCCCGCGTCGGACCCGCCGAGCAGCACGTCCTCGTGCTCCCAGGTCTCGCGCCGCAGCGCCCAGGTGGCGGGGTCGTTGTCGGTGGGCATGGGCCAAAGGACGGTGCGCAAGCGGTCGTTGGCGCAGATCTCGACGAGACAGTGGAAGGCGTCGACCCCGCGCTCGGCGGCGATGTCCTGGACCACGCGCCCGGACAGCCCCTCGTTCTCGGGGCTGTAGGTGTCGCCGATGACGTACCGCCCGAAGTTGGCGAGGCGGCGGAAGATGCCGGCCTCCTTGCTGTCGGCGCGGCGCAGCATCTCCGCCCGCACGTCCGCGTCGCGCAGCTTGTCGATGCGCTCGGGGACGGGCAGGGCGAGGATCTCGCCCCAGCCGGGGATGAGGTTGAGGGCGCAGAAGGTGCCGAGCGACATGTTCATGGGCGTGAGGATCGGCATGGTCAGGGCGACGATGCGGCCACCGGCCTTGCGCGCGCGCTCACTTGGGATCAGCTGGCGCGGTACGCGTTCGGGTACGGCGGCGTCGATGGTGAGGACGTTCCAGTTGAGCGGGCGTCCGGCGGCGGCGCTCATCTCGACGAGCAGGTCGATCTCCTCGTCCGCGAACTGGTCGAGGCACCCGGCGACGATGGCTTCCAGCTGGGTCCCCTCGTGCTCACCGACCGCCCGGCTCAAGGCGAGCAGTTCGGCGGGCGTGGCGTGCCGCGAGGCGACGGGCTTCCCGTCACCGTCGGAGTGGGTGGAGGACTGGGTGGTGGACAGGCCCCAGGCCCCGGCGTCCATGGCGTCGTGGAGCAGCGCGAGCATGGCGTCCAGCTGCGCGGGGCTGGGCTGCCCGCCGACGGCGTCCGGGCCCATGACGTGCCGGCGCAGGGCGCAGTGGCCGACCATGAACCCGGCGTTGACGGCGATGCGCCCGTCGAGCGAGCGCAGGTACTCGTCGAAGGTGGACCAGCCCCAACTCACCCCGTCCTCAAGGGCTTTGAGCGACATGCCCTCCACCTTGGACATCATGCGGCGGGTGTAGTCGGCGTCCTCGGGGCGCTCGGGGTTGAGCGGGGCGAGGGTGAATCCGCAGTTGCCGCCGGCGACGGTGGTGACGCCGTGGTTCATGGACGGCGTGGCGTACGGGTCCCAGAAGAGCTGGGCGTCGTAGTGGGTGTGCGGGTCGACGAACCCGGGGGCGAGTACGAGGCCGGTCGCGTCCTCGCTGCTCGTGGCCTCCTCGGTGACGGCGCCGGGGGCCGCGATGACGGCGATCCGGCCGCCCCGGATCCCGACGTCGGCGCGGCGGGCCGGGGCGCCGGTTCCGTCCACGAGGGTGGCGCCCTTGATCAGGTGGTCGAGCATGGGTTCCCTTTCTCGGTGGGTCCTGCCCCGGGGTGCGTACGGGGTCCGCCCCCGGCCGGGGGTCGGCCGCGAATGGCCTCCGGCGGGGGGCGGTAACGAGGCGGCGGTCCGGGAAGACACCGCCCCGCGTCTACACGGGCCCACCCCCCGGGGCTACGCCCCGGGCCCCCTGGTTCGGCCGCGGACCGTGGGGGCCGTTCGCGCAGTTCCCCGCGCCCCTAAACCCGTTTCGGCCTCGGGCCGTGGGCGGCTGGTCGCGCAGTTCCCCGCGCCCCCAACCCCGTCTTCGTCCGTCCACCGTGCGTGGTTGCTCGCGCAGTTCCCCGCGCCCCTAGCAGCGCCGGTGGCATGGGCATCCTCAGCCCGTCCGGCGTTTGAGGACGAGCGCCCTTAAGGCGCGAACGGGGTCTGGGGCGGAGCCCCAGGGGCCCGGGGTCCGGGGCGGAGCCCCAGGGGGTTGGGGGCGGGGCCGTTACGCCGACGCGCGGAAGCGGGACGTGCGGTGGACCGGGTCCGTGTCGATCCGCGGAATCACATGCTCCCCGATCAGCCGAATCGTCTGCATCGTGTCCTCGAACGGCACCCCGATCGGCAGCCCGAACGACAACTGGTCCGCCCCCGCCTGCTCCCACCGCTTGCACTGCGCGGTGACCTCGTCGGGATCGCCGCAGATCATCAGCTCCTCCGCGATGAGCAGCTCGATGATCTCCGCGTTGTACTCCGGCAGCAGCTCCGGCCACTCCGGAATCCCCTCCGGCCGGGGGAACGTGTCGTGGTAGCGGAACACCAGGGACTGGAGCCGGTTGAGCCCGCCCTCGACCGCGATCCGCACCGCCTCGTCGTGCGTCGGCGCACAGATCGCCGTGGAGGTCACCATCACGTTGTCGTTGACGAAGTCCCCGATCGGCTCGGCCTCCTGGATCGCCGTCTTGTACTGCTCAAGGACCCACTCCATGTCGGAGACCTTCTGCACGGAGAAGCCGAGCACGCCGAGCCCCTTGCGCGCCGCCATGGCGTACGAGGGCGGCGATCCGGCCGCGTACCACATGGCCGGGTGCGACTTCCCGTACGGCTTGGGGAAGATCTTGCGCGGCGGGAGCGACCAGTGCTTGCCCTGGAACCCCGGGTACTCCTCCTGGAGCCACATCTTGGGGAACTCGGCGATGGTCTCTTCCCAGATCTCCTTGGTGTAGTTCATATCGGTGACACCCGGTATGAACCCGAGGATCTCGTGCGAGCCCGCGCCCCGGCCGCTGCCGAACTCGAAGCGCCCTTCGGAGAGGTGGTCCAGCATGGCCACCTTCTCGGCGACCTTGACCGGGTGGTTGACCTGGGCCAGCGGGTTGAAGATGCCCGAGCCGAGGTGGATGCGTTCGGTGGCGTGCGCGAGGTAGCCGAGGAAGACCTCGTTGGCCGAGAGGTGCGAGTACTCCTCCAGGAAGTGGTGCTCGGAGGCCCAGGCGTACTTGAAGCCGGACTTGTCGGCCTGGATGACGTACTTCGTCTCCTCCATCAGCGCCTTGTGCTCCGCCATGGGGTCGACCGCGGACCGTGCTGCCGGCACGTATCCCTGCACAAAGAGTCCGAATTCCAAGGGACTTCTCCTTCATGGGAATCACGAGTTTCTGACGCATCGTCAGATTGTGACGAGCTCGACTGTTCCACCGGCCGCGAGGGCCGTCAATACCTGACGCACAGTCAGACACGGGGCCGGGGAGGGCCTCCGCGCCGTCTCAGAACAGCGAGACGCCCGCCAGCCAGCCCCCGTCGATCACGAACGGCTGGCCCGTGATGTAGGAGGAGTCCCCGGCGGACAGGAACAGGGCGAGCGCCGCCACCTCCTCGGGCCTGCCCACCCGCCCCAGCGGCACCAGCTTGCGGTAGAGCCCGTCCAGGGCCGCCGAGGTCTCCGCGGCGTCCGCCGTCGGGTCCAGCTGGGCGGGGTTGGACATCGCGGTGTCGATGGCTCCCGGGCACACCGCGTTGACCCGGATCTTCAGATGCGCGAGCTCCATCGCGGCGACCCGGGTGAGGCCCAGGATGGCGTGCTTGGTGGCGGCGTACGTGCCGACCGCGCTCATGCCGGTCATCGCCGTGTACGAGGCGGTGTTGACGATGGTGCCGCCGCCCGCCTCGCCGATCTCGGGGGCCACGGTCTTGATGCCGAGGAAGCAGCCGACCTGGTTGACCCGCACCACCTGCATGAACTCGTCGAGCGGGGTGTCGACGAGCGCGTTGAAGCGCAGGATCCCGGCGTTGTTGACGAGGCCGTCGATCTTCCCGAAGGCGTCCTTCGCGGCGGCCACGGCGGCCGTCCACTCCTCCTCCTCGCTCACGTCGAGGTGGACGAAGAGCGCGTTCCGCTCCCCCAGCTCCTTGGCCAGCGCCTCGCCCTGTGCGTCGAGCACGTCGGCGATGACGACCCTGGCCCCCTCGGCCGCGAAGAGCCGCGCCTCCTGCTCGCCCTGCCCGCGCGCGGCACCGGTGATGAAGACGACCCGTCCGTCGAGCTTGCCCATGCGGTCCTCCTGTTCGTCGAGGTGTACTGGACGTGCGTGACCGGGACGCTCAGTCATTGAGGTGCGGGGCGACCTCGGCCCCGAAGGCGCCCATCTGATCGATGAGTTCGGACCGGGAGCGGGAGCGGAAGCGCACCTGGATCTGGTCGACGCCCATCGCCCGGTAGGCGCGCAGCGACTCGGCCAGGGCCTCCGGCTTGCCCGTGAGGGTGCGGCGCCCGGTGTCCCAGTCGGGTTCGCCGACGTACAGCGCCTCGGTGATCGCGCCGACGGTGATCGGTTCGGCGATCCCGGCCTGTTCGCGCAGTGTCTTCAACTTCGTTATCTGCGCGGGCAGTTGACTTCTCGGGTCGCCCTGCGGCAGCCAGCCGTCGCCGCGCAGGGCGGCCCGGCGGACGGCGGCGGGCGACGATCCGCCCACCCAGACCGGCACATGGCGCTGGGCGGGCCGGGGCCGCTGGCCGAGGCCCTCGAAGGCGAAGCGCTCGCCCCGGAAGGAGGGGTACTCCTCCGGGCCGAGCGCGGCCCGCAGCGCGTCGATGGTCTCGTCGAGTACCGGCCCGCGCCCCTCGAAGTCGGCCCCGACGGCCTCGAATTCCTCCCGTACGTGCCCGGCCCCGACCCCCAGGATCAGCCGCCCCCCGCTGAGGTGGTCCAGGGTCGCGTACTGCTTGGCGGTGACGAGGGGGTGGCGCAGACCGACGACCGCGACATGGCTCATCAGCAGGACCCGGTCCGTGATGCCCGCGAGGAAGGAGAGGGTGGCGACCGGGTCGTACCAGATGGTGCTCATCGGCCCCGCGAGCCGTCGCGGTACGCCCACGTGGTCGCAGCTCGCGAGGTAGGCGAAGCCGGACCGGTCGGCGGCCCTGGCTATCTCGGCCAGGTCCTCGGGGCCGGCGTCGGCCTCCCAGCCCTCCGCGTAGATGGTGCTCTGCGACTGGACCGGGAGCTGCATCCCGTACACCAGTCGCCCGTTCGGCAGTATCGGCACCGCGCGCCCGCCTCCACCCTTATCTGACGAACCGTCACATGAGTTGGTGAGCCCATCGTCATAGCTGACGCATCGTCAGGCAAGGGGTGTGCGGGACGCGGTGACTTCAGCAGAGCGGTGCGGGCGGCGCCGCCGGGGCCCGCGTCACGGAGCACCGGGGCGCCTCGGCCCGGAACCCGGTGTTGAGGAGCCGGTCGGGCGAGCCGGCCCCGGCCCTGGTGACGACGCCGGTGGTGGCCGAGGCGGTCAGGGCCGAGGCGACCTGACCGGGCCGCGCCTTGGGATGGCCCGCCAGGTAGAGGGCCGCGGCTCCGGCCGCGTGCGGGGCCGCCATGGACGTACCGGAATCGGAGAGGCTGGCGGTGTCGCTGGCGTTCCCGGCCGAGGTGATGAACTCGCCCGGGGCGAACAGGTCCACGGACGGACCGTAGTTGGAGAGGCTGTCCCGGGCGTCGCGCTCGTTGACGGAGCCCACCGTGATGGCCTCACGGATCCGGGCCGGGGAGTGCAGGGAGGCGTCCTCGCCGTCGTTGCCCGCCGCGACGGTGTACGTCACTCCGGAGGCGACGGACTTCCTGACGGCCTGGTCGACCACCGCGTCCGCGCCGCCGCTGAGCGACATGTTGGCGACGGCGGGCTTGACCGCGTGCCGGGTCACCCAGTCGATGCCCGCGACGATCTGCTCGGTGGTGCCGGAGGCGGAGTCGTCGAGCACCCGCACCGCCACGATCTTCGCCTTCTTGGCGACGCCGTACCGGCTGCCCGCGACGATGGCGGCGACATGGGTGCCGTGGCCGTTTCCGTCCTGGGCGGTGTTGTCGTGGTCGATGGCGTCGTAGCCGTAGACGGCGCGCCCGCCGAACTCCTTGTGGGTGATGCGGACGCCCGTGTCGATGACGTACGCGGTCACGCCGGATCCCGCGCTGCCCGGATAGGCATAGCTTCGGTCCAGCGGGAGCTTGCGCTGGTCGATGCGGTCGAGACCCCACGAGGGCGGACCCGACTGGGTGCCCGCGACGTGGAAGGTGCGGTTGACGGAGACCGATGCCACCGCCGGGTCCCCGGCGAGCCGTTCGGCCTGCGGCCCGGAGGCCTGGACCGAGTAGCCGTTGACGGCCTGGTGGTAGGTGCGCCGGACGGTCGCGCCGTACTTGCGGGCCACCGCCTGCCCCTCGGCGGAGTCGGCCCGGACCGCCGAGTCCTTGAGGGTGACGATGTAGCTGCCGGGAACGGCGTCGGCGGCCTTCGCGATGCGGCTCTGCCCGGCCGGAGCGGCGGAGGCCGCGCCCTGGGTGACCGTCGGCAGGCCCACGGCGAGCACGCCGAGCGTGGTCAGGCAGACGGCGGTGCTTCGTGCCCATGGCATGACGGGATACCTCCTTGATGAGGGGATGGGAAAGGGCCGCGCCGCAGACGTGCGAGAGCAGTCCGGCGGGCGAAGGGGCGCGCGCAGCAAGCGTTCTGACAGTTCGTCAGGAGTCTTTGACGTCCCGGCGGCGGTACGCCCACAGCCCGACGGCCGCGACGGCCGCCGCGTACAGGCAGAACACTCCCGACGCGACCGGCGTGGCCAGATGAGACCCGACCAGCGCCTGTGCGAAGGGGCGGTCGTCGGCCGGGTACGCCGAGACGTCGGTCAGCATGGCCCGGCCCGCCGCGAACGGCAGCCAGTCGCTCAGCCCGTCGAGGCGCCCGGCAGCCGCCCAAGGAGCATGCCCACGAGGCGCTCGACGAGCAGCGGCCACAGGACCAGGAACAGGACCGCGAGGGTCCGGCCGCGCAGGACCACGGCCGACGCCGTGCAGAGCACCGACCAGCACGCCATCCAGCCGACGAACCGGATGGCCGGCGCCGCCACGTCACCCCAGGCGGGCTGGGCGGCGCCGGCCGCCGCCAGGCTCAGCGCGCAGGAGAGCGCGCCGAGCAGCGCGCTCACGGCCGCCAGGCCGGCGCCGGTGAGACAGCCGACCGCGCACTTGGCCGCGTAGGCGGTGCCGCGGCCGTTCACGGCCAGCCAGGTCGTCCGGGCGGCCCCCGACACGAGGTCGGTCGTGACCGGCCCGGTGGCCAGCACCAGCGAGAGGAAGCACAGGGTCGGGACCTGCGTGGCCAGTGGGGACCACGCGATCGCGTCCGCCACCGCCACGGAGCCGACCGCCTCCCGGTCGCCGAGGTCGAGCAGGACCGTGATGCCCAGGACCAGGCTCAGAACCGCCGCCACGCCGAGCAGGATCCAGGTCGAGCGCAACGCGCTCAGATGGCGCCATTCGTAGCGGCAGGCGCGGAGGAACGCCTCGCCGGGCCCCACGGTCGCCGGGGCCGTCAGCACGGGAGCGGTCATGAGATCGTGAACTCCTCTTCGGCGATGCCCAGGTAGAAGTCCTCCAGGGAAGGCCGTTCCTCGTGCAGCCAGTACAGGGGCACCCCCGCCTCCAGCGCGAGCGTTGCGATGCGGACCCGGTCCAGGCCCGTGACGATCGCGCCGCGTTCCCCGGTGGGCGTGACCTGCCCGCCCTGCTCGGCCAACACCTGGGCGAGCAGGGCCGGATCGGGTGCCTCCACGGTCACCGCGCGCCGGGCGGCCGCGCGTTCCACCACGTCCGCCATCGGCGCCTGCGCCACCACACGGCCGCGGCTCAGCACCACGACCCGGTCGGCCAACTGCTCCATTTCGCCCAGGAGATGGCTGGAGACCAGCACCGCACGGCCCAACTCGGCCTGGGCGCGCAGGAATTCGCGCAGCCATCGCAGCGCGTGGGGGTCGAGCCCGTTCGCGGGCTCGTCGAGGACCAGTACGGGCGGATCGCCCAGGAGCGCCTGCGCGATGCCCGCGCGCTGCGCCATGCCCAGCGACAGCTGGCCGAGCCGCAGCCGGGCGGCGCCGGTCAGGCCGACGGTCTCCAGGAGTTCGTCGACGCGCCGGTCCGGCACCGCGGAACCGGCGGCCACCATGCGCAGATGCGCCCGCAGGCGGTGCCGAGGATGCCCCGCCACGCCTCCGAGCACCGCCCCGACCACGGTTCCGGGTGCGCCGTGGGCATGCAGCGGGCGGCCGAGGAAAAGGGTGCGCCCCTCCCCCTTCACCAGGCCCAGCATCACGTTGATCGCCGTGGTCTTCCCCGCGCCGTTGGCACCGACGAAACCGGTCACCTCGCCGGCCCGCAGGACGAGCGAGACACCGTCCAGGATCCGTTTCGCGCCAAAGGACCGGCCGAGGCCATGCGCCTCCACCAGCGGGTCGCCCTTCTTCACTGCGTCTTTCCTTCACCTGGCCGGACAGGGCCGGCCAATGAGCCGAGAGGTCCCGACGGCCGCCGCACGTCGACGCCTGGATTCGGGTAGGGTTCTCTTGTGTTATCGCAAGGGGGAGGAAGTCTTCACGGGCAGCCTGAACAGGCGTGGAAACCGAAAGGCCTCCCGCGAGCTTCTTCCCCCGATTACCTCTTTCGAATTGCACGGCACCGATCGAGGGCCATGCGAATTCAACGCCCTATTTGACTACTGCTGCAAAAGCGCAATCAACTGCCAGGCCAGTACGGCGTGGACGAGAACGCACATGGCCCATTGCGCGGGCTCACGCGTTCCGCGGCGGATCACCACCGCCCACTCGGCCGCCACCAACACGGCGGACAGCGCCCAGAGCACCCAGGAAACGACGGTCCACCCAGGGGATGGCTCCTCCGTCAGGATTCCGATGGTCGCCAGCGGCGCCAGCGCCACCAGGGGCAGGGCCCACATGGCTCGGGCGGCGGTGCGGGGGGTCTTGACGTCGTTCATCCAGGACTCTCCGTCTCTGCTTGCGTCGGGCGGTGGCCGGGTCCGTCCGGACGGACCCGGCCACCGCCACGCGGCCTTCCGCTCCGGGGAGTTGTGGCGCGAACCCCGGAGGCGGCTCACCGGGGGATCGTCAACGCGCCGGTCCCCCGACGGTCATCAGTGCAGGGCGTTGTAGATGTCGAGGATCGTCAGGCCCGGGCTGACGGCCGCGAGCGGGGCCTTCACCCACCAGGACAGGCCGTCGTACCACTTCTTGAAGTCGCTGTACTTGCCGGCGATGGCCTTCGCGAAGCCGCCGACCTTGCTGAACGCCGCCTTGATGACGCTCCACTTGCTGGCAGCCGTGAAGTCGCCATTGGCGATCTGCTTCATCTCGGCCTGCTCGGCCGGCGAGAGCTGGGCCGCCAGCGGGCTCGCCAGCAGGGCGCTCGCGGCCTGCCGCGCCTGAGCCTGCTGCGCCTGCTGCGTGACGGCGACCGTCTGAGGCGCGGCCGAGGCCTCGGAGGCCTGGGCCAGGCCGGCGGCCCCGCCGAGGGTGACGGCGGCGATGGCGGAAACGGCGGCCATGCGCAGAGAGTTGCGGTTCATTCGATTCTTCCCTTGCGTCGTCGCAAGGGGGAGGAAGCCCAGATGGGCAACCTGAACAGGCGTGGAAACCGAAAGGTCCCCCCGGACTTCTTTCCCCCGATTACTGGCCGCCGTTTCCCCGTGGTCAAGGAGGTGTACGGCGGCCGGCGCCCAGCCTTTCGGTGCCAGGCACGACTGAACGTAACATGGGAAACGATCACTTGGCCATCGATTCCAGCCAGCAATTGGCCGCCCCATCGGAGGCCCACGGCTGGTTTAGTGCCGGTAATGTGACGGTCAAGCTCAGGCATCGTGGCCCAGTCCGCCCGACGCCGCCGCAATCTGATGGAACGTCAACTCGCGGCAGCAGCCGCGTGCGGCCGCCCGAGCCGGTGCGCACCTCGTGGCGGCGGCCGGCGCCGTGGCCGGCGGCGACTCGGTGGCCCTGCGCGGCCCGGTGGGCGCGTCGGCGGAGGCCCACGCGCCCCGGCCCGCCGCCAGGCCGCGTCCCGGGAGCCGCCGCTCTTACGCTCCGGCCCAGAGCCCCTCGGACGTGAGCCCCAGCAAGTCGATCGCGTTGCCCCGCACGATCCGGTCCACCACGTCCGCCGACAGGTGGCCCATCTGGGCCTCGCCGACCTCCTTCGACTTGGGCCAGGTCGAGTCGGAGTGCGGATAGTCGGTCTCGTACAGGACGTTGCCCACGCCCACCGCGTCCAGGTTCCTCAGGCCGAACGCGTCGTCGAAGAAGCACCCGTACACGTGCTCCGCGAAGAGCTCGGACGGCGGCCGGTGGACCTTGTCGGCCACCCCGCCCCAGCCCCGGTTCTCCTCCCAGACCACGTCCGCGCGCTCCAGGATGTACGGGATCCAGCCGATCTGGCCCTCGGCGTACATGATCTTCAGCCGGGGGAAGCGCTCGAACTTGCCGCTCATCAGCCAGTCGACCATCGAGAAGCAGCAGTTGGCGAAGGTGATGGTGGAGCCGACCGCCGGCGGGGCGTCCGCCGAGGTGGACGGCATGCGGCTGGAGGAGCCGATGTGCATGGCGATGACCGTGCCGGTCTCGTCGCAGGCGGCGAGGAAGGGGTCCCAGTCGTCGGTGTGGATGGAGGGCAGGCCGAGGTGCGGGGGTATCTCCGAGAAGGCCACCGCGCGCACCCCGCGCGCGGCGTTGCGGCGGACCTCGGCGGCGGCCAGCTCCGCGTCCCACAGCGGGATCAGGGTGAGCGGGATGAGACGGCCGTGCGCCTCGGGTCCGCACCACTCCTCCACCATCCAGTCGTTGTACGCCCGCACCGCGAGCAGCCCGAGTTCGCGGTCGGTGGCCTCCGTGAAGGTCTGCCCGCAGAACCGGGGGAAGGTCGGGAAGCAGAGCGCGGACTGGACGTGGTTCACGTCCATGTCGGCGAGCCGGGCCGGCACGTCGAAGGAGCCGGGGCGCATCTGCTCGTAGGTGATGACCTCCAGCCTGATCTCGTCCCTGTCGTAGCCAACCGCCGTGTCCAGGCGGGTCAGCGGGCGGTGCAGGTCCTCGTACACCCACCAGTCGCCGATCGGCCCGTCGTCGCCCTTGGCGCCCATGACCGGCGCGAACTTGCCGCCCAGGAAGGTCATTTCCTTCAGGGGGGCGCGGACGACGCGCGGTCCGGTGTCGCGGTACTTCGACGGGAGGCGGTCCCGCCAGACGTTGGGGGGCTCCACCGTGTGGTCGTCCACCGAGATGATCTTCGGGAAGGTCTCCATGTCGTTTACGGTAGACCTGATCTGACGATCCGTCAGCTAGTTGCGCCGCCCCTCCTGCGCCGCCCGGAGTGCCGCGACGGCCCGGCGGGGCTTGCGATGAGTGTGCAGACCATGTGTCGAAGCCTTGTGCAGAGCGTCACCCGTTGCTGACGCGACCCCTCCGGACAGGGCAGACTGACGGGGAGCATCCAGGAGTACGGGGGTACAGGGGGCAGTTATGGACCGTGACGGCGGGCCGCGCGTACCGGAGCAACGTGCTCCGGTACCGCCGCCGCAGCGCGCGACGGTACCGCTCGGCCGGCCGGAGGCCGAGCACGGCCCGGAGGCCTCCGGCGCCGGGCTCCGCTTCGGCGTACTCGGACCGGTACGGGCCTGGCGGGGCGATCAGGCGCTGCCGTCCGGCTCCCCGCAGCAGCGCGCCCTGCTCGCCGCCCTGCTGCTGCGCGACGGCCGCACCGCCACCGCCGCCGAACTCATCGACGCCATCTGGGGCGAGGAGCCGCCCTCGCAGGCGCTGGCCGCGATCCGCACGTACGCCTCGCGGCTGCGCAAGGTCCTCGACCCCGGGGTCCTGGTCAGCGAGTCCGGCGGCTACGCGATCCGGCCCGGGGCCGCCGCCCTCGACCTCACCGGGGCCCAGGAGCTGGCGACCGCCGCCGAGAAGGCGCGGGCCGGCGGCGAGAAGGGCCGCGCCCGCGATCTGCTGAACGCCGCGCTCGCGCACTGGGACGGCGAACCGCTGGCCGGGGTGCCGGGCCCGTACGCCGAGAACCAGCGCACCCGGCTCGCCGAGTGGCGCCTCCAGCTGACCGAGGCCCGCCTGGACCTGGACCTGGAGGCGGGCTGCCACGCCGAGGCCGTCTCCGAGCTGACCGCCCTGACCGCCGCCCACCCGCTGCGCGAGCGGCTGCGCGAACTCCTGATGCTGGCCCTGTACCGCAGCGGCCGCCAGGCCGAGGCGCTCGCGGTGTACGCCGACACCCGGCGGCTGCTCGCCGACGAGCTCGGCGTCGACCCGCGGCCCGAGCTGGCCCGCCTCCAGCAGCGCATCCTGCGCGCCGACCAGGACCTGGCACGCCCGCCCGCCGACGCGCCCACCGCCACCCAGGCACCGGTGCGACCGGCCCAACTGCCCGCGTCCGTACCGGACTTCACCGGCCGGGCCGCCTTCGTGCGCGAGCTCACCTCGCGGCTCGCGGGCGCCGAGACGACGGTGATGGCGGTCTCCGCGCTCGCCGGGATCGGCGGCGTCGGCAAGACCACCCTCGCCGTGCACGTCGCACACGCCGCCCGCCCCTACTTCCCCGACGGCCAGCTCTACGTCGACCTCCAGGGCGCCGGCCAGCACTTCGCCGAGCCCGACACCGTGCTCGGCGCGTTCCTGCGCGCGCTCGGCACCCCCGACTCGGCGATCCCCGACTCGATGGAGGAGCGCGCCGCCCTGTTCCGCTCCACCCTGGACGGCCGCCGGGTCCTGGTGCTGCTCGACAACGCGCGGGACGCGGCCCAGATCCGGCCGCTCCTTCCGGGCACGGCCGGCTGCGCGGCGCTCGTCACCAGCCGCATCCGCATGGTCGACCTGGTCGGCGCGCACCTCGTCGACCTGGACGTGATGTCCCCCGACGAGGCGCTCCAGCTGTTCACCAGGATCGTCGGCGTGGAGCGGGTGTCCGCCGAGCGCGAGGCCGCCCTGGACGTGGTCGCCGCCTGCGGCTTCCTGCCGCTCGCCATCCGCATCGCCGCGTCCCGGCTCGCCTCGCGCCGCACCTGGACGGTCTCCGTGCTCGCCGCCAAGCTCGCGGACGAGCGCCGCCGCCTGGACGAGCTCCAGGCCGGCGACCTCGCGGTCAAGGCGACCTTCGAGCTGGGCTACGGACATCTGGAGCCCGCGCAGTCCCGCGCCTTCCGGCTGCTCGGCCTGCCCGACGGGCCCGACATCTCGCTGGCCGCCGCGGCCGCCGTCCTCGACCTCCCCCAGCAGGAGACCGAGGACATCCTGGAGTCCCTGGTCGACACGTCCCTGGTGGAGTCGGCCGCACCGGGCCGCTACCGCTATCACGACCTCGTACGCCTCTACGCGCGCTCCTGCGCCGAGCGCGACGACCTGCCCCCGGCGGAGCGCGAGTCGGCCCTCTCGCGCCTGCTCGACTTCTACCTCGCGACGGCGTCCGGGGTGTACGCCCTGGAACGCCCGGGCGACCGGCTCGTGGACCACCTGGAGCCCACCACGTACCAGGGGCTCTCCTTCGGCGACCGCCACCACGCGCAGGACTGGCTGTACACCGAGGCAGACCCGCTGCTCGCCTGCGTGCGCCAGCTGTCGGCCCCCGCCACGCTGCGGCGCGCCGTCGACCTCCTGTACGCGGCGCTCGACCTCGGCGAGTCCGGCGCCAACTCCCGGCAGTACGAGGCGACCGCCGAGGCCGTCCGGGAGGCCGCCCGCACCCGGGGCGACACCCAGGCCGAGGGGCGGGCGGTGATGACGCTCGCCAATGTGCACCAGCTGGCCGGCCGGTTCGAGCACGCCGACCGCGAGGCCCAGGAGGCCATGCGGCTCGCCGGCCCCACCCAGGATCCGCTGCCGCTGTGCTGGGCCTCCAACGCGCGCGGCATCATCGCGCTCTACCAGAACCGGCCCACCGACGGTGAAGGTCATCTGCTGCGCGCCATCGAGGCGTTCCGCGCCGACGCCAACCGGCCCGGCGAGGCCAGCGCGCTGTGCAACCTGTCCCGCATCCACCTGGCGATGGGCCGCACCGCGAGCGCGGTCACCCTGGCCCAGGAGGGCATCGACATCTACGACGCGATGGGCCACGAACTGCGCGGCGCCAACGGCCGTTACGCGCTGGGCCTCGCGCTCACCAAGGGCGGCCAGCTGCGCGCCGCGGCGGACCGGCTCAACGAGGCGCTGGCCGTCTTCCGGGACAGCCGCCAGCGGCTGTGGGAAGGCATGACGCTGTTCCGGCTCGCGGAGGTCGACCTCGCGGGCAGGCGGCCCGCGCAGGCGGCGGCCAACGCCGAGATGGCGCTCACGGTGCTGCGCGGCATCGGCGGGGAGTGGCGGCGCGGCAACGTGCTGACCGTGCTCGGCCAGGCCCTGGCCGGCATAGGGCACGCGGGCCGGGCGCAGGTCTGCTGGCGTGACGCACTGGTCATCTACGAGGAGCTCGGATCGCCGGAGGCGGCCCAGGTCCGCGCTCTGCTCAGCCCCGTGGCGGCCGCATAACGCCCCTGGTCAGCGCGTTCATTGAACGTTTATCGGCGCCCGTCATTGTCTTACCTGTCGGCCCGCCGCGTCGGGGGGCGCGCAAGCCGACTGGAAGGCCGGCCTCTAACCTGTCGGCCCTGGCAAGTCCGTCCGGCCACCCTCGGGGGAGTGGCCGGACGGTTTCGCCTCTCCATCAGGCAGCGTCATCAACGGGAGATGAGAATCATGGGCGACGTGAAGAAGAACGAGCCGCCGATCGTCACGCCGCAGGACCAGCACGCCACGGACGAGCCCGCCATCGCCACGCTCGACCAGCACGCCACCGGTACGCCGGTCACCACGTTCGACCAGCACGCCACGGACGAACCGGCGATCGCCACCCTGGACCAGCACGCCACCTCGGAGCCCTTCAGGCCGCAGGCCCAGTAGTTCCGTCCCACGGGGGAAAGCCGCGGCGGCAGAGGAGGGGAGCCGCCGCGGCCGGGGACACGGGGGCCGCACAAAAGCGGTGCGGACTCGCTGGGGGGCGGATCCGCACGGCAGCACAACGCGGTGCGGACCTGCCGGGGGGCGGGTCGGTACGGCAGCACGACGCGGTGCGGACCTGCCGGGGGGCGGGTCGGTACGGCAGCACGACGCGGTGCGGACCCGCTGGGGGGCGGGTCCGCACCGCGGTCATGTAAGGGCCCGTCGGGGCCGGTCAGACGGCCTCCGCCCGGTTTCGCCGAGGTCACCGCCCCCGCAGCTCCCCCTTCACCACCTTGCCGCTCGCGTTGCGCGGGAGTTCGGACACGAACTCGACCTCCCTCGGCACCTTGTAGTTGGCCATCTCGCGGCGGGACCAGGCGATCAGGTCGTCGGCCGTCAGAGGGGAGCCGGGGCGGCGCACGACGTAGGCGCGGCCCACCTCGCCGAGGCGGGGGTCGGGGATGCCGATGACCGCCACGTCGGCCACCTCCGGGTGCAGGCCGAGGAGTTGCTCGATCTCGGCCGGGTAGGCGTTGAAGCCGCCGACGATGAACATGTCCTTGATCCGGTCGGTGATGCGCAGGTTGCCCGCCTCGTCCAGGACGCCGATGTCGCCCGTGTGCAGCCAGCCGTCCGCGTCGATCGCGCGGGCCGTCTCCGCCGGGTCCTCGAAGTAGCCCCGCATCACGTTGAAGCCGCGTACCAGGATCTCGCCGGGCTCGCCCGGCCCGGCCAGGACGCGGACCTCGGTGCCGGGTATCGCGCGGCCGGAGGTGGCGGAGATGACGCCGGCCGGGTCGCCGCGGCGGCACATCGTGACGATGCCGCTCGCCTCGGACAGTCCGTACGCGGTCAGGACGGTGGCCACGCCCAGCTCGCCGCGCAGCCGCTCGACCAGGCGCAGCGGCACCACCGCCGCCCCGGTCACCACCAGGCGCAGGGCGCTCAGGTCGTGCTGGTCGCGGGTGGGGTGGTCCAGGAGGGACTGGTGGAGGGTGGGCGGCCCCGGCAGTACCGAGATGCGCTCGGCGGCGATGTTGGCGAGGGCGGTGTCGATGTCGAAGACCGGCTGCGGCACCATCGTGGCGCCCCGCATCAGACAGGCGATGATGCCCGCCTTGTAGCCGAAGGTGTGGAAGAACGGGTTCACGATCAGGTAGCGGTCGCCCTCGCGCAGGCCCGCGAGCTCCGACCAGATCGCGTAGCCGCGCAGGGTCTGGGCGTGGGTGATCACGGCGCCCTTGGGGCGGCCGGTGGTGCCCGAGGTGTAGACGAGGTCGGAGGGCGAGTCGGGGGCGATGCCGTCCGCGCGCGCCGCCACCTCCGCGCCCGACACGGCCTCCCCGCCCGCCAGGAAGTCCTTCCACGTACGGAAGTTGTCGGGGGCGTCGTCCGAGAGGACGACCACCTGCTCCAGGTGCGGGAGCGAGGGCAGCGGGCCGGCGCCCGTCCCCTCGGCGGTGGCCCGGCGCAGCGAGGCCACGTAGGAGGTGCCGAGGAAGGTGCCGGTCACGAACAGGAGCTTCGCGCGGCTGCTTTCGAGGACGTACGCCGCCTCCGCGCCCTTGAACCGGGTGTTCAGCGGGACGAGGACCGCGCCCGCGGTGACCGCGCCGAGCGCCGAGACGATCCAGTCGCCGGTGTTGGGCGCCCAGATGGCGACCCGGTCGCCGGGTTCGACACCGGCCGCGATGCAGGCGGCCGCCGCACGCTCCACCCGCTCCCCCAGTTCCGCGTACGAGAGGCGGCCGCGGACCTCGACGACGGCCTCGCGCTCGCCGTACCGGGCGGCCGCGCCGCGCACCAGCTTCGCGATCGTGCCCCACTCCAGGTCCCCGCGCATCAAAAGCCCCCTCCGCACTGGTAGCTGACTAACCGTCAGATTAGCTGTAGCCTCCTCCGCTGTCAGTACTGGTGACGCTCGTGGAGGTGGGGCCATGGCCACCCTGAAGGACGCGACAGCCATAGTCGGGATCGGGCAGACGCCGTTCGCCAAGCAACTGCCCGAGTCCGAGAAGACATTGGCGTGCCGGGCGATCATCGCCGCCCTCGACGACGCCGGCATCAGCCCCGCCGAGGTGGACGCGTTCGCCTCGTACACGATGGAGGAGACCGACGAGGTCGAGGTCGCCAAGGCCGTCGGGGCGGGCGACGTGACCTTCTTCAGCAAGATCGGTTTCGGCGGCGGCGGCTCCTGCGCCACCGTCGGCCACCTCGCCGGCGCGATCGCCACCGGGCAGGCGAGCGTCGGCGTCGCCTGGCGCTCCCGCAAGCGCGGCAGCGGACCGAGGCCCTGGAAGAACACGGCGGTGCAGCTGCCGACCCCGGGCCAGTGGACCCGCCCGTTCGGCCTGCTGCGGCCCGCCGACGAGATCGGCATGCTGGCCCGCCGCTACCTCCACGAGCACGGCGCCACCCGCGACCACCTCTTCAACGTCGCCCTCGCCTGCCGCAACCGCGCCAACCAGAACCCGGCCGCGATGATGTACGAACGCCCGCTGACCCGCGAGATGTACATGACCTCGCGCTGGATCAGCGACCCGCTCTGCCTCTTCGACAACTGCCTGGAGACGGACGGGGCGTTGGCGTGCGTCGTCGTCTCCGCCGAGCGGGCCCGCGACTGCCGGCAGAAGCCCGTCTACGTGCACTCCGCCGCCCAGGGCCTGCCCTCCCAGCACCACGGCATGGTCAACTACTGGAACGACGACCCGCTGACGGGACCGGCGTGGACGGCAGCCCGACACCTGTGGAAACAGGCCGACTTCGGGCCCGATGACGTCGATGTGGCCCAGATCTACGACGCGTTCACCCCGCTCATCCCGCTCTCCCTGGAGGGCTACGGCTTCTGCGGGCGCGGCGAGGGCGCCGCCTTCACCGAGGGCGGGGCCCTGGAGATCGGCGGTCGGCTGCCCATCAACACCGGGGGCGGCGGCCTGAGCGAGGCCTACGTGCACGGCTTCAACCTCATCAACGAGGGCGTGAAGCAGCTGCGCGGCGTCAGCACCGCGCAGGTCCCGAACGCCGCCACCTGCCTGGTCACCGCGGGCGAGGGAGTCCCCACCTCCGCCATTCTGCTGAGGAGTTGAGAGATGCTGTCACCCGTTGTGGACGACGACGGCGCCCCCTTCTGGGAGTACGCGGCCCGCGGCGAACTCCGCGTCCAGGCCTGCGCCGCCCCCGACTGCGGCCGGCTCCGCTTCCCGCCCCGCCCCTGCTGCCCGCACTGCCAGTCCTTCGACAGCGAGTGGCGCCGGGTCTCGGGCCGCGGCCGCATCTGGTCGTACGTCTTCCCGCACCCCCCGCTGCTCCCCGACTACGCGGCCCAGGCCCCCTACAACGCGGTCGTCGTCGAACTCGCCGAGGATCCGCTGATCCGCCTGGTCGGCAACGTGGTCGCCGAACCCGACGCGGCCCTCGACTCCGTCGACCCGACCCGGCTGCGGATCGGCGCCCGCGTGCAGGTCGCGTTCACCGAGGTCGACGGGGTGACCGTGCCGCGCTGGCTCCTGGAGCGCGCGTGAGCCTCCTGGTGACCCGCGACAAGGAGACCGGCGTCGCGGTCGTCACCCTGGACCGGCCCGAGCGCCTGAACGCGATCGACCTGGAGACGGCGGAGCAACTGGGATCCACATGGCGCGAGTTGAGGTTCGACGACACGGTACGCGCGATCGTCCTGACCGGCGCAGGGGAGCGGGCGTTCTGCACCGGGATCGACCGCTCGGCCGAGGTGGCGCAGCCCTCGTCCCCGTACTCCACCGACGATCCCCTCATCGCGATCGGCCCGAAGGCGAACGACCTGTGGAAGCCGGTCGTCGCCGCCGTACGCGGGATGGCCTGCGGCGGGGCGTTCTACCTCCTGGGCGAGGCCGAGTTCGTGATCGCCGCCGAGGACGCGGCGTTCTTCGACCCGCACACCACGTACGGCATGGTCAGCGCGTACGAGTCCATGTACCTCGCGCTGCGGATGCCGCAGGGCGAGGCGGCCCGGCTCGCCCTGATGGGCACGGCCGAGCGGATGTCGGCGCGACGGGCGTACGAGATCGGCTTCGTGAGCGAAGTGACCGCGCCCGGAAGGGAGTTGGCGGCCGCCCTGCGGTGCGCGGAGACGATCGCCGGGTACCCGGCCGAGGCCGTGCAGGGGACGGTGCGCTCGCTGTGGGCGGCGAAGGAGGCCGTCCTCGCCCAGGCCCACGCGCGCGCCCCGGCCTTCGTGGCGCTCGGGAACCTGCCGCCGGAACAGCAGTCCGAGCTGTTCACGGCCCGCCGCTCGAAGGAGTTCCGGGTGCGGTGAGGCGCGTACCGACCGGGGGACCGAGGGGTAGCCGGTGATGAGGATGCCGAGGCGGACGCGTACGTCCCACCCGCCGGACTGCCACATCACACATTCCTCTCGCGGCACGGGCCGGGCCCCACTGTGGCAGCGGCGCGGCCCGGCGACGCCCCGGGGCTAAGCCGTCGCCTGGACGGCGCAGCGGCCGACCTGGGAGGCGAGAGCGGGCTTGCTCATCGCCACCTGGAGGGTCTGCCCGGCGTTCGGGCCCAGGGTCACCGAGGTGGAGGCCTGGTCGACGGTGGCGCCGGCGGCGTCGTAGAAGGTGACCAGGACCTGGTAGCGGTGGCTGCCGCGCCCCGAGCCGGTGCTCACCCGCACCGTGGAGGTGCCCTTCGTCCCGGCCGAGGCGCACGTCGTGACGGACGCGGTGGCCGTCGCCGTGGTGCCGGACGTGCTCCCGCTCGACGAACCGGCCGTGCTGCCGGTGGTGTTGTTGTAACCGGAGCCGTAGCGGTTGCCGTTGTAGCCACCGCCCCCGCCGCTGGTGCTGCCGCTCGTGCCGCTCGTGCTGCCGCTGCTCGCGTCGCTCGTGCTGCTGCCGCCGGAACTCCCGTTGCTCTTGTGGGAGTTGGAGCAGCCGCCGCCCGAGCTGTGGCTCGTTCCGTGACCGCCGTGACTGCCGTGGCTGGAGAATCCGGTCAGCGCGAGCGCCAGACCTGCCGCTATGGCCGCACATTTCATCCCGCGACGTATCACCGTCGCCCCCCTCCGAAGACCGGCCGACACGGTAACAGCGCCCGACCTGCCTTCCGGGGCGATCAGGCGTCGGCGCCCGGCCTGCCACACGATCTCCCCGCACTCCACGTCGTACTCCCACAGCCCTGCCGTCCGCGCGGCACGGACGGCAGGGCTGTGCACGGGACCGTCCGCCGGGTAGCGCGGTGCGCGCGCCGGGCGTAGCGTCGGCAGCGAGAGCCGCTCTAGTTAGGAGGGCCGAGATGGCCCGCAACGTCCTCGGCTCGATCCTCGCTCTCATCGGAGCGACGGCCGCCGTCTGGAGCCCCTTCCGTGCCTGGTACGACGGCCGTCACGGCAGCACCTACCGCATCGACGACCTGTTCTCGGGCATCTCGGCCGACAAGGCCTCGGTGGCCGGCTCGGTGCTGCTCCCCCTCGCCTTCGCGGCACTCGTGACCCTGGTGGGTCTGGTGCTGCGCTCCCGCGTGCTCGTCGCCGTGGCCGGTCTCGTCGTGCTCGGCTTCACCATCCTGTGGATGGTGCGGCAGGGCCAGGCGGCGGGCAGCCTGACGGTCGACTCCGCCGGCAAGGGCCTCGGCCAGGGCGTCGGGATGGCCCTGGGCGGCGGCGTACTGCTGCTCCTCGCGGCGGCCCTGATGTCGGGCCGGCGCCGGACCGTGCGGGAGCCCGCCGGTTACGGGGTCCCGGCACGGGAGGCCCCGCCGCAGCGCGCCCCGGACGAGCGCGCGCCGGAACCGCCCGCCTACGGGGGCCCGCACGACGGCACCTCCGAGCCGGCGCGGTACGGGAATCCGCACGACGGCACCTCCGAGTCGGCGCGGTACGGGAATCCGCAGGACGGCACCGCTGCCCCCTCGCGGCACGGAGCTAACCCGCACGAGGGCACCCGTGAGTACCCGCGGTACGGGGGCCCGGACGAGGCGCCTCCCTACGGCGGCCCGCGCGACCCTCACCCGGGACCGGGGCCGAGTCCCTACGAGGGCCCGCCCCGAGGCCCCTACGACGGCCCGCACGGACCTCCGCCGCGCAACTGACGACTCGTGGTGACCGGCCTACTCGCGTACGCCGGTCACCACGTTCGCGTACAGCTCGTCCGATGTGACCAGGCGGGCCCGCAGGCCGCCCGCGGACATCGCCGCGAGGGCGCCGGGCACCTGTCGCTCGCTGGTCTCCGTGAGCAGGATGCCGCCCGGGGCAAGCCAGTCGGGGGCGGCGAGGGCGACCCGGCGCATGATGTCGAGCCCGTCCGAGCCGCCGTCGAGGGCGACCAGGGGCTCGTGTTCACGGGCCTCCACGGGGAGCAGGCCGACCTCGTCGGAGGGCACGTAGGGGACGTTCGCGGTGAGGATGTCGACCCGGCCGCGCAGCCCGTCCGGGAGCGGGTCGAAGAGGTCGCCCTCGTAGACGCGGCCGCCGTACGGGGCCACGTTGCGGCGGGCGCAGGCCACGGCGGCGGGTTCGATGTCGGCGGCGTGCAGTTCGGCCCCCGGCAGCGCCGCCGCGAGGGCCGCGCCGAGCGCGCCCGAACCGCAGCACAGGTCCACGACGACGAGCGGCCGCGAGCCGTCGGCGGCCGCGAGCGCCTCGCCCACCAGGATCTCGGTGCGGCGGCGCGGCACGAAGACCCCCGGGTCCACGGCCACCTTCAGACCGTGGAACCCGGCCCAGCCCAGGACGTGTTCGAGCGGCAGCCCCGCCGCCCTGCGCTCGACCATGGAGGCGACCTGCGCGGGCCCGACGGCGGTGCCGAGTATCAACTCGGCCTCGTCCTCGGCGAACACACACCCGGCGGCCCGCAGCCGGGACACGACGTCCGACGCGGAGAGGGGCTCAACTGTCATACGGGATAGGCCCTTTCGGACACGGCACGGACACCCTCGCAGCGCGCGGGGAACCACGCGGGCAACCACGCGCGGTGGGCGGCCGGGATCGGGTTTCGGGGCGCGGGGAGCCGGGCGTCCAGCCGCACGGCCCGCGGCGAACGGGCGGCCGCAGGACGGTCCCCCCGCCTAGCGGGATCCAGAGGTGGCCGTCCCCTTCACCACGTCCAGCGCGTACACGCACCGGTCCTTGCTGCACGCGTAGACGACCCCGCCGCGGACGACGGGCGACCCGGTGATCTCACCTCCGGTGGCGAGCTTCCAGCGCAGCTGGCCACCCGCCGCGTCCAGCGTGTAGAGGCAGTGGTCGGCCGAGCCGAAGTGGATGCGGCCGTCGGCGACGACGGGCGTGCCCACGACCTCCCCGCCCGCGGCGAAGCGCCACTTGGGGGTCGAGGTGACCGCGTCCAGGGTGTACAGCGCGTTGCCGCTGCCCACGTGGACGTTGCCGTCGGCGACCAGGACCGGCTCGACGGAGTTGCGGGACTCGGTGGCGATGCGCCAGCGGTCCTTGCCGGTGGAGGCGTCGAGGGCGTACACCGTGCCGAGGTAGTCGGCGAGGTACACGCCGCCGCCCGCCACGGCCGGCCCGGGCGCGAACGCGGGCGGGCACAGGAAGACCGCGGGCGCCTCGAAGTGCCAGCGCACGTGCCCGGAGGCGATGTCGATGGCCAGGACCCGGGTGCCGGCCGAGACGTACACATAGCCGTCCCGCGCGGGCGCGACCCGGACCGGGACGCCGCCGCAGGAGGCCGCGTCGCCGACCGGGTAGGACCAGCGCTCGACGCCGGTGCGGGCGTCCAGGGCGCGCAGCCGGGCGTCCTGCCAGACGTAGACCGTGCCGTCGTGCACGCACGGCCCGGCCTCGGGGGTCTCGAAGTCGCTCTGGGCGCCGGAGAGCTCCCACAGCTTCTCGCCGTTGGCCGCCTCCCAGGCCTGTACGCCGCCGCCGCGCGTGCCGGTGACGACGGTGCCCCGGTCGGCCTTCAGGGAGTACACCCAGGCCTCCGCGGACAGCCGCCACAGCTCGCCGCCGTCGCTCGCGTCCAGGGCGTACAGGCTGGGGCCGTCGGAGGCGTGGATGCGGCCGGCCTCGACGGCCATCGCCCAGGCGACGTCGCGCGTCTTGAACTGGCGGCGGCCGGTGCCCACGTCCAGGGCGTGCACTTCGAAGGACGTCACGTACAGCAGGTCACCGGCGACGGCGGGGGTGCCCCACACGTCGTTCGACATGCGGAAGCGCCAGGGGCGCCAGCGGCCCGGGACCTCGGGCGGGTGGGCGGGCGGCGGCACGGGCGCGGCCTGCGTTCCGACGGCGGCGGCCCCCGGCCTGCGCACCCAGCCGGTGGCGGACCCGGCGTCCACGGCGACCCGGGACGCGTCGGCGGCCCGGGGGCCGGGACCGATCGGCACCTTCGCACCGGGAAGGCGCACCGGCTCGTCGGTGCGGACCGGCGGATAGGTGACGGAGGCACCGGCGTGCCGGGCCGCGTACGGGGGCTCCGCGGGGCGCGGCGGGGGCGGCGGGCCCGTGCGGCCGGAGCGCAGCGCCGAACTCGGCGCGGGGTCGGCGGGCGGCACGATGTGCATCCGGCCGCCGCCCCTGCGCTGCTCGATCATGGCGACCGAGCGGGGCGGCAGCCAGGCGGACGCGGTGCCGCTGTCGTCCGAGCCCGAGGCGAAGAGGTGGGGCGCGAGCTGGGCCTGGAGGTCCTCGGGCGAGGGCCGGTTGGGATGCTCCATCTGCATGCAGGACTCGATGAGCGGGCGCAGCTCGTCCGGCAGGCCCGTGATGTCGGGGCCCTCGCGCAGCAGCATGAACACGGTCTCGACGGGGTTGGCGCCGTGGAAGGGCGCGTGCCCGGTCGCGGCGAACACGAGGGTCGAGCCGAGCGAGAACACGTCGGAGGCGCCGGTGACGCTGCGGGAGTCCTTGGCCTGCTCGGGCGACATGTAGGCGGGGGTGCCCACCGCCACGTTCGTCATGGTCAGGCGGGTGTTGGAGACGCCGGACGCGATGCCGAAGTCGATCACGCGGGGCCCGTCCTCGACGACCAGGACGTTCGACGGCTTCAGGTCACGGTGGACCAGGCCGGCGCCGTGGATGGACTGGAGGGCCTCGGCGATGCCGGCCGCGAGCCAGCGCACGGCCTGGGCCGGCAGCGGCCCGCACTCATTCACTATTTCTTCGAGGGAGGGCGCCGGTACGTAGGCGGTGGCCAGCCACGGCACGGGGGCGCGCGGGTCGGCGTCGACGACGGCGGCGGTGTAGAAGCCGCTGACCGCGCGGGCCGCCTCCACCTCACGGGTGAAGCGGACGCGGAAGAGCTGGTCCTCGGCGAGTTCGGTGCGCACCGTCTTGATGGCGACGCGGCGGCCCGACGCCGAGCGCGCCAGATAGACGAGACCCATGCCGCCGGCACCGAGCCGGCCCAACACCTCGAAGGGTCCGATCCGCCTCGGGTCGTGCTGCGTCAGCTGCTCCACTTGCCTGCCACCTCCCCGTACGGGCCGTGCCTGAATGCGGCCCCGTGCAGCGTCTCACGCGGCGCCCCGATTCTCCCTGCCGGAGGTGGCCGGTGGCCAACCCGGGTCGAGACCGGGAGGTCCCACCCCGATCCGGGACACCCCGGACATGCCGCGCGGGGGCTTTACGTGCCCGAAGCCTGCAGAACGGCGAAGGTGGCGCCCTGGTTGTCGTTGAGGACGGCCATCCGCCCGTACGGAATGTCGAAGGGCGCGGCGGTGACCCGGCCGCCGAGCCGGGTGCAGGCGGCGGCGGCCGCGTCGCAGTCCTCGACGCTGAAGTAGACGAGGAAGTGGTCGGGCAGCGCCGCCGGGAAGGCGTCCGACATCAGGCTGCGGCCGCCGACCGTGCTGTCCGGGCCCGGTTCGGTGCCGGGCAGCGACCAGGTGCGGAAGTCGGCGCCGATCTCGTCGGGGGCGCCCGGGTCGCCGCCCAGGTAGCCGAAGACGGACTCGTAGAACGCGTCGGCCTGGTCCTTGTCGCGGGTGTAGACCTCGGTCCAGCAGTACGCGCCGGGCGCGCGGGTCAGCTCGAAGCCGAGGTGCCCCTCGCCCTGCCACAGGCCGAAGACGGCGCCGCCCGGGTCGGCGGCGACCGCCAGGGTGCCGTGCGGCGGCACCGGCAGCGGGTCGGTGATCAGCTGGCCGCCGGCCTCGCGGATGCGGGCGGCGAGGGCCCGGGCGTCGGGGGTGGCGAGGTAGACGGTCCAGGAGGTGGGCAGCCGGCCGTCCCGCTTGGGCTGGAGGCCCGCGACGCGTCTGCCGCCCTTGTAGGCGGCGGTGTAGCGTCCGCGCCGCTCATCGGACTCGTCGAAGGTCCAGCCGAAGAGCTCCCCGTAGAACCGCTTGCCGGCCGCGAGGTCGGACAGCGTGACGTCGGCCCAGCACGGCGCGCCTTCCGGATATCCGCCCATGCGCCTGTTTCCTTCCTGAGGTGCCCCGCCCCGGGGCCGTCGTGGGACCGCGTCGGGGCCAAGCTAACGAGCCATCACGCCCGACGCGGACGCACAATTCGAACATATGGCCAGATTGCGGCACGCGGCGGGGCGCCCGCCCAGGCCCCGCACGGCCTGTCCGCCAAAGTTGTCCACAGGGTGTTGATAACACCATTCGAGTGGCCGCCCGGTCTTGGCCGCCCCGGTCCGCGTCGCCGCGAGCGTCTTCGCGGCCGAGCCGGCGGACGACCCGTGGCCGGCGTGACGGACACCGGGGCGGACGGTCACACGGGGCGACCGATTCCCCGCGCGCATCGGGACGTACCGCCCTCGGGCCCCCATTTGCACTCGGCCGAATCGCGCTCCGATCACCCCTCGGTAAGCTGACGGCATGACAGGACAAGTACGCACCGTCGATGGCCGCGTGGCCGGCCGACGCGGGCAGGCGACACGGCAGAAGCTGCTCGACTGCCTCAGTGAAATGCTCAGCTCGTCGCCGTACCGGGACGTCAAAGTCATCGACGTGGCCCGGAAGGCGGGCACTTCACCCGCGACCTTCTACCAGTACTTCCCCGACGTCGAAGGGGCCGTCCTGGAGATCGCGGAGGAAATGGCCAAGGAGGGCGCCGGGTTGACCGCTCTGGTCGAAGGCCGCTCCTGGGTCGGGCGCGCGGGCTGGCAGACGGCGGAAGAGCTCGTGGAGGGCTTCCTCGACTTCTGGCGCAAGAACGACGCGATCCTCAGGGTCGTCGACCTGGGCGCCGCCGAGGGCGACAAGCGCTTCTACAAGATCCGCATGAAGATCCTGAACTCGGTCACCAACTCCCTTACGGACGCGGTCACCGAGCTCCAGGCCAAGAACAAGGTCGACAAGGACGTCAGCCCCGCGGCGATGGCGGGCTCCCTCGTCGCGATGCTGGCCTCGGTGGCCTCGCACCAGAAGGGCTTCCAGACCTGGGGCGTCAAACAGGCCGAACTGAAGCCGAACCTGGCGCTGTTGGTCCACCTGGGCATCACGGGCAAGAAGCCGACGAAGTAGCCCCGGGTCGGTCGATACCCAAGTCCTGTCGCGCCGACGGCGGTTCACCCCCACCAGGGGGCGACCGTCGTCGGCGTTCCCGTCTCGGGCCCCGGCCCGCCGTCGGGCGTTCCCGCCTCAGGGCGTGCGCGTGCCGTCGGACGTCCCGCCCCGGACCTCGCGCCGCTCGATCCGGAAGAGGCGTATCTCGCGCTCGATCCGGGACTGGTAAGTGGCGTACGGCGGCCAGAACTTGAGGGCCGCCTCCCAGACCGCGGCCCGCTCCTCACCCTCCAGCAGCCGGGCCCGCACCGCGATGTCCCGGCCCTTCCAGCTGATCTCGGCGTCCGGGTGGGCGAGCAGGTTGCCGGTCCAGGCCGGATGGCCGGACCGTCCGAAGTTGGACCCGACGAGCACCCAGGAGGCGCCGCCCTCCTCGGGCATGCAGGCCAGCGGAGTGGTGCGCGGCAGGCCCGACTTGGCGCCGTGCGCGGTCAGTACGACACCGGGCAGCATCCGCGCGCTGAGGAGGACCCGGCCCCGGGTCAGGCGGTGCACTGCGCGGTCCATCGCGGGCACGAAGTGCGGGGCGATCCTCGCGAACGCCCGTGTCGAGGACACCTTCCGCATGAGCCGCACCCCGGGCGCGGTCCTGGCGGCCGGGGTGCTCATGCCCGCACCCCGGCCGCCGACGGGTCGAACAGGCCGGCCCGTTCGGCGGCGTGACCGCGCAGCCGGTGCACCGGCCCGAAGAGCAGCTCGTCGGAGGCGGCCCGCTTGAAGTAGAGGTGCGCCTCGTGCTCCCAGGTGAAGCCGATGCCGCCGTGCAACTGGACGGCCTCCGAGGCGGCGCAGCGCAGCGCGTCGAGCCCCTGCGCGAGCGCGAGGGCGCCCGCGCCGGGGTCCCAGGCCGCGTAGTACGCCGCCGACCTGGCCGCCTGCACCTGGACGTACAGGTCGGCGAGCCGGTGCTTGACCGCCTGGAAGGACCCGATGGCCCGCCCGAACTGCTCCCGCTCCTTGACGTACGCCACCGTGCGCTCCAGCGCCTCACTCGCGGCCCCGACGGCCTCGGCGGCCAGACAGGCGGCCGCGGCGCGCCCAGTGGCGGCGAGCGCGCCGTGGATGTCGACGGAGTCGTCGCCGCCGAGCAACTCTCCTTCCACATCCCGGAGTTGTACACGTGCTTGGGTCCGGGTCTCATCGAGGGTGGTGCGCCGGGTGCGCCGCAGCCCGGCCGCGTCATCCTGCACCACGAACAGGAGGGCGCGGCTGCGGGCGAAGCCGCCGGTGTGGGCGGCGACGAGGAGCAGCTGGGCGCTGTGTCCGTCGAGCACCTGGTCGGCCTCCCCGTAGAGCCGCCAGGTCCCGTCGGGCAGCCGTCTGGCCTGCACCCCGCCCGCCCGGCCGCCCCCGGCCCACTCGCCGTCCGTGTTCGCCCCGGTGAGCCCGAGGGCGAGGGCGAGGCCGGTACCGGGCACGGCGAGGGTGGCGGTCCGCTCGCCGCGCGCGACGAGCGGGAGCAGGGCGCGCTTCTGGGCGTCGGTGCCGAGCGCGGCGATGAGCGGGGCCGCGAGGACGGCGGTGGCGAGCAGGGGCGACGGCAGCAGCGCGCGCCCGGTCTCCTCGCAGGCGAGGGCGAGTTCGGCGGTGGTGCACCCCACTCCCCCGTACTCCTCGGCCAGCGCGAGACCGGGCAGCCCGAGCTCGGCGGCGAGCCGCCCCCAGAGCGCCCCGTCGTGACCGACCGGGGTGCGTACCGCGCTCTTCACGTCCTGTGGGCCGCAGTGCTTGGCGAGCAGTTCGTGCAGGGTGCGGCGGATCTCGTCCTGTTCCGCGGTGAAGGCGGCGTCCATCGGCGGTCTCCTCCCCCAGAGGCGAAGCCTCTGAACTGACGGGGCGTCATGTTAGGTCCGGAGCCGCCAAATGCACAGGCGGTGGCCGGAGTTACCGAAACTCTCTCCAATGCCGAGCGCGCGTTTCTCGAACAGCACATCTGATGTACCGTCAGATTCATGCCATCACCCTCAACGCGCCGTCCCCGCAAGGTCGCTGTGGTCGGGGTCGCGCTCTCCGACACGGGCCGGGTGGACGACGCCACGCCCTACGCCCTGCACGCCCAGGCCGCCCGGCGGGCGCTCGCGGACTCCGGGCTCGACCGGTCGGTCGTCGACGGGTTCGGCTCGGCGGGGCTCGGCACGCTCGCGCCGGTGGAGGTCGCGGAGTATGTGGGGCTCCGCCCCACCTGGGTCGACTCCACCACCGTCGGGGGCGCCACCTGGGAAGTCATGGCCGCGCACGCCGCCGACGCGATCGCGGCCGGCCACGCCAACGCGGTCCTGCTCGTGTACGGCTCGACGGCGCGCGCGGACATCAAGGCGGGGCGCCGCACCTCCAACCTGTCCTTCGGCGCGCGGGGCCCGCTCCAGTTCGAGGTCCCGTACGGCCATACGCTGATCTCGAAGTACGCGATGGCCGCGCGCCGCCACATGCACCAATACGGCACGACGGTCGAGCAGTTGGCGGAAGTGGCGGTGCAGGCACGGGCGAACGCGGGCACGAATCCGGACGCGATGTTCCGCGATCCGATCACCGTCGACGACGTGCTGTCCGGCCCGATGATCGCCGACCCGTTCACCAAGCTGCACTGCTGCATCCGCTCCGACGGGGGCTGCGCGGTCCTGCTCGCGGCCGAAGAGTACGTGCCGGACACCGCCAAGTCGCCGGTGTGGGTGCTGGGTTCGGGCATGTCGGTGTCGCACACCACGATGTCGGAGTGGGAGGCCTTCACGGTGTCCCCGGCCGCGGTCTCCGGCCGCCTCGCCTTCGAGCGGGCCGGGGTACGCCCGGCGGACGTCGACCTGGCCGAGATCTACGACGCGTTCACGTACATGACGCTGGTGACGCTTGAGGACCTCGGGTTCTGCGCGAAGGGCGAGGGCGGCCCGTTCGTGGAGAAGGGCCGCCTGCTGCGGGACGGCGGCCTCCCGGTCAACACCGACGGCGGCGGCCTCTCGGCCTGCCACCCCGGAATGCGCGGCCTGTTCCTCCTGGTGGAAGCGGTGCGACAGCTGAGGGGCGAGGCGGGCCCGGGCCAGGTACACAAACCCGGCGGCCACCTTCCGGAGGTGGCGGTGGCGTCGGCCACGGGGGGTTGGTTCTGCTCATCGGCAACGGTGGTACTGGGCCGGGGGTGACCCGGGCCCCAGGAGCCCTACCGGTGCGGGCCGGCGCCAAGCCCGCCAGGGGCGCGGGGAACTGCGCGACCGGCCACGCACGGACCGCGGACGAATGCCTACACCCCCGACGGGGTGCACGCACGCTCCCGCGTATGAGCTGTCGGGTGCGGGGCTCGCCCGGCTGATCGCGCAGTTCCCCGCGCCCCTGGCAGGCGACCCGGCACGCACCGGAAGGCAGACGACGGGCAGCCGGGGACGGCCGCAGGCGGAGGGGGCGGCGCTCGGCGCCGGAGAATGGCCCGTATGGAATTCCAGGAACTTCTGCACACCCTCCGCGTCTGGGACGCACCGCTCCCGCACTTCGACCCGGCCAGCACCCCCACCACCCCCCTCCCCCTCTTTCAGGCCTGGCTGACGCACGCCGCCGAGGCGGGCCAGCCCGAGCCGCACACGATGTCGCTCGCGACGGTCGACAGCGAGGGCCGCCCGGACATCCGCACCCTCATGCTGCACGGCGCCGACGACAACGGCTGGCACTTCGCCACGCACTCCACCAGCGCGAAGGGCCGCCAGCTGGCCGCGCACCCGGACGCCGCGCTCGGCTTCTACTGGCCGGCGGTGGGCCGCCAGGTCAGGCTGCGCGGGCACGTCACCCCGGCGGACCCCGCCGCCTCGCAGGCCGACCTGCACGCCCGCTCCACGGGGGCACTCGCGGCGGCGCTGGTCGGCCGGATGAGCGAAGTACTCGACGATTACGCCGAGTTGGAGACGGCGTCCGCAGCGGCGTGGCAGCAGGCGCAGGCGGATCCGCAGGCCCCCGCCCCCACCTGGACCCGGTACGCGCTGGAGCCCACGGAGGTCGAGTTCTTCCAGGGCGACGCCCGCCGGCGCCACGTACGCCTGCACTACCGCCGCGAAGGGGCAGCCTGGACCCGCCAACTCCTTTGGCCCTAAAGGCATTTCGGCTCGACCGGTCAACCTCCCAGCACCGTCAGGCGATTGGCGCCCTGTGACAGAACGGAGACGTCATGGGAGACCGCCCGTAACTCCGTGCGAGATACAAATATTCCTGACCGCACACACCGCACACCGCACACATCGCCCACACCGCGAGCACCGCGCACACCGCGCACACCGCCCTACCGCTGGGGGAACACCGTGAAGTACACCCGCATCACCGCTCTCGCCGCCATATGCGTCGCCGCCAGCCTCTCGCTGACCGCCTGCAACGGCGACGACGGCTCCGGGAGTGACGCGTCCTCCAAGGCCCCCGCGTCCTCGTCCTCGTCCGGCTCCTCGTCGTCCTCGTCCTCCTCCGCCGGATCCTCGGACAGCGGCTCGCAGTCGGCGGACGGCGGCGGTTCCACCGGCTCGACCACCGGCAACGGGAAGTCGGGCTCCGGTGGCGGCTCCAAGGCCGGCGCCTCGAACGGCGGGGCGAAGTCCGGCGGCAAGGCCACGTTCTGCAAGACGCAGGACCTGGCCATCGACGCCACCAACGCCTCGCCCGACAAGACCGAGGGCCGCATCAACATCACCATGATCAACCGGGGTTCGACCACGTGCTCGGCGACGGGCTTCGCGGGCGTCGACATCAAGGACACCGACAACACCTCGAACCCCATCGAGCGCGGCCAGGCCCAGCCGCGCGTCACCACCCTGAAGCCCGGCGACGCCGCCGTCTTCGACCTCGCGTACACCATCGACAACAGCGGCCACAGCCTCGCGCACCCGACCAAGATCCAGGTGACGCCCCCGAACGAGACCCACACCCTGAGCCTGGACTGGCCCTCGGGCGCGCCCGGCATCAAGGGCGCCTACACCGACGTCCAGGTCTACCCCACGCACACGACCGACTAGGGGTGGTGCCACCCACGGCCGCCCCAGTGGTCAGCCGCCGTGTCGGGGCGGGATCCGCAGGGCCGTCCTAACGCCCGCCGCCCCCGTCCGTCGCGAGGCGGGCGTGCAGATGCAGAGCGCGGAAGGCATCCCGGCGCTGGGCCTCGAACATCGCGCCGCGCAGTGTGCCTTCCACGAGGTAGCCGCCGCGCTCGGCGATGCGGCAGGACGCGTCATGGCCCACCGCGTGCCCGAGCTCCAGGCGGTGCAGGCCGACCGTGCCGAAGGCCCAGCGGGTCAGCAGATCGAGGGCGTGGCCCGCCACCCCGCGCCCCCTCGCCTCGGGCAGCGTCCAGTAGCCGACGCGCGCACAACGCATGGGCCGGTTGACTGAGTTGAGGCCGACGTGGCCGAGCACCGACCCGCTCGACTCGTCCGTGACGCAGTACGTGGCGAACTCGCCCCGCGCCCACCCCAACGCCCGCATGCGCAGCAGCTCCGCGGCCGCGGCCTCGTCCTCGACGGGGGCGTTGTGGGTGTTCCAGCGCAGATACTCGGGGTCGGTCACGCCGCGCAGCAGCGTACGGACGTCGTCGTCGCGCCAGACGCGCAGGCGCAGACCGTGGCCGCGCAGGTCGGCGGGGACGAGCTGGAGATCCATGCCGCCATTCAACCCCCCGTCCCCGTAGGGCCGATGCCCCTCCGGCCGCCCTGATCCGGGGCGGGCCCGAAGACCGGCACGGTCACACCGCCGCCATCTGCGGCGCCTTCGGCATCGGAGCGGAACGTCACGTGCAGCTCCATCCCGATCCGCAGGTCCGCCTCGGCGCAGCCGACGACCTCCGTCATCATCCGGGGGCCCTCGTCCAGGTCGACGACGGCGGCGACGTACGGGACCCGGTCGCCGAACGGCGGCAGGTCGTTGCGGTGCACGACGGACCAGGTGTAGAGCGTGGCCCGGCCGCTCGCGGGACGCCAGCGCACGTCCTCGCTCCAGCAGTACGGACAGAACTCGCGGGGATAGTGGTGCGCGCGGTCGCAGGCCGCGCAGTGCCGGATGAGGAGGCGGCCCTCGGCGGCCGCGTCCCAGTACGGGCGGGTGAAGGCGTCGGCCTCCGGAGTGGCGGCGGTCATCGGAACAGTCCCATCGCGTCGTCGAGGGACCAGGTCTGCCACGACATCGCGCCGAGGGCGACCAGCGAGATGAGCGCCATCATCGCGTTCTGGCCCTGCTCGGCCCAGTCGTGGATCATCAGGACCAGGTACAGGAGGTTGAGCAGGAGGCCGCAGACGAGGGCGACCGGCGTCAGGAATCCGGCCACCAGGCCCAGCCCCAGGGCGAGTTCGGCGTACACGACCACGTACGCCATCGTCTTCGGACGGGGTTTGACCACGACGTCGAAGCCGCTGCGGACGGCGTTCCACCGGTGCTTGGCGGCGACGTCCGACGCCCAGGCGATGCCCGTGCCCCGCTCGAACCAGCCCTTCTTGTCCTTGTGCCGCCAGCTCTCCAGCCACCACAGTCCGAGGCCGATGCGCAGGACGGCGAGCCACTCGGCGCCGCTGAGCCAGATGGAGTCCACGCGGCCATCCCTCCCAGTACGTTTCGCATCTCCGCTTGGTTTCTGACGGTACGTCAGTTCAGCGGATCCGGGCCGCGTGCGCAAGGGGTGCGGTCGCGGGGGTACGGGCGGGGGGCGCCCGGAGCCGGACGGGGCGAGGGACGGGGCGTGCGACCGGGCGCGAGAGGGGAGGCGGGGCGAGGCGTGATCAGATCGCAACCGATTCCGGTCTTGACCGAGACCCATCAAGTATTCACGCCGTTACGCTCAGCGTTCATGGTCGACACCACCACCCCCGCGAGCCCCGTCTACGTGATCGGCGCCGGGCCCGGCGGCCTCGCCGTCGCCGCCGAGCTGCGCGCGCGGGGCGTGCGGGCCGTCGTGCTGGAGAAGTCGGACGCGGTGGCCGCGTCCTGGCGCCGCCACTACGACCGGCTGCACCTGCACACCACGCGCCGCCTGTCCGCGCTGCCCGGGCTGCGGATGCCGCGCCGGTTCGGGCGGTGGGTGTCGCGCGACGACGTGGTGCGCTATCTGGAGAAGTACGCCGACGTCCACGAGCTGGAGATCGTCACCGGGGTCGAGGTCGAACGGGTCGAGCGCGGGCCCGACGGCGAGGGGTGGCTGCTGTACGCGACCGGGGGCCGGCGCCTTTCCACACCGGCGGTGGTGGTGGCCACCGGGTTCAACCACACGGCGTACGTTCCCGCGTGGCCCGGCGCCGACTCCTACGCGGGTGAGCTGCTGCACGCCGGCCAGTACCGCAACCCCGCCCCCTTCGTCGGGCGGGACGTGCTCGTCGTCGGGGCCGGCAACACCGGCGCGGAGATCGCGGCCGACCTCGCGGAGGGCGGGGCCGGGCGGGTACGCCTCGCGGTACGCACGCCGCCGCACATCCTGCGCCGGTCCACCGCGGGGTGGCCCGCGCAGGCCACCGGCATCCTGGTGCGCAGGCTCCCGGTACGCCTGGTGGACCGGGCGGCGTCGGTGACCGAACGCCTCTCCGTGCCGGACCTCTCCGCGTACGGCCTGCCGCGCCCGGCGAAGGGGCTCTACTCGCGGGTGCGGGAGGGCGCGATTCCGGTCCAGGACGTGGGGCTGATCGACGCGGTGCGGGGCGGGCGGGTGGAGCCGGTCGCGGCGCTCGACTCCTTCGACGGCACCAAGGCCGTCCTCGCGGACGGAACGCGGATCTCGCCCGACGTGGTCATCGCGGCGACGGGCTACCGCCGGGGCCTCGAAGGCCTCGTGGGCCACCTCGGGGTACTGGACGAGCGGGGCAGGCCACGGGTGCGGGGGGCGCGTACGGTGCCGGGGGTTTCGGGGCTGTACTTCACGGGGTTCACGAATCCGATCAGCGGGATGCTGCGAGAGCTCCGCCTGGACGCCACCCGAATCGCCAAATCCCTGTCCCGCTGACCACCCCGCGGGGCTCCGCCCCCGACCCCGATGTCGCCCCACCCCGCCCCTTCCCGAGACCCTCCGGGGGAGAGTTCTCCGACTGCGGACCGTAGGGGCCGTTCGCGCAGTTCCCCGCGCCCCTGGCGGCGCCGGGTGCGGGGGCATCCTCAGCCCGTACGGCTGAAAGGTGCTGGCCAGTGCAGGCATCTTCAGCCCGTCCGGCGTTTGAGGACGAGCGCCCTTAAGGCGCGAACGGGATCTGGGGCGGAGCCCCAGGGGCCGGAACCGACCAACCCCGAGTCACGGGCGGGCGGGCAAACCCCCGGGGTCGGGGCGGAGCCCCAGGGGGTGGGAATGCGCCAGGTGCCCGGCGAGGGGGTTTGGGAGGGGCGGGGTTCGGGGGAGGCCCTGCGCACCGCTTGCACCCACCCCGCCCCGCAGGGTTCAGGCTTTGCCCGCAGAGCCATTCCTGACAGACCGTCAGGTCTGTAATCTGACTGTGCGTCAGTTAACACACGGCACCGGCACACCCCCGGCACGGCACAGTCATGCTGGCCCTTCGACCAGGAGCGGGCGGAACGATGCTTGGATCGACTCACGGCACCCTCACGACCGACTTCCGCGCGCGCGTGGTCGCCTGCGGCGAGCAGCCCGTCCCCGGCGCCGTCCACGGCAGAGCCGCGGGCGAGGGCGACCTGGACGTCAGCGGGCGCCCGCTGTACGCCGACGTACCGGATCTGGACCGGTTCTTCCGGCCCGAATCCGTCGCCGTCATCGGCGCCTCCGACGCCGAGGGCCGCCCCAACACCGGCATCACCCGCCAACTCCTCGACTGGGCCGAGCGCGTGGGCGCGCGCATCCACCCCGTCCACCCCACCCGGGACAGCGTCTTCGGGCTGCCCTGCGTCAGCTCCGTGGCGGACCTGCCGGAACAGGTCGATCTGGCCGTGCTCCTGGTGGGCGATCCGATCCCCGTCATCGAGGAACTCGCCGAGTCCAAGGTGAAGTTCGCCGTCGCCTTCGCCTCCGGGTTCGCCGAGACCGGCGAGCAGGGCGCCGCCGCCCAGGATCGGCTCGCCGCCGCCGTCAAGCGCTCCGGGCTGCGGCTCCTCGGACCCAACACCAACCTCAACGCGTTCGAGCGCTTCCGCGAGGACCTCGACGGGCCCGCCATCGCGCTCATCACCCAGTCCGGGCACCAGGGGCGCCCCGTGTTCACCCTCCAGGAGCTGGGCGTACGGCTCTCGCACTGGGCGCCCACCGGCAACGAGGCCGATCTCGAAACCTCCGACTTCATCTCCTACTTCGCCGAGCGGCCCGAGGTGGGCGCCATCGCCTGTTACGTGGAGGGGCTCAAGGACGGCCGCGCCTTCCTGCTCGCCGCCGACCGCGCGGCCCGCGCCGGCGTGCCGGTGGTGGCCGTCAAGGTCGGCCGCACCGAGGCCGGCGCCCGCATGGCCGCCTCACACACCGGCAAGCTGACCGGCGCCGACGACGTCGTGGACGCCGCCATGCGCCAGTACGGCGTCATCCGCGTCGACGGCCTCGACCAACTCCAGGACACCGCAGCTCTGTTGGCCCGCGCCCGCAGGCCGCAGGCGGACGGCGTCGTGGTGTATTCGATCTCCGGCGGCACCGGGGCGCACTTCTCGGACCTCGCCACCGCCGCCGGGCTGCGCCTGCCGCCCCTGTCCGCCGCCAAGCAGGCCGAGCTCCACGAGTGGATACCGCCGTACCTCAACGTCGCCAACCCCGTGGACAACGGGGGCCACCCCGTCGGCGACTGGCGCGGGCGGAAGATCATCGACGCGATTCTGGACGACCCGTCCGTGGGCGTACTGATCTGTCCGATCACCGGCCCCTTCCCGCCCATGAGCGACAAGCTGGCGCAGGACCTGGTGGACGCGGCGGAACAGACGGACAAGCTGGTGTGCGTGGTGTGGGGCTCGCCGCTCGGCACCGAGGCCGCCTACCGCGAGACGCTGCTCGGCTCGGACCGCGTCGCCACGTTCCGTACGTTCGCCAACTGCATCGGCGCCGTGAAGGCCTACCTCTCCCACCACCGGTTCACCACCGGCTACCGCTCGCCCTTCGACGAGGCGCCCCGCGTGCCCTCCCCGTCCTTCCGCAAGGCGCAGGCCCTGATGCGCCCGGGCCAGCAGCTCAGCGAACACGCGGCGAAGCAGCTCCTTCGCGCGTACGGGATCCGGGTGCCGCGCGAGCAGCTCGTGACCAGCGCGGCGGCCGCCGTGCGGGCGGCGGGGCTCGTCGGCTACCCCGTCGTCATGAAGGCCTCCGGCGCCCGACTCGCCCACAAGACCGAACTGGGCCTGGTCAAGGTCGGGTTGACCTCGGCCAGCCAGATCCGGGACGCGTACCGCGAGCTCACCGACATCGCCCGGTACGAGGGTGTCGACCTCGACGGGATCCTGGTCTGCCAGATGGTCGAGCGCGGGGTCGAGATGGTGGTCGGCGTCGGACACGACTCCCTGTTCGGCCCCACCGTGACCGTCGGGCTCGGAGGCGTCCTGGTCGAGGTGCTCGGCGACTCGGCCGTCCGCGTGCCCCCCTTCGGCGAGGACCAGGCGCGGGACATGCTCGGCGAGCTCCGGGGGCGGGCGCTCCTCGACGGCGTACGCGGCGGGCCCCCGCTGGACGTGGACGCCCTCGTCGAGGTCGTCCTGCGCGTCCAGCGCATGGCCCTCGAACTGGGCGACGAGATCGCCGAGTTGGACATCAACCCGATCATGGTGCTGCCGCGCGGCCAGGGCGCCGTCGCGCTCGACGCCCTCGCCATCTGCCGCTGAGCCCGGCCGCCATCCCGGCCACCACCCGCCCGTCGTGCCCACCCCCACGCCCATTCCCGCACACCCCCCGCCCCGCCCTGGAGCCCCCATGGACCCCCTGGATTCCTTGGTACTGCACGCCACTGACAACGGCGTCTCATGGATCACGCTCAACCGCCCCGACGCCATGAACGCGGTCACCTGGGACCAGCGGGAGCGGATCATCGCGCTGCTCGGCGAGGCCTCCGCCGACCCCGCCGTACGGGCCGTCGTGATCACCGCCACCGGCAAGGGGTTCTGCGCGGGCGCCGACCTGCGCGGCGCCCCCGCGACAGGGGCCGCCCCCGGGGGCGAGCGGGTCGCGGGCGACATCGCCCGGACCATCCGGCAGGGCGCCCAGCGGCTCGTCACCGCCGTACTCGACTGCGAGAAGCCGGTGATCGCGGCGGTGAACGGAACCGCCGCCGGCCTGGGCGCCCACCTGGCGCTCGCCTGCGATCTGGTCCTGGCCGCGGAGTCGGCCCGGTTCATCGAGGTGTTCGTCCGCCGGGGCCTGGTGCCCGACGGCGGCGGCGCCTATCTGCTGCCGCGCCTGGTGGGGCCGCAGCGCGCCAAGGAGCTGATGTTCTTCGGGGACGCGCTCGCGGCGGCCGACGCCGAGCGCATGGGCCTGGTCAACCGGGTGGTCGCGGACGCCGAACTCGCCGCCACCGCCAAGGAGTGGGCCGAGCGTCTCGCGGCCGGTCCGACCCGTGCGCTCGCCCTCACCAAGCACCTGGTCAACGCCTCCCTCGACGCCGACCGGGGCTCCGCCCTCGCCGCCGAGGCCTGGGCCCAGGAGATCAACATGACGACCCGCGACGCCAACGAGGGGGTGGCGAGTTTCGTCGAGCGCCGCACCCCGAAATACCGTGGTCTGTAGGCTGGTTGGGGCCGGACCCCGGGGGCGGCCCTCCGCTTCCCGCACCGCTCCGGCGCTTCCTATCTGACGTACCGTCAGGTTCAATGGAAGGGTGATGGGACACGCAGGGATGGCGGCCACCGTCGTCCGATACCTCAGGTCCGTCGGCGCCGCCACGGCTGCCGAGCCCGTCGAATTCCTGCCCCGGCCGGACCTTCGGGCCGTACGGGACGACGAGCGGGCTCCGGTCGACCCGGGCGAGTTCCGGCGGGTGCTCGGGGGGTTCGCGAGCGGCGTCACCGTCATCACCGCCGAGGACGCGGCGGGGCCCACCGGGTTCGCCTGCCAGTCCTTCGCCTCGCTCTCGCTCGACCCGCCCCTGGTCGCCTTCATGGTGGCCCGCACGTCGACGACCTGGCCGCGCATCGCCCGTGCCGGGGTGTTCTGCGTGAACGTCCTCGGCGCCGAACAGGGGCCGCTGTGCCGGGGGTTCGCGGTCAGCGGCGCCGACAAGTTCGCCGGGGTCGGCTACGACGCGGCGCCCGCCACCGGCTCGCCCCGGCTCGACGGCGTACCGGCGTGGATCGACTGCCGCATCCACACCGTGCACACCGGCGGGGACCACCTCATCGTGGTCGGCCGCGTCGAGGCCCTGGGGGCCACCGACGACGCCGATCCGCTCCTCTTCCACCGGGGCAGGTTCGGGCGCTTCGGCGAATAACCCCTCTTCGGACCCCCGCGCCCCGGCTCACCAGGACCCGTCGACGACCAGACCTCCGCTGCGGGTCTCGACGCGCAGGGCGCCCCTGTCGTCGTACGTCGTGCGCCGCCAGTCGGCGAAGACCTCGGCCACCCTGCGGCCCTCCCAGTCGCTGCCGCCCGGCGGCGGAACGAAGTTGACCGTCACCACGGCCCGCTCGACCCCGCCCTGCTTGCGGACGCGTACCGCCACCACCGACGGCCACATCCCGTCGTCGGCCTTGGTGAGGTGCTGGGAGTAGTAGTCGACGAAGTCCCGCGTCATGTCGAACCAGCCGTCGGGGAGGCAGGGCATCGCGGTGCCGTCGGTGGGCGGGCCCGGCGTACCGGGATCGGCGTCCGTGGGCGGGCCCGGGGTACCCGGATCGGCATCCGTGGGCGGCCCCAGCGTACCCGGATCGGCATCCGTGGGCGGCCCCGGCGTACCGGGGTCGTCCTCCGTCGCCGGGCCCGCGCCGCTTCCCTCCGCCGAGTCGGTACGGGCCATCTCGTTCCCGGTGGCCGGCCCCTCCCCCGTACTCGTACCGTCGCCGCACGCACGCCCCGCCGTCGCGGACGTCCGCGCCGCGGCCGGGGCCACGGACGCGGGGTCGCCCGGCCGGGACGTTCCGCAGGCGGTCACGGCGGCGCACACCAGGGCCGCGACCAGCACGGCACGCGGCACGGCACCTCGTACGTCAGTCGGCCTGATGGCCTCCACGGCACTCCCCCTCGCCCCTGGAACCCTCGGCCCCGGGCGCAACCTCGCCCCCCGTACGGGCCGTTCCCCGTAGAGGAAGAGGGGATCACACCGCGAGCGGTTCCCCCGCCGGGTCCCGGCGCCGGATGACCAGGGCCATCAGCGCGGCCGCCGCGCACAGCCCGCCCGAGGCGTACCAGACGACGTCGTAGCTGCCGAAGACGTCGCGGGCCACCCCGCCGAGGAAGGCGACCACCGCCGCGCCGACCTGGTGCGAGGCGAGCACCCAGCCGAACACGATCGCGCTGTCCTCGCCGTAGTGCTGGCGGCACAGAGCGATGGTCGGCGGCACGGTGGCCACCCAGTCGAGGCCGTAGAAGACGATGAAGAAGATCATCGGCGGGTGGACCGCGGGTGCGAGCAGCATCGGCAGGAAGAGCAGCGAGACGCCGCGCAGCGCGTAGTACGTCGCCAGCAGCCGACGCGACTCGAAGCGGTCGGTGAGCCAGCCGGAGAAGACCGTGCCGACGACGTCGAAGACGCCGACGACCGCGAGCAGCCCGGCGGCCGCCGTGACCGGCATGCCGTGGTCGTGCGCGGCCGGCACGAAGTGCGTCTGGACCAGGCCGTTGGTGGAGGCGCCGCAGATCGCGAAGGTGCCCGCGAGCAGCCAGAACGGCCCGGTGCGGGCGGCCTGCACGAGGACGGTGAGGGTGCGGCGGGCCGCGCCGGTGACCGGGGGCGGCTTGGGGGCGTACGCGGTCGAGCCGTACGGCGCGAGGCCCAGGTCCGCCGGGTGGTCGCGGAGCAGCAGCCAGACGAACGGGACCACGGCGAGCGCCGCCAGGGCCACGGTGATGGCGGCGGGCCGCCAGCCGTGGGCCTCGACCATCCAGGAGAGCAGCGGCAGGAAGATCAGCTGGCCGGAGGCGGAGGCCGCGGTCAGGACGCCGGTGACCAGTCCCCGGCGCTCGGTGAACCAGCGGTTGGTGACGGTGGCGGCGAACGCGAGCGCCATCGAGCCACTGCCGAGCCCCACCAACAGGCCCCAGTAGAGCATGAGTTGCCAGGCCGAGTGCATGAAGACGGTGAGCCCGGAACCCACCGCGATCACGGTCAGGGCGACCGCGACGACCTTGCGGATGCCGAAGCGGTCCATCAGGGCGGCGGCGAAGGGCGCGGTCAGCCCGTAGAGCGCGAGGTTCACCGAGACCGCCGCCCCGATCGTGCCGCGCGACCAGTGGAACTCGTTGTGCAGCGGGTCGATCAGGAGTCCGGGCAGTGAGCGGAAGGCCGCCGCGCCGATGATCGTGACGAAGGCGACGGCCGCCACGTACCAGGCGCGGTGGATCCGGGACTCGGCCCCGCGCCGCCGAGCGGGCCCGGCCTCGGGCCTGTTGGTTGTCTGGGTCACGTCATCAAGACTGGCCGGGCGGCTCCCTTCGTACGAGTGGCCCGGTGGTCACCGTTCGCAGGGATCGGGCCACGGGCGGGGTATCAGATCCGGCGCAGCCGGCTGATCGCCGGGACCACGAGGAGCACGGCCACCGCGACGACGTTGAGCCCGGCCCCCACGAGCAGCACCCTCTCCGCGCCGAACGCCTCGGCGACCGGTCCGGCGAGCGCGCGTCCGGCCGCGAGCATCAGCAGGGATCCGGCCACGTCGTAGGCGTGCAGGCGGTTCAAGGCCTCCGGCGGGACGTGGGTCTGGACGGTGGTGGACCACATGACGAGCCAGAAGGCGAAGGCCGCGCCGGTCGCGAACTGGCCGGTTCCCAGGGCGAGTACGGGCAGGTCGAGCCCCAGCGAGAGCAGCGCCACCGAGACGCCGAGCAGGGCGAGCGCGCCCGCCGCGAGCGGCCGGGCGGGGCGCAGCCGCAGGGCGAGGAGTCCGCCCATGACGCTGCCCGCGCCGTTCACCGCCATGAGCGCGCCGTACGTTCCGGCGCCGTGGCCCTCGGTCACCAGGACGGCGGTGAGCGGGGTGGCCGGGCCGAGCACGGTGAGCCCGTACACCGTCCAGATGGTGATGACGCCCCAGAGCCAGTCGCGTGCCCTGAACTCCCGCCACCCACCGGCCAGTTCGGCGAAGAAGCCACCTCGCCGGGTCTCGCCGTCGGCGCTGCCGCGCAGCTTGAGCAGGAAGAGGCAGACGCCACTGACGCCGAAGGTCGAGGCGTTCACGGCGAAGACCGCGCCCGCGCCCCAGAATCCGGCGACGGCCCCGGCGACGGCCGGGCCCGCCATGCCCATGAGGGCCTCGGAGACGCCCAGTACGGCGTTGGCGCGCTGGACGTCGGCGCTGATGCGCGGCACGGTCGAGGCGACCCCGGGCTGGAAGAGGGCCGCGCCGACGCCGGACACCGCGCTCAGGGCGTACACCTCCCACAGCGGCGGCCCGCCGTCGAGCACCAGGAACGACACGGCGAGCACGCTCGCGCCGACCAGCCGCAGGGCGTCCGCGATCACCATCATGCGGCGGGGCGTGAAGCGGTCGGCGAGCACGCCCCCGAACAGGACGAACGCGGCGAGCGGCCCCATCCAGGCGCCGAGCGCGTAACCGACGGAGGAGGCGGGCCGGCCGGCCCCGAGGAGACCGGCGGTGAGCGCGACCGGGACCATGCCGTCGCCGAACAGGGCGACGGTCCGGGCGGTGAAGAAGAGCCGGAAGTCGTGGTTCCAGAGGGAGGCCCGGGCAGGACGCGGCTCAGCCGGGGCCGGGTCGCGCACAGGACCCGGCTGGGCCGGGATGTGGCCGATGGGGGCCCGGCCGTGCCCGCCCGGGGGCACGGCGGCCCGCCCCGGGGGCGTCGGGCTCATGGCCTCGGGAATGTCCTGGCCGATCGCAGACTTGTCCGTCACAAGACGGCACTTCTACCAGCTCGACCGACTGGTGGTCTATACCACCAGCCCCATGGCGCGGAGGACGGGATGAACCCGGATCACGGACGCGACGGCACCCGGCCCCACCGGGTCGTCGTGCTCGCCCTCGACGGCCTGCTCCCCTTCGAACTCGGTATCCCCCAACGGATCTTCGGCCGCGCGGCCGACCCCGTGCGCGGGCCGCTGTACGAGGTGGTGACGTGCTCGGTGCGCCCGCCGGGCCCCGTACGCACCGACGCCGACTTCGCGATCCTGGTCGAGAACGGGCCCGAGGCGCTGGCCACCGCCGACACGGTCGTCGTCCCGGCCTCGTACGAGCTCGGGCCGGTCTTCGAGGAGGGCGTGCTCACCCCCGAGCTCGCCGACGCCCTCGCCCTCGTACGCCCCGGGACGCGCATGGTGTCCATCTGCACGGGCGGCTACGTACTGGCGGCGGCCGGCTACCTGGACGGCCGCCCGGCCGCCACGCACTGGGCCTCGGCCGCGCACTTCCAGCGGATCTTCCCGGCCGTCGCGGTGGACCCGGAGGTCCTGTTCATCGACGACGGGGACGTGCTGACCTCGGCCGGGGTGGCCGCCGGGATCGACCTCTGCCTGCACATCGTGCGCCGCGACCACGGCTCGGCCGTCGCCAACGACGTGGCCCGGCGGACCGTCGTGCCGCCGCACCGGGCCGGCGGACAGTCGCAGTTCATCCAACGCCCCGTGCCGGAGCCCAAGTTGGCGACCACGACGAGCGCGCGGGCCTGGGCGCTCGGCCGGCTGCACGAGCCGATCCAGCTGCGCGACCTGGCCGAGCAGGAGGCGATGTCGGTGCGCACCTTCACCCGGCGCTTCCGCGAGGAGGTGGGCCTGAGCCCCGGCCAGTGGCTGACCCAGCAGCGCGTGGAACACGCCCGCCAGCTGCTCGAATCCAGCGACCTCTCGGTGGACGCGATAGCCCGGGCTGCGGGCTTCGGCACGGCGACATCGCTGCGCCAGCACCTCCAGGCGGCCCTCGGCGTCCCGCCGACCGCCTACCGCCGCGCGTTCCGGGCGGGGACGCCAGGCTGAGACCCCGGCAGCCGCGCCCCCGGCAACCGACGACGTCCGCGCGACGCCGCACACCCCGCCTGCCACCCGCCGCACGCTGCCTGCGACCCGCCGTTCAGCAACCTCCGGTATTCGTACAAAAGTTCGGCACGGGACGGACGATTCTGGAAGGATCTTCGGCAGACAGTTTCCGGACGGGTCCGCCATGGGGCCGAAGAGCAGCAGGGAAGACGCCTTGAGACCTCTACGCCCCGCACGCCACCCCGTCGCACGCCCCGCACGCCCCTCGGCGGGACGACCCGCCGTCGCGCTGTCCGCCGTCGCCCTCGTGCTCGGCGCGGGCCTGTTCGCCACACCTCAGGCCGCCGCCGCGGCCGACGGTCGACCGGCCGTGACGGCACCTCGCACCGGGCCCGTCCCGCAGGGCACCTCGGCCGGCTCCCCCAGGCCGGTCTTCGGTGACGTCGACGGGGACGGCGAGCCCGATGTCCTGCTGCCGGACAGCGCGGGCAACCTCCGCCAGGCCGGTCCGGGCGCGGACCCGGCGACGCCGCGGAGCGCGGGGGCCGCGTCGGCGCCGGGCGGCGAGGGCTGGGGCGAGGTGCAGTACACACACCGGGGCAGCCTCGGCTACTCCAACGTCGACGACCTGATCGCCCACGCGACCGGCGGCCGGGCGCTCCATCTCCTGCGCAACGACGGCGACGGCGGTGTCTTCGACGGGCAGGCCCCCAGCCTCGTGGACAAGCCGTCCGCCTGCGTCCGGGCCGACTGGACCGAACTCGCCTGCGGGGACGTCGAGTTCGGCGCGGACTGGTCCGCCGTCACCCAAGTCGTCGCCTTCGGCTCCCCGGTCGGTGACAGCGGACAGACCATGGGTACCGGCTACTACGCCCTGCCCAGAACCTCGCTGGTGTTCGTCGAGAACGGGCGGCTCTGGCTCGCTCTCGCCGGGCCCACGGCCCAGGTCGACAACCCCGCGATCCTGCTGTCCGACAGTACCCAGTGGGGCGACTACGACCTGATCGCTCCCGGCCGGGCGAAGGGCACCGACTTCCCCACCCTGTGGGCCCGGTCCCGACACGACGGCAGCCTCCACGCGTTCGACATCAGGGGCACCGCGGAGGCCCCCGACTTCAGCGCCTTCGCCGACCCCTCCCAAGGGCTGATCTCCGGCACCGTCGACCCGGCGGCGTACGTGCGCGTGGGCTCCGACGGGGACCTCACGGGTGACGGCATCCCCGATCTGTGGGCAGTCGACGCACAGCGGCGACTCGTCGTGTGGAAGGGCGCCGGCACGGCACCCGACCCGGCATCCGGCGTCCCGTACCCGACGGTCACCGGCGTGACCCCCAGCGCCTGACACCATCCGGCCGGCCGCCTCGCACAGGCGGCCGGCCGAGCCCCGGCACCCCGCACCCGCCGCCTAGAAGGTCAGCACCCCCCGGGCCACCCGCCCGTGGTGCAGATCGTCCGCCGCCTTGGCGAAGTCCTCCACGGCGTACGTCCGGGTGACCAGCTCGTCGAGGAGCAGGGCGCCCGCGCGGTACAGCTCGGCGTAGCGGGGGATGTCGCGCTGCGGGCGTGAACTCCCGTACCGGCAGCCCAGGATGGACTTGTCGAGGAAGAGCGCGGCGGGCAGGAAGGACGCCTCCACGGTGGGGGCGGTCATGCCGAGCAGGATCGCCTGGCCGTGCCGGTCCAGGAGGTCGACGGCCGCGCGCACCAGGCCGGGGTGGCCCACGCACTCGAAGGCGTGGTCGGCGCCGGACGGCAGGATCTCGCGGACGCCCTCCGCCGAGGGCAGGAAGTGGGTCGCGCCGAACTGGCGGGCCAGCGGCTCCTTCGCCGGGTTGTTGTCGACGGCGACGATCACCGGGGCGCCGGCGATGCGCGCACCCTGGATGACGTTGAGGCCGATGCCACCGGTGCCGATGACCACGACCGTGTCACCGATGTCCACCTTCGCCCGGTTGAGCACCGCGCCCACGCCCGTCAGGACCCCGCAGCCGATCAGCGCCGCCGAGGTCAGCGGCACGTCCTCGGGGATCTTCACCGCTTGGACGGCCTTGACGAGGGTGCGCTCCGCGAACGCCGAGTTCGAGGCGAACTGGTACAGCGGGGACCCGCCCCGCGAGAAGGGGCGGCCCGGCATGCCGATGGCCTTGCGGCACATCGTGGGCCGGCCCCGGTCGCACTCCGCGCACGCCCCGCAGTTGGCGAGCGTGGACAGCGCGACGTGATCGCCCGGCGCCACATGGCCGACGCCCGCGCCCACCGCCTCCACCACGCCCGCGCCCTCGTGCCCGAGCACCACCGGCACCGGGAACGGGATCGTCCCGTCGATGACGGACAGGTCGGAATGGCACAGGCCGGCCGCCGCGACGGCCACGAGCACCTCCCCCGGCCCCGGGTCCCGTATCTCCAGATCGTCCACGACCTGGCTCTGCTTCCCGTCGAACAGGACACCTCTCACGGAATACGGACCTCCCTCGGCAGGCCGAGCACGCGCTCGGCGATGATGGTGCGCTGGATCTCGTCCGAGCCGCCGTAGATCGTGTCGGCCCTGGTGAACAGGAACAGGTGCTGGAGCGGGTCGAGTTCGTACGGTCTCGACCCGGCGTCCCAGTCGTACGGTCCGACGGTGGCGGCCGCGCCGCGTACGGCCATCGCCAGCTCCCCGAGCCGGCGATGCCAGCCGCCCCACAGCAGCTTGGCCACGCTGGGCGCCCCCGGGTCCCCCGAACTCCCCAGCGTGCGCAGGGCGTTCCAGCGCATGACCTTCAGCTCGGCCCACTGCGCGACGAGCCGGGCGCGGAGCGCGGGGTCGAGTGCGCCACCCGCGGACATGGCGAGGGCGAGTACCCGCTCCAACTCGGCTGCGAATCCGACCTGTTGGGCGAGCGTGGACACCCCGCGCTCCAGGGCGAGCAGGCTCATCGCCACCTGCCATCCGTTGCCCTCGCCGCCGACGAGGTGCTCGGCGCGGGCTTCGGCGCCGTCGAAGAACACCTCGTTGAACTCGCTCGTCCCGGTCATCTGCCGGATCGGGCGGACCTCGATCCTGCCGGGCTGGTCCATCGGCACGAGGAGGAACGAGAGCCCGTGATGGCGCCGGGAGCCCTCCTCGGTGCGGGCGAGCACGAAGCACCAGTGGGCCTCGCGGGCCAGCGAGGTCCAGATCTTCTGGCCCGTGACACGGAACGTGTCACCGTCGCGGCGGGCGACGGTACGGATGCCGGCCAGGTCGGAGCCGGCGCCGGGCTCGCTGTAGCCCTGGCACCACAGTTCCTCGCCACGGGCGATCGGCGGCAGGAAGCGCCGCTTCTGGGCGGGGGTGCCGTGGGCGATGAGGGTGGGGGCGAGGAGGTTCTCGCCGATGTGGCCGGTGCGGGGCGGGGCCTTGGCGCGGGCGTACTCCTCGGCCCAGACGACCTGCTGGGTGAGGCCGGCGGTCCGGTTCCCGTACGCCGCCTCCCCCCATCCGATGCCGATCCATCCGCCCCGCCCCAACTCCCGCTCCCAGTCGCCTGGTTGCCCGCCCCTCGGTACGTGCTGGGCGAGCCAGGCGCGGGCGTCCTCGCGGAACGCGTCGTCCTCTGGGCCGAACCGGAACTCCACGGTGTCCCTCCGGGGGTGGGGAGATGCTGGGGGCGGTGCGGTGCGGTGCGGGTGCGGTGCCGGGTGTCCGCCTTCAACTGCGGGCCGGTGGGGGCCGTTCGCGCAGTTCCCCGCGCCCCTGTAGGTGGACCGGAGCCCGTTGGTCGCGCCCACCGCGGCGGAGCCGCGCGAATGTCACAGCCCCGCGCCCCCAACAGCACCGGGTGCGGGAGGCATCCTCAGCCCGTCCGGCGTTTGAGGACGAGCGTCCTTCAGGCGCGAACGGGGGTCTGGGGGCGGAGCCCCCAGGGTCTCTTCAACCCCCGGAGGGTTGCGGGAAGGGGCGGGGTGGGGCGACTCCCGGGGTCTGGGGCGGAGCCCCAGGGGGCTGGGGTGGGCCACCCCCTAGGCGTTCGGGCGGGCGGTGTCGGCGGCGGCCGCCGCCATCGCCTCCAGTTGGGCGAGGAGCGGCATGGGGTCCACCCCCACCGTCCCGGGAAGGAAGTCCGCGATCCGCTCCGGGGTCCAGGCGCCCTCCGCGTACCCCGCACGGAGCTCCCGAGGCTGTGCCCACACCGCGATCTTCGGCCCCGCGATCGTGTACACCTGCCCGGTGATCCCCTCCTCCCGCGCCCGCGAGGACAGCAGGTACACCACGAGCGCCGCCACGTCCTCCGGCGAGCCGATCTCCTTCAGCTCCATGGGGACGTTGGCCGACATCCGGGTGCGGGCGACCGGCGCCACCGCGTTCGCCGTGACCCCGTACTTGTGCAGGCCGAGCGCCGCGCTGCGTACCAGCGAGATGATCCCGCCCTTCGCCGCGCTGTAGTTGGCCTGCGCCACGCTGCCCTGGTGGTTGCCGCTGGTGAAGCCGATCAGCGTGCCGGAGCCCTGCTTGCGCATGACCGCCGAGGCCGCCCGGAACACGGTGAACGTGCCCTTCAGATGCGTGGCGACCACCGGGTCCCACTCCTCCTCGGACATGTTGAACAGCATCCGCTCGCGCAGGATCCCCGCGACGCACACCACCCCGTCGATCCGCCCGTACTGGGCGAGGGCCGTGTCGACGATGCGCTGGCCGCCCGCCATCGTCGAGATGTCGTCGGCGACGGCCACCGCCTCGCCGCCGGCCGCGAGGATCTCATTCACCACCGCGTCGGCGATCTCGCTGCTCGGCTCGCCGCCCTCGATCGAGACGCCGTAGTCGTTGACGACGACCTTCGCTCCCTCGGCGGCCGCGGCGAGCGCGACGGCCCGGCCGATGCCCCGCCCGGCCCCCGTCACGGCGATGACCCTGCCTGCCAAGAAGTTCCCCACGTCCGGCCCCTTCCCGCGGTTTCTGACGGACCGTTAGATTTTATGACCCGTCAGATGCTTCACCACAAGCCCCCGGGAGGGACGGGTATGTCACTGCCGCCCGAGTTCCACGAAATCGCCAAACGCGTCAACAACTGGGGGCGTTGGGGTGCCGACGACGAACGCGGCACGCTCAACCACATCGGCGACGAGGTCGTCCGGGAGGCGGCCGGCGAGATCCGCTCCGGGCTCCGCGTCCCGCTCGCGCTGCCCCTCCAGCAGGACGGGGTGCAGACCGGGGTCATTCCCGGGCGGGTCAATCCGCTGCACACCATGGTCCAGATCAACCAGGAGATCTTCGGCCCCGGCACGATCGCGTGCAGCGACGACGCGGTGACCTTCGGGCTCCAGGCCGCCACGCACTGGGACGCCCTGACCCATGTCTCGCACTCCGGGAAGATCTACAACGGCCGCCCCGCCGCCACCATCACCCCGCACGGCGGCGCCGAGTTCAGCGGCATCGACAAGCCCGGCCACGTCGTCTCGCGCGGGGTCCTGCTGGACGTGGCCCGCGCCAAGGGCCTCGACCGCCTCGCGGGAGGCCACGCGGTCACCCCGGAGGACCTGGCCGAGGCCGAGGAGTTCGCGGGGGTCACCGTGCGCGCCGGGGACATCGTCCTCGTACGCACCGGACAGATCCAGGTCTATCTGGCCGGGGACAAGCACGGCTACGGCTATCCGTCGCCGGGGCTCTCCGTGCGCACACCCGAGTGGTTCCACGCGCGGGACGTCGCGGCGGTCGCCAACGACACCCTGACCTTCGAGATCTTCCCGCCCGAGATCGAGGACCTGTGGCTGCCCGTGCACGCCCTGGACCTGGTGGAGATGGGCATGCTCCAGGGCCAGAACTGGAATCTGGAGGCCCTGTCCACCGCCTGCGCCGAGGCATCCCGGTACACGTTCCTGCTGAGCGCCATGCCCGAGCCGTTCGTCGGCGGCACCGGCACCCCCGTCGCCCCGGTGGCCGTCCTCTAGGACGGACCCGGGACTCAGGGGTGGCGGCCACGCATGCGCGCCCCGAGCGCGGCACCGCCGCCGCCACCCCGGCATCGGCGTACCGGCTCTGCCCCTCGGGTGCCCTGAGAGGAGCCTCGCCCTGCTGACCCTGACGCCGTGCCACGACCCGCACTCGCCGAGGCGTGCAGTCCTCGGCGTCCCCTCGCGACGAATCGCTCATCCCAGGGTGATCAGGCGGCCACCACCCGTCAACACCCCGTTAATGTTTCGCGCCTTATGCCGTATTTGTGACAGCGTGCGGGGGCTCATACGCACCGTTCCCGTACGCCCCGCCCGTGCGCCCCTGACGCTCCTTGAGCCCCGAGTGACCCGAACGCTCCGGCACCGAGGGGGTGACGGGCGCGTCGCGGTCCACCTCGCACCAGATGGACTTGCCCGCGCCCTCGGCCCGCCAGCCCCAGCGGTCGGCGAGCCCGTCGACGAGTTCCAGGCCGCGCCCGTTGGTGTCGTCGCCCTGCGCGTGGCGGGGTTTGGGCGGACAGCAACTGCGGTCGGCCACCTCGACCCGCACGGTGCCGCCCTCGGCCGGCCCGAGCAGCATCCGGAGCACCGCCGGACAGCCCGTGTGGACCACGGCGTTGGTGACCAGCTCCGAGATCAGCAGGATCAACGTCTCGGCGAGTGGCTCATCGAGCCCTATGCCGCAGCCGGCCAGCCGCGAACGTGCCCACTTCCGGGCCCGGCCCACCTCGGCGGGATCCGGCCCGACCTCCAACTGAACCTGAAGCACCTGCACCGTTCACACCATCCGAACCGGCGGACACATCGCCTCGCGCCTCACAGGGGACCACCATCGGGGTCACGGAACGTGATTCCCGTGGGAGACAGCATGGTTGACGTACAGTCACCGCAACAAGCGCTTCGGGCATATTCCAGCGCGAAGGAGTATGCGTGGTGCATACTGTGCGGCTCACCTTGCGGGAAACCGAACGGGAGCGCGTACGACGCCTCCGTGCGGCGCGAGCGGCGTGCGGTCCCGGACCCGGAGCCACCGCACTGGCAACACCGGGAGAGCCGCTCCACACCACCACTCGCATCCCACGGAGAGTACCGGAGAGCGCCCCCGACTCCGGCTCGTGACGACTGCGCCGGGCCGCCGATGTCGACGCATCGTGACCGTCGGCCCGGTCCGGCTCAACTCCCCGGTGGTGCCTGGAGTGCGGCCGCGAGGGCCTCGCACGCCTGCTCCGCCGACTGCCACTGCTCGGCCCGCACCCAGGCCCGCTTCAGGTGCAGATGCACATCGGCCTCCCAGGTGAACCCCATCCCGCCGTGCACCTGGAGGCAGTCCCGCGCCCCGCGCACGGCCGCCTCGTCGGCGAGCAGCTTGGCCCCGGCGATCTCACCGGCCTCCCCCGTCACGGCCGCCGCGTACACGGCGGCCCGCGCCAGCTCGGTGCGGACGAGCATGTCGGCGCAGAGGTGTTTGACCGCCTGGAACGCGCCGACCGGCTGCCCGAACTGGACGCGCTCCTTGGCGTGTTGGACCGCCATCTCCGTGACGCGCGCCGCGCTGCCGAGTTGCTCCGCCGCCGCCAGGAGGACGGCTTCGGGGTCGGTCGCCGTGCGGGTGCCGGGGATCCGGTGGAGGGGGGTCAGCGGGTCGACCGAGCGCAGGGGGGCCGCGCCCGAGGCGTCTCCCTGGACGTGGTCGGCCTGCGCGAGCCAGCCGACGAGCCCGCCGTCGACCCGGGTCACCACCGCCTCGCCGGTCGCCGCGCCCTTCACGGCGCCGGCCGCCAGATGGGTGGCCACCAGCGGGCCCGGCAGCAGCGCGCGGCCCGCCTCCTCGAACAGGAGCACCGCCTCGGGGAGCCCGAGCCCGACCCCGCCCTCGTCCTCGGGCAGCCGCAGCGAGAAGAACCCGGCCTCCCCCAGGGCCCGCCACAGCGCCCGGTCGAGCCCGGGCCGCCCGACCGCCGCCCGCAGCGCGTCCCGGTCGAACCGCGCCGTGAGCAGCTCGCGCATGCCCGCCTTCAACGCCCGCTGATCGACGGTGAGTTGGAAGTCCATCAGCGCCCCTTGGGCAGGCCGAGGATGCGCTCGGCGACGATGTTCCGCTGGATCTGCGAGGTGCCCGCGGCGATGGTGTACGAGAGGGACGAGAGGCGGTCCAGGGTCAGGGCCCGGTCCAGGTCGAGCGCGTCGGGCCCGAGGACACGGGCCGCGGTGTCGAACAGCTCCTGACGGGCGTGCGAATAGCGGAGCTTGAAGACGGATCCGCCGACGCCGGGCACCCCGCCGCCGCGCTGCGCCTCGCTCACGTTCCACTGGGTGAGCCGCCACAGCGCCGTGAACTCGGCGTTCAGGCACCCGAGTCGGCGGCGCAGCTCGCTGTCGTCCCAGCTGCCGTTCGCCCGGGCGGCCGCCGCGACTTCGGCGAGCGTGCGGCGGCAGGCCACCACCTCTCCCACGAAAGCGGTACCGCGTTCGAAGGACAGCGTCACCATGGTGACGCGCCAGCCGTCGTTCTCCGCGCCGACCCGGTTGGCGACCGGGACCCGTACCCCGTCGAGGAAGACCTCGGCGAACTCGGCGGATCCGGCCAGGGTGCGCAGCGGCCGTACGGTGATGCCGGGCGCGTCCATCGGCAGGGCCAGCCAGGTGATGCCCCGGTGCTTGGGCGCCTGCGGGTCGGTGCGCACCAACAGCTCGCACCAGTCGGCGACTTCGGCGTGCGAGGTCCAGATCTTCGAGCCGGTCACGACGTAGTCGTCGCCGTCCCGTACGGCCTTGGTGCGCAGGGCCGCGAGGTCGGATCCCGCGTCCGGTTCGCTGAAGCCCTGGCACCAGATCTCGTCGCCGCGCAGCACCGGCGGCAGCCAGCGGGCCCGCTGTTCGGCGGTGCCCTCGGCGGCGATGGTCGGGCCGGCGTGCAGCAGGCCGACGAAGTTCGCTCCCACGTAGGGCGCGCCCGCCTTCTCGGTCTCCTCCAGGTAGATGAGGTGCTGGGTGGGCGTGGCGCCCCGGCCTCCGGCCGCCTCGGGCCAGTGCAGGCCCGCGTACCCGGCGTCGTACAGCATCCGCTGCCAGGCGGTGTCGTAGGAGCGTCGCGCGGGCCAGTCCAACGGGTCCGGTTTCGGCGGGAGTTGGGGAAGCGCGCGGCTGAGCCAGGCGCGCAGCCCGGCCCGGAAGGCCTCTTCCTCCTCGGTGTACGTCAGGTCCATCGGCGCTCCCCGGGGCGGGCGGGGCTCATCGGCGGGACCGGTCGAGGTCGAGGCCGAGCATGCGGATGGCGTTGCCGCGCATCAGCTTGTAGACGGTCTCGTCGTCGAGCCCCTTCACATGGTCGAGGGCGACCTCCTTGGTGTGCGGGAAGGTCGAGTCGACGTGCGGGTAGTCCGTCTCGAAGGTGGCGTTGTCGCGGCCGACCACGTCCAGGGACGCCACCCCGTGCTTGTCGCGGAAGAAGCAGCAGAAGATCTGCCGGTAGTAGTACGTGGACGGCGGTTCGGGGATCAGATCGCGCACCCCGCCCCAGGCCCGGTGCTCCTCCCACACGTCGTCGGCGCGCTCCAGGGCGTACGGGATCCAGCCCATCTGGCCCTCGCTGTAGGCGAGTTTGAGGGTGGGGAACTTGACCAGGACCCCGCTGAAGAGGAAGTCCATCATCGACGCCATCGCGTTGTTGAAGCTCAGCGAGGCCTGCACGGCGGGCGGCGCGTCGGGGGACGCGGCGGGCATCTGCGAGCTGCTGCCGATGTGCATGTTGACGACGGTGCCGGTCTCCTGGCAGACCGCGAAGAACGGGTCCCAGTAGCCGGAGTGGATGGACGGCAGACCGAGGTGCGTGGGGATCTCGGAGAACGTCACCGCGCGCACCCCGCGTGCCGCGTTGCGCCGGATCTCGGCGACCGCGAGGTCGATGTCCCACAGCGGGATGATGCACAGCGGGATGAGCCGGCCCCCGCTGTCCCCGCACCACTCCTCCACCATCCAGTCGTTGTAGGCCCGCACGCAGGCGAGCGCGACCTCCTTGTCGTACGCCTCGGCGAAGGTCTGGCCGCAGAAGCGCGGGAAGGTCGGGAAGCAGAGCGAGGCCTCGACGTGGTTGAGGTCCATGTCGTCCAAGCGCGCCTTGGGGTCCCAGCAGCCGCGCCGCATCTCGGCCCGGGTGATCCCTTCGAGCGTCATGTCGTCCCGGTCGAAGCCGACGGCGGCGATGTTGCGCTTGTACGGGAACTTCAGGTCCTCGTAGATCCACCAGTCGGTGGGCGGCCCGTCCGGGTCCATGGTGATCTGGTACTTGCCCGCCACGTACGCCAGTTCACCGATTCCGGCGGTGAGCGGCCGCGGCCCGCGCTCGCGGTACTTGGCGGGCAGCCAGACGTCGAAGAGATGGGCCGGCTCGATCACATGGTCGTCGACGCTGACGATCCGCGGCAGTTCGGTCATGAGGTCCCCTCCGCACATCTGATGCTCCGTCAGATTGCAGGCTAGCCCCGCACCCCTGGACCAGCAAGGAGCGGGGGCCTACGCTCTCCGCCATATCTGACTGACCGTCAGTTCGAGTGCTCGGCAGGACCATTGGGGGCCCTCCATGACCGACACCGCACACGTACTGGACTCCTCGGGCACGCTGTGGGAGCTGATCGAGCGGCGCGCCGAACTGACGCCGGACCGCCCGGTCCTGCTCCAGGGCGACCGCACCCTCACGTTCGGCGCCCTGCGCGAGCGCTGCGAGCGGGTGGCGGCGGGCCTGTACGGCATGGGGGTGCGGGCCGGGACGATGGTGGCCTGGCAGCTGCCGACCCGCATCGAGACGGCGGTCCTGTCCTTCGCCCTGGCCCGGCTCGGCGCCGTCCAGTCCCCGGTGATCCCGTTCTACCGGGACCGCGAGGTGGGCTTCGCCCTGCGCGAGTCCAAGGCGGAGTTCTTCGCGGTGCCGGGGGTGTGGCGCGGCTTCGACCACACCGCCATGGCACGGCGGCTCGGGGCCCGCGGCGTCTTCGAGGCGTACGACGAACTGCCGGACGGGGACCCCGGGCCGCTGCCTGCGCCGCCGTCCGACGGGACCTCGGTCCGCTGGATCTACTGGACCTCGGGCACCACCTCCGACCCCAAGGGCGTGCTGCACACCGACCGTTCACTGATCGCGGGCGGCTCGTGCCTGGCGCACGCCCTGCACCTGTCGTCCGCCGACGTCGGCTCGATGGCCTTCCCGTTCGCCCACATAGCCGGGCCCGACTACACGGTGATGCTGCTGCTCTACGGCTTCCCCGCCGTGATGTTCGAGCACTTCGCGCTGCCGGACGCGCTGGCGGAGTACCGGCGTCACGGCGTGACGGTGGCCGGGGGTTCGACCGCGTTCTACTCGATGTTCCTGGCCGAGCAGCGCAAACAGCCCGGCGAGAAGGTCATCCCCTCCCTCCGGCTCCTCGCCGGCGGCGGGGCGCCGAAGCCGCCCGAGGTCTACCACGCGGTCGTACGGGAGATGGGCGTCCAGCTCACCCACGGGTACGGCATGACCGAGGTCCCGATGATCACGATGGGCGCCCCCGACGACACCGCCGAACACCTGGCCACCACCGAGGGCTGCCCCCCGCCCGGCATGGAGATCCGCATCACCGACGAGTCGGGCGCGCCGCTGCCGTACGGGGTGGACGGCGAGGTGCGGCTGCGCGGCGAGGCGGTGTGCCGGGGCTATCTCGACCCGGCGCAGTCGAAGGCCGTCTTCGACGCGGACGGCTTCCTGATCACCGGCGACGTGGGGCACGTGCGGGAGACCGGGCACCTCGTGCTCACCGGGCGGATCAAGGACATCATCATCCGCAAGGGCGAGAACATCTCCGCCAAGGAGATCGAGGATCTGCTCCACACCCATCCGGCGGTGGGCGACGCGGCCGTGGTCGGCCTGCCCGACCCCGAGCGCGGCGAACTGGTCTGCGCGGTCGTCGAACAGCCGCCCGGCGCGGCCGAGTTGACGCTGACCGAGCTCACCTCGTATCTGCGCTCCCAGGGGCTGTCGGTGCACAAGCTGCCCGAGCGCCTTGAGGTGGTGGAGGCGCTGCCGAGGAACGAGGCGCTGCGGAAGGTCCTGAAATACAAGTTGCGGGAGCGGTTCGGCGGGGCATGACCTCAGCGCCCCGCCACACCCCCACGAGGACCACGAGGACCTGACCGATGGAACTCTCCCGCAGACACCTCATACTCGGCGCCGCCGCCCTCTCCACGACGGCGCTCCTCCCGACGACGGCACGCGCCGCCGCGCGCCCGCGCGCGAGCGCGGACCCCGCCAACTGGATGGCGGCGCTGCCCGACAGCCGCTCGCTGCTCCGCATGACGATCCCCGGCACCCACGACTCCTGCTGTACCAACCCGAACAACGGCACCGAGTGGTCGCACACCCAGAACTGGGGACTGACCCAGCAACTGCAGCAGGGCGTCCGCTTCTTCGACATCCGCGCCAACGGGCTCGAAGGCCATCTGAACGACGCGTTCGGGATCTACCACGCCGCCTACTACCAGGGCATGACGTTCGGCGACGTCCTCACCCAGAGCGCGGCCTTCCTCGACAGCCACCCCGGCGAAGTCCTGCTGATGCGGCTCAAGAAGGAGAACGGGACCAACAACGACGTCGGCGCCAACTTCAAGAACGTGCTCAACGTCTACCTCGACCAGAAGGGCTGGCGCTCCCGCTTCCTGCTGACCGACCGGGTGCCCACCCTCGGCGAGGCGCGGGGCAGGATCGTGCTCATCGCCCAGTTCGACAACGACTGGCCGGTGCTCCAATGGCCCGGCGGCGACAACGACTTCCTGTCCAACCAGTACATCCGGCTCCAGGACGTCTACCAGGGCCTGTCCTGGCCGTCGAAGAAGACGGCCAAGGTGACCCAGCAGTTCGACAACGCCTTCTACGACCAGAACTCGGCGCAGCTCTACATCAACTTCACCAGCTACGCGGGCGGCGGCTGGCCCAAGGTCAACGCGGACGCGATCATGCCCGGCGTCCAGAGCTATCTGAACGCGCGCGTGAGCCAGCAGACCCACCTCGGCGTGGTGCCCATGGACTTCCCGGACTTCCACTCGGACACCCTGCGCACCCTGATCGACTGGAACTGGCACTGAACGCCGGGCGCCGGGCGGCCTAGGGCATCGTCGTGAAGTAGGCGGCGAAGGCGGCGACCGCGTCCGGTTCCGTGATGCGGCCGTCGCCGTCCCGGTCCAGGGCCACGGCCACGTCCGCCGCGGCCCTGGGCGAGACGCCGAGGGCCCGCAGCGCACGCTCGCAGTCGGGCACCGACACCGTGCCGGCGCCGGCCGTGTCGGCCACCGCGAACGCGGCGTGCAGGAACGGGCGGGCGATCTCGGTGAACCCGGTGGTGCGGTCCCGCAGGCGTTTGAGGGCGCCGCCCACGAACTCCTGCCGGGTGACCCGCTGATCGCCGTCCACATCGGCGATCCCGGCCAGGCCCTGCCACATCGCCTCCGCGCCGCCGTACAGTGCCTGCCCCCGATCGCAGCGGGCGGTGGTGCCGAACTCGGTGAGCAGCGCCTTGGCCGCCATCGAGAAGTCCTCGCGGTCGATCCAGCCGTTGCCGTCCTGATCGAAGGAGGCGAACCTCGCGGCCACCCGGCGTTCGTATTCCGCACTCTCGGGACTGTCCATACTGTCCATGTCGGGAGCGTACGACTCGTGGCGCCCGGACGAGAGGGTTACGGCCAGGCGTGCCACGCGGAGCGCGGCTATGCGGAGATCGGCTCGGCCAGGTCGTCGGCGGCCGAACCCACATCCCCGTACACCTCGAAGAGGCGGCGTACGCCGAGTGCGGCAAGCACCTTGTTCACGTGGCTGCCGTCGAGGGCCCCGCGCGCGGGCAGTATGAGGCGCAGCCGGCCCTGGCAGGAGCGCATCAGGCGACGGGCCGCGATCAGCACGCCGACCCCGATCGAGTCGCAGAACAGCACTCCGGACAGGTCGAGGACCAGGTCGCGGCGGCCGTCGGCGACCACGGCGTGCACCTGGCGGCGCAGGCCCGGCGACGTCACCAGGTCCAGCTCGCCGCTGACCCGGAGCACCGTCCACGTGCCCTGCTCGGACTCGTCCACTCTCAGCGTCACGCCACCGGTCCCTCTCTGTGCTGCCGTGCCCCCATCCTGCGCGGCTGCCCATGCCCCACCCAGGCGAAACACCGCCTTTATCATCCGGCGGCCGTGCGGGGGCGTACTTGAGGCAAACCTCCGTGCATTGTCAGCCCGTCGCATTACATTCGTAGGTACGCAGAGACGGGCGCACAGGGGCACACACGGGGAACGACAGGGTTGGGGAGCCTATGCCTAAGGACGCACCACCTCGGTGGGACCGCCGGATGCAGCAGCGGCTCGCGCGCGGCGAGGCCGCCGCCCTCGGCGAGCTGTACGACCGGTTCGCCTCCCTCGTGCACAGCCTCGCCCACCGCGTGCTCAGCGACGAGGGCGCGGCGGACGCGATCACCCGCGAGGTCTTCGGCTACGTCTGGGAGAACCCGGACGCCTACGACCCCAAGCAGGGCTCGATGCGCTCCTGGGTCGCCAAGCTGACCCAGCGCCAGGCCGTGCAGCGCCTTCGCCAGGACGAGACGTCCTCGTACGAGGAGAGCGGCGTGGGCTCGACCGAGGAGCTGGAGCAGAAGGTGCGGCGGGCCTCGGCGGCCGCCCGCGCCGACTACATCGTGACGTCGATGCCCGCCCCGCTGCGCGCCGCCCTGGAGCTGGCCTACTTCCAGCGCCGGGACTACCGCCAGGCCGCCGCCGACCTCAGCATCACCGAGGACGAGGCGCGCCGGCGCCTGCGCCTCGGACTGCAACTGCTCTCCTCGGCCAACACCCGGCCGCCGGAGGGAGCCGCACCGCCCGGATACGGGCGGGCCTGGTGACCGGGCCCCTGGAGCGGGGCGAGCCGGCGCCCGACGACGAGAACACCCCGCGCATACCCTCGCCGCGCTCGGCGGGCGACGACCTGACGGGCGGCCGGGGCGGCTCCGGCACGTTCGTGCCCGGGCCGCGCGAGGGTAACCGTTTCGGCCCGCCGGCCCCCGACCGCCGGGCCGAGTCGGACGCCGAGGGCAGGGCCGAGCCGGACCCCGAGCCGGAGACGCCGCCCCCGCCGGACCCCGAACCGCCGTCGCCGTCGCCGTCGTCGTCGTCGGCAGAGCCGGAAGCACCGGTGCACGAACCCGTTCCACCACGAACCGCGCCCGTCGCCGAGCCGCCTTCGCACACCGTGCTGAAGTCGCTGCTCGGCGCCTGGGCGCTGGCCGCGTGCTCCACCGAGGAGACCGACGCCGTCGAGGCGCACCTCACCGAGTGCGCGCCCTGCGCCGACGAGGCGCTGCGGCTGCGGGACGCGGTGGGCCTGCTGCACACCGAGCGCAGCCTCGACCTGGACCCGATGCTGCGCGCCCGCGTCCTGGAGAACTGCCTCGGCCGGCGCCCGGCCCGCATCCCGGTGCCCGCGTGGGCGGCCCCCTACGACGCCGAGGCCGCCCGGCTCGACGCCCTGCTCAATGACTTCGGGGACGCGGAGTGGCATGCGCCGGTGCGCCTCAAGTGGTTCGAGGAGGAGCGGCAGACCGCCCGGCGCACCACGGTCGCCGGGGTGATCGGGCATCTGATGGCCGTCGACGCGCTGGTGGCGACCGCGCTCGGGCTCGACGAGCCGGTGCCGCTGGACCCCGAGGAGGCGGCGGGCGGCCCCGCCGCGCGCACCGAGGCGCTGTGGCGGGCCGGGCGGTACCCGCTGACCCGCACGGTCCGCGAGCCCTGGCGCGAGCAGTCCCACGCGCTGATCCGCACGGTGTCGTTCGCGGGCCGCGGCGTGGCCGAACTGGCCGTTCCCTACGGGGAGTTCGCACTGCCCTTGCAGGACGCGATGCTCGACCGGGCCTTCGAGTGCTGGATCCACGCGGGCGACATCGCCGAGGCGGTGGACTACCCGTACGACCCGCCGTCCGGGGCGCATCTGCACCGCATGATCGACCTGGCCGCCCGCATCCTGCCCGCCACTCTGGCCGGCCGCCGCAGGGCGGGCCTGGCCTCGCCGGCGCGCGGACTGGTCACGGCCGGCTCCCCCGGCCGCTCGCTGCGCCTGGAGATCGAGGGCGTGGGCGGCGGCGACTGGCTCATCCCGCTCGACTCGCCGGCCGCCGTCGCGTCCCCCGACCGCGAGGTGGCCCATGTGGCCCTGGACGGCGTGGAGTTCTGCAAGCTGGCCGCGGGCCATGTCTCGCCGCAGGAGGCGGCCGCCGGTCAGCTCGGCGACCGCGAGGCCATCAGCGACGTCCTGTTCGCGGCCGCGTCACTGAGCAGGCTGTGACGCCGACGGGCGCGACGGCTACGCGAAGACGACCGTGCGGCGCCCGTTGAGCAGGATGCGGTGCTCGGCATGCCACTTGACGGCCCGCGCCAGCGCCTGGCACTCGACGTCCCGGCCGATCGCGACGAGCTGGGCCGGAGTGACCTCGTGGCCGACGCGCTCCACCTCCTGCTCGATGATCGGCCCCTCGTCGAGGTCGGCCGTCACGTAGTGGGCGGTCGCGCCGATCAGCTTCACGCCGCGCGCGTGCGCCTGGTGGTAGGGCTTGGCGCCCTTGAAGCTCGGCAGGAACGAGTGGTGGATGTTGATGATCCGCCCGCTGAGTTCCTTGCACAGGTCGTCCGAGAGCACCTGCATGTACCGGGCGAGCACCACGAGCTCGACCCGCTCCGCGCGCACCAGCTCCAGCAGGCGCGCCTCGGCCTCGGCCTTGGTGTCCTTGGTGACCGGGATGTGGTGGAAGGGCACGTCGTAGGAGGCGACGAGCTCGGCGAAGTCGGTGTGGTTGGAGACGACCGCCGCGATCTCGACCGGCAGCGCGCCGGACCGGGAGCGGAACAGCAGGTCGTTCAGGCAGTGCCCGAACTTCGACACCAGCAGGACGATCCGCATCCGCTCCTCGGGGCGGTGGATCCGCCAGTCCATCTGGAAGGAGTCGCCGACGGCCGCGAAGCTGGCGCGCAGCTTGTCGACGGTCACCGGGGCCTCGGCCGAGAAGTGGACCCGCATGAAGAAGAGGCCCGTGTCGCGGTCGCCGAACTGCTGACTGTCCTCGATGTTGCAGCCCGTGATGAACAGATAGCTCGACACGGCATGCACGATGCCCTGTTTGTCCGGGCAGGAGAGCGTGAGGACGTACTGGTCGGTCATCCAGGCAGGATGCCACAACCGGGCGCCCCGGCGGCCCCCGGCCCAGGATCCGGACCTCAGGCCGAGCGGGTCAGGATGCTCAGCACTTCGAGGGAGCGCGGCGGCGCGTCCGGGTCCTCCCCGTCACTCTGCGCGAGCCGCACATGCGCCTCACGCGCCGCACGCACCGCCTCGGGCCAGGCGTGGTGGGCGAGGTAGGCGGAGACGGGGGCGTCGGCGCCGACCTGGTGCATGATCCGCAGCACCCGCAGCACGGCGAGGTCGACGAGGGCGGCCTCGCCCGAGTCCCGGAAGATCGTGCCGACGTACTTCTCGGCCGACCAGTTGTCCAGCCAGGTGTCCTCGACCAGGCGGTACACGGCGTCGGTGACGTCCCCGTACCCTTCGCGCCCGGCCGCCCAGGTCTCCTCGTGGAAGACGGGGTCGGAGAGCATGTGCAGCGCGGACCGTACGTTCGTACGCCAGCGCCACCACGGCATGTCATTCAACGGCATGCCGCCCATGGTGGAGGAGCGACGGCCGCGACGGGAAGGGCTTGCTGAACCTTGCTGCACGTTTTCGATCGTACGTTCCCCCTCGCGCCCGCCCGACCGGCCCCCGCAATTCACCTGGGTGTCACCCTCAGTTGACGCGTGCTCACTTTCCCGTTACCCGTGAGGCGGAAGTGTGTGGGCACATGACCGGTTACGGAGGGCAGCGTCCCCGGGGCTCGACCCGGCCCCGCCGCTCGCTCAGTTCGATCAGCACGACGGCCACCGTGTTCGCCGCGTGTTCGGCGGTCGGAGCGGGCCTGTTGACCGGCTGCGGTGTTCTCCCTGGAGTCGCGGGGGGCTCCAGGGAGCCCATCACCGTCATGACCTGGGCGCCCGACGGCACCTCCGCCACCAACGCCCCCGGCATGCCGGCCATGGCCAAGGCGTTCGCCCGCTGGGTCAACGCCAACGGCGGCATCGACGGCCATGAGCTGAACGTCCTGACCTGCAACGAGCACAACACCCCGGCCGGCGCATCGGACTGCGCGCGCCGCGCGGTGAAGGAGAGGGCGGTCGCCGTCGTCGGCTCGTACAGCCAGTACGGCAGCGCCTTCCTGCCGCCGCTCGAAGTGGCCGGCATCCCCTACCTCGGCGGATACGGCATATCCGACCAGGAGTTCACCAGCGCGCTTTCCTACCCGGTCAACGGCGGCCAGGCCGCCCTGATCGCGGGCAGCGGCCGGCAGCTGGCCCAGGACTGCGAGCAGGTCTCCCTGGTGCGGCCCGACACCATCGCGGGCGATGTCCTGCCGACCGTCCTGGACGCCGGTCTGCTCGCCGCGCACCGCGAGCCCGTCGCCGACATCCGTACGACCGAGGACGCCGGCGACTACACCGCCGAGGCCCGGCGGGCGCTCGCCGGGGCCGGGGCGGATCCCGCGCTCGTGGGCCGGATCGGACGCAAGGCGGCGGCCCAGAAGGCCGGCAAGGGCTGTGTGACGGCCGTGCTCGGCGACCGCACCGAGACGTTATTCGACTCCTTCAGACGGGTCGAGAGCGACGAGCAGAAGGTGCGGGTCGCCTCCGTGATCGGCTCGATCGGCCAGCCGCTCATCGACCGCACCGGCGGCAAGGACGGCCCGTTCGAGGGGGCGTACGTCACCGGCTGGTACCCGGAGAGCGACGATCCGCGCTGGGATCCGATGAAGAAGGTCATCCGCGAACAGGCCTTCGGGGACAACGACATCGACGCGGCCGACGCGACCGTGCAGACCACGTGGATCGCGTACACGGTCCTGAAGAAGCTCGTCGAGTCGCTCGGGCAGGACTCGGTCCGCGCGGTGGACGTCGTGCGCACCCTCAACAAGGGCGTGATCGTGAACACCGGCGGGCTCACGCCCGATCTGCGCTGGCGCTTCGAGGACATGCTGGCGGCGCCCGACTTCCCGCGCGTCGTGAACCGCCAGGTCACCTTCCAGGTGGTGCGCCAGGGCCGTCTCGTCGCCCTCAAGAAGGGCTTCACGGACGTGAGTTCAACCCTGGAGACGTCCGCGGCCAACGGCTGAGACCGGGGCCGCCCGCCCCGGCCGGGGGCCCCTAGAGCTGGGTGGCCGCCCGCTTGGTCAGGCCGTACTTCGTGGCGATCGCGTTCCACAGGCCCGAGGCCTCCTGCTTGGACTTGGTCGCCTCGCCGCTGGACTTGTCCCCGGCGCCCGCGTCCTTGGTGCGCTTGGCGTGCCCGTCCTTGCAGTTCTTGCCCTTGTCCCCGGCGACCGCGTCCGACCAGGCCGCGTAGTGGTTGTCGGCCGCCGCCGAGGACTGCCAGGCCTTGGTGAGCGCGCCCGAGAGCCGGTCGTGGTCGGGCAGCTTGTCGAGGGCGAGGCCACCGAGCCGGGTCACCAGGTCGGCGCGCTGCTTGGCGGCGCCGCGCAGGGACGCGGAGGCCTGGTCGAGCTTGTCGCAGCGGCGGATGTCGGCGACCGCGCCGATCACCGCGTCCCGGCTGCTGCCGCTGTCGGCGAGCAGCTTGTCGAGCGCCTCGGCCTGCGCCTTGGCCGGGTCCGCGTCGGCGTCCTTCTTGCCGCCGCCGTCGCCGGTGGCGGGCGAGCTGACGGCGGCGGGCTGCTTGTCGTCCTTCTTGCCGTCGTCGCCGCCGCTGAGCAGCGCGCCGGCGCCGAGCCCGATCACCGCACAGCCCACCACGACGGCCGCGATGAGCCCGACCGGCGACTTGCGCCGACGCGGCTCCGGCTCGTACCCGGACTGCTGCGCGGGCGGCTCCTGGTAGGGCGGCGGCGCCTGGAACTGCCCGGCCGGACCCTGGCCGCCCTGCGTCGGCTGGTACGGCTGTTGCTGGGCCCTGTTCAGCGGTACGGACGGCTGGAAGCGGGGCAACTGCGCGTTGTCCGCGCCCTGTTGGGCTCCTCCGTCGGCGCGGAAGAGGCTGTCGAACTCGGCGGGCGGCGGCCGGTCGCCCGGCGCGCCCGGACGTATCCCGTACGGGGAGTCCTGCGGGGCCGGGGGCACCGGCGGCAGCACCTGGGTGGGGTCGGCGTTCTGGCCGGCGGACTGCGCGCCGAACCGGCCCGGCTCACCGGCGTGCTCGGGCGGCAGCGCCCCGGGCCCGCCCGGCACCGGCGCGAGGTACTGCGTGGCCTCGCTCCCGAAGTTCCCGGCGCCGCCCGGCACCGGCGCGATGTACTGGGTCGCCTCACTGCCCGAGTTCCCCGGGCCGCCGGCCACCGGGGCGATGTACTGCGTGGCCTCGCTCCCCGAGTTGCCCGCGCCGCCCGGCACCGGCGCGATGTACTGGGTGGCGTCGGAGTCCCCGTTCCCGGGCGGCACCGGGGCCAGGTACTGGGTGGCCTCGCCGCCCGAGTGGCCCGGCACGGGCGCGATGTACTGGGTCGCCTCCGCGTCCCGCCCGTTGCTCTCGGGCGGCAGCGGCTGCCCGAAGGTGGCCGGGCCCTGCGGCGGCGCGGCCTGGCCCTGCGGGCCCCAGGGCTGACCCCAGGGCTGGGCTCCAGGAGGCGCGGGCAGGGGCTCCCCGGCGCGGGGGCCGCTTCCGTCGGCGGGCAGCACGACACCCTCGTGCGCGGGCCGCACAGCCGGAAGCTGCGGCTCGTCACCCTGTCGGCTCTGCGTCACCGGAACTCCTGTACGTGGACCTACGGAATCGTCGGTTCACGCTACCGGGTCCCCCCACGCCCTTGCCAAGCCCTCCCTCAACCCTCCACTTTCAGGCCGCCCGGACCTCAGGCGGCCCGCACGGCCCGCACCCCCTTCGGGCCGCCCGGACCTCAGGCGGCCCGGCACCCTTCAGGCCGCCTGGACCTCCAGGCGCTCCCCGAACTCCCGTACCGCGGGCTCGTCCCCGTACGGCTCCAGGCGCACCTGGAGGTCTTCCAGGTAGTCCGCGCCCCGGTTGGAGCGCAGGGTGGCCAGGAGTTCCACCGCGCGGGTGCCCGTCGCGCACGCCTCCTCGACCTCGCGCTGCTGGACCTGCGCGGTGGCCAGCAGGACGAGCCCGATGGCGCGGCGCCTCGCCCGGGTCTCGGGATGCCCGGACAGCGACTCCTCGGCCCGCCTGGCCGCGGCCTCCGACTGGCCCAAGTCCCGGTGGCAGTGCGCCAGTTCGTCCGCGAGGTACGCGTGGTCGAAGTGCGCGATCCAGCTGGGGTCGTCGCCGGAATCGGGGTCCGCGGACTCCAGGGCGGTCAGCGCCCGGCCCGCCACCGCCTGGCAGGTACGCGCGTCGCCGAGCAGCGCGTGGCCGCGCGCCTCGGCCGCGTAGAACATGGCCTCGGCGCGCGGGGTGACGCGGCCGCGGGAGCCTTCCTGCGCGGCGCGCGCCAGTTGGGCGATCTCGCGCGGGTTGCCGAGCTGGGCGGCGAGGTGGCTCATGGACGCGGCCAGCACATATCCGCCGTATCCCCGGTCGTCGGCGGCCTGGGCGAGCCGCAGGGCCTGGATGTAGTAGCGCTGGGCCAGGCCCGGCTGGCCGGTGTCGACGGCCATGTATCCGGCGAGCTCGGTGAGCCGGGCCACCGCCGCGAACAACTGCCGCCCCACGGACTCCCGGTAGGACCCGGCGAGCAGCCCGGACACCACGCTGTTGAGGTAGTGCACGACGACCGGCCGCACATGGCCCGCCCCGAATTGGTGGTCGAGCCGCACCAGCGCGTCCGTCATCGCCCTGACCGCCTCGACGTCGGCGGCGCCGACCCGCTGCCCCGCATTGCGCGCGACCTGCGCGTCGGCCCCGGTGATCAGCCAGTCCCGGCTGGGCTCGACGAGCGCCGAGGCCGCCACGGTGGAGCCGGTCAGGAAATCGCGCCGCCCCACATCGCTGCGCCACAGCTCGCAGACCTGCTCGATCGCGCCGAGCACGGTGGGCGAGAACTGCAGCCCCACGCCCGAGGCGAGGTTCTTGCCGTTGGCCATGCCGATCTCGTCGATCGTGACCGTGCGGCCCAGTTTGCGGCCGAGCGCCTCCGCGATGATCCCCGGCGCCCGCCCCCTCGGCTGCTGGCCGCGCAACCAGCGCGCGACGGACGTCTTGTCGTAGCGGAGGTCGAGGCCCCGCTCCGCGCCGACCATGTTCACTCGACGGGCGAGCCCGGCGTTGGAACACCCGGCTTCCTGGATGAGCGCCTGCAGCCTTTCATTCGGCTGGCGGGCGACGAGAGGCCTGGCTGCCATGAGAACCCCCTGGAGCGGCAGTGATCAGCACCCTGATCATTGCCCTGCGAATATGCAGAGAAACGAGCGTTATCCGGAATATGGCGTCATTGCCAGCATTCCCGTGTGCTTCCCCCGCATATGGCTACCCTGCCTCCGTGGCACAGCCGCACGCGCGCCCCCGCCCATGCACCCATGCGCCCCATATGCAGGACCGATCCCGCTGATCCCACGGTCGCCACGCCCGTAACCGTCGGTGGTGGGCACAGTTGAGTGCGTCGTGGAAGAAACCATCACAGGCACGGGCACCGACACGGAATCCGCACAGATCCCCAAGCAGCGCGGCGAACAGCTCCTGGACAGCGCCGTACGGTACGCCGAGGAGCGGCACTGGGACGTCTTCCCCGGCACGTCCCTGGAGGCCGACGAGGGAGTCGAGCGCTGCTCGTGCGGTGACACGGCGTGTCCGAAACCGGGTGGGCACCCCGCCCGGCCGGACTGGGCGACCCAGGCCACCGGCAGCGCGGTCGCGGCCCGCCGGCTGTGGTCCAAGAGCCCCCGGGCCTCGATCCTGCTTCCCACCGGGCGCACCTTCGACGCCATCGACGTGCCCGAGTCGGCCGGATTCCTCGCGCTGGCCCGCATGGAGCGGATGGAGCTCACGCTCGGCCCGGTCACCTGCACCCCCGACCGCCGGATGCTGTTCTTCGTGCTGCCGGGTGCGGGCGCCAAAGTCCCGGATCTGGTGCGGAAGTTGGGGTGGGTGCCCGCCTCGGTGGACCTGATCACCCGGGGCGAGGGCGACTACGTGGCGGCCCCGCCGACCCGGATCGGCGGCTCGGGCGCGGTGCAGTGGGCCCGCCGCCCCACCCCCGCCAACCGCTGGCTGCCCGACGCGGAGGAGCTGATCAGCCCGCTCGCGTACGCCTGCGGCCGCGAGGCCGCCGACGCGAGGGCGCGCCGCCCCTAGCGCGAGTGCCACCCTCCACTCCTATGGTGTCCGGGTAGGCACCATCACGGGGATGAGAGGCACGGCCATGCCGGACCAGGCATTCGAAGGAACCGCGGACACGGCGGGCGGAGCGCGTACGGCGCCGCCCGCCGTCCGCGTACAGGGGCTGTGGAAGCGGTTCGGCGAGCAGATCGCCGTCGCGGGGATCGATCTGGAGCTGCCCGCGGGCAAGTTCATCGGTCTGGTCGGCCCGAACGGGGCGGGCAAGACCACCACCCTGTCCATGGTCACCGGGCTGCTCAGGCCCGACCAGGGCACGGTCGAGGTGGCCGGGCACGACGTGTGGCGCGACCCGGTCGCGGTGAAGTCCCGCATCGGCGTACTGCCCGAGGGGCTGCGCCTGTTCGAGCGCCTGTCGGGGCGCGAGCTGCTCGGCTACTCGGGCCGGCTGCGCGGACTGCCCGGCGCCGAGGTCGACAAACGGGCCGCCCAGCTCCTGGACGTACTGGACCTCGCGGGCTCCCAGCACAAGCTGGTCGTCGACTACTCGACCGGCATGCGCAAGAAGATCGGGCTCGCCGCGGCCCTGCTGCACAACCCCGAAGTCCTTTTCCTGGACGAGCCGTTCGAGGGCGTCGACCCGGTGTCCGCCCAGACCATCCGCGGCGTCCTGGAGCGCTACACCGCCTCCGGCGCCACCGTCGTCTTCTCCAGCCACGTCATGGAGCTGGTCGAGTCGCTGTGCGACTGGGTCGCCGTGATGGCGGCGGGCCGCATCCGCGCCCAGGGCACCCTGGCCGAGGTGCGCGGCGAGGCCGCCTCCCTGCAGAGCGCCTTCCTCGAACTGGTCGGCGCCGGCGGGCGCACCACCGGTGACTCCCTCGACTGGCTCGGCGGCGGTACCCGGTGACCGCGCCCTCGCAGAGCGCCGCCGCCCTGACGCCCGTCTTCGTACGCCTCAAGCTGTCGCTGCTCAGGAACGGACTGCGGCAGTCCGGTGGCCGCCGGGCCGCCTACATCACCTCGGCGGTCCTCGTGCTGCTCTTCGCGGCGCTGCAACTGCTCGGCCTGATCGCGCTGCACGGCAATGAGCACGCGGGCACCGTGGCGGTGCTGCTCGTGGCGCTGATGGCGATCGGCTGGACCGTGATGCCGCTCTTCTTCCCCAGCGGCGACGAGACCCTCGACCCGACCCGGCTCGTCATGCTGCCGCTGCGGCCGCGGCCGCTGGTCGGCGCGCTCCTCGTGGCGTCCCTCGTGGGCATCGGGCCGCTCTTCACGCTCTGTCTGGTCCTCGGCTCGGCGATCGCCGTGGCGCAGGGGATCGGCGCGGCCCTGGTCGCGGTGATCGCCGTGCCGCTCGCGCTGCTCGTGTGCCTGGCCCTGGCCCGCGCGGTCGCCGCCGCCAACACCCGTCTGCTGACCTCGCGCAAGGGCCGCGACCTCGCGGTGCTGAGCGGTCTGGTGATCGCGGTGGGCTTCCAGTTCGTGAACTTCGGCGCCCAGCGGCTCGGCGACTCCGGCGGCCTGTCCGCGCTGGACCCGGCCGCGGACGTGGTGCGCTGGCTGCCGCCGGCCGCCGCGATCGGCGCGGTGGACTCGGCGGGCGAGGGGGCGTACGGCCGCGCGCTCGTCCAACTCCTGCTCACGGTGGGCGCGTTGGGGCTGCTCCTGTACGCCTGGCAGCACTCCCTCGTGAAGCTGATGACCACGCCGGACGGCTCGACGCTCGCCGCGTCCGACGCCTCCCGCAAGGAGTCCACCGGCAAGGGCCTCGCCGGGCTGCTCCCCGAGGGCCGCACCGGCACCGTGATGCTGCGTACGCTGCGTTACGCCTGGCGGGATCCCAAGACCAAGGCCGCCTGGATCACCTCGCTGGCGATCGGCCTGATCGTGCCGGTCTTCAACGCCCTCCAGGGCGCGGGCACCGTGTACTTCGCGTGCTTCGCGACCGGCATGCTCGGCGTGCAGATGTACAACCAGTTCGGGCAGGACACCTCGGCGTTCTGGATGGTGCTCCAGACCATCTCCTCGACCCGGGACGCCTATCTGGAGCTGCGCGCCCGGGCGCTCGCGCTGCTGCTCGTGACGCTTCCTTACACGCTGCTCGTGGCCGCCGTGACGGCCGGGATGCTCGACGACTGGGCGAAGCTGCCGGAGGTCGTCGGGCTCGCGCTCTCGCTGCTCGGCGCGATGCTGGCGACGGGCTCGGTGGCGTCGGCGACGCTGGCGTACTCGATCCCGCAGGACAGCCGCAAGAACGTGGCGCCGGGGCAGGGCGGCATCGCGGCCCTGTCGATCTTCGGCGGGATGGTGGCGGGTGCGCTGCTGTGCGCGCCGATTATCGCCCTCGCGATCTGGCTGCACGTCTCGGGCAACCACGCGGGCCTGTGGCTGCTGTTGCCGCTGGGGGCGGCGTACGGGGCGCTCATCTGCTGGGCGGGCCTGAAGGTGGCGGCGCCGCGCACGGCTGCCCGCCTCCCGGAGATCCTGACGGCGGTCAGCTCGGGCTGATTCCAACCCCCTGGGGCTCCGCCCCCGGGGTGGGGGAACTGCGCGCGGCGCCGGGCCGGGCCGGGCTTCACGGGGTGAGGACCCCGTCGAGGAACGGCTCGACCGCGGTGCGCCAGCCGTCGGGCTGGTCGTAGTGGACGAGGTGGCCCGCGTCGGCCACCTCCGCGTACTGCCCGCGCGGCAGCACCCGGACCATCTCCTGGGCCTCCGCGCGGCCGAGCTCGCCGTCCAGGCCGCGCACCACGAGCGCGGGGCAGTCGACCAGCGCGAGCTCCTCCCAGTGCGCGTCGTACACCCAGGTCTCGCGGGAGGTCAGCATCTGGCGGCGGGAGAACACCGGGCGCCAGCCGTCGGCCCGCTCGGCCATGACCTCGGCGAAGAACTCGCCCCGTGCGGGGCTCGGGCGCTCGACCCAGGGGTCGTCCTCGCCGAACCACTTGCGTACGTCCGCGAGCGTGGCGAAGGGCAGCGGCCAGGACTTGAACCAGTCCTGCCACTCACGCTGGGAGGCCGCGCCGAGCGGAGAGGCCCGCATGTCGCAGATGACCAGGGCGCGGACCAGGTCGGGACGCTTGGCGGCGAGCTGCCAGGCGGTGAGGGCGCCCATGGAGTGGCCGATGAGGGTGACGGGGGCCAGGCCCAGCTGCTCGACGGCCGCCTCCGCGTCCGCCACGTAGACCTCGCGGGTGAAGGGGCCGTCCGCGGGCTTGTCGCTGCGGCCGTGGCCGCGCTGGTCGAGGGCGACCGCCCGGTGCTTCTCGGTGAGCCAGCGGGCCGTGGAGGCCCAGTGCGAGGCCCGGCCCATCAGCCCGTGGAGCAGTAAGACCCCCGGGGCCGGTTCGACCTCCGCGCGGGCCTTGGGCTGCTCCGCGAACTCCCAGGCGGCGAGGCGAACCCCGCCGGTCCCCGTCACATCGATGCGTCGCACCATGTGCCCTGGCACCCCCTTCAGCCCCCGAGTGGTCAGTTCACGGCAGAGTATCGAACCCCTATTCGAAAACTCGCGTCTCTCGCGCAACACCCCTCGTTCGAGTGACCACGCTCAAGGATTGACGGAACGTGCCGAGGGGAGATCTTCTCCGGGAGGCGGGCCGCTCGGGGAAGACGGTCCGCGGGGGTCGACCCTGGGAGCTCGGGGCTCCGGGTCGACACCGGGGAGGACAGGCCCCGGCGCCGCGAGGCGCCGGGGCCCTGGTCTTCCCGAAGCGGGTGGCCCGGCGCGAAGGCCCAGGCAGGCCGGGGTGCCGACGGTGGTGCGAGTGGTTCGAACGGCATCATGCTGCCGCCCCCCTCCCGTGCCGCACACCTCTGCGGTCATATGCCTCAAGCCACAGCCTCGCACGCGATCCGCCCGGCCGCTGCTATTCCACCCGGAAACCGGCCTTCCCCGCAAGCTTCCCGCACCCTTCACGAAGTGTGCCCAACTGCCCTATGGAGAAAGGGCGATGACGTTCCGTCATCGCCCTTCGACTCCTCGCGCGGCCCCTCGCCCGACCCCTCGCCAGGCTCAGCGCTTGGCTCAGCGCTTGGCGACGAAGACGTGCGAGGCGACGTCCGCGCCGAGCTCGGCGGCCTCGCCGCTGCTGCCCACCAGGACCCCGCCCGGCGACTGCGTCACGCTCACCACGGAGCCGGGCTGCACGCCCGCCCGCCGCAGCGTGTACATCAGCTGGGCGTCGGTCTGGATCGGCTCGCCGATCCGGCGCACGATCACCGTCTTGCCCTCGGGGCCCGGGTCGAGCTCACCGAGGCTGATGATGCCGTCCTCCAGGAAGGCGTCCGCCTCGGCCTTCTCGCCGAGCTCCTCGAGCCCCGGGATCGGGTTGCCGTACGGGGACTCGGTCGGGTGGCGCAGGAGCTCCAGGACGCGGCGCTCCACCGCCTCGCTCATGACGTGCTCCCAGCGACAGGCCTCCGCGTGCACCTGCTCCCACTCCAGGCCGATCACGTCGACGAGCAGGCACTCGGCGAGCCGGTGCTTGCGCATGACGCGCGTCGCCAGGCGGCGCCCCTCGTCGGTCAGCTCCAGGTGGCGGTCGCCCGCCACCTGGACCAGGCCGTCGCGCTCCATGCGCGCGACCGTCTGGCTCACCGTCGGGCCGCTCTGGTCCAGGCGCTCGGCGATGCGGGCCCGCATGGGGACCACACCCTCCTCTTCGAGCTCGAGGATGGTGCGGAGATACATCTCCGTGGTGTCGATCAGTCCGGACATACGTGCCCCTCGATGCTGTGACATAAAACGTCGTACCGCTGGCCCTGAATCAATTCTGACGCATAGCACTGACAACCGTGCCGCGACGGCCGTCCCCCATCTTGACCGGATACCCGCGCGCCCCGTATTGACAGGGGAAAGGTCCAGACCGCACCGTGATCGGCGCACGGTCGTAACCCCACCCCGGAAAGGGTCCTCGGCGATGAGCGAGAGCAAGCTGGCCGGTCGGTTCTTCGACGCCGCGATCGAGCTCCTGGGGCGGGTGCGGGACGAGGAGTCGCCGAACATCGCGGCCGCCGGGGCGCTGATCGCCGACACCGTCGAGGCGGGCGGCCGCCTCTTCGCCTTCGGCGCCGGGCACTCCTCCCTCGCCGCCCAGGACGTGGTCTACCGGGCGGGCGGCTTCGCCCTGATGAACCTGCTCGCGGTGCCCGGCGTCGTCGGCGTCGACGTCATGCCCGCCACGCTCGGCTCCGCCCTCGAGCGGGTCGACGGCCTCGCGGGCGCGGTCCTCGACTCCAGCCCCGCCAAGGCCGGCGACCTCCTCGTGATCATCTCCCTGTCCGGGCGCAACGCGCTGCCGGTGGAGATGGCGATGAACGCGCGGGCCCTCGGGCTCAAGGTCATCGGGGTCACCTCGGTGGCGTACGCCGAAGGCACCAGGTCGCGGCACGTCTCGGGGACGTTCCTGCTGGACCACTGCGACATCGTGCTCGACAGCAAGATCGCGGTGGGCGACGCCGAGCTGACCCACGACGGCATCGAGGCGCCCTTCGCGCCCGCGTCCACCGTGGTCACCAGCGCGCTGATGCAGGCCACGATGGCGGCGGCCGCCGAGTCCCTGGTGGCCCGGGGCATCGAGCCGCCGCTCCTTCGTTCGGGGAACGTCGACGGGGGCCACGAATGGAACGGCCGGGTCATGTCGGAGTACGGCGACCGTATCTTCTTCCGCCACTAAGCCCCGGGGGGGGTCAAAAGGCCCCTGGGGCTCCGCCCCAGACCCCGTATCGCGCCTTAAGGGCGCTCGTCCTCAAACGCCGGACGGGCTGAGGATGCCCATGCCACCGGCGCTGCCAGGGGCGCGGGGAACTGCGCGAACGGCCCCGCACGGTGGACGGACGAAAGCGGGGTTAGGGGCGCGGGGAACCGCGCACGGCGCCCGGGCCCCCGGCCACCACCCGCGCCCGGGCGGGTCAGGCGTTCAGGACCCCGGCGAGGTCCAGCACGCCGGCCACCCGCACCGCCACGCTCTCCGCGTACACCGCGTCCGGCCGCTCGAAGGCCGGCCGCGAGGGGCCGCGCAGGAAGGTCAGCACGCCCAGCGTGCGGCCGCGGCTGCGCAGCACCGCGCACAGGGCGTGGGCGGCGTCCTGCGGCCACTGGCGCTCGACCGCCCACTCCTGCGCCCGGGCCCCCGCGCTGGCCCGTACCGAGCCGATCCGGTCCACCGCCTGGAGCGCCGGGTGGCCCGCCGGATAGGGCACCGGGATGCCGCCGCCCGCCACCGCCGCGGCGGGCCCCGGAGCGCCGGCCGGGGTGGCCGCGACCCGTACCAGCCGTTCGCCCACCGCCAGGTCGACCAGGGCGTGGTCGGCGAAACCGGCCAGGGCGAAGTCCAGGTGGGAGGCCACCGCCTCCATCGGGTCCTCGCACTCGGCGGCGATCCGCGAGGCGCGGTGCAGCTGGTTGGAGCGGAAGCGGAGCCGGTCCGCGTCCTGTTCGGCGAGCCGGGCGTCGGTCACGTCCTGGAAGAGCCAGCCGACCCCGAGCGGTACGGGTTCCTCCGCCAGCGGTGACGAGAGCCGGAGGAATCCGCTGCGCCAGCAGCGCCGCCGCTCGCCCTCCGTGGTGCGCAGCGTCACCCACACCTCGGCGGGGGTCGCCGGGGCGCCCTCGGCCAGGACGTGCTGGAGGGCGCACTCCAGTTCCTCGACGCCCCGCACGATCAGCTCGCCGAGCGGGCGGCCGAGCAGGGTCGCGCGCCCGGTGCCGAGCGCGCGGGCGGCGTAGGCGTTGACGACGGTGGGCCGCAGGTCGACGTCGACCAGGACGACGCCCCAGGTCCCGTCCTCGGACAGGGCCTCGCTCAGCGCGATGGACCGCTCCAGGTCGATCTGCGCGTGCACCTCGCTGAACGCGCAGTACACCCCGGCCGGGGTGCCGTCCGCGCCCCGCACCCCCGCCGACTGCGTACGGACCAGGACGCGGCCGCCGTCCTTGCGCAGCAGGGCGAACTCGTGGACCTGGCGGCCCGGCGCGTCCATGACGGCCATGATCCGGCCGCGCACCTCGTCGGCGTCGGCGGCCCGCACGGCCCAGCCCGCGAATCCGCGCCGCCCGACGGCCTCGTCGGCCGGCCAGCCGAGGATCCGCTCGGCCTCGCGGTTCCAGTGGGTGACCACGCCGTCCGCGTCGAACGCGCAGAGCGCCGCGTCCATCCCGTCGAGCAGTGCGGCGAGGAGGTCCCCGCCGGGTTCCGGTACGGCCGTACTCGCGGGCCCGCCGCCGGGTCCGTCCGGAACCGGAGCACTGGCGGTCTCACTCCGGGAAGCACTCATCCTGGCACCCCCTGCAGGACGTGGTCGCCGCATTCACACGGCTGACGCGCGGGACTGACGCACGTCGGATCATTCAACTCGAACGTGACGCATCCCACACCGACTTCGGGGAAATCCCTTCCGGCCAACGTCGGTTACCGGCCGCGCCTGGACGGCCGCCGCCCCGCGTCCGCATAGTGACGGCCATGACTTCTCTCGTACGCCACGTGACCTTCGACTGCGCCGACGCCCACAGGCTCGCCTCCTTCTGGGCCGAGGCGCTCGGCGGCACCCTGGGCGAGGACGACGTCCCCGGCGACCCCGAGGCGCTCGTCACGGCCGACGGCATCGGGCTCCTGTTCATCGCGGTGCCGGAGCCGAAGTCGGTCAAGAACCGCGTCCACCTCGACCTCCAGCCCCAGGACCGCACCCGCGACGAGGAGGCCGACCGGCTCGTCGCCCTGGGCGCCACGGTGGTCGCCGACCACCGCGAGCCGGACGGCACGGGCTGGATCCTCATGGCCGACGTCGAGGGCAACGAGTTCTGCGTGGAGCGCAGCGCCGAGGAGCGGGCCCGCACCGGGAAATAAATGGGTTGAGGGGTGCCGGGAGCCTGCCTAATGTGTGGTGCACACGAGAAGGGAGGTGGTTTGACAGATGTATGCAAACCGGACGCGTGAGGTGACTGCGGGCTGACGCCTGCCAGTCGCACTCTTTGTGCGGTGCCGGCATGACGCCGGCCGAATTCCCAAGCAGTCACCGACCCGCGGGCTCGCCGGTACGTCCGGCCGGCTCCTCTCCGGAGGAACCCGAGCCCGCGGGTTTCTGCATGCCCGGGCCCGCCCGCGTCAGGGTGCGAGCCGCTCCACGCGCCAGGCCCCGCCCTCCGCCGCGTACCGCAGCCGGTCGTGCAGCCGGTTCTCGTGGCCCTGCCAGAACTCGACGGTCTCGGGCGCGACCCGGAACCCGCCCCAGCCCTCGGGCACCGGGACATCGCTGCCCTCGGGGTAGCGGGCCGCCAACTCCTCGTAGCGCACGGTCAGTTCGTCCCGGGAGGCGATCACCGAGGACTGGGCGCTGGCCCAGGCGCCGAGCCGGGAGCCGTGCGGGCGGCTGCGGAAGTAGCGCTCGGTCTCGTCCCTCGGGACCCGGGAAGCGGTGCCCGTGACGATGACCTGGCGGGCCAGCTGGTGCCAGGGGAAGAGCAGTGAGGTGTACGGGTTCGCGGTCAGCTCGGCGGCCTTGCGCGAGGCGTAGTTGGTGAAGAAGACGAAGCCGTGCTCGTCGTAGGACTTCAGGAGCACGGTACGGGTGGAGGGGCGGCCGTCGGGGGTGGCGGTGGCGACGACCATCGCGTTGGGCTCGTGCAGTCCGCCGGCCACGGCCTCCTTGAACCAGCGGGCGAACTGCCCCAGGGGCGTGGGGGCCAGGTCCTCCTCGGCGAGGAGGGTGGTGCGGTACTGCTCGCGCATCGCTGCGGGGTCCAGGTCGGTCACCCGCCCATCCTGCCGCACCGGCGCCCGGGGCCCGGCGGGGGCGCAGTTTGCCCGCGACGGCGGGGCGTTAACCCTGCGCCGCCGAATTGGGGCAGTGTGCCGGATGTCACGCTTCCCCGCATCGGCGGAACCCGCCAAACTCTCGGCTGGGCCACTGTGGCCTCCATACACGCGTTGAGACCCCCGGCGGGATTCCTGACCGCCGTACGGGGCATGACCGAGGGACCCGGGGCGGCACGGCCCGCCCGCAGCCCGTCGTACACATCCTGAGGAGCCGCCAGATGTCCGACTTCGTACCCGGACTTGAGGGAGTCGTCGCGTTCGAGACGGAGATCGCCGAGCCGGACAAGGAGGGCGGCGCCCTTCGCTACCGGGGCGTCGACATCGAGGACCTGGTCGGACACGTCTCGTTCGGGAACGTGTGGGGCCTCCTGGTGGACGGGGCGTTCAACCCCGGCCTGCCGCCCGCCGAGCCGTTCCCGATCCCGGTCCACTCCGGGGACATCCGGGTGGACGTGCAGTCCGCGCTCGCCATGCTGGCGCCGGTGTGGGGCCTCAAGCCGCTGCTCGACATCGACGAGGCCACCGCCCGCGACAACCTGGCGCGGGCCGCGGTCATGGCGCTGTCGTACGTCGCCCAGTCGGCGCGCGGGCAGGGCCTGCCGATGGTGCCGCAGGGGGAGATCGACAAGGCGGAGTCCGTCGTCGAACGCTTCATGATCCGCTGGCGCGGCGAGCCCGACCCCAAGCACGTCAAGGCGGTGGACGCGTACTGGACGAGCGCCGCCGAGCACGGCATGAACGCCTCGACGTTCACCGCCCGGGTGATCGCCTCGACCGGCGCCGACGTCGCGGCCGCCCTGTCCGGCGCGGTCGGCGCGATGTCGGGCCCGCTGCACGGCGGAGCGCCCTCGCGGGTGCTCGGCATGATCGAGGAGATCGAGCGGACCGGGGACGCCACGGCGTACGTGAAGCAGGCCCTCGACAAGGGCGAGCGCCTGATGGGCTTCGGCCACCGCGTCTACCGCGCCGAGGACCCGCGCGCCCGGGTGCTGCGCCGCACCGCCAAGGAGCTGGCCGCGCCCCGCTTCGAGGTGGCCGAGGCACTGGAGAAGGCCGCGCTCGAGGAGCTGCACGCGCGGCGGCCCGACCGGGTGCTCGCGACGAACGTGGAGTTCTGGGCGGCGATCGTCCTGGACTTCGCGGAGGTGCCGGCGCACATGTTCACGTCGATGTTCACCTGCGCGCGCACCGCGGGCTGGTCGGCGCACATCCTGGAGCAGAAGCGGACGGGTCGTCTGGTGCGGCCCTCCGCCCGCTATGTGGGACCGGGTTCGCGCGAGCCGCACGCCATCGAGGGGTACGCGGACATCACCGACATCGCCCGCTGAGCTCGGGGCACGGAGCGGGGACCCTCGCGTGGAGTAGCCGCCCGGTCACTCGGCGCGACAGCGCGCGGTGGCCGACCTAGCGTTCGGGATGTCAGGTTTGTCCACCGAACGTGGAGTTCATAGTGAGCATCCTCCGCCGCGCCGCCGTTGTGGCCGCGCTTTCCGCCGCCGTGATAGTCCCCGCAGCCGCGACCGCCCAGGCCGCCCCGCAGGCAGCCCCGCGCGTCGCGGCGCACGACCGTGACGACGACGGTGGCCGCGAGCACCACCATCACCATCACCACTGGCACGACCACAGTCTGCTCGGCCTCGGTCTGCACCTGCTCTGACCGAAGCTCAACCGCACGGGCACGCGCCCGGAACACCTCGTTCCGGGCGCGTGCCCGTGTCGCGTCGGGTCCGGCGGCGTACGTTCATTCCACCGAGGGCACGAGGCCCATGAGCGGGGCGAGCGGGTCGGTGAGCTGGGAGAGCTGGCCCAGGTCGTTGAGGTGGCTGAGCCCGGCCAGCTGGTTCTTGACCTTGGGCAGCTGGGCCGCGTACGGGGCCGGGATGTTGCTCGTCGCGAGGGTGTCGAGCTCGCTGACCGGGTTGACCGGCTTCACCAGGGTGTCGAGCGGGCCCGCGGCGCTCGCGGTCGTCGCGGCGATGCCCGAGGCACCGGCGGCGACGGCAAGGACTGTGGCGATTCGTCGTGTTGAGATCACGCCTGCACAACGGGCCGCGACAGCACCGGACACGGGCGGCCCCCGCTCTCACCCGACAGGCCTACCCACTCGAACGGCCCCGCCCGGGCACGGCCGCGCCGAAGACAGCAGCTCCTGTCCGGGGGGAGTAGAGCCCCGGGCAGGAGCTGCTGGCGCACTGTCCGCGCCGCGACACGGATCCTGTTCCGCGCGGTCCAACGAACCGTGCGGAGAAACGTTCTGCCGGACGGCCGGGCTCGCCGCCCGCACCGGTGGCCGGGGGCGTACTACAGGCCGTTCGACCAGGCGTAAGTCTTCGGGACCGGATGCTTGTCGCCGTCCCGCGCGAAGACGAGGGCGATCTCGTCGTGCTCACGCAGCACGAGCGCCGCGGGATTCCCGGCCGCCCGGCGCCCGTTGACGTACGCCGTGAGATGGCGGCCGCCGCCCGCGTGCAGGCCGCCGATGCGCTTCGCGTCGAGCGGGACCCGCCACTCCGCCATGAACTGGCCGAGGGTGAACACGGCCTTGCGCGGCGACTCGACGTGGATCACGCCGCTGGTGTCGTGGGTGTGCAGCGGGCTGATCCGGCGGCGCGGCTCGTCGATGCCGATGGCGGCGGGGACGGTGACGGGCCGGCCGTCGACGAGGACGTCCAGATGGGTGTGGGTGTGCTGCACCACTCCCTCGGCCGGGAGCATCTCGAGACCCGCCGCCGCGACCGCGGCCGACGCGTCCGCCGGCGCGGGCCACGGCGGCAGCGCGTCCTGAGCCACGTCCACGCCGTGCGGGTCGGGCCGTACGGGCGCGGCCTTGGCGCCCCCGGCCGCGAGGGCCGAGACGGCCGCCACGGCGAGCAGCGCGGTGAGCGCCCGGCCGAGCGGGGCCACGGCGAGGACGTTCCTGGGCGGACGGGACATGTGCCAACTCCTGTACGTAGAGCGCTGCTTGGGCCTGCCGGGACTCAGAACGTCGCGGTCGCGGCGGGCGCGCCCTGGAGCGCGGGGGCGGTCACGCCGGCCTCGGGCAGGACGATGGCGGGGAGCCCGAACAGGGCGGTGCGCGGCTCGCTGAGCGGGGCGCCGAGGTCCGCGCCCGGGGTGATGGTGTGCAGCGTGGTGTCCGGGCTGACCAGGGCGGGGGTGCCGAGGTTGCGGCCGCTCAGCGGGTCGGGCACCGGCGTGTCGATCTGGGTGTTCGGCAGCGCGGACTCGACGGGGATCGCGGGGACCATGTTGTGCGGCAGCAGGTTGCCCTTCACATAGCGCGGGCCGTCCGGGGCGCCGGGGACGGGCAGCGGCAGGCCGGTGTGCAGGGTGGGGGCATCGAAGGGCAGGACCGTGTTCAGGGTGCCGAGGGGGACGGTGACCGGAACGGCGGGGGCTGCCGCGGCCGGTGCCACGGCGGCCGCGGTCGCCATGCATGCCATGATGCCCGCCAGGCCCGCGCGTGAAGTGATTCCCATGGGTGTTCTCTTCCTTCCCTGGTGGCCTACTCGGCCGTGTCTTTCAGCAAGAACGATCCCGGCGGCGGTATCACTGCAAAGTTCCCCTGCTTGCAGCAACGGGGACCCCGTGCGCGGGGCTTGGGGCCACGGGGCGTGCCCTCCGCCCGGCTCGTGCGTTGTAGGCGGCATGAACGTACGTCGATACCTCGCGGCCGCCGCGGCCGGAACCGCCCTCGCCGCCGTCATCGCCCCCTCCGCGCACGCCTTCGACCTCGGCGGCACCCTCAGCGGTGCGGCGCGCACCACCAGCGCCGCCGGTGCCCAGCTCAAGCCCGCCGCGAACAGCGTCGTCGGGGACAAGGTGGGCCAGAAGGTGACCGCGGTGAAGGACGGCGTGAAGGCCGGCGGCGAGGCGGTGAAGGCCGCCAACGACGCGGTCAAGGCCGGTCACGCCCTGGTCGGCTGACCCTCCCCTCGACCGCGACTCCCTTGTCCGACAGTGTTGTTCGACAGCCGCGCGGCGGCCAGGACGGTGCGAGCGTGACTCACCCCCGGACGGTACCGGCCCCCCGTGGCGCCTCGGCCGATCTCGCCGACCCGGCGTTCTGGAAGCAGCCGGCCGCACAACGCCTGGCGGTCTTCGCCGAGTTGAGGCAACGGCCCCGCCCGGTGTTCTTCACCGAACGCCGGGCCGGCCGGCGCCGCCCCGAGCAGGGCTTCTACGCCCTGGTCCGGCACGCCGACGTACTGAAGGCGAGCCGGCTCCCCCGGGTGTTCGCGAGCGCGCCGGGGGTCACGTCGCCGGAGCCGGCCCGCTGGGTGCGGGCCGTGTTCGGCGATTCGATGGTCAATCTCGACGGCGCCGACCACACCCGTCTCCGGCGCATCGTGCAGCAGGCGTTCACCCCGCGCCTGCTCGCCGCCACCGAGGTCAGCATCCGTGAGCTGGCCGTACGCATCGTGGACGACATGGTCGCCGAGCGGCCCGACGAGTTCGTCTCGGCGGTGGCGTCCCGGATGTCGTTCGAGGTCATCTGCGCGATGCTCGGCGTGCCCGACGCCTACCGCCGCCGCATCGCCCGCCAGATCGACCGGGCCTCCGAGCACGCCGGGGTGCGGCGCGGCATCGGCGCCCGGCTGATGAGCCCCGGCAAGGGGCTGCGGGCGCTGGCCCGGATGCAGCTGACGGTGGCCCGCCTCGGGCGCGAGCGGCGCAAGAACCCGACCGGCGACCTCATCTCGGCCCTGGTGTGCGCCGACGTTGACGGCCAGCGGCTGACATACCGTCAACTCGGCTCGTTCTTCTCGCTGTTGCTGGTCGCGGGCGTCGAGACGACCCGTAACGCCATCGCCCACGCCCTGTCCCTGCTGACCGACCATCCCGACCAACTGGCCCTGCTGCTGGACGACTTCGAGCGGTACGCGGACGGCGCGGTCGACGAGATCGTGCGCCACTCGACGCCCATCATCCAGTTCCGCCGGACCGTCACCACGCGCTATGTGCTCTCCGGACACACCTTCCTGCCCGGCGACAAGGTGATGCTCCTGTACGCGTCGGCCAACCGCGACGGGGACGTCTTCACCGAACCGGACGCCTTCGACATCACCCGGGACCCCAACCCGCACCTGGGCTACGGGGGCGGCGGCCCGCACTTCTGCCTGGGCGCGCACCTGGCCCGCCTGGAGATCAAGGCCGTACTGCGTGAACTGCTGACCCGGCCGCTGGCCGTACGCACGCTCGGCGAGCCGGAGTTGGGCACCTCCAACTTCGACCACCGGGTGCGCAAGCAGCGCTTCGCCTTCGACGTGCCCAGGCCGTGAACCGCCCGGCCGCCGCGCACCCTCACCGGGCGGGCGGCGTTGTACCGGGCATGAACACTCACCACCGCTTCAAGGCCGTCACCGTCGCCGCGTCCCTCCTGCTCCTGGCCGCCCCGGGCATCGCCGCCGCCGACAACGGGGTCGCCGGGCAGGGCAGCGTCAGCGAGTTCGGGCAGCCCAAGGTCCTCGGCGGCAAGGGCAAGATCGGCGAGACCCTGACCTCCGGCGTCGCCTCGCTGAGCGGGGCGCTCCAGCGCGGAGGCGCCGCCTCCCCGGGCCACTGACGCCCGGCCCCCGCCGCGCCGCCGCCCCCCGGGGCCCCGAGCGCTCCGCCCCGGCCGCCCGGACCGCGTGGAAGCCCGCACTGTGCGTGCTGGCGCTGCTGCTGTCGTTCCTCGTCCCGCTCGCCTCCGACAGCGGGCGTCAGGGGCCGGTGCCGCCCCCGTCCGGCAACGCGGCGAGCATCTTCACGGGCTCCGGCGGCGACGGCGTCGGCAGGCTCGCGGCGGCCGAGAAGTGGCGCGGCCGGGGCCCGCTGCTCGCGGGCCACACCTATCTGCCGGGCGGCACCTGGCACGACATCGAGGGGTCGCCGGCGCTGCTCGGCCCCTGGGCCCGCTGGCGTCACGAGCGCGCGGACCGCGTCTTCGTCCTCAATGTGCCGATGCTCGACCACAACGAGGACGGCCTGCCCGACGCGCGGGTGGCGAGCCTGCTCGGGCAGGGCGCCCGAGGCGCCTTCGACGGCCACTTCCGGGCGCTGGCCGAGCACCTGGTCCAGCTCCAACTTCCGGACACCATCGTGGTGTTGGCCTGGGAGATGAACGGGGTCACCTACACGCACCGGTGCGGCCCGGACCCGGCCGCGTGGCGGACGTACTGGCGTCGCGTCGTGACGGCGATGCGCTCGGTGGCGGGGCAGCGCTTCCGGTTCGACTTCGCGCCGAGCCGGGGACGCGACGCGGTGCCGTGGACCGAGTGCTACCCGGGGGACGCCTTCGTGGACATCCTCGGCATGGACGCGTACGACCAGCCCGCCGGCATGTCGTTCGCCCAGCAGGTCGAGGAGCCGTACGGGCTGCGGGCCCAGGTGGACTTCGCCGCCCGGCACCACAAGCCGGTCTCGTACCCGGAGTGGGGCCTGTTCCGCAACGGCGACGACCCGGCGTACGTGCGCGGAATGGCCGCCTGGTTCCGCAGATACCGGCCCGTCTACCAGACCCTGACCGACTACTGCCCGCACGGGCTGTGGGAGTGCGGCATCAACCCACGGGCGGCGCACGCCTATCGCGGCGCCCGGTGACCGCGCCCCGCGCCCTGTCCGGCGCTGGGCCGTGCGGGGGCCGGGGGCTGCGCCGGACGGGTTGTCTGTCGGCTGCGGCGCGCGTGGCCGGGGCGCCGGGGCGGGGCGGGTCCGACCCAATTACGCGTATCAGCATCTGATTCCCCCACCCCGCTCTCTCTGTTGAAGGGTCACAGGCATGGACAAGTTCTCGGGAACCGTGACGCGGGCCGCCCTCGCCGCGGCGCTCCTCTCCGTCCTTGGCACCGGGTACGCGGCACACGCCGCCGGCCACCCCGCCCCGGCCCCGCCGCAGCTCGCCCACGCCGGCGCCGACTCCAGGGCCTCGCTGCTCGGCGCGCTGAGCGTGGGCGCGGTCGTCACCGGCACGGCGGCGGTGGCCCTCTCCCGGCGCGCCTCGCGCAGCCGGTACGGCAAGTAGCGGCAAAGCCTGCGCCGATCGGGCCGTGCAGAACCGTTTTGCACGCAGGTGTCCGTTACCTATGCCCGATCGGCACGTTGAAGTGAAATGACGACTGCGTGTCTGCGGTCGCGTGTCCATATCAAGGAGAACTTTGATGTCTCGTATCGCGAAGACGGCCGCCGTCGTCGCCGGAGCAGGCGCCATGGCGCTGGCCGGTGCGGGTATTGCCTCCGCCGATGCTGGCGCCGAGGCCGTCGCTGCGAACTCCCCCGGAGTCCTTTCCGGCAACCTGCTCCAGGTTCCGGTGCACGTCCCGGTCAACCTCTGCGGCAACTCGGTCAACGTCATCGGTCTGCTGAACCCCGCGTTCGGCAACACCTGCGTCAACGCCGACAGCCACCACGAGGGCGGCTACGGGGGCTGAGTGCCCCCGCTCCGGCCGGGCGCCTCGCGGCGGCCCGGCCGGTCACGCACCACGGCAGTACCGCGGCCTCCCGGATCTCTCCCCCCGGGAGGCCGTCGCCGTGTCAGGCGTACCGGTAGATCCCGGTGTGGTCCAGCAGTGCCGCCGGCGGCACGTCCCACGGCGGCATCGGCTCGTGCAGGGCCGCCACCCGGCCGTGCTGGGGGTCTCCGGACGGCGGCGGCACATCCGGCAGATAGCGCTTGGACTTCGGGTGCGCGGCCTGCCAGCGCGACCACAGGCTGTCGATGTAGGCGTGGTGCAGCCAGAACACCGGGTCGTTGACGGAGGCCCCGCCCAGCATGACGCCGCTGACCCAGCGGTGCACCCGGTTGTGCATGCGGAAGCGGGCGCTGCCCGACATCCCCGTCGTCCAGCCCTCCATGCGGTTGCGGAACCCGGACTTGCTGGTGGAGTCCCAGGGCGCCACGTCGTACACCGGGTCGGCCAGCGTCCGGGCCACGTCGGCGACGACGGGCAGGTCCACGGGGTCCCTGGGGCGGCCCAGGTCCCGGGTCAGGAAGCGGCTCTCGGTGACGTCGACCGCGAGCTCCCACCTGCCGTGCCCGTACGCGAACGGCCCGGTCATGACCTGGAGGTCGCCGCGCCGGCCGTTGCCGCCCATGAAGTCCTCGGACCACAGCGAAGAGGCGGGCGAGCGGTCGCGCGTCCAGTCCCAATAGGGCACGGTCACACGGGGGTTGACCTTCTGCAGGGCCCGCTCGAACTCGAGCAGGAACTGGCGGTGCCAGGGCAGGAAGGACGGCGCCATGTGCGCGACCCGCAGCCCGTCGTCGCCGTCCGGGACGTAGAACTCGATGTGGATGCGCACGAACTCGTCGTAGGCGCCGCTGCGTTTGAGTTCGAGCACCGCGTTCACGAAGGCCTTGCGCTCGGCGCTCGTCAGGTTCCGCTGGTTCTTACGCGTGTACACCACGGCCCGCTCCCCCCTGGTGGCTGCCGTGCACGGGTACGGCGGCGAGCCTGGCGGGGCCCAGCTCGCGCGCGGCCGCGCGGGCGGCCTCACGTGCGGTGGCGTACGACTCGTAGTGGTCGACCGAGCTCAGATAGCTGCCGTCGGCACGCCGCATCAGGTCCAGCTGCCTGCCGTCCACGAACACGGCCACCTCGGCGCCGGCCGCCCGGAGCGGCCGGCCCTGGACGCGGTGTCCGGCGTACATCTCGTCGAAGGCGGCGCCCTCGTCGGGCTCCGGCCCGGCCGCGCCCGCGGGCTCGCCGTACGGGGTGGCGCCCGGGATGCGGGAGAGGGCCGCCGCGGTGAAGGCGGCGGTCGCCGAGACGAACGCGGCACGCAACAGGCCCCGACGGGCGAGCTGCCAGGCGGTGCGGGGCGGGGGCGCGCCGGGCCCCGCGGGTTCGGGGACGCGGCCCCGGGGGCGGGTGCGGCCCGGCCCCGATGGGCGCCAGAAGTGCGTCGCGTCGTTCATCGGCGTCTCCCTCGTGCTCGCCGGAGCGGACGGGTCCGGCACACACGTGGGCCCCGGAAACCGTGCTGGTTCCGGGGCCCGTCCAAACGTCCGCTCCTTGTCCGATGCCGGGTTCGACGACACCCGGAGTCGCAGGAAACGGCCGCCGCCGTCGGCGCGCGGCAGCCGGCGCTCCCCGGGCCGGTACTGGCTGCACGGCCCGGGGAGGCTTCAACCATGCGACTGGTCAGTCGGGTCAACGCCGACGGGCGGCCACCGTGGCGGCGGGTGCGGTCGATTCACGCGGTCGGAGCAACGTTCCTGCCGGGCTCAGCCGGTCCAGAAGTCCCACCAGCGGGTCAGGATCAGCATCCCGACGACCCCGATGTGCAGCACGGGCACCGCCCAGCCGAACTCGGCGAACAGGCTGCGTGCCCAACTCGGCGTGGACAGTGCGCCCTTGACGACATTGAGGCCGGTCACGCCCCAGAACAGCACGATGGTGGCGACCCACGCCAGGCAGCACCACAGGCACAGCGCGTTGATCCGGTACAGCGACTCGAACTGCAGCCAGCTGACGAACCCGACCCCGAGCAGCGCCCCCGCGTTGAGCGTCCGCCAGTACCAGTGCCCGAACCGGCCGCCGCCGAGCAGGCTCATGCCGGCACAGCCGACGATCCCGTACGCGACCAGGCCGAGCATCGGGTTGGGGAAGCCGAAGACGGAAGCCTGCGCGCTCTTCATGATGTTGCCGCAGGAGATCACCGGGTTGAGGCTGCACCCGGGTACGAAGTCGGGGTTCCGCAGCAGTTCGAACTCGTCGAGGGTGATGACCCACGAGGCGAGGAGGCCTGCCGCGCCGGCGAGGACGACCATCCAGGCGAAGCCCCGCCCGGCGCCGAAGGCGGCGACCGCGGGTGGGGGGCCGGACGAGTCGGTGGCGGGAGCCTGCTGCGGGATCGTCCCGGGGAGGGGCATGGCTTGCGTCTCCGTTCTCGTCCGGCGGTGGGGTGCGGTCAGCCGCGCAGGCGGCGGACGGGGAGCACGCAGTGGCCAGCGGTGGTGATGGTGTCCTCGTCGCCCGCGAACGCCTTCAACTGCTCGTCGCCGACGGCGATTCCGGGCACGCCCTCGGGCCAGGAGCGGGTGGCGAACATGAACTGGACGGTGCCGCGCTCCTCGGCGGCGGCCAGCCACTCGGGCGGCACCGGGCACTGGGCGTTGAGCGTCGGCATGGTCAGAACGGCCTGGCCGCCCTGGACGATGAGGGTCACCGGGAACGAGCCGCCCTGGGACTGGTCGACGACGCTGCCGGCCGGCATGCCGATCTCGTCGAGCAGCGACCGCGCCGCGGCCTCCGCACCCTCGGGGCCCTCGGCTCCGTCACCGAGGGAGTACGCCATGAGGAAGGGCACATCGCCGGATCCGTCGGGGGATTCACCGCTCCACGCGATGACGATGAGCGAGCCCAACAGGGCTGCCCTGGAAGGCTGTACGGCACTGGTGGCTGAAGTCATGCCGGGACTCTAGGACATTCCGGGCCGAGCCCTTCGCAGCTGTCACCCATCTGGATGAACCGTCCTTCACCGCTCTTCCCGGCCCCTCGCGCGGCCGCCCGCGCCCGGACGCAGCGAAGCGGCTCCGGGATCCCCAACTCCACGAAGCCGCTCACCATGAACCGCGCCGAACCGGCGTCAACCGGCCCTGTATCAGTCCGAGTTGACGCAGGTGTTGCCGAACGAGGGGTTCAGCAGACCGATGACGTCGACCGTGTTGCCGCAGACGTTGACCGGGACGTGGACCGGGACCTGCGCCATGTTGCCGGACAGGACGCCGGGCGAGTTGGCGGCCACGCCCTGCGCGCCCGCGTCGGCGAAAGCCGCACCGGAGGCGGCACCGGTGGCGAGACCGGCGGCGGCGAGGGCGAGAGCCGTCTTCTTGGCAGTGTTCATGATGGAACCTTCCATTCGGGGGTTGCCTCAGCGTAGGCAAATGGCCGGGAGCCGCCGGAAGCGAACACGCCGGGTTTATTGTCTTTCCCTCGTACAGCGCACGAAGGGCCGTACGGCCCATCAATTCACCGCCGGGAAAGACCCGTTCGTGTGCGGTCAGCCGCCGAGCGGAACTCCGCCGAGGAGCTGGCCCGGGTTGGGCGCCCCATTGGTCTTGTTGAGGTCGCGCGCCGTGCTGCCCACCGTGTGCAGCAGGGAGTCGTCCGACTTGGGGTCGAGCAGGTTGGTGCGGAGCGGCGACGCGTCGACCATGTTCGGCGCGGAGGACACGTTCTGGGCGATCGTGTCGAGGCCGCCGTTGAGGCTCATGGGCGGGAGGTCGCCGGCCGCGAAGGCCGGCGCCGCCGCCCCCACCACCGCGAGGGATCCGGCGAGTACGGCGGCAACCTTCATCGACTTCATCATCAATCCTTCCGCGGCGAGTTCCGTCGCCGAACCGTGCTGGTGCATGAATGCATTGCGCTGCTTCGACTTGGGTAACGACTCCCCGACGCCCGGGAAACTCTTCGGTACCGGATTCATGGCCTGCCACCCAATTGCGGGGACCCGCAGATACTCGTATGAGCTTTCATGAATTCCACTGCCCGGACGGCCAGTTGGCGGCGGCGGACAGCCGGGAGCGCCGGTCCCGTCGGTGACGGTCCGGCGCTCCGGGGGTACGGCTCAGGCGGGCAGCTTCGGCACGGCGTCCGTGGGCGCCTTGGGCACACCCGGCAGGTTGGGCACCGGCAGACCGCTGCCGGTCACGACGGCCAGGACGAGGCCGACGAGGCCGGTGACCACCGCGGTGGCCGCGGGAACGATGCCCCCGGCATTGGCACTGGTGACCGCCTTCAGGAGGTCGTCCACGCCCTTCTGGACCGCCGTGACGGCGTCGCCCTTGATGTCGTCCGGCGCGGGCGCCTGCTCCGGCCCGCCCAGCGGCACGGCCGGAAGACCCGAGGCGGCCGGCGGGATGGCCGGCGCGGCCGGGGGCTTGGCCGGGGCCACCGGCTTCACCGCGTCGAGGGCGCTCGTGGCCTTGCCTGCCAGCGCCGTGACGTCGGCCGGCGACCCGCCCTTGAGCACGCCGGTCAGCAGATCCGCGACGGGCGCGAGGGCCCCGCCGAGGCCGCTCAGCGTCCGGGCCTGGCCGAGCAGGGCGTCGGAACCCGGGACCGGCGCGTCGGCACGGACCGAGCGCGGGGGCGGGAAGTCGGCCGCCATCGCGGTCCCGGCGGACCCGACGACGATCGCGGTCGACAGGGCCACTGCGGCCAGGCGCCGCGGTGTTCGTGCACGCATGAAACGGTTCTCCTTCGGTGAGCGAGCGAGTTTCCCTCACCGTGCGCGCGCCCTTAACCCCTCGCAACCGCGTAGTCATCCTGAGCGACCATCAGACTTCCGCCACGCCGAGCCCAACTGGCACAACCCCCTGCCGGCACACCTGGGCGGCTACCGCCATCCGGGGCAGCGCGAAGCCCCGGCGGCTCCCTGGAGAGGAGCTGCCGGGGCTTCGGCGAGGAACTACTTGTTGATGCAGGTGTTGCCGAACGCGGGGTTCAGCAGACCGATGACGTTCACGGTGTTGCCGCAGACGTTGACCGGGATGTGGACGGGGACCTGCGCCATGTTGCCGGACAGGACGCCGGGGGAGTTGGTGGCCGCGCCGTGCGCACCGGCGTCGGCGGCGGCGATGCCGGCCCCACCGGCGATGGCGGCAACGGCAGCGGTGGACAGGACCAGGGCCTTCGCGGTACGCGACATGGAGAAGCACTCCTAGATTGAGAAAGTCATTGACCGGGTGTTTGTCACTCGACCTACACCTCAACGCGGACCCGGCCCCCCGGTTTTGCCCCTAACGGGTGAACCAGGGTTTTGGGGGCCGCGAATATGGCCAGGGGGCGCGTCCGGACCGATGCCGCGAGTCGCGGCCCGGTCCGGCGACGTCACCCCTGGGGACTACTTGTTGATGCAGGTGTTGCCGAAGTTCGGGTTCAGCAGACCGATCACGTTCACGGTCAGGCCGCAGGCGTTGACCGGGACGTGCACCGGGACCTGGAGCAGGTTGCCCGACAGGACGCCGGGCGAGTTGGCGGCCACGCCCTGCGCACCGGCGTCGGCGCTGGCCATGCCCGCACCGAGCATCACGACGGCGGCGCCGGCGCCCGCCGACACGACAGACTTTGCAATTCGATTCATCGCTTTTTCCTTTCGGGTGGAGATGGGGCCACCGATACAACGACCGTGTCGTCAATGGGATACGCACGATCGCCCGAAGGGGACACTCCGTCCACACATTCCTGACCGGACCGGGTTGTAAATACGGTTACAGTTGCCCCCCGCCGGGCCGCGCCACGTATGAGATCTTCGGCGGCCGGAGCGCCGCCCATACGGAATTCAAGAGCGGCCGCACTACGGGGAGAGCCCCGCGGCACCTTTGTTCAGCTTTCTTTTCGAGCGCCAGGACCGGAGTGACCGCGCATGCCGACGAGAGCGAACACCCCCGGGGGGCCCGATGGGCCGGGGTCCGGAGGGCAGTTGAGTGTCCTGCACCTGGTTCAGCCCGTTGAGGGGGGCGTAGCCCGAGTCGTCACGGACTTGGTGCGGGACCAGCTGCGCAGCGGATTCCGGGTCACCGTGGCATGCCCCGAGGGAGGCCCGTTGAGCAACGAACTGACGCGTCTGGGTGCCCGGGTGCACCCGTGGCGGGCCACCCGCTCGCCCGGCCCCGCGCTGCTCGGCGAGACCCTGCGGGCGGGCCGGCTCATCCGGCGGGTGCGCCCCGACGTGATCCACGCCCACAGCGCCAAGGCCGGCGTCGCGGCCCGGCTCGCGGCACGCGGCCGGGTGCCCACCGTCTTCCAGCCGCACGCCTGGTCGTTCGAGGCCGTCGGCGGCATCACCGCGCTGCTCTCCCGGGGTTGGGAGCGCGCCGCCGTGCGCTGGACCGCGCGGATCGTGTGCGTCAGCGAGGGCGAGCGGGCCACCGGGGTGCGGGCCGGTGTGGTCGCGCCCTGCTCGGTGATCCCCAACGGTGTGGACCTGGACCACTACCGGGCCGCCGACGAGGCCCCGCCCGCCCAGGGCGCGCCGCTGGTCGTGTGCGTCGGACGGCTGTGCCGCCAAAAGGGCCAGGACGTCCTGCTCGCCGCCTGGCAGCAGGTGCGCGCGGCCGTACCCGGCGCGCACCTCGTCCTGGTCGGCGACGGCCCGGACCTCGCGGCGCTGCGTACGGCCGCGCCCGGCTCGGTCTCCTTCGTCGGCTCGGTCGGCGACACCGCCTTCTGGTACCGGGCCGCCGACCTGGTCGTGCTGCCCTCCCGCTGGGAGGGGATGGCGCTCGCGCCCCTGGAGGCGATGGCGTGCGGCCGGCCGGTGGTGGTCACCGACGTCGGGGGATCCGCCGAGAGCCTGCCGCCCGGGCAGGCCCCGCTCTGCCTCGTACCGCCGGACGCACCGGGCGAGTTGGCGGCCGCGATGACGCGACTGCTGACGGACCCCGCGCTGCGCACCGATCTGGCCCGCCGGGGCCACGCCCACGTATCCACCACCCACGACGTGCGGCAGACGGCCCGAAGCATCGCGGAGGTGTACCGCGACGTGGCCGTTCTGCAGCGCTCCGAGCACAGGGAACCCATCAGCCAGTGACCGCGGAAAGCATCGTCCCTTCCGCCGGGGGGCCGCCCCACGGGACCGGGATGTCATCGGGAACCGTTTCGGTGGTCACGCCCCGCGAGGCGCCGGACCACTTCGCCTTCGTGGCCGGGCGGCCGCGCTCCGTCAGCCCGTTCGTGTCCGTGCTGCTCGCGACGGACTGCGCGGCCGGGCTGCTCGGCCTGCTCGCGCTGCCGTACACCGGCCTCCCGCCGGGCCCCGCCGGGCTGCTCGTGGCCGGCGTGCTCGCGCTCAACGCCCAGGCCGGGCTCTACCGGCCGACGATGGCACGGGGGGTGCTCGCCGATGTGCCCGCGCTCTTCGTCCGCACCCTGATCGCCTGGTGCCTGCTCGCCACCGTCCTCACCCGCCAGAGCTCCCTGGTCCACGAGCCGAACGCCGCGCCCCTCACGGTGGCGGCGGTGGCGGCCGGCTGCGCCATCCACACCCTGGTGAGCTGCGCGGGGCGCGGCGGCGCGCTGTGGCTGCGCCGCCGCCAGGGCGCCCGCAGGCCCCGCCCCGCCCTGGTGGTGGGCCCGGCGGCCAGCGCCGTACGGGTCACCGCCGCGCTCGCGCGCCGGGCGGGCGGCGGCATCCGGCCGGTCGGGGTGGTCGTGCCGCCTGCCGAGGCCTCCGTCGAGGCCGGGGTGCCGGTGCTGCGCAGCCTGGAGGAGGTCCAGCGCGCCGTCATCCAGAACGGGGTGCAGGACTGCCTGTTCACCTACGCCCCCGAGACCACAACTCCCGTACCCCCGGCCTTTCTTGAGGCCATGGGCTGCACCCTGTGGCAGCTCGATACGCGGGCGCCCGGGCAGACCGTGCCGCGCCAGCAGGCGGACGAGCTGGCCGCCTTCCCCTGCCACCCGCTGACCAGCACCCCCGCCTCCGCCCCCGGCCTCTTCTTCAAGCGGCTCGCCGACCTGGCCCTCACCCTGCCCGCGCTGATCGTCGCCGCCCCCGTCCTCGCGGTGTGCGCGCTGGTCCTCCGCCGCAGCGACGGGCCGGGCGTGCTGTTCCGGCAGGAGCGCATCGGGGTCGGCGGGCGGGCGTTCACCCTGCTCAAGTTCCGCACCCTGCGCCCCGACACCGCGCACGAGGCCGCCACCCGCTGGAACATCGCCGACGACCAGCGGATGAGCCGCGCCGGGAACTTCATGCGGCGCACCTCCCTGGACGAGCTGCCCCAGCTGTGGAACGTGATCCGGGGCGACATGAGCCTGGTGGGCCCGAGGCCCGAACGCCCCTATTTCGTCGCCCAGTTCAGCCAGGCACACCCCGGCTACGCGGCCCGGCACCGGATGCCCGTCGGGCTCACCGGCCTTGCCCAGGTGCAGGGGCTGCGCGGGGACACCTCGATCGAGGACCGGGCGCGCTACGACAACTACTACATCGACCACTGGTCGCTGTGGCAGGACCTGTGCATCCTGCTGCGCACCGCCGTCTGCCTCGTCCGCCCGACAGGGAGCTGAGCGTGCACGCCGTCGCGGCCGCGCCGCCGCTGCCGCTGCCCGCCCCGTCGCGCCGGGCCGCGCACCTGCTGCCCCTGCTCGCCGTGATCACCCTGCTCGCCACTCCCCCGCTGGGCGGCGACGGCTCGGCCACCGCCGCCGACGCGGCCTGCGGAGTGCTCGTGGTGTGGGCGTTCCTGCGGGTCCTGCGCTCGGGCGAACGGCCGCTGAGCCGCCGGGCCGCGATCGTCATGGGCCTTCCGGTGACCGGGATCTGCGTGGCCGCGATGGGCGCCGCCGACCCCGGCACCGCGATCGCCGGGCTCGGCCGCTACCTCCAGATCTTCGTGCTCGTGCCGCTGGCCGTGCTGCTCCTGCTGCGCGACCGCGACGACTTCCGGCTCGCGGCCGCTGCCGTGGTGGCGCTCGCCCTGTTCGAGGGCGGCGTCGGCGTCCAGCAGTTCCTGACCCACACCGGCGCCTCCTACATGGGCGAGGACATCCGGGCCGTCGGCACCTTCGGCGCCTCCGACATCATGGGCATGGCCACCGTGGTGTCCTGCGGGCTGCTCTGCGCGCTCGGCCTCGCCCTCGACCCGGCGCCCGGCGCGAGCCGCACCCGGCGCCGGGCGGCGCTCGGCTGCGCGGCCCTGCTGCTGCTGCCGCTCGCGGTGTCGTTCAGCCGGGGCGCCTGGATCGCGACGACCGCCGCCGTCTGCGCGCTGCTGCTGCTCTCCGGGGTGCGCCGCGCGCTCGCCGTCCTCGCGGTCACCGCGGCGGCCACCGTCGTCCTGGTCGGCGTGAGCGGGTCCGGCACCCAGATGCTCCAGGAGCGGCTCGCCAGCATCACCCAGGTCGAGAGCGCCCCCGACCAGTCCGTCACCGACCGGTACACCATGTGGGCGGCAGCGGAACTGATGTGGCGTCAAAGTCCACTCACCGGCGTCGGGTTGAAGGGATTCCCGGAGCACCGGGACTCCAGCTCCTCGCTCGCCCTGTCGTCGGGCAGCGACACCGCGGGCGCGGGCGCCGCCTTCAAGCGCCAGCCCCTGCTCTCGCCGCACAACATGTACCTCCTCGTCCTGAGCGAGCAGGGCCTCATCGGCGTGGTCACCCTCGTCGGCGGCTGGGCCGCCCTCCTGGTCACCGGGGTCCGCCGACTGCACCGGGCACGGAAGGCGCGTACCGCGATGGACTGCGGTCTGGTCGCCACCGGGCTGCTGACCTGGCTGCTCGTCGACTTCTTCTACGGTGACATCGGCGGCCCCTCCACCGCCCTGACCGCGCTGGTCCTGGGCCTCGCCGCCTGGTGGGGCCTTGGCCGAGGGGCGGCGCGCCCGTGACGGAGACCGCCCCGCCGCTGCTCCCGGCGCCCGCCGCGCCTCCCGAACCCGGCACGTCCGGGCGGCTGTTGGCGCGCGCCGCGTTCCTCACCGCCGTCCTCACCGTCGCCGGGGCACTGCTCGGACTGCTGCGCGACCAGGCCTTCGCGCACGTCTTCGGCGCCGACACCGACACCGACGCCTTCCTGGTCGCCTGGACGGTCCCGGAGGTCGCGGCCACCCTGCTGATCGAGGACGGCCTGGCCTTCGTCCTGGTGCCCGCGTTCAGCCTCGCCCTGGTCGGCCGGGGCCGGCACGCGGGCCCCGACCCGGTACGCGCCCTGGTCGCGGCCACGCTGCCCCGGCTGATGCTGGCCCTGGCCGCGGGCGCCGCCGTGCTGATCGCGGCGGCCCCCGCCGTGGTCGCCGTCCTCGCGCCCGGCCTGCCCGCCACCGGTCTCGCCGTCGACTGCACGCGCCTCACCGCGACCTGCGTGTTCAGCTTCGGACTCACCGGCTACTGCAGCGCCGCCCTGCGCGGACACGGCCGCTTCCTCGCGCCCGCCTCGATCTACGTGGCGTACAACGTGGGCATCATCGGGCTGCTCCTGCCGCTCGGCGGGGCCTGGGGGGTGCGGGCCGCGGCGGCCGGGGTCGCGCTCGGCGGCGTCCTCATGGTGGTCGTCCAGGTACCGGCGCTGTGGCGCAGCTGGCGGCAGCGGGAGGCGGCCGTCGCGCTGCCCGCCGCGCGCGTGCCCGACGGGCAGGCGCCCCGGGCGCTGCGGCTCGCGCTGGTCGCCCCGGTGGTGGTGTTCGCGCTCAGCCGCCAGACACAGGTCCTCATCGAGCGCTTCCTCGCCGCGCCGCTGCCCGCCGGGGCCATCTCGCACCTGAACTACGCCCAGAAGGTGGCGCAGATGCCGATGGTGCTCTCCCTGATGCTGTGCACGGTCACCTTCCCCGTCATCGCGCGCGCCCTCGCGGCGGGCGACACCGAGCGGGCCAGGCGCCGGGTGGAGAGCGACCTGATCGTGGCCGGCACCATCGTGCTGCTCGGCGCCTCGGTGGTGGTGGCCTGCGCGCCCGAGATCATCCAAGTCCTTTTCCAGCGCGGCGCGTTCACCCTCCACGACACCGACGCGACCGCCGACGTCATGCGGGTGTACGCGCTCGGCCTGCTCGGCCAGACCCTGGTCGGGGTGCTCGCCCGCTCGTACTTCTCCGAGGCCCGCCCCCTGTGGTACCCGGCCTGCGCCATGCTGGCCGGCCTCACCGCGACGGCCGTCGCGGGCGCGCTCGCCGTACCGGTGTGGGGCGCCCCCGGCATCGCCGCCGCCAACGCGCTCGGCATCTCGCTGACCGCGCTGCTGCTGCTCTGGGGCAGCGGCCGGCGCCGTACCGCCCTCTCGGTGCGCTGGGTGGGCGGACAGCTGGCCCGGCTCGTCGTGGCCGGCTCCGTCGCCACCGCCGCCTGCTGGTGGGGGGCGACCCTCACCCCAAGTCCCTTGTCCGCTCTGGTCATTGGGTCCGTCTTCGCCGTCGTGGCGTTCACCGCCACGGCCCGGCTGCTGCGGGTCCGGGAGTTCTGTCTGCTGTTCCGTCCCGTCACACGAAAGCTCTGGCATGCCCGTTGACACGGCAGTCGGCGACCCGAGGGGTCCACTGACTGGTTCGAGACCGCGCCCCGCCGCACCGCTGTGGGTGGCCATGTACCACTCGGTGACCCACACCACGGACGATCCGTACCACATCACCGTCTCGCCGCCCCGCCTCGAACGCCAGCTGCGCTGGCTGCGCGGGCACGGCCTGAAGGGGGTGAGCATGGCCGAACTGCTGCGCGCCCGGGCGTCCGGCACCGCCCGGGGCCTGGTCGGGCTCACCTTCGACGACGGCTACGCCGACTTCACCACCGAGGCCCTGCCGCTGCTCCGCCGCCACGAGTGCACGGCCACCGTGTTCGTGCTTCCCGGGCTGCTCGGCGGCGTCAACGACTGGGATCCGCTGGGCCCGCGCAAGCCGCTGCTCGACGAGCGCGGCATCCAGCAGGCCGCCACCTGGGGCATGGAGGTCGCCTCGCACGGCCTGCGCCACCTGGATCTGACCCACACCGACGAGGACACCCTGCACCGCGAGGTGCGGGAGAGCCGAAAGCTGCTGCACGACCTCACCGGGCACGAGGTGACCGGCTTCTGCTACCCGTACGGGGCCGTCGACGTACGCGCCGTCGACGCGGTCCGCGCGGCCGGCTACACGTACGCCTGCGCGATCGACCCCGGCCCGCTGACCGGCCGCTACGCGCTGCCCCGCGTCCACGTCGGCGAGCGCGACAACGGCTGGCGCCTGCACCTCAAGCGCGGCCTGCACCGCTGGCGCCGGGACGAGCCGGCCGACCTCCCGGAGGGCACGTGAAGGTCCTGCACGTCATCACCGGCCTCGGCGTGGGCGGCGCCGAGCAGCAACTGCGTTTGCTGCTGCGGCACTTGCCGTACGAGTCCGACGTGGTGACCCTCACCAACCCCGGCACCGTGGCCCGCGCGATCGTCCGCGAGGGCGGCCGGGTGCGCAACCTCGACATGGCGGGCAACCGCGACCTGGCCGCGCTGCCCCGGCTCACCAAGCTGATCGCGCGCGGCCGCTACGACGTGGTCCACACCCATCTGTACCGGGCCTGTCTGTACGGCCGCCTCGCGGCGAAGCTCGCCCGGGTCCGTACGATCGTGGCCACCGAGCACTCCCTGGGCGAGGCCCGCATCGAGGGGCGTCCGCTCGGGGCCGGGGTGCGCCGCCTCTACCTCGCGAGCGAGCGGCTCGGCACCACGACGGTCGCCGTGTCCCCCACCATCGCGCACCGCCTCGCCCGCTGGGGCGTGCCCGAGCGCCGCATCCAGATGGTGCCGAACGGGGTCGACGCGGCCCAGTTCGCCTTCAGCCCCGCCGCCCGCGCCGCCGTACGCCGCCAACTCGGCCTGCCCGCAGGAGCGTTCGTGGTCGGCGCGGTCGGCAGGCTCGCCGCGGGCAAGCGGTTCCACACCCTCATCGACGCGATCGCCGAACTCCCCGACGCCTGGCTGGTGTTCGCGGGCGGCGGCGAGCAGGAGCAGCCCCTGCGGGCCCGCGCCGAGCGGCTCGGGGTGGCCGCCCGGGTGGTGTTCGCGGGCGAGTGCGTCCAGGACGGCACCACCCCGGCGGGCCACCGCCCCAGCCTGGCCGGGGTGCTCTCGGCCGTGGACTGCCTGGCCTCGCCGTCCGGCGAGGAGGCGTTCGGCCTGGCCGTCGTGGAGGGCCTGGCCGCCGGGCTCCCGGTCGCGTACGTGACCTGCCCGGCGATCGACGACCTGCCGGCGGCCTCGGCGCCCGGCGCGCTCCGCACGGGCCGCACCGCCGCCGCGTTCACCGCCGCCCTGGGCGAACTCCGGCGCGCCGGCCGCCCCCGCCTTCCCGTGCCCGACGCGGTGCGCCGCTACTGCGTGACCGCGACCTCGGCCCAGCTGGTCCGGGTGTACGAGGCGGCCGCGGCCCGGGCGCCGCTGCCGCACCCCGCGTACGCCCCGGCACCGGACGCGGGGGCACCCGCCCCGGCGGGCCCCGCGCCGGCCGCGCCGACGCACACCTCCCCGACGAACTCCGCGACGAACTCCCCGATGAACTCCTCGGAGAAAGAAGAGTCCAGATGAGCAGATTCTCCGGCCCGCGGCAGCGTCAGAGCGCCCGCGGCCCGCGCGCCCGGTCGCTGCCGCGCTGGTGGCCGCTGCCCGTGTGCGCGCTGCTCGGCGCGACGGCCGGCGGCCTGTACGGCGCGGTGAAGACACCGGAGTACAGCGCGACCAGCTATGTGGTGGTCACCCCCGGCGAGAAGTCGGACCCGTCGGTCGCCCTCGGCTTCGCCCAGGCCTACGGCCGGGTCGCGACCGAGGTCGCCGTCATCGGCGACGCCCAGATCTGGGCGGGGGTGAGCGAGACCATGCTCCGCAACAGCGTGCAGACCGCGACCTCCCCCGACGCCCCGATGATCGCGATCACCGCCACCTCGGGGCGGGCCGCGGACGCGGCGGGCATGGCGAACGCGGTGGCCCGCGCGCTGACCCTGAACGGCACCCACACCCAGGCCGACACCGGGGTGCGGGTCGTGCAGTTCTCGCGCGCCGTCAAGCCGCTCGCCCCCTCCTCCCCATCGGCGGGACTGACCGCCCTGGTCGGCGGCTGCGCGGGCGGTCTGCTCGGCGGCCTCGGCCTGCTCGCCCGGCCGCGCCGCCGCCCCGAGGACGCGCCGGAGACCGAGCGCGCGGCCTCGGTGCCGAGCCCGGCCGGGGCGGCGTCCGTACCGCAGGAGGTCGGCTAGTGTCCGGCCTGCGCGTGGAGGTGTGCGCCGACGACCTCCGCTTCGCCGACCTCGCCGCCAACTGGCTCCAACTGCATCGCAGTTGCGCTGCCGCGACCCCCTTCCAGAGTCACGCCTGGCTGCACTCGTGGTGGCTCTCGTACGGGGTGCGCGGGCGGCTGCGGGTCCATCTCGCCCACAAGGACGGCCGGTTGGTGGGCGCGGCCCCGCTGATGCGGGTGCTGCGCCCGCTGCCGGCCCTCGTCCCGCTCGGCGGCCCCATCTCCGACTTCACGGACGTACTCCTGGCCGACGACTGCGCCGAGGAGGCCGCGGCCGCCCTCACCGGCGCCCTGATGCGCTCGGCACGCGGCGCCCTGATCGACCTCGGCGAGGTGCGGCCGGGCGCCGGAGCCGAGCTGCTGCACGCCAACTGGGCTGGCCCGAAACACCAGTTGACGGACTCCCGCTGCCTGGAGCTGCCCGTCGCCGGCATGGACACCCTGCTTGGCCGGCTGCCCAACAACCGCGCCCAGCGGGCCCGCGCCAAGCTCCGCAAGATCGACGCGCTGGGCATCGAGCAGCGCGACGTACCGCCGGAGGAGGTGCCCGGCGCGCTGCGTACGCTGCTCGAACTGCACGGGCTCCAGTGGCAGGGGCGCGGGGTGACGCGCGAGCACCTGCGGCCCCGCTTCGAGGAGCACCTGGCGCGCGCGGTGGGCGAGATGACCCGGCAGGGCGACGCGGTGGTCACCGAGTTCCGCCTCGACGGCGAGGTCGTCGCGTCCGATCTGACCCTGCTCTCACCGGCCCTCGCGGGCGGCTATCTGTACGGGGCCCACCCCGGCCTGCGCGGCCGCAAGGTGGACGTGGCCACGATGCTGCTGCGGTCGTGCGCCCAGCGGATCGACGGCAGCGGCCGCGGCGCGCTGAGCATGCTGCGCGGTAACGAGCCGTACAAGCAGCACTGGCGGCCCGAGGTGCGGGTCAACCAGCGGTTCCTGCTCGCACGGCGGCGCACCCTGCCGCTGCTGTGGGCCGGCGTTCTGCACGCGCGGCTGCGGCGCCGGGCGGGCGCCGCGCTGCGGGCACTGCGGCAGTGGCGGGACGACCGGGGCCGCCCCGCCACGGAGGCCTCGGGGCCGTCAGCTCCTGCGTGAGAACCAGTCGAGGCGCATGCAGAGCTTGCCTCCCATCCAGTACTCGACCCAGGCGCCGAGGTCGATCGGCGAACACTTGCCGGACGGCACCGAACCGACCGGGGTGGCCGGGATGGCCGGAGTGGCCGGCTTCGGGCTCGGGCTCGTGACCGGGCTCGTGCTCGGAGCCGGCGCCGTGCTCGGGCTGGTGCTCGGGTTCGGGCTCGGCAGGGTCGAGGGCTGGGGGCTGGTCGTCGGGGCCGGGTTGGGGGACACCGGGGGCTGGGTGGGCTCGGTGCGGCCGTACAGGAGCGAGCGGTAGAGCTCCGACGCACGCGGGTTGTCCGAGCACCCCCACACGCCGTGCGGGCAGTAGTCGGTGATCGTGTTGTACACCGGCTTGTGCGCGTCCATCCAGGCCAGCATGCGCCGCATGTACTCGGCGTTGTCCCCGTTGCGGAAGAGCCCCCACTCCGGGTACGAGATCGGCTTCTTGTGGGCGGCCGCGAAGTCGACGTGCTGCTGCAGCCCGTACGGCTCCTTGATCTGCTTGTCGAAGTCCACTCCGCGCGGCTGGTCGTAGGAGTCCATGCCGATGATGTCGACGAGGTCGTCACCCGGGTAGCACTCGGTCCACGGCACGGCGTCACGCCCTCGGCTCGGCGTGAAGTCGAAGCGGAACTTCTGCCCCGGCACCGAACGCATCGTGGTCACCGCGTTCTTCCAGTACTTCTTCCACGCCGCCGGGTCCGGCCCGCAGCGGTGGGTGTACGTGGTGCCGTTCATCTCCCAGCCGAGCACGATCACGGTGTCCGGGATCTTGAGGTCGACCAGCCGCTCGGCCAGCCGCTTGAAGTGCGCGTCGAAGTCCCCGGCGGCACCTCTCGCCAGCAGGTGGCGCACCCGGACGTCGGGGATCTCGGCCTCGTTCAGCGCCTGCATCGGCACGTTGAGGACGAGGGTGCGGTCGGCGCGCTCCCTGCGCCAGGTGGCCCAGTCGTCCAGGAACCCGGCCCGGCCCTCGATGTCCGACCACGTGTTCCCGGGCAGATAGGTGTGCCCGACCTTGATGTCGGTCCCGCCGAGCCACTTCTGCAGCGCGGCGATGCGCCGTACACCGAGGGTGCCGGAGTCCAGGAAGGCGCCGAAGTCCGCGGTGGCGGGGTGGGCGGGGGCGGCGGGCTGGGCGGGGGGAGGGTCGGCGCCGCTCCCCGGTCGTTGTACGTCGACGCCGGGCGCCAGTGCCAGACTGAAAAGGGCACCCGCCGCCAGAACACTCGTAGTGAAGGTGGCCGCTCTATGACGTCGCCGACGCATGTGCGCTCCCTTGGTTCTGAGGCCTCCCCGGATTCCCGGTTGGAAAATATTCTTATTGCGCCGATAGGGAAGATAAGCAGCGAACGCGATAAGCCGCCCGAAAGGGTGTATGCCGGATTCCCTCCCGCCACAGGGTCCCCTGAGGCCCCCTCAGATCCGGCCCCGGCGGGGGCGAATGCGCCACCGTTCCGGTCATGCGGGCACGCCGAAGGGCCCGGCTCCCGAGAGGGAGCCGGGCCCTTCGAAGCAGAAGGTCGGCACTCGAACGAACAACGCGCGCGACGCCAACCCTGCCTTTCCGCAAGCTGGTTGACGAGTGTCCCCGCCCGGCCCCCACCCCGAGCCCTCGGCCGTCACTTGCCGCGGGTGGGGGTCCTGGCGGACGCCTCGGGATCAGACGCGGGCCATGGCCCTACCGCGCCGGTAGAGCACCCCTCCCCCCAACACGAGCCCAGCGGCCCCGACCCCGGCAGCCACCATCCCGGCCCCCGCCCCGGTCGCGGCAAGCTGCGGCCCGCCCGACACGTGAGCGGCAGCGGGCGGCGCGACCACCCGAGCCGCTGAACGCGAGTGCGGCGCGGCCTGGGGGTACGGGTGCGGCAGCTGAGCGGGGGGTGCGGGGTGCGCCGGCGGCGCGGGGTGGATGGGAGGTGCGGGGTGGGCCGGGGGTGCGTGATGCACCGGGGGTGCGTGGTGCCCGGGCGGGGCCTGGTGGGCCGGGGGTGCGTGGTGCACCGGAGGTGCGTGGTGCACGGGCGGAGCCTCGTGGACCGGAGGTGCGTGGTGCACGGGCGGAGCCTCGTGAACCGGAGGTGCGTGGTGGATCGGGGGGGCCTCGTGAACCGGCGGAGCCTCGTGAACCGGAGGCGCGTGATGCACCGGCGGAGCCTCGTGAACCGGAGGCGCGTGATGCACCGGCGGAGCCTGGTGGACCGGCGGAGCCTGGTGGACCGGCGGAGCCTGGTGAGCCGGAGGCGTGTGGTGCACCGGAGGCGTGTGGTGCACCGGCGGAGCCTGGTGGACCGGAGGCGCGTGATGCACCGGCGGAGCCTGGCGAACAGGCGGAGCGTGATGCACCGGCGGAGCCTGGCGAACAGGCGGAGCCTCATGCACGGGCGGGGCCTGACGGACCGGCGGAGCCTGACGGACCGGCGGGGCGTGATGGACGCGCGGCGCGTGGTGGGGCCGTGGCGCGGGCGGGGTCTCCCCGGGGCCGGACTTGCAGTGGCCGCCCATCGCCGGGTTCATCAGACCCGCCGCACTCGCGGTGTCCCCGCACGCCTGTACCGGCGCATCGGCCGGCGCTCCCGCCGAGTTCCCCGTCAGCACGCCCGGCGAGCCGCTCGTCACGGAGCTCGCCTGGCTGGCGGCGCCCCGCCCGTAATCGCGCCCGTACGAGCCCTCGTCCGGACGCGGGCCCGCGTAGGGACCGCCGTGCTCACCGTATGGACCGCCGTACTCCCCGTACGAACCGCCGTGCTCCCCGTACGCACCGGCGCGGCCGCCCTCGTCCTCGCCCGCCCGCTCGGCCACCCCGTCGGCCGCCCGTTCCGCCGCGCTCTCCACGGCCGGCGAGACCGTCTCGCAGTGGTTGCCGAACGAGGGGTTGAGCGCTCCGACCGGATCGACGGAGTTCCCGCATGCCTGGACCGGGACTTCCACCGGCGCCGAGATCGAGTTCCCCGACAGCAGGCCCGGTGAGCCCGAGGTCTCGCCGTCCGTGGTGGCGGCCTGGGCGTAACTGCCGCTCATCGAAAGGACACTCGTGGCTGCCACGGCAGTAAACAGGGTCTTGCTGATGACCTGGCGCAATGGGCTGTCTTCCGTGTCGCAGGGAAAAACTGGAGGAAAACCGGAGGGAAAACCAACTTTGGGGCGTGCGGAGGGCACGCCCCAAAATCGGAGTGGAGAGTCCTGGTGCTACATCACTTGTTGATGCAGGTGTTGCCGAACGCCGGGTTCAGCAGCGCGATCACGTTGACGGTGTTGCCGCACAGGTTGATCGGCACGTGGACGGGGACCTGGAGCAGGTTGCCCGACAGGACACCGGGGCTGCCGACGGCCGCACCCTTGGCGCCGGCGTCCGCGAACGCCGGGGCGGCCGCGCTACCCGCGGCGATGACCAGACCGGTCAGAACCGTCGCAGCCTTCATGTACTTCACGTGTGTTTCCTTCCCTCAGTCAAAAAGTCGCGCAACCAGTCGTTGCTCACGGCGCGTTGCCAGAGCTTTCGCCCAAGGAGCCGCTGACAACGTGGTAACGACTGATCCGGGCAAAGGAAACCGAATGGGAAGTGCCCCGCCGAGTTCCTCACCCAAATGGCAGGAGGTAACGCCCCGCACTCTTACGCGCTTTCCCTGAAAGATATTTGACGCAAAAAAACTCGGGCTGCCACGCTCCCCGGAGGGGACCGCGACAGCCCGAGCGGCTACGTACGAGATCAGCCGTTCGCGGCACCGTTGCCGGACAGGACCGGGATCTGGTCCAGGATGTGCGAGAGCGGCTCGTCGCCCTTGGCCTGGGTCGAGTTCTCGGTGCACTGCTGGTTCTGCGGGGCCGAGAGGACCGGCACGTCCTGGAGGACGGTGACCGGCACGAGGCCGACCAGGGACGCCAGGTTGGCCTTGACCGGAACACCGAGGCAGGGCTTGTTCAGCGTGCCCTGGACCAGGGACAGCTGGGGGCTCATGTCGCCGTCGGTCTTCGAGTTGCCGAAGGCCTGCTTCGCGCCGTTGCCGCTGAGCGAGGTCGTGCCGCCGTGGTCGCCGATGGCCATGGCCGGGGAGGCCAGCATGGCGGAGGCGCCGACGAGCGAAACGGTGGCAGCGGACGCGGCCATAACCTTCTTGAGCATGGTCTTCCCTTTTCTTGGTGGAGAGCACGTGCAGTACCGCGCTCTTATTCCACTGCGCCGTACTACTGCCTGGTCAACTTCGCCGCACTGGTTTGGTTCCGGCGCTTCACCCGAACGGTTCCGCAAGAGGCGTCAGGATGCCGAACAATGCCCCGAACGCAACGCCGGAAAGCCGCGATCGGTTCTCCATATAATCCCAGCCTGGAATCGCCGCAGGAACCCGGAAGGTCGCATTTTCGTACGGCCGAAAGAGTGAAGGGCAGAAACCAATCCTCGGTGCGGCCAGTTGGGCAGGTGGCTCCGTATGGGGCATCCACCAGAAAGGGACCAGCGTGATCAAGAAGGCTATGGCGGCAGCAGCCGTCGGCGTGTCCGTCGTCGGCGCGTCCGCGGCGATGGCGCCGCAGGCGATGGCGATCGGCAATGGCGGCGGCACCAGCTCGGTCAGCGGCAACGGCGCGATGCAGGCGTACGGGAACTCCTCCACGTACGGCAACATGAGCCCGCAGATCGGCCTGATCCAGGGTTCGTTCAACAAGCCCTGCATCGCCCTGCCGGCCAAGGCGAACCTGGCCTCCCTCGTGGGTCTCGTGCCGGTCACCGTGCTCCAGGACGTGCCGATCCTCTCCGCGCCGCAGACCCAGCAGTGCACCGAGAACTCGACGCAGGCCAAGGGCGACGAGCCGCTCTCCCACATCCTGGACAACATCCCGGTGCTGTCCGGCAACGGTGCCGCGAACCACTGAGACCAGGGTTCCCAGGACAGCCGGACCGCTGTCAATCCCTTCGGTGGTCCGGCACCCTGATTTCCACGGCCGGATCGCCGGTGAATTCCGGCGATCCGGCCTTTTGCCGTGCTTGGCATTGCTCGGCACCCGACGGCGTAATTCAGCCCGCTTTACGTCGGCCAGCAGGAACCGTTGACGATTTCGTTCCATTCCCAGTCGGGGCGGCCAGGCACCGTACGCCCTTCTGCGGCCCAGGAACGCACCAGGCCCGCGTAGAGGGGCTCGGCCGCCGCCTCGCTCTCGAATCGTCGACGGGTGATCGGGATGAAAGTCTGCCGGCGCCAGGCACCCTGCGTCTCAGTCATGTTTCCTCACCATCGGTCGTGGTGACTGCCTAATACCACGGCCGGGCGGATTTGAATTCCGCAATGCTCTGTCCGGGGGACAGGGCGCAACTTAAAGAGATTCTTTCCGTTTCTCTTCACAGATCCCCGTCAGTGGAATCAGACCAACAGGAGTAGACATGCAGAAGTTGTGGTCGGCCGCAGCCGTCGCCGCAGCCGTTTCCGGTGTCGCGATGATGGCCGCGCCGCAGGCGATGGCGATCGGGGACGACGCCGGTACGACGTCGCTCAGCGGCAACGGCAGCGAGCAGGCCTTCGGCAACGCCAAGACCGAGGGCGACATGAGCCCCCAGATGACCCTGGTCTCGGGCTCCCTGAACAAGCTCTGCGCCGGCGTCCCGGTCAAGGCCAACCTGGCGTCCCTGGTCGGCCTCGTGCCGGTCACCGTCCTCCAGGACGTGCCGATCCTCTCGGCGCCGCAGAACCAGCAGTGCACCGAGAACTCGACCCAGGCCAAGGGCGACGAGCCGCTCTCGCACATCCTGGACCAGATCCCGGTCCTGTCCGGCAACGGTGTCGGCAACGGCTGAGCACCAACCGCCTGAACGACGGCCGGTCCCGGGTCACCCGGGGCCGGCCGTTCGCCGTGGTCAGGCCAGCACCTCGTCGAGCAGCACCGCCCACTGCGCCACCACCCGCTCACGGCGGGCCGCGTCATCGGTCAGCAGATTCGCGAGGCCCAGGCCGCGGGCCATGTCGAGGAAGCCCTGCACCGTCTCCCGCACGCCCGGCACCGACTCGTCCGCGCCGAGGAGTTCCACCGCGATGCGGTGCGATTCACGGCCCACCTTCGCCTCCAGGTCGGTCACCCGGGCGTGCAGCTGCGGCTCGTTGGCGGCCGCGACCCACAGGTGCAGCGCGGCCCGGAACAGCGGGCCGGTGTACAGCCCGACGAGCCCGGCCACGACCTCCCCCCGGTCCCTGCGGTCCAGGGCCCGCAGCGCGAACGAGCGCTGCTCGGCGACGTATTCGACCGCCGCCGTGAACAGGTCCTCGCGGGTCGGGAAGTGGTGCTGGGCCGCGCCCCGCGAGACCCCTGCGCGCTCGGCGACCACGGACACCGTCGAGCCCGCCCAGCCGTGCTCGGCGAGGCAGGCGACCGCCGCCTCCAGAAGGCGCTGCCGGGTGGCCCGGCTGCGGTCCTGCTTCGGGGTCTTCGGTGGGGTCACAACACCCATGCGGGGTCCCGTCGTTCGAGGAAGGCCGTCACTCCCTCCCGCGCCTCGGCGGAGGCGAAGAGGGACGCCGAGCGGGCGGTCAGCTCCTTCGACCAGCGGTCGAAGGTCTCGGACACGGTAGCCGTGACCAACGCCTTCGAAGCGGCCAGGCCCTCGGGGGAGGACCGGCGCAGCCCGTCGAGGACCGGTTCCAGGGCCGCGTCGATGCCGTCGTCGGTGGCGACGGCCAGCGTGACGAGCCCGGTGCGGGCCGCCTCCGCCGCGTCGAACCGCTCGCCCGTCAGGTAGTAGCGGCTCGCGGCGCGCGGATCCATGCGGGGCAGCACCGGCATGGAGATCACGGCGGGTGCGAGGCCGAGCCGCGCCTCGGTGAACGCGTACGAGGAGCCGGGTCCCGCGACCGCGATGTCGCAGGCGGCGAGCAGGCCGAGGCCGCCCGCGCGGACGTGTCCCGTCACCCGCGCCACGACCGGTTTGGGCAGCTCCACCACCGTACGCATCAGGGCGACGAAGGCCTCCGGGTCGGGCGGCGCCTTCAGGTCGGCGCCCGCGCAGAACGTGTTGCCGGTGTGGGTGAGCAGCACGGCCCGTACGCCCGGATCGCCGGCGCTGTGCGCGAGCGCCGCGCCGAGCTCGGCCACCAGGGCCGCCGACAGGGCGTTGCGGTTGGCGGGCGAGTCGAGGGTGAGGGTGGTGATGCCCCGCTCGTGGGTCTCCTGGATGACTGTCACGCCCGTCCCTTCCACCGCTGCTGTCGGCCGCTCCGGTTCATGCCCGGTCCTTCTCTCGCTGTCGCAGTTCACGCCGCAGGATCTTGCCGGACGCGGCCCGGGGCACGCTCTCGACGAACTCCACCCGGCGCACCTTCTTGTACGGGGCGACGCGTTCGGCGACGTACGCCGTCACCTCGTCCGCGTCGAGGTCCGGCGCCCCCGCCTGGCGTACGACGAAGGCCTTGGGCACCTCGTTGCCGTCGGCGTCGTACACGCCGATGACCGCCGCGTCCGCTATGGCGGGGTGGGTGAGCAGGAGCGCCTCCAGGTCGGCGGGGGCGACCTGGAAGCCCTTGTACTTGATGAGTTCCTTGACCCGGTCGACGACGTACAGCCAGCCGTCCTCGTCCACGCGGCCGACGTCGCCGGTGTGCACCCAGCCGTCCGCGTCGATCATGTCGGCGGTCTCCCCGGGCCGGCCGAGGTAGCCCTTCATGACCTGGGGGCCGCGGATCGCGACCTCGCCCTCCGCGCCGGGTTCGGCGTCGCGGGCCGGGTCGTCGAGGCGCAGGATGCGCATCTCGGTGGACGGAATCAGTTTGCCGACCGCGCCGGGCGGCGGGTCAGGGGTGGCCAGCGGGACGGTGTGGGTGCCGGGCGAGAGCTCGGTCATGCCGTACGCCTGACGTACCGGCGGCAGCTTGAGCCGGGCCGAACAGGCCGCCGCCAGACGGGAGTCGAGGGGGGCCGCCGCGCTCATGACGTACTCCAGGGAGGACAGGTCGTACTGGGCGACCGCCGGGTGCTTGGCCAGGGCGAGCACCACGGGCGGGGCGACGTACAGGCCCGTGATGCGGTGCTTCTCGATGGCGCCGAGGAACTGGTCGAGGTCGAAGCGCGGCAGCACCACGACGGTGGCGCCGCAGCGCAGGGGCGCGTTCATGAGCGCGGTCATGCCGTAGATGTGGAAGAACGGCAGGACGGCGAGGATGCGGTCGCCGGACACCATCGGGACCAGCGGGTGGAGCTGGGCCAGATTGGTGGCGATGTTGCGGTGGGTGAGCATGACGCCCTTGGGGACGCCGGTGGTGCCCGAGGAGTACGGCAGGACGGCGATGTCCTCGGCGGGGTCGAAGGTGACGGCGGGCTCGGGGGCGTCGGAGGTCACCAGGTCGTGGACGACCGAACGGTGGCCCTCGGCCCGGTCGCAGACGAATATCTCCTCGATGCCGCCGACGAGTTCGGCCGCCCGGCGAGCGGTCTCCAGGAGCGGGGACACGGTGACGATCCAGCGTGCCGAGGAGTCCTTGAGCTGCTTGGCGAACTCCTCGGGCGTGCTGAGCGGATGCACGGTGGTGACGGCGGCCCCGGCCCGGCTCGCCCCGTGGAACACCACCGGATAGAGGATCGAGTTGGGGCTGTGCAGGGCGAGGACGTCACCCTTGCACAGCCCGGACGCGGCCAGCGCGGCCGCCAACTTCCGGTGCCAGACGTCGATTTGGGCATACGTGATGGCGGTCGCGCCGCTCGGGTCCGTGCCGTCGACGAGGGCGACGGTGTCGGGGTAGGTGGCGGTCGAGCGGGCGAGCACCGCCTCGTGGATGGGCTCGTCGACGACGGACACGTCGGCGTACTCGCTGCGGAAGACGCGGGGCGCGCTGGGCGCGGGAACGGCGGGGGAGTCCATGGAGGGGTCTCCTAGTACGGCTGAGGGGACTTGTCGAGGCCCGGAGGACTTGTCGAGGCCCGAAGCACTTGTACGGGCCGGAGGACTTGTCGAGGCCCGAAGCACTTGTACGGGCCGGAGGACTTGTCGGGGCGCGCGGGCAGCGCGCGGCCCGCGCGCCCCGCGAAGCGGTCAGTACGACTTGGGGAGACCCAGGGACTGGTGGGACACGTAGTTGAGGATCATCTCGCGGCTGACCGGCGCGATCCTGGCCACGCGGGCGGCCGTGATGAGCGAGGCGAGCCCGTATTCGCGGGTCAGGCCGTTGCCGCCCAGGGTGTGGACGGCCTGGTCGACGGCCTTCACACAGGCCTCGGCGGCCGCGTACTTGGCCATGTTGGCGGCCTCGCCGGCCCCGATGTCGTCCCCCGCGTCGTACAGCGCGGCCGCCTTCTGCATCATCAGACGGGCCAGTTCGAGCTCGATGTGCGCCTGCGCGAGCGGGTGGGCGATGGCCTGGTGGCCGCCGATGGGGAGCTTCCACACCTGGCGCGTCGTGGCGTAGTCGACGGCCTTGGCGAGCGCGTAGCGGCCCATGCCGATCGCGAACGCGGCCGTCATGATCCGCTCGGGGTTGAGGCCCGCGAACAGCTGGAGCAGACCCGCGTCCTCGTCACCGACGAGGGACTCGGCGGGCAGCCGCACATCGTCCAGGACGAGCTCGAACTGCTTCTCCGCCGCCTGGAGTTCCATGTCGATCTGCGAGCGCTGGAAGCCGGGGGTGTCGCGCGGCACGATGAAGAGGCAGGGCTTCAGGCTGCCGGTGCGAGCGTCCTCGGTGCGGCCGACGATGAGGGTCGCGTCCGCTATGTCGACGCCGGAGATGAAGACCTTGCGGCCGTTCAGGATCCAGCCGTCGCCGTCACGCCGTGCGGTGGTGGTGATGCGGTGCGAGTTGGAGCCGGCGTCGGGCTCGGTGATGCCGAACGCCATGGTGAGCGTGCCGTCGGCGAGTCCCGGCAGCCAGGTCCGCTTCTGCTCCTCGGTGCCGAAGCGGGCGATGACCGTGCCGCAGATGGCGGGCGAGACCACCATCATCAGGAGCGGACAGCCCGCCGACCCCAACTCCTCCAGAACGATGGACAGTTCGGCCATGCCGCCGCCCCCGCCGCCGTAAGCCTCGGGCAGGTTGACGCCGAGGTAGCCGAGCTTGGCGGCCTCCGACCACAGCGCCGCGCGGTCGAAACCGCGGCCGTGCCGGGCGCCGAGCGCGGCGACGGCGGCCCGCAGATCCTTGTTCTCCTGGCTTTCGATGACACCGCTCATGCTTCTTCGGCCTCCGATACGACAACGGCGAGCAGGGCACCGACCTCGACCTGGCGGCCGGGGACGGCGTGGAGCGCGGTGAGCGTGCCGGAGGCGGGAGCGATGACGCGGTGCTCCATCTTCATGGCCTCCAGCCAGAGCAGCGGCTGCCCCGCCCGGACGCGGCAGCCTTCCTCGACCCCGTCGGCCACCCGCACCACGACCCCCGGCATGGGGGCGAGCAGTGAGCCGGGCGCGACGAGGTCGCTGGGATCGGTGAAACGGGGGTGGGCGGTGAGGGTGTGACACCCGGAAGCGGTGTCCACATGGACGGTGTCGCCGTAGCGATCGACCGTGAACTCCCTTACCACGCCGTCGATTTCGAGGCGTACGCGACCGGGCTCGGCCGAGTCGAGCCGCACCTGCGGATGGCCGTCCGCTTCGAGGCCCCGGCGGGTGAGGCGGTAGCGGACCTCGTGTTCGCCGTACCGCTTGACCTGTGGCTGGGACGGCACATTGCGCCAGCCGCCGCCGAACCGGCCGCGCCGCGACGCCGCGTCGGCGAGGGCGGCTGCGAGGGCCGCGTGGTGCGCGCCGGGGAGGGGGGCCGTGAGTTCGGGGAGGTTGCGGTCGTAGAAGCCGGTGTCCAGGCGGGCGGCGTCGCGGTCGGCGAAGTCGGGGTGGCGCAGGGAGCGTACGAGCAGGTCGCGGTTGGTGGCCGGGCCGTGGATGCGGGCGCGTTCGAGGGCGCGGGCCAGCTTGCGGGCGGCTTCGGCGCGGGTGGGGGCGTGGACGACCGCCTTGGCGAGCATGGGGTCGTAGTGCACGCCGACGGTGTCCCCGCAGGCGTACCCCTGGTCCAACCGGACCCCGTCGACGGCCAGTTGACGGATCGTGCCGGTCTGGGGCGCCCAGTCGGCGGCCGGGTCCTCGGCGTAGAGGCGGGCCTCGATGGCGTGGCCCCGGGGAGCGGGCGGGGCGGCCGGGAGGGCCTCGCCTTCGGCGATGCGGAGCTGGAGGGCGACCAGGTCGATGCCGAACACGGCCTCGGTGACGGGGTGTTCGACCTGGAGACGGGTGTTCATCTCCAGGAAGTGGGCCCTGCCGTCCGCGACCAGGAACTCCACGGTCCCGGCGCCCCGGTACTCGGTGGCCTTGGCGGCCCGTACGGCCAGGGTGTGCAGCTCGTCGGTCAGGTCCGGCCCGAGCCCGGGCGCCGGAGCCTCCTCGATGACCTTCTGGTGGCGGCGCTGGAGGGAGCAGTCACGGGTGCCGAGGACCCAGACCGTGCCGTGGGCGTCGGCGAGGACCTGCACCTCGACATGGCGCCCGCCCTCGATGTACGGCTCGACGAACACGTCCCCGTCGCCGAAGGCACTCAGCGCCTCGGCGCGTGCGGCCACCAACTCGCCTTCCAGTGCTACGAGTTGACGGACGACCCGCATGCCGCGCCCGCCGCCTCCGGACGTGGCCTTGATGAGCAGGGGAAGGTCGGCCTCGGCGACATCGGCCAGGTCCAGGGGCGGCAGCCCCATGAGGTGCTTGGCCCGGGTCTTGGAGGCCATGGCCTCGATGGCCTCGGCCGGCGGCCCGATCCAGACGAGCCCGGCGCCGGTGACCGCGCGCGCGAAGTCGGCGTTCTCGGAGAGGAAGCCGTACCCCGGGTGCACGGCGTCGGCGCCGGCGGCGAGGGCGGCCTTCACGATGAGGTCGCCGCGCAGATACGTCTCGGCGGGCGTGGCCCCCGGCAGCCGTACGGCGCTGTCCGCCTCCCGCACGTGCAGGGCACCCGCATCCGCGTCCGAGAACACGGCGACGGTGGCGATGCCCAGGTCGCGGCAGGTGCGGAAGACGCGGCAGGCTATCTCGCCCCGGTTGGCGACGAGCACCGACTTGATCATGGCTTTCGGCTCGGTCATGGCCCTCACATCCGGAAGATGCCGAAGCCGCCGCGGGCGCCTTCGACGGGAGCGGTGTGGATCGCCGACAGGCACAGGCCCAGGACGGTCCTGGTGTCGCGGGGGTCGATGACCCCGTCGTCGTACAGGCGCCCCGACAGGAACATCGGCAGCGACTCGGCCTCGATCTGCTGCTCGACCATCGCGCGCAGGCCGGCGTCCGCGTCGTCGTCGTACGGCTGCCCCTTCGCCTGCGCGGAGGCCCGGGCCACGATCGACAGGACGCCGGCGAGCTGCTGCGGCCCCATGACGGCGGACTTGGCGCTGGGCCAGGCGAACAGGAAGCGGGGCTCGTACGCCCGCCCGCACATCCCGTAGTGACCGGCCCCGTAGGAGGCGCCGACCAGCACGGACAGATGCGGCACCTTGGAGTTGGACACCGCGTTGATCATCATCGCGCCGTGCTTGATGATGCCGCCCTGCTCGTACTCCTTGCCGACCATGTAGCCGGTGGTGTTGTGCAGGAACAGGAGCGGGATGTCCCGCTGGTTGGCGAGCTGGATGAACTGCGCGGCCTTCTGCGACTCGGCGGAGAACAGCACGCCCTGCGCGTTGGCGAGGATGCCGACGGGATAGCCGTGCAGCTCGGCCCAGCCGGTCACCAGGCTCGTCCCGTACAGCGGCTTGAACTCGTCGAAGTCGGAGCCGTCCACGATGCGGGCGATGACCTCGCGCGGGTCGAACGGCGTCTTCAGGTCCTCGGGGACGATCCCGAGCAGCTCCTCCTCGTCGTACTTGGGCGGCTCGGCGAGACGGGCCGGATCCGGGTGCGCCTTGCGGTGGTTGAGGCGGGCGACGATGCGGCGGGCCTGGCGGATCGCGTCCCGCTCGTCGACGGCGAAGTGATCGGCGAGCCCGGAGGTACGGGCGTGCATCTCGGCGCCGCCGAGCGACTCGTCGTCGCTCTCCTCCCCCGTCGCCATCTTGACGAGCGGCGGTCCGCCGAGGAACACCTTGCTCCGCTCCCGGATCATCACCGTGTGGTCCGACATGCCGGGGATGTACGCGCCACCGGCCGTGGAATTGCCGAAGACGACGGCGATGGTGGGGATCCCGGCGGCGGAGAGCCGGGTGATGTCCCGGAAGATCGCGCCGCCCGGGATGAAGATCTCCTTCTGCGAGGGGAGGTCCGCGCCGCCGGACTCGACGAGGCTGATGCAGGGGAGGCGGTTGGTGTACGCGATCTCGTTGGCGCGCAGTGCCTTCTTGAGCGTCCAGGGATTGGACGCGCCGCCGCGCACGGTGGGGTCGTTGGCGGTGATCAGGCACTCGACACCCTCGACGGTGCCGATGCCGGTGACCATCGAGGCGCCCACGGGGTAGTCGCTGCCCCACGCCGCGAGCGGGGACAGCTCCAGGAAGGGGGTGTCCTCGTCGAGCAGCAGCTCGATGCGCTCGCGGGGCAGCAGTTTCCCGCGCCGCCGGTGCCGCTCGGTGTACTTCTCACCACCGCCGGCGAGGGCCTTCGCGTGCTCCCCCTCCAACTCGGCCAGCTTGGCCCGCATGGCTGCGGTGGCCTGCCGGAACTCGGGGGTGGTGGGGTTGAGGGTGGTGGGGAGGGTGGGCATGGGACTCCTTGGGGGGCTTGGGGGGAGGCTCCTTGGGGGGTGCGGGTGGGGGCGCCTGCGGCGGGCGAGTTCCCCACCCCGCCCCTTCCCGAGACCCTCCGGGGGAAGTGGTTCGGCTGCGGACCGTGCGTGGCTGGTCGCGCCCACGCGGCGGAGCCGCATATGTCACAGCCCCGCGCCCCTAAAGGCCTTGGTGCGGGCCCGCGTCGGGGCATTTCAGCCCGTCATGGGGGTCCCCCCGGCCCTTGAGGCCTTGGGGGAGTTTGAGGACGAGCGCCCTCAAGGCGCGAACGGGGTCTGGGGCGGAGCCCCGGGGGTCTTCCACCCCCGGAGGGTCTAGGGAAGGGGCGGGGTGGGGAGTGACTCACCCCAGCAAATCCACCGGCACCGCGACGACCCTCCCCCGCAACCACTCCCCCACCCCCTTCCCCTGAGGATCGAACCGCGCCTGCGAAGCGACCCCCTCCCCCAACAACCCCTCCACCAAGAAGTTCAGCGCCCGAAGGTTCGGCAGAACATGCCGGGTGACGTTCAACTCGCCCACCTCGGGCAGCAGTTCACGCAGCGCGTCCACGGTGAGCGCATGCGCCAGCCACGCCCACGCCGCCTCCGACCGCGCCCACACCCCCACGTTCACGTCCCCGCCCTTGTCCCCGCTCCGAGCCCCCACGACCGCCCCCAACGGCACCCGCCGCGTCGGCCCCGAGGGGTCGAACGGAGGAAGGGCCGGCTCCGGGACCGGGCCGAGGGCGGTGCTGCGGGGAGCGGGAGGTATCAACTCCCTTACGCCGTCCGCCAGTACGGCGACCTGTGTGACCGAGCCCGCCGCCACGTACTCCGCCGAGAACACCCCGTACGGCGCCCCCTTCGACGGCGGGGCCGTCACATGGAAGCCGGGGTAGCTGCCGAGCGCCAGCTCGATGGCGGCGCCGCTCACCACACGGCCCACCGCCTCGGGGTCGGCGTCGCGCACGACGAGCCGCAGCAGCGCACTCGCGCACTCCTCGGTGGACGCGTCCGGCCGGTCCGTGCGGGACAGCTCCCAACTGACCACCGCAGGACGGGATTTGGCGTGCTCGAAGGCGTCCTCGATCTGCGCCCGCACCAGATCGGCCTTCGCCTCGATGTCGAGCCCGGTCAGCACGAACACGACCTCGTTGCGCCAGCCGCCGATCCGGCTGATCCCCGCCTTGAGGGTCGGCGGCGGCGCCTCGCCCCGCACCCCGGTGATCCGCACCCGGTCGGGACCGTCCTGGTCGAGCCGTACGGTGTCGAGCCGCGCGGTGACATCGGGCCCGGCGTACCGGGCGCCGGACGTCTCGTACAGGAGCTGGGCCGTGACCGTGCCCGTGTCGACGAGGCCGCCGGTGCCGGGGTGCTTGGTGATGACGCACGAGCCGTCGGCGTGGACCTCGGCGAGGGGAAAGCCGGGGCGGACCAGATCGCGGCTCGGAACGTCGGTGAAGAAGGCGTAGTTCCCGCCGGTGGCCTGGGTTCCGCACTCCAGGACGTGCCCGGCGACGACCGCGCCGGCCAGCGCGTCGTAGTCCTCGGGCCCCCAGTCGAACCACCATGCGGCGGGGCCGGTGACCAGTGCGGCGTCCGTGACCCGCCCGGTGACGACGACGTCCGCCCCGCCGCGCAGGCAGGCCGCGATCCCGCCGCCGCCGAGGTAGGCGTTGGCGGTGAGCGCGCCCTCGGGCAGCGGCAGCGCGTCCCCCTCGACGTGGGCGACCCGTACGGGGACGCCCACGCGTGCGCTCAACTCCCGCACGGCGGCGGCCAGTCCGGCCGGGTTGAGCCCGCCGGCGTTGGCGACGATCCGCACTCCGCGCTCCTGGGCGAGCCCGAGGCACTCCTCCAGCTGGCGCAGGAACGTCCTGGCGTACCCGAGCCGTGCGTCGCGCAGGCGGTCGCGGCCGAGGATGAGCAGGGTGAGTTCGGCGAGGTAGTCGCCGGTCAGGACGTCGAGGGGGCCGCCGGTCAGCATCTCCCGCATGGCGTCGAACCGGTCGCCGTAGAACCCGGAGGCGTTCCCGATGCGCAGTATTCGCCCGCCCTCGCTCATCGGTCCGCCTCGGCGGTACGGGGCGGGCGGCCGGGTCCGGCGGGGCCCGCGAAGGCCTGGGCGATGTCGAGCCAGCGGTCGGCGTCCGGGCCTTCGGCACGTACGGCCGTGTCGTCGCGGTGCAGCCGCTGGGTGACCAGCAGGCAGAACTCCAACGCGTCGCCGGTGACGCGCTGTTGGGCGTCCTCGGGCCCGTACGCCCAGAGGCCGTCGCCGTCCGGCGCGGTGAGCTCGACCCGGAACTCCTCGGCCGGGGGCGTCAACCCCCGTACGGCGAAGGCGTAGTCGCGGGCGCGGATGCCGATGCGAGCGACGTGGCGGAGCCGGCCGGTGGGGCGGCGGGTGCGGCCGAGGGCGTCGAACACGTCCTGGCCGTGCGCCCAGGTCTCCATCAGGCGCCCGGTCGCCATCGACGCGGTGGACATGGGCGGCCCGTACCAGGGAAACCGCGCCCCAGCGGGGGCCGCCCGCAGCGCGTCCTGGAGCTGGACGCGACTGTCCCGCCACCAGGAGAGCAGCTCGGCGGGCGGGAGCAGGGCGCCCGCCTCGGCCCCGTCGTCCACGAAGGTGTCCGGCGCGGCGGCGGCCTTCTCGACCTCGGCCGCGAAGGCTTCGGGGTCGGTGACGGAGAGCAGGGCCGCGGTGTCGGTCCAGGCGAGGTGGGCGACCTGGTGGGCGATGGTCCACCCCGGCGCGGCGGTGGGCGTGGCCCACTGGGCCGGGCTCAACTCGCCGATCAGCACGTCGAGTTCGCCGCCCTCGGCACGCAGATCGTCAAGTACGGCTAGCACGGCGTCGGTTGGACCGGCCGGTTCGGACACGGTGCGCTCCCCTCCGGGACAGCGGACAGTGGACAGCGGGTGTGCCCCGGAGCATGGCAGTCGGCCACGAAACAAGCAAGCGTGCTTGCATGTATTTTCGGCCGCGGACGGGACGCCTTGGCGAGCGTCAAGATCTCTCGGGTCACGGCCTTGTCCCAGGCGCCCTGGAGAGGGAGTTGGCGGCGAAGGGCGGCGGAAACCACCGTCCCGCCCGGGCCGTGGCACGCCCCCCGGCGGCGACCAGCACGGAGAGCCGCGCCTGTGAGACGACTGTGCGTGTAACAGGAATGTCTTAGGCGGCGGGCGGGAGGAACGGTTCGCCGGGCCGTGTGGTCCTGTTGGGCACAAGCGTTCGCTGGTACCGACCCGTACCGAGCGGCCCGTACAGCCAACCGATACTGAGGAAGAATCGATGCGCGTTCGCAAGCTCACCTTCGCAGCCCTGGCCGTCGCCGCGGGTCTCTCGCTCACGGCCTGCCAGAGCGACGACGGCTCCACGGCGCAGAACGACCCGTCGGCCCCCTCCACCGCGGCCGCCTCGGGCGGCGGTTCGGGCTCGGCGGGCGCGAACGCGGGTACGGGGGCGAGTGCGGGCACGGGCTCGGACCAGGGCAGCGGCAAGGGCACGGGCGGGACCGGCGGCAAGGGCACGACGGCCGGAACCGGCTCCAGCGGATCCGGCTCCGGCGGCAGCGCCAAGGGCGGCAAGTGCCGCACCGGCGACTTGAGCATCACGGCGAAGGACGCCACGGTCGGCGGCGACGCGGAGCGCACCGTGGCCGTGGAGTTCAACAACACCAGCGGCCACGACTGCATGGTGTCCGGGTTCGCGGGCGTCGACCTGAAGACCAACTCGGGCACCATTTCGGCCAAGCGGACGGGCGAGTCGGCCACCCCGTACACCCTCAAGAACGGCAAGTCGGTCTACTTCGGCATCACGTACCCGGTCAACGACACGGGCGGCTCCGGCATCCGCATCACGGGCCTGCTCGTGACCCCGCCCGGAGAGACGAAGACGGTCACCCTGGCCTGGCCGGGCGCCTCCTCGCTCCCCGTCACGGAGAGCGGCGGCACCCCGGTCAAGGTCGGCCCCATCGGCAGCGCGGGCCAGGGCGGCGCGAACTGACCCAAGAATCCCGCCCGAACGGCCCCGCCCCGCGCGGGCCGGACGCGGCCGGGGCCGGGCGGGGGCTGAGCCACAGGGGGGCGCAGCCCCCGCCGGTCGTGGGGGGCGCGGGCTCTGGGGGCTGTGCCCGGGGGGGGTCGGCCGGAGGTGACCGGCCCGGGGCGTGGGCGGGGCCGGGGGTGCGGCCAGGGTGGGGGCGGGTGGGCAGACGCCGTCGGGGCCGCGCCGAGGGGGCCGGCACGGGGAACGCCCTCCGGTAAGGGAGCCACCCCGCCGCACCCGGAGCTAACCCGAGACCACCCGAATCTGCGTCCGCACCGCCCCCATACTCGCCCCGATCACCAGCCCGATCGCCAGCGCCTGGGGCCAGGACAGCGCCTGGTTCAGGATGAGGAAGCCGGCCGTCGCCGCGATCGCCGGCTCCAGGCTCATCAGGATCGCGAAGGTCGATGCGGGCAGGCGCCGCAGGGCCAGGAGTTCCAGGGTGTACGGCAGCACCGAGGACAGGACCGCCACGGCCGCGCCGAGCGCCATCGTGGAGGGGACCAGGAGTTTGCCGCCGGCCTGCGCGATGCCGATCGGCAGGAACAGCACCGCCGCCACCGCCATGGCGAGGGCAAGCCCGTCGGCCTGCGGGAACCTCCGGCCCGTACGCGCGCTGAACAGGATGTACACCGCCCAGCACGCCCCCGCCGCGAGCGCGTACGCCGCGCCGACCGGGTCCAGGCTGTCGAAGCCGCCCCCGCCGAGGAGCACGACGCCCGCGAGGGCGAGCGCGGCCCACAGGACGTTGACCAGGCGCCTGGACGCGAACACCGAAAGGGCCAGCGGGCCGAGCACCTCCAGGGTGACGGCGACGCCGAGCGGGATGCGGTCGACGGCCTGGTAGAACAGCCCGTTCATGCCCGCCATCGCCACGCCGAACGCGACGACCGTGCCCCAGTCCGCCCGCGAGTGCCCCCGCAGCTTCGGCCGGCAGACCAGCATCAGCACGACCGCCGCCGCCACGAGCCGCAGCGTGACGACTCCGGCGGCCCCCGCCCTCGGCATCAGCGTGACGGCCACGGCCGCCCCGAACTGCACCGATATGCCGCCCGCCACCACCAGCGCCACCGGACCGAACGCCGCCCGGCGCCCGCCCCGGCCCGACGCCTTCAGCGCACCGGCAGCCTCCGGCACGGCGACGGCGGCCGCCGCGACCGGCTCCGCCGCACCCGCGCCCTTGACCGGATTCACCGGCGCTCACCTCAATCGGCCCCTGAGGGCTAGTTCATTACATTGGACTTATGGATTTAGTATTCTGCACCCACTCCCTGCTCCGCAACCGCCTTTTCGACGGTGGGCGCAGTGGCTCCCTCCCTCCAATGTAAGCGGGCCGTGTAAGCGGCACCCCCGCCCGGTACCCCTCACCCCTCGCCGCCAAGGCCCTCCGCGAGCACCTCCGCGAGATGCCTCGCCCGGTGGCCCGCCAGCTGGGCCAGCTGCGTACGGCAGGAGTAGCCGTCGGCCAGGATCTCCGTACCGGGAGCGGCGGCCCGTACCGAAGGGAGCAGCTGGTCCTCGGCGCAGGCCAGCGACACCTCCCAGTGCCCGCGCTCGAACCCGAAGTTCCCGGCGAGACCGCAGCACCCGCCGCTCAGCTCCCCCGCCAGGCCGGCCCTCTCGCGCAGCCGGCGTTCGGCGGCGTCACCCAGGACCGCGTGCTGATGGCAGTGGGTCTGCCCGGCCACGGGCCGGTCGAGGCGCTGCGGACGCCAATCGGGCGCGCACTCCTCCAGCGCCTCCGCGAAGGTGCGTACCGAGGCGGCGAGCCGGGCCGCACGGGGGTCGTCGGGGAGCAGCTCGGGCAGGTCCGCGCGCAGGGCCGCCGCACAGCTCGGTTCGAGTACGACCACGGGACGGGCCTCCTCGCCCCCCGCACCCAGGTACGGCTCCATCGCGTCCAGGGTGTGGCGCAGCACCACCTTCGCGCGGTCCAGCTGTCCGGTGGACACATAGGTGAGGCCACAGCAGACCCGGCCCGCCGGAAGCTCCGCCTCGATCCCCGCGTCCGACAGGACGCGCAGCGCCGCCCGCCCCACCTCCGGGGACAGGTGGTTGGTGAACGTGTCCGGCCACAGGAGCACCGCCGCCCCGCCCGGCACGGGCCGACCGCGCAGCCCGCTCAGGAACGTGCGCGGCGCCAGCGGCGGAATCGCACGCTCCGGGGCGATGCCCGCGAGCCGTTTCGCGAATGCCGCGAGCGGCCCGACCCGGGCCGCCGCGTTCAGCGGACGGGCCAGCGGCGCGGCGAGCCGCAGCCACTCGGGGAGCCGTCCCAGGGCGTAGTGGGCGGCGGGACGGCGGCGCCCCTCGTAGTGGTGGTGCAGGAACTCCGCCTTGTACGTGGCCATGTCCACGCCCACCGGACAGTCACTGCGGCAGCCCTTGCAGGAGAGGCAGAGGTCCAGCGCGTCCCGCACCTCCGACGACCGCCACCCGTCCGTGACCACCTCGCCCGCCAGCATCTCGTGCAGCAGCCGCGCCCGCCCCCGCGTCGAGTGCTCCTCCTCGCCGGTCGCCCGGAAGGACGGACACATGACGTCCCCCGAACCGCTCTTGCTGGTACGGCATTTGGCGACGCCCACACATCTGCGTACCGCCGCCGAGAAGTCGCCGCCGTCGTCCGGGTAGCCGAACTCGACGTCCACCGGGCGCCCGGGCAGCACCTCGAAGCGCAGGTTCTCGTCGAGGCGGGCCGGGCGGGCCAGGACGCCCGGATTCAGGATGCCGTCCGGGTCCCAGAGGTCCTTGAACTCACCGAACAGGCCGACCAGTTCGGGCCCGTACATCTTCGGCAGCAGTTCGGCGCGCGCCTGCCCGTCGCCGTGTTCGCCGCTCAGCGAGCCGCCGTGGGCGACCACCAGGTCGGCGAGGTCCTCGGAGAACGCGCGGAAGCGTCCGATCCCGGCGGGGGTGAGCAGGTCGAAGTCGATGCGGACGTGGATGCAGCCGTCGCCGAAGTGCCCGTACGGGGTGCCGTGCAGACCGTAGGAGTTCAGGAGAGAGCGGAACTCCCGCAGATACGGGCCCAGTTGGGCGGGCGGCACCGCGCAGTCCTCCCAGCCGGGCCACGCCTCGGTGCCGTCGGGCATCCGGGTCGCGGTGCCCGCCGCGTCCTCGCGGATCCGCCACAGCGCACGCATCCCGGCCGGGTCGCTCACCACGAGGGAGTCCAGCGCCCCGCCGCGCCGGGCCAACTCCCCCGCCCGGGAACGCGCTTCGGCCTCCGTCGCCCCGCCGGTCTCGACGAACAGCCACGCCCCGCCGCGCGGCAGACCCGCCCCGCCCCGCACCCGTACGAGATCGGCGGCCATGCCCTCCACGGTCAGCGGGCCGTGCGGAAGCAGGGCCGGGGCCGCTTCGGCGGCCGCGCTCTCGTCGGCGTAGCCGAGTACGGCCAGGGCTCGGGCCTGCGGGGACTCCACCAGGCGTACGGTCGCCTCGGTGACCACGCCGAGCGTGCCCTCGCTGCCGCAGAACGCCCGGGCCAGGTCGGCCCCGTGCTCGGGGAGCAGGGCGTCCATCGCATAGCCGGAGATGCGGCGCGGGAGGTCCTGGGGGTAGCCGGTGCGGAGGGCTGACAGATGACGGATGACGAAATCGCGTAGCCCAACAGGCGATGTCGAGTTCTGCCAGCCCCGCGCCAGGCGGTGCGTCCCGCCCCCCGCGCCCACGACCGTCAGCTCGTGGACGTTGTCCGCCGTGGTCCCCCACGCCACCGAATGCGCCCCGCACGCGTTGTTGCCGATCATCCCGCCGAGCGTGCAGCGGCTGTGCGTCGAGGGGTCGGGGCCGAAGGTGAGGCCGTGGGGTGCGACCGCGTCCCGCAGCACGTCGAGCACAACTCCCGGCTGCACCACGGCCGTTCGGGTCGCCGCGTCCACCGAGACGAGCGAGCGCATGAAGCGGGTGAAGTCGAGCACGATCCCGGTGCCGGTGGCCTGGCCCGCGATCGAGGTGCCGCCGCCGCGCGGCACCACCGGCACCCCGTACGTCCGGCAGACGCCGAGGACCGCCGCCACGTCGTCGGCGTCGCGCGGGGCGACCACGCCGAGCGGCACCCGGCGGTAGTTCGAGGCGTCCATCGTCGTCAGGGCGCGGGCGGTGACCCCGAGGTCCACCCGGCCCCGCACCACCCGCGACAACTCCCGCTCCAGCTCCCGCGAAAGCCCCCGCTCCGGCCCCCGTCCCCCCGCCCGCACCCCGCCGGATCCGCGCCCGGGGCCGTGCCCCGAGCCGCGCTCCGAGTCACGCCCGGAGCCGCGCCCCGAGCCGCGTTCGGACTTCGGTCCCTGCCCCTTCGCCGCATCTTCCATGGGGCCCAGGATGCCCCCGCCCACCCCTGGTGCGCGGGCACCACGACGTCACTCCGCGCATGTCCTGAAACCGCCAGGATGACCTGAATGCGCCTGGCCAACGGTCCCAATGTGCGGGAATGTTCACCAAGAACTATCCAATTCGATCACCAACTCTCCTATAGTTGCCCCTCGTTCCCTGTGAGACAGGAACGGCACCTTCCCTTTCACCCGCCATAAGCGCTGTAAGGCATTGATCGATGACGGCGTCGCCCTCCCCCATCCGCCCCTCCGCGCTGGCCCTGTTGATCACCGCGGTGGTCACCGGCGCGTTCTGCACGGCGGCGGTGGTCTCGGCCGAGCCGGGCTCCCGTGCCGTACTCGCCTGGAGCCTCGCCATCGCGGCCGCCCTGCTGAGCGCCGGCGCGTACGCCGTGACGCACAGCGTGCTGCGCAACCGCGTCCTGCGTGAGCGCCTCGCCGCGCTGAACGCCCAGATCGGCGCGCAGGAGGCGAACGCCGCCCGGCGCAGCGCCGACGCGGTGCGCCTGGACGCGGCCCATGCCGCCGAGCGAAAAGCCCTGCTCGCCGCCCACGCCGCCGAGCTGCGCCGCGCGGAGTCCGCGCGCGCCGCGGCCCTCGCCGCCACCGCCAACGCGGCCGGACGCATGCAGGCGCTGGCCACCGGCATGCTCGCCGACCTGCGCGACATGGAGCACCGGCACGCCGACGAGGAGGTGCTGGGCGACCTCCTGCACCTCGACCACCGCACCGCGCAGGCGGGCCGTCTCGCGGACTCCATCGCCGTACTGACCGGGGCCCGTTCGGGCCGCCGCTGGGCACGCCCGATCGTGATGGAGTCCATCCTGCGCGGCGCCATGGGCCGCATCGGCGGCTACCAGCGGGTGCGCCTGCACTCCACCAGTGACGCGGCCGTCGCCGGGCACGCCGCCGAGGGCGTCATGCACGCGCTCGCCGAACTCCTCGACAACGCGGCCAACTTCTCGCCGCCGACCGCCGAGGTCCACGTGTACGTGGAGGAGGTGCCGGCCGGGGTGATCATCACCGTCGAGGACAGCGGTCTCGTCATGAGCGACGTGCAGCTGCGCCGGGCCGAACAGGCCGTCTCCGGACGCCTTGCGGACCTCGCGGGGCTCTCCGGGACCCGGCTCGGCCTCGCGGTCGTCGGCCGGCTCGCCCGCAAGCACGGCCTCACCGTGTCGTTCCGGCCCTCCGCGCGCGGCGGCACCGGCGCCCTGATGCTGCTCCCGCACGAGCTGGTCACCCATGTCGCCACCACGCCCGCGGCGGCCCCGGCCGCGCCCGTCCTCGACGTACCGCGGGACCTGCTGCCTCCGGAGCCCGCCACGGCGGAGTCCGGGACCCCGGCCGCGACCCGGGCAGCCGCTCAGGACAGCGAGCCGGAGACCGCTCACGAACCGGCCGCCGAGCCCGCGTCCGGCACCACCGCCCGCCCCGCCACCGCCACCCCCGGATCCGGCGGCAACGGCAGCGAGACCAGTGGCGAATTCCCGGAGTTCGGCGAGAGCGGGCTGCCCAGGCGCAAGCGCGGCCGGGCGCTCGCCGCAGCCCATCCCGAGGGGCCCGACGCCCCGGCGGCCCCGGCCCGCGCCGCGGCCGCGGCCTCGGACGCGGCCGCCCGCTTCAGCAGCTTCCGCCAGGCCGTACGCGCGAACTCCCCCACCCCGGAAGGCAACTCCGAATGACCGGCACCACCACCGACGAGAAGCTCAACTGGCTCCTGGAGAACCTGCTCCAGCGCACTCCCGGCGCCCGTCACGCGCTCGTCCTGTCCCGTGACGGCCTCAAGCTGTGCCGTACGCCGGAGCTCTCCGTCGACCAGGCCGACCAGCTCGCCGCGATCGCCGCGGGCATCCAGAGCCTGTCGCACGGGGCGTCCATGGAGTTCGGCGACGGCAGCGGCGGGGTGCGCTCCGCGATGGCCGAGTTCTACGGCGGCATCCTGTTCATCGTCGAGGCCGGCGAGGGCGCGCACCTCGCGGTGGTCGCCGCCGAGGACGCGGACGCCGGGCTCGTCGGGCACAACATGTCCGAGCTGGTGGAACAGCTCGGCGAATACCTCAGCGCCGAGCCGCGGGCATGAGCCGGCCGGGCCGGGACGACTCGCCGGACCGGCTCTACACCCTCACCGGCGGGCGCAGCCGCTCCGGCTCGGACGCCTTCGACCTGGTCACCCTGGTGGTCACCGAGTCGGAACCGGCACCGGGCATGCAGTCCGAGCACGCGGCGATCCTGCGCATGTGCCGCTTCCCGACCGCGGTCGTGGAGATCGCCGCCGAGCTCGGCCTGCCCGTCACGGTGGTCCGCATCCTGCTCGCCGACCTGCACGACACGGGCCGCATCAGCGCCCGCCACCCGCGCACCGCACACCGCCTTCCCGACCCCGACATCCTGGAGCAGGTGCTCGTTGGCCTCCGAAATCTCTGAACGGCCCGCCCTCGCGGGGACCGCCGACAACGGCCTGAAAATCGTGGTCGTCGGTGGTTTCGGCGTCGGGAAGACGACCATGGTGCGCTCGGTCAGCGAGATACGTCCGCTGAACACCGAGGAGACCATGACCAAGGCGGGCGAGGCCGTGGACGACCTCGACGGGGTCCGCACGAAGACGGCCACCACCGTCGCCTTCGACTTCGGCCGCATCACCCTGGACGCGCGCAACGTGCTGTACCTGTTCGGCGCGCCCGGCCAGGAGCGGTTCTGGTTCCTGTGGGACCGCCTGTTCGCGGGCACGCTCGGCGCGGTCGTCCTCGTCGACACCCGGCGCCTCGCCGACTCCTGGTACGCCATCGACCGCCTGGAGCACCACGGCACGCCGTTCGTCGTGGCGTGCAACGACTTCGGCGGGCCCGCGCACACCGAGGCCCAGGTGCGCGAGGCGCTCGACCTGCCGGCCGAGGTGCCGCTGCTGCGCTGCGACGCCCGCGCCCGCGAGTCCAGCAAGACCGTCCTGATCGCCCTCGTGGAACACCTCGCACGCCTGCGACAAGCACCGGAGCTCATACCGTGACGTGCCCCATCCCCGCCCCCGTCCCGCTGAGCGGCCCCCGGTTCCAGACCGAGCCGAACGAGCTGTACCGCGACCTGCGGCGCGACCACGGCGCCGTGGCGCCCGTGGTCCTGGACGGCGACGTGCCGGCCTGGCTGGTGCTCGGCTACCGCGAACTGCACCAGGTCACCAGCGACCCCGCGCTGTTCTCGCGCGACTCCGACCTGTGGAACCAGTGGGACCGCATCCCGGCCGACTGGCCGCTGCTGCCGATGATCGGCCGCAAGCAGCCGTCGATCCTGTACACGGTCGGCGAGCGCCACCGCGAGCGGGCGGCGATGGTCTCCGACGCCCTGGAGGCCGTCGACCCCTTCGAACTGCGGGCGCACGCCGAGCGGTTCGCGGACGAGCTGATCGACGCGCTGTGCGGCGCGGGCGGCTGCGACATCGTCGGCCAGTACGCGATGCTCCTGCCGGTACGCGTCCTGGCCCGGCTCTACGGGTTCGCCGACGAGCAGGGCCCGGGCCTGGTCACCGCCATGAACGACATGATCAACGGCCGGGAGGGCGCCCTGGAGGGCCAGCGCCACCTCGCCGAGTCGATGTACGCGCTGCTGACCGCGAAGCAGGTCGAGCCGGGCGAGGACGTGGCGTCCCGGATGCTCGCCAACCCGTACGGCTTCACCGTCGAGGAGGTCGGCCAGGACCTGATGGTGATGATGGCCGCCGGCCACCAGCCCACCGCCGACTGGATCGGCAACTCGCTGCGCCTGATGCTCACCGACGACCGGTTCGCGGCCTCGCTCGCGGGCGGGCGGCACAGCGTCGGCGAGGCGATGAACGAGGTGCTGTGGGAGGACACGCCGACCCAGAACGTGGCGGGCCGCTGGGCCGCCCGCGACACCCGCCTGGGCGGCCGGCACATCCGGGCCGGCGATCTGCTGCTTCTCGGCCTGGCCGCGGCCAACGGCGACCCTCAAGTGCGCACCGACGCGGGCGCGTTGACCGGCGGCAACAGCGCGTTCTTCTCCTTCGGGCACGGCGAGCACCGCTGCCCCTTCCCCGCGCAGGAGGTCGCCGAGGTCATCGCCCGGACCGGGATCGAGGTGCTGCTCGACCGGCTGCCGGACGTCGATCTCGCTTCCGCCGCCGGGGAGTTGACCCGGCGCCCGTCCCCGTGGCTGCGGGGCCTGACCGAGCTTCCCGTGACGTTCACTCCCACTCCCGCCCTTGGAGCAGCCAGATGAGCAGCCCGTCGCAGTGCCCCGTGGACCACAGCGGTGCCATCACCCTCGACCCGTTCGTCGCCGACCTCGACGCCGAGAGCGCGGCGCTGCGCGCGGCCGGCCCGCTGGTACGCGTCGTGCTGCCGGGCGGGGTGGCCTGCTACTCGGTGACGCACCACGCGGAGGCCCGCAAGCTCCTGACCGACCCGCGTCTGGTCAAGGACATCGACGTGTGGGGCGCGTGGAAGCGCGGCGAGATCCCGCAGGACTGGCCGCTGATCGGGCTCGCCAACCCGGGGCGCTCGATGCTGACCGTGGACGGCGAGGAGCACCGCCGCCTTCGCGCGCTCGTCGCGCAGGCGCTGACCGTGCGCCGGGTCGAGCGGCTGCGGGCCGGCATCGAGGCGCTCACCACGTCGATGCTGGACCGCCTCGCGGCCCTGCCCGAGGGTGAAGTCGTGGACCTGAAGGCGGAGTTCGCCTACCCCCTGCCCATGAACGTGGTCAGCGAACTGATGGGCGTGGACGCGGCCGACCACCCCCGTCTGAAGGCCCTGTTCGAGAAGTTCTTCTCCACGCAGACGCCGCCGGAGGAGGTGCCGCGGATGATGGCGGACCTCGGGGAGCTGTTCGCGGGGATCGTCGAGTCCAAGCGGCGCGAGCCGGGCGACGACCTGACGAGCGCGCTGCTCGCCGCCTCCGAGGACGGCGACCACCTCAGCACGGAGGAGATCACCAACACCCTCCAGCTGATGATCGCGGCGGGGCACGAGACCACGATCAGCCTCATCGTGAACGCGGTGGTGGCGCTGGAGACGCATCCCGGGCAGCGCAAGCTGGTGCTCGAGGGGGCGGTGCCGTGGGAGAACGTCATCGAGGAGACCCTGCGGTGGTCGACGCCGACCTCGCACGTGCTGTTCCGCTTCGCGACGGAGGACGTCGTGGTGGGGGACCGGGTGCTTCCGGCGGGTGAGGCGCTGATCGTCTCCTTCGGGGCGATCGGGCGGGACGAGGCACAGCACGGGGCGACGGCGGGGGACTTCGATGTGACCCGCGCGCCGAACCGGCACATCTCCTTCGGACACGGCCCGCACGTCTGCCCCGGCGCGGCGCTGTCCCGCCTGGAGGCGGGGGTGGCCCTGCCGGCCCTGTACGCCCGCTTCCCCTCCCTGAACCTGGCGGTCCCGGCGGACGCCCTGCGCAACAAGCCGATAGTGACCCAGAACGACCTCTTCGACCTCCCGGTCCGGCTGGGCTGAGCCCGCGGCCCCTGGAGTACCCCGGTGGCTTCGCCCCCGCCCCGTTGTTCGTCTGCGGCCCGGCGGGGGCCGTTCGCGCAGTTCCCCGCGCCCCTGAATGTCGAGCGCCGTTCAGGCGCGATACGGGGGTGCAGGGGGCGGAGCCCCCGCCCGGGGTCCGGGGCGGAGCCCCAGGGGGCCGGGGCTGTGGGGGCCGTCTCATCGGGCGGACCCGGGGGACCGGGCGGGGCGGAACCGGATACGCTCCCGGACGTGGCTGAGATCCAGATTCCCGCTGACATGAAGCCCGCCGACGGCCGTTTCGGCGCGGGCCCCTCCAAGGTGCGTACGGAGGCGCTGGACGCCCTGGCCGCCACCGGCACCTCCCTCCTCGGCACCTCCCACCGCCAGGCCCCGGTCAAGAACCTGGTCGGCGAGGTGCGCCAGGGCGTCCGGGACCTCTTCTCCCTCCCCGAGGGCTACGAGGTGATCCTGGGCAACGGCGGCTCCACCGCGTTCTGGGACGTCGCGACGCACGGCCTGATCGAGAACAAGTCCCAGCACCTGAACTTCGGCGAGTTCTCGTCCAAGTTCGCCAAGGCGGCCAAGCTCGCGCCGTGGCTGGCCGAGCCGACCGTGATCAGCAGTGACCCGGGCACCCACCCGGACCCGAAGGCCGAGGCGGGCGTGGACGTGTACGCGTTCACGCACAACGAGACCTCGACCGGTGTCGCCGCCCCGATCAAGCGCGTGGCCGGCGCCGACGAGGGCGCCCTCGTCCTGGTGGACGCGACCTCCGGCGCCGGCGGTCTGCCCGTCGACATCACCGAGACGGACGTCTACTACTTCGCCCCGCAGAAGTCGTTCGCCTCGGACGGCGGCCTGTGGCTCGCCGCGTTCTCGCCCGCCGCCCTGGAGCGCGCCCAGCGCGTCCACGCGAGCGGCCGTCACGTGCCCGAGTTCTTCTCGCTGCCGACCGCGATCGACAACTCGCTGAAGAACCAGACGTACAACACCCCCGCCCTGTCCACCCTGTTCCTGCTCAACGAGCAGCTGAAGTGGATCAACGGCCAGGGCGGTCTCGACTGGGCGACGGGCCGCACCGGCGCCTCCTCGCGCACCCTGTACGGCTGGGCCGAGGAGTCCAAGCACGCCTCCCCCTTCGTCACGGACCCGGCGAAGCGCTCGCAGGTCATCGGCACGATCGACTTCGCGGACGACATCGACGCGGCCGCGGTCGCCAAGGTGCTGCGCGCGAACGGCATCGTCGACACCGAGCCGTACCGCAAGCTCGGCCGCAACCAGCTGCGCGTCGCGATGTTCCCGGCGATCGACCCGGCCGACATCGAGGCCCTGACGGCCTGCGTCGACTACGTCATCGAGCAGCTCTGAGCATCCCGCGGCAGGCATCTCGCCTCCGCACACGAGGGCCCGGCACCGGTCACGGTGCCGGGCCCTCGTGCGTGCCCGGGTGCCCGGATACCGGGATCCGCGCCGGGACCTACGTCCCAAAAATGCAGGTAAAGCGGGCGTATGGGGTGGGTCATGAGCGCAGCGGCCGGGCCGTTCGCGGGGCCGGGACCTTCGGCAGGGCCCGTCCGGCGGTGCTCGTACCGGCGAAACCAAAGCGCGCGGCAACTCCTCCTTATCGGTGCATCCGGTGAACAGCCGGACAAAAAGGGAGAATTGATTATGCGCAAGGCATTCACCGCTTCCGCCGTCGTCGTCGCCACGGCGCTCGCCCTCGCCGCTCCGGCCACCGCGTTCGCCGCCGGGACCGCGTCCGCGTCCCCGACCGACTCCGCGTCCCCCTCCTCCGGCTCGGCCTCCCCGAGCTCCTCGGCCTCGCCCTCGGGTTCCCCGACGCCCACGCCCTCCGCCCCGAGCGTGACGCTGTCCTCGGACACGGGCCGCCCCGGCGACAAGATCACGATCACCATCCGGCAGAGCGGCCACAAGGGCACCGCCCACGTCGTGTCCAAGGCGTTCGGCGGCCGGGTGAACCTGGCCCCGGACGCGAAGGCGACCGGGGTGTGGCACGGCACGGCGACCGTCGCCAACTACCCGCGGGACTACTTCGGCGTCCAGGCCTTCGTGGACGGCAAGCTCTTCGACACGGTCAAGTTCACCGTGGGCGAGCCGAGGGACGACCACAAGGACGACCACCACGGCAAGGGCGACCACGACACGACGCCCCCGCCCGCCCCGCACCACGACACGACGGCCCCGCGCCACCACACGGCACCCAAGGGCGGGGTGAACACCGGCATGGCGCCCGCCCCCGAGGACCACGCCGCGACGAACTCCGCGCTCGCCCTCGGCATCACCGGCATAGGCGCGAGCGCGCTCGGCGGCGCGGGTCTGCTCAACCGGCGCGGCCGGAAGCAGGACTGAGCGCGTGACCGCCCGCACCCCCTCCGCACGCCCGGGCGCCCGAGCCCCCTACCGCCACTCCCGCCGGGGCGCCCGCGCCGCCGCCCTGGCGGTGACCGCCGCCCTCGCGGTGGCACTGGCCGCGACCGGATGTTCCCGGGGCGACGGCGGCGCGGCGGGCTCGCGCGCGGCGGCGGACGTCACCCCCGTACCGGCGCTCGCCGCCTCCGTTCCGGACCGCGTCACCATCCCGGACATCAAGGTGGACGCCCCGCTGGGCGAGGTCGGCCTCGCGGCGGACGGCACGATGCGGACCCCGCCGTTCGACCGGCCCCAGGAGGCCGACTGGTACGAGGAGGGCCCCACTCCGGGCGAGCGCGGACCGGCCACGATCGTGGGCCACATGGACACGGCCGATACGCCCAAGGCGGTCTTCCACGACCTGGCCGGGCTCAAGAAGGGCGAACGGATCGAGGTGCACCGCAAGGACGGCGCCGAGACCGTGTTCGCGGTGGACTCGGTGGACACCTTCAAGAAGGACGACTTCCCGACCCAGAAGGTCTACGGCGCCACCGACCGGCCCGAGCTGCGCCTGATCACCTGTGGCGGGTCGCTGACCAAGGACCGCCACTGGGACTCCAACGTCGTCGTCTTCGCCCATCTGACGGGCAAGGCGTAGTGCCTCCGGCGGGCGTCGGGGCGCGGGCACCGGCCCGCGCCCCGGCCGCCCCGCACGGCCAATAACCGCCCTATCCCGCAAGGGAGTTGCTCCCTACCATCCAAAGCGATCCGGCGCGTACCGCACCACGCCCGGACCGGTCCGAAGGTTTGACATGTCCATGCCTCAACTATGTCTCTTCGAAGACGTACCGGGGCCATGGGCGCTCGGCTGGACTCCCCACATCCACGCAAGGCCACCGACAACCGATCGGAGCATCATGCCCGGTGCACTTCTCGCAGGCGGCGCGACCGCGGCGTTCCTCGCCTCCACGCTCTTCACCCAGGCGGCCCCGGCCGCACCCTCCTCCATCGTCGCGCCGCCCGACAAGATCGTGATCGAGGTCGCGACCGTCAACGGCTCCGGCTGTCCGATCGGCACCGCCGCGGTCGCCGTCGCCCCGGACAACACCGCCTTCACCGTCACCTACAGCCAGTACATGGCCCAGGTGGGCGCCGGCGCCAAGCCGACCGACTTCCGCAAGAACTGCCAGCTCAACCTGATCGTGCACGTCCCCTCGGGCTTCACCTACGCCGTCGCGAGCGCCGACTACCGCGGCTACGCCCACCTGGAGAGAGGGGCGAGCGCCACCCAGAAGGCCTCGTACTACTTCCAGGGCTCGCCCGACACGGCGAGCAGAACGCATCCGTTCAACGGCGCCTACGACGACGACTGGCAGGCCACCGACTCCACCGACTGGGGCCAGCTCGTGTGGGCCCCCTGCGGCGTGCAGCGCAACTTCAACATCAACACCGAGCTGCGGGTGAACCTCGGCACCTCGGACCCGAAGACCAACAGCTTCATGGCCATGGACTCCACCGACGGCGACATCCAGACCGTCTACCACCTGGCCTGGCAGGCGTGCCCGCCGCGGCGCTGAGCCGCGAACGCCGGGGCCCGCGCCCGCGCGGCGCGGGCCCCTCAGCCGGGCCGCCGCCGCAGCATCCGCTTCGCGCCCAGGCCGAGCACGGTGGCGCCCGCCAGAACCATCGCGCCGAGCAGAAAGTTCCCGCGACTCGCCCCGCCACCCGAACGGGTGGAACTGCCGCCCGCCGAGGGCGACTTGGCGCCGTCCTCCTTGAGGGGGACTCGCACCACCTCACTGTCGGCGCCCTCCGAACCGACCATCAGGGCGCTGCCGTCGGGGGTGTACGTCACCGATTCGGACTGCCCCTGCACGGGCGTGCCCGGTACGGCGTGCCAGTCGCCGAGCGGGTCGCCGGCGCCGCCCTTCCAGGCGTATTCGGCCAGCGCCAAGTAGCCCCGCAGCGCCAGCTTCGTACCGTCCGGCGAGAAAGCCCCGTCGGTCACCCAGGGCACCTCGCCGACCCGGCGGAAGACGTTCGTGCCGGTGGCGGACAGCCTGGCCGGGCCCTCGTAGAGGCCGCCGCCGCCCTCCCGCTTGGAGGCGATGTAGACCCGGCCGGTCTTCGGATGGACCATCAGCGCCTCGGCGTCGCGCGGCCCGTCGGCGTACTGGACGGTGAACTGCGTGGCCTTGACCGTCTGGTCCCTCAGCTGGGCGGGCTCATGGAAGCGGTAGATCCAGACGTGGCTCCAGGAGCCGTCGAGGTTGTCCCCGATGTCACCGACGTACAGGTCGCCGTCGGGCCCGATCGAGATCGCCTCCACATCGCGCGGGCGCCCGACGCCCTCCAGGGTGATCCGGGCGAGGGTCTGCCCGGTCCGCGCGTCGACGGCGTAGACGTAGGGGCCGTCGCCGCTGTCGTTGTGCGTCCAGTAGACGCCCGGGTGGGCGCGGCTCGCGGCCAGGCCGCTGGACTCCTTGATCCGGGGGTCCTTGATGGTGAACCCGCCGTCGTCGGCCGCCGCCGGCCCCGCCGCACACACCAGGACCAGCCCGGCCACCCCGCACACCCTCCACAGCGAACGCATGCCCCCAGTGTCCACGGCCGTCTCAGGACGCCGTCGGGGTGCCCACCGCGCCACGTTGCGCCCTGGGTGTCCGCCCTGCCCCGCCGTCACCGTGTCCGGGGTGTCCACCGTCACGTCGCCGCCCGGCGTACCGATCGGTAATGATGACCCCCATGCGTTTTCTCTTCGTCGGCGACTCCATGACCATCGGATGCCCCGGCGACTTCACCTGGCGCTACCGCATGTGGCGCCACCTCGAGACGTCCTTCGACGGCCCGTACGAGATCGTCGGGCCGCGCACCGCGCTGTACGACCCGGCGGCCGGGGCGGCCGTCTCGCACACGTACGCCGACCCCGGCTTCCCGGCCGCCGCCCGCCGTCACCTCGCGGGCTGGGGCGAGGGCTGGCTGCACATGGCGCCGGTGATCGGCCCGGCGGTCGCCGAGGGCCGCGCGGACGTGCTGCTCGTCTCGCTCGGCCTGATAGACCTCGGCTTCTACACGGACGCCGTCCAGACCGCCGCCAACGTGCGCGCGTTCGTCGAGGGCGCCCGGGAGGCCAACCCGCGGATCCGTGTCGTGGCGCTGCCCGTCATCCCGAACATCCGGGCCGAACAGGACGCGCCGTTCGCCGCCGAGGTGGACCGCTTCAACGTGCTGCTCGCCAAGTCGGTCGCCGACCTCGACACGGCCGCCTCGCCGCTGCTGCTCGCCCCGGTCGCGGACACGTACGACATCCACCGGGACACCTACGACGGTACGCATCCGGGGCCGAGCGGCGAGCACAAGCTGGCGGCCGCGTTCGCGGACGCGCTGCACGGCGCCTGGGAGCTGGGCGGGCGCTACGCGCCGTAGGAGGCCCAGTTCCGGACCGCGAACCTGCTTCCCTCGCGCAGGACTTCGAAGGCGCCGGGGCCGCCGAAGTGCGCCGGCACGACCAGTTCGCGCTCGTCGGCGGCCCGGCCCAGGATGCGGTGACGGGTCGCCTCGGCCCGCGTCCCGTCCTCGCAGAAGCAGCTGTTGTGCGACGGGTGGGCGATCTGTACCGGGCTGTGCAGCAGATCGCCGACGAACACGGCCCGCTCGCCGCCGGATTCGAGCCGCAGCACGGACGAACCCGGGGTGTGTCCGGGCGCGGCCTCCAGGACGAGGTTGTCGTCGATGCGGTACTCGCCCTCCCACAGCACGGCCTGCCCGGCCCGCACGACGGGCGCGACGCTGTCCTCGAACAGGGCCACGTCGTCCGGGCGCATGGCCCGCCCGTTCGCCGGGTCGAAGTGGGCGTGGTCGGCGGCCGGCATGAGGTAGGTGGCGCGGGGGAACGCGGGTGCCCACACGCCGGGCCCCTGCCCCACCGTATTCCAGCCGACGTGGTCGGCGTGCAGATGGGTGTTGACGACGACGTCGACGTCCTCGGGCCGCACCCCAGCGGCCGCCAACTGGCCCAGGAAATCGGTGTTCCGGTGGTGGAACATCGGCATGCTGGGCCGTTCGCGCCCGTTGCCGACGTTGGTGTCCACGAGGACGGTCCGGCCGCCGCTGCGCAGGACCCAGGTCTGGAGCGCCCCGATCCACTGGTCGCCGTCCCGCTCCCAGAAGTGCGGCGCGAGCAGCTCCTCGTGTTCCTTCCACGTCTCGATCCCGGCCCCGGGCACGATCCTGCGGGCGGGCCCGAAGGCGCCCTCCCACTCCACGACCCTGATGATCTCGACCTCGCCCAAGGTGATGCTCCGCATGCCCCGCCGCCTTCCGCTCGCCCCACGCCGTCGCTCGCCGTCGCTCGCCGTCCGTCGGTTCGACCCTAAGCGGCCCGGAGTGAGCCGTTCAATGCTTCCTCGGCTCATCCGAATACGCGGACGTCTCACCGTCCGGCGGCTGCCGCCTAAGCTGGCGGCATGGACCTGGTGAGCGACGCGATCTCGGCGGTACGGGTGGGGCGGCCCTCCTCCACCAGGCTGCGCGTGGGCGGGAGTTGGTGCGCCCGGCTCGACCCGTACGAGGGCGCGGGCTTCCACGTGGTCCTGGAGGGAAGCTGCTGGATGCGGACGGAGGGAGGATCGGCGGTCGCCCTCGCCACGGGCGACGCGGTGCTGCTTCCGCACGGCAGCGGGCACGTCATCGCCGACCGCCCGGCCGACCCGGCCACCCTCGCCGGAGCCGTCGACTTCGCCACGTGGTCGCGCGCGGCGGCCCCCAACTCCCGCACAAACAGCGGGGATACGGAGCTGCTGTGCGGAAAGTACCGGCTCGACCGGCGCCACACGCACCCCCTCATGGCCGACCTGCCGGACCTCGTGCACATCCCGAACCGCCCCGGCCACCACGACGAACTACGCGCTGCCATCGGCCTGTTGGGCCGCGAGGTGGGCGCCACGCACCCCGGCTCGGCCGTCGCCCTGCCGAGCCTGCTCGATCTGCTGCTCGTCTATCTCGTACGGGCCTGGATGGCGGACAGCACCACCGCGCGCTGGCCGGCCGCGCTGCACGACCCGGTGGTGGCCGCGGCCCTGCACGCCCTGCACGAGGACCCCGCCGCCGGCTGGAGCAACGAGCGCCTCGCCGCCCAAGTCGGCGTGTCCCGGGCCACGTTGGCGCGCCGCTTCACCGCACTGGTGGGCCGCCCGCCGATGGCGTACCTCACCTGGTGGCGCCTCACCCGGGCGGCGGCGCTGCTGCGCACCACACCGGACGCGCTCGACGCGATCGCCCCGCAGGTCGGCTACAGCACCCCGTACGCCCTGTCGCACGCCTTCAACAGGCAGTACGGCACGACGCCGGGGCGCTACCGGGCCGGGCTCACGGCGTGAGGACGAGCTTGCCCCGGGTGTGACCGCCCTCGCTCAGTTCCAGGGCCTTGGCGGCCTCGGCGAGCGGGAACGTCTCGGCGTGCCGGACGCGCAGCCTGCCCTCGGCGGCGAGCCGGGCATGGGCCTCGAAGACCGGCACCGGGTCCGCCATGGCCTGGCCGCTGAACGGGACGCCGTGCTCGGCGGCGGCCGTGTCGGCGATGGTGACGATGCGCGTGGCGGTGCCGCCGCGCAGCTCGATGGAGTCGGGCAGCGCCCCCTTGCCGGCCGCGTCGTACACCGCGTCGACGCCCTGCGGCGCCACCTCGCGCACCCGCTCGACCAGGCCGGCCCCGTACGCCAGGGGGATCGCGCCCAGCTCGCGCAGGAAGGCGTGGTTGTCCGGCGAGGCGGTACCGATCACGGTGGCGCCCCGGGCCACCGCGAGCTGCACCCCGACCGAGCCGACGACGCCCGCGGCTCCGTGCACCAACAGGGTCTCCCCGGCGGCCAGTTCGAGCTGGTTCAGGACCCGCTCGGAGGTCTCGCCCGCGATGGGGAGGGCCACGGCCTGCTCCCAGGTCAGCCCGGACGGCTTGGCCACGACATGGGTGGCCAGGGCGTACTCGGCGTAGGCGCCGGTGTCCGAGTGTCCGAACACCTCGTCGCCGACCGCGAACGCGGTGACGCCCGGGCCCAGTTCGTCGACGACGCCCGCCAGCTCAAGACCCGGGATCGCCGGGAAGGTCACCGGGAAATTGTGGCGCATCCAGCCGTTGCGGATGCGGTAGTCGACCGGGTTGACGCCGGCCGCGGCCACCTTCACCCGCACCTGGCCGGGACCGGGGCTGGGCTTGTCCGCCTCGCCCAGGGCCAGCACCTCGACGCCGCCGAACCGCTCGTAGACGATCGCTTCCATCACAACTCCTCGCATCGCTCGCCACGTCATGGCCGGCGTGGTGGATCCAGCGTCCATCGCCTCCCCGCCCGATCCGGCCCGCCCAACGGCCAGTTCGACCTGGCCGCAAGACGGGGCACGCACGGCAGCGGCGACCGTACGCTGGGGCGATGGAGCCCCGCACGAGCCGCACCGCACCCGCCGCCGCCCATGCCGCGACGCCCGCCGCCCTCGTGCTAGCGCGCGCCGCGGAACTGGTGCGCGGCCCGATGCACGAGATCCTGCCGACCCTGTCCGCGGCACTCGCCCCGCTGGCCGCGCACACGGTCGCCGCCGAGCTGTCGGGCCAGTGCGCGCACTCGCCGTTCAAGGTGCACGTGCCGCACGGCGACGCGGGGTCGGCCCCCCGGATCACCGTCGCCGACCTCCAGGCGCTCGGCCCCCGCGTCACCCCCGGCCACCCCTGGCAGGGCACCGCCGTGATCGGCGGCGCGGAGCGGGCCGTGGTCGCGGTCGCGAGCGAGGCCGCGCCGATGGCCGGGCAGCCACCGCTCCTCGTCCTCGTACGCACCTCGCCCGGCGCCCTGTTGACGGACGCGGACGCGGAGACCGCACAGCAGCTGTGGGACCTGGCGACCGGACACCGGGCCCGCCTCACGTCCGAGGCCGTGCCGGGCGCCCTCGCCCAGTCCCGGTCCACCGCGGCCGAGCGGGCCCGCGTGATCGCCGAACTCGGCGAGGCCCACGAGGCCGCGCTCACCGCGCTGCTCGGCGTGCTGCGCAGCAAGAGCCTCGACGACCGGGAGGCCCGCTCGCGCGCCGTCGACCTCTCGGTGTCCGCCCTGGTCGCGGTGCGCACCGAGGCCGACCGCAACCAGGAACTCACCGAGGAGCCGGCCGCCGAGGCCTTCGCCCGGCTCGCCGACTCCCTCAAGCCTCTGCTCCGCCACAGCGAGGTGCGCCTCGAATGCGCGCCCCCGGAGGCGGAGACCGCCGAGACATCCATCGCGGCGGACGTCGCCCACCTCGCCCGCGCCGCCGTACGCGCCGTCGTCCTCGCCATGGCCGGCCAGCAGGGGGTGGGCCGCATCCACGTCCGCTGGCGGCTCGCCGACTGCCAACTGACCGCCGCCGTACGGGACGACGGGCCCGGCGAGCTGCCGCGCGCCGCCCTCGACACCCATCGCGTGGCCCAGCGCCTGGCCGCGCTCGGCGGCACCCTCGCCGTGGACGCGCTGCCCGGCTGGGGCACCACCGTCACCGCGACCCTGCCGCTCGGCACGGCCCCGGGCCCGCGCCTCGACCCGCTGTCCGGGCTGCATCCGCGCGAGGCGGAGGTGCTCGGCCATCTCGCCCAGGGCCACCGCAACCGGACGATCGCCGAGGAGCTGCACATCAGCGAGTCGACGGTGAAGTTCCACGTCGCGAACATCCTGGCCAAGCTCGGGGTGAGCTCCCGGGGGGAGGCGGCGGCGATGCTGCACGCGGTGGCATAGGACCCGGCCCGGCCCGCTCGGGCCCGCCGGGGCCCGCTCCGGCCCGCCGCCGGGGCGGCTGCGGGCCGTTGTCAGTGCCGGGTGCGACCCGGCCGCCGGGGCGGCTGCGGGCCGTTGTCAGTGCCGGGTGCCAGACTCGATCGCGTGAACGAACGGTGGGCCATCGAGGCGACCGAGGGCGGCGGGGCACGGCTCGCACCCCTGGGGGACGACGGGCTGCCCACGGGCCCGGTCCGCGAGGAGGCCGACCTGATCGCGGCCGTCCGCCGGCGCCCCGAGGTCGGCCGCTGGGTGTGGCGCTCCACCGCCGGGATCTACCCCCGGCTGCTCGCCGCCGGTGTCCGGATCGAGCGGTGCTACGACATCGAGGACGCCGAGCTGCTGCTGCTCGGCCACGAGGGCCGCTCCGGCGAGCCCCGCTCGGCCGCGGCCGCCTGGGCCCGCCTGCACGACAGACCCGTACCGGCCGACCCGCCCCCACGCGCGGCCGAACCGGGCTCGCAGTCCTCCCTCTTCGAGCCCCAGAGCAGCTCGGGGCTCCCCTTCGACGCGCTCCTCGAGGTGTACGCGGACCAGCAGCGCCGGCACGACCGCGCCGAGCACCCGGGGCGGATGCGGCTGCTCACCGCGTCCCAGTCGGCGGGGATGCTGGTCGCCGCCGAGATGAACCGGGCGGGCCTGCCGTGGCGGGCCGACGTCCACCGCGCGCTGCTGCACGGCCTGCTCGGCGAGCGCTACGCGAGCGGCTCCCCGCGCACCGGGAGCGGCGGCGAGCCGCGCCGTCTGGCCGAGCTCGCCGACCAGGTGTCGGCGGCGTTCGGGCGGCGCGTCCGGCCCGACCTGCCCGCCGATGTGGTCAAGGCGTTCGGAGAGGCCGGGATCCGCCTCAGGTCGACGCGGCGCTGGGAGCTCGCCGAGGTCGACCACCCCGCCGTGGAGCCCCTGATCGAGTACAAGAAGCTGTACCGGATCTGGACCGCGCACGGCTGGAGCTGGCTCCAGGACTGGGTGCGCGAAGGCCGCTTCCGCCCCGAGTACACCCCCGGCGGCACGGTCAGCGGCCGCTGGACGACCAACGGCGGCGGCGCCCTGCAGATCCCCAAGGTCATACGGCAGGCGGTCGTCGCCGACGACGGCTGGCGCCTGGTGGTGGCCGACGCCGACCAGATGGAACCCAGGGTGCTCGCCGCGATCTCCCGGGACCGGGGCCTGATGGAGGTGGCGGGACACGACGGCGACCTGTACACTTCGCTGTCCGACCGGGCGTTCTCCGGCGACCGCGAACACGCCAAGCTGGCCCTGCTGGGCGCGATCTACGGCCAGACCTCGGGCGACGGCCTGAAGAACCTGGCGGCCCTGCGAAGACGCTTCCCCCTCGCGGTGGCGTACGTGGACGACGCGGCGAAGGCCGGCGAGGAAGGCCGCCTCGTACGCACCTGGCTCGGCCGGACCAGCCCGCCCGCCGCCGGCGCCGGCGAGGCCGACGAGGCGGGCATCCCGCAGGAGCAGGAAGTCCAACTGCCCGGCGCGGGCGGCGAGTTCACGCCCGGCTACGCCTCCAGCGACGCCCGGGCACGCGGCCGGTTCACCCGCAACTTCGTGGTGCAGGGCAGCGCCGCCGACTGGGCCTTGCTGCTGCTCGCCGCGCTGCGGCAGGCGATCTCCACGGCCGGGCTCCGGGCCGAGCTGGTCTTCTTCCAGCACGACGAGGTGATCGTGCACTGCCCGGCCGAGGAGGCCGACACCGTGGCGAAGGCGATCCGCGAGGCCGGCGAACTGGCCGGACGGATCGCCTTCGGGACCACACCGGTGCGCTTCCCCTTCACGACGGCGGTGGTCGAGCGCTACTCGGACGCGAAGTAGGGCTGTGGGCGCCCTACTTGAAGGTCGCGCCCGCGCCACGTGAAGGCCGTGCTCGCCCTTCTTGAAGGCCGTGCACGCCCTGCCTGGGGGCCGTGCACGCCCTGCCTGGGGGCTGGCCGTGCACGCCCTGCTCGCGGAACGTGCGCGTCCTACTTGAAGGCGGACCAGTGCGGGTCGAGGGCGATCGTCCGCAGTTCGTCCAGGGTGAGGGCGGGCTCGGCGCGGGTGGCCGGCTTGCTCTGGTTCCCCGTGTTGAAGGCCGATACGACGACCCGGAACCCGTCCGGGCGCACGGTGTCGGCGGTCCACGTCACGACCCCCGCGCCGCCCTTCTCACCCGGCTGCTTGTCCAGGCCGATCCGGGTGCCGTCCGGCAGCGTCGAGAGCTCGCCCTGCGGGGTGACGTCCGACATCCGGGACTGCACGTTGATCTGCACGAGGCTGCTCCCCTTGCCGTCGTCGACCACGGCGAAGGCGAAACCGTCCTGGTTCCCCCGGTCGACGACCTTGAGGCCCCTGCCCGCCGGGAACAGGGCGATCAGCTGCTTCTCGATCGCGCCACCGGTGTCGGCCGGTCTGCCCTGCTTGGGGGCCTCGCCGAGCCCGTCCGCCACCGCGAGCCACTGGGGAGAAGTGGCCAGCGCCTTGAGCTGGGCAAGGCCCAGCGGCGGGGTGTCCCGGGTGGTCGCGGCGCCCTTCTCCGAGGGCGCGTTCCACTCGCTCACGTCGACGAGGGCGCCTTTCGGGGTGAGCAGAACGGCCCGCCACCGCTTGGTCGGCTCGCGCCGGTCGGGGTACTCATAGCCCTGGAACAGCATCAGCCGGGAGCCGTCGCCCAGCTTCTCGGCCGTGCACGCGTCGAAGTCCACGAAGGCCTTCGCCGGGCAGGCGACCTGCTGTCCGCTGGACTCGGCGGCCGGGTCGGCCCTGCTCACCGACAGCGCGATCGCGCCCGCGCCCTTGCCGTCGTCGAACACCACGGACGCGGTCGGCGCGGCCGCACCGGGCCGCTCGGAGGGCGCCGGGTCACCCGGCCCGCTCCCCTGCTCCTCGCTGACGTCGCCCTTGGGCAGCAGCGACTTGAGGAGCTCGACCATCCGCGCCCCGCCGACCTTCCCGGCCACCGCCTGGGCCGGATGCGTCGGCGCGGCCACCGAGGCGCCCCCGCCCCCGTGCCCGTCCTCGCCGCCGACCAGCCCCGAGGCGTACGCGCCGCCGAGGCCCACGGTGGCGAGCGCGAGCACGCTGCCGGTGACGGCGGCCGTCCGGCGTCGGGCCAGGCGGCGCCGGCCCCGCACGAGTCCGGACTCCACCAGGTCGCGCCGGCCGTCGAGTTCGAAGCTGTCCCCGGTGTGGTGCATGGCTTCGCCGAGTCGGTCCTCAAAGGGCATGGCAAACCACACCTTCCTGTTGCGATGACTGAGAGATTTCAATGCCGCCGGACGCCGAGCGCCAACTGGTCGCTCCCATAAGGGCGTTGGGGTCAGGGTGCGGCGTATTCGGCCAGTGATCCGCCGAGCCGCTCGCGCAGCTTGGCCAGGGCGCGCACCGAGCGGGTGCGCACGGCGGCCGAGCTGACGTTCAGAGCGTCCGCCGTCTCCTCGATGCTGCGGTCCTCCCAGTAGCGGAGCACGATGACCGCCCGGTCCTTGGGCGAAAGCCCGCCGAGCGCGTCAAGCAGGGCGACGCGCAAGGCCGGATCGTCACCGGCGGCGACCAGGCGGTCCGGGACCTCACCGAGCGGCCGCTCGGTGGCCGAACGGCGCCGGCGGTGCGTGAGGAAGGCCCGCACGAGCACCGTCTGCGCATAGGCCGCCGGATTGTCGATCCTGGCGACCCGCCCCCACAGCGCGTACATCCGCCCCAGCGTCTCCTGCACGAGGTCCTCGGCGAGGTGGGTGTCCCCGCTGGTCAGCAGGCAGGCGGAACGGAACAGCTGCCCCGCCCGCCCGGCCGCGAACTCCCTGAACTCCTCGGCCCGCGACAGCCGCGAACCCCCCACCGGCCACCCCCGTCCCCCCGACCACACCACGGCTCCGCCCCGCCCCCCGCTCCTCACGCATCCCCCTACACCCCACCGACGCGCTGAACCCCCCACAATGTTTCACCCCACTTTCCGAAGCGTCGGCGCCGGGCCCCCGCAAGCCCAGAACTCACACGCCGTACCCGCCGAACTCGGCCGCGTACTGCTCCGGGAACCCGGTCCACTTGAGCGCGGGGCGGTCCCCGCGACGGGCCCGGTGCAGTGGGCCATCGCCTCGCGCGGGAGCCGGTCCCCCGCCTCCCGCTCCCCCCGGCTCCGGGTCACCGAGGAAGCCGAGGATGCGGTCCGCTTGGGCGGCGGGGAGTTCGGCGCGCTCCGGCCAGTACGGGACGTAGTCCCCGGCCCATTCCGCCTCCTGCGGCACCACACCGTCCAGCTAGGCCGCGACGAGGCGCGCGGTCTCGGCGGCCTGGCCTGCCGCCGGCCGGCCTCGGTGAGCAGGGTCGGTATCTGACGGTCGGTATCTGACCACCGGTGTCTGACAGTTGACGCAGCCCCGCACGTGATCGGTTCGCCATCGGTTCGCCATCGGTTTGCCATCGGCTCGCAGCCGGGCAGCAGACCCTCGAACCTGAAATTTGTTCACTTTCCATTGACAGCGCACACCCCGGGGCCCAAAAGTTCCCCCATGACGCCGCCGCCCCTGCCGCCGCTGCCCTCTTTCCCGCCCGACTTCCTGTGGGGGGTCTCCGCCTCCGCGTTCCAGATCGAGGGAGCCGTGGACGCCGGGGGGCGAGGGCCCTCCGTCTGGGACGCGTTCACCCGGGAGCCCGGCCGGATCAAGGACGGCTCGCACGCGGACGTGGCCACCGATCACTACCACCGCTATCGCGAGGACGTCGCGCTGATGGCCCAACTGGGCGTCGGCGCCTACCGCTTCTCGGTGTCCTGGTCCCGCGTCCAGCCCTCCGGCGAGGGCCCGGTCAACCAGCGGGGGCTCGACTTCTACGACCGCCTGGTCGACGAGCTGTGCGCCGCCGGCATCGCCCCGGTCCCCACCCTGTTCCACTGGGACACCCCGCTCGCCCTGGAGGAGCGCGGCGGCTGGCTCGACCGGGACACGGCGTACCGGTTCGCCTCGTACGCCTCGGTCGTCGCCGAGCGGCTCGGGGACCGGGTCCCGCGCTGGATCACCCTCAACGAGCCCGCCGAGATCACGCTGCTCGGTTACGGGATCGGTGAGCACGCCCCGGGCAAGCGGCTCGTCTTCGACGCGCTACCGGTCGCGCACCACCAACTCCTGGCGCACGGACTGGGAGTTGAGGCGCTGCGCGCGGCGGGGGCGCGGGAGATCGGGATCGCCGCGTCGCACAGCCCGGTGTGGACGGCGGGGGAATCCGAGGAGGACCGTGCGGCGGCCGAACTGTACGACACGTTGATGAACCGTCTCTTCGCCGACCCGATCCTCACCGGCGCCTACCCCGAGGGCTGGGCCGAGTTGATGCCGGGCCCGGTCGCCGAGGACCTGAAGGCCATCGCGGCCCCGCTCGACTGGTACGGGATCAACTACTACAACCCGGCCCTGGTCGGCGCGCCGAAGCCGGACGCCCTCACCAGCCTCGCCGGGATCGAGCTGCCGCCGGACCTGCCGTTCGGCCTGCACGAGATCGAGGGCCGCGAGCGCACCGACTTCGGCTGGCCCGTCGTCCCGGAGGGATTGCACGAGCTGCTGGTCGACTTCCGTGCCCGGTACGGGACTTCACTGCCCCCGGTCGTCATCACCGAGAACGGCTGCTCGTACGGGGACGGACCCGATCCGGCGGACGGCGGCCGGGTCGCCGACGCCCGGCGGATCGCCTACCACGACGGCCATCTGCGCGCCCTGCACCGGGCGATGGCGGAGGGCGTCGACGTGCGCGGCTACTTCGTGTGGTCGATCCTGGACAACTTCGAGTGGGCGGAGGGATATCGGCAGCGCTTCGGCCTCGTCCACGTCGACTACGAGACCCTGGCGCGCACGCCGAAGGACTCCTACGCCTGGTACCGGGACGTGATCCGCGCCGGACGCCCGGGCGGTTCCGGAGGCGCCCGGTGACAGCGGAGCCCGGGGCCGAGGCCCTGGGCGGGCCGGCGGAAAGCGTCGAGGGGGAGCCCGGCGGCCGCTGGGTGGGGGCACTGTCGCTGGCGAATCTCGGGGTGTGGGTGGGCTGGTTCGGCCCGCTGCAACTACTCCTGGCCCGCCAGGCCGAGCACTTCACGCCGGACCACAAGGCCTCAACCCTGGCTCTGGTGACGGGACTTGGGGCGGCCGTCTCGATGGTGGCGAACCCGGTGTTCGGCGCGCTGTCCGACCGTACGACGGCACGGGTCGGGCGGCGCGTCCCTTGGGTGGTGGCGGGCGGCGCGGGCGGGGTGGTGGGACTGCTGGTCCTGGCGTGGGCGCCGGACGTGGCCGTAATGGCGGCGGGCTGGTGCCTGGTCCAGTTGGCCCTGAACGCCTCGTTCGCCGCGCTGACGGCCGCCGTACCGGACCAGGTGCCGCACCGCCGGCGCGGCATGGTGGGCGGCTGGCTCGGCGTGTCCCAGGTGGTCGGCATCCTGGTGGGCACGGCGCTGGCGACGGTGGCGGGCGGCATCACGGCGGGCTATGTGGCGTGTGCGGCCTTCTCGCTCCTGTCGATCGTCCCTTACGTGATCATGCGCAGGGACTCCTCGCTGCCGCCGGGTTCCCAATCCCCTTTCCAGTGGCGGGAGTTCGTGCGGGGCTTCTGGATCGACCCGCGCCGCTTCCCGGACTTCGGGTGGGCGTGGCTGACGCGCTTCCTGATGAACCTGTCGTACTCGATCAGCACGATGTACCTGCTGTACTACCTGACCGACGCGGTGCGCTACACGGGCGACGCGGACACCGGTGTGCTGATCCTGACCGCCCTCGACGCGGTGACGCTGCTCGGCACGGTGGTGATCAGCGGTGTCTGGTCGGACCGTACGGGCCGGCGCAAGGTCTTCGTCGTGTGGTCCGGGCTCGTCATCTCCGCGGCGACGCTGCTGCTCGCGGTGTGGCAGACGTGGACCGGGGCGGTGGTGGCCTCGCTGGTGCTCGGCGTCGGGTACGGGGTGTACACCTCGGTCGACTTCGCGCTGCTCACCGACGTGCTGCCGAGCGCCGCCGACCGGGGCCGGGACCTCGGCGTGATCAACATAGCCAACGCCCTGCCCCAGGTCCTGGCCCCGGTCGTCGCGGCCCCCGTCGTCACCCATCTCGGCGGATACGGGGTCCTGTACGCGCTGGCGGGCGCGATCGGGGTGGGCGGGTCGGTGCTGGTGGGGCGGATTCGTTCGGTGCGGTGAGGCGGGGCGGGGCTGGCTGGGCCGGCGGCCCGGTCGGCGGGCCGGGAACCCCGGAGCGGGGGGGCGAGGGGGCCGGGGGGCGAGGGGGCCAGGGGCTGGACAACGGGGCCGGCGTCCGTCATGATCATTTTACTAACCCTTGACCCTTCTTCGCGACCTCTGCTAAACAGTCCAATGTCTTGAACGGAGCCCCGATCGGGCCTTGAATGGCGCCTTGCGGGATGCCGTGCGGGACGTGGCGGACACGGCCGTTCCGGACGGGACTTCGACCTGGCCAACTGGGCCATGGGAAGCAGAAGTTGAGGCTTCCGGCAGCAGGAGGGCGGATTCGATGGACGGCGTTCCGCGCGTGCCCGGCCCCCTACCGGCGGCGGCATGCCGGGCGCCCCGCCCCCGCGTCGTCGTCACCGGCCTCGGCGCGGTCACCCCGCTCGGCCTCGGCGCCGAGGTGCTCTGGCAGGGGCTGCTCGAAGGGCGCTCGGGCGTCCGCCCGCTGGAGGGTGAGGAGTTCGCCGACCAGCCCGTACGCATAGCCGCGGCCGTCCCCGTCGACCCGGCCGAACTGCTGCCCAAGCCGCAGGCCCGGCGCATGAACCGCGCGGCCCAGTTCGCGGTCCTCGCCGCGCGCGAGGCCTGGCGCGACGCGGGGTTCGCCCCGTCCGGCACCGCCGCCAGCGGCATCGCCGCGGAACGCGTCGGGGTCTCCCTCGGCACCATCATCGGCGGCGCCCGCGTGCTGGTCGACGGCGACCGGCGGCTGCGCGACAAGGGGCCGCGCGCCATGTCGCCGCTCACCGCCCCGATGACCGTGCCCTCGCAGGCGGCGGCCCAGGTCTCGCTCGACCTGCGGATCACCGGCGAGGCGCGCACGATCGTGAGCGCCTGCGCCTCGGGCACCGAGGCCATAGGGCAGGCCATCGACCGCATCCGGCAGGGACATGTGGACGTCGTGCTCGCGGGGGGTGCCGAGGCGACCATCACGCCGGCCGTGATGGCCTCGTTCGCCGCCATGCGCGCGCTGTCCACCCGCAATGACGAGCCCGCCGAGGCGTCGCGGCCCTTCGCGAAGGACCGGGACGGGTTCGTGCACGGGGAGGGCGCCGGAGTCCTCGTCCTGGAGCTGGAGGAGCACGCCCGGGCGCGCGGCGCCCGCATCTACTGCGAGGCCGCCGGCTGGGGTCTTTCGGCCGACGCCCACCACCTCGCCGCGCCGGACCCGTCGGGCGACGGGGTCGTACTCGCGCTGCACCGCGCGCTCGCGGACGCCGGATCGGGCCCGGCCGACGTCGTCCACATCAACGCGCACGCCACCGCCACGCGGGAGGGGGACCTCGCGGAGGCCGTCGCACTGCTCAGGCTCCTCGACGAACGCCCCGCCGACGCCCCCGACGTCCCCGTGACGGCCGTCAAGGGCAACCTGGGCCACCTCCAGGGCGCGGCGGGCGCGGTGGAGGCGGTGGTGGCCGCACTCACCCTGCACCACGGCCGCATCCCGCCGACGCGCGGCTGCGAAGTCATCGACGCGGCCTGCCCGTTGGACGTCGTCACGCGCACACCCCGTCCGCTGTCGCCCAGCGGGGACATCGTCCTGAGCAACTCCTTCGGCTTCGGCGGCCACAACGCGGTACTCGCCCTGCGGCGCGCGGGTGCCGGCCCTCTGTCGGCCGAGGGGACGGGGACGGGCCGCCCGGGGGGCGAGGGTACGGGGACGGGCCCCTTGGGGAGCGCGGGTACGGAGACGGGCCGCCCGGGGGGCGAGGGTACGGAGTCGGACTCCTTGGGTACCGGCGGCCCGGGAACGGGCCCCTTGGGGACTCACGGCCCGGGGACCGAAGGCCTGGGGGCGGACCGCTTGGCGGACCTCGCGCACGAACTCGCCGACGTGGTCTACACGGCGTACCGAACGGCCTTGTCGTACGGCATCGATCTGGACGCGGTGATGGCCGAGGCCCACCGGGCCCCCGACTCCGAAGCGGGCTCCGAAGCGGGCTCCGCACCGGGCTCCGCCTGATCCAGGGGCACTGCCAGCGGGAGGGGGAGGGGGAGCGGCAGGGGCTGGGGGATGGCCGCCGCCATCAGGCGCAGCGCGTCGGACTCGTCGGCACTGGCCGGGATGACCAGCAGGTCCCACCTGCCCCTGCCGGGTGCGAGCAGGCAGACCGTGTCCGGGGCGTGCCGGGCGGTGGCGCGGTGCAACTGGATGACGTGGTTGGCGAGCAGGATCCGGCCGGGAAAGGCGGACCACATGGCGGCGTTCACGGTCGCGTGCGCGATCTGCGGCCAGCTGTGGGGCAACGCGCGGATCAGGTGCGGCAGTTCGACGGTCAGGTCGTCGGAGCGCGGCCACCAGAGGCCGTCGATGGCCTGCGGGCCGCCTTCGCCCGGCGTCAGCCGGAGGCGTGCCGTGCCGGGTACGGACAAGGGGTGAAGCGGTGTGGTGGTCATGATCGCGGTGCCTCCGGTGCGGGCGATGGTGCCGGGCCTTTCGGTGCTCGGGCGCGGCGGGGTCCCCCTGCTCGGGCGAAGCCGAGAGCTTGGGGGCGGGTGGTCGCAGTGGTGCGGGTTGTGCCGGCTCCCGCCGAAGGGGAGCGGGGCGGGGACCACAGGTTGGCGGCCCGGTCGTGGCGCCGGGGGCAGCCATCCGCCGCCGAGCCCCAGGAACGGCACGACGGCGCTGCCCCCGGCCACCGCCGCGTCCAGCTGCTCGGCGCCGGTGCGCGCGGGCGCCGGGAGGCCGCGGGGGAAGGGCGCCTTCCCGTCGTACGCCTCGGGAGGGGGCTCGTCGGCCTGGCTCGGGGCGGCCGCCGGTGGGGTGGCGGTGAGGGGCTTCCCGCAACTGGCGGACATGTAGGGCTCCTTGGCCTCGGTCGGTTCGCTGCGTTCGATGCGGCCGGGGTCCGGGGCTGCGGGAGTCGAGTTGGGGTGTGGTGCCGGGTGATGGACGCTGCGGCTATCGGTGCGGTTGGCGGCGCACTAGGGGCCGGGGCGGAACCGGCCGAGGTCGGAGTGGCCGGTTCCCCGGACACGTCGGGTCTTATGGAACGGTTGAACCCGTTGAACCCGTTGAACCCGTTGAACCCGTTGGACCCGTTGGATCCGCCGAGCCCGTTGGACGTTGAGCCGCTGGATCGCGTGTGCCGTGCCGACGATGAGGATCATCAGGACGGCGACGGTCAGGAACTCGGTCACGCCGGTCACGCCGGTCACATCCCCATGATGAGACGGCTGGCCGGGACCGGAATCGCGACGCGGGCCGGGGGCGCGCCGCCCTCGTGCTCCCCCGACGCCGAGGCATCCTCCGCCCCGCCCTCCACCGCCGCCCCGAACCGTGCCTCCGCCGCCATGAGCGCGCCGGCGGTCAGTGCCGGCCCCGCCGGGTCGCTCGCGGCGGCCATCAGGCGGGCGGCCGAGGCGGCGGGGGTGTCCGGCGGGATCACCAACAGGTCCCAGCGTCCAACGGTGTTGGACAGCAGGAGCAGCTTGTGCGGATCCTGCTCAGCCTTGAACCAGCCCACCTTCACCACGTGCCCGCGTACGGGCACCTTGCGCGGGACGACGGGCCAGTACCGCGGGTTCACGGCGATACGGGTGACCCGTCCCCACAGCGGGTCGAGTACACCGATGAGTGCGGGGAGTTCAACGGCCAGATCCCGCGATCGCGGCCACCAGGCCCCGTCGAGAAGCCCCCGCGAGCCGTCGCCGCCCTTCAGCGCGACACGGGCGGCCGACGGCGCGCCGGTCTCGTGCGAGGAAAGCCGGATGTCGGGGGTGGCGCCATCAAGACCGGTGCCGATGTCGGTACCGGTAGCGGTGTCGGTGGTCGCGGCCATGTCGCGGACCTGTCTCCGGGTCGATGAAACGCCGCCCGGGATATTCGCTCTCACCGAGAACGACGCCGACGTGGCAGCCAGTGTGCGAAATGCCCTCGATGCGCCCAGGCTACTCCCCCACCCGGCCGGCGGACCGCGAGCAGACCCGAACAAAAGCAAAAGCCCCAGGTCACGGCGAGTGAGTCCTGGGGCTTCTACAGAGCCGCCTTCGGGCCCGGCGTCACTGACCCGGATCTGACGGATCAGCTTCCACGTCTCCGGCTGGCTCGGCTTCCGGCACTGCACTCATCGAATCGCCGGCGCGGTAGTACCGCCAAGCACTCTTGTACTCATTCGGGCTGTCGTCATACATGATCACGTAACCCATGAGGGCCGTGACCTGCCAGCCCTCCGGTGCCTCCGCGGAGATCAAGTGGAAGGCCTCATTGGCCGTCATCGCTGCCGTCGGCACCCGAAGGTGGCGAGCTTTGAACTCCGCCGACTTCCCGTACCTGAAGTTGTACGGGAGGCCGGCCTTGACGGCCTCCATGAGCGCGTGCAGTGACGTCTCACCGGGCTCCAGACCCTCGATCGGTCGATCGAGATCGATGGGAAACAAGACATCGAAGTGGTTCTGCTTCAGGACCGTGCTGTCCCGCTGGCGGCCGGGGTCCTTGTTGCCGAAGCCGTTGTTGTTCCAGGGGATGTCGCCCATGCCCTTGTGGTGGCTGATGAGTAGCTGTTCCGGGGCGAGGGCCGAGAAGTCCTCCGCCACGTACAGGCATGAGAAGGCCATCTCGGACGGGGAGATGTTCCGGCGCCCCGAGATCTTGCGGAGGTGATCGCGAAGGCGGGCCGGCAAGGACTTGTCGGCCTTGCCGACGTAGACGAACTTGCCATTCAGGTAGAGCTGGTAGACCCCGGGCTTCTCCTTGAGTCGCGCGATGGACTCCTCGGTGAGCGTGGCCCTATCCAACCCCTTGAGTGCCGCTGCCAGCTGGTCACCGAGGGCCTTGGTGATGCTCAAGGTGAAGTCCTTGTGGTACTGGGTCCCGTCGTCAGCGCTAACCACCGGCGTCATCCGTCTTACTCCCCTGGTCGACATGATCCCGGGGCACCTTATAGCCGGCCCGTGACCACCAACGGTTCGTCTCCTCAGAATGGCCGGAAGATCCACAACTCCGCGGTATGCTTTTGCAATGGGTGAGCTGCAAGAAGATCCAAAGAGCAATCGCACGGCCGTCGAACTCTTCGCTGGTGCTGGGGGTCTAGCCATGGCCGTACACCGCGCCGGCTTCCGCCCTCTCCTCTTCAACGAGTTCGCCAAGCGGGCGTGCGAGACCTTGGAGGCCAACGGTGCCGCGCGGCTGCCCGAGGGTGAGAAGCCCACTCGGGCGCCTGAGCTCGGCGAACGCGTGCCGCTCGTCGCGGGTGATGTCCAAAATCTCGACATGGACTACCTTGCGGGCGAGGTCGACGTGCTCGCTGGCGGTCCTCCCTGCCAGCCGTTCAGCCTCGGCGGCGTCGCCAAGGGCGACGAGGACAAGCGGAACATGTTTCCGCAGATGTTCAAGGCAGTCCGTCAGATCCAGCCGAAGGCTGTGATCTGCGAGAACGTGCGTGGGTTGCTCAGGCCATCGTTCCGTCGCTACTTCGACTACATCCAGCGCGAACTGGAACTGCCCTTCGAAGAGCGAGCCGATCGCACCTGGGAACAGCATTACGATTACTTGCTGGAGCGGCGCGAGAAGGAGCCGGACGACCCCACGAAGCGGTACGACATCGTCATGATGCCGGTCAACGCCGCTGACTACGGGGTACCCCAAATCCGCAACCGCGTGATCATCGTCGCGTTCCGTCGTGATCTGAACGTCGACATGAACCTGTTCAAGCGGCTCGTGAAACCGACCCACTCCGAGACTGGCCTGTTCCGGTCCATGGAGGACGGAAGTTATTGGGAGCGGCACTCGAATGTGCCCGACCACGTGCGCGAGCGGGTCATGGCTCGCCTCCCGAAGTCCATGCCGATGGACGACGGACTGCTGCCCTGGCACACCCTGCGTGACGCGATCGCCGGCATCGGTGACAACAAGCCGCTACCGGAGGTACCGGATGAGTGGCTCGACCGCACGGAACATCTTCTCGGCGGATTCACCGAACACATTGGCTGGCCCGGAGCTCGCGTCTACGACGGACACACGCCCAACGAACTCGACCGACCCGCGAAAACCGTCAAGGCGGGCGTGCACGGTGTACCTGGCGGGGAGTCGGTCATGCTTCTGGACGAGGTGGTGGCCGACAGGGCCCATGGGGGCGTCCAGTACAAGCACAGGTACATGACGGTCCGTGAAACCGCCCGGGCCATGACCTTCCCGGACACTTGGGAACTCAAGGGCCCCCGCGGGGAAAAAATGCGCCAGTTGGGCAATGCCGTACCCGTCGCCCTCGGAGAGGTCTTCGCCAAGGCGGTTGCCGCCGTGCTCGATGACGCGGAGGAACGCCAAAGGTGAGCGGTCCCACTCGCAGAGCGCAGCGCCGCTGGAAGCACGATCCGCCGCCAATCCAGGCATGGAAGGGGCGCCCCGGGAGGACACGAGCCGCCATCGCGGCTGAACAAGATCGCGCTGCCGGGGGTCGCCACCGCCGCTCCGTAGACCTTGGCGAGGGTCGGCTTGCCCGGGCCTCGGTCGAGCTCAAAGTACTTCCCGACACACGACGCATTCGCGCGTACTTGCGCTGGTCCGACAGTGGCAGGTCTCCCGCCCGCTACCTGGGCCATGTCGAGCACGACACTCGGGCCGCGAATCTTGCCGAGGGCTGGAAGATGGCCTGGGAAAAGGGCCTTCTCCGCGAGGATGTGGCATCAGAGGGGTCTTGGGCTTCCTCTCCAGCGGTACGTGCCTCGATGCGGGGCAACCGGAACAAGGACACCAAGCCCGAGCTACGCCTGCGGTCACTGCTCCACAAACAGGGCCTCCGCTACCGAGTGGCATCACGCCCTCTGCCTGAGCTGCGGCGCACCGCTGATGTCGTCTTTTCGAAGGCCAGAGTCGCGGTCTTCGTCGACGGTTGTTACTGGCATGGCTGCCCGGAACATTTGCGACCTTCCAGCGTGAACGTCGAGTTCTGGCGCGAGAAGATCGCAAGCAACCAGGCCAGGGACTTGGAGACGGACCGCCTCCTGCAAGATGCTGGCTGGACAGTCGTGCGCGTCTGGGAGCACGAGGATCCCGACACAGCTGCCGCACGTGTGATCAGCACGGTGCGAGGCTCGTCACCGAACCAACACTGAACCGTGCCTATGGTTTAGCCACGCGGACTGCGGTTCTCAGTCTTCCTCACCAAACCTACGGAACGCTAGGGTGGGTGAGGGGATGGCCGCAGCGATAAGTAAAATTCAGCGCATGGTCCCCAGCTCCAATGGCACGATGCCTACACACTTCAACCCGTTGGGCATTGATTTGCTCAGCAGAAATCTCCGGGAAGAGATGGACGGGCGCCCTCGCGTTCCCTTGGGAGAGGTGAAGCGCTTCATGGGCGCAGGGCTGTATGCGCTCTACTATAAGGGCGACCTTGAGATCTACAAGGAATTGAAAGATTCCGATTGCCCTATATATGTAGGGAAGGCCGCAGCCGGAAATAGTAGCTACGGCGACTCCCCAAACCTCACCGAGCCCAAGCTATTCGAGCGAATAAACGATCACCGCAGAAGCATTAATGAAGCACCCAACCTTGGCGCCTCGAATTTCGATGTCAGATATCTTACCCTAGATGACATCTGGATAGTCTTGGGGGAACGGGCCCTTCTCCGTACCCACAGCCCCGTTCTTTGGAATACCGTCATGACAGGCTTCGGCGCCAACCCTCCAGGCGGAGGGCGACGGAACGCCCGCTCAGTCTGGGATTCGATTCATCCTGGCCGCCAACGAGCGGCAAATTTGCTGTGCAACCGTAGCTACAGTCGCAACGAGATGAGGAAATTGATCTCAGACGGGATCAAAATTTCCCTCATGCCCGCCAGTCCACAACGCGACCATAAATTGTCGGAGCTTCGCAACCGTCCCGTCAAAACGATTTGGCAGGAGGCGAAGGGATCGGGCGGAGCAAGCAAACCTGTCCACGTGTTCCGGGAGGAAGTATTCTTGGAAGAGAATAGCCACTTCGGAGTGGACACCGATACCATCAATTGGATGTCGATGGAAACGCCAGAGCAGGAAAGCTCACCAACGGTCACGCTGGACACCGTAGAGGACTGAAATCCACGACTGACGGCAGCGCAATTAATTCGGGTGCGCTGCCCATTCTAACGTAAATCCATGCGCCGCCGCTGCCTCAGCGGCGGCGCATGGTCAGCTGCTACTCCTCTTCCAGCCCCTTCACGTCTTCCCAACTATCTGAGTGGGCTTCCTCTGCCGCCTCAGCGATTGCCGCATACATCTTCAAGCGTCCGCTGATTTTATCAAGGCGCAAACCCAGGTCCTCGGCATGCACTTGAGGCCATCCTTGCTCTCTGACGAACGCGCGGCTATGCCCACGCACACTTTCGGCTGCCACGAGCGCGCTCTCCAGAGACGCCACCAGGTTCGCAAAGTGCGCCTTGGCTGCTTCAAACTCGCTTTCCGGGGTGGTGACATCACCCTCGACGGGCGAGGATGCGACAGACTCTCCCAGTGCGGTAAACGTGGTCCGCAGCCACTGGTCGTCCGCTTCGATGGGCTTGCTACTCAGGTTTAGCTGAGGTGTTCCGCTCTCATCAACCCTTTGGGGTTTCCTGTTTTGGCGTCCGTCGACAATCGCCCTGTGCAGAGTCCTGATTCCGTGGGCGCTCTCCGTCATCCGCTGTAGCACCGATGAGGGGGTGCGATAGTCGACAGTGCGTCCTCGTGCCTCTCTGACGAGAATCCCGTGCACCGCCAGGTAGTAGCCGCCGCGGACACCCAACTCGACGCCAGCCGCTCCTGCCGAGCCGGCTTTCGCCAAATTGCCGAGTGCCGATTCCAACATCTTGTCAGGATCGTTGTCGCCGCTGATGTGCCACCCGGGAGCTTGGAGCGGCGTCCACTTCAGCATGCGCTGCAACGTGCTGCGAGTCCCGCTTACCCGGTCTGCGCCATCAGCATCGGCGTGTGTCGCACGCCAAGGTCGCAGGATCATTTCAGTGACAACCTTGGCCTTGAAATCCCCTGTGACTTTGCTCTTGGCCGTGATCCTCAGTACACCCCGACGGAAGATGGCATGATCTTCCGCGCTGAGGAATGTGGAGACGATCTCTGCCACTCGGGTGTCGGCCCACGGATCGAGGACATTCGACTGCACCTGTTCGGGCGTCAGGTCGGCGGCGAACCACTCCGCACGTGTACGGGTGAGCCGACCAGCTCCCAGGAACTCTTCGATGACAGGGTCCGCCAATGCGTCATTCTCACTCGCCGTTCCCCAAGGTTTTGGGGGCTCGACGTGAGTGATACCGACGATGAACTTGACAGCCTGGTCGTACTTTAGCGCAGAGCGCTCGTCCGGGATGAATCGCAGCACCAGGGTTGCCGGAGCTACGAGCGACCGTGCCCTCTTGACATCTTCAGAAGTGACCTCTTCTCGAGGCCGTTCGCCAGTACCCAAGACCTGGCTCAACAGCTGACGATACTTGCGGTCGTCTCCCGGCAAGCCATACAACACATCGCTAGCGCCCAGCGCGTGAATCCGGTGACTCGCGGAGATCCTGCTGCTTCCGTCGGCACCGGCCAGGGCCCATACAGGCTGCTCGTACTCGGATTCGTGATCGATCCTGACCACCGTAAGCAGCAGCTCTCTTAGGATTCCGTGCTGCCCGATTGTCTCTACCAAGTCGTTATGCCTGGCGAGAAATCCGTTCGACCTGTCCATGGCGCTCACCACATGAGCGCGCGACTGTGCGCCTAGGACGAGCTCTCCCGTTTCTCCTCGCGCCGCCTCAAGGCCACGCAAGGGAGGAAAATGGCCGGGCGCCAGAGCACCCGAGAGGGGATATACTCTATAGCCAGCCTCTCGATTGTTTCCAGGGAAATGACATACGGCAGGCGCCCAGACCTGAGTGGTAATCGTGTGAAGGACTCCTCCGGGAACACGCATGACGTCGGGATTTTGGAGCCGCTTCCTGGCTTCTTCCGGCCGCGCGATTGCCCGGGCGATAGCCGTAGCCGCCCCCTCGCTAAACCCCTGAGTTACTAGAGTGCTGGCGAGTTTGCGCACCGCCGGGGTCCTCGGGAGTGCGGGCAGCCCGTCTGGCAGAGATGGAAGATCCTCGTCCATACGGTCAATGTCATCCGTACCTGGATCTGGCATCTTTAGAGAGGCAGGGCTTCCCGTGCCTGCCGAGCCGAAATCTGGTTCAGATTCGCTGGCCAAGGACTGAACATCATGGTCGTGGTTCTCCTCCACAGCATGTCCTTCCGATCTTTGTGAAAAGAACTGCGGCAGCGCCGGTGTTCGTTGAGGCGATCGGAACCTTCTGAGCAGAATGCCGTTTCGGACAAACAAAAGGCCCTACCGCCTCGCCTGGAGACGTAGGGCCGAATTACGACCAACTGTCCCCGCTGTGGCATCCCGAGAACTTCGGTGTTGCCAAGCGGCCGTTTTCAGTGCCAATCGCCTGTCGGGTCCTCGGTCTAGATGACGGTGCGACCACTGCCAACACACGGGAGTTGAGCCATGTGTCGCGGCGTGTTGGGACGGAAGACGCCCAATTCCAAGATCCTGGCACGTCTGCAGACACATCGCCGAGTTTTCATGTATTTTCCCCAGATCCCATCGATATCTGCTATGAGGACATTCGGCAGGGTCCTGTTGATCAAGCTTTCGGTGGCAGACGCGCGCGTCACGGCACCGCCGGACAACGATCAGGCGCCAGCGGTCTGCCTGGCCCACGCGCTCCTACGGAACTCCTAGAGGAGACCTGCCAACGGCAGCCCCCTCACCTGCCACCCACTTGACCGATCACATCCGCATGCTGAAGTTTGGCCAAAGCCTCACGGACTGCGCGTTCAACTAATCGCCGAGTCAGCAGGAGCCGGCGGCGTACGCGAAGCACTTCGTCCCATCGGCAACTGCCCTCCCAGAGCCTCCGCCTCGGGGGCAGCCGGGTTGGAACAGTCCAGCTCGCACCTCGGGAAGCCAGAGGTGAACGTCGTGCTCCCTGTTACGGGTTCGAACTAGCCCTGTCCGTAAAGCCGATGACTTGGTGAGAGTGAGGCGAGCCAGCCCGGTGATGCTCACCCGCCGCACCTGACCAAGTTGTCGCTCGGTCATAGTTACTGCGTTCCACACTCGCTCATCATGTGCCTAAGCAGCGCCTACCCCGACGCTCGGTACAATTACATGACCGATCAGGAGAGCAAGGCGCCCACGAGTACCGCGCTGTAATGCACAGCCTGATGCCAGCGCTTGCAGTAGCGCTTCGGACGCCACAGTGAACGTCGCGTGAATCCCCTTTCACACCAGACGCACGGCCGAGCCTTCGCATCCCCCATGGCCCGACTCTAACGGGCCTTCCACGCAGTCATCTTGCCTGACCGCAGTTCTAACAGTGACCACCGTGCCTGCAACTTCCTGCGGGAGCAGGGAACATCATGGCTGAGGTGGACGTTCCGGACGACGGGGAGACGAAGCGAGCGCATGGCCGGGACCGAAGGGCGCCTTCGACTCGTTTAAGCTGCCCTCGGCTCCGCCATCCGCGCCCAAACGGCTGTGAAGGCTGACTAGCGCGGACGAGGCTGTCGCGTTCCCGCAGCCGATTGATCGTGACCGCGACGGGCAGCGTATCCGTGGTCGACTTGCCATAGGGCAGGATCAACCGCTGTTACGCCCGACGCTCAGCAAGATCGCATCCGGAACTGGTATCGCTGTCACTTGGCCGTCACGCAGGTCAGCGGCGGTCGCGTCAGGGCAGGATCTAATCTGCTCGCGCCATCACGCGGAACTGCATGTCTGCCCGCACGTTTTCCGTGGAAAGGCCTCGCCGTACTGGTGCGAGGCCGCGCTGGTCGCGCACCGCCTGAGGCGCCCGTTTGTCCGAACTTCCTCTGCGCGTCCACTCATAGGGCGAGGACACTCCGGAGATCAACCGGGGCGAGAAGCCGAATATACGACTCACGCTGTTCGTGGTCGATGAGGATTAGGAGTACTGGCCGTAACCCGGGGCATGGCGGGGGTACCTGCCTTCCTCCGGGCCTGCCTCACCCCAGCAAGTGATGACGTCCGCTCGGAAGCTGGACTACAGGGCTGGTTTCCAGAAGCGCCGCGACCATTACCCGCACCGTTTCGCGCACCTTCGGTCGGCGTCCACACCTTGAGCACGCCTCTCGATGTTGTTTCGTACTCAGTAGGCCTGGGCCCGTCGATGCCGTATCCAAAAATAGCAAAAGCCCCAGGTCACGGCGAGTGAGTCCTGGGGCTTCCACAGAGCCGCCTTCGGGATTCGAACCCGAGACCTACGCATTACGAGTGCGTTGCTCTGGCCAACTGAGCTAAGGCGGCACCGCTCTGCGCACCATGGTGCGAGCAGCAGCGTCGCCAAGTCTACACAGTTTCTGGAGTGGTCCCGACCAGCCCCGGGGTGGGCCGCTGCGGGGCTATGAGCAGCGCTTTCCCTTGGCCGGCGGGGTGCCGTCGAGGAGGTAGGTGTTGATCGCGGTGTCGATGCAGTCGCTGCCGCGGCCGTACGCGGTGTGGCCGTCGCCCTCGTAGGTGAGGAGGGTGCCGGAGGAGAGCTGGGAGGCGAGGGACTCGGCCCACTTGTAGGGGGTGGCGGGGTCGCGGGTGGTGCCGACGACCAGGATCGGGGCGGCGCCCTTCGCCTCGATGCGGTGCGGGGCGCCGGTGGCCTTGACCGGCCAGTACGTGCAGTTCAGGCCGGACCAGGCGAAGCCGTCGCCGAACACCGGGGAGGCCTGCTCGAAGGAGGGCAGGGTCGCGGACACCTGGGCGGGCCCGGCGTAGGACGGTGGCAGGTCGAGGCAGTTCACGGCGGCGTTGGCGAACATCAGGTTCGCGTACTTGCCGCTCTGGTCGCGCTCGTAGTACGAGTCCGCCAGGGCCAGCAGGCCCGCGCCGTCGCCGCTCATGGCGCGGGTCAGGGCGGTGCGCAGTTGGGGCCAGGCGCCCTGGTCGTACATCGCGGCGATCACGCCCGTGGTGGCGAGGGACTCGCCGAGCGTGCGGCTCTGGCCGGTGGGGATCGGCTTGGCGTCGGTGTCCTTGAAGAACTTCCGCAGCCGGTCCGAGGCGTCCGACACGGACTCGGTGCCCAGCGGGCAGTCCTTCTGTTTGACGCAGTCCGCGGCGAAGGACTGGAAGGCGGTCTCGAAGCCCGCGGTCTGGTCGCGGTTCATGTCCAGGGAGGACAGCGACGGGTCCATCGCACCGTCGAGAACGAGCCGGCCGGTGCGGGTCGGGAACAGCTCGGCGTACGTGGCGCCGAGGAACGTGCCGTACGAGGCGCCCACGTAGTACAGCTTCTGGTCGCCGAGCGCCCCTCGCAGGACGTCCATGTCGCGGGCCGCCTCGACCGTGGACACATGGGGCAGGATCTTGCCGGACTTGGCCTCGCAGCCGTTCGCGAAGTCCTTGAACGCCTTGGCCAGGGCGTCCTGTTCGGCCGGGTCGTCGGGGGTCTGGTCGACCTCCGTGTAGGCGTCCATCTGCTTGCCCGTCAGGCATTCGACGGGCTCGCTGCGGGCCACGCCGCGCGGGTCGACGGCCGCCATGTCGTAGCGGGCCCGTACCGGCGCGGGGTAGCCGATGCCCGCGTACGACTGGAGGTAGCCGACCGCCGAGCCGCCCGGGCCGCCCGGGTTGACCAGGAGCGATCCGATCCGCTTGCCGGGGCCGGTCGCCTTCACACGGGCCACCGCCAGGTTGATGGAGGGCCCGTCGGGTTTCGCGTAGTCGAGCGGCGCCTTCATCGTGGCGCACTCGAACTTGCCGACACCGCAGGCCCGCCAGCTCAGCTTCTGTGTGTAGTAGGGGGCGAGGGCCTGCGACGTCGCGGCGTCGCCCGGGCCCGCCTTGCCGGCGTCGTGCGGGGAGGCGTTCGCGGACGTGGACGAACTGCCCGACGAGCAGCCGGAGATGAGCAGGCCGGCCGTCGCGGCGGCGATGGCTGAGGTACGGAGCAGGCGCCTTGGGTCCATCTGCGGAGCGTATCCGTCCGGTGACGTGATGTGCGCGGCGCGCGGCGGTGCGGCTCGTACGGGTGATCCCGTCAACCTCGTCCGTCCCGGCGTCCCCCGCGCCCGCATGACCCGCCCCCTTCCGCCCTGGCTCAGCCCGCTCGCAGCGCCAGGGTCATCGACTCCATCGCCAGGAGCGGGGCCACATTGCGGTCCAGGGCCTCGCGGCAGGCCAGGATCGACTCGATGCGGCGCAGGGTGCGCTCGGGGCCGGACGCTCTGGCGATCCGGTCCACCGCGTCCCGTACGTCGTCGTTGGCGATGGCCACTCCGGAGCCCAGTTGCAGCGCGAGGACGTCGCGGTAGAAGCCGGTCAGCTCGGTCAGTGCCAGGTCCAGGCTGTCGCGCTGCGTGCGGGTCTTGCGGCGCTTCTGCTTGTCCTCCAGCTCCTTCATCACCCCCGCGGTGCCTCGGGGCATCCGGCCCCCGGCGACGCCGCCCATCGCGGCCTTGAGGTCCTCGGTCTCCTTGACGTCGACCTCCTCGGCCATCTGCTTGGCGTCCTCGGCGGCGGTGTCGACCAGCTCCTGCGCGGCCTTGAGACAGCCGCCCACGTCGTCCACGCGCAGCGGCACCTTCAGGACGGCGGCCCGCCGGGCCCGGGCCGCGGCGTCGGTGGCCAGGCGGCGGGCCCGGCCGATGTGGCCCTGGGTGGCGCGGGCCGCCGCGTAAGCGGCCTCGGGCTCGATGCCGTCGCGCCGGATCAGCACATCGGCGACCGCCTCGACGGGCGGGGTGCGCAGGGTGAGGTGACGGCAGCGGGACTTGATGGTGGGCAGCACGTCCTCCAAGGAGGGCGCGCACAGCAGCCACACCGTGCGGGGGGCGGGCTCCTCCACGGCTTTGAGGACGGCGTTGGCCGCCTGCTCGGTGAACCGGTCGGCGTCCTCGACGATGATCACTTGCCAGCGGCCGCCGGACGGCGACATCTGGGCGCCGCGCACCAGCTCGCGGGTCTGCTTGACGCCGATGGTGAGGCCCTCGGTAGTGATGACCGTGACATCGGCGTGCGTACCGATCAGGGCCGTATGACAGCCGTCGCAGAACCCGCAGCCCGGTTCGCCGCCCAGCGCGCGGTCCGGGCTGACGCACTGCAGGGCGGCCGCGAAGGCGCGCGCGGCGGTGGGGCCGCCCGAGCCGGGCGGGCCGGTGAAGAGCCAGGCGTGCGTCATCTTCGACGCCTCGGGGCGCGGCTCGCCGGAACGCTCGGCGGTGACCAGCACATCAGCGTCCCGGGCGGCGGCACCCAGCTGCTCCTGCAATTGGTCCTGGCCCACCAGGTCGTCCCAAACGGCCATCTGCTGCCCCTCCGTCCCTCTGGTCGCTGCTGCGCCCATTGTGCGCCACCCCACTGACAACGGACGCCAGTGGGCAAAACCCCGCAGGTCAGGGCGAGGGAACGGTCCCTGTCCCCGGCCTGCGGCTGCCCTCCGCGCGCACGCCGCTGCCGCCCTACCGCACCGCGACCGGCGCCCCTCGTCACGCGCGGACGCCTGCCCACGGCACCACGACGGCCAGCTCTCGGCACGCATCGGAGCGCGCCCCGCGAAGCCGAGACGGCTGCTCGTAGGCGCTCCCGAGCCGGCCGGCGACCGGTTGCTGGCCGGCTGCCCTGCGGCACTTGCGACTCTAGAAAATTCCGGGCCCCCAAACGATCGTGCTGGCACGCGACCTGCTCTGCGTGCCAGCACGAATGCCGGGGCTACGGGGAGCCCGAGGGCTCCCCCGGGATCAGCGCCTGCGGCGGCCGCCCCGCGGGTTGTCGTCCTCGTCGTCGCGCGGGCCGAGCAGTTCGTCGGCGAGCGTCGGCAGGTCGTCCAGCGGGGTCTCCTCCGCCCAGTCCGAGCGGCGGCGCGGCCGCTCCTGGCCGGTCTCCGGGTCGATCTGGGGCAGTTCGCGCGTGCGCTCGTTGCCGCCCTCGGCCGGGTTTCCGGCGTCGCGCTCGTCACGGAACAGGCCCGGCGGCACCCGGTCGGCGGGAGTGTTGCCACGTACCGGCGGCAGGACTGCCGTCTCGTCGGCGGCCCGGGCGTCCCGAGCCGCGTCCCGGCCCGCGTCCCGGCCGACGTTCCGGCCGGTGTCGCGGCCCGCGGCCGGCACCGACGGCAGCACGGTCGTCTCCTCGGCGTCGGGGGAGTGAGCGGACTTGCCCGCCGTACCCGAACGTCCAGCGCCCGCCGCGCGATTCGTACGTTCCGCATCCGGCTTGGGCACCGGCACCGGCTGGGTGATCTCGTTGGGCTCGGCCACCGGGACCGGCTGGGTCACCTCGTTCGGGCTGATGACCGGCGTCTCGACCGTGATCTCCGACTCCGAGACATCGGCCGGACCCGCGGACCGGTCGGAGTGACCGGAACGGTCCGTGCGGTCCGGGCGGTCCGAGCGCTCGGACCGGTCCGGGCGTCCAGCGCCCGTGCCCTCGGCAGAGCCCGCCGAACCGACCGCACCCGACGCGTTCCCCGCGGCGGCCGCCCGGCGCTGCCTGGCCGCCGCTTCCTCGGCGGCGGCGACGGCGGCGGCCTCCGCCAGACGGCGGGCCTCCTCCGCGCGCAGCAGCGCCTCCTCGGCCTTGCGCTGCTTCTCCAGGCGGCGCGCCTCCGCCTCGGCGCGCAGCCGGGCCTCCTCCTCCGCCTGCTTGCGCAGGCGTTCCTGCTCGATGGCGCGCGCCTTCTCCTCGGCCTCGCGCCGGACCCGCTCCTCCTCGGCGAGCCGCCTGGCCTCCTCGGCCCGCTGCCGGGCCTCCTCCGCCTGGCGCTCCTCCTCGCGGCGGCGCGCCTCTTCCAGCTCGCGCCGCTTGCGCTCCTCCTCCTCGGCGCGGAGCTTGGCGAGCTGCTCCTGGCGCTCGCGCTCCAGGCGCTCCTCCTCGGCCTTGCGCGCGGCCTCTTCCTCGGCGCGCTTGCGGGCCTCTTCCTCGGCCTTGCGGCGCGCCTCCTCCTGGGCCCGCACTTCGGCCTCGGAGAGCGGCAGCATCCGGTCGAGCCGGTGGCGTACGACCGTGGTGACGGCCTCCGGCTCCTGGCCGGCGTCGACCACCAGGTAGCGGGAGGGGTCGCCGGCGGCCAGGGTGAGGAAACCGGACCTGACCCGGCCGTGGAACTCCGGCGGCTCCGACTCGAGACGGTCCGGCGCCTCCGTGAAGCGCTCGCGGGCCGTTTCGGGCGAAACATCGAGCAGAACGGTCAGATTCGGTACGAGTCCGCCAGTTGCCCACCGGTTGATCCGGGCGATTTCGGTCGGAGACAGGTCACGACCCGCCCCCTGGTAGGCCACGGACGAGTCGATGTAGCGGTCCGAGATGACGATCGCGCCGCGTTCGAGAGCGGGCTTCACCAGCGAGTCGACGTGCTCCGCGCGGTCGGCCGCGTACAGCAGCGCCTCGGCGCGGTTGGACAGGCCGGCCGACGACACGTCGAGCAGGATCGACCGCAGCCGCTTGCCCACCGGCGTGGCGCCGGGCTCGCGCGTGACCACGACCTCGTGTCCCTTGGCCCGGATCCACTCGGCGAGCGCCTCGGCCTGGGTGGACTTGCCGGCCCCGTCGCCGCCCTCCAGGGCGATGAAGAAGCCGGTCGCGGCCGGGGACTGCACCGGGTCGGCGCCGCGCACCGCGTCCGTCAGGTCGCGCCGCAGCGGCACGCCCTGGCGGTCGTCGGCCTTGGCGAGCACCACTGCGGCCAGGGGCAGCAGCAGCGCGCCGACCAGCATCAGCGTGAACCCGGCGCCGCCGTGCGCGAAGACGAACGAGCCCGACTCGACCCGGTGGCTGCCGATGGCCGCGGCGAGCAGCGGCGCGACGATGGCGCCGAGCCCGATCGCGACCCGTACGACCGCCTGGAGGTGTTCGGCGGTGCGGGCCCTGCGGTACTCCTCGGTCTCCTGGTCGACCAGTACGTGCCCGGTGTTGGCCGCGACACCGGCGGCGACGCCCGCGATCAGCGCGATGAACAGCACCGTCGCGAGGTCCGGCACGAGGCCTATGGCGAGCAGGGCGATGCCGGTGACGGCGATGGCCAGGGCGAGCAGCCGGCGCCGGGAGAGGACCGGAAGAATCTTGGCGGCGGTACGGATGCCGAGCACCGTGCCGCCGGTGAGGGCGAGGACCAGGAGCGCGAACGCGGCCGGGCCGCCGCCCAGGTCCATGGCGTGCAGTACGGCGACCGAGGCGGCCGCGGCGATGGCGGCGGCGATGGCGGCGCAGGCGAGGACGAGCAGCGGGATGGCTCCGGTGCGGCCCTTGTCGGGGCCGCTTGCGGTGCTGGGCCTGCGCAGCCCCTCCAGCGGCGAACGGGCGCGCGGGGTCTGGGTGCTGGGCAGTTCGAGCAGCGCGACCACGGAGATGGACGCGGCGAAGAGCCCGGCCGCCAGGTACGAACCGAGCGCGGCCTGGTGCAGCTTGAACCACTCGATGCCCGCCCCGAGCACATTGCTGACGAGGGCGGCGACGAGCAGGGCCGCGGCGCCCAGCGGGATGGCGACGAAGGTCGTGCGCAGCGAGAGCCTGCGCAGCGCGTCGAGGTGGTCGGGCAGCGGCCGGACGGCGGCGCCCTCCAGCGGCGGGGCGGGCAGCAGTGCGGGGGCGGCGCTCTCCTTGGCGACCGTCCAGAACCGCTCGGCCACGCCCGCCACGAAGGCGGTGACCAGAATGAGGAGCAGTGCGTTGCGGGGGGTCCAGTCGATCCACAGGGGCGCGACGATCAGCAGCGCGGCCCGTACGCCGTCGGCGCCGACCATCGTCCAGCGCCGGTCGAGCGGCCCGCCCGGCGCGGTGAGCGCGGAGACCGGGCCGAGCAGCGCGGCGCCGAAGAGCACCGTCGCGAACGCCCGGGCGCCGAGCACCGCGGCGACCGCGAAGGCGGCGCCCCGGTATCCGCCGCCGAAGGACTGCTGTTGCAGGGCGGCCTGCAACGCGAGGAGCAGCGTGACGAGTACGGCGAGCGCGTCGCCGATCCCGCCAACGAGCTGGGCGCTCCACAATCGTCGCAGTGGGGGGATGCGCAGCAGGGCGCGTACGGCGCGCTCGCGTGAGTCTGCGGCTAGGCCGTCGGTGATGGGGCTCACGACCGTGGGTGTCGCCCCGGCTCCTTCAGAGCTTGGGGGTTGCTCGGCTCCTCGCGTCATCCGCCCAGCCTATCCGGAGCGTGCGGGTCCCGGCGGGGGTGCCCGAACATATGGGCGGACGACGCGACTCGGGCTGCACCGGGCCTCGACGCGGAACGGGGGGCCGGGGCGTGTGCCCCGGCCCCCCGCCCGTCGTCGGACCTACTCCGAGGGCGCCGTCTTCTTGGCGGCCGCCTTCTTCGCCGGGGCCTTCTTGGCGGCCGTCGTCTTGGCCGCGGTGGTCTTGGCCGCCGCCGTCTTCTTGGCGGGCGCCTTCTTGGCGGTGGTGGCCTTCTTGGCCGTCGCCTTCTTCGCGGGGGCCTTCTTGGCCGTCTTCTTGGCCGGGCCCTTGGCGCGCTTCTCGGCGAGCAGCTCGTAGCCGCGCTCCGGCGTGATGTCCTCGACGCTGTCGGCGGTCCTGAGCGTCGCGTTGGTCTCGCCGTCGGTGACGTACGGGCCGAAGCGGCCGTCCTTCACCACGACCGGCTTCTCGCTGACCGGGTCGACGCCGAGCTCCTTGAGCGGCGGCTTGGCCGCGGCGCGGCCCCGCTGCTTGGGCTGGGCGTAGATCGCGAGGGCCTCGTCGAGCGTGATGGAGAAGAGCTGGTCCTCGGTCTCCAGGGAGCGCGAGTCGGTGCCCTTCTTCAGGTACGGCCCGTAGCGGCCGTTCTGCGCGGTGATCTCCACGCCCTCGGCGTCGGCGCCGACCACCCGGGGCAGCGACATCAGCTTGAGGGCGTCGTCGAGGGTGACCGTGTCGAGGGACATCGACTTGAAGAGCGAGGCGGTGCGCGGCTTGACCGCGTTCTTGCCGGTCTTCGGCGTGCCCTCGGGCAGGATCTCGGTGACGTACGGGCCGTAGCGGCCGTCCTTGGCGACGATCTGATGGCCGCTCACCGGGTCGGCGCCCAGCTCGAAGTCGCCGCTCGGCTTGGCGAGCAGTTCCTCCGCGTACTCCACGGTCAGCTCGTCGGGCGCCAGGTCTTCCTGGACGTCGGCGCGCTGGTGGCCCTCGGAGTCCTTCTCGCCGCGCTCGACGTACGGGCCGTAGCGGCCGACGCGGAGCACGATGCCCTCGCCCACGGGGAACGAGGAGATCTCGCGGGCGTCGATGGCGCCGAGGTCGGTGACGAGCTCCTTGAGCCCGCCGAGGTGGTCCCCGTCGCCGTTGCCGGCGGCGGAGGCGGTACCGGCCGTCGCCGCGTCGCCCTCGCCGAAGTAGAAACGCTTCAGCCACGGCACCGACTGGGCCTCGCCCCGCGCGATGCGGTCGAGGTCGTCCTCCATCTTGGCGGTGAAGTCGTAGTCGACGAGCCGGCCGAAGTGCTTCTCCAGGAGGTTGACCACGGCGAAGCTCAGGAACGACGGGACGAGCGCCGTGCCCTTCTTGAACACATAGCCGCGGTCCAGGATCGTGCCGATGATCGAGGCGTACGTCGAAGGACGCCCGATCTCGCGCTCTTCCAGCTCCTTGACCAGCGAGGCCTCGGTGTAGCGGGCCGGCGGCTTGGTCGCGTGGCCGTCCACCGAGATCTCCTCGGACGACAGCGCGTCGCCCTCGGCCACCTGCGGCAGCCGGCGCTCGCGGTCGTCGAGCTCGGCGTTCGGGTCGTCCGCGCCTTCGACGTAGGCCTTCATGAAGCCGTGGAAGGTGATCGTCTTGCCGGAGGCGCTGAACTCGGCCTGCCGGCCGTCGCTCGCCCGGCCCGCGATCTTCACGGTCACCGAGTTGCCGACCGCGTCCTTCATCTGGGAGGCGACGGTGCGCTTCCAGATCAGCTCGTAGAGCCGGAACTGATCGCCGGTCAGGCCGGTCTCGGCGGGAGTGCGGAAACGATCACCCGAAGGACGGATCGCCTCGTGCGCCTCCTGCGCGTTCTTGACCTTCCCGGCGTACGTGCGCGGCTTGTCCGGCAGGTAGTCGGCGCCGTACAGCTGCGTCACCTGGGCCCGGGCGGCCGAGATGGCCGTGTCGGACAGCGTCGTGGAGTCCGTACGCATATAGGTGATGAAGCCGTTCTCGTACAGCTTCTGGGCGACCTGCATGGTCGCCTTCGCTCCGAAGCCCAGCTTGCGCGAGGCCTCCTGCTGGAGCGTCGTCGTACGGAAGGGGGCGTACGGCGAGCGGCGGTAGGGCTTGGACTCCACCGAGCGCACGGCGAAGGAGGAGTCGGCGAGCGCCGCGGCCAGGGCCCGCGCGTTCGCCTCGTCCAGGTGCAGGACGTCGCTCTTGAGCTGTCCGTCGGGGCCGAAGTCGCGGCCCTGCGCGATGCGCCGGCCGTCGACCGTGTTGAGCCGGGCCACCAGCGTGGACGGGTCGGAGGCGTCGCCCGCCCGGCCGGTGGAGAACGTCCCGGTCAGGTCCCAGTACTCAGCGGAACGAAACGCGATGCGCTCGCGTTCCCGCTCCACGACGAGCCGGGTGGCCACCGACTGGACGCGCCCGGCGGACAGCCGCGGCATGACCTTCTTCCACAGGACCGGGGACACCTCGTAGCCGTAGAGGCGGTCGAGGATGCGTCGGGTCTCCTGGGCGTCGACCATGCGCTGGTTGAGCTCGCGCGGGTTGGCGACGGCGTCCCGGATGGCGTCCTTGGTGATCTCGTGGAAGACCATCCGGTGGACGGGGACCTTGGGCTTCAGGACTTCCTGCAGGTGCCACGCGATGGCTTCGCCCTCGCGGTCCTCATCGGTGGCGAGGAAGAGTTCGTCGGACTCGGCCAGAAGCTCCTTGAGCTTCCTGACCTGGGCCTTCTTGTCGGCGTTGACGACGTAGATCGGCTGGAAGTCGTGTTCGACGTCCACGCCGAGACGGCGCACCTCGCCGGTGTACTTCTCGGGCACCTCGGCGGCGCCGTTCGGCAGGTCGCGGATGTGCCCGACGCTCGCCTCGACGACATAACCGGGGCCGAGATAGCCCTTGATCGTCTTCGCCTTGGCAGGAGACTCGACGATGACGAGTCGGCGGCCGCCCTTTGCGGTCTCGCTGGTCGGGGACAACTTCGCTCTTCTCTCCGGTCGGCTCTCGGGTGTCAGTACGTGACGCTGCGGAGTGTGACGGTACAACCCGCCCCCGTGTCAAACAGCAAAAGCCCGCAGCGGCCACTCGAACGGTAACCCGACTTACCGCGATCCTGCCGCCCGGACCGTCCCGAAGCCTTCCGAAAAGCGTTTCATCCCCTTTCGGGCTATATGCGAGCGAAGCACCACAGCCCGAGCAGCAGGAACGCGGCGCCGAAGACGCTCGCGAGCACCGCGGCGGGGAGCGGCGGAGCGCCGTGCGCCACCGGCGTGCCGCGGCGTACACAGGACGCGGTCCACAGCAGCAGGGCGGCTCCGAACAGCGCGAACACCGCCCCGGCGAAGACGGCCGGCCCCGTCTCGGTCCCACCCATAGCGTTCATGGGCGCGATCCTGACCGGCGCGGCGCACCCCCGGGCAGAGCGCGGGCCGCATCCGGGACAACGGCGGGTGAACGGTGACCCGATCATGCACATTTCAGCCAGATCCCCCGGGCGTGGAGCCTCCCGGCGTGCCCCCGAGGCGTCATGCGTCACATCGGCGCCGCGCGCCACATCCCATCGAGCGTGGCCAGCGCGCCCGGCCGCCCCCGCCGCGGCACCCGCCGGGCCGCTTCCGCCGCGTGTGGCAGCGGTCGTACGTCACCCGGCGTACACACCTCGACCGGGCGGCACCTTCGCGGCGCCCATCGGGCCGCCCGTCGGATACGGCGTACGGCCCGGGGTGCCGCCGCCCCTGAGCGGGCAGGGGTTCGCCGCCGGGGGCGAACCTCCGCTCCCGGAGCGGCAGTTCAGCCCCGGCTCACTCGCCCACCGGCTCCAGGAAGCCCTGCTCCACCAGGAGGCGGATGGCCTCCGGTGTGCGGTCCCGCAGCAGCACCGGGTCCTCGTCGATCAGCTGGGCGATCGCGTCCAGAATCCGGCCCGCCGGCAGCTCGCCGTCGCAGACTCCGGCGAACCCGGCGCCCACCGTGTCCACCTTGGTGGCCCGGCGCATGCCGCGGTTCTGGCGCAGCACCACGTGCTCCGGGTCCTCGGCGCCCGGCCGGCCCACCTGCTCCTGCACCACCTCGTCGGCCAGCCGGAACCGGTCGGCGAGCAGCGCCGCGTCGTCGTGGCGGCGCAGATAGTCCTGCCGCTCGAAGTGGCCGCGCACCGCGTCGCCGAGCGGCTGCTCGACGGGGTGCGGCCACTCCTCGGTGACGATGGACGGCCGGTCGCTGTCGGTGCGGCGCAGGGTGATCCAGCCGAAGCCGACCGCCTTGGTCTTGCGCGCCTCGAACTCGTCGAGCCACGCCTCGTAGCGCTCCGCGTACCGGGCCGGGTCGCTGTGGTGGTCCCCGGCGTCGCGCAGCCACAACTCGGCGTACTGGGTGATGTCCTGGACCTCGCGCTGGATGATCCAGGCATCGCAGCCGCGCGGAACCCAGGAGCGCAGCCGGTCCTGCCACTCCTCGCCCTCGACGTGCTGCCAGTTGGCAAGGAACTGGGCGTATCCGCCGGGGTTGAGGCGCTCCCCCGCCTGCTGAACGAGCGTGCGGCACAGATCGTCCCCGCCCATGCCGCCGTCCCGGTAGGTCAGCCGGGCGCCGGGCGAGATCACGAACGGCGGGTTGGACACGATGAGGTCGAACGTCTCCTCGCCGACCGGCTCGTACAGCGAGCCCGTCGCCCGCTCGGCTTCCGGCGCGCCCGACAGGGCGAGGGTGAGCCGGGTGAAGTCGAGGGCCCGCGGGTTCAGATCGGTGGCGGTGACGCGGGTCGCGTGCTGTGCCGCGTGCAGCGCCTGGATGCCGGAGCCGGTGCCGAGGTCGAGGGCGGAGCCCACGGGCAGCCGGACCGTGATGCCCGCCAGGGTGGTGGAGGCGCCTCCGACGCCGAGGACCATGGCCTCGTCGCGCCCGCTCGCCCCGCCCGCGCCGCCGACCGCGCAGCCCAGGTCGGACACGATGAACCAGTCCTGCCCCTCGGGCCCGCCGTAGGGGCGCACGTCCACCGTGGCCCGCACCTCGTCGCCCTCGCGGACCACCCAGCCGTCCGCGAGGGCCTCCTCCAGGGGAAGGGCCGCACGCGCGCTCTCGTGGGTGACGGGCTGCTGGAGCAGGAAGAGCCGCACCAGCGTGTCGAGCGGGGTACGCCCCCGGGTGGCGCGCAGGGCGGGGACGGTCTCGCTGCGGGCCAGCGCCGCGTAAGCCGGCGCGCCAAGGAGGTCGAGCAGGCCGTCGGCGGTGAAGGCGGCGGCGAGCAGGGCGTCACGCAGGCGGGCTGCGTGACCGGGCGCGGGAAGACTGGTCGTACTCACCCCGCCATTGTGGCCGCTGCCTCTGACAATCACCCCATCACGCCCGTGGCCCGGCCCCCGCTGAGGGGCCGGGCCACGGACGAGGGCGCGTACGGACTACGACTTGGCGCTCTCCGAAGGAGAGGCCGCCGCGGAACCCGAGGGCGACGCGGAAGCCGACGGCGAGGCCGGGCCGTCGGCCGGCGCACCCGCACCCGACGCGGGGGCGGACGGCGTCTGCTTCTGGCAGCCGGGCTGCTTCTGCATGGCCTTGCCGACGTCGCCGGCCTCCAGCTTCTTCAGGGACGCGTCACCGGTCGAGCTGATCTTGCCGAGCTCGGTGGCGATGTCCTCAAGGCCCTTGGCGAACGCGGCCTGGTCACCGGCGTTGAGCGCGTCGACCTTCTTCTTCAGGTTCGCGTACGACACGGAGGAGGCGTTCAGCTCCTTGACGGCCTCCTGCTGGGTGGCGGCGCCGTCCTTGACCGGCGGAGCGCCCGCCTGGTCGACGGCCGAGCCCAGCGCCTTGTAGGCGTCCGAAATCTGCTGGAAGGCGTTCGAGTCGGTCTTCTGCACGTCGGCCGGCTTGCTGTCGTCACGCGTCTGCGCCTGGATCGCGGCGTTGGCGTCAGTGATCTTCTTGAACTGGGGCTGGGCCGAGTTGCAGAAGGTCTTCGCCCAGTCGTCGACCTTCTTGCTGGAGTCGTCGCTGCAGCCCGACAGCGTCAGGATCAGTACCGCACCGCCGGACAGTGCGGCTGCAAGCTTCTTGTTCACCGGTTTGGTCCCTTCCAAGGCTCTCGGCCCCGGAACATACACGCCAAGTGGGCGACAATCGCTTGCCGTCCGTGTGATCTGCCCCCTATTGCAGCCATTTGCACCAAGCAGAACGGGCGGACGGTGTGTCAAACCCCACCGCCCGCCCGCCCTTTGCCGATCCTGCGGCTACGAAACCACCGCCGGGTCAGCGGACTTCGCGACCCGCTCGTTGTTGCCGTCGTCACCCACGGCCACGCTGCGCCGCTTCGACACGTACACCGCGCCGATGATGACGAGGATGGCGAGCGCCGCCACGATGCCCCGCACGAGCGGGTTGGCGTCGTCGCCGTAGCTGAACTTGACGATGGCCGGCGCGATCAGGAGCGCCACCAGGTTCATCACCTTCAGCAGCGGGTTGATCGCGGGGCCCGCGGTGTCCTTGAAGGGGTCGCCGACGGTGTCGCCGATGACGGTGGCGGCGTGGGCCTCGCTGCCCTTGCCGCCGAAGTGGCCGTCCTCGACCAGCTTCTTGGCGTTGTCCCAGGCGCCGCCCGAGTTGGCGAGGAAGACCGCCATCAGGGTGCCGGTGCCGATCGCGCCCGCGAGGTAGGAGCCGAGCGCGCCGACGCCGAGGGTGAAGCCGACGGCGATGGGGGCGAGCACCGCGAGCAGGCCGGGGGTGGCCAGCTCGCGCAGCGCGTCCTTCGTGCAGATGTCGACGACCCGCCCGTACTCCGGCTGTTCGGTGTAGTCCATGATCCCGGGGTGCTCGCGGAACTGCCGCCGCACCTCGAAGACCACGGCACCGGCCGACCGGGACACGGCGTTGATCGCGAGCCCCGAGAAGAGGAAGACGACCGCCGCGCCCAGCATCAGCCCGACCAGGTTGTTGGGCTGTGAGATGTCCATGCTCAAGGTCAGCTCGTTCGCCTTGGCGTGGACGTCGCCCACGGCCGTGGCGATGGCGTCCTTGAAGGAGCCGTAGAGCGCCGCGGCCGCGAGGACGGCCGTCGCGATGGCGATGCCCTTGGTGATGGCCTTGGTGGTGTTGCCCACGGCGTCCAGGTCGGTGAGCACCTGGGCGCCCGCCCCCTGGACGTCGCCGGACATCTCCGCGATGCCCTGGGCGTTGTCGGAGACCGGCCCGAAGGTGTCCATGGCGACGATCACGCCGACCGTGGTGAGCAGGCCGGTGCCGGCCAGTGCCACCGCGAACAGCGCGAGCATGACCGAGGTGCCGCCGAGCAGGAAGGCCCCGTATACACCGAGGCCGATCAACAGGGCGGTGTAGACGGCCGATTCGAGCCCGATGGAGATGCCGGCCAGCACGACGGTGGCGGGTCCGGTGAGCGAGGACTTGCCGATGTCCCTGACGGGACGCCGGGTGGTCTCGGTGAAGTACCCCGTCAACTGCTGGATCAGCGCCGCGAGAACGATGCCGATGGCCACGGCGACGAGCGCGAGGATCCGCGGGTCGCCGTCGTGCGTCTTGATCACCTCGTCCGTGACGCCGTTCAACTTGGCGTACGAGGACGGCAGATAGACGAAGACCGCGACGGCCACCAGGGCGAGCGAGATCACCGCGGAGATGAAGAAGCCGCGGTTGATGGCCGACATCCCGCTGCGGTCGGCGCGCCGCGGGGCGACCGCGAAGATGCCGATCATCGCGGTGACCACGCCGATCGCCGGGACGATCAGCGGGAAAGCGAGGCCCGAGTCGCCGAACGCCGCCTTTCCGAGGATCAGTGCCGCGACCAGGGTCACGGCGTACGACTCGAACAGGTCGGCCGCCATGCCGGCGCAGTCGCCGACGTTGTCGCCCACGTTGTCCGCGATGGTGGCGGCGTTGCGCGGGTCGTCCTCCGGGATGCCCTGCTCGACCTTGCCGACCAGGTCGGCGCCGACGTCGGCGGCCTTGGTGAAGATGCCGCCGCCGACACGCATGAACATCGCGATCAGCGCGGCGCCGAGCCCGAAGCCCTCCAGGACCTTGGGCGCGTCGGCCGCGTACACGAGCACGACTACGGAGGCACCCAGCAGGCCGAGGCCCACCGTGAACATGCCGACGACGCCGCCCGTACGGAAAGCGATCTTCATGGCCTTGTGGGAGACCGCGGTGAGATCCCTTTCGGGTTCGCCCTCGGCGGGAGTCGCCTCTCGGGCGGCCGCCGCAACGCGCACATTCGCGCGCACGGCGAGGCGCATCCCGATGTATCCCGTCGCCGCCGAGAACACGGCGCCGATCAGGAAGAACACGGAACGGCCGACGCGCTGCGACCAGTTGTCGGACGGCAGCAGGAACAGCAGGAAGAACACCACGACGGCGAAGATGCCGAGGGTGCGCAACTGCCGGGTCAGATAGGCATTCGCGCCTTCCTGCACGGCAGCCGCGATCTTCTTCATCGAATCGGTGCCCTCGCCCGCGGCGAGGACCTGGCGCACCAGCAATTGGGCGACGATCAGGGCCGCCAGCGCGACAGCCGCGATGACGATCACGATCGTCCGGTTGCCGTCGGTCAGTACCGCGGCGGCCAGGGATGTGGGGTGGTCGAGTTCCGTTGGGTTGAAGAGCCCCGCCATTCGTCCTCCTTGACGCTCAGAGCTCAAGATGTGGACGGATTGTAGGTAGCGGAACACGATCAAAACAGGGCGCCGCAAATGGAATTGACCTTCATCGGCTCATCAGAGAGAGATCCGGTCACGAAAATGCCCCCGAAAGCGGTAATGGGGCAAAAGCATTGACGCTTGATCAGCGATCTAGGAACGGCCGGTAACGATCGGCGGCCGACGGCCGAAATCCGGCTCAGAAAATGAAAAAGGCCCTGCTCAGCAGGGCCCGTCTCAATATCGAAAAAAAGTGGATCAGGGAAGCAGCGCGGCCGGTGTGGTCGGCCAGCTCATCCGGATGACACCCCCGGACTCGCCGGAGGTGACCTCCACATCGTCCACAAGACCACTGATGACGGCGAGGCCCATTTCGTCCTCCGCGCCGTCGTCGCTCTCGTCCTCGGGGCCAGAGGCGCGCACGCCCGGCACCGACGAGGCGCCGCCGCCCGATCCCGGCACCTCGTCGCCGACCTCGATGGAGAACAGCTTCTCCTCCTCGGTCAGGACGACGTGGACGGGGGCGTCGATGCCATGCGAACGGTGCAGCCCGACAGCACGGCTGCACGCCTCACCGACGGCGAGTCGGACCTCGTCGAGCACGGCCTCGTCGACCCCGGCCCGGCGCGCCACGGCGGCCGCCACCAGACGGGCCGTCCTGACGTGTTCGGGCTGGGCACTGAAGCGGAGTTCAACGGTGGCCATGGGCGATCCCCCTCGAACGTACGGGCGTACATCTCAGGGGCCCCGGGCCACAGTGCCGCCCGGCGCCCCTGTCCTTCCTCCGGAGCCGTCGAAGGACGGCCCCGTCAGTCGGTCGCGTTGACGGCCTCGTCGACCGAGCCGTGGATCGGGAACACCTTGGTGAGCCCCGTGATCCGGAAGATCTTCAAAATGCGCTCCTGGTTGCAGACCAGGCGCAGCGAGCCCTCGTGCGCGCGCACGCGCTTGAGCCCACCGACGAGCACGCCCAGGCCGGTGGAGTCGAGGAAGTCCACGCCCTCCATGTCGACGACCAGGTGGTAACTGCCGTCGTTCACCAACTCGACCAACTGCTCGCGCAGCTTGGGCGCGGTATACACATCAATCTCGCCACCGACCTCGACGACCGTACGGTCGCCACCAGGGCCGGACACATTGCGAGTCGACAGGGACAGGTCCACGGATCCTCCAGCACCTTGCTATCGAGCGGCCGCCCCCTGAGACTCCCCGGCGGAGCCAGAGAACGGATCGCCAGCCGCGATGGCATTCAATCACTTACCAGCAGCCATGCACGACGCCTTGGGACCATTGTCCGCTACGCCAGTGACACACTCGGTGCCGATGGCCAGGAAACTCCGCCCCAGAACACCCGCCGACAGCACGGGTGAACGACCCGACCCCGGCACGGTCCTCGACCGGCTCACCGCAGGGGCGGGCCGGGCTGCGCGCATCACTCATACGGAGCACTTGCCCCCGCGTGCGGGCCGTCATGCAGTCTGGCCGCACCTCATCCGCCCGGAAGTGATCAACGCCATTCAGGCCGCCGGCGTCGAGCACCCCTGGGCCCATCAGGCGGCCGCCGCCGAGCACGCCCTGAACGGCGAGTCGGTCGTGATCGCCACCGGCACCGCCTCCGGCAAGTCGCTGGCCTATCTGGCGCCCGTCCTCAGCACCCTCCTGGACGGCTCCGAGGCCCCGAACGGCCGGGGCGCGACCGCCCTCTACCTCGCCCCGACCAAGGCCCTCGCGGCCGACCAGCGCCGCTCGGTGAAGGCACTCTCGGCCCCGCTGGGCAACGCGATCCGGCCCGCCGTGTACGACGGCGACACCCCGGTCGAGGAACGCGAGTGGGTACGCCAGTACGCCAACTACGTCCTCACCAATCCGGACATGCTGCACCTGGGCATCCTGCCCTCCCACCCCAGGTGGTCCTCCTTCCTGCGCTCCCTGCGCTATGTCGTCATCGACGAGTGCCACACCTACCGCGGCGTCTTCGGCTCCCATGTCGCCCAGGTCCTTCGCCGCCTTCGCCGTCTGTGCGCCCGCTACGGCGCCGACCCGGTCTTCCTGCTGGCCTCGGCCACGGCGGCCGAGCCCGCCCTCGCCGCGGGCCGCCTGACCGGCCTGCCCGTCGTCGAGGTCGCCGACGACGCCTCCCCGCGCGGCGAGCTGGTCTTCGCCCTGTGGGAGCCCCCGCTGACCGAGCTGCACGGCGAAAAGGGCGCGCCCGTGCGCCGCACCGCCATCGCCGAGACCGCAGACCTCCTCACCGACCTGGCCGTGCAGGGCGTCCGCACGGTCGCCTTCGTCCGCTCCCGGCGCGGCGCCGAGCTCATCTCCGTCATCGCCCAGGAGCGCCTGTACGAGGTCGACCGGACCCTCGCCCGGCGCGTCGCCGCCTACCGGGGCGGCTACCTCCCCGAGGAGCGCCGCGCCCTGGAGCAGGCGCTGCACTCCGGCGAGCTCCTGGGCCTGGCCGCCACCACCGCCCTGGAACTCGGCATCGACGTCTCCGGGCTCGATGCCGTCCTGATCGCCGGCTACCCGGGCACCCGGGCCTCGCTGTGGCAGCAGGCCGGCCGGGCCGGGCGCTCGGGCCAGGGCGCCCTGGCCGTCCTGATCGCCCGCGACGACCCGCTGGACACGTATCTCGTCCACCACCCCGAGGCGCTGTTCCAGCAGCCCGTCGAGTCCACCGTGCTCGACCCGGACAACCCGTACGTCCTCGCCCCGCACCTGTGCGCGGCGGCCGCCGAGCTGCCGCTCACCGAGCCCGACCTCGAACTGTTCGGGCCCGCGAGCCCCGAGCTCATGCCGCAGCTGGAGCGGGCGGGGCTGCTGCGGCGCCGCAGCAACGGATGGTTCTGGACCCGCCGCGAGCGGGCCGCCGACCTCACCGACATCCGGGGCGGCGGCGGCCGCCCGTTCCAGATCGTCGAGGCCTCGACGGGGCGGCTGCTCGGCACGGTCGACGCGTCCGCCGCCCACACCGCCGTCCACGACGGCGCCGTCCACCTTCACCAGGGCCGTACGTACCTGGTGAAGCACCTGGACCTGGAGGACTCCGCCGCCCTCGTCGAAGAGGCCAGCCCGCCCTATTCGACCGTCGCCAGGGACACCACCTCCATCTCCGTTCTGACCACCGACACCGAGATCCCCTGGGGAGCCGGCCGCCTCTGCTACGGCTCCGTCGAGGTCACCAACCAGGTCGTCTCCTTCCTGCGCCGCAGACTGATCACCGGCGAGGTGCTCGGCGAGACCAAACTCGACCTGCCGCCCCGCACCCTGCGCACCCGGGCCGTGTGGTGGACGGTCACCGAGGAGCAGCTCGACGCCGCCCGGATCAACCCGGAGATCCTCGGCGGCGCCCTGCACGCCGCCGAGCACGCCTCCATCGGGATGCTGCCGCTCTTCGCCACCTGTGACCGCTGGGACATCGGCGGCGTCTCCATCCCGCTGCACCCGGACACCCTGCTGCCGACGGTCTTCGTGTACGACGGCAACCCCGGCGGCGCGGGATTCGCCGAGCGCGCCTTCCACACCGCCGCGAGCTGGCTGACCGCGACCCGCGAGGCGATCGCGTCCTGCGAGTGCGAGGCCGGCTGCCCGTCCTGCATCCAGTCGCCCAAGTGCGGCAACGGCAACGACCCGCTGCACAAGCGCGGCGCCGTCCGCCTCCTCACGGAACTGCTGCGGGGAGCCCCGGAAGAGCCAGCGACGGCCCCGCCCGGGCCCTGACACTGGGCGCGTACGGGCCGAACTTCGCCCGTACCCGTACGTCCGCGATCTCCCCCGTCACCGTGCAGCGCACCAGCTCGGCGCCCTGCGCCCGGGCCACCTCCAAGGCCTTGGCGCAGGAGTCCGGCGCGCCCCACAGGGCCCGGTCGGCGGCCGCGAGCGCGGCCAGATCGGCGGCCCCGCCGGCCCGGTGCCGGGCCGCGACCGCCTGGCCAAGGCCCAGGACGGCCGCGAACACCGCGCACATCGTGGCGGCGGTCAGCGCCACCCACACGGTGGCGGAGCCCCGGTCACCACACCCCGCGCGCGCCGCGCGGCGAACGCCACAACTCCGGTCCCCCATGCGATGGGCGCCACAACACCCCTTCTCCGTAAGCCGGTTGACCAGGCCCGGTATCCATCGCCCCAAGGCGCCACAACCTCCCTCCGCCGTCAGCCGGTTGACGAGGCCCCGTATCCGTCGCCCCAAGGCGCCGCTCCGCACCCGCACGTTCACAGGCCCTCCCCCACCGTGTCCTCGGCGAGGGCCGCCGCCTCCGCGCTCAGCGTCAGGGCCAGCTGGTGCGGCCCCGGTGTGGCGGACTCCACCCGGACCCGCCACAGCTCCCCGGTCCGCCGCACGGTGACCGTGGCGCCCTTCGGCGCCGCCGAGCGGGCCGCCGCCACCGCGACGGCCTCCGGCTCGGAACGGGCCACCGCACGGGCCCCGGCCCTGGCCGCGTCCACGCAGCGGATCTCGGCGGAGGCCGCCGTGAGCGCCCAGAGCAGCGCGAGCGCGAATCCCACGAGGGCCGGGATCGCGACGGCCGTCTCGGCCGTCACGAACCCCCCGTCACCCCGGCGCAACCCACCGCCCCGCTCAGAACTGCACATCGAGCGCCTTGGTGATCAGCTGGGTCAGCGCCGTCACGACCCCGTCACTGGTGACGACCTTGTACAGGATCGCCGCGAAGGCGCAGGCCGCCAGCGTCCCCACGGCGTACTCCGACGTCGACATCCCCGCATCGCCCCGCACCCGGCGCCGCACGGCAAGACCCCACCGCCGCACCCGCCGCCTGACTGCGTCCGCCTGCCGGTTCACGATTGCGTCGCTCATGATCCTCAACTCCCTTTGCCTGTATGACTGCTGACTGCTGACTGCTGACTGCTCGACGAGCGCTTACCTCTGTGTGTTTGCTTGCTCGCCGACTTACTTGCTTGCTCGCTAGTTGGTTGGTTGGCCCGTGCAGTGACTGGGCCGGCCCGGGCGCCGGCGGGACCGTTATTGGCCGGCCGGCCCAAGCGTGGGCTGGGCCGCGAGGGGCCGACCGGCCCGCTCGCCTTCATTGCCGCGCCCCCGACGAGCCGCCCCTCCGGCGGAGCCGTACCGCGTTCACCGCCGGAGCAGGCCGCCCGCCAGGCCGATCACCACCGGGGCGACCCCCGCCGCCAGGAACGCTGGCAGGAAGCAGAGGCCCAGCGGGCCGGTGATCAGGACGCCCGCGCGCCTGGCCCGCGCCGATGCCCGGCGGGTTCGTTCGGCCCGGCAGCGCTCGGCCACGCGGGCGACGGGGCCGGCCGCGGGGGCTCCGGACGCGGCGGCCCGCTCAAGGCAGCGGGCCAGCTCGGACGCCCCCGGTATCGCGCCCAACCTCCCCCACGCGGCGGCTGGTTCGCCGCCCATGCGAAGCTCGGCGGCGATGCGCCCGAGGCGTGCGCCGACGGGCCCGGCCAGCGAGGCGCCGACCGCTCCCGCCGCCTCGCCCGGCCCGGCGCCGGCCGCGAGGCAGGCCGCCAACAGGTCGGCGGCGAGCGGGAGTTCCCGGGCCGCGGCCCGCTTCACCTCGGCTCCGTCCCCCCGGTCCCCGCGCCGACGCCCCCACACCCGGGCCCCGTACGCCGCCACCAGGCCCGCCAGGATGCCCGCCGCCCCGCCGACCAGTACGTATCCGGTCGCCAACGCCCCCAGCGGCAAAGCCCATTGCCCCAGGCCCGCCGCCCATCGCGGGCTCCAGCGGCGGCGCCGAGTGGCCGGTGCGCCAAGGGCCAGCAGCGCGGCCACCCGGCGCCGCACCCTGCGCTCCTCGCGGCGCTGGGTCACCTCCGCGACCGCCCACAGGGCGAGGGTGCCCGCCCCCAACACCGCCCCCAGCCTGTGGACAACGTCCGGCCCGAACGGGGTCACCGCCCCTCCCCCGCCCGCACGATCCGCGCCGCCCACCACACCCCGGCGGCTTCCAGGACTCCGGCCACCACCAGGCACCCGAACCCGGCCGCGCTGTGCAGCAGCACCTTCAGCGGGCTCGCGCCCATCGCCGTGCCGAGCACGAGGCCCAGGGCCGGCAGGAACGCGAGCAGCAGCACGGTGGTGCGCGGGCCCGCCAACTCGGAGCGCAGCGCGTCCTGTTGTTCCCGCTCGGCCCGCAGTACGCCTTCCAGGCGCTCAAGGCCGGAGGCGAGACCGGCCCCGCCGTCCACCGCGACCTGCCAGCACGCGGCCACCCCGGCGAGACCCTCGGCGCCCGGCTCCCCGGCCGCCTCGCGCAGCGCCGCCGGCACATCGCCGCCGAACGTGGCGGCCGCCACCACCGGTGCCGTCGCCGCGCCCAGGGCCGCCGTGTCCCGGGCGGCCGCGGCCAGGGCCCGGCCGGGCTGGCGGCCCGCCCGCAGCTCTCCGGCCACCGCGGCACACCAGGCGATCACCTCGTCGGCCCGCCGCGCCCTGGCCCGTTCACGCTCCCGGGCCCGCAGTCGCCGCCCCACCAGCGGCACCGCTGCCGCCCCGGCCACCAGCGGAAGCACCGACCCGCCCAGAAGGGCGAGCACCAGGCCCAGCGGCAGGCACAGCCACTCCATCCGCCGGAGCGCCCGCCTCCGCTCCTTCTCCAGCCACCGCCCGAGCGGCGACGCCGTGAACGCGGCTCCCCCGCCCGGCGCGCCCCCGTCTCCGCCGCCGCCTCCGCTTCCGGCGCCCGCGAACATCAGCCGGGCCCGCCGCATCCCCTGGTCCTGGCCCATCCACAGCCAGGCCGCGGCCCCCGCGCACATCGCCGCCCAAGCGGGCAGTCCCATCGAATGACCCGTCACCACGCACCCCCGATCAGCGCCCGCAGCCGCTCCCACCCCGAGTCGCGGACAAACCCCTGCGCGCCCCAGCGCAGCGCCGGAACCGTCCTCACCAGGCCCGCCTCGTCCCGCTCCAGGACACGCACCTCGGCGATCCGGCGCTGCCCGTCCCGGTCGCGTACGAGATGGACCACCACCGAGAGCGCGGCCGCCAACTGGCTGTGCAGCGCGGCCCGGTCGAGGCCGGCCGCCGTACCCAGCGCTTCGAGGCGGGCCGGCACATCGGCCGCCGAATTGGCATGAACCGTCCCGGATCCTCCTTCATGGCCCGTATTCAGGGCGCCCAGCAGATCGGTCACCTCGGCGCCCCGCACCTCGCCGACGACCAGGCGGTCCGGCCGCATCCGCAGTGCCTGGCGCACCAGGTCCCGCAGGGTCACCAGGCCCGCGCCCTCCTGGTTGGCCGGCCGTGATTCGAGGCGCACCACATGCGGATGGTCGGGTCTCAACTCGGCCGAGTCCTCGGCCAGTACGATCCGTTCGCCCTTCCCGACCAGGCCGAGCAGGGTCGAGAGCAGCGTGGTCTTGCCAGTGCCCGTGCCGCCGCTCACCAGGAACGACACCCGGGCCTCGACGAGGGCCCGCAGCAGCCGCTCGCCGCCGGGCGGTACCGTCCCGGCCGCGGTGAGTTCGGCCGGCGAGAACGCCCTGGGCCGCACCACCCGCAGGGACAGGCAGGCCGAGCCGACGGCGATCGGGTCCAGGACGGCGTGCATCCGGGTGCCGTCCGGGAGGCGGGCGTCCACCCAGGGGCGGGCGTCGTCGAGCCTGCGTCCCGCCACCGCGGCGAGGCGCTGGGCCAGCCGGCGCACCGCGATCGCGTCGGCGAAGCGGATCCCGGTCAGCTCGAGCCCGGCCCCCCGGTCGACCCACACCCGGTCGGGCGCGGAGACCAGGACGTCCGTCACGTCCGGGTCGGCGAGCAGGGGCTCAAGCGGCCCGGTCCCCACCAGCTCGGACCGCAACTCCTCTGCTCCGCCCAGGACTTCGGCGTCACCGAGCAGCCGTCCCTGCGCGCGCAGGGCGGCCGCGACCCTGGCCGGTGTCGGCTCGGCCCCGCTCTCGGCCAGGCGCTGGCGCACGGCGTCGAGCAGCGGCGGTCCGGCGCCTCGAACGGTCCCTCCCGTGGCCCACGCCCCGGCACCGGCCGGCGTCGGCGCGCTCGCGGAGCTCCAGCCCCCGGTCATGACGGCACTCCGCCCGTGAGGCCGCCGGCCAGCGCCTGGTCCCAGAAGGCCGTGCAGAATCTGGCCAACGGCCCCCGTGCCGCGCTCCCCGGCGGAGCCCCGCCCTCCTGGGCCTCCAACAGTCCTGATTCCACAGGCAGTTCACCCGCCAGCGGGAGGCCCAGGGCATCGGCCACCCACTGTTCGTCGAGCCCGGACGCGTAGGGCCCGCGTACGACCGAACGGAGATCGCGCAGCACCATGCCGACCGAGGCCGCGACCCTATTGGCCGCCGCGACCGCGCGCAGCTCGGCCGGGACGACGAGCAGGCCCAGGTCCAGCTGGGCCAGCGCCTCGACCACCGCGTCGTCGACCCGGCGCGGCAGGTCGACGACGACCACTCCGCCCCGGCGTCGGGCCGCCGCGAGCACCGCGCGCATCGCCTCGCCCGGGATCACCACGGAGTCCCCGCGGTCCCAGCTGAGCACCCTCAACTGGTGGAGGTGCGGCAGGGATTCCTCCAGGGCTCCGCCCGCGACCCGCCCTCGCGAGGCGGCGAAATCCGGCCATCGTCGACCGTCGGCCTGCTCCCCGCCGAGCAGCACATCGAGGCCGCCGCCGAGCGGATCGCCGTCGATCAGCATCGTGCGCTGCCCGGCGCGGGCGGCGGTCACCGCGAGGGCGCAGGCCAGCGTCGAGGCTCCGGCGCCGCCGCGACCGCCGATCACGCCGACGGTCAGGGCGGGGCGGCCCACGCCCTCGGCCGCGTCCGCGATCCGGTCGACGAGCCACGGCTCGGCGTCGGGCAGCCGCAGCACATGGTCGGCCCCGAGCTCGACCGCCGCCTGCCACACCCCGGGGTCGTCCTGGTCCCGGCCCACCAGGAGCACCCCGCGTCTGCGGGCCGAACCGAGCAGCCGGGGCGCCGCGTCGTCGCCGACCAGGATCAGCGGCGCGCTTTCCCAGCCTCCCCTGCGGTCGGGCACCCCATGACACACCTCAGGCTCGGTGCCGGCCGCGGCGCACAGCCGCAGCAGATCATCGAGCAGTTCCTCGTCCTCGGTCACGATCAGCGGTCCGCCGCGCCGTCCTTCCGCGCCCGGCGGCCGATCGGAAGCCATGACTCCGTCCACGATTTCCGCCCCCTCTCAGTGCGATTCCCGCGTCCGCGTTCTTCGCGAACTGGAATCACGGTGGAGGGAGACCCGAAATAATGTGGATCTTGATCCAAATCTGTGGACAACATCGACGTTGTGAATATCCCGTTCACCCATACCGGCGACTTCCGGAGCGCAGCGCAACCACTACACTCAGTAACCAGCCACGGGCAGGGTTGCGCGGTGCGCGAGAGCGCGAGGAAGAGCGGGGAAGGGGGACGGCGATCGGATCCAGGGGCCGAAAACGCATCCGGACATGCGACGACCCCCGCCGGGGGGGAGAGCGGGGGTCGTCCCCACGGTCTGACTCGGGGGGGGAGGAGCCGGACCGGGTTAGCACGGTCGCGAACGATCCGTGACTTCCATGGTGTACCCGAGAGCCTTCTCAGGCAAACCCACGCGCCTCAGCTTACGCCGAATGGTGGGCGCCTATGCTCGGGCTCGTGGAAAACCACTCGCTGCCGCGCACCGCCGCCTTCTTCGACTTGGACAAGACAGTCATTGCCAAGTCGTCGACGCTGACGTTCAGCAAGTCCTTCTATCAAGGAGGGCTGATCAACCGCCGCGCCGTACTGCGTACCGCGTACGCGCAGTTCGTATTCCTCGCGGGCGGCGCCGACCACGACCAGATGGAGCGGATGCGCGAGTATCTGTCCGCTCTCTGCAAGGGCTGGAACGTCCAGCAGGTCAAGGAGATCGTCGCCGAGACCCTGCACGATCTGATCGACCCGATCATCTACGACGAGGCCGCCTCCCTGATCGAGGAGCATCACGCCGCGGGCCGGGACGTGGTGATCGTGTCGACCTCGGGCGCCGAGGTGGTCGAGCCGATCGGCGAACTGCTGGGCGCCGACCGGGTGGTGGCCACCCGAATGGTGGTCGGCGACGACGGCTGTTTCACGGGGGACGTCGAGTACTACGCCTATGGGCCGACGAAGGCCGAGGCCGTCAAGGAGCTGGCCGCGTCCGAGGGGTACGACCTCGCGCGCTGCTACGCGTACAGCGATTCGGCGACCGATGTCCCCATGCTGGAATCCGTCGGCCACCCCTACGCCGTCAACCCGGACCGGGCGCTGCGCCGCGAAGCGACCGCCCGGCAATGGCCGGTTCTCGTCTTCAGCAAGCCGGTCAGCCTCAAGCAACGGCTGCCCGCCATCAAGATGCCGCCGCGCTCGGCACTGCTGGCCGCGGCGGCGGTCGGTGCGGCCGCGGCGACCGCCGGCCTGGTCTGGTACGCCAGCCGCCGACGGGACGCCGCCTCCGTGTGAGCCGGCCGGCCACCCCGCACGGCGGGTGCGGGTGCGGCCCGCCCACGGGAACACCGGGATGCGGACGACCGTTTCGCCCCTGTTTGAACCTAAAAGTAAAGAACTGTGGTCAGGGGTTTCGCTTCCCGCCGGACGGGAGTAGAAAGGACTCAACGGCCCGCGAGACCTGGGACATCCGAGAGGATCACCTTCTACGCAACAAGGCCCCACGGACCGAGCATGGACATCGAGCACCCACGCGACGTCGACCCGTCGATTACGGGCCAGCCGCACCAGGTGAACGGGCAGAGAATCCCGGCCTGATGGGCAATATTCGAGGACGCTTGGTAACACGGTGGACATGCCAGCGGCGGTATCGGACATCGATACCGCCGCAACCCTTTTCCCGCCCGCGCGGGCGGAGTTCACCGCCTAGGCAGCGCCGCGCTGCAGCGCCTCGCAGACCGCCGTGGACTCGCGGGCGCCCAGCTCGACGGCCTTGCCGCAGTGGGTGATCCAGGCCGCCATGCCCTGCGGGGTGCCCGAGACGTACCCGTCGAGCGCCGCCGCGTAAGCCGCCCGGCCGAGTTCCGCGTGGCCGGTCTCGGAGGGGCAGACCGCCTTGGGATCCAGGCCGCTTCCGATCAGCACGATCCGCTCGGCGGTGCGCGCGACAAGTCCGTTGTGCGAGGTGAAGGGCCGCAGCGCGAGCAGCTCGCCGTGCACGATCGCGGCGGTCACGAGCGCCGGGGCCGAACCGCCCGCGATGATCAGCCGGGAGAGGCCGTCGAGCCGGCCCGCGACCTCGTCCGCGTCGGACAGCGGGAGTTCGATCAGGGGCTCGTCGACGCTCTCGCCGCCCTGCCGGGGCCGCCCGACCGCGTCACCGGAGTCCGCGGCCGCGACCAGATGCAGCCGGGCCAGCACCCGCAGCGGCGACTGCCGCCAGATGGACAGGAGTTGACCCGCCTCCGCGGCCAGGCGCAGGGCCGCGCCGACCGTGCGCGCCTCGGGCTCGCTGCCGAAGTCGGTACGCCGCCGCACCTCTTCCAGGGCCCAGTCCGCGCCGGACAGGGCCGCGCTGCCGCGGGCCCCGCGCAGCGCCGCCTCCGAGGTGATCTCGTTGCTGCGGCGCCGCATCACACGGTGCCCGTAGACCCGGTCCACGGCTTTGCGCACGGAGTCCACGGCGTCCGGGACGCCCGGCAGCCCACCGAGGGCGACAAGAGGGTCAGCGGCGTTCGTACTCATAGGTAAGGAGGCTACGCGTCCGCAAGCCCGGCCCCACCTTCGAGTGGTCTTCTTCACTCGCCTTGCATACTTACCGCCACCATGCGATTACCGTTGGTGAACATGAAGATCGCTTTCGTGGGGAAGGGCGGCAGCGGCAAGACGACGCTGTCCTCGCTCTTCATCCGCCACCTCACCGCCAACGAGGCCGCCGTCGTCGCGGTCGACGCCGACATCAACCAGCACCTCGGGGCCGCGCTCGGGCTCGACGACGAGGAGGCCGCCGCGCTGCCCGCGATGGGCGCGCACCTGCCGCTCATCAAGGAGTACCTGCGCGGCACCAACCCGCGGATCGCCTCCACCGAGACGATGATCAAGACGACCCCGCCCGGCCACGGCTCCCGGCTGCTGCGGGTGCGCGAGGCCAACCCGGTGTACGAGGCGTGCGCGCGCCGGGTCGCCCTCGACGACGGGGACATCCGCCTGATGGCGACCGGCCCGTTCACCGAGTCCGACCTCGGCGTCGCCTGCTACCACTCGAAGATCGGCGCGGTCGAGCTGTGCCTGAACCACCTGGTGGACGGCGTGGACGAGTACGTCGTGGTCGACATGACGGCGGGCTCGGACTCCTTCGCCTCCGGCATGTTCACGCGCTTCGACATGACGTTCCTGGTGGCCGAGCCGACGCGCAAGGGCATCTCGGTCTACCGCCAGTACAAGGAGTACGCCCGGGACTACGGGGTCGCGCTCAAGGTCGTCGGCAACAAGGTGCAGGGCCCGGACGACGTGGAGTTCCTGCGTGCCGAGGTCGGCGACGACCTGCTGGTGACGGTGGGCCACTCCGACTGGGTGCGCGCCATGGAGAAGGGCCGTCCGTCCCGCTTCGAGCTCCTGGAGGCCGACAACCGGCTGGCCCTGCAGACGCTGCAGGACGCGGCGGACGATTCGTACGGAAACCGCGACTGGGACCGCTACACGCGGCAGATGGTGCACTTCCACCTGAAGAACGCGGAGAGCTGGGGCAATGCGAAGACCGGGGCCGACCTGGCCGCGCAGGTCGACCCGGCCTTCGTACTGAGCGAGCGGCTGCTCGACGAGGTCAGTGAGCCGCAGCCTGCCTGACGGCGGGCTCCGCCGGCTTCAGCGGGGCCACCGGCTTGGCCGGAGCCGCGGGCTGGGCGGCCTCCAGGGCTGCCCAGCCGCCCTTCGGCGCCTCGCCCACCTTCAGCGAGTTGAACTTGGCGAGCACGGCCGGGTCCTGGGCGTCCAGCCAGTCGGCGAGCTGGCGGAACGAGACGCAGTGGACGTCGCGCTTCACACAGACCGTCCTGACGGTCTCCTCGACGGCCTTCATGTAGGCGCCGCCGTTCCAGGACTCGAAGTGGTTGCCGATGATCAGCGGGGCGCGGTTGCCCGCGTAGGAGCGGTCGAAGGCCTGGAGGAGGCCGTCGCGCATCTGGTTGCCCCAGTACTCGTGCTGATCGGCGTCACCGGTCATCGCGTTGGACTGGTTCATGTAGAAGTTGTAGTCCATGGACAGGGTCTCGAAGCCCCGGCCCGGGACCGGCACCAGCTGCATCGACAGGTCCCAGACGCCGTTGTCGTTCTTCTTCGGCCAGACCTGGTCGTTGACGGCGCTGGTGTCGTAGCGGAAGCCCAGCTGGCCCGCGGCCGCGACGAAGTTCTTGCGGCCCTCCAGGCACGGGGTGCGGCCGCCGACGAGCTCCTTGTCGTAGTCGAACGGAAGCGGCTCCTCCGCCTTCAGGCCGGAGTTCGTCTTCCAGTTCTTCACGAAGGACTTGGCCTGCGCGATCTCGCTCTTCCACTCGTCCACCGACCAGGTGCCGACGCCGCCGTCGGGCCCGCAGTAGTGGCCGTTGAAGTGGGTGCCGATCTCGTTGCCCTCCTGCCACGCCGCGCGCAGCTGGGTGACGGTGTCCTGGATTCCCTTGAGGTCGTTGAAGCCGATGTCCGAGGTGCCCGCGGAGTGCTTGGGCGCGGTGTACAGCTTCGCCTTCGCGTCCGGGAGCATGTACACGCCGCTCAGGAAGTACGTCATGGTCGCGTTGGACTCCTTGGCGACCTGACGGAAGTGCGAGAAGAGCTTCTGGCTGTCCTCACCGGCGCCGTCCCAGGAGAACACCACGAACTGCGGTGGCTGCTGACCCGGTTTCAGCTTCTGGGCCTTGAGCAGGTGCGGCTGGAGCCCGGTGTAGGCGGTCGAGCCGTCCCCGATGAGGTGGGGGACGAGGTTCGGGGCGGCGGCCGCCGGCGGGCCGCCCGGGGTGCCCGGCTTGGCCGGGGTGGTGCCGGAGGAGCAGCCCGCGGCTCCGACGGCCAGCGCCGCGGCGATGACACCGGCAGCGATCCTCTTGGTGGCGTGCGTGGCGGCGATCATCCGCCCACCTCTTCCTTGCGGTTATGTGCGTTGAATGCCGTCACGGCGCCGCAAAAGTCGCACGGGGGCTGAAGGCCGAAGGTACGACAAGCCGCACGAAAAGCGTTCTATTCACTCTCCGGAGTGAATCGCTGCCCCATATGCCCTAAACACGAAGTAAGGCGCTTTACTCTGCATTACGATTCGTTTACCGAGAGTTGAGAATCCCGCCGCTGCACTGCCGTGACCCACGGCCGCGACCCCACGTTCCGCGACCGCGCTGCCCCGGAGGAGACGGGAACATGCCTGCTTGCGTACCCACTCGCGCCCAGCCCCCAGCTCGCCCGCCCCGCCTCCGGCGTCCGCGCAAGCCGGCTCCCCCCGGGGGCCGGTCCGGGCGCCGCTTCCAGATCAGGGGCGCCGATGTGTCGGCGTCCATCACCGTCTTCCTGCTCGCCGTTCCGATGTCGCTCGGCCTCGCCGTCGCCATCAACGCGCCCCTGGAAGCCAGCCTCATCGCCGCCGGCGTCGGCGGGATCGTCGCCGGGCTTCTCGGCGGCTCGCCCCTGCTCGTCAGCGGGCCCTCGGCCGGACTGACCGTGGTGTCCGCCGAGATGATCCAGACCTACGGCTGGCGCACCACCTGCGCCATCACCGTGTGCGCGGGCCTGCTCCAAGTCGCCCTGGGCTGCCTGAAGACGGCGCGCTCCGCGCTCGCGGTCAGCCCCGCCATCGTGCACGGCACCCTGGCCGGGATCGGGGCGGCCATCGCGCTGGCCCAGCTCCACATCGTCCTCGGCGGCTCCCCGCAGAGCTCCGCCGTGGCCAACGCCCGGGCGCTTCCGGGCCAGTTGGCGCAGGTAGGCCCCGCCGAGCCGCTCATCGGCGCGCTGACCCTCGCCGTACTACTGCTGTGGCCGCGCCTTCCGGGGCGGATCGGAAAGGCGGTGCGCCGGATCCCGGCCGCGCTCGTCTGTGTGGTGGTGGCCACCGGCGTCGCCGCCTTCGCCGCCCCCCGGATCGCCCGGGTCGACCTGCCCTCCTGGGGCTCGCACGTACTGCCCGCGATGCCCCACGGGCCGGTGCTCGGGCTCATCACCGCGGTGCTCACGGTGACGCTGGTCGCGAGCCTGGAGTCGCTCCTTTCCTCGGTCGCCGTGGACCGGCTGGCGTCCGAGCGGCCGGGCAGCACCGTCCCGCGCGCCGACCTCGACCGCGAACTGCGCGGCCAGGGCATCGCCAACGCCGTCTCCGGACTGCTCGGCGGCATGCCCGTCTCCGGTGGCGCGGTGCGCGGCAGTGCCAACGTCCGGGCCGGCGCGACCGGCCGGGCCTCGACCGTGCTGCACGGCGTGTGGGTGCTGCTCGCCGCCGGGCTGCTCGTGACCGTTCTGGAGTGGATCCCGCTGGCCGCGCTCGCCGCGCTGGTCATGATGGTCGGCATCCAGATGGTCAACTTCGCGCACATCCGCAACGTCCACAAGCACCGCGAATTCCTGGTGTACGTGGCGTCCGTCGGCGGAGTGCTCGTGTTCGGGGTGCTGCAGGGAGTGCTCCTGGGGATCGCGGTGGCCGTGGCCGTCGCGCTGCACCGGCTCTCCCGCACCCGGATCATCACGCATGAGGGGGCCGACGGTGCCTATGTGGTGCGCGCCCGCGGCCAGTTGACGTTTCTCGCCGTGCCCCGGCTCACCCGGGCGCTCGGCCATGTTCCCCAAGGAGCGGACGCGATCGTGGAGTTGGACGGGTCATTCATGGATCACGCGGCCTTCGAGGCGCTGCAGGGCTGGCAGGACGCGCATCGCGCGCGCGGCGGCAAGGCGCGGATCACCGGGCGCGCCGGGGCCAGGGTCGCCGAGCCCGCCTCCGCCGCACAGAGCTGCTGCCGCCCCTGGACGCCGTGGCGCAACCACCACTGCCACGACCAGCCGGCGCAGCGCGCCCACGGCCATCAACTGGCCAGCGGGCTCAGCTCGTTCCAGCGCAACACCGCTCCCCTGGTCCGTGACGAGCTGGCCCGGCTCGCCCGCGAGGGCCAGCGGCCGCAGCAGCTCTTCATCACCTGCGCGGACTCCCGTCTGGTCACCAGCATGATCACCTCCAGCGGCCCGGGAGACCTCTTCACCGTGCGCAACATCGGCAACCTGGTGCCACCGCCGGGCGCCGAGGGCGCGCCGGGCGCGGACGACTCGGTGGCGGCGGCCATCGAGTACGCCGTGGACATCCTCAAGGTCCAGTCGATCACCGTCTGCGGGCACTCCGGGTGCGGTGCGATGCAGGCGCTCATGTCCGGCAAGCCCGATGCGCCGATGACGCCGCTGCGCCGCTGGCTGCGGCACGGCCGGCCGAGCCTGGAGCGGATGGCGAGCCGGCACCACGCCTGGGCCCGGATCGCCGGGCGGCTGCCCGCCGACGCGGTGGAGCAGCTCTGCCTGACCAATGTGGTCCAGCAGTTGGACCATCTGCGGCAGCACGAATCGGTCGCCCGCGCACTCGCGGCCGGCACCCTCGCGCTGAACGGCATGTACTTCCACGTCGGCGAGGCGCAGGCCTATCTGCTCTCCGCCGACGACCACGAAGAGGTCTTCGAGGGCGTCGGCGTCAACCTCCTGGAGGACACGCACGCCTGAACTCGCGGCGCCCAGCCGATCACGTACGGCCTCTTCCGCCCCCGGGAGAGGCCGTACGCGCGTCATGCCGGTGACCAGGAACCTCTACAGGTCTAAACCAATTTCCTGGAGCCCCTTGTCACCCGGGCCGCGGCCTGATGAGCTATGGCCCGGGACACATACGCACAGAGGACGCCCTGGGAAAGGGAGATGTCGTGAGCAACGAAAGCCTGGCCAACCTGCTCAAGGAGGAGCGGCGGTTCGCGCCGCCCTCCGAGCTGGCCGCGAATGCCAACGTGACCGCGGAGGCGTACGAGCGGGCCGAGGCGGACAGGCTGGGCTTCTGGGCCGAGCAGGCCCGGCGCCTGACCTGGGCCACCGAGCCGACCGAGACGCTCGACTGGTCGAACCCGCCGTTCGCGAAGTGGTTCGCCGACGGCAAGCTGAACGTCGCGTACAACTGCGTCGACCGCCATGTCGAGGCCGGGAACGGCGACCGGGTCGCCATCCACTTCGAGGGCGAGCCCGGCGACAGCCGCTCGCTGACTTATGCCGAGCTCAAGGACGAGGTGTCAAGGGCCGCCAACGCCCTGACGGAGCTGGGAGTTCAGGCCGGCGACCGGGTCGCGGTGTATCTGCCGATGATTCCCGAGGCGGCCGTCGCGATGCTCGCCTGCGCCCGGATCGGCGCCGCGCACTCCGTGGTCTTCGGCGGCTTCTCGGCCGATGCCGTCGCCTCCCGCATCCAGGACGCCGACGCCAAGCTCGTCATCACCGCCGACGGCGGCTACCGGCGCGGCAAGCCGTCCGCCCTGAAGCCCGCCATCGACGACGCCGTCGCCCGCTGCCCGCAAGTGGAGCACGTCCTCGTCGTGCGCCGTACGGGCCAGGACACCGCGTTCACCGAGGGCCGCGATGTGTGGTGGGACGACATCGTCGCCCGCCAGTCGGTGGAGCACACGCCCACCGCGTTCGACGCCGAGCACCCGCTGTTCATCCTGTACACGTCGGGCACGACGGGTAAGCCCAAGGGCATCCTGCACACCTCCGGCGGCTACCTCACCCAGGCCGCGTACACCCACCACGCGGTGTTCGACCTGAAGCCCGAGAGCGACGTCTACTGGTGCACCGCCGACATCGGCTGGGTCACCGGGCACTCGTACATCGTGTACGGGCCGCTCGCCAACGGCGCGACCCAGGTCATGTACGAGGGCACCCCGGACAGCCCGCACCAGGGGCGGTTCTGGGAGATCGTGCAGAAGTACGGCGTGACCATCCTCTACACCGCGCCCACCGCGATCCGTACGTTCATGAAGTGGGGCGACGACATCCCCGCAAAGTTCGACCTGAGCAGTCTGCGGGTCCTGGGTTCGGTCGGGGAGCCGATCAACCCCGAGGCGTGGATGTGGTACCGCAAGCACATCGGGGCCGACAAGTGCCCGATCGTGGACACCTGGTGGCAGACCGAGACCGGCGCGATGATGATCTCGCCGCTGCCCGGAGTCACCGAGACCAAGCCCGGCTCCGCCCAGCGCGCGCTGCCCGGCATCTCGGCGACCGTGGTCGACGACGAGGCCCACGAGGTGCCCGACGGCGGGGGCGGCTACCTGGTCCTGACCGAGCCGTGGCCCTCCATGCTGCGCACCATCTGGGGCGACGACCAGCGCTTCATCGACACGTACTGGTCGCGCTTCGAGGGCAAGTACTTCGCGGGTGACGGCGCCAAGAAGGACGACGACGGCGACATCTGGCTGCTCGGCCGGGTCGACGACGTCATGCTCGTCTCCGGCCACAACATCTCGACGACCGAGGTCGAGTCCGCGCTCGTCTCGCACCCCTCGGTCGCCGAGGCGGCCGTGGTCGGCGCCGCCGACGAGACGACCGGGCAGGCCATCGTGGCCTTCGTGATCCTGCGCGGCAGCGCCGCCGAGACCGAGACCCTGGTCGAGGAGCTGCGGGCGCACGTCGGCTCCGCGCTCGGCCCGATCGCGAAGCCCAAGCGCGTCCTGCCGGTCGCCGAGCTGCCCAAGACCCGCTCGGGCAAGATCATGCGCCGCCTGCTTCGCGACGTGGCCGAGAACCGCGAGCTGGGCGACGTCACGACCCTGACCGACTCCTCGGTCATGGCGCTGATCCAGACCAAGCTGCCGAGCGCCGCCAGCGAGGACTAGGCGGCAGCAGTCGCTCGAAGGGCCCGGCCGCACGCGCGGCCGGGCCCTTGTGCGTGCCGGCTTTTTCGACGCGCCCGCTCCCGGCGGGCCCTCGTGCGTGCGGCCCGTTCGCGCGGCAGCTCCGACGGGCCCTTCTCGCGCGCCGTGCGGACGGTATGCCCCTAGGGTGATGATCACCGGATACACCCAGACGACGCACCGCTCGGTAAAGTTAGGTAAAGTAAGGAAAGCGTCAAGGACGCGACAAGAAGGTCAGGTGCGCCGGGAAGTCTGGTCGGCAACGAGCTCAGTCATGCCCGCCGAACCGACCGGAGGTCGCCCTCGTGGCCACACCCACCCCCAGCAAGCCGAAGTTCCTGCGCCGCCTCTCGCTCCCCGAGCGCAACTTCGTCGCCGAGGCCCTGCGCGCCGAGACCGTCGGCGGCGTCCTGCTGCTCGTGGCCGCGATCGCCGCCCTGATCTGGGCGAACACCCTGGGTTCGAGCTACGAGTCGGTCCGCGGCTTCCATCTGGGCATCAGCTCCCTGGGCCTCGACCTCTCCATACAGCACTGGGCGGCCGACGGGCTGCTCGCCGTGTTCTTCTTCGTCGCCGGCATCGAGCTCAAACGAGAACTCGTCGCCGGTGAACTGCGCGACCCCAAGGCCGCCGCGCTGCCCGTGATCGCGGCGGTCTGCGGCATGGCCGTCCCCGCGCTCGTCTACGCCCTGGTGAACGTTTTCGGCAGCGGATCCCTTGACGGCTGGGCCGTGCCGACCGCTACGGACATCGCGTTCGCCCTCGCCGTACTCGCGGTCATCGGAACCTCGCTGCCCTCCGCCCTGCGCGCCTTCCTGCTCACCCTCGCCGTCGTCGACGACCTGTTCGCGATCCTGATCATCGCGGTCTTCTTCACCAGCAGCATCAACTTCGCCGCCCTCGGCGGAGCCGTCGTCGGGCTCGCCGTCTTCTGGCTGCTGCTCAGGAAGGGCGTACGGGGCTGGTACGTCTACGTCCCCCTCGCGCTCGTCATCTGGGGCCTGATGTACAACAGCGGCGTCCACGCCACCATCGCCGGTGTCGCGATGGGCCTCATGCTGCGCTGCCACCGCGAGGAGGGCGAGGAGCACTCCCCCGGCGAGCACATCGAGCACCTGATGCGCCCGGTGTCGGCCGGTCTCGCGGTGCCGCTCTTCGCCCTGTTCTCGGCCGGTGTGGGCATCAGCGGAAACACCCTGGCCGACGTGTTCACCCGGCCCGAGACGCTCGGCGTCGTGCTCGGCCTGGTCGTCGGCAAGGCCGTCGGCATCTTCGGCGGCACCTGGCTCGCCGCCCGCTTCACCAAGGCCGAACTGAACGACGACCTGGCCTGGCCCGACGTCTTCGCCGTCGCCTCGCTCGCCGGCATCGGCTTCACGGTCTCGCTGCTCATCGGGGAGCTGGCCTTCGACGGCCAGGACCAGCTGACCGACGAGGTCAAGGCGGCCGTGCTCGTGGGCTCCCTGACCGCGGCGGTGCTCGCCTCCGTCCTGCTCAAACTGCGGGTGCGCAAGTACAAGGCGCTCGTCGAGGACGAGGAGCGCGACGACGACCAGGACGGCATCCCCGACATGTACGAACTGGACAAGCCGGAGTACCACCTGCGGATGGCCACGATCTACGAGAACAAGGCCGCCGAACACCGCAGGCTGGCGCAACTGGCGGGGGCGGGGCGCGACGACGGCGACAGTCCGGCATGATCTGACCACGGACCTGTAGGACTGGTAGGACCCGTTGGACCCGTCGGTAACCGAGTAGAGATGAGGGAGTCAGCGATGAGCGACCCCAGCCACAACGCCGGCAGCGCCGAGCGCAGCCTCGGCCAGCTGGTCGCCTCCGCGACCGCGGAGATGTCCGCCCTGGTGCACGACGAGATCGCGCTGGCCAAGGCCGAGCTGCGGCAGGACGTCAAGCGCGGAGCGGTCGGTGGCATCGCCATCAGTACGGCCGGCGTGCTCGCGCTGTTCTCGCTGCCGGTGCTGAGCTTCGCGGCCGCGTACGGCATCCACAACCTGGGGCTCGGGCTCGCCTGGTCGTTCCTCATCGTCGGCGGCGCGTTCCTGCTCCTCGCCGCGCTGCTCGGGGTGCTCGCGGTGACCAAGTTCAAGAAGGTCAAGCCGCCGGAGAAGTCGATCGCCTCGGCCAAGGCGACGGCCGCCACGCTCCAGGGCGTCAAGCCGCATCCGCGTCCGGCCACCGTCGAGATCGCGGTCACGGACACCGGCGTCGCTGTGGCACGCTCGTCTGCATGACCGCACCCGATACCGGCACCGGAAGCCCCGGCGGCACCGGCAGCCCCGTCCGCATCGATGGTCCCTGGACCCATAGGGACGTGGCGGCCAATGGTGCGCGCTTCCACATCGCCGAACTCGGCGACGGGCCACTGGTGTTGCTGCTCCACGGCTTCCCGCAGTTCTGGTGGACGTGGCGCCATCAGCTGACCGCGCTGGCCGACGCGGGATACCGCGCGGTCGCGATGGACCTGCGCGGCGTGGGCGGCAGCGACCGCACCCCGCGCGGCTACGACCCGGCCAACCTCGCGCTCGACATCACCGGCGTCGTACGGTCCCTCGGCGAGCCGGACGCGGCCCTGGTCGGCCACGACCTGGGCGGCTATCTGGCGTGGACGGCGGCCGTGATGCGCCCCAAGGTGGTGCGCCGGCTCGTGGTGTCGTCGATGCCGCACCCGCGCCGCTGGCGCTCGGCGATGCTCGCCGACTACAAGCAGACCTCGGCCGGCTCCTACGTCTGGGGCTTCCAGCGGCCGTGGCTGCCGGAGCGTCAACTGGTCGCGGACGACGGTGCGTTGGTCGGCCGGCTCGTACGGGACTGGTCGGGTCCGCGCCAGCCCGAGGACGAGGCCGTGGAGACCTACCGGCGCGCCATGTGCATCCCGTCCACCGCGCACTGCTCGATCGAGCCGTACCGCTGGATGGTGCGCTCGATGGCCCGGCCCGACGGCATCCAGTTCAACCGGAGGATGAAGCGGCCGGTCCGGGTGCCGACGCTGCATCTGCACGGATCGCTCGACCCGGTGATGCGCACCCGCAGCGCGGCGGGCTCGGGCGAATACGTCGAAGCCCCTTACCGCTGGCGGCTGTTCGACGGTCTGGGGCACTTCCCGCACGAGGAGGATCCGGCCGCGTTCTCCACCGAACTCGTCAACTGGCTACGGGATCCGGAACCGGATCGCTGAGTTCCGGTGACACTGTGGGAACTGCTGTCCTACGAACGGCCAAATGCCCGGCGCATAGGCCAATTGGCCCCCTCCGGAGCGGTTACCGACCATGGGCCCCGGGCACACGTCGGGGTATGGGCTGGACGCACGACTACGGTGATGCAGCACGCAACCGCCGAACGGCCGCAGGGCCGGTCTCGTACGAGAGGGGCGGCCCTCAGGGGCAGGGGCTACAACACCCCTCCCCGGATTCCCAGGAGGTGGGCATTCCGCGCATCCTGCGACGCCGGGCCCGCTGGGTCTCGGCCCGGCTGCGCCACGTGCGGACCTAATCGACCCTGAGGTAGCCGAGGCCGGGGTGGGCGCCGCGATAGCCGTCCAGAAGCCTTCGGGCGACCTGGACGGAGTCGATCAGCGGGTGCAGGGCGAAGGCCTTCACCGCCGCTCGCACCGATCCGCTCGCGGCCGCCTCCAGGACACACCGCTCGACCGCCTTCACCGCGCTGACCAGGCCCGCCTCATGGCCCGTCAGTTGCGAGACGGGCAGCGGGCGGGGGCCTGACGCATCCACGCGGCAGGGGATCTCGATGACGGCCCGCTCGTCGAGCGCGCGCAGGGAGGTTCCGTTGCGCACGTTCAGGATGAGCGTCGCCGCCTCGTTCCTCGCGATGGCCCGCATCAGGGCGAGTGCCACGTTCTCGTACCCGCCCGACTCCATGTCGTCGTCGTCGCGCGAGCCGGCCCCCGACACGTTCCGGTTCGCGGCCATGTACGTGGCGTCGCGCTCGGCCCGGGTGCGGTCCCAGGCCGCCCACACCGAGGCGTCGGGGACGGTCTCAGCGGTGGCGTAGAAACGTGCCTGCTGGTCCTTGAGGAAGGCGCCCCGGGTCTGCTCGGCCCGCTGGTAGGCGTTCACCGCCTCGCGGTTGAAGTAGTAGTAGTGCAGATACTCGTTCGGCACGGAGCCGAGCGAGCGCAGCCAGTCGGCGCCGAACAGCTTGCCCTCCTCGAAGGAGGTGAGCACCTCGTCGCCCTGCTCGAACAGGCTCGGCAGCACGTTCTTCTCGCCCTCGTACAGGCCGTGCAGCCAGCCCAGGTGGTTGAGGCCGACATAGTCCAGACGCGCCGTCGCGGGGTCGACGCCCAGCGTGCGGGCGACCCGGCGGGCCAGGCCCACCGGCGAGTCGCAGATGCCCACCACGCGGTCGCCGAGGTGCTCGGCCATCGCCTCGGTGACCAGGCCGGCCGGGTTGGTGAAGTTGATGACCCAGGCGTCGGGGGCGAGCGCCCTGACCCGGCGCGCGATCTCGGTGGCGACCGGCACGGTCCGCAGCCCGTAGGCGATGCCGCCCGCGCCGACCGTCTCCTGCCCCAGGACGCCTTCGCCCAGCGCGATCCGCTCGTCGGCCGCGCGGCCGTCGAGACCGCCCACGCGGATCGCGGAGAAGACGAAGTCCGTGCCGCGCAGTGCCTCGTCGAGGTCGGTGGTGGTGCGCACCGAGGGGGCGTCCTCGATCCCGTACGCCCGGTCGGCGAGGACCCGGCCGATGGCGTGCAGCCGCGCCGCGTCCAGGTCGTACAGGACCACCTCGGTGACCCGCCCGGGCGCGCGGTCGCGCAGCAGGGCGCCGTACACGAGCGGGACGCGGAAGCCGCCGCCGCCGAGGATCGTCAGTCGCATCGGAGCCTTCTCGTCAGGTGGTCATCAGGAGGTCGGGGGTCCTGTGGAGTTCAGGGGCCTCAGGAGGTCAGGGGTCCGCAGGTGGTCACAGGGCGCACTGCTGGCTGTCGACCTGCTGACTGGCCGTGCGGCCCTGCTGGATGTCGGCCTGGATCTCGTCGGCGGTCAGCGCGTAGCCCGTGTCCGGGTCGTCCAGCGACTTGGCGAAGACCACCCCGTACACCTTGCCCTGCGGAGTCAGCAGCGGGCCGCCCGAATTGCCGGGGCGGACCGTGGTGAACAGCGAGTAGACATCGCGGCGGACCGTGCCCCGGTGGTAGATGTCCGGGCCCTTGGCGCTGATCCGGCCGCGGATGCGGGCGGAGCGGACGTCGTAGGGGTGGTCCTCGGGGAAGCCGGCGACGATCGCGCTGTCGCCGGTGCGGGCGTCGGCGGAGGAGAACTCCAGGGGGGGCGCCTTCAGGTCCGGCACGTCCAGGACCGCGATGTCCCGGCGCCAGTCGTAGAGCACGACCTTCGCGTCGTACGTACGCCCCTGGCCGCCTATCTGGACGGTCGGCTCGTCCACCCCGCCCACCACGTGCGCGTTGGTCATGACGCGGCGGTCGCCGAAGACGAAGCCGGTGCCTTCTAGGCGCTTGCCGCAGCTCGGGGCCATGCCGACGACCTTGACGATGGACTTCTTGGCGGCGGCCACGACCGGGCGGCCGACGAGCTTGGGATCGGGTGCCTGGACGTCGGGGATCGACTCGTTGGAGAACGGCGTGAAGACCTGCGGGAAGCCGTTCTGCGCGAGGACCGAGGAGAAGTCGCTGAACCAGGTGGAGGCCTGTTGGGGCATCACATTGGACACCCCGAGCAGGACCTTGGAGTTGCGGACCTCCTTGCCCAGCGTCGGCAGGGCCGTCCCGGCGAGGGCGGAGCCGATCAGCCAGGCCACGAGCAGCATGGCGAGGACGTTGACCAGGGCGCCGCCCGTCGCGTCCAGGGCTCTCGCGGGCGACCACGTGATGTACCGGCGCAGCTTGTTGCCCAGATGGGTGGTGAGGGCCTGGCCCACCGAGGCGCAGACGATCACGACGACGACCGCGACGACGGCCGCTGTCGTCGAGACCTGGGACTCGTTGGTCAGCTGGTCCCAGATGAGCGGGAGCAGGTACACGGCGACGAGGCCACCGCCGAGGAACCCGATCACCGACAGGATGCCGACGACGAAGCCCTGGCGGTAGCCGACGATCGCGAACCACACGGCGGCGACCAGCAACAGGATGTCCAGCACGTTCACGAGCCCCAGCCTGTCACGCGTGCCAGTCGAGCGGCACCCGCTTGGCCCGGTCCCACGGGCGCTCCCAGCCCGCGTAGTGCACGATCCGGTCGATCACACCTGCCGTGAACCCCCAGACCAGCGCCGATTCGACCAGGAATGCCGGGCCTGCGTGTCCCTTCGGGTGGACCGCGGTGGCGCGATTGGCCGGGTCCGTGAGATCCGCCACGGGGACCGTGAAGACACGGGCCGTCTCGCCGCTGTCGACCGCGCGCACCGGCGTCGGCTCGCGCCACCAGCCGAGCACGGGCGTCACGACGAAACCGCTCACCGGGATGTAGAGCCGGGGCAGCACGCCGAAGAGCTGGACGCCGGCCGGGTCGAGCCCGGTCTCCTCCTCGGCCTCGCGCAGCGCGGCCCGCAGCGGGCCCGTGGTGGCCGGGTCGCCGTCCTCGGGGTCGAGGGAGCCGCCCGGGAAGGAGGGCTGGCCGCCGTGCGAACGGAGCTGGCTCGCCCGCTCCATGAGGAGCAGCTCGGGGCCGCGCGGGCCCTCGCCGAACAGCACGAGCACGGCGGACTGCCGCCCGTCGCCGCTCTCCGGCGGCAGGAACCGGCTCATCTGCTCGGGCGCGACGGACTCGGCCGCCCGCGCGACCGGCGCCAGCCAGTCGGGCAGGCCTTCGCTGCTCACGGTGAGGCCGTGCCCGTCCACCCGGCTGCCCGGCTCGGCACCGGCAGCCCGGCCGTGCTCCACCCGGCCGCCGGCGGCGGGCTCGGGGGCGGGCTCGGTGACCTCGGGGGCGAGCGGTCCGGCGGTGTCCTGTGCGGGCCCGCCCGTGCCGCGCTGGGCGTCGGGCACGGCCTGGCCGCGCTGGGCTTCGGGCCGGGCCGGAGCGTGCGGGGCGTCGGACCCGGCCGGTCCTTCGGCGCGGTCCACGGCCGTCGCGTGGCCGGGGCCGCCGACGCGGCCGCTCGGGGCGCCGCCAAGGCCGCGCCCGGCGTCCGTCCGGCCGGCCCGGCCCGCGGCGCGGCCGAGGCCACCGACACCGCTCAGATCACCGTCGTACGTCTCGCTCGTGTGCGTCATCTGCACCCCCGTTCGTTTCATCGACCACAACGCGTGTGCCGGTCGCTTTCGTTCCGGGCCGCGCCGGCGTCCGTCTTCCGGGTGACGTCAGCCGGCTCCCAGCGGCGGCGCGGGCAGCCCCGGGTAGTCCGGCGGCGGGCTCAGCCGCTGGCCGGGCAGCCCGCCCTTCTCGTACTTGAGGAGCTTGCGCGCCTTCTCGGGGTCGGTCTCGCCCTCGCCGTAGGACGGGCAGAGCGGGGCGATCGGGCAGGCGCCGCAGGCGGGCTTGCGGGCGTGGCAGATGCGGCGGCCGTGGAAGACGACCCGGTGCGAGAGCATCGTCCACTCGCTCTCGGGGAAGATCGCGCAGATCTCCGCCTCGACCTTCACCGGGTCGTCCTGATCGGTCCACCCGAACCGGCGCACCAGCCGCCCGAAGTGGGTGTCGACGGTGATCCCCGGCACGCCGAACGCGTTGCCCAGCACGACGTTCGCGGTCTTGCGTCCGACGCCCGGCAGCTTGACCAGATCCGCGAGGCGGCCCGGCACCTCACCGCCGAACTCGTCTCTGAGGGCGATGGCGAGGCCCATGATCGACTTGGTCTTGGCCCGGAAGAAGCCGGTGGGCCGGATGATCTCCTCGACGTCCTCGGGGTTCGCCGCGGCGAGGTCCTCGGGGGTCGGATAGGCGGCGAAGAGGCCCGGCGTCGTCTGATTGACCCGCAGGTCGGTGGTCTGCGCGGAGAGGACCGTCGCGACCAGCAGCTCGAACGGGTTGCGGAAGTCCAGCTCGGGATGGGCGTACGGGTAGACCTCGGCGAGCTCGCGATTGATCCGCCGGGCCCGCCGCACCATCGCCGCGTGCGACTCGGGCTTGCCGCCCGGGCCCTTCCCCATGACACCCCCGGCCCCGCTGCCGGCCCCGGCCTTCTCCGTGGCGGCGACCTTCTTGGCGGCGGCCCGGGTCGAGGCGGCCTTCTTCGTCGCAGCGGCCTTCTTCGTCGCAGCCGCCTTCTTCGTCGCGGCAGCCTTCGTCGCGGCAGCCTTCTTCGTCGCAGCCGCCTTCTTCGTCGCGGGCTTCACGGCAACGGCCTTCTTCGTCGCAGCGGCCTTCTTGGCGGCCCCGGGCGCTTCGGCGGCCTTCTTGGAGGCCGGCTGCCCAGCGGCCGCCTTCTTGGCGGCGGGGTCCTTGGTCATGGCCGCCTTCTTCGAGGCAGGGTCCTTGGTCGCGGCGGACTTCACCGCGACGGCCTGCTTCGTCGAAGCCGCCTTCTTCGTCGCGGCCGCCTTCTCGGAAGCGGGGTCCACGGTCGCGGCCTTCTCGGTCGCGGACCGCTTCGCGGTGGGCTTCACTCGGGCGGCCTCTCCGTTCGGGTCGGCGGGGTTGACGACCGGCTTGGCCGCCCGTGCCGACGGGGTGGCTCCGGGGCCCCGCGAGGCCCGCTTCGCGGGCTCTTTCGGCTTGGACGCGGGCTGTTCGCCCACAGCGGAATCGTTCTCTGCGGACACTCTTCCAGCCCCCCTGGCCTGCGCTCTCACCGGCGAATTGGACACTCGGCCAGCCTAAAGCCCGACACTGACATCCGCCCCGGCCACCGCGAATCACAGCCCCAATCGGCCCCCTGACTCACGGTCCGGCACTCCAGTACGTCATCCTGTGATTGATCGCACTGTTTATACCGTCCGGCAAAATGGGGAGCTGGATCCCCTGATAACCGGTCACAAGGAGAGATTCGTGGACGACGTTCTGCGGCGCGCCCCGCTCTTCGCGGCGCTCGATGACGAGCAGGCCGCGGAGCTGCGCGCCTCGATGAGTGAAGTGACGCTCGCCCGCGGCGACGCGCTCTTCCACGAGGGCGACCCGGGTGACCGCCTGTACGTGGTCACCGAGGGCAAGGTGAAGCTGCACCGGACCTCACCCGACGGCCGCGAGAACATGCTGGCCGTTCTCGGCCCCGGTGAGCTGATCGGCGAGCTGTCGCTCTTCGACCCGGGCCCGCGCACCGCCACCGCGACCGCGCTGACCGAGGTCAAGCTGCTCGGCCTGGGCCACGGCGACCTTCAGCCCTGGCTGAACGCCCGCCCCGAGGTGGCCACCGCGCTGCTGCGCGCCGTCGCGCGCCGGCTGCGCAAGACCAACGACCAGATGTCCGACCTGGTCTTCTCCGACGTGCCGGGCCGTGTCGCCCGCGCGCTCCTCGACCTGTCGCGCCGCTTCGGCGTGCAGTCCGAGGAGGGCATCCACGTCGTGCACGACCTGACGCAGGAGGAGCTGGCCCAGCTGGTCGGCGCCTCCCGCGAGACGGTCAACAAGGCCCTCGCCGACTTCGCCCAGCGCGGCTGGCTGCGCCTGGAGGCCCGCGCGGTCATCCTGCTGGACGTGGAGCGCCTGGCGAAGCGCTCGCGCTGACCCGCTCGTACGCGAAAGGGGCCGGCCCCGCACGGGACCGGCCCCTTTCGCCTGCCCGCACGGACACCGGGCCCGCCCTCAGATGAGCCCGTGCTCCCGCAGGTACTCCAGCTGCGCGCGCACCGAGAGTTCGGCGGCCGGCCACAGCGAGCGGTCGACGTCCGAGTAGACCCGGGCCACCACGTCCGCCGCCGTGCGGTGGCCGTTCTCCACCGCCGTCTCCACCTGGGCGAGCCGGTGGGCGCGGTGGGCCAGGTAGAACTCGACGGCTCCCTGTGCGTCGTCGAGGACCGGGCCGTGCCCCGGCAGGACGGTGTGCACGCCGTCGTCGACCGTCAGCGAACGCAGCCTGCGCAGGGAGTCGAGGTAGTCGCCGAGGCGGCCGTCGGGGTGGGCCACCACGGTCGTGCCGCGCCCGAGGACGGTGTCGCCCGTCAACACCGCCCGGTCGGCGGGCAGATGGAAGCAGAGCGAGTCCGCCGTGTGGCCGGGCGTGGGCACCACCCTCAGCTCCAGGCCGCCGGTGGTGACGACATCGCCGGCCGCGAGGCCCTCGTCCCCCAGGCGCAGGGCCGGGTCCAGGGCGCGCACCGGGGTACGGGTCAGCTCCGCGAAGCGGGCCGCGCCCTCGGCGTGGTCGGGGTGTCCGTGGGTCAGGAGGGTCAGCGCGACCCGCTTGCCGGCCTTCTCGGCCGTGGCGATGACATGACTGAGGTGCCCGTCGTCGAGCGGCCCGGGGTCGATGACGACGGCCAGGTCGGAGTCGGGCTCGGCGACGATCCAGGTGTTGGTGCCGTCCAGGGTCATCGCGGAGGCGTTGGGCGCGAGGACGTTGATCGCACGGTCGGTCGCGGGGCCCGAGAGGACCCCGCCGCGCGGCTGCCCGGGAAGGGCGGCGGCGTCACTCATACGGCACCTCCGGGGGTGGCGGGGCAGGCGGTGGGAGCCATCAGGACCGGCCCCCGGCCGGGATGTGCTTGGTGAACTCGTCGTGGCCCGGCCAGCTCAGGATCAGTTCCCCGGTGTCGGTCAGGCGGGCCCGGGCGAGGACCGGGGTCAGATCGCGTCCGGCGGCGGCCGCCAGGGCCTCGGCGGCGCCGGCGTACGGGAGGAGGTCGCGCAGGGTGGAGATGGTCGGCGGCATCATCAGGAGCTCGCCCCTGTCGTAGCCGGCGGCGGCTTCGGCGGGGCGGATCCAGACCGTGCGGTCGGCCTCGGTCGAGGCGTTCCGGGTCACCTGGCCCTCGGGCAGGGCGGCCACGAAGAACCAGGTGTCGTACCGCCGGGGCTCGAATTCCGGGGTGATCCAGCGCGCCCAGGCGCCGAGCAGGTCCGAGCGGAGCACGAGGCCGCGCCGGTCGAGGAACTCGGCGAAGCTCAGCTCGCGGGTCACCAGGGCCTGGCGGTCGGCCTCCCAGTCGTCGCCGGTGGTGTCGCCGACGACGGTGGTGGCGTCGGGGCCCGCGAGGAGGACGCCCGCCTCCTCGTAGGTCTCGCGCACGGCGGCGCAGACGACGGCCTGGGCGGCGGCGGGGTCGGTGCCCAGGCGTTCGGCCCAGGTCTCGCGGGTCGGGCCCGCCCAGCCGAGCCGGGCGTCCTCGGCGTCGCGGGGGTCCACGCCGCCGCCCGGGTAGGCGTACGCGCCGCCGGCGAAGGCCATGGAGGTGCGGCGGCGCAGCATGTGCACGGCGGGGCCGGTGTCCGGGCCGTCGCGCAGCAGCATCACGGTCGCGGCCCGCCGCGGCTCGACCGCGGTGAGCTCGCCTGCGGCGAGGGCGCGGATGCGGTCCGGCCACTCCGGCGGGTACCACTGACCATTGGGCATGGGCGGATGCTACGGGGTGGCGTGCGGATGTTCGAGGGGGTGCGTGTAGGTGACATCCCTTTGACACGTCCGACGGCGTTCGGCACGCGTCCGGCACGCGGAGGACCCGCGGGCCGTCGGATCGACGAAGGGCCGGCCCCTGGGGGCCGGCCCTTCGCGACAGGCGGTCGGTCCTCGGCGGACCGGGACCCGGGATCAGGCCTGGACGAGTTCCACCTGGATCTCGACCTCGACCGGGGCGTCGAGGGGCAGCACCGCGACGCCGACGGCGCTGCGGGCGTGCACGCCCTTGTCGCCGAGGACGGCGCCGAGGAGCTCGCTGGCGCCGTTGAGGACGCCGGGCTGCCCGGTGAAGTCGGGGGCGGAGGCCACGAAGCCGACGACCTTCACGACGCGCGCGATGCGGTCCAGGTCGCCCACGACGGACTTGACCGCGGCGAGCGCGTTGAGGGCGCAGGTGGCGGCCAGTTCCTTGGCCTCCTCCGCGGTGACCTCGCCGCCGACCTTGCCGGTGACGGGCAGCTTGCCCTCCACCATGGGGAGCTGGCCGGCGGTGTACACGTACGCCCCGGACCGCACGGCCGGCTGGTACGCGGCGAGCGGCGGGACGACCGACGGGAGGGTCAGGCCCAGTTCCGCCAGCTTCGCCTCGACGGCGCTCATGCCTTCTCCCGCTTCAGGTAGGCCACCAACTGCTCGGGGTTGTTCGGCCCGGGGACGACCTGGACAAGCTCCCAGCCGTCCTCGCCCCAGGTGTCCAGAATCTGCTTGGTCGCGTGCACGAGAAGGGGCACGGTCGCGTATTCCCACTTGGTCATGGGCCCGACTGTAGCCGCTGCCCGCCGCCCCCTCGCGCGGGCTCCTTACCCGGACCACATGCGTAGGTCGCGGGCGGACTGGTTAGGCTCGAAGGTGTGAGCAGGCTCCAGGTCGTCAGCGGCAAGGGCGGTACCGGCAAGACCACGGTCGCCGCAGCACTCGCGCTCGCCCTCGCGACGGAGGGCAGGCGCACGCTCCTCGTCGAGGTCGAGGGCAGACAGGGCATCGCGCAGCTCTTCGAGACGGAGGCCTTTCCGTACGAGGAGCGCAAGATCGCCGTGGCGCCCGGTGGCGGGGAGGTGTACGCACTGGCCATCGACGCGGAACGGGCGCTCCTCGACTACCTCCAGATGTTCTACAAACTGGGCGGCGCGGGCCGGGCGCTGAAGAAGCTCGGCGCGATCGACTTCGCGACGACCATCGCGCCGGGGGTCCGGGACGTGCTCCTGACCGGCAAGGCGTGCGAGGCGGTGCGCCGCAAGAACAAGCAGGGCGCGTACGCGTACGACTACGTCGTGATGGACGCGCCGCCCACCGGGCGCATCACCCGCTTCCTGAACGTGAACGACGAGGTGGCGGGCCTGGCGAAGATCGGCCCGATACACAATCAGGCGCAGGCCGTCATGCGGGTCCTCAAGTCCCCCGAGACGGCAGTGCACTTGGTGACGCTCCTGGAGGAGATGCCCGTCCAGGAGACGGTGGACGGGATCGCCGAGCTGCGCGGGGCCGAACTGCCGGTCGGCAAGGTCATCGTGAACATGGTCCGCCCGCACCTCCTGGACGAGGCGGCGGTGCGGGGGGTCACCGGCGACCGGCGCAAGGAGGTCGTCAGGACGCTGACGCGGGCCGGGGTGACCGGCTCGGCGAAGCTGGTGACGCCGCTCCTCGAACAGGCCGCCGAACATGCGGAGCGGGTGGAGCTGGAGCGTGAACAGCGCGCTGCTTTGGGCACGTTGGGACTCGCGACGTACGAACTGCCGCTGATCGGCGAGGGAATGGACCTGGCCGGGCTCTATCGCCTGGCCTCGGAACTGCGCAAGCTCGGGGTGGGTGAGTGACGTTGGACGCGGCCGGGGCACTGGCGATCGATCCACTGCTCGACGATGCGGGCACCCGCATCATCGTGTGCTGCGGATCGGGCGGAGTCGGCAAGACAACTACCGCCGCCGCACTGGGAGTTCGGGCCGCCGAGCGGGGCCGCAAGGTCGTGGTGCTCACCATCGACCCGGCCCGCAGGCTGGCCCAGTCCATGGGCATCGACTCGCTCGACAACACCCCCCGCCGGGTCAAGGACGTCCAGGGCGAGGGCGAACTGCACGCCATGATGCTCGACATGAAGCGGACCTTCGACGAGATCGTCGAGGCGCACGCGGATCCCGAGCGGGCCAAGGCGATCCTGACGAACCCCTTCTACCAGTCCCTGTCGGCCGGCTTCGCGGGCACGCAGGAGTACATGGCGATGGAGAAGCTGGGACAGCTGCGGGCCAGGGACGAGTGGGACCTGATCGTGGTGGACACCCCGCCGTCGCGCTCCGCGCTCGACTTCCTGGACGCGCCCAAGCGGCTCGGGTCGTTCCTGGACGGCAAGTTCATCAAGCTGCTGATGGCGCCCGCGAAGATGGGCGGCCGGGCCGGGATGAAGTTCCTCAACGTCGGCATGTCGATGATGACCGGCACGCTCGGCAAGCTGCTCGGCGGACCGTTCCTGCACGATGTGCAGACCTTCGTGGCGGCCATGGACACGATGTTCGGCGGGTTCCGGACCAGGGCCGACGCCACCTACCGGCTGTTGCAGGCGCCCGGCACGGCGTTCCTCGTCGTCGCGGCGCCCGAGCGGGACGCGCTGCGCGAGGCCGCGTACTTCGTGGAGCGCCTGGCCGCCGACGACATGCCGCTGGCCGGGCTCGTACTGAACCGCGTGCACGGCAGCGCGGCCGCCCGGCTCTCGGCGGAGCGCGCTCTGGCCGCGGCGGAGAGCCTGGAGGAGGCCCCGGAGGGACCTGCCGAAAATCTTGACGAACGCGGCATTGTGGATCAGGAGGCCGGGAAGGCTGGAGGTCGTGGCTCCGGCGTTTCCTCTCCCGAGACCGCTACAGCCGCCCAAGCCACCGAGGTTCCCGAAGGCGTTGCCGACGCTGCCGAGCCCGGGGATTCCCCTTCGGCGGACGATTCCGTCGAGCGGCTGACCGCAGGGTTGCTGCGGCTGCACGCCGAGCGGATGCAGGTGCTCGCGCGTGAACAGCGGACGCGCGACCGTTTCGCCGCACTCCACCCCGAGGTCAAGGTCGCCGAAGTGGCCGCCCTGCCGGGCGATGTGCACGACCTCGCGGGGCTGCGGACCATCGGGGAACGGCTCGCGGCCGGTGGATCTCCGGCCGGAGCTTCCTGAGTTCCCGGCTCCGTCAGCCCACCGCCGCGTACGCCTCGTCCCCGAAGGAATGCGGGTAGTCGTAGTCCGAGTCCTCCTCCGCGCACACGGGCAGGATTCCCGTGCTGCGCTCGTACTCGGTGCGCGCGGTCTCCAAGAGGCGGTGCCACGAGGTGACGGTGGGGCGCCTGCGCAAAAGGGCGCGTCGCTCCCGTTCCGTCATTCCGCCCCACACGCCGAATTCGACGCGATTGTCGAGCGCATCGGCCAGGCACTCGGTCCGCACCGGGCAACCGGTGCACACCGCCTTGGCCCTGTTCTGCGCTGCGCCTTGTACAAACAGTTCGTCCGGATCGGTAGTGCGGCAGGCTGCCTGCGCACTCCAGTCGGTTACCCAGCCCATGCCGGCGCCGTCCTCTCCCGAATCGAGGCTCCCCCACGGCGGCAGAGGCATATTCACCGCTGCCAGTTGAGGACGTTACGGAAGGTGGGCACAGCGCAACACCCCCGTCGGGCCCAATCTTGAATGGCCCGAACGGACTATGCGTACGCGGCAGATCACCCAACGGAGTGACCGGAGGACATGCGTGACCAATCCGAAATAACGGGACGTATCAGCTGAGGCGCAACGGACACCGGGTGACGCATGAGGTGCAATCGGACATCAACTGGGCTGATTCTCGCCGGATTCGGGGACGGCGGAACACTCCCCAGTGCGGCCGGGGTCTTGATGCGCAGCCGCACTGCTGTGACAGTTGAGAGCAGCTTAGGCCAGAGCCTTCACCTGTGTCCGGCGATTGAGAACGTAGGCTGCCCCCCATGGCAATGAAGCGATCGGGCGGAGGCCTGACCGGGACCCAGCAGGCGGCCAAGTTCCTTGGCGTGAGTGTGTTGGCGGGGGCGGTGCTCGCCGGGATCGCCCTGCCGGCGGCCGGCGCACTGGGGCTCGCGGCCAAGGGCACGGTCGAGGGGTTCGACGAGATCCCGGCCAACCTGAAGACCCCGCCGCTGAGCCAGCGCACCACGATCCTGGACAACAAGGGCGGCACGATCGCCCAGGTGTACTCGCGCGACCGCACCGTGGTGCCGCTCGCCGACATCTCCCCGTACATGCAGAAGGCGATCGTCGCGATCGAGGACTCGCGCTTCTACGAGCACGGCGCGATCGACCTCAAGGGCGTCCTGCGCGCGATGAACAAGAACGCGACCAGCGGCGGTGTCGCCCAGGGCGCGTCCACGCTGACGCAGCAGTACGTGAAGAACGTCTTCGTCGAGGAGGCCGGTGACGACCCCGACAAGGTCGCCGAGGCCACCCAGCAGACGATCGGCCGCAAGGTCAAGGAGCTGAAGTACGCGATCCAGGTCGAGGAGGAGCTCGGCAAGAAGAAGATCCTGGAGAACTACCTCAACATCACGTTCTTCGGGCAGCAGGCGTACGGCATCGAGGCCGCCGCCAAGCGCTACTTCTCCAAGCCGGCCAAGGACCTCACCCTGGACGAGTCGGCGATGCTGGCCGGCATCGTGCAGTCGCCCAGCCGGTACGACCCCGTCAACGACGCGCAGGAGTCCAAGAAGCGCCGCAACACGGTGCTCCAGCGGATGGCCGACATGAAGGACATCTCGCAGGGCGAGGCCGACAAGGCCATGGAAGAGCCGATCAAGCTCAATGTGAGCCGGCCCAAGAACGGCTGCATCACCGCCGTCGAGGGCGCGGGCTTCTTCTGCGACTACGTGCGCGAGGTCTTCCTGTCCGACCCGGTCTTCGGCAAGACGAAGGAAGAGCGCGCCAAGCTCTGGAACCAGGGCGGGCTCACCGTCCAGACGACGCTCGACCCGCAGGCCCAGAAGTCGACGCAGGAGTCGATCAAGGCGCACGTCTACCAGAAGGACTCGGTCGCGACGGCCGTCACGCTGGTCCAGCCCGGCAGCGGCAAGATCCTCGCGATGGGCCAGTCCAAGCCGTACGGCTTCGGGGACAACGAGACGCAGATCAACTTCTCGGTCAACCGCCAGATGGGCGGCTCCAACTTCGGCTTCCCGGTCGGCTCGACCTTCAAGCCGTTCCTGGCCGCGGCGGCGATCGAGGGCGGCAAGCCGCCGACCCAGCAGTACCCCGCGCCGTACGAGATGGACTACCCCGCGTCGGTCCAGACGTGCAACGGCAAGCCGTGGGTGAACGACCCGAAGCACCCGGCGCACCTGGAGAACGAGAACGAGAGCGAGATCGGCCCGTTCTCGCTGAAGGACGCGATGGCCAAGTCGGTCAACACGTACTTCGTGCAGATGCTCGGCGACATCGGCATGTGCCCCGTCTCCCAGATGACGGACCGGCTGAAGGTCACCCAGGGCAACGGCGACAAGCTCCCCATGGTGCCCTCGGCGCTGACGCTCGGCTCCACCGGCATCTCGCCGCTGACGATGGCCTCGGCGTACGCGGCCTTCGCCAACCGGGGCACGTACTGCACGCCGATCGCCATCGAGTCCATCAAGAAGGTGGACGGCTCCCCGCTGCCGGTGCCGAAGACGGCCTGCTCGCAGGCGATGCAGCAGAGCACCGCGGACAGCATCAACACGCTGCTGCGCGGCGTGGTCGACTCCGGTACCGGTACCGAGGCCGGCCTCAAGGACCGTGACAACGCGGGCAAGACGGGTACCACCGACGCCCGCAAGAACGCCTGGTTCGTCGGCTACACCTCGAACCTGTCGGCCGCGGTGTGGGTCGGCAGCCCGTCCCAGCGGGTCGAGATGAACAACATCACCATCGGCGGCCAGTTCCAGGAGCAGGTCTACGGTGGCCAGGTCCCCGGTCCCATCTGGCGCGACGCGATGACCGGCGCGCTCCAGGGCCAGAACTCGCCGCCCTTCGTCAGCGTCAACATCCCCGACAACGGCGGCCAGAAGCCGGGCGGCGACACGACGACGACGGCCGGCGCGCAGGGCAACAACGGCGACAAGAGCAAGAACAAGGGCAAGCACAAGCCGAAGCCGGGCGGCGACAACAAGCCTCCGGGCCGCGGCGGCCAGGACCCGTTCCCGGGCATCTCCCTCCCGCCGGGCGTGGTGGGCGGCGACACGGGCGGGTGGCCGCAGTAGCGGCGGTGACGGTGTCGCGTTCGTAGTCCTCGACACGTGAAGGGGCGCCCCGGGATGTGGATCCCGGGGCGCCCCTTCGGCGTACGTGCTGTGCCGGAGGTCAGCCGGCCAGGCGCTGCTTCACCGCGGCGGCGACGCGCCCGCCGTCGGCGAGGCCGGCCACCTTCGGGTTCACGATCTTCATGACGGCGCCCATCGCGCGCGGCCCCTCGGCGCCGGCGGCCTTCGCCTCCTCGACGGCACTCGCGACGATGGCCGCGAGCTCGTCGTCGGAGAGCTGCTTGGGCAGGTACGCGTCGAGGATCTCGCCCTCGGCCAGCTCACGCGCGGCGGACTCGGCCCGGCCGCCCTTGTCGAAGGCCTCGGCCGCCTCGCGGCGCTTCTTCGCCTCCTTGGCGATCACCTTGAGGACCTCGTCGTCGGAGAGCTCGCGCGCGGACGTGCCGGCGACCTCTTCCTTGGCGACGGCGGTGAGGGTCAGCCGGAGCGTGGACGAGCGGAGCTCGTCGCGCGCCTTCATGGCGGTGGTGAGGTCGTCCTTGAGTCGGGCCTTGAGCGTGGTCATGTCCCCAGTGTGTCAGGTGCCGTGCGCTGCCCGCCCGCCGATTGATCCCGCGCGGTTGATCCCGCCACCGCCGGGTCTGCGACGATGGACGCATGCGCGCGCGATACGGAATTCCCTTGGGTATCACGGCGGTCGGGGCCGCCGGCTTCGCCTATGCGGCCGGCTTCGAGGTGAGATCGTTCCGGCTGCGCCGGGTGACGGTGCCCGTGCTGCCGCCGGGGGCGCGCCCGTTGCGCGTCCTCCAGGTCTCGGACATCCACATGGTGTCCGGCCAGCGCAAGAAGCGGGCGTGGCTGCAGTCGCTCGCGGGCCTGCGCCCCGATTTCGTGGTGAACACCGGCGACAACCTGTCGGACCCGGAGGGCGTCCCCGAGGCGCTCGACGCCCTCGGCCCCCTGATGGAGTTCCCCGGGGTCTACGTCTTCGGCTCCAACGACTACTACGGCCCGAAGCTGCGCAACCCGGCCCGGTACCTGTTCGAGAAGGCGCAGGGCAAGCACGGCCTCAACGGCAACGCGCCGGCCGTCGGCGTCGTCCACAACCCGTGGGAGGACCTGCGGGACGCCTTCGACTCGGCGGGCTGGGTGAACCTGAGCAACGCCCGGGGCCGCCTCAAGCTCGACGGGATGGAGCTGGCCTTCACCGGCCTGGACGACCCGCACATCAAGCGCGACCGGTACGAGCGGGTGGCCGGGGGCCCCGAGACGGGCGCGGACCTGTCGATCGCGGTGGTCCACGCGCCCTACCTGCGCTCCCTGGAGTCCTTCACGGCGGACGGCTATCCGCTGATCCTGGCCGGCCACACGCACGGCGGCCAGCTCTGCATCCCCTTCTACGGCGCTCTGGTCACCAACTGCGACCTGGACACGGACCGAGTGAAGGGCCTGTCCACGCACGAGGCCGACGGCAACCGCGCCTACCTCCACGTCTCGGCCGGCTGCGGCACCAACCGCTACACCCCGGTCCGCTTCGCCTGCCCCCCGGAGGCGACGCTGCTGACGCTGGTGGGCCGGCGGTAGGGCGGCGCCGCTTCAGGGGGCTCTGCCTTTAGGGGGCTCGGGGCGGGCTTGCGGTGCGGGGGGCGCGGGGGGCGCGGGGCTGGCTTGGGCTTGCGGTGCCGGGCGGGGCTGGCCCGCTCTGCGGCGAGGTCCGGCATGGGCGGGGCCGGGATGGGGACGGGCCAGGCACCGTCGAGGGACCGGGCACGGGCTGGGCTGGGCTGGGCTGGGCACCCTCGCGGGACCCGGCACGGGCGGGGCCAGGGGCAACCCCCTACCGTGAACCCATGCGTAACGACCACATTTCCCCCAATACACACCAGACGCCCCAGACACCCCAAACAGCCGGGACGTCCTCTACGCCCGGGTCAGTGCGGGGTAGGTCGGTGCGGGGCGGGTCCGTACGGGGCGAGTCCATGCGGGGCGGGTTCGTGCGGGGTAGGTCGGTGCGGGGCGAGTCGGTGCGGGGCAGGTCCGTGCAGGAGGGGCGCGGGGGCGGCCCGGCCGACGCACCCGCTTCCGCCGTCCTGCCGACCGCCCGCCGCCCCTACGCGGCAGCCTTCCGCGCGCTGATCTGCGCGGCCGCGGTGGTCGGCATCGTGATCGACCTGCTGACGGGCAGCCCGCCGCGCGTGCTGAGCTACTTCACGATCCAGTCGAACGTGCTCGTGGCCGTCGCCTTCGGCTGGTCGGCGGTACGCGCCTGGCGGGGCCGGCCGCCGCTCCCGGCCCGCGTCACCGGGGGCGTACTCCTCTACATCTCGATCACCGGCCTGGTCTACCACCTGGTCCTCGCCAACAGCTCCAGCGGCTTCTCGATGACGGGCGACCAAGCGGTGGCCGTGACCGGCTGGCGAACCGTGTCCAACCAGCTCCTGCACACGGTCACGCCGCTCGGCGCGGCCCTGGACTGGCTGCTCCTGACCCGCCCCGGCGGCCTGCGCCCGCGCCACGCCGCGCAGTGGCTCCTGTATCCGCTGGCCTACTTCGCCTTCGCCCTGATCCGAGGCGCCCTGCTCTCTCCCGGCACCACGGCCCGCTACCCGTACCCCTTCCTCGACGTCGCCCAGCACGGGTACGCGGCCATCCTGACCAACGCGGTGGTCCTCGGCCTCGCCTTCTACGCACTGGCCCTGTTGATCACCGGCCTGGACCGCGTCCGCCCCTGCCTCCGGGGCCCCGAAAACCGGATTTCGTCTCCAGCCGCCAGTGGGCTAAAGTAAACGACGTCGCCGCGACAAGCGGAGACGATCGGGGTGTAGCGCAGCTTGGCAGCGCGCTTCGTTCGGGACGAAGAGGTCGTGGGTTCAAATCCCGCCACCCCGACAGCCGAAACACCAGATCAGGCGAGTACTCACGCGAGTACTCGCCTGATCTGTTTCTGCCTGTGGGCCGAGCCCCGGCCCCGACGAACCCGGCCGCTTCCCCAACGCGCAACCTGGCGGCGCTCCGCCCTCGGAGTCATCATCCTCGGCAGGCTCCCTTGATCGGCCTGATGAGGATGCGGTCATACGATCACCTCTGCCTTACCGAGCAACAGCGCCCCACCCGATCCGTCGCTGAGTGCCGTGGCCAGCCAGGGGCCATGTCTGATCAAGCTTGGGACGGCGAAACCGACTACACCAGGGCTCAAGGGTGGGCTCGGATCACGACCGTGATCGCATTGGTCTGCTCGCTGGGAGTCATTGCACTTGGAGTCGTCGCCGTCTTGGGCCTGACGCGCTTCATTTACCTCGTGGATGCGCTCAGCGGTTAGCCCGCTGCCGCCGGCCTCCGCGCCCCTCCCGTGGCCAACGCCCTCTCGATCAAACGGGCTTGGCCGAACAGTGCGTGGGCGCCTCGTCGGCGTACGTGCTGAGCTCGCCGATGAACTCACGGTAGCTGTCGAGGGCGCTGCGGTCCTTGCTGGGCGGCTCGCCGATCCACTGCTGCCAGAGTGTGCGGCCAGCCCCACTCCGTGCCGAAGAGCGGCTGTGACACGAGGCTGACGAGGCCCTGGGCTCCTATGACGTAGCCGATGCTTTCGACGGCGTATCCGATGGTTGCTCGCACGGATCAACGTTCTCGCGGGCGGGCCGCAAGGGCGTCCTCTTCAGGGCCGATCGCGTAGTAGGCCAAAGGATGTAGAGGGTGTAGCGGATGTAGAGGACGTAAAGGATGCGGTCGGCGAACGCCCCGGCCCGGCGCCGTCGGCAAGCGCCCCGGCCCGGCGTCCTTCCACAACTGGTGTCCCGGAAAAGACCCGTTGAGGGCGGGCGGGAGCCGACCGGGGCGGCGCACCATGAGTATGTGGGGGGCTTCCGATATGCGACCCGTCGCTGATCCACTCCGCGTACCTTCGGATAGCGGCGCTGGTGACGGGGCTGCACCAGGGTTCGGCCGCGCGTACCAACGCCCGGTCAGGGAGCCTGGTTTGCCGAGTGGGAACCACGGCACCGGCACGGCCGGAACCGGTGGACGACGAAGGAGAAGCGAAACGTGATCATCGCACTCGATGGGCCCGACGGCGCGGGAAAGTCCACTCAGCTCGCCCGGCTCGCGGACTGGGCCGGCGAACTGGGCGTGTCGTTCAGGACCGTCAGCAAGTGGCAGCTGTTCGACGAGACCGTGATGCCCGAGGCCCGGTTCCTGCGCGGGTCCCGGCAGGAGGAGATACGGGTGTGCATCGCGGAAATGCCCTCTCCGGCCCGCATGCTCTTCCTCGGCTGGATGAACACGATGGCCGCCCACTACGCGGCCGCCGCCCAGGAGGAACTCGTCGTCCTCGACGGCTACTGGGCCAAGCACGCCGCCGCCGAGCTCATCTCCGGCACCCACCGGGGTCTGGTGGAGGCCATCGTCGAGGCCATCGCGCCGGTCGACCGGATCATCTACTTCGACGTCGCGCCCGAGGAGGCGCTGCGGCGCAAGAAGGGCGACCTCGCGCCCTACGAGTGCGGATGCGACCTGGAGTGCCGCCCCGAGAACTTCCTGCGCCACCAGAGCGCGGTCCGCGAGGTGTTGCTCGGCTGGGCGAAGGAGTACGACTGGAGCGTGATCCGCACTGATTCTCCCGGGTCGGCCCAGCAGGAGCTGAAGACGATCGTCGCGGCGCTCCTGAAGGACCAGTGATGCGGCGCAGCCTCGCGGCCGCGCTGTTCGTCCGCTATCTCGGCACGGGGGTGTGGGCCCCGCTCCAAGTGCTGTTCCTGGTAAGGATCGTGGGGCTCGACACCTCGCGGGTCGTCACCGGGCTGACGGCCGCGTCCCTCGTCGGCCTGCTCGCGGGGCCGGCCGCCGGACGCCTCGCCGACCGGTTCGGTCCGCGCGAGGTGGGGGTGTCGGGTCTGCTGGTGCAGGCGGTCGCGTCGGCGCTGCTGCTCACCGTGGGCAGCTTCGAGGGCTTTCTCGCGGTGATCGTGCTGGTCGCCGTCGGCAAGGGCGCCTTCCCCGCCATCACCGGCGCCCTGATCGCCCATGTCGGCGGCGACGACAAGGTCATGTACCGGGCCAGGCTGTACTCGCTCCAGAACCTGGCCATGGTCAGCGGATCGCTGCTCGGCGGCATCGCGCTGCAAGTGGACAGCAGGACGGGCTACACGGTCGCCGTGCTGGCCGACGTCTGCTCCTACCTCATCGCCGCCGGTCTGGTGTGGCGGCTGGGGCATCTGCCGCCGGTGGAGCGGGACGCCACGGTCTCCAGCAAGCGCCAAGCCGCCCTGACCGACCGCCCGTTCGTCGCGGTCAGCCTGCTCGCCGGGGTGCTCGTCATGTTCGAGACGTTCCTCGCGGTGCTGATGCCGGTGTGGATCGCGGAACACACCGACGCCCCGCGCTGGACCGTGTCCCTCACCTTCGCGCTGAGCGCGGTCCTCGTGGTGGTCTTCCAGACCCGGGTCGCGCGCGGGGTGGAGACACCACGGGACGGCGCCGTCGCCCTGCGCCGCAGCGGCCCGGCCGTCGCCGTCGCCGTACTCATGGTGTACCTGGCCGCACATGTGTCGGGCGCGGCCGCGATGGCGCTGCTGCTGGCCGGGACCGCCGTGCTGACGCTGGGCGAGATGGTCTTCACGGCGGGCGAGTACGCCGTGTCGTTCGGCCTGGCACCCGACCACGCGCAGGGCGAGTACCAGGGCGTGTTCGGTCTGGGCACCGGCCTGGGCACCGCCGTGGCGCCCTCGCTCCTGAACGCGCTGTGCCTGATGGCCGGCCCGCTCGGCTGGCTCGCGCTGTGCGGGATTCTGATATCGGCGGGGGCGGCCGTACCACCGGTGGTACGCCGCGCCGAGACACGCTCCCGGGCGGCGTAGCGGTGGAGTGACCGGTCCTCAGCGGGGGGAGGCGATCCAGGTGCGGAACATCATCCGCGCCTCGGACGCCGCCTCGCCGTCCTCGAAGGGCGTACGGCCGTGGATGACGGACCGGTTGTCGATGAAGACCATCTCGCCCGGCCGCAGCCTGCCCAGCGTGTGCAGCTCCTCGCGCTCCAGCAGGGCGTCGAGGTGGTCGAGGGCGGCGGTCTGTTCCGGGGTCAGCGGCGGGACGCCCTCCTGGCGGTGCCCGGCCTCGACGTACTCCCGCAGGTAGTGGACGCGGGCGGAGCCGTCCGCGAAGTCGAGGACCGGCCGCTCCACGGTCCGGGGCGCGTCCGGGGTGTCGGCGCGGGTGTCGAAGTGGAACGGCCGGCTCAGCACGTCCAGGACGTCGGGCCGGGCCCGCAGCTCGGCGAGGACGTCCTGGACGTGGACCATGACGAGGGAGCCGCCCCGGGCGGCCTGGCGCACACAGAACAGCGTGAAGTAGTCGGGGACCGTGCCCGGACGGTGGAAGCCGTCGGTGTGCAGGTTGCCGCCCTGCCGCGTGTCGGAGTACCGGGCCGTGGCCCGGTCCAGGCGCACCCCGCGGTCCTTCACCTCGCGCACCAGGGCGCCGGTGAAGTCCTGCGGCATGACGTCGCCCAGCATCCGCGAGGCGGCGACGGTGAAGTGCCGCGCGGCGGCGAAGGACAGCCCGCCGAGCCCGGTGAGCACGAAGCAGCCGGGCCGCCGGTCGAGCCGCTCGGCCGCGTGGGCGCGCAGGCGCAGCGCGAACTCCTCGTGGCGCGCGTCCGGTTCACCGCGCTCCTCCGCCTCGGCGATGCTGTCGGCCAGTCCGGGATCCACGGCGAACCGCACGTCCGGGAAGGAGTCCTGGTCGTCCTTCATCTCACCCTCCTCGGGTTCTCACACATGGGTGGTCACATGCCCGCCGGCCCAGGCCGCGATCTCGTCGCCGTAGTGCCGTATGCCGGACACCTCGCTCGCCGCGAGCGCCGCCATCGTGCGGCCCACGGCCTCCTCGCGGGTGCCGGCCGTGGCCAGAACCTGGACGAGCATGCTCTCGTGGCGCACCTGCCGGGTCACGTCCAGCGTGCAGGCGTACGACACCCCTGGTCGCTCGGCAAGGCGCAGCACGCTGAGGCGGCCGGGGCGCGGCGAGTCGGGGCGGACGAAGAGGCGGGCCTCCACGACGTGCGGGGCGGGGTCGTCGCGGACCGCCCATTCGTCCAGCAACTCGCCTTGAGCCAGGGCGAGTTGTAGTGCAATCAGGTCGATGCCGGTCTGCGCCTCGCACATGCGGTAGGCGCCGGTGAGTCTTGGGTTGATCTCCAGGAAGTGGTAGCCGTCGGGGCTCACCACGAACTCCACGCTGCTGACCCCGCGGAAGTCGAGCCCCTCGGCGAGGACTTGGGTGTGCCGCCGCATCGCGGCGGCCATGTCCGCGGGCACGTCCAGGACGGGCGCGGCATCCAGGAGTTTGAGGTGGCCCGCGACCAACAGGCTCTCCCGGGAGCCCAGATGTGCCACGCGGCCCTCTCGGTCGACGGCGACGGTGACGCCGACGATGCGGGCGTCCTCCACATAGCGTTCGGCGTACCAGGTCATGGCCCCCGGATCGGGGTCCGCGTCGAGGACGAGCCGCAACTGGGCTTCCGTGTACACGACTTGGACGCCCTGGCCGTAGCAGCCGCTGCGCGGCTTGAGGACGAGCGGGAAGCCGGCCCGGGCGGCAAGCTCCATGATCGCCGCCCGGCCGTCGGCGTGCGGCAGCACCGGTACGCCGAGCCGCTCGGCCGCGGCCACCGCGAGGGACTTGTCCCCGGCGGTGGTCAGCAGCTCGGGCCCGGCCCCGGCGCACACGATGCCGGCCTCGGCGAGCAGGCGCGGCAGCTCCGGGTCCTCGGCCAGGGCGCCGTGCCCGGGGTGGACGAGCCCGGCACCCGAGCGCACGGCCGCGCCGACGATCCGCGCCACGTCGTCGTACGGATTGGCCCCGGCGAGCGGCTGGAGCCGCTCGACGGCGTCGGCGCCCAGCGCATGGGCCTGTTGCGGATCCGCCGCCGACACCACGGCGACCGGGGAGAGCCCCGCCGCCCGGGCGCTCTCGACCGCCCGGGCGGCGATGGCGCCACGGCCGGCTATCAGGACTCTTTCCATCAGGGCGTCCCCATGTCAGACGATCACGCGGTAGTGCGTCACGAGGCGCCGTTCGTCGTCGAGGATGTGGAAGGCGATCAGCGGCGGCAGGTCGTAGTCGACCTCCGGGCGCCCCTCGAGCGGCAGCGGCACCGTGGAGGCGATGCCGGGGCCCACGACCAGCGGGCGGCCCGCGAAGGTCGTGGCCGCCGCCGTGTGGGAGTGGCCGCACAGCACGGCCACCACCTGGGGGTGCCGCTCCAGCACCGCGGCCAGCCGCTCCTCACCGGACTGCTTGATCCGGTCGACGTACGGCAGGTGCAGCACGACCGGCGGGTGGTGGAAGCAGACGAAGACCGGTACGCCGTCGGCGAGTTCGGCGAGCGTCGAGTCCAGCCACTGGAGGGTGTGGTCGGTCAGGAAGCCGTCGTCCTGGCCCGGGATGGTCGAGTCGCACAGCACGAAGACCGCGCCGTCGGTGCGCACGACCCGGTTGATCTCCTCGTCGGTGGCGGCCTCGCCCAGCAGCCCCTTGCGGAACTCGGCCCGCCGGTCGTGGTTGCCGGGCAGGGTGAGCACCGGGTAGGGCAGCTCCAGCAGGGCAGCGGCCTCGTTGTACTCGTCGGCCGTGCCGTGGTCGGCGATGTCGCCGGTGGCCAGCACCACGTCGACGGGCCCGGGCATGGAGCGCAGGAAGGACGTGACCCGGGAGGCGCGTTCGGTGGCCCGGGGGCCGCCGTCCAGGTGCAGGTCGCTGATGTGCGCGATGGTGATCAATGCAGTGACTCCTCGACGCTGGTGCTCGACATGGCGGCCGCCTTCTGGAAGCGGGCCCCGATCTCGCCGTCGCCGTGCGCGGAGGTGACCCGGGGCGGGGTGCGGCAGCAGCCCCGTCGGATCGTCACCCCCGCCATGTGCGGTCCTGGCGACGTCCCGTGGACGCGCGGTCGGTCCATCCGCCGTCGAACGGGTCCGCGCGGCCCGGCACGGCCCAGGGAGAGGACCGGTTCCGCCCGGCGCGGCCGGGAGGCCCGCCGGCCGCCCGTGGAATCGTACGCGCCGTTGTCGAGGTCGGTCCGTACGAGTGCCACGCCCACGTACGCGGGCGTGGCACTCAGGTCGCTAACGAACGTTGGCGACGATGGTGGCCTGGTCCACCTTCTTGGCCTCGGGCTTCGTGTAAGCCTTCATGTCTGTCACCCCCCTGCCGTGCTCGTGCGGCGTACTTACGGATCGACTGTCCCGATTCGTGGTGGCGCGGCGGTGGTCCGGCGGAAGTTCGACGGCCCCGCGCCTTCGCGTGAGTGGTGTGCGGCATCCCCAGCCTCCAGCCATGGAGGCGTGAACAGGGTTGTCAGGCAGGGGAGTTGGTGACCTTGGCCCGTCTGGAGAGCGCCCCGAATCCGCTTCCCGCGAGGGCGAACACGGCTCCCAGCACCAGCCAGCCGAGGTCCCCCCGCGCGAGCACCACCCCGATGAGGAAGACCGGCCCCACCACGCGCTGCAGCCCGTATCCCATGCTGAAGGCCGCCATGTACTCGCTGCGCCGAGCCTCGGGCGCCCAGGCGAAGGAGACCTCCCAGCTCACCACGGAATGGATGTTCTCGGCGATGGTGAGCAGCACGACCGCGAGCGCGCACACGGCCACGGCGAGCCCGGTCGGCATCCTTCCGACGGCCACGCACAGGGCGCAGAAGACGACCAGCAGGACGACGGACGCCCACAGCAGCTCACGGGTGCGGCTGACCAGCCCGTTCATCCGGCCGAACAGGACCTGAAGTCCCACGCTGAGCGCGGTGTTGACGACCAAGAGGACGGACATCACCACCGGGGAGAGACCGATCGCGGTCACCATCCACAGCGGCAGCAGTTCGTTCAGGACGGAGTCGTGCAGGAAGAGCAGGCCGTTGGCGCCGACGAGGGCGAGGAAGCGCAGGTTGCGCAGGACGGGCGGGGCGTTCGTCGTCCCGGCCGGTCCGGCGGATCCCGGGTCGGCGGACCCCGCGTCGACGGACCCCGGATCGGCGGACCCCGGGTCGGGCGTCCGTTTCCTCTCGTCGTCCAGCCGGCGGCCCAACCGGGCCACCACGGCCGCGAACACGAAGAACGACAGCCCGTTGACCGCCAGCAGCGAGGCGTTGACCAGCCGCGAGTCCGTGGCCAGGGCCAGTCCGCCGAGGAGGGTGCCGGCGCCTATCGCCGCGTTGCGCACGGCGCTGATCAGCGACATGGCCCGCACCCGACCCGCCTCGTCGAGGAGGCCGGCCACCAGCGACTGCTGGAGGGAACTGGTGGTGGTCTCAAGTCCCATCAGCAGCAAGGTGATCCCGAAGAACCAGGCGTAGTCGTCGACGAGTGCGTACCCGAGGAAGCCCACACCGCGCAGGCACAGCGCGCCGACGTACACCCCGACCAGACCGACGCGGTCCGCGAGCCGTCCGACGGGGATCGGGGTGAGCAGGCCGAGGACGGCTCCGACCGACATCGCGGCCGTCACCGACACCACGTCGAAGCCGACGATCCGCACGAAGTACAGCAGGACGACGACCGTGCTCAGACCCGTGCCGAGGGAGTCGACGGCCGCCCCGAAGCCCAGCCAGCGCACGTGCGAGGCGGCGGCGGGGCGCCCGGGTCTCGGGGTGCGCGGATCCGACAGCACCGTCATGCCAAGGCCTCATTCCGCGGTCGCGGGGGTGGACGGTCGATCGTCGGGCGACCCGGTGGTCCCCCGGTGGTTTCCGCCTGGTGCTTCCGGGCGCCGACCGGCGTGGCCGGTTCGGCCCCGGGCCGAGGCTCCCCGCACGGCGCCCGGGAGCGCGCGGTCACGGCCGCCCGAGCGCGCTGGAAGCGGTCGGACAGAGGTGAGCGGGCCCCGGCCCCACGCCGTGGCAGACTCGGCTGGGGAACCTGGCGAAGGGGGAAGGCGTGGGGTCGTCGGAGTTGCTCATCGTCCTCGACCGGGACGGCGGCACGCCGTTGCAGCAACAGCTCTGTGAGCAGATCACGGCCCTGGTCCGGGCCGGCCAGCTGCGCCCCGGCGACAGCGTGCCCGCGTCCCGCGAGCTCGCCCAGCAGCTCGATGTGTCGCGGACCGTCGTCACCCGGGCCTACGAACTGCTGCGGGCCAACAGCATCATCATCGCCAAGCGCGGCTCCGGCACGAAGGTCGCCCCGCTGGCCGGAGGCGGCCCGCCCTCCCAACGCCCCTCCCCACAGGCCGGGTTCGCGCCCCAGCCGCCCAGGGCCACCGACGGGAGCAGCGCGCTGTGGCAGCCGTGGGAGCCGCCGCCCACCCACCATCCGAGCAGCGCCCTCGACTTCCGGCACGGCACCCCGGCGCTCGCCGAGTTCCCCGTCGCGCGCTGGCGCCAGTCCCTGCACGACGCGTACGGCCGCGCCGATGTCGCGTCCCTCGGGTACGGGCCGGCCGAGGGGTCCTCGACGCTGCGGACCGAGATCGCCACGCTGGTGCGCCAGAGCCGGGCCCTGGACGCCTCGCCCGACCACATCATGGTGACGAGCGGCGCCACCCAGGCCCTCGACATCCTGGTCCGGATGCTGGTGGGCCCCGGCGACGTGGTGGTGATCGAGGACCCGAGCCACACCGTCCTGCGCCAGGTCTTCGGCTGCTCGCAGGCGCACGTGGTGCCGGTGCCGGTGGACGAACAGGGGCTGCGGGTGGACGAGATCGACGCGTGCGTCCGCGCGCACGGCCACGACCCGGCGCGCGTGAAGCTGGTGTACGTGACGCCCTCGCACCAGTTCCCCACCGGCTTCATCCTGTCCGAGGGGCGGCGGCGCGGCCTGTTGCGCTGGGCGTACGAGCACGGGGCGATCGTCCTGGAGGACGACTACCACAACGAGTTCACGTTCACCGGCGAGCGGCTGCCCGCGCTCGCCGCCGAGCGGCACCGCGACACCGTGGTGTACGTCGGCAGCTTCAGCAAGACGCTCTTCCCCGCGCTGCGCATCGGCTACGCGGTGCTGCCGCCGCACCTGGTGCGGCCCTTCCTCGGCATCAAGTGGATCACCGACCGGCTCACGCCCACGGTCGCCCAGGACGCGCTCGCCGACTTCATCGCCACCGGCGCCTACGCCCGCCACATCAGCCGGATGACCCGCCTGTACCGCCAGCGCCGCAGCCGCCTCCTGGAGGCGCTGTACGAGCACTTCGGAGCGGAGGTGCGCATCTCCGGGGAGGCGGCGGGCCTGCACGTCCTGGTCACCCTCACCGGTGCGCGCGGCATCCCGGAGGAACGGATCGCGGAGGCCGCGGCCGGGCTCGGGGTGCGGATCTACCCGGCGTCCGGCTACTTCGTCCAGGACCCCCCGGCCGAGCCGACGTTCCTCATGGGGTACGCGGCCCTGCCCGCCCCGCGCATCACCCGTGGCGTCGCCCTGCTCGCGGACGCGGTGCGCGAGGCGACGGGGCGGGCGGGGCACACGGGCGGGGCCGCCACGAGCGCCTGGCCCGGCAAGGCCGCCGCGCCGGACCTCAACTCCCCTGCGCCTGCGGCTCGGTGAAGCGCGGGCGGTGGAAGCGGGCGCGCAGGGCGTGCGGGACGGTGCAGTCGAAGTGGGCCTTCGCGGTGCGGCCGTCCGCCGACAGGTTCGGCGAGTACGCGGTGGACTGCGAGGGGTCGAGCGGGAAGCCGAGCCGGTCGGGCAGCACCGCCACGTCACGGTCGGCCTGGAGCCGGGTGGTCATCGCCCACCACAGGTCCGCGTCCGACTCGAGGTCGACGTCCTCGTCCACCGACACCGCGAGCTTCGCCATCCGGAACTCCTCCAGGACGGACTCGGCGGCCTTGCGGACCACCTCGTCGTCCGCGGCCGACCGCTTGGCCCGCCACTGCAGGACGACCATGAGCTGGCCGCCGCCCGCGGTGTGGCAGTGCACTCCCTTGACCGGCGCGTCCAGCTCGCGCAGCCGGGCGAGCACCGCCGCCTCCATGCCGAAGCCGAGCAGCACCGACTGTTCGTGGCCGGGCCCCGAGACGGTCTGCAGGATCGCGCCCTCGCGCGCCGTGATGCCGGTGACCCGCACGCTCGGAAGCCCCGGGTGGGCGCGGCCCCGATAGCCGAGGAACTCCGGTGTGGCGTACGGGCCTTGGGGGTTCTCGGGGGCCGTGTCGGCGAGCAGCTCGCCCTCGATGACGTACTCGGCATGCGCTATGCACTCCGCCGCCACGGTCCGGCAGTCCGTCAGCTCGACCGGCGCCCCGCCGAGCGCGCCCGCCACCCCCAGCTCGTCGACACCCGCCGGAACCAGCGAAGTCGGGCAGCACGACGAGAGCAGGACGGCCGGGCCGAGTCCCAGGTGGATCGCGACGGGCAGGTTCTCGCCCCGGCGCCGGGCCGCCTGGTGGGCGGCTTCCAGATCGCGGCCCGGCACCATCCAGATGGAGAGCCGGTCCGGGCCCTGGACGCACATCCGGTGGATGGACAGGTTGCGCACCCCGGTGTCCGGGTCGGTCGCGAGGACCGAGCCGAGCGTCAGATACGGGCCCGCGTCCTCGTCGGTGAGGACGGGCACCGGCAGCGCCGTCAGGTCCGGCGGGAGCAGGGTGCGCACCGGCTCCCGGCCGCCCCGGCTGCGCACCGGCGCGACCGGGGACTCCACCGCGTCCAGGATCCGCCGGGGCAGCAGGCCCGGCGTGGTGCCGAGCAGGGCCGCCGCCCGGCGCCGGGTTCCGTACAGGCCGATGAGGACGGCCCGGGCGGGCGCCCCGCCCTCGGGGACGACCCGCTCGAAGAGGACGGCGGGGCCGGGCCCGGTGGGCGGCGGGGCGGGCGTGCCGGCCCACTTCGCGTAGCGGGCCGAGACCCCGAACCGGGCCGGGACCTCCGCCCGCTCCCGCACCAGCTCGCCGGGCATGGGGTCGAGCCCGGCGAGCGCGGTGCGGAGGTCGGCGAGCCGGCGCCCTGTCATGCCGCGCCCTCGCGGGTACCGGCGGGTTCGGCCCGGTGTTGGGCCGATGCCCTGCGTTCGGCGAGCAGCTCCATCTGAAGGTCCGTCAACTCGGTGATCAGGACCCGGTAGACGCTCTCCGCGATGCCCGGCGGCATGCCCTCCTCGACGGCGAGCCGCCGCACCTTCTCGATGACCTGGGCCACCCGCCCGGGCGAGCGCACGGTCTCCTCGTCGTTCTTGAAGGCGGTCAACTCGCGTACCACTACCGTGCGTTGGGCCAGCAGGGCGACGATCTGGCGGTCGAGCGCGTCGATGGACAGGCGCAGCTCGTCGATGCGCTCCGCCCCGGTGGTGGCTCGGGTCACGGGGCGGGGACCTCGTCGATCACGTAGACGACGGTCGGCTCGTCGTCGGAGCCCTGGGAGCGGTGCCGCTCGTCGCCGGGGATGATGAAGCCCATGCCGGGGCGGCACGGCACCGAGCGGTTGTCGAAGTGGATGGTGAACTCGCCCTGGAGCACCCAGCCCTGGTGGCCGCGCTCGCACCACTCCAACTCGTTGAAACCGGCGGGCAGTTCCATCAGCCGGACCCGCTTGCCACCGGTGTAGGCGATCTTCACCCGGCCGTCGGCGCCGGGCTTGTTCCATTTCTCCCACGGGATGGCGTCGAAGTCGATGCCGACCAGGGCGGGCGTGGTGGTGCTCACAGGGCTCTCCTCGGAGGTTGGTTCGGGTCGGGTCGGGTCAGGTGTGGCTTCAGGACAGCGAACGGCTGCGCTCCACGCGCTCGTTGCGGTCGTCCAGGGGAAGCACCGGCTCCCCCGTGTCCGAGCGGTGCTTGCGCAGCAGCAGGGTCATGTCGATCATCCGGTGGGCCATCCGCTCCAGGGCGTCGACGCCCTCCGGGTCGTTCAGGCCCGGCGTTCCGGTGGTGTTGCGCAGCAGCGCCGGGAAGCCGCTGCCCACCAGGATCATCCGGTTGAGCAGCAGGTTGTCGACGAGCTGGTTGTGCACGGAGGCGTCGCTGTAGCGGCGGCCCGTGACGATGATGCCGCCGACCTTGTTGGCCAGCGGGCGGTCGAAGCGCAGGAATCCGACACCCGCCCGCTCTATGAATATCTGCATGAGGTGCGCGAGGCCGAAGCCGTGCACGGGCACCGCGTAGATGATCCCGTCCGCGCGCTTCATCTCCTCGACGATGCCGGGCATGTCGTCCGGCAGCGCACACGGCAGGGTCCGGCTGTTGCAGTCGCCGCACGGGCTGCACGGCGAGATGCGGTGGTCGCGCAGGTGGACCGTGCGGAACGTGGCGCCGCGGCCCCGCACGAGTTCTCCCGCGTATTCGAGGGCGAGGTCGGTGTTGCCGCCCGGCCGCTCGGAGCCCGATATCCCGAGGATGACGGGTTGGTCGGAACGTACTCCCTGCATGTCTTTCCCCCATTGACCACTGGTCCTACGGGGGCGGGCCGTCCGGGCCCGCCCCTCCCCCTGACGGCCGGCTCCCCTCGGCCGTCAGTCGTGCCCTCGCGTGTGTGCGTCAGTCCGTGAGCTTTCCGGCGAAGTAGTCGATGTAGGCCTGCATGTCGAAGTGGCCGTGGCCGGAGAGCGAGAACAGGATGCTCTTCGACTCGCCGGACTCCTTGCAGGCCAGCGCCTCGTCGATGGCCGCGCGCACGGCGTGGGTCGACTCGGGCGCCGGCACGATGCCCTCGTTGCGGGCGAAGGTGACCCCGGCCTCGAAGCAGGCGGTCTGCGGCACCGCGCGCGCCTCCAGGAGGTCGAGCTCCTTCAGCTGGCTGATGATCGGCGACATGCCGTGGTAGCGCAGGCCGCCCGCGTGGATGCTCGGCGGCACGAAGGTGTGGCCGAGGGTGTGCATCTTGGTGAGCGGGGTCATCCCGGCCGTGTCGCCGAAGTCGTACTCGAACTTGCCCTCGGTCAGGGTCGGGCAGGACGACGGCTCGACCGCGATGGCCCGCACCGAGCGGCCGCCGCGCAGCTGCTCGCCCAGGAACGGCAGGGCGAGCCCGCCGAAGTTGGAGCCGCCGCCGGCCGCGCCGATCACGATGTCCGGGTAGTCCTCGGCCAGCTCCATCTGGAGCAGGGCCTCCTTGCCGATGATCGACTGGTGCGTCAGCACGTGGTTGAGGACCGAGCCGAGCGCGTACTTGGCGGAGCCGCCGCTCTTGACGGCCGCCTCGACCGCCTCGGAGATCGCGAGGCCGAGGCTGCCGGGCGAGTTCGGGTCGGCGGCGAGGGCGGCCCGGCCGGCCTCGGTCAGCTCGCTCGGGCTCGCGGTGACGCTGGCCCCGAACGTCTCCATCAGGCCGCGCCGGTACGGCTTCTGCTGGTAGCTGACCTTCACCATGTAGACCTCGCAGATGAGGCCGAAGTACTGGCAGGCGAGCGAGAGGGAGCTGCCCCACTGGCCCGCGCCGGTCTCCGTGGTGAGGCGCTCCACGCCCGCCTGCTTGTTGTAATAGGCCTGCGGGATCGCGGTGTTGGGCTTGTGGCTGCCGGCCGGGCTGACGCCCTCGTTCTTGAAGTAGATGCGGGCCGGGGTGTCGAGGGCCTTCTCCAGGCGCCGGGCCCGCACCAGGGGGCTCGGCCGCCACTGCTGGTAGACGTCGATGACGGCGCCCGGGATGTCGATCTCGCGGTCGGTGGAGAACTCCTGCGCTATCAGCTCCGGCGGGAACAGGGGCTCCAGGTCGGCCGGGGTGATCGGCTCGCGGGTGCCCGGGTGCAGCATCGGGTCCAGCGGCTTGGGGAGGTCGGCGACCACGTTGTACCAGGTGGTGGGGATCTGCGATTCGGAAAGGAGGAACTTCGTCTGGGGCATGAAGACTTTCCTGTGAGTGAGGTGGAGCCGGTACGGAGTGAGGAGGAGTGCGGGTGGGCTAGGTGTTCGCCGGGGCCGCCTTCGGCTCCGGGTCGGCACTGGACTTGAGGGCCGCGGGCGGCCTGATCCGCAGCACGGAGAACGCGGCGATCCCCACGAGCGGGGCGATGAGGAGCGTCACGAAGACGGGCCGGTAGCCGTCGGCCGTCCACAGGACGCCCAGGCCGACCGGCACGACGAGCCGGGCAAGGCCGAGGACGAAGCCGTTGAGCGCCATGAAGCTGCCGACGCGGCCCTCGTCGACGTGGTCGGCGACATAGGTGGGCACGACGACGGACACGATGATCTCGCCGAGCGTCCACACCACGGTGGAGAGCAGCAGCGCGGGCAGCGAGAAGCCGAAGACGATCACGGCGAGCCCGAGCGTCCACAGCAGCCCGGCCACCAGGAGCAGCGCCTTGGTGCCCCGGCCCCGGATGTGCTTCTCCATGAGCAGACCCAGGCTCACCACGACGACGCTGTTGATCGTGTAGACGGCGCCGACCAGGCCCGCCGAGTCGTGCAGGACCGTGGTGACCGCCAGCGGCAGCGCGTATTCGAGGCCGATGAGCGGCACGACGTAGAAGAAGGAGACGAGGACGAGCAGCAGCACGTGCCGGTGCCCGAGCGGGCCCGAACGACCCCTCCCCGTCGGGGACTTGGGGGTTCGCTTCCGGCGGTCGCGCGGCACCCACAGCGTGATCATCGCCGCGCACAGCAGGCCCGCGAAGATGTTCCCGGCGAACATGACGTGGTACGAGTACGCGGCGGCGACGCCGCCGAGGAGCGGGCCCACGCCCATGCCCAGGTTGTTGCCGACGTAGCTGATCGTGTAGGCGAACGGGCGCTGCTCGGGGGTGGTCAGATCGGCGACCAGGGTGTTGGAGGCCGGGCTGAACATGCCCATCCCGACCAGGGCGACGAACAGGAGCGCCGCGTACGTCCAGGGCGCGCCGTCGAGCAGGGCGAGGCCGAGGTAGCCGGCCGCGTTGAGGATCAGCGCGCTCAGGAGCGCGGTGCGCCGGCCCTTCAGATCGCACAGCGGGCCGCTCAGGAGGCTGCCGACCAGGAGGCCGGTGCTGCCGATGGAGATGAGCAGGCCCGCCTCGCCGGGGCTGAGGTCCTTGCCGCGCACCAGATAGACGGCGAGCAGCGGGAAGACGAACATGCCGGCCCGGTTGACGAAGGAGGCGAGGAACAACACCCGCAGGGCGAGCGGGAGTTCCTTGAAGCGCGCGACCCACAGCACGGCTAGGCCCCGGTCTCTACGCGGAAGCTGTCCCGCACCGTCTTGAAGCGGGCCTTGACGTCCTCGAAGTCGGTGCCCTCGCACACGTACCAGCCGAGCACGTCGTTGGAGGCGGTCGGCGGGGCCAGCACATCGCCGACGCTCTTCCACACGTCCGCGTCCAGCACGCCCTCCAGGGCGGTCAGTTCGGCGGCCGAGGTGATCGCGGTGATGGTGCCGTACTCGGCGGACGACAGGTATTCGGTGCCGACCTCGGGACCGAGCCGGGCGGCCGGGCGGTGGTCGGGGTCCAGCTCCAGACGGCACCACTCGCCGGCCAGGTTGATACCGCGCCCGGCCTCGACGGCGGGCACGATGGAACCGCCGCCGGCCCGGGCACCGGCCTCGCCGAAGACGATCTCGCCGTCGTCCAGGAGGAAGAACTCGGCGTGCACCACCCCGGTGCTCAGGCCGAAGCCGCGAAGGACCACCGCGTTCAGCTCCAGGATGCGCTGCTCCCTGGGCGTGAGGTCGTGCTTGCGGGAGATGGTGCCGCCGGGCTCGTCGCGGTAGTCCAGGACGGAGTACGTGTACTGGGACAGCTGCTCGAAGACGGCCTCGCCGCGCTGGAAGAGGGAGTCGACGTGGAACTCGGTGCCGCGGATGAACTCCTCGACCCGGTACTCGTGCCGGTCGTCGCCCATCTCGCCCCAGACCCGGTCGAGTTCGGCCCGGTCGTCCACGCGGTAGGTGTTGCCGCAGGCCCAGCCGGTGTACGGCTTGACGACGACGGGGTAGCCGACCTGCTCGGCGAACTCGGCGACGGCGGTGACGGTGTCGGGACGGCAGGAGCGGGCGACCCGCACGCCGAGCTCCTCGGCCCTGCGGTGCATCACGTTCTTGTCGCGGAAGTTGAGCGCCTGGTCGGGGGTGAGGCCGGGGATGTCGTGGTCGCGGCGGGCCCGGCTCGCGGGCAGCACATCGCCCTCGAACAGCGGGAAGATCCGCTCGACGCGGTGCTCGGCGACGATGGTGTCGACGGCCGCGCGCACGGCCGCCGTGTCGTCCAGGTCGGCGTGGTACTGCGCGAGGCCGTCGGCCTCGGGGGCCTCCCAGCCGGTGGGCAGCAGCACCACGCTGTCGACGCCGAGCTCGGCGGCGGCCGCGACGACGGCGCGGAACTGGGCGGTGTAGCGCCCAGCGGCGGGCCGGTAGACCACCAGGATCGAGGGGTTCATGCGGTGCTCCTCATGCGAGGCCGGGATACGGGCCCGGGCGGGACGGGACGGCGGCATCAGCGGACGGCGGCGGCCGAGGGGGCGAACAGCTCCCCGCCCGGCGTGGCCGCGTCGAGCACCAGGGCCGGTCCCGGCTCGGCGCCGAGCCCGGTCAGCGCGGTGCCCAGGCGGTCGAGGGCCTCCTCGACGACGGCCCGGCCGCCCTCGTGCGCGGACTCCACGGTGAGCAGCAGCCTGCGGCGGCCGACGTCGGTCTTGACCACGTCGCCCTGCCGCCAGTTCCAGCGCCGTGAGTGGGCCCGGCCGCGGGCGTCGGCGTAGACGACCTCGCCCGGGTCGGGGTTCTCGGTGGCGTCGGGCGCGCCGAGCGGCGCGAAGACCTCGTCGCCGTGCGCGAGCCGCACCTCCAACTCGCCCTGGATGTCGCCCACATCGCAGGACGCGACGGGGAGGCGGGTGTCGAGGGAGACCGCGTTGCAGAGGTCGACGAGCGCGTTGATCCGGGGCAGCCGATCGCCCTTGGCGACCCGTCGCAGCACCGACTCGGCGGCGCACGGGAAGCGGTTCGGGTTGACGTCGACCGTGCGGTAGGCGTCCCGCCAGGCGGCGATCGGGGGCAGCGCGGAGACGTCCGCCTTGCTGAGACCGGCCGCGTGCAGCGCGTCCTCGGCGGCGGTGAGCCACCCGTCGATCTCCCCGGACTCCCTGACGACGTCGACGTCCGGTACCGCGATCAGACCGAGCACATAGCCGGGCACCCGCTCGGACAGGCGCCGGTCGACCGTGACGGTGAGGGGGTGGACGCTGCCGAGGGCGTGGGTGGAGCTCTCCATGGACGTGGATTCCTTCGACTGTGGGGATTCCGTCGCTGTTACCAGGCGGACCGCTGATGACGTTCCGACACTAGGGAGCGGGCAGGGGCCCGGCTGTGGCCAATTTCCGGCAATTCCAGAAGTCCACTTGCGCCCCCGCCCGCCCCTCATCCGGTCTTCTCGGCGGGCCGGGGCGCCGCCGGGACGTCGGCGGTGGCCGGGGCCGCCGTCTTCACGCGGACGCCGATGAGGGCCGCGCCCAGGGCGAGTACCGCGAGGACGGCGCCGAGCTGGCCGAGCCGGTCCAGGGCGTGGGCGCCGCCGTGGGCGATGACCCGGCCGCCGATGAACCCGCCGAGCGAGATGCCGGCGAAGGTGGCCGAGGAGTTCAGCGAGAGCAGCAGCGGCCCCGAGGTGGGTGCGATCGCGAACAGGCGGTGCTGCTGCGGGGGTTGGGTCGCCATCGCGGTGATGCCCCAGGCGCCCATGGCGAGCTCGGCGGTCGCGAGCCCGTCCCGGGTCAGCGGCAGCGTGGCGAGGACCACGGCGAGCCCCGCCACGGAGGCGAGCAGGACGGGCGTGGGCCCCCAGCGGTCGGTGGCCCGCCCGCCGAGGACCGTGCCGCCCACCGCGAGCACCCCGAAGACCAGGAGCAGCAGGGCGAGGGTGGTGCCGTCGCCGTCGGTGGCCGGGGCGAGCACCGCGCCGATGTAGGTCAGGACGAGGTAGCCGCCGGTCATGAACAGCAGGGTGGTGAGCACGGTGAACAGCACCCGTGCGTCCCGCACCGGGGCGAGCCGGGCCGCGAGCCCGGGCGCGGCGGGCAGCCGCACTTCGGGAAGCCCGCCCGCGACGGCGGCCGCGCACAGCACGCCGAGCCCGGCGAGCAGCCAGAACGTGGCGCGCCAGCCGAGGTCGGCGGCCAGCCAGGTGCCGAACGGCACCCCGGCTACGGTCGCCGCGGAGAGCCCGCCGAGCACCACGGCCATCGCCCGGCCGCGCCGCTCGGGCGCGGACAGAGCGGCGGCGGACGCGGAGGCCGCCGGGATGTAGAGCGCGGCTCCGGCGGCGGTCGCCACCCGGGCCGCCAGGAGCCAGCCGAGCCCCGGGGCGAGCGCGGAGGCCGCGTTCCCGAGCGCGAAGACGACCAGCGATATGACGAGTACGGTGCGTCGCTCCACGCGCCCGGTGAGCGCGCCGAGCACCGGCGCGAGCACGGCATACGTGAGGGCGAAGACGGTGCTGACCCAGCCCACGTCGGCGAGGTTGGACTTCAGCCCGTCGACCACCTCGGGCAGCACCCCGGCCACCACGAAGGTGTCCGTGCCGATGGCGAAGGCGCCCACCGCCAGGACCGGCAGGACGGGAAGTACGGCTCGGGTCCTGCTCATCACGCGGCTCCAGCCGGGACTCGGGTACGGAAGGGGGCGGCGTCGCCCGCGACGGGGGCGCCGCCGAGGAGGACGAGTTCGATCGCGCCGGGCCGGCTCAGGACGGTGATGTCCTCGGCCGGGTCGCCGTCGGTGACGACCAGGTCGGCGAGGCGGCCGGCGGCCACCACCCCCGCGTGGTCCCCGCGCCCGGCGAGCCGCGCCCCGTTGGCGGTGGCCCAGGTCAGCACGGTGGGGGCGGGGATGCCCGCCATCGTCACGTACAGCTCAAGCTCCTTGGCGTAGCTGCCGTGCGGGGTCCAGGCGAACCCGAAGTCGTCCCCGGCCACCACCGGGATGCCGAGCTCGACCATGAGCGGCAGGATCCGCAGCGTGTTGGCGACCTCGGCCTCGAATTCGAGGGTCTCCAGGTACTCGGTGGTCTTGCCGTGCTCGGTGCCCGTGGTCAGCAGCATGTGCGGCTGGTAGAGGCTGGGCACGACGAAGATCCCGCGCTCGGCGATGGCGTCGAGCGCGGCGTCGTCGGCGTAGGTGGCGTGGTCGATGACGTCGACGTCGGCGGCGATGGCGTTGCGGATCCCGGCGAGGCCGCGCGAGTGGGCCCGCACCTTGGCGCCGAGCCGGTGCGCGGTCTCGGCGGCGATCTTCAACTCCTCGGCGGTGAAGAGGAGTTCGTGCGAGCGTCCGTTGGGAAAGGTGTCGTCGCCGGACGAGAACACCTTGACGATCTCCGCGCCCTGCGCGATCTCCCCCTCGACGTACGCCGCCATCTCCTCCGGGGTGTCGGCCAGGCGCATCAGATCGGACGGGATGCGCTTCTTGACCTCGGGGTTCCGCCGCTCGGGCGGCCCCGACACCATGAGGTCCCGGCTGCACGGGGTGATCCGGGGCCCGGCGAGGCGCCCCGAGTCGACGGCCCGGCGCAGCGCCATGTCGATCCCGGCGACGGATCCGGCGCCGACGAAGGCGGTGTAGCCGAGGGCGAGGAGGTTCTTGGTGTTCTCGGCCGCGCCGAGGGTGACCTCGGGGATGGAGTGCTTGAACAGCATCTCGCGGCCGTCGAGAACGTCGAGGTAGGCGATGTGGGTGTGGCCGAGCGTCATTCCCGGCATGACGGTCCGGCCGTCGAGGTCGAGTACGTCGATGTCGGGGGTGTGCAGGGGGGCGAGGTCCTCGGGGAGGACGGCCTCGATGCGGTCGCCCTCGATGAGGATGCTCCGGCGGGGCACGGAGGGCCTTCCGAGGCCCTCCTGCACGGTGGCTCGGTGGAGCAGGGTCTTGCGGCGTGCCATGGTTTCTCCTAGCGCTGTCAGTTGGGCTGCAACAGGTCCGTCCACCCCCCTGGGGCTCCGCCCCAGACCCCGGGGTTTGGCCCCTCCCCGCCCCTTCCCTAAACCCTCCGGGGGTGGAAGTGGGGTGGGTGGGCTTCCGGGGCTGCGCCCCGGGCCCCCCTGTTTTCGGCTGCGGACCGTGCTCGCTTCTCGCGCAGTTCCCCGCGCCCCTAAATGCCTTGGTGTCGGCCAGCACCCGGTTCTTCAGCCCGTCCGGCGATTGAGGACGAGCGCCCTTCAGGCGCGAACGGGGGTCTGGGGGCGGAGCCCCCAGGGTCCTTCAACCCCCGGAGGGTCTCGGGAAGGGGCGGGGTGGGGAGAAACCCGAGGTGGGCCCGCACCGCGCCGTCAGGGGGACGCCGGTTCCGCCCCCTCCGCTCGGCCGAACAGCGTCCAGATGATCTCCGCGCCGGGGCGGCGGGCCACCCAGCGCAGGCCGTGCGCCCGCACACCCGGCGCGTTGGTGACCGCCAGTTCCGCGCCGCCCGCCGCGAGGATCTCCGCCGCGTGCTGCGTGGAGGCCGCGTCGACCCAGACGACCTCGCGCCCGGCCAGGCCCGGCGGAGCCACCTCCGCATAGATCCGCCGCACCTCCCACATCGCGGCGACCGCCACGGGCCCCTCCCCCGGAGGAACCCCCGCCGCCGCACCCGGACCGGCCGGGCTCGCGATCCCGTACTCCGGCGTGGCCTGCGGGAAGAACGCCCGCAGCCGCAGATCCCGGTGCCAGTGGAAGCCGGTGAGCCCGCCGTACGCACTCGGCACCAGCGCCAACTCGACGGTTCCGCTGAGGAGTTGGTGCAGCACGTCGTCGAACGTGGTGAACAGCTCGACCCGCAGCCCGTGCTCCGCCGCGAGGAACCGCGCGGCCAGGTCGCTGGACGTCCCGGCCGGCCCGAGCGTGCCCAGGGTGGTGCCGGGCCGGGCGGCCCAGCGTCCGGCGAGTTCGCTCCAGCGCGCCGTGTACTCCTCGGCCAGCACGCCCGGCAGGGCGCCCGCGTCAGCTTTCGTAGCCACGGTTCGCCGCCATCTTCCGGGCCACCTGCGTCTCGTGGTCGGGCGCGGTGCGCCGGTCCACGATGCGGGCGGCCTTCCAGCTGACGAAGGCCCCCGTGCTGACGATCGGGTCGAGGCCGTCGCTCAGCTCGACGGTGACGGGCACCCCGAGGGCCTCGGACGCCCGGGCGCGCACCGCGTCGCTGAGCCCGGGGGCGTCCTCGACCAGGCCCTTGAGCAGTTCGAGGCGTACGGTCAGGCGGTCCCGCCCGCTGTCCTCGTCCCGCTCGATGACCACCTGGTACCCGGCGGACCCGGTGACCCCGGTCATGACCGCCGACTCGATCTGCCCGGCGGTGAACCGGCGGCCGCCGAGTTCGAGGCGGTCCAGGGTGCGGCCGACGATGCGTACGAGATCGCCCGGCAGCTCGCAGCCGCAGTCGGACTCCTCGACGACGACGGCGTCACCGGTGCGATAGCGAACGAGGGGCTTGACCCCGTCGATCAGCATGGTGACGGTCAACTCACCGCTGCCGCGCGGCCCTTGCGACTCGTCCGTCTCCGGGTCGACCACCTCGATGACGTAGTTGGTCTGCGACAGATGCATCCGCTTGTTACGACAGGCGGTCGCGATGACGAACGCCTCCTGCGATCCGTACAGGATGTTGTAGACGTCCGCGCCCCAGACCGTCTCCAGGTTGTGCGCGAGGGCGGGGGTGCACATCTCGCCGGTGACGAAGAGCAGCTTGACGGAGAAGTCCTCGCGCAGGTCGTAGCCGTAGTGCTCGGCGGCCTTGGCCAGGGTGAGGGCGACTCCGGGGGTGCAGCAGATGACCTCCAGTTCGAGGTCCTTCATCAACTGGAGGGCCTTCTCGAAGCCGATGACGGGCGAGTACGGCCAGATCTTGGCGTTCATGGAGCCGGTGTTGCGGGCGATGTCGCCGAGGGTGTCGCCGAACGAGTGGACCTCGGTGGGGCCCATCAGGCCGATGCGGGGCCGGTGTTCGCCGAAGTGGTGGCGGAAGATCGAGTCCCAGGACTCGGTGATGTGCGCGTTGCTCGCGACGATCTCGCGTCCGTCGCGGGGGCAGGGGGTGGCCCGGCCGGTGGTGCCGGTCGTCTCGTAGAAGAAGAGCGAGTCGGCGAGCGGCCGGCTGAGGACGTCGAGCATCTCCTCGCGCAGATGGGCCTTGGTGGTGAAGGGCAGCGCGGTGAGGTCGTCCGGGGTGGCGGAGCTCAGGTCCGCGTCCTTCAAGTGGCGCGCGTAGAAGGGCGACTGGGTGCTGACTTGCTTGAGCACGGTGGCCAGCTGTCCGGTGCGCCACTGCGCGAGGGCGGTGTCGGTGAGGGTGCGGGCGTAGAAGGCGCGGTGCAGTTCCAGGTAGCGGGTGGCGAATTCCGCGGCGGGGCCGGCTGTAGGGAGCCACATGTCGGGTTCTCCTCGGGAGTGGTGGTCGTCGTTCGGCGGCGGGCCGGGCTGGGCCGGGCCGGGCTGGTCGCGCCTCCGCGTGGCGGAGCCGCGCGGTGTCACAGCCCGCGCGCTCCTTGAGCGGCGCCTGCCGTCGGGCTCGTCGTACGGGCGAGGAAGTTGGCGAACAGGCGCATGCCGTCCTCGGTCATCACGCTCTCGGGGTGGAACTGCACGCCCTCCACCGCCAGGCCTTCGTGGCGGACGCCCATGACGTAGCCGTCGTCCTCGGAGGTCGCCGTCACGGTCAGCTCGGGCGGCGGGTCGGTGACGATCAGGGAGTGGTAGCGGGTGACGGTCAGGGGCTGGGCGGCGCCCGCGAAGACGCCGAGGCCGTCGTGGCGGACGGGGCTCGTCTTGCCGTGCATCAGGCGCTGCGCGACGGCGATCCTCGCGCCGTACGCCAGGCCGATGGCCTGGTGGCCGAGGCAGACGCCGAGCAGCGGGACCCGCCCGGCGAAGGCGTGCACGAGCTCGACGTGGCCGGAGGCCGCCGGGTGGCCGGGGCCGGGGCCGAGGACCACCGCGTCGGGGGCGGAGGCGATCAGCTCCGCCACGGAGCGGGTGCGCGAGCGCACGACCTCCGTCTCGGCGCCGAGGCTGAGCAGGTACTGGTCGATGATGTGGCTGAAGCTGTCGTACGCGTCGACGAGGAGGACCTTCACTTCAGCAGCTCCTCGCCGGTCAGCGCCCAGTACGTGGCGCTCATCTTGGCCAGCGTCTCCCGCCACTCGGCGGCGGGCTCGGAGTCGGCCACCATCCCGGCCGAGGCCTGGGTGCTGTAGCGGACCCCGTCGTGGACGGCGGTGCGGATGCACAGGGCGAGCACCGCGAAGCCGCGTACGTCGACGAGGCCGAGGGCGCCCGCGTAGATGCCGCGCGGGTGCTCCTCCAGGTCGTCGATGATCTCCATGGCGCGCAGCTTGGGCGCGCCGGTCATCGTGCCGGCCGGGAACGTCGCGCAGATCGCCGCCCACACGTCCGTGCCGCTCCTGACGCGGCCCGAGACGGTGGACACCAAGTGGTGGACGTACGCGAAGGGTTCGACCTCCATCATCGTGTCGACGGAGAGCGTGCCGGGCTCGCAGACCCGGCCGATGTCGTTGCGGCACAGGTCGACGAGCATGACGTGTTCGGCCCGCTCCTTGGCGCTGGCCCGCAGCTCGGCCACCCGGCGGGCGTCCTCGTCCGGGTCGGCGGCGCGGCGCGCGGTGCCGGCGATGGGCCGCATCGAGATGGCGTCGTCCTCGACCCGGATGAACAGCTCGGGGCTGGCCCCGATCACGGTCCGACCGGCCCAGGGCACGAGGTACATGTACGGCGACGGGTTGCGGTGGCGCAGCCGCCGGTAGACCTGGAGCGGGGTCAACTCCGTCTCCACGTCGATGCGGTGGCCTATCTGTATCTGGTAGCTGTCGCCTATGCCTATGTGGTGCAGGCAGCGCTCGGCGCGCTCGATGAAGGTGGCCTCGTCCACGGTGTCCCGGACGGACGACGCCACCGGCGCCTGCGGTACGCCCTCGCCGCCCGCGCCCCCGGCCGCCCGGACGGCCTCGACGACGTTACGCAGCGACGGCTGTCCGGCGGCTGCGGTCAACTGCGGCCCGGTCGCGGCGAGATGGCGTACGCCGCCGCGCTTCAGGTCGTACCAGACCGTGTCCTTGAAGAGGGTGAGCGTGCAGCGCGGCAGCCCCGACTCGGGCTGGCTGCTGGGGAGTTCCTCCATCGCCCGGGCCGCCTCGTAGGACAGGGTGGTGAGGAATCCGAAGGCGAAGGTGCCGGTGGGCACGTCCGTGTCGACGTCGAAGAGGGCCTGGACGGCGCGCAGCACCCGCCAGACGGTGCCGGAGTCGCGCACGGGCCACTGCCGGGCGCCGTCGGTAGCACCCGCGACCGTACGGCCGCCCGCGCCGACGGCGGCCGTGAGCGCGGCGCCGAGCCGGCCACCCAGCGGGCCGGGGGCGACGAGTTCCAGCCGGTCGGCGTGAACGCGTAGTTCGGCGAGGCGCCCGTACCCCACGGCGGCGTAGTGGCGGTCCTGGTCGGGACCGTCGAGACTTTCGAAAAGATAGACATCGCCCTGTTCCCGGGTGCGGGAGAGGGCCTCGTAGAGTCCCAGCGCTTCGACCTGCGGGAGTTCCTCGGAAACCACGCGGACCGGAATGTTCACGACCGCTTCGTCCGGACGCAATTCACCGTCGTACGCTGGTACTTCTGACAGTTCTGCTAGATCTGACAACAAGGACACGTCGAAAGCCTTCCTGATCCGACTGGACCGTAGGGGCTTCGAGGAATGAGCATGCACGTCGACGGGGCGCCGCTGGCCCGGCTCCGCACGTCACGCATGTCCGGGCCGTTCGCGCCGGACTCCCCCGTCCCACCCCCACTCGCCGTTTTCCCCTGGCGACGAATGTGTGTGCTCAACGACTCCATCAAATGTGGGACCGGCCCAGCCATACCACTTCGGCCTCCGGAGAGGAGACCACTTTGTCGCTGCAGCTAGCCCTCACCCTGGACCGTGAATCGCGCCACCCGCTTGCTGTTCAAATACGCAATTCGCTGCGCAAACTGATTGAGGATGGAACTTTATGGCCGGGGACCCGGATTCCGTCCAGTCGTCAACTGGCCCTGGATATCGGGGTGTCCCGCAGCGTCGTCGTAGAGGCCTATGAGCAGCTGTCGGCCGAGGGCTATTTGCAGACCCGACACGGTTCGGGGACGACGGTGTCGGAGCGGGCCGGGGCGCCCGACTCGACCTCCCGTCTGGTGCCGCCCGACCCGGAGACCGCGCCCGAGGCGATGTGGGACCTGCGCACCGGCACGTCCAACGTCGTGGACTTCCCCCGCCAGGAGTGGATCCGCTGCATGACGGCCGTCGTCGCCGACGCGGGCCACCAGGAGCTCGGCTACTCGCCGCCGGCCGGCGTCTCGCTGACCCGCCGGGTCCTGACCGGCTACCTCGGCCGGGTGCGCGGGGTGCGCAGCCGGCCCGAGGACCTCATGGTCACCGCGGGCTTCGCCCAGGGCCTGGCCCTGATCTGCCGGGTGCTCCTGGACCGGGGCCACACCACCCTCGCCGTGGAGGACCCGGGGCACCCCGGCGAGCGCGAGTTCGTCACCAGCTCGGGGCTGCGGGTGGTCGGCATCCCGGTGGACGAGGACGGGCTGCGGGTCGACCTCCTGGAGCAGAGCGGCGTCCGCGCGGTACTGCTGACCCCGGGCAACCAGTTCCCGACCGGGGTCCGGCTCGGCATGCCCCGGCGGGAGCGGCTGATCGCCTGGGCCCGCGAGGTCGGCGGCTACATCATCGAGGACGACTTCGACAGCGCCTTCCTGCACCGCTCGGACCGGCTCCCGGCGCTCCAGAGTCTCGCGCCGGACCGGGTGGTGTACGCGGGCAGCGCGAGCAAGACGCTGGCCCCGGCGCTGCGGCTCGGCTGGCTGGCCGCGCCCTCGGAGCTGATGGCGTCGGTCGAGTACGTGCGGGCGGGCTGGGACATCGGCTGCTCGGGCCTCGAACAGCTCACCTTCGCCCGCTTCATCGACACCGGCGCGCTCGACCGCTACCAGCGCCAGCTGCGTACGGAACTGCACCGGCGCCGCCAGACCATCCGCCGCCAGGTGGAGGCCTGCCTGCCCGGCGCCCGTCTCACCGGCGGCGAGAGCGGGCTCCAGGCCTATGTCCAGCTCCCGTCGCACATCGAGGAGAAGGCCCTCCTGCGCGCGGCCCGCCGCCGCTCGGTGCTGACCCGTGGCGGCGCCTTCTACGCCCTGTCGGACACCGCCCGCCCACCCGCGCTCGTCCTCAGCTACGCCACGGTCACGTGCTCGGGCCTCGGCCAGAGCATGGTGGCGCTGGGTGAGGCGTACCAGGAGGTGGGCGGCTGACCGGCCCGGGGCCGAGGAGGCGCCCCCTCACCCCGCCGGGCGGCGGATCCAGGCGTCCAGGGCGGGACCCTGCGGGGGCGGGGTGGTGAGCGGGGATCTGGTCCAGCCCCAGGAGGCGTAGGCCGCTGCCGCCGCGTCGTTCGTGGCGGGGATCAAAGTGGTGAGCAGATCGGCCTCCTGGCGTGCCAGGAGGCGCTCCTGGAGGCGGGTCGCGATGCCGGTGCGGCGGCGGGTGGGCAGCACCATGAGTTCGGCGAGCGCGAACACCCGGTCGGCGGTGGCCAGTTCCTCGTTCCCGTCGGTCGAGGCGCCCCGGAAGCCGTGCCACCACTCGCCCTCGCGCCCGGGCGGGTAGCCGTAGGCGCAGCCCACCAGAAACGGATCGCCCGCGATGATCATGTCGAAGCCTGGGCGCTGTACGTCCTCGGCGAAGCGGCGCAGGAATCCGCTCCGCCCCAGGGGCTCTACGCCCGGCACGTCGTCGTACGCCGCCGTGTACAAGTCCGCGACGGTTTCCCTCTGCTGCTCGGCCTGCCATCGGGACAGCCGCCGCAAGAACACCTCTGTCATCACAACAGCGTGGCAGGTCAAGGCGGTTGGAGGAAGGTGCACGGAGGAGGCGGGGCCCGGCGGCCGCGCCCGGCCCCGGCGCGCGTTGACCCGGCCACGCGGTCGGCACACACTGGCCGGACCATGGACGACGAACCGATCGTGACGCTGCACGGTGAGCGCGCGCTCATCGACCGGGCCGGCCATCTCTTCGCGGGGGCGCGGCACGAGTTCCTGGTCGCCGCCGCCGACCCGCTGACCTGGTCGGCCGGGGTCCGCACCGCCTTCGCCGCCGGGCTGCGGCCCACCACCGAGCCCGGCGGCCCCGCCCTGCGCAAGCTGTACAGCCCCGAGGCGCTGCCCGACGCCCGGGCCGAGCGGCGACTGGCCAGGATGGCCGCGGGCGGGGCGGACATCCGGATCTGCACGGCGCCGCTCGGCCAGGAGACCATCGTCCTCGACCGCCGGATCGCGATCCTCGCCGGCGCTCCCGGCCACGGACGGCGTACGTACACGGTGATCCGCACGCCGGACGTCGTGGCGGGGCTCCGCTCGCTGGTCCACGCCGCGTGGGCGTCCTCGCCCGAGCTCGACGACCATCTTCGCCGGCGCCCTCCGGCCCTGGGCGCGGACGCCCGGCGGATCCTGCGGGCGCTCGCCGCCGGGCACACCGACGAGGTGGCCGCACGGCAGCTCGGGATGTCCCTGCGGACCTACCGCAGACGGGTCGCCGAGCTGATGGAGGCGCTGGGCGCGACCTCCCGCTTCCAGGCGGGGCTCCGGGCGCGCGAGCTGGAGGGGCACGTCTGAGGAGGGCGGGTGCCCGGGCCCGGGGAGTCGTCCGGGGTGCGAGGGGCCCGGAACAAGGCTCCGCACACCCTGATGCAAAACGGCAGATGCGAGCCATAATCTCGTACATGACTCATAAACGCGTGGCCGAGCGGCACATTGCGGTAGTGGGTGCGGTGGACCGGCCCGTCGAGCTGAGCGTCGCCGAACTGCGCGAGCGGTGGCCGCAGCGGACGGCGGCCGTCAGCTTCGACTGCGCGACCAGCGGACCGCGGGCCCACACCTTCACGGGGCCCCTGCTGCGCGAGGTGATCACCGAGGCGGGGCCCGGCTTCGACCCGGCCCGCCGCAAGGACCGCTCCCGCTTCCTCCTGGAGGTCACCGGCGAGGACGGCCACGCGACGGTGCTGTCCTGGGCCGAGATCGACGAGGACTTCGGCAACTCGCCGGTGCTGCTCGCCACGACCCTGGACGGCCACCAACTGGACGGTGTGGGAGCCCAGTTGGTGGTGCCGTCCGACCGGTGCGGGGCGCGTTACATCAGCGGGATCACCCAGGTGCGGCTGCGCGCGTGCGGCGGGGCGGCGGATCAGGGCAGGCACGGAGACGACCGGGTGGCGGATCAGGTCGTGTACGGGGACGGCGGGGCGATCGGCAGACCCGTGTAGTTCTCGGCGAGCTCGGCCGCGGCGTGCCGAGAGTGGGCGATGCGGTCGAGCTGGGCCAGCTGCAGCCGGGTGTGGAACGCGGACCGCGCCGGATCCGCGTGCAGCAGCTCGGTCATCGTGTACGAGAAGTGCTCGGCCCGCCACACCCGGCGCAGACAGGTCCCGGAGTACGCGTCGAGGCGCTCCGTCGAGCCGGTGACATGCCGCTGGACGAGCGCGCGGGACAGCTCGACGACGTCGGCGACGGCCAGGTTGAGCCCCTTGGCGCCGGTCGGCGGCACGATGTGCGCGGCGTCCCCGGCCAGCAGGAGACGCCCGTACCGCATGGGCTCCATGACCCAACTCCGCATCGGCAGAACCGACTTCGCGGTGACGGGGCCGCGCTCCAGCTTCCAGCCGGGGTCGGCGTCGGTGGCGAGGCGGGCGTCCAGCTCGTCCCAGACGCGCGCGTCGGGCCAGTCGGCGGGGTCGGTTCCGTTGGGCACCTGGAGGTAGAGCCGGCTGACGCTCGCCGACCGCATGCTGGCGAGGGCGAACCCCCGGGAGGAGTGCGCGTAGATCAACTCCTCGTACACGGGCGGGGCTTGGGCCAGGATGCCGAGCCAGGAGTAGGGGTACGTCCGCTCGTACGTGGTGCGGAGCGCGGCGGGGACGGCGGCGCGGGACACTCCGTGGAAGCCGTCGCAGCCGATGACGTAGTCGCAGGTGAGGGTCGCGGGGTGCGGCCGACCGTGACCGGGTGCGCGGTAGTGGATCACGGCGCGGGCACCCTCGTGGACGCCGTCCAGCCCGTCCACCCCCTCCACTTCCGCCTCGAAGAGCAGCGGGGGGCCGTCGGCCAGCTGGCGGGCCACCAGGTCTTTGACCACCTCGGTCTGGGCGTAGACCATCACGCGGCGGCCGCCGGTGAGGGACCGGAAGTCGATGCGGTGGGACCGGCGGTCGTAGCGGAGCTCGATGCCGTCGTGCGGCTGCCCCTCGCGGTCCATGCGCTCGCCCACGCCCGCGGCCCGCAGCACGTCGACGGTGCCCTGTTCGAGGATGCCCGCGCGCTGGCGCCGCTCGATGTACGCGCGGTCGCGGCTCTCCAGGACCACGCAGTCGATCCCGGCGTTGTGGAGCAGCCGGGCGAGCAGGAGCCCTGCGGGGCCCGCGCCGATGATGCCGACGGTGGTGTGGGCGGGGGCGGTGCGGGCGAGGGCGATGCGGGCGGGGGCGGTGCGCTTCTCACGGCCGGCCATGTCAGGCGTCCTCCCCCTCGGCCTGTGCCTCGTACTCGCTGATCGCCCGTTCCGCCACGGTGAAGGCGGAGTTGGCGGCGGGGACCGAGCAGTACACGGCGCACTGGAGCAGGATCGCGGCGATCTCGTCCGGGCTGAGACCGCCCCGGAGGGCGCCCTTCACATGCAGGGCCAGCTCGTCCTTGTGGCCGCCCGCGACGAGGGCGGTGAGCGTGATGACGCTGCGGGTCCTGCGGTCCAGGGTGTCGCCGCCCCAGATCTCGCCCCAGGCGTAGCGGGTGATGAAGTCCTGGAAGCGGGCGGTGAAGGGGGTCGTACGGGCCTGGGCCCGGTCCACGTGGGCGTCGCCGAGTACGGAGCGGCGGGCGCGCTCGCCGGCCTGGCGCGGCGGCTCGGGGTGGGTGCGCGCGAAGTGCTGGAGCAGGGCGTCGGTCATGGCTCGGGGCCGCTCCACGTTGGCGAGGTGGCCGGCGCGGGGCAGCTCGACGAGCTGGGCGTCGTGGATGCCGTCGGCGAGTTCGCGGGCGTGCGAGGGCGGGGTGGCCAGGTCGTCCCGGCCCGCGAGCACGAGGGTGGGGGCGGTGATGCGGGCGAGCTCGGGGCGCAGGTCGAGCCCGGCGAGGATCTCGCAGCAGACGGCGTACGCCTCCGGGTCCACGCGGTGGTGGGCGGCGACGAGGTGTTCCGGGGGCGGGAACGCGGGGGTGAACCAACGCTTCGGGGCGCTGTCGGCGACCGCCCCGATCCCGTCGGCCCGCACGGTGGCGGCCCGCTCGGCCCAGGGTTCGGGCGGGCCGAAGTGGGCGGAGGTGCAGAGCAGGGCGAGGGATTCGACGCGCTCGGGGTGCCGCGCGGCCAGCCACGCGCCGACGGCCCCGCCGAGGGAGACTCCGGCGAAGGCGAACCGCCCGACGCCGAGCGCGTCGAGCCGCGCGAGCAGCAGCTCCCCCAGCGTCTCGATGCGGGCCGGGGTCGGGGCCGCTGCCGGTGCCGGTGCCGGTGCCGGTGCCGCTGCCGGGGCGTCGCCGTGGCCCGGGAGGTCCCAGGGGATGACCGTGAAGCGGGTGCGGAGTGCGGGGAGTTGGGCTTCCCAGAGCGACTGGGTCGTACCGAGGGAGGGGACGAGGACGAGGGTGGGCCGCGACATGAGGTTCCTTGAGGCCGTTTCAGTTCTGGGCGGGGAGGGCTGAGGCAGTGGTGGGTTGAACGCGGTTCGGCACGTGCGGGCGGTGGGGGCCGTTCGCGCAGTTCCCCGCGCCCCTGAAACCCGTTCTCGGCTGCGGGCCGTGGGGGCCGTTCGCGCAGTTCCCCGCGCCCCTGTAGGTGAGCGGGACCCCCGGTCGCGCCCACCGCGGCGGAGCCGCGCAGATGTCACAGCCCCGCGCCCCTAAACCCCCTTTCGGCCTCGCAGCGTGCGGGGTCTGGGGCGGAGCCCCAGGGGGACGGTCAGCCGGGGAAGGTCAGGAACGCCGTTTCCCCCTCCCCCTGCAACCGCACGTCGAACCGGAACACCCCCACCCCCTCCCCCCGCGCCAGCAGCGTCCCGCCCCGCTCTCCCGCCAGGGCCTTCAACTCCCCTTCCCCACCCAGCCCTTCGACGTACGCCCGCGTGAACAGGTGCCGGGACAGGCCCCGGGCGAACAGGCAGATCGCGAGGTAGGGGGCGGCCGGGGGCGGGGGCAGGGTGCGCAGCGACCAGTGGCCGGCCGCGTCCGTCGGGACGCGGCCGAAGCCCGTGAACGTCAGCCCGTCGCGGGGGAGGAAACCGCCGTCGGACGGGTTCCGCAGCCACGAGCCGGGGCGGCCCGCGAGGGAGCCGTCCGGTGCGGCCTGCCAGAACTCCAGGAGCGCGTCCGGCACCGGCTCGCCGGCCCCGTCGTACACGTACCCGTGCAGCGTGATCGCGTCCGGATGGCCGGGCGGCACGAGGTCCCCGCCGCCCGGGAAGGGCAGGGCGTACCCGTAGAAGGGACCCACGGTCTGGGCGGGGGTGGGGCGGGGCGGGGTCACGCGGTCACCTCCGGGTCGGGCGGCGTGGCGGCCGGGCCGTCGAGCACGATGTCCCAGCGGTAGCCCAACGACCAGTCGGCTACGGACAGTTGGGGGTCGTACGTCGCCGCCAAGCGGGCCCGGTCCGCCTCGTCCGTGACCGTGTGCAGGATCGGGTCGTACGCCAGGAGCGGGTCGCCGGGGAAGTACATCTGGGTGACCAGGCGCTGGGTGAAGGCCCGGCCGAAGAGCGAGAAGTGGATGTGCGCCGGGCGCCACGCGTTCTCGTGGTTGCCCCAGGGGTAGGCGCCCGGCCTGACCGTGGTGAACGCGTACCGCCCTTCGGCATCCGTCAGGCACCGGCCCGTACCGGTGAAGTTCGGGTCGAGGGGCGCCGGGTGCTGGTCGCGTTGGTGGGCGTAGCGGCCGGAGGCGTTCGCCTGCCAGATCTCGACGAGCTGGCCCCGGACCGGCCGGCCCGAGCGGTCGAGCACCCGGCCGGAGACGGTGATGCGCTCGCCGTGCGGCTCCCCCACGTGCTGCCGGGTCAGGTCCGCGTCCAGTTCCGTCACCTCGGTGACGCCGAAGACGGGGCCGTAGAGTTCGACCGCCTCGGGGTCACCGCCGCCACCGCCCACGGCCAGCGGCGCCCGCGTCGGGACGCGCAACGCCCCGCTGCGGTACGGGAGCACGGGCCGCTCGCCCGCCACCCCGGCCGTCTCCTCACGTATGAGTGTCATCGCCCTGCCACCTCTCCCGCTCCCTGGTTTGCCTCAGCTCCCCCGTACGCACCCTCACCCGCGCCCCCGTCCGCGCGCGCACCTCCTCCGCGTCGACTCCCGGCGCCGTCTCGACCAGGACGAAGCCGTCCTCGGGGTGGACGTCGAGCACGGCCAGGTCGGTGATGACCCGGTGTACACAGGCCCGGCCGGTGAGCGGCAGGGTGCAGTGCTCGACGAGTTTCGGGGTGCCGTCCTTCGCGGTGTGCTCGGTCAGCACCAGCACCCTGCGCACCCCGTGCACGAGGTCCATCGCGCCGCCCATCCCCTTCACCAGGCGCCCGGGGACGGCCCAGTTGGCGAGGTCACCGCCCGCCGAGACCTGCATCGCGCCGAGGATCGCGGTGTCGACGTGGCCGCCGCGGATCATTCCGAACGACAGCGCGGAGTCGAAGAACGCGGCGCCCGGCAGCACGGTCACCGTCTCCTTGCCCGCGTTGACGAGGTCCGGGTCCACGTCGGACTCCCAGGGGTACGGTCCGACGCCGAGAATGCCGTTCTCCGAGTGGAGCACGACGTCCACGCCCGGTGGCAGATGGCCCGGAACCAGGGTGGGCAGGCCGATGCCGAGGTTCACACAGCTTCCGTCGGCGAGCTCGGCGGCTGCCCGCGCGGCCATCTCGTCCCGCGTCCAGCCGTTCACCGGGCACCCTCCCCGTCGCCGCTCCGTCGCACCGTTCGCCTCTCAATACCCTTGTCCGCGGCCTGAGTTGGTGTCAACGGCACGACTCGCTGCACGAAGATCCCCGGCACGTGCACCGCGTCCGGATCCAACTCCCCGAGATCCACGAGGTGTTCGACCTCGGCCAGCGTCACCCGGCCCGCCATCGCCGCGAGCGGGTTGAAGTTGCGGGCGGCGCGCCGGAAGACCAGGTTGCCGTGCCGGTCGCCCTTCCAGGCCCGTACGAGGGCGAAGTCCGTGGTGATGCCGTGCTCCAGGACGTGCTCGCGTCCGGCGAACTCCCGCACCTCCTTGGGCGGTGAGGCCACGGCCACCTCGCCGCCCGGCCCGTACCGCAGGGGTAGCCCGCCGTCGGCGACCTGGGTGCCGACGCCCGCCGGGGTGTAGAACGCGGGGATGCCGCAGCCCCCGGCGCGCAGCCGCTCGGCGAGTGTGCCCTGCGGGACCAGCTCCACCTCCAGTTCGCCGGCGAGGTACTGGCGGGCGAACTCCTTGTTGGTGCCGATGTACGAGCCGGTCACGCGGGCGATGCGGCCGGCCGCGAGCAGGACGCCGAGGCCGCCGCCGTCCACCCCGCAGTTGTTGGAGACCACGCTCAGCGCGGTGGCGCCCCGCGCGTACAGGGCGGCTATCAGCACGTTCGGCACCCCGCTGAGGCCGAAGCCGCCGACCGCGAGGGAGGCCGCGTCGGGGATGTCGGCCACCGCGTCCGCCGGGGCCCGTACGACTTTGTCCATGCTCGGCTCACACCCGCTCTCGCTGCCGTGCCCACCGGCCCGGGGACCGGGCCGGACCACGGCTCTCGCCAATTGTTCGCCAGATGAACTAGAGTTCAGAATCGCGTCGGCCCCGAGTGTGCTTTCTGCGGGCCCACGCGTCAACACCCCGCACCCCTATTCCGCGCCTCAACAGCCGCTCCCCGGAGGCCAGATGAGCACCGCCCCCGCCGAAGCCGTCGGCCCGCTGATGCGCGGGGTCGCCGTGCTGCGCGCGCTCAGCGACGCGGACGGGCGGCTCAGTCTCGGCGAGCTGGTCCGCGCGACGGGCCTGGCCCGCTCCACCGTCGACCGGGTCGCTGCGACCCTGGCCCGCATGGGTTACGTACGCCTGGACGCGCCGGCCGTGACGCTCGCCCCGCGCCTCATGGAGCTCGCCAACGCCTACCTGGGCGCGCTGCGGCTGCCCGCGCTGCTCGGCCCGCTCGCCGTCCAACTCGCCGAAGAGCTGGACGAGTCGGTGTCGCTCGCGGTACCGGACGGCGACGGCATCCGCTTCGTCCACCAGAGCACCCGGCGCCGCGCGATGTCGCTGACCTTCCGCATCGGCGACCTCCTGCCCGCCGAACGCACCGCGCCGGGGCCCCTGTTCGCCGCGCACTGGACGCCCGAGCAGTGGGCCGCCTGGCGCGAGCGGCGTGCCGCCGACCCCGAGGGCCTCGGCTTCCCCGGCGTGCCCCCGGGTACGGGCGGCCGTTTCGAGGAGCGGGTCGACCGGGCCCGTACCGCGAGCTGGGCCGTCGACGACCAGCTCATCGAGCCGGGCCTGGTCGCGGTGGCCGTGCCGCTCCGCGACCCGGCGGGCCTCCCGCTCTGCGCGCTCAGCGTCGTCAGCCACACCAGCCGCCACAGCGCCACATCGCTGCGCGAGGCCGTCCTGCCCCGGCTGCGCGCGGCCGCCACGGCCATGGAGTCCGCGCTCGCGGGTCCACCCGGCGCGGCCGGTCCGGCCGGCTCCCACCCGCCCGAACTCGCCCTCGCCGCCTGGACCTCCACCTCCAAGCAGGAGCTCGGCGCCGAGTTCGTCGAGTCGCTGGCCCGCGGGCTCACCGTCATCACCGCGTTCGGGCCAGGGCGGGCCGAGCTGACCCTCAGCGCCGTCGCCGAGGCCACCGGGCTGCCGCGCGCCACCGCCCGGCGCGCCCTGATCACCCTGCACCACCTGGGCCTGGTCGCCGCCGAGGGCCGCGCCTTCCGGCTCACCCCGCGCGTCCTGGCGCTCGGCTGCCCGCCCCTCTCCCGTACGACGCTCTCCGACATCGCGGCGCCGCACCTGGCCGCCCTGGTGCGCACCGTGCACGACTCGGCCTCGCTCGCCGTACTCGATGGAGACGCCATCCACTACACGGCCCGGGTCGCCACCACCCGGATCATGAGCGTCAACATCACCCTGGGCACCCGCTTCCCCGCGTACGCCACCGCCATGGGCCGCGTACTGCTCGCGGATCTGCCCGCGCCTCAGCGCGCGGAACGGCTCGGCCGTACGGCGCTGCCGGCGCTCACACCGCGCACGGTCACCTCACCAGCCGTACTGACAGACGTCCTCGACGAGGTGGCCGGGCAGGGGTACGCGGTGGTCGACGAGGAGCTGGAGGAGGGGCTGCGCTCGATCGCGGTGCCGGTGCGGGACGCGGCGGGGCGGGCGGTCGCCGCGGTGAACGTGGCCATGCACACGACGCGGCGCACCCTGGCCCAGTGCCGCGCCGAGCTGCTGCCCGAGCTGCGGGCCACGGCCGCGGCCATCGAGGCCGACCTGCACGTGGTGAACCGCTTCCGCCGGTCCTCGGCCGTCTGACCGGCACCCGCGCCCACCAGCACGGGAGCGCCGGGTTCGGAACCGGCGCGCGTTTGTCACCTCGACTCCCCGCGCTCTCCCTCTAATCGGTTAATTCAGGGGAAGGCGGACATGTTCATGACCCCGCTCGGGGATACAGCGCAAGTCCGCTGCCCAGCTGTCCCCCGACATACCGGAGTACGCCACGTGGAGACCACAGACGCCGTGTGGAGCTGCCCCTTCGACTACGCCGACGCGCTCGAGTTCGACCCGCAGCTCCAGCGGATGCTGGCCGAGGAGCCGGTCGCCCGGATCCGGATGGCGTACGGCGAGGGCGAGGCCTGGCTCGTCACCCGGTACGAGGACGTGCGGACGGTGACCACCGACCGCAGGTTCAGCCGGAGCGCCGTCATCGGCCGCGACTTTCCCCGGATGACCCCCGAGCCCATCGTGCAGGCCGAGTCGATCAACCTCATGGACCCGCCGGCCAGCAGCCGGCTGCGCAGCCTCGTCGCCAAGAGCTTCGCACCCAAGCACGTGGCGCGGATGCGCGAGCGCACCCAGAAGGTGGTCGACGAACTGCTCGCCACCATGGCCGCGCACGGCTCGCCCGCCGACTTCGTCGAGCACGTCGCGGCCCCGCTGCCCCTCGTGACGATCTGCGAGGTGCTCGCCATCCCCGACGGCGAGCGGGACTGGCTGCGCGCCCACGCGCTGACCATGATGAACATCGGCGCCGCCGGGCGCGAGGCGGCCGTGCTCGCCAAGGCCGAGCTGCGCGCCTACTTCACCGACCTCACCGCGGCCCGCCGCCGGTCCCCCGGCGACGACCTGATCTCCACCCTCGCCACCGCCCGCGACGGCGACGAACTCCTCGACGACCAGGAACTCGCCGTCATGGCGATGGTCCTGCTCATCACCGGGCAGGACACCACCACCTACGAGCTCGGGAACATCGCGTACACGCTCCTGACCAGGCCGGACATCCTCGATACCGTGCGTGCGCGCCCGGACCGCTTCCCCTCGGTCCTCGACGAGCTGCTCCGCTTCATCCCGTTCCGCAAGGGCGTCGGCATCCCGCGCGTCGCCATCGAGGACGTCGAGCTGAGCGGGGTGCTCATCCGGGCCGGGGACGTCGTCCACGTCTCCTACCTCACCGCCAACCGGGACTCCCTCAAGTTCGACCGGCCCCACGAGGTCGACCTCGACCGGGGATCGGTCCCGCACATGACGTTCGGCTGGGGCGCCCACCACTGCCTCGGCGCCCCGCTCGCCCAGATGGAACTGGAGGTGGCGTTCACCTCCCTGCTGACCCGCTTCCCGGGTCTGCGGCTCGCCGGCGACCCCGGCGACGTGCCGTGGAACACCCACTCCATCTGGCGCCACCCGCTCAGCCTTCCGGTCGCCTGGTGACCAACACCCCATCATCGAAGGGAAGTTAAATGGCCACCCTGTGCCGACCGGCGGTCGCCGTGCCCGACCACGTCATCACCCAGGAGCAGACCCTGGCGCTCGCCCGCGAGACCCACGCCGGGCATCCGCAGCGCGATCTGGTCCTCCGGCTCATCGAGAACACCGGCGTCAAGACCCGCCACCTCGTCCAGCCCATCGAAGAGACCCTGGCCCACCCCGGGTTCGAGATCCGCAACCAGGTGTACGAGGCCGAGGCGAAGAGGCGGGTGCCCGAAGTGGTGCGCCGCGCCCTCGCCAACGCCGAGGTCGAGCCCGCCGACATCGACCTGATCGTCTACGTGTCGTGCACGGGCTTCATGATGCCCTCGCTGACCGCCTGGATGATCAACACGCTGGGCTTCCGCTCGGACACCAGACAGCTGCCCATCGCCCAGCTCGGCTGCGCGGCGGGCGGCGCGGCGATCAACCGCGCGCACGACTTCATCACGGCCTACCCGGGCTCCAACGTGCTGATCGTGTCGTGCGAGTTCTGCTCGCTGCTCTACCAGCCCACCGACATCGGCGTCGGCTCGCTGCTGTCCAACGGCCTTTTCGGAGACGCCCTTTCGGCCGCGGTGGTACGCGGCGAGGGCGGCGTCGGCATGCGGATCGAGCGCAACGGCTCGCACCTGGTGCCGGACACCGAGAACTGGATCTCGTACGCCGTGCGCGAGACGGGCTTCCACTTCCAGCTCGACAAGCGGGTCCCGGGCACCATGGAAATGCTCGCCCCCGCCCTCAAGACCCTGGTGGCGCAGCACAGTTGGGAGGTCGGCGCGCTCGACTTCTACATCGTGCACGCGGGCGGCCCGCGCATCCTCGACGACCTGTGCCACTTCCTGGACCTCGGCCCGGAGATGTTCCGCTTCAGCCGCGACACCCTCACCGAGCGCGGCAACATCGCGAGCTCGGTGGTCTTCGACGCGCTCGCCCGGCTCTTCGACGAGGGCGGCATGGCCGACGGCGCCCGCGGCCTGATCGCCGGCTTCGGACCCGGCATCACCGCGGAGATCGGCGTGGGCAGCTGGAACGCGGGCCCGCACCTGGACGAGGAGCTCACCGCGCTGGCCGCACGGGCCTGAACCACCGCAGCGGCGCTACTGGTTGAGGTCCGGCACGGCTACTCGTTGACCAGCACGGGAATGGAGAGCACCGCGCTGGTCGGCGTGCCGGTCAGGCCCCTGGCCCTGATCTCGAAGTCGATGCCGGCCCCCTCGGCGGCCGGGGTGTGGCCGCCCTTGTGCTCGTCGTGGCCCTCCTCCGCGTACTGGAACGAGCCGGTGCCGAGCAGCTTGCCGTCCGCGCCGTAGTAGGCGGCGCGCAGTTCCAGGGCGATCAGCTCGCTGACGTCCGAGGTGACGGCGAGGTGCCCGGTGACGATCGGCCCGGCGCCCAGGGCGCCTCCGGTCACCTTCACGCGGTCCGTGAACGGCCCCTGTTCCAGGCGCACTTCGCCGCTCGCCAGCTTCTGGTACGCGGCCGGGGCCGCGGCCTGCCGGGGCGCCGCGAAGGTCACCGAAGGGACGGCGCTCGGGGCGTCGTCGGCCCGCTCGCCGGAGCCGCCGCCGGACCCGCCGCAGGCGGTCACCAGGGCGAGGACGAGGGCGGCCAGGACGGCCGGGGCGGCTGTGCGGTTCATTGCCTGGGGCTCCTGCGGAGTAGGACGAGGGGGCCGGGGGCGAGTGCCCCCGGCCCCCGACCGGCGGGCGGCGGGGTGGTCAGGCGCGCGGGGCGCGGCCGAACAGCGAGCCGTACATCTTCCCGTACAGGTCGGTGTTGAGCTGGCTGGCCGCGAAGCGGTCGGCGCCGGGGCCGTAGGCGAAGATCGGCACGTCCGCGCCGGTGTGGTTGCCCGACAGGTACGTCAGCCACAGGCTCGCCTCGGGGCTGCCGTCCTTGACGCCCTTGGGGTCGTCGGGGGTGCGGAAGGTGGCCGGGGCGAAGTTCTTCGCGTCCCCCGCGCCCGCGCCGTTGGCGATGCCGGTCGAGCGGGCCGGGTCCTTGGCGCCCGAAGTGGCGCGCGAGGGAAGGGAGTTGTTGGCCGGGTTGCCGGCGTCCGTGTTCGCGGGGGGCGCCACCGACTCGGCGTTGGTGTAGGTGCCCTTCTCGATGATGTTGAAGCCGGCGCACTCGTGGTCGGCGGTGACGACGACCAGGGTGTGGCCGTCCCGCTTCGCGAAGTCGGTGGCCGCCTTGACCGCGTCGTCGAACGCCTTGACCTCGGCGAGCGTCTGGGCCGCGTCGTTGGCGTGCGAGCGCTTGTCGATCTGGGCGCCCTCGACCTGGAGGAAGAAGCCCTTCCTGGAGCGGCCGTCGAGCAGGTCGATCGACTTCTTCGCCATCTCGGCGAGCGTCGGCTCCTGCTTCTGCGGGGCGCCGGCGGGCAGGCCCGCCTTCGCCTGCTCGACCGTCAGGTTGCCCCGGTTGAAGAGTCCGACGACCTTCTTGCCGCGCGCCTTGTCGAGGTCGGCCTTGGTGGCGACCTTCTGCGAACCGGCGGTCTGCGCGGGCAGCTTCGGGTCGCCGAAGGACCCGAGCACCTGGTAGCCCTGCTTCTGGAGCGCCTGCTGGTCGTCCGGCTCGAAGCGGGCGAGGCCGCCGCCGAGGACCACGTCGGCGGTGCCGTTGCGGGCGATCTGCTCGGCGATCGGGGTGATCAGCGTCTTGTCGGCGGGCGCCTTCTCGTAGCTGCCGTCCGCGTTCTTCGGCAGGCAGGCCGCGTCCGAGTACGTCGGGCCCTGGCAGCCGCGCAGCAGCGCGTGGCTGAACTGGGCGGCGGGCGTGGCGTCGGTGATCTCGGCGGTCGAGACGTTGCCGGTGGCGAACCCGGCCGCCTTGGCCTGCTCCATCAGCGTGACGCGCCGCTTCTCGTAACTGTCCACGCCGATCGCGGCGTTGTACGTCTTGACGCCCGAGGCCCAGGCGGTGGCGGCGCTCGCCGAGTCCGTCACCAGGGCGGGCTGGTCGCTGCCCTTCTCGACGGCGTACGTGGCGACCGCGCCGGTGTAGGGCAGTCGCTCCATGTTGAGCTTGCCCTGGGCGCCGTAGAAGCGCTCGCGGCCCGCGGTGACGTGGGTGCGGCCCATGCCGTCGCCGAGCAGGTAGATGACGTTGCGTATCTCGCGGCCGTTGCCGTGGTCGCCGTGACTGCCGTGCTGGGGCTGGGAGTTGGCGGTGACGGCCGAGCCGGCGGCGACCGCGGAGGCCGCCGCGACGACCGCGAGCACCTTCATTGCCTTCTGTCTCATGGCCGTGAAGCTATGAGTCGGATGTGAACGGACCGGGAGGTTCAGGCGGCCGCGAGGCGAACGCCTTTACCTCCCGCATAACTTTTCCGTCCCGGTGCTTTGCCTTTTGCGGACCGGGCCCTTACCCGGGGCGCCGGGGCGGCCGCCCCGGCGGGCGGCCTATCCGTAGGAGAGGTTGGAGCAGATGTTGTCGTCGGCCGAGCGGGCCTTGTCGGCGACGGACGACGGGACCGCGGCGGGGGCGCTGGGCTCCGCGTCCGCGCCGTCCGCCTTGTACTGGGTGCCGATGATGACGTTCAGACCCGGCGCCTTCGCCTGGCGCAGCAGGGCGCCGGGGAAGTGCGTGGCGAGCGTCTTGGCCTTGGCCTCGTCGTTCGCCCCGTACTCGATGATCGTGTGCGTGTAGTCCTGGGAGGCGGCCGTGGTGGCGCCGGTGACGGTGAAGCCCGCGGCCCTCAGGGAGTCGGCGACCTTGGCCGCGAGGCCCTTGGTGACGGTCCCGTTGTAGACGGCGACGCTGATCCCCTTGCCGGAGGCCGGGGCGGCGGCCGACGCCGACGGGCTCGGCGACGCGGCCGCGCCCTTTCCGGCGGCGTCCTGCCCGTCGACGGTGCGGTCCGCGCGCAGCGCCGCGAACAGGGCGTCGGCCTCCGGCTTGACCACGGCGACACGGGCGCCCTCGTAACGCCAGGGCAGGGTCACGAACTTGGTGTTGTGCAGGTCGATGTCCTTCATCGACATCGCGAACGAGATCAGCTTGCTCGGCGAGCCGAGGCCCGAGTCGACGGTCATCGACTTGGTGGCCGCGTTGGCGAGCGGCAGCAGCGTGGTCGGGTCGAGGCCCTCGCCCTTGACCTTCTTGATCAGGCTGCCGATGAAGGCCTGCTGGCGCTGGATGCGGCCGATGTCGGAGCCGTCGCCGATGCCGTGCCGGATGCGCACGTAGTCGAGCGCCTTCTGGCCGGAGACGCTCTGCGGGCCCTTGGCGAAGACCAGGCTGCCCTTGTGGCCGAGGTTCGGGTTGAGGTCGCCCTGGTAGACGTTGTTGGGCACGCACACGTCGACGCCGCCGACCGCCTCGGTCATCCTCGCGAAGCCCGCGAAGTCCATGACCATGGTGTGGTCCACGCGCAGCCCGGTCAGCTTCTCGACGGTGTTCTGGGTGCAGGCGGGGTTCCCCTGAACCGTTTCTCCCACCTCGAACGCCGAGTTGAACATCACATTGTGCTTCTCCTTGGTCCAGCTGCCGCTCGGCAGCTTGCACGGCGGTATGTCGACCAGGGAGTCACGCGGTATGGAGACGGCCACCGCGTGCTTCTGGTCCGAGTACACGTGCAACAGGAGCGCGGTGTCCGAGCGGCCGATGTCGCCCTTGCCGTGGCCGTACTGGGCGTTGTCGCCCGAGCGGGTGTCGGAGCCGATGATCAGGACGTTGGAGCCCTTGGTGGAGGCGGCGGGGCGGTCGGCGGAGATGCCGCCGTCGTCGAAGGTCTTGATGTTGCCGTTCAGCTGGAAGTAGATCCAGCCGCCGCCGGCCACCGCGAGGACGACGACCGAAAGGCCGGTGACCCCCGCGATGCGGGCGCGGCCGCGCTTGTTGCGGCGCGGCGCGGCGGAACCGCCGCTCTCACGACTGCTTGCCGCTCCCGCTTTGTGGCTGCCGGCCATCGGACCCCTCATCCCTCATTCGCGCCTCTTCTGTAGAGGAGACGGTGAGTCGCACCCTCTGGTTGTACAGTTGCGCAATGTAGCAAGTCTCACTGAGAGCCAGCAGCCCCGGCCGCACGAAGAAATCGGCCGGACGAAACGGCTGCGGGACGCGAACGAGGAAGGACGGCGGGATGTTTCTGCGCAATGGTCTTGAACCGTGGCACCTGCTGATCGTGGCCGTAGTACTGATCCTGCTGTTCGGTTCCAAGAAGCTGCCCGACACGGCACGCGCGCTGGGCAAGTCCCTGCGCATCCTCAAGAGCGAGACCAAGGCGATGCGCGAGGACGGCACCGAGCCGGCACCCGCCACCGCCACCCCGGCCCCGCAGGTCACCCCGGCCCCGGTGCACACCGCCGACCGCACCCAGGCGGACGCTCCCGCGCGCCCCGCCCAGTAACCCCGCACGCCGTACGCTCGGCAGGCATGGAGCAGCTGCCGACGTACGACGACGTGGTCCGCGCGCACGAGCGGATCACCCCGCAGGCCCACCGCACCCCGGTCCTGACCTCCCGGCTCACCGACGCCGAGCTCGGTCTGAGCCTCTTCCTCAAGTGCGAGAACCTCCAGCGGATGGGGGCGTTCAAGTTCCGCGGCGCCTTCAACGCGCTGTCCCGGTTCGACGCCGGGCAGCGCCGCGCGGGCGTGGTCGCGTACTCCTCCGGCAACCACGCCCAGGCCGTCGCGCTCGCCGCCTCGCTGCTCGGCATCCCGGCGACCATCGTCATGCCGCACGACGCGCCCGCGGCGAAGCTGGCGGCGACCCGGGGGTACGGGGCCGAGGTCGTCCCCTACGACCGCTGGACCGAGGACCGCGAGGAGATCGGCGCGGCCCTCGCGAAGGAACGCGGCCTGACGCTGATCCCGCCGTACGACCACCCCGACGTGATGGCGGGCCAGGGCACCGCGGCCAAGGAGCTCTTCGAGGAGACCGGCCATCTGGACGCCCTGTTCGTGCCGCTCGGCGGGGGCGGGCTCCTGTCGGGCAGCCTGCTCTCGGCGGGCGCGCTCGCGCCGTCGTGCGCGGTGTACGGGGTCGAGCCGGAGGCGGGCGACGACGGGCGCCGCTCGCTGCGCGCGGGGCACATCGTGCACATCGACACCCCGGCGACCATCGCGGACGGCGCCCAGACCCAGCACCTCGGCGCCCACCCGTACCCGCTGATCCGCGACCACGTGACCGACATCATCACGGCCTCCGACGCCCAACTGGTCGACTGCATGCGCCTGTTGGCCTCCCGCATGAAGATCGTCGCCGAGCCGACGGGCTGCCTCGGCCTGGCCGCCGCCCGGGAGCTGGCCGAGCGGTACCGGGGCCGGCGGGTGGGCGTGATCATCAGCGGCGGCAATGTGGACATGGCGCGGTTCGCGGAACTCCTGGCCGGGTGACGCCGGCGGGTGCGGGCGGAGTTGTCCACAGGCTGAGGGGGACGCGCACGGGATGTGGGCGCTTCGGCGCATGATGGGGGCATGAGCGACATGAACGAGATGCCGGAGTGGGAGAAGCGGTTCAGGGCACCCCGGGTGGGGCTCCCCGACTGGGCGGAGGACGCCCCGGACCGCTCGCTGTTCGTGTCGAACGCGACGGGGACGTACGAGCTGTACGCGTGGGACCGGGCGACCGGCGGCCAGCGCCGGGCCACCGACCGGCCCAACGGCACGACGGACGGCGTGCTGACGCCCGACGGCGAGTGGATCTGGTGGTTCGACGACACCGACGGCGACGAGTTCGGCGTCTGGCGGCGCCAGCCGTTCGGCGGCGGCGCCGACGAGCCGGCCGTGCCCGGCCTGGACCCGTCCTACCCGGGAGGCCTCGCGCTCGGCCGGGACGGCACGGCGGTGGTCGGCCGCTCCACCGACGAGGAGGGCTCGACGATCCACGTCGTCCGCCCCGGCGCGGCCCCCGTGGAGATCTACCGGCACCGCGAGTCGGCGGGCGTCGGCGACCTCTCGCACGACGGGACCCTGATCGCCGTCGAGCACACCGAGCACGGCGACGCTATGCACTCGGCGGTGCGCGTGGTGCGCCCCGACGGCTCGGCGGTGGCCGAGCTCGACGACACCAAGGGCGGCACCGAGGAACTGGGCCTGGAAGTGCTCGGGTTCGCACCGCTCGCGGGCGACACCCGGCTGCTCGTCGCCCACCAGCGGCGCGGGCGCTGGGAGCCGATGATCTGGGACGTGGCCTCCGGCGAGGAGAGCGACCTCGCGCTCGACCTGCCGGGCGACGTCTCGGCCGAGTGGTATCCGGACGGCTCGGGCCTGCTCGTCGTCCACAGCTTCGAGGCCCGCAGCGGTCTGTTCCGCTTCGACCTCGCCACCCGCTCCCTGATCGAGATCGACACCCCGGCCGGTTCGGTCTCGGGGGCCACGGCCCGGCCCGACGGCACGGTCGAGTACCTGTGGTCGTCGGCGGCGAGCCCCTCCGAGGTGCGCTCCACCACGGGCGAGGTCGTGCTCGACCCTCCCGGGTTCAAGGCGCCGGGTTCCGTGCCGGTGGAGGACGCCTGGGTGGAGGGCCCCGGCGGCCGCGTCCACGCGCTGGTGCAGCGCCCCGCGGGGGAGGGCCCCTTCCCCACCCTGTTCGAGATCCACGGCGGTCCGACCTGGCACGACAGCGACGCGTTCGCCTCCGGCCCGGCGGCCTGGATCGACCACGGCTTCGCGGTGGTACGGGTCAACTACCGCGGCTCCACCGGGTACGGGCGGGCCTGGACGGACGCGCTCAAGCACCGGGTCGGGCTCATCGAGCTGGAGGACATCGCGGCGGTCCGCGACTGGGCGGTCTCCTCGGGCCTCGCCGACCCCGCGCGGCTCGTCCTGGCGGGCGGCTCCTGGGGCGGCTACCTCACCCTGCTCGGCCTCGGCACCCAGCCGGACGCGTGGGCGCTCGGGCTCGCGGCGGTGCCGGTCGCGGACTACGTCACGGCGTACCACGACGAGATGGAGGCGCTGAAGGCGATGGACCGTACGTTGCTGGGCGGCACGCCGGAGGAGGTACCGGACCGCTTCCGGGCGTCCTCGCCGTTGACGTACGTCGATGCCGTGACGGCGCCGGTCTACATCTCGGCCGGGGTCAACGATCCGCGCTGCCCGATCCGGCAGGTGGAGAACTATGTGGACCGGCTGGTCGAGCGGGGAGCCGTGCACGAGGTGTACCGGTACGACGCGGGGCACGGCTCCCTCGTCGTCGAGGAGCGCATCAAGCAAGTCCGCCTCGAACTCGACTTCGCCGCACGCCACTTGCCGGGCTGACCCCGGGGGGTTTGCCCGCCCGCCCGTGACCCGGGGTTGGTCGGGCCCCGGCCCCGGGGGTTCGCCCACCCACCCGCCCATGCGGCGGGTTGGCCCGGCTGAGCCCTGGGGCTGCGCCCCAGACCCCCTGAGGGGCTGCGCCCCTCGAACCCCCGCAAGGGGCTCCGCCCCCTGCACCCCCGTTCGCGCCTAAAGGGCGCTCGTCCTCAAACGCCGGACGGGCTGAAATACCCCGGTGCGGGCCAGCACCAAGGTCTTTAGGGGCGCGAGGAACTGCGCGAACGGCCCCACGGCCCGCAGCCGGATGAACGCCCCGCCCAGCCCCTCCGGCGTCTGAGGAGCGGGCCGGGGGCGCAGCCCGCGAAGGGGGCCGGGGCGGAAGCCACGAGGGGGCCGGGGCGGGAGCCACGGGGTACTTGCGGGCACCCCGGAGCCCAGCCCCCCGGCGGGATTCCGTACCGTGGGGGTTGTGTACCGGTTCCTGCTCACACCCCGCTGGTGGGGAATCCACGTCTTCGTCCTGCTCGCCATCCCCGTCTGCATCTTCATGGGCTCCTGGCAGCTGGGCCGCTTCGAGGACCGCGTGCAGTCCCACGACGCCGCCGAGAAGGCCCCCGACCCCGCCACGCAGAAGGCCGAGCCCCTCGCCTCGCTGCTCCCCGTGGACCAGCGCACCTCCGGCCGCCCGGCCGCCGCGCACGGCCGGTACGCCGAGCAGTTCCTGGTGCCGGGCCGCGAGGTCGACGGCAAGTCGGGCAGCTACGTCCTGAGCCTGCTGCGTACCGACGGCGGCAAGGCGCTGCCCGTCGTGCGGGGCTGGGTCCCGCAGGGCGCCAAGGCCCCGGCCGCGCCCACCGGCGAGGTCGGCGTCACCGGCATACTCCAGGCCTCCGAGAACGCCGGCTCCGACGGGGTGCACGCACAGGGCGGGCTCCCCCGGGGCCAGGTCGGCATGATCAGCGCGGCCGCCCTCGTCAACCTCGTGCCGTACCAGGTGTACGACGCCTGGGTGACGCTGCCGCGCGCCGACAGCGGGATGACTCCGGTCCCGGCCAGCGCCCCCCAGAACAGCGGGCTCGACCTGAAGGCGTTCCAGAACCTCGGCTACACCGGCGAGTGGTTCGTCTTCGCCGGGTTCGTGGTCTTCATGTGGTTCCGCCTGGTCCGGCGGGAGGCCGAGGCCCTGGAGGACGCCGAGCTCGGGCTCTCCCCCGAGACCGAGACCGAGACCGAGAAGCCGGGCACCCTCGAAGGTTCGTCCCTGCCCGGATAGAACTGCGGCCCGGATAGGACTACGGCCGGCCAGTGCTACGGCCTGGCCATTGTTACGGCGTCGCCGTCGCGGGCGCGCCCGCGTCCAGGACGCCCGTCTTGTAGATCGTTCCGGCGCACGCGTTCGGGATCTTCGCCTCCGCCGACGGCGCACCCGGCTCGGCGACATGCGTCACCGCCACCGTGCCGTCCGCCGTGCCGGCCGGGGTGCCGCCGTCCGCGGCGAGCTGCGGCTGGCCGCTGCCCGTGGTCGGCGAGACGATCCCGCTGTTGCTGCCGGCGCTGCCGTTGGACGGGGTGGGGTCGGGCGACGGGGTCGCCTTGGGACAGGTGTCCGACGGCACCCAGGCGAACCGCACCTCGTACGCCGCTGCCGGCGCGAGGACCAGGCTCGCGGCGTCCTGCGAGGGGTCGGGGAGCCCGGGGGCCGGGTCGCCCGCCGCGTGCTCGACGACGGTGATCTTCGCCGGGTCGGCCGCGCCCTGCGCCTGCACGTTGAACTTGCCGACCCCGCCGATCGCGCACTTCTTGTCGGAGGCGTTCACGATGCGGAAGGCGCCGTAGACCCTGCCGGTCGCGTCGGGCTTGCCGACCTTCGCCGACTTCACGCTCAGCTCGGCCGCCTCGCACGTCGGCGAGTCCACCTTCACCGGCCCGCCGCCCGGCCCGGTCGCGCCACCGGCGGTGCTGCCGGCCGCGCCCTTGCTGAGCGTCGGGGTGGGGCCCTTGCCGTCGGGGGTGCCGGGCGCGCTGCCGACGGCCGAGGGGCGGCCGCTGCCGTCCGTGCTGTCGACCGTGCCGGACGCCGTGCCGGGGGCCGCGTGCGTCCGCTCGCCGTGTCCGGCGACGGCGGGCTGATCGCCCGCGCTGCCCGAGGTGTTGGCGACGTGCAGGAAGGCGGGCACCGCGGTGGCCACCAGGAGTGCGGCGGCGACCGAGCCGACGACGGCCTGACGCTTGCGGGCGCGCCGCACGGGCACCGCGGCCCGCAGATGTTCGAGCGCCCCCTCCGAGGGCGTCAGCTCGTCGACCGCGCCGTGCAGGAGTCTGCGCAGGGCCTGTTCGTCGGCTGCCCGCGGGCTCCCGGGGGCGGGTGGCGAGCCGAAGGGAGGGGTGCCGGTGCTGTTCTTTTCCGGCGATGTGTCCACGAATCCGTATCCAGTCAGGTCGTTCAGGTCATTCCTGGGCCGCTGGTCCGGCCCGCTCTTGCCGTATGCCCCGTATCCCCCGCGTTCCCCGCGTACTTGGCGCTCTCCGTGTCCCCCCGGCCGCCCGTCGCCGTTCCTGTCGGGGCCCTTCATGCCGGGGCCTCCATGGCGATGCGCAGGGCGGCTATGCCGCGCGAGCCGTACGCCTTCACCGAGCCCAGGGATATGCCGAGCGTCTCGGCGACCTGGGCCTCGGTCATGTCCGCGAAGTACCGCAGCACGAGCACCTCGCGCTGGCGGCGCTGGAGCCCCCGCATCGCCTTGATCAGGGCGTCGCGCTCCAGCTGGTCGTACGCGCCCTCCTCCGCGCTCGCCATGTCGGGCATCGGCTTGGAGAGCAGCTTCAGCCCGAGGATGCGGCGGCGCAGCGCCGAGCGCGACAGGTTCACCACCGTCTGGCGGAGGTAGGCGAGCGTCTTCTCCGGCTCGCGCACCCGGCTGCGCGCCGAGTGCACCCGGATGAACGCCTCCTGCACGACGTCCTCGCAGGAGGCGGTGTCGTCCAGGAGCAGCGCGGCGAGGCCGAGGAGCGAGCGGTAGTGCGCGCGGTAGGTCTCGGTGAGGTGATCGACGGTGGTGCCTGCCGCCATGACCTCGTCAGCGCTCTCGCGCGAGGAGGCCGTCGGGGACGGTACGCGTGCGGGACGGGTGGCGGGCATGGGCGCGATCACCGGCATGCCACCGGGCGTGCCGAGTCGTCGGCGCGGGCGGACTGCCATGCCACCGCGCGCCGGTACCGCTCTGAAGTCGAGTACCTCTGCCACGCCTGTTGGACACGTTCCTCCCCGTCAGGGTTGTACGCGTACGACACTGTTTTTGGCGGTGCGACAAATACCCTCATCCGTACCCGCTCTTCCCCAATGCCCCATTTTTTACGGCACCTTGAGGGGCGACCGCATAGACGCTCCATGCCGGTCTGCGGTTGCAGGGACACGGAAATGAATCGTGTAACAAGGCGTTGGTGCAGTTCAAGTGGTACAGACCAGCGACTTGCTCACAGAGCGTTCACAGATCCTACAAATGGGTGCGCTTCAGCGCTCGGTGAATTCGCGGGCCGCCAACTCCGCGATGTGCGCGGCGTTCAGGGCGGTGCCCTTGCGGAGGTTGTCGCCGCAGACGAAGAACTCCAGTACGTGCGGATCGTCCGGCGAACTGCGCACCCGGCCGACCCACGTCGGGTCGGTGCCCACCACGTCCGCGGGCGTGGGGAACTCGCCGGCGGCGGGGTCGTCGAAGAGCACCACGCCGGGCGCGGTCGCCAGGATCTCGTGGGCCCGCGCCACGTCCACCTCGGTCTCGAAGCGGGCGTGCACGGACGCGGAGTGCGTGGTGACGACCGGGACCCGCACACAGGTGGCGGCCACCGGAAGCCGCGGCAGGTCGAGCAGCTTGCGCAACTCGGCGCGCAGCCCCAGCTCCTGCGAGGACCAGCCGTCCTCGGCGAGCTCGCCGGCCCAGGGCACCACGTTCAGGGCGACCGGCGCGGGGAACGGGCCGAGGTCGTCGCCCACGGCCCGGCGCACATCGCCCGGACTCGTACCGAGCCCGGTCCCGGCGACCAGCGAGATCTGCCGGCGCAACGCCTCGACGCCGGCCTGGCCCTCGCCGCTGACGGCCTGGTACGTGGAGACGACCAGCTCGCTCAGCCCGAACTCGGCGTGCAGCGCCCCGACCGCCACGATCATGGCGAGGGTGCTGGCGTGCGGGCTCGCGACGATGCCGCGCGGCCGCATCCGTACCGCGTGGGGATTGAGCTCGGGCACCACCAGGGGGACGTCGGGGTCCATCCGGAAGGCGGCCGAACTGTCCACCACCACCGCGCCCTTGGCGGCCGCGACCGGCGCCCAGCGGGCGGCGATGTCGGCGGGCACGAGGAAGACGACGACGTCGGAGCCGTCGAGGGCCTCCTCGCTCAGCGCGAGGACCTCGCACTCCTGGCCCCGTACGAGCAGCTTGCGGCCGGCCGAGCGCGCGGACGCGACGAGGCGGACCTCGCCCCACACGTCGGCGTGCTGGGACAGGATCTGGAGCATCACCGCACCGGCGCCCCCGGTCGCTCCGACGACCGTGAGCGCCGGTCCCGGGGTCATCGCCCGGTGCCTCCGTAGACGACGGCCTCGTCGCTGTCGGAGTCGAGGCCGAAGGCCGAGTGCACGGCGCGCACGGCGTTGTTGACGTCATCGGCGCGGGTGACGACCGAGATGCGGATCTCGGAGGTCGAGATGAGCTCGATGTTGACGCCCGCGTCCGACAGGGCCTCGAAGAAGCCCGCCGTGACACCCGGGTTGGTCTTCATGCCGGCGCCGACGAGGGAGATCTTGGCGATCTGGTCGTCGTAGCGCAGCGACTCGAAGCCGATGGTCGGCTTCGACCGCTCCAGGGCGTCGATGGCCTTGCGGCCCTCGGCCTTGGGCAGCGTGAACGAGATGTCGGTGAGCCCCGTCGAGGCGGCGGAGACGTTCTGCACCACCATGTCGATGTTGATCTCGGCGTCCGCGATGGTGCGGAAGATCGCCGCGGCCTCGCCCGGCTTGTCGGGCACCCCGACGACCGTGATCTTCGCCTCGGAGACGTCGTGGGCGACTCCGGAGATGATGGCGTGCTCCACCTGCTGGTCCCCTCGCGGTTCGTTGCTGACCCAGGTGCCCTGCAGTCCGCTGAAGGACGAGCGCACGTGGATCGGAATGTTGTAACGGCGGGCGTACTCGACGCACCGGTGCAGGAGCACCTTGGAGCCGGACGCGGCCAGCTCCAGCATGTCCTCGAAGGAGATCCACTCGATCTTCTTCGCCTTCTTCACGACACGGGGGTCCGCGGTGAACACGCCGTCGACGTCCGTGTAGATCTCACAGACCTCGGCGTCGAGGGCCGCGGCGAGCGCCACGGCCGTCGTGTCCGAACCACCACGCCCGAGCGTGGTGATGTTCTTGCCCTCCTGGCTGACGCCCTGGAACCCGGCGACGATGGCGATGTTGCCCTCGTCGATCGAGGTCCTGATGCGGCCCGGGGTGACGTCGATGATCCGCGCCTTGTTGTGGACGGAGTCGGTGATGACGCCGGCCTGGCTGCCCGTGAACGACTGGGCCTGGTGGCCCAGGCTTTTGATCGCCATGGCAAGCAGCGCCATGGAGATGCGCTCTCCGGCGGTCAGCAGCATGTCGAATTCCCGCCCGGCAGGCATGGGAGACACCTGCTCCGCGAGCTCGATCAACTCATCCGTCGTGTCGCCCATCGCGGAAACCACGACGACCACCTGATGGCCGTTCTTCTTGGCTTCCACGATCCGCTTGGCGACGCGCTTGATGCCCTCGGCATCGGCAACGGAGGAGCCTCCGTACTTCTGCACGACAAGGCCCACGTGCGCTCCTCGCTCAGTTCATTACTGCGGTCGGCTCAGTTTAACGAGCGGGCCGGATTCGCCCCTGTCGTATCACTTCGTGAGATGTCCCGCTCACTTGGTGATCACCGGGCCGGTCCGGACCGCTCGCAGGATCCGCCTGCCCATGGGGTCCCGAAGTACTCGGCTTGTGGGCGGCGTCACAGCAGCCGACCGCGGGCCCGGCCCGCTCACGGGCGGGCCCGAGCCCCGGTGCGCGAGAGCCCTACTTGGCGTCGCGCAGGCCGAGCCCGAGCGGGCCCGCGAGCTCCTCGGCCATGACCCGGCCGGCCTCCTCCTCCAGGGCGTCCTCCGTCAGGTCCTCGTCGGTGTCGAGGCCGTCCAGCGCTTCGAGCGGCTGGTCGAGGCGGACGTGGGCGACGAGCGACTGCAGCGCGCGCAGGGCGGCGGAGGCCGTCGAGCCCCAGTTGGAGAAGTAGGAGAACTGCCACCACCACAGCGCCTCGCTGGTGCGGCCCGCGCGGTAGTGGGCCAGGCCGTGGCGCAGGTCGGTGACGACGTCGGCGAGGTCGTCGGAGATCCGGTGCGCCACCGGCGCCTTGCGCGGCTCGTACGGGTCGAAGACCTCGGAGTACACGTCGATCGGTTCGAGCAGCCGGGCGAACCGCTCGCGCAGCTCGTCGAGGTCGCCCTCCGGGCCGAGGTCGGGCTCGTAGCGCTCGTCGGGGACGATGTCCTCGTGCGCGCCGAGCCGGCCGCCGGCGAGCAGCAGCTGGGAGACCTCCAGGAGGAGGAACGGCACGGCGCTGTCGGGCTCGTCGCCCTTGGCCACTTCCGTGACCGCGACGATGAAGGACTCGACCTGGTCGGCGATCTGGACCGCGAAGGAGTCCGGGTCCTGGGTGGTCGCGTGCAGCGTTGCGTCAGACATCGAGTCGACCTTCCTCGTAGCCCTGCCGGGCGTACTCCTGCTGGGCGTCATACATCGAGCAGCCGCCTTCCTTCGAAGGCACGGCCCAGGGTGACCTCGTCGGCGTACTCGAGGTCGCCGCCGACCGGCAGGCCGCTGGCGAGCCGGGTGACCCTGAGGCCCATGGGCTTGATCATGCGGGCGAGGTACGTCGCCGTGGCCTCGCCCTCCAGGTTCGGGTCGGTGGCCAGGATCAGCTCGGTGACCGTGCCGTCCGCGAGGCGCGCGAGCAGCTCACGGATGCGCAGGTCGTCCGGGCCGACGCCCTCGATCGGGCTGATGGCCCCGCCGAGCACGTGGTAGCGGCCGCGGAACTCGCGGGTCCGCTCGATGGCCACCACGTCCTTGGGCTCCTCCACGACGCAGATGACCGTCTGGTCGCGGCGCGGGTCGCGGCAGATGTTGCACCGCTCCTCCTGCGCCACATTGCCGCACACCGCGCAGAAGCGGACCTTGTCCTTGACTTCCAGGAGGGCGTGCGCGAGGCGGCGCACGTCGGTCGGCTCGGCCTGCAGGATGTGGAAGGCGATCCGCTGCGCGCTCTTGGGACCGACGCCGGGCAGCCTGCCCAGTTCGTCGATGAGGTCCTGAACCACGCCTTCGTACAACGGAACGCCTCTCGTGGGTTGCTCTGACGCCTACGGTAGTTGGTGCGCGTCCGCCCCAGTAGGGCAGGCGCACGGGCAGTCCGCGCGGGGCGGCGCGCGCCCCGGCCGGGCCGGTCCTAGAAGGGCAGTCCGGGCATGCCGCCCAGGCCCTGCGCCAGCGGGCCGAGCTTCTCCTGCTGGAGCTGCTGCGCGTTCTCGTTGGCGGCCTGCACGGCCGCGACGATCAGGTCCGCGAGGGTCTCGGTGTCCTCCGGGTCGACCGCCTTGGGGTCGATGGCGAGGGAGCGCAGCTCGCCCGAGCCGGTCACGGTCGCCTTGACCAGACCGCCGCCGGCCTGGCCCTCGACCTCGGTCGCCGCGAGCTCTTCCTGGGCAAGGGCGAGATCCTGCTGCATCTTCTGGGCCTGCTGAAGAAGCTGCTGCATGTTGGGCTGGCCACCACCAGGGATCACGTTTCACTCCGGGTTTCGGTAGGACGGGTTCGACGGGGCGGGGGGCCGCGCCGTCCCTTTCGGCACTCCGAGCCTACGTGGTCGACAGGCCGCCTGCTCCGCAACTCTTTCGAGTGATGCGGAGCGTGTCGCTATACCTGATCAAGGGCCACTTCCGGGCGGAAATACCTGGATATCGACCCCGGGGCCCTCCATTCGGCGGTAGGAATGGCGCTCGGACGCCTCAGTAGGCGTCAATACGCCCACGCGCACCGCAGGTGCCGGCGGGCGTGACGTCCTTCGCTACGGCATTTACTACGTCAAGCACGCGTTCACTACGTCCAGTACACGTCTATGTCCAGTACACGTCCAGGTGCCCGTACGTCACTCGATGTCGCAGAGGGTCACAGCAGCAGTGCGGAGGGAGCGGCCGGGTGAGCCAGCCGGCGGACATGCAGCCCGAGGGGGCCCCGGGCCGGGCCCGGCGGGACGAGGGTGCGCGGACGGGCGATCTGACCGGGCGGCCGTTCCCGCTCGGCGACTGGGGCGAGCCCGCCGAGCGCCTCGACGAGCTGTACCGCTGGGTCGAGGACGGCGCCCTGCGCACCGCCGAGTGGTACCTCGCCGACCGGCTGTGGAAGCGCCGCGGCGCGCGCGTCCTGCGCTGCGCCACGGCGGCCGGCGCGATCGCGGGCGCGGTGCTTCCGCTGCTCGATCTGACCCGGGCCCTTGAGGGCGCGGCGGGCTACGGCTACGTGTGTCTGCTGCTCGCCGGCGCGTGTCTGGCGTGCGACCGCTACTTCGGGCTGACCTCGGGCTGGATGCGGGACGTGGCCACCGCGCAGGCCGTGCAGCGCAGGCTCCAGGGGCTTCAGTTCGAGTGGGCCTCGGAGAGCGTGCGCGAGGTGCTCGGGCCGACCGAGGGCACCGCGAGCGAGGCGGCCGAGCGCTGCCTTTCGGTGCTGCGCCGGTTCACCGAGGACGTGACCGAGCTGGTCCGCTCCGAGACGGCGGACTGGATGGTGGAGTTCCGCTCGGGGCCCGCGCCGCTGGTCATGCAGACCCTGAGCGCGGCGGCCCCGCGCTCGGACGGCGCCCCCGGCCCCGGCCGCTTCCCGCTGCCCCCGGCCACCCGCCCGAACATGCCGCGCCAGCGACCGCCGGAGGGCCCGCGCTGAGCGCGCCACGTGAAGCCAAGGGCCCGGGAAGGCCGGGGCTCCCGGGCTGAGCCCTCCGACGGCCCTCGGCCCGGCTCAGCTCAGGCCGGCCCAGCCCGGCTCAGTTCAGGCCGGCCCAGCCCGGCCCGCCCCGGCTCAGCTGAAGATGATCATCGAGCCCTGCGCGAGGCTGCGGGTGGCCGCCGCGTGCAGCCCCAGCCACACGTGCCGCTCGCGCGCGAACGGGCTCTCGTCGTAGGGGATGGGTCCGGCCGGCTCCTCGAGCGAGGTGGGCCGGGCCGGCGGGGCGGGTGCGGTCGGCGGGTTGGCCGGATCTATTCCGATGGCCGGACCCACGAACTGCAGCTCCCGCAGCAGCCCCTGCGCCGAGCCCAGCGGACCACCGCCCGCGAGCAGCTCCTCGTTGGAGAGCGGCGCCGCGAAGTCGACCGGCACGTAGGCGCCCGCGTGGTCGTAGTGCCAGACGAGGTGCGACTGCTGGGCGGTCGGCTCGAACATCTCCAGAAGCTGTTCGTAGTCGCCGCCGAGCTCGTCGACCGGCGTCACCGCGAGGCCGCACAGCTGGAGCAGGTAGGCGCGGCGCAGGAAGTGCAGCGCGTCGTAGTCGAACCCGGCCACCGGTGCCACGTCCCCGGACAGGCCCGGCATGTACGCGAAGACCGGTACGGGCGGGAGCCCGGCGTCGCCGAGCGCCTTGTCGTACGAGGCGATCTCCTCCGCGAACGGATTGTCGGGGCTGTGGCACAGCACGTCGACGAGGGGGACCAGCCACAGGTCACAGGCCAAGACGGGCTCGCTCTCAACTCGTTTCGTGCGATGGTCGGGACAGCGTAATGCGCCGGGCACGCCGCGCGAAGAGTGCCCGTCAACTCCCGGTGCGGGGTGACCGGATCCCCCCGTGCCCGGTCGGGAGGGTTTACCCACGAGGCCGTCTGTTACTCGGACTTGGGAGCGGGGGCGCTCGACCCGAGACGCGGAGACCTCACGGGCACCGGCGGCCGTCGGGGGTCCGGTGGCTCACCAGCACCGCAGCCCGTCAGGGGGGCCCGTGGCTAACCGGCACCGCAGCCCGTCAGGTCGGCGACGGCTCACCGCACCTGTGACACGTCCCAGATCCAGACCCCGCCGACCTTCGTGCCCGGCTTCCCGCCGAGCAGCCGGCTCACCGTCTCGTACAGCTGGGGCGCCTGCGGCTGCGGGGCGAGGACCAGGACGCCCGCGTGCCAGTACGCGAAGTCCGCGCGGGCCTGGTTCTGCCAGTCCGTGCCGATGTCGGGGATGGGCTTGCCGGAGCGGATGTCGCCGAACAGGTTGGACGTCCAGCGCGGCGAGGCCCCGTAGATGCCGATGCGGTCCGGACCCCAGGGCCCGTTGAAGTAGCCGCCCGGCACCGAGAAGCCGAGGCCGGTCGACGACTGCCAGTGCAGGGCCTCCGCCGAGCCGGGGTCGGGCAGCGGCACCGGGACCAGGGACTCGCCCGGCTTCACGTACTTCTTCCACAGGCCCGCCGAGATGAACTCGGGCACCTCGGGGCGGGCGTTGGTGGGGAACGACGTCGGCACGATCGGGAGCAGCGCGAGGGCGATCGCGGTGAAGCCGGCCGCCCGGGTCGCCCGGGCGCGGCTGAGCGCGAGACGCCCCGCGCTCAACGCGATCAGGGCGCCGAGCACCGGCGCGCAGATCATCGCGACCCGGCCCTCGATCACCGACTCGAAGAGCGGCTTGTGCGCGAACAGCTTCCAGGGCCCGGTGAACACCACGTCCGTGTAAGGGATGCGGATCTTCTGCCCGAGCGAGAGGACCGCCGCCGCGACGCCGGTGAACGCGAGCGCCTTGACCAGGGGCCGCCGCCACAGGCGTACGACGAGGGCGAAGGCGAGCGCCACCAGCGGCCAGCCGTAGAAGGCGTTCTGCTCGGTGCGGTTGAGGGCCAGTCTGTCGGCGGTGGCGTCGTCGCCCCACAGCGAGCGGCCCGCGAACTCGATCAGGGCGAGCGGCGAGTTGCCCGCGCTGTCGCCGTGCAGCACGCTGTGGTAGCTCTGCGCCCCGGCGAACTGCCGGTAGAGCGGATACGCGACCAGGACCAGACACACCCCGACCGCGTACGCCATCCCGCGCGCGAGCGGCCGGACCGCGGCCCGGGCGACATCGCGCCGGGCCAGCGCGTACGACAGCGCGAACAGGGCCATGCCGAGCGAGGCGAGCAGCAGCACCTCCTCGCCGAGGAAGATCTGGTACGTCGTGAACAGGCCGAGGACCAGCCCGTCGCGGCGGACGTTCCGGCCCTCGCAGAGCCGCAGCGCGCGGTCGATGATCAGCGGGATCATGAACAGGACGCAGAAGTTCGGGTGGGCGTTGGCGTGCGAGATCACCGGCGGCGCGAAGGCCGCGAGCGCCCCGCCGAGCCCGGCCGCCCACCGGTTCTCGGTCACCCGCCGGGCGAACAGCCAGTACCAGGCGTACGCGGTCGCCGATATCCCCAGGGTGAGGATGAGCGCCCAGGTGACGGTCGGCCCGAAGGCGAGGGTGACCGGGGCGAGGGGCGCCGACAGGCCCAGCATCGGGGTGTTGCCCATGAGGTTCACGCCGTCGGGGAAGTTCTGGACGGTGGTGAACAAGGGGTCGCGCAGATGGGCCACGTTGTCCGCGGTGACCGAGAAGAACCACTCCCACTGGTTCTGGTCCTGCATCGAGTCGCTGAGGTAACCGCGCCCGAGGTCGCCCCACAGGTTCTTGTAGAGCAGCACGCTCGCCAGCAGGTAGAGAGCGCCGAGCACCAGGTCGACGCGGCGCACCGCGCGCGCCTTGAGGCGGCCCAGCTCCCACAGGACCTTGCCGTAGTCGGCCGCGCCCACCTTGGAGCCCTCCTGGTGCGACCAGCGCACCGGTACCTCGGCGACCGGCCAGCCCTTCCGGCGGAAGAACTGGAGGATCTCCACGTCGATGCCCCAGCCGTCCAGGCGGGCGTCCGCGAACGCGGCGCGCGCCTTGTCGCCGTCGAACAGCTTGAAGCCGCACTGCGTGTCATGGATGCCGGGCACCGCCACGGCCCGGATCAGCCGGTTGCCCATGCGGCCCACGGTCTCGCGCAGCCGGCTCTGGTGGACCTCGATGCGGGCCCCGGGGTGGGCGCGCGAGCCGATCGCGGCGGCCGTGTCGCCCTCGGTCATCGCCTTGGCGAGATGGTCCAACTCCTCGATGGGGGTGGCCAGATCGGCGTCCGTGACCAGGACGCGGCGCCCGTAGGAGGCGAGCACCCCGAGCCGCAGGGCGTGGCCCTTGCCCCGGTTGGCCTCGCTGACGACGACGCTGACGCGCGGATCCCGGGCGGCGGCTTCCCGCGCGACCCGTACGGTCTCGTCGCTCGACCCGTCGTCGACGACGATCAGCTCCCAGGAGCAGCTGTCGCCGAGGTGGGAGCGGATCGCGTCGAGGGTGGGCGCGAGGCGCTGGTCCTCGTTGTAGGCGGGGACGACGACGCTCAGTTCGACCTGTCCGGCCGGATCGGTGATCACCGCGGTAGCCGCTCCGCCCATATGAGGGATTCGTCGTTGTAGGCGGCTATCAGCGCCCGAGCCGCCTCGAAGTCGCCCAGGGCGAGCGCCGAGACGACCTCGCCGTGGCCGGTCCACAGCCAGTCGCTGAGGTCGCTGTGGCCGCGCAGGTACGGGACCGCGAACACCCAGCTCTGCATGCGCAGGCGGTGCAGGAAGTCGGAGATGTAGGAGTTCCCGGCGAGCGCGCACAGCTCCCGCCAGAACCGCAGGTCGTAGCCGACCAGAATGTTCAGGTCACCGCCGCGGGCGGCCCGCGCGGCCTCTTCGCCGCGCCGCCGCACCGACACCAGGGCCGGGCCGTGCGCCTCGACGGAGCCGGGGACCGCGGCCCGCCGGAATATCCCGTCGACCACGAGCGCCCGGGCCTCGACGATGCCCTTGTAGTCCTCGACGGTGAACACCCGCACCCGGAAGCCGCGGTGCTGGTCGGAGTCGAGCAGGCCCTGCGCGCACAGGTCGACGAGCGCCTCGCGCACGGGCGTCGCCGAGACGCCGTACTGCTCGGCTATCTGCTTGACCGTGAATTCCTCACCGGGCTGCATACGCCCCGCGAGCACCTCGTCACGCAGCGCGTCCGCTATCTGTTGTCGAAGGGTGTTGCGGGTGACCGCTCCGCTCGCGGGCATGACTCGCTCCCCTCCTCCGGCTCCGGGCCACCCTATGGGGTGCCCGGAAACCGGACAAAGGAGAGCGAGGATTTGCCCCTTGATCAGGGCGGATGCGTCATCGGCACCGATAGGTGATCAATGCCGGCGCCTCACACGGTGTACCGGTCGGCCACCGTCAGCGCCTCGTCGAGCACCGCGAGGCCTTCCTTGGCCTCACCCTCGGTGATGTTGCAGGGCGGCACGACATGGGTGCGGTTCATGTTGATGAAGGGCCACAGCCCGTTCTTCTTGCAGGCGGCGCCGAAGGCGGCCATCGGGGCGTTGTCCGCGCCGGTCGCGTTGTACGGGACCAGCGGCTCGCGCGTCTCCTTGCTGCGCACCAGCTCCAGCGCCCAGAACACGCCGAGCCCACGCACCTCGCCGACGGAGGGGTGCCGCTCGGCGATCTCGCGGAGCCCCGGCTCCAGCACCGTGGCACCGATGTGGGCGGCCTGCTCGACGACGCCCTCCTCCTCCATCACGTTGATGGTGGCGACGGCGGCGGCGCAGGCCAGCGGGTGCCCGGAGTAGGTGAGCCCACCGGGGAAGGGCCGGTGCTCGAAGGTCTCGGCGATCTCCCGGCTGATGGCGACGCCGCCGAGCGGCACGTACCCGGAGTTGACGCCCTTGGCGAAGGTCAGCAGGTCGGGCACCACGTCGTAGTGCTCGGACGCGAACCACTCGCCGGTCCGGCCGAACCCGGCCATGACCTCGTCCAGGACGAGGACGATCCCGTACTTGTCGCAGAGCGCGCGCACGCCGGGCAGGTAGCCGGCCGGCGGCGTCATGATCCCGGCGGTACCGGGCACCGACTCCAGGATGACCGAGGCGATGGTGCCGGGACCCTCGAAGACGATGGTGTCCTCAAGGTGCCTGAGCGCCCGCGAGCACTCCTCGGCCTCGGTGGTGGCGTGGAAGGGCGACCGGTACAGGAACGGCGCCCAGAACCGCGCGACCCCGGCCGAGCCGCTGTCGGAGGCCCAGCGGCGCGGGTCCCCCGTCAGGTTGATCGCCGTGTTCGTACCGCCGTGGTACGAGCGGTACGCGCTCAGCACCTTGTGGCGGCCGGTGTGCAGCCGGGCCATCCGGATCGCGTTCTCGACGGCCTCCGCACCCCCGTTGGTGAAGAAGATCTTGTCGAGGTCGCCCGGGGTGCGCTCGGCGATCAGCCGGGCCGCCTCCGAGCGCGCCTCCACGGCGAACGCGGGCGCGAAGGTCGTCATCGTCGCGGCCTGCTCCTGGATCGCGGCGACGACCTTCGGGTGCTGGTAGCCGATGTTGGTGAAGACGAGCCCGCTGGTGAAGTCGAGGTAGCGGTTGCCCTCGTAGTCCCAGAAGTACGACCCCTCCGCGCCGGCCACGGCGAGCGGGTCGATCAGGCCCTGGGCGGACCAGGAGTGGAACACGTGCGCGCGGTCGGCGGCCTTCACAGCCGCGCCGGCCTGGGGATCGGGGGTGCCTTGAGGGGTCATGCCCCCAGGGTAAGTACGCCCCACCGACGACGACCATGGCCATCCTGTACGCCTCACCCACCCCACCTCGGCAAAGTGTCGCCTTTGGCCCCACCCACAGCCCGAGGACGAAAGAGGGGTTCAGGGACGCGAGGAACCGCGCGACCAGCCCCCCACAGCCCGCAGCCGACAGCGGATGTCAGGGGCGCGGGGAACTGCGCGACCAGCCACCCACGACCCGAGGACGAAAGAGGGGTTCAGGGGCGCGGGGAACTGCGCGAACGGCCCCCACGGCCCGCAGCCGTGAACCGGCCTTCAGAGGGGGCCAGGGGCGCGGAGGCCAGCACCCCCCAACCCCCTACCCCCCAGCCCCGCAGGGCCCCCGCACTATCCTCACCCCGTCGACCGCACCGCACCGCCCACCCCACCCCACCCCCGGAAGGGCACCCGGCATGGACCGCACGCAGCCCCTACAGCCGGCCGACCCGGAGCGAATAGGCGGCTATCGCCTGCTGGCCCGCCTGGGCGCGGGCGGCATGGGCCAGGTCTACCTCGCCCGTTCCGACCGCGCCCGCACCGTCGCCGTGAAACTGGTCCGCCCCGACCTGGCCGACCAGGACGACTTCCGCGCCCGCTTCCGCCAGGAAGTGCTCGCCGCCCGCAGCGTGGGCGGGCAATGGACCGCCCCGGTCCTGGACGCCGACACCGACGCCCCCGTCCCCTGGGTCGCGACCGGCTACGTCGCGGGCCCCGACCTCCAGTCCGTCGTCGAAGACCACGGCCCCCTCCCCGAAGACTCCGTACGCGTACTCGCGCACGGCCTCGCCCGCGCCCTCCAGGACATCCACGCCGCCGGCCTCGTCCACCGCGACCTGAAGCCCTCCAACGTGCTGGTCACCGTCGACGGCCCCCGCGTCATCGACTTCGGCGTCGCCCGTGCGCTGGAAACCAGCACGGACGGCGGCCTGACCCGCGCGGGCGCCCTGATCGGCTCGCCCGGGTTCATGGCGCCGGAGCAGATACGCGGCGACCGCGTCACCCCCGCCTGCGACGTGTTCTGCCTCGGCTCGGTCCTGGCGTACGCGGCGAGCGGCAGACTCCCCTTCGGGGAGGCGACGAGCGGGGTGCACGCGCTGATGTTCCGCATCGCGCAGGAGCCCCCGGACCTCGACGGCGTACCCGAGTCCCTCCAGGAGCTGATCGGCGACTGCCTGCACAAGGACCCGGCCGCCCGCCCCACCCTCGGCCGCGTCCTGGAGCGCCTCCCCGCCACCACCCCCCACCCGTGGCTGCCCACCCCCGTGGTGGCCCAACTGGCAAGCGAAGCGGCCAAGTTACTGGACCTGGAGAACCCCGGCCCGCCCACTCCCCCGCCGCACGACCAGTACGGCAAGCACGACCAGCACGACCGACGCGGCCGGCACGACCGACATGACTGGCACGACCGCCACTACACCCCCACCTACTCCCCCTACGCCCCCGAGCCCGACCCGGAACCCCCGCTGCGCCGCAGCGCCAAGACCACGGCGGCGCTGATCGCGGTGGCGCTCGTGGTGGCGGTCGGCGCGGGCGGTTCGGTGTACGCGTTCATGCGCGGCGGCCCGCAGAAGCCGCCCCCGAAGGCCACGCCGACGGCCACCCCGGACTCCGGCGCCCCCTCCGACTCCCGCACCCCGGACGTCGTACCGCAGCAGTACATAGGCAGCTGGTCGGCCGTCATAGCGAGCAACTCCGGTGACAATCAACGGCACTTGGTGATCCGCCCGGGCCGCGTGGGCGACCCGGTGCTCACGCTCACGGCCGACGGCAGCGGCTACCACTGCGTCTTCCAGGCCCGCCTGGCCGAACCCCCCGACTCGTCCGACGCCCCGCTCAAGATCGGACCGACCGAAGTGGCCCCCGGCTCGACCGGCACCTGTGACCCCGGAAAACCGAGCACCGTCAGTGTCATGCCGGACGGCCGCCTGCACCGCCAGACCGTGGGCGCACCCGAGTTCCTCGACTACACGAAGAGCAGCGGCTAGCGGATCGGGAAGCCGAAGGTGTGGCCCTGCTCCTTGAGCCAGGGAAGCAGCTTGCGCAGGGCCTCAAGGGTCTGCGCGCGGTTGCCGCCCGCGTCGTGGAAGAGGATCGTCGGCCCGTTGTGCAGTTCCTTCTCGACGGTGGCGACGATGGCGTCGGCCCCCGGCCGCTCGAAGTCCTTGCTGTCCACGTTCCAGCCCAGCGGACGCATGCCGCGCGAGGCGGCGAGTTCACGGCTGTACGGGGTGAACGCCCCGCCCGGCGCCCGGTAGTACATGGGCCGTACCCCGCCGGACGCCTTGGTGATCATGTTCTCGGCGTCGAGGATCTGCTGCGACTGGTAGGCCTGGGGCTTCTTGTCCATGGAGGTGTTGTGGGACACGGTGTGGTCGCACAGCCGGTGCCCGGCCGCGACGACCTTCTTCACGAGGTCCGGGTGGGCCTGCGCCTGCGTACCCACCATGCAGAACGTGGCCTTCACGCCGTACTGCCGCAGCAGATCGAGGACTTGGGGCGTCCACGTGGGGTCGGGGCCGTCGTCGATGGTGATGTTCACGCCGCGCGGGCCCGCGTCCGAGGAGTGCGCGATGGTCGTGTCGACCCGCTTGCCGTCATTGCCGGGCTCGGCCGGCGCGCTCGCCTTCGGTGACGGGCTGTCCGCCGAGCCGGCCTGTGCGGTCCACACCGACGCCCCGGTGGCGAGCATCGTCACCCCGAGCGCGGCACCGACCAACTTGCCGTACCAGCCTCGCCCGCCGTGCCGTGCCATGTCCGCCTCTTTTCGTCGCAGTCCCTCGTCCGCCCCCGGTCACCGAGCATGACGAGTCGTGGAGCCGAGAGGCTGCCTCCGTTACGGACTGCGGACAATTCCGGGAACGTTCCAGGACGCCCGGGCCGGCCACATGGCGTTGATGCGGCATCAATTACCCTCCGGCGAAACGAAAATGGCGGTATGCCAGAGTGACCGCATGGTTCTTCTTGGTCAGGCACCTCAATACACCGCCCATCAAGGCCCCTCCCGCCGGAACCTCCTGATAGCCCTCGCAGTCGGCATCGCCGTCTGCCTCGGCATCGGAGCCGTGGCCGTTTCGGCCTTCAACGACAAGCCGGTGTTCCACGAGGACGTCGCCTACGAGGGCGGTTACGTGGTCGCCCTGTCCGGAATGAAGGCGGACCCGACCGGGAAGACCCAGGGTTTCCTCAAGAGCGGCGGCTGCGAGCAGTGGCGCCACGAGCAGGGCGGCCCGAAGGCCGCGGCCTCCCCCGAACGCTGGCTCCAGGGCTGCCGGGACGCGGCCGACGACGGCGACTGCCGGGACGGCCAGGCCGTCGCCAAGCCCAAGGGCTCGACGGGGATCAGGGGCCTCGTCTGCGACAGCGGCAAGGGAGTCCGGAAGCCGGCCGCGGCCAACTGAGCGCCTCTCGCCCCTCTCACTCCTCTCGCTCCCGGATCACTCCCTGAGCTGACTCACGACCGCGCACAGCAGCGGCGTGTGCACGAACCGGTCCGGTCCCGACGGCGGAAACCGTCACGACAGCGGCCACGTGTGCCCGTTCAACGCGGGTACGGGTACGTAACTCGCCCTGCCATGAACCGAGTTGAACGGAATCGCCACGGCGGGCCAGGACCGGTGTGACGTGCTGCGCGGCGGCACCAGGAAGTACACCGCCCGGCAGCCGAGCGCATCCGCGACGATCGGCCCCGGATCACCCCCGGTCAGCTCCTCCATCGCGTCCGCGACGCAGCGCCCCGCGTCCCCGTCGACCCGTACCGCGTCGAATTGCACGCCCGCTTTTCTCAGCCGGATGCCGGAGAGCGGAATCCAGTCCAGATTTGCCTCGCCGATTCGCGTATCCACGGGGACAGTTTCGGCCCGTCCCGCTACCGTTTTCCATGGCCTCGGAGGGTCCGTCGGGGAGTCGTTGACCAGCCCCAACTCCCTTGCGAGCGAGTCGAATTCGGCGGGGTTGAGTCGTGACCGGTTGAGACCGGTCGAGTCGGAGCGTGATCAGAAATGGCACGAGCGGAAAACAAGGTGACGGCGGGGCCGACGGCCCAGATGGTGGCGAGCCTCGCTCGCAAATTCCGGGTACGGAAAGGGTGGACGCAGGAGCAACTGGGGCAGCAGATCGGCTTCTCCTCAGCGGCCGTGAGCGCCATGGAGACCCTGGCCCAGCCCGCGAGCGACGACATGCTGGTGCAGCTTGAGCGGGTGCTCGGGGACGGCCTGGAAATCTTCGAGGACGCGCGCGTTCCGGTGCGGTTGGAGAAGTATCCCGTGCAGTTCCAGGACTACGCCCTGCTGGAGCAGACGGCCGTAGTACTCCGCCTGTACGCGACCCTCGTCATTCACGGGCTCTTCCAGACGGAGGAGTACGCGCGAGCGCTGATCGGCGGCGGCTACCCGCCCTTGCCCGAACAGCGGGTCGAGGAACTGGTGGAGGCGAGGATGGCACGACGGGCCCTCTTCGACTGTACGCCGGTCGCGCTGATCGAGGCGGTGCTTGAGGAGTCCGTGCTGCGCAGGGTGATCGGCGGGGCGGACGTCATGCGCGGCCAGATGCGGCACCTGGCGGAGTGCGCACGGCGGCGTAATGTGACACTCCAAGTGCTGCCTATGGACTGTGGGTTGAACGGAGAGCACGCGGGCGCCCGAGGCGGGATGAACGTTCTGGAGACCCCGGAGCACGACCACCTCATCTACCTGGAGCCGCAGGACGAGAGCCTACTGATCACCGACCCCGCAAAGGTGAGTACGTATGCCCAGCGCTATGCGAAGATCCGAGCACAGGCTTTGGACCCTCGCGCATCACTGGGTCTCATCGAGGAGTTGTCGGGAGAGTAGAGATGAGCAACACCCTCCAGTGGTTCAAGTCCAGCTACAGCAGCTCCAGCGGCGGCGACTGCGTAGAGCTGGCCCTCACCTGGCGCAAGTCCTCGTACAGCAGCGACAGCGGCGGGGACTGCGTAGAGGTAGCCCTCCCCTGGGCCAAGTCCTCGTACAGCAGCTCCAGCGGCGGCAACTGCGTAGAGGTAGCCGCCTGCTGCGAGGCCGTCCACGTGAGGGACTCCAAGGTGGCGGACGGACCTTCGTTCGCGATCGCACCGGGTGCGTGGGCCGCGTTCCTGGAGTGGGAAGGCGCGGCGAACTGAGGGGCGGGGGGCTGGGACGCGGGTCCCGGCCCCTCAACCCGCTTGCGTCTGCGGGCCGTGCGTGGCTGGTCGCGCAGTTCCCCGCGCCCCTGTAGGTAACCAGGGTCTTCCGGTCGCGCCCACCGCGGCGGAGCCGCGCACACGTCACAGCCCCGCGCCCCTGTAGGTAACCAGGGTCTTCCGGTCGCGCCCACCGCGGCGGAGCCGCGCACATGTCACAGTCCCGCGCCCCTTATCAGCACCGGGTACGGGGACATCTTCAGCCCGTCATGGGGCCTGGCCCTTGAGGCCTTGGGGGACATTGAGGACGAGCGCCCTCAAGGCGCGAAACGGGGTCTGGGGCCGAGCCCCAAGAGCGCGCCGTCACCCACCCCACCCCCGGAGGGTCAAGGGAAGGGGCGGGGTGGGGGAATCCTCCACCACCCACCCCCGGAGGGCGACGCGGTGACAAGGCTGGGACGGAAGCGCGTTGCACCTGCGACAGCCGTTCGATAGACATGGAAGTCGCCGCCCGAGGCACAGGGGGCGGCGCGCGGCCACCGGGACGGCGGCCGCGACGGGGACGGCGACGTCAATTACGGGGGTGTGTGCGTGAAGTTCGACATGGGGTCCACGACTCTGTCCGATCTGGGGAAGAGCACCGAGGGATCGAGCTCCGATCTGGGCTCGCTGATCCGGCAGTTGATCGCCGCGGCGGACCCGCTGGAGGGCAAGTTCAACGGCTCCGGCAAGGCCGCGTTCGACTCGTTCAAGGCGCATGCCGACGAGATCACCAACGATCTGAACGGGTCGCTCCAGGACATCCTGGGCGGACAGTCCGGTATGGACACCGCGTTCAACGCGGGTGACCACGAGCAGGAGTCCAACGCCCACAAGAACATGTCGGCGGCCAACTTCGACGCGGCCCGCTTCGGCGGACGCCACTAGGTACGGGGGATCAGGGACATGGGTCACAACCAGGACCGGCTCAGCTACGACACCGGCGCCTCGACGGAGGTGCAGGGCGGTCTCGCCGGGATCGTCGGGCATCTGGAGCGGGTGCTCAACGACCGCGACCGGGCCGTGAAGGCGGCGATGGCCGAGTTCACCGCCGACGGCGTCTCGGACGAGTACCACGGCAAGGAGCTGCGCTGGAACAAGGCCGCGGCCGAGGTCCGCGAGATCATCCGCCTGGTGCGCGGGACGCTCGAACTCAACGACGGCACCGCGCACTCGACGCTCTCGAAGGCCAAGTCGGCGGTCGACGCCATCGGTTAGGGCGACGGGCTCGCCCTGAACAGGCGTACCGCAGTGGGCAGTTGAAGGACGGGGGTGTGGTGCGATGACGAGTTGGGACATCAAGCCGGCCGGGGTGTCGGGCGTTCTGAAGAAGACGGCGACGGCGGCCGAGGCCATGTCGAAGGCCGGAACGGCGATGCAGGAGAGCCTGAAGTCGGCCGCGACGAGCGCGGGCACGATCTCCGGCCCGTACTGCGGCGAGGCCCCCATGGGCCCCGTCGGCGGCGCGCTCGGCGAGTTCATGCAGCACAAGGCGCAGGAGCTGGGCTACATCGCGGTGCGCACCGAGCATTCGCTGAACGGTGCGTATGACGCGACGACGGAGTACGTCAAGGGCGACCTCGACATGGCCGCGAACAAGCAGAAGCAGGCCGTGAGGGATCCCGTCGTCAACGACCAGGGCCAGGAGTTGGGGCCGGACGGCAAGCCCGTCCCGCAGCCGCCCGCCGACAAGTCCGGGGGCGGCAAGTGAGCAAGGACGTCATCGAGCCCGCCGGCATTCCGATGTTCACCGGCAACCTGGAACAGCTCGGCAAGGACGCCGCCGCGCTCACCAAGCAGGCCGGGGAATTCCGCGACGGCGGATCCAATGTCCACAAGGAGTTCCAGGGCCTGTCCGCCTGCTACCAGGCGCCCGAGGCCGACCAGCTGTTCGCCACCACGCTCCCGGTGAAGACGAAGTCCGACGACTTCGCCGACGGTCTCGAAAAGGCGGCCGCGGCCCTCACGACGTACGAGTCCCAAGTCAAGCCGCTGGTCGACAGGTTGAAGAGCCTGCGCACCGAGGCGTTCGCCTTCACGGACAGCATCGCGGGTGACGACCACTGGCGGCGCGACCAGAAGAAGATCGACCACAACGAGCGGCTGATGAACGACGTCGCCGCCACCGTCGCCGCGTTCACGGACGCCGAGCGCGCGTGCCACGACGCCATCACCGCCCTCGTCAACGGCAGCAAACTGTCGGTGGACGACGGCAGCCACAAGCCGGGCATGTACGGCTACTCCGCCGACGCGCTCAAGCACGCCGAGGAGACCCCCTGGGGCGGGCACGCCGAGCGCGAATACACGGGGCTGCGCTGGCTGTGGGAGCAGACGAAGAGCTTCGTGTGGGACGGGTTCATCGTCGACGGCATCTGGGGCACCATCAAGGGCCTCGGAACGCTCGTCGGAACCGACGGCTGGGACAAGGCGGGCCAGGCCTGGACGGGTCTCGCGAAGCTGGCGACCGGCCTCGCGATCACCGCAACCCCGTTCGCCGCCGCCTACTGGGCCGTCCCCGACAAGGACCTCCCGGGCTGGCTGCGTGATTCGCGTACGGCGATGAAGGAGACCGGCAAGGCGCTGGTCGCCTGGGACGAATGGGGCAAGAACCCGGCGCGCGCGGCCGGCGGCGTCACCTTCAACGTGCTGACCACGGTCTTCACGGGCGGCGCGGGCAGCGCGGCCAAGGGCGGGGCCGTCGCCAAGGTCCTCTCCGTCACCGGCAAGGTCGCCAAGGTCGTCGACCCGATGACGTACGTCGCCAAGGCCGGCAAATTCGGCGTGATCAAGGTCGGCGACCTGTTCGGCAACCTCAAGAACGTCACCTCCGGCCGTTACGCCGACGTCCTGGCCGGCGGCGGGCGCTTCGACATCGACGGCAGTTACGTGAAGAACGCCGATCTGCCCGTGGTGAAGGGCAACTACATCGAGTGGCCCGGCGGCAGCCGCCTCAACCTGGACGACGGCTCGGTCATCAAGCCGGACGGCACGGCGTCGGCGGCGAAGGTGGAGCTGAGCGCGGACGACATCGCCCGCCTCAAGAGCTCGCTGCCGCATGTCGGCGAGACCGTCCCGACGGGCGCGCCGCATGTCGGCGAGACCGTCCCGACGGGCGTCAGGGAGCCGGTCCTCGCGGGGGCGCACACCGGCGAGAGCGCCGCGGGACACCCTGGGGGCCCTCCGCGTCCCGGGGAGGTGCCCGATCGGGCGGGGCACGCACCGGGGCACGCACCCGGCGGTTCGGCTCACGACCACGGCAGAGGTCCCGAGGCCTCCCACTCGTCCGGCAACGGATCGCCCGCCCAGCACAGCGGCTCAAGTCCCACCGACCCTGCCCACCACGGCTCTTCCGCCACGCATCAGGGAGGTGGCGGCGGCAACGGCGGGGGAACGGCCCACCCCTCGGGCCCTGCCACACCGCACGCCGGGTCATCGGGAGGCGGTGTCGACGGAAGTGCTCCCTCGGCGGACCCCGGAGGCCACCCACCGCTGGACCCCAAGGTCGTCGACGACCGCATCAAGGCGCTGGACGATCGCCAGGGCGGGGAGGGGCACGCTCCCGGACGCCACCTCTACCCCGATGACCAGGCGTTGCAGGATCGCCTGGGAACCGTCCTCCACAACGCCGGCGGGGCGCCGGTGGTCTACGGGCCGAACTCCGACTACGCCGGGCTGCTCAAATCGGAGAACAACGTCGACCCGCTGACCGGCACCACGGTGGACGGCGTCCACGGTGGTACGCACCGCGTGGGTCCGTATGCGACGAGGTTCGACCACCCCGAGGACATGGTCCGGGCCGACCAGTATTTCCGCGACGAGATCGCACGCACCGGAGAGCCGCCGGGTCCGACGGCGATTGATCAGGTACTCGGCGCCGAGGGACACGAGCGCCTGTCCGGCTACTATCGGAACCCGGCAGATCACGGCGAGTTCCTGCCCGTGGACTTCGAAGGCGGGTCAATTCTGCCGGTGTACAGATTCCACGACGGTAAATGGAACCTGCACACGATGTTCAGCAACCCGGCACCCGGCCGCCACCCCTGATGGAGCCCTCTTGAACGGCGAACTGCAAAAGTTCATCACGACATACCTGCAGCTGGAGCAGGCCTACGACACCAGCGGCTACCTTCGTCCGACGCTCATGGCCTTCAATGCGAACTTCGTCGAGAACGTGCGGGTCGGACTGTACGAGCTGTTGCGCGAAAGGTCCCTCACAGTCGCCGAATATGAGCGTCTGACGAACATCGAATTCCCCGACTCGGACACACTGTACGAATACCTCCAGGGGATTTACACCTACCTCTTCGACGGGGGTTCGGAGCAGCCCTCGCCGCCGGAATAGAAGAGGTCGGCCTTCACTCGCACTTCGTGCGAATCTGCCCTGATTCGGGCCGCTCGCCATCGGTCGGCTCGGCGAATTCCCGGCATAGGAGCCAAGTTGACCAGCCCGACCAAGATTTCCCGGACCCCGTACGACCCGGGCGAGAACCCTGCCGAGTTGCTCAAGGGGGTCGACGCACGGACCCTGCGAGAGATCGAACGCGTCGAGCGGTCACCGCACATGTTCGGCCTCACCTTCGGCAAGACGCTCAGCACCGCCTACATCCACTGCCTTCACGACCCGACCGCGAACGCGAGCGAGACGTGGGAGGCGTGGGTGGCCGCGATGCAGACCGGGTCCGCGCTCTTCGCCTCCGCCACGGCGCCCGAGGGGGCCACGGTCGAGTGCATGATCGCGCACGAGAAGCGGACCGTTCCGGGCCTCGGGGGCCCCACGCACTTCACCGACCCCGGCACCTGGCTCCAGGCGTTCTGGCTCGCCATCATCTGCCGTGACCAGCCCCGGATGACTCAACTGGCCAACGTGCCCATGGAGTTGCTGCGTGGCTCGGAGGCCGAGTTCGAGGAGTACATCTACTCCTGGGTCGAGGCGCTCCAGACGTACTGGCTCGAAGGCGAGGGCCTCGGGGACAAGCTGGTCGCAGCGTTCGACGGCACCAACCCGGAGAACCTCCGGTTCGTCGGCCGCGAGCTGATGCTCAAGATCCTCTATCCCCCGCTCAACGTCTTCTACCGCTTCATCACCCAGGACGACGAGGAGTTCGACAAGGCCCTCGTCCAGGCTGTCGAGCTGCACCACGACTACTGGACGACGTCCGACGAAGAACGCAGCGAAGACCTCGACGGAGCCGTCGCCCTCGCCCCCCTCGCCCTGGCCTGCCTCGCCTACGACGCCGGACGGCCGATCACCGTCGAGTCGGAGTACCTCCCCGAGAACCTGCTCGACCGCAGCTGGCTCGGGGAGTTCCCGACGTAGGCACTCCGGTGCGGCCTACGGGGTCAGTGCCGCGCCCGCGTAGTGGGCGGCTGCCTCCTCGAACTGGAGGACCGCGTGGGACGCGACCGTGTGGACGTCGCGCCAGCAGCGCTGGAGGGTGCCCTCGCCGTCGCGGGCGTGCAGACCGCCGGTGCGGAAGAGCCGTTCCACGGCGGTGACCAGGAGATCCGCCACGACCGCCGCGTCGCGGTGGTTGCGGGCGACGCCGAGCCGGGTGACCGGCTCGGCGTCCGCGCGCCGCGCCGCCTCCGCCAGCATCAGTACGGCCGCCTCGATCTCGGCCGACGAGCGGGCGAGGCACCGGTTGAGGGGGCCACGGGAAGCGGCATCGCTCTCGGCGGCCTTCGGGGCCGCCCAGCCGGTCCAGGCGTGCAGGGCGGCGCGGGCGGCCCCCACGGCGGGCGCGCTGAAGATCAGCCCGCCGACCAGCTGCGCGGGGACGCCATGGCAGCGTGACGCGCCCTCGCCCGCCCGTCCGGCCAGCATGTCGGCGAGGACGAACGAACGCCGGCCCGGCACCGAAGTGGGCTTCAGGACAACGGAGTTGCTGCCCGTTCCGCACAACCCGGTGCTGCGCCAGGAGTCGACCACCTCGACGTCCGCGTACGGCACGGCGAAGACGCGCACCGCGCCCTGCTCCTCGGCGCCCTCCGACACGGTGGCCGCGAGCAGCACCCACTGGGCACTGTCGATGCCGCTGACGCAGTCCCACTCACCGCTCACCGACCAGTCGCCGTTCGCGGTGCGCGCCGCGCGGGCCCGGTGCGGCGCCAGGCCCGTCGAGATCCGTACGTTCGGCGAGGCACCCCACAGGTCGCGCTGACCCTCCAGCGGCAGGTACGCCCCGAACCGGCTGTGCGCGGCCCAGAGGCCGGCGCACCAGGCGGCCGACGCGCACGCCTCGCCCACCTCGGCGACGGCAGCCAGCAGTGTTGCGAAGTCGCCCTCCGTACCGCCCCAGCGCCTCGGCACGAAGTAGGCGGGGAACCCGGCCAGGGTGAGCGCCGCGACCGTCTCGGGGCTCAACTTCCTTTCTGTCTCGGCCAATTCGGCGCCGCGTGCTGCCGCCGAGCGGGCTGTGGCCACCAATGGGGGTGCCAGTAGCGGAAGTTGCTGCGTGCTCGGTCTCTCGACTTCGGGAGTGCTCAGCGTCATACCCGTACTCCCTGCTGCGGAATGAAGGCGAGCCGGGGCACGACGGGACGCGACCACAGGGTGGTGACGGTGACGAAGGGGCGGCCGTTCTGGTAGGCGCCGACGCGCAGCCGGCGCAGCGACGGGTCGCCGGTCGGCTCGTCGGCCTCCTCGACCACCAGCCGCGTGGGCACGTCCAGTTCACCGAACGCGAGGCACTCGACCTGCGCCGAGACCAGGGCCAGCGGGGCGCCCGGGTTGCCCTCGTGGACCAGCACATGTCCGAGCTGGCGGGCGCCCTCCATCGCGACCATCAGCGGCACGTGGTCGCTGGGGTGATCGAAGAAGATGGGGTGGTCGGTGTTGACCCGGAGCCACCAACTGCCGTCCCGTGCACCACCGTTGAGGAAGCCCTGGGCCAGGACGCAGTCCTTGTCGCGGAGCCGGCCGACCGCGGCCGGCGCCACCGGCAGGCGACGGACCGCGTCGCCCGCGGCGAGCTCGTCGGCCTTCCGGCGGCGCAGCAGCGAGTAGCGGCGCTCGTCGACGGCGATCCCGCTGATCATGCCGCGCCCGTACACCTTGCCGTCGATGGTCAGCGCCACGTCGAGGCGCATCCCGTACCGGTTCGGCGGCCGGTTGCCCTCCCACCTCCACTCGGCTTCGAGCACCACGTTGAGCGGGGCCGCGCCGACCCTGAGCGGCGCGGCGTCGTCCAGGTCGAAATTCAGCCGGTCACCGATGAAGCGGTGCGTCAGCGGTACTCCGAAGTAGGTGTGCGGCAGGTAGACGAACATCTGCCGGATCGTCTCCGCGAACAGCAGCGGATCGGTGCGGCCCGTCGCGTCGGGGTTGTGGAGCGCGTGGTCGCGCGGCCACTGGGCGGCGACCAGGAAGCGCGAATCGTCGAGCCGGACGCTGTCGGTGAGCAGCACCTCGGCCACCGAGGCCCGGTGGACCAGGTGCCGGGGCACGGGCTGCTGGAAGGAGAGCGCGGGCTCGCCGTCGGGGTCGTACGGGCTGTTCAGGACCGGCGCCGCCAGGTCCAGGACCGGTTTTGGCGCGATGGACGTCTGCCTCACAAAATCCCCCAATGAAGTGAGTGAACAAGCCAGAGCGCGGCAATCCGCACCGCAGGCCTTCCAAGAACATACCTTCAAGAAGGTATTGTGGGAAAGCCTTCTCGGCGCGGATCCATGGCGCCAGGCACCGCACAGCGAACAGAAGGGACTGGGCATGAGCACAAGGGCCCGCCAGAAACCCGCCGCCACCGACCTCAAGCAGGAGCGCGCGATCCGGACCCGCACCCTGATCCTGGACGCGGCGGCACGCGCTTTCGCGGACAAGGGGTATCCGGCGACCACCATCCTCGACGTCGCCGAGCTGATGGGCGCGACGAAGGGCGCGGTGTACTTCCACTTCGCCAACAAGAACGCGCTCGCGGCGGCCGTGACCGAGGAGTTCTACGTACGCCTGCGGGTCATGGCGCAGGAGGTCGAGGACCAGGCCCTGCCCCCCGGGGCCGCGGTGTGCGAGCTCCTGACGCGTACGGGTGTGATGTTCCGTGACGACCAGGTCATCCGGGCCGGGGCTCGGCTGCAGATCGAGCAGTCACTGATCGACGCGGACCTGCCGACGCCGTTCCTCGGCTACACCGAGATCGTCACGGGGCTGCTGCGGGCGGCCGCGACGGAGGGGGCGCTGCCGGCCGGGAGCGACCCCGAGGTGATCGGCAGGGTGCTGGTTTCGGCCTTCTTCGGCGCTCAGCACATGTCGTGGGTGATGAACAACCGGGCGGACATCACCCAGCGGGTGGAGGAGATCCTGGCCACGGTGCTGCCGGGTCTGCCCGGCTGAGGAAGCCGATCGCCTTCGGCCGGTCGCGCGAGTTGCCCCGGGCTTCCAATGGGGCTTTCTCACAGCCGAGTTGGCGCACGCGTGAGGACATCGTTGTCCCGGGTCGGCCGACGGCGCCTGTACGTGCTCGGCGTACCCGTGCGCGGTCGGCGCGCCCGCGCGTGCCCGGCGCACCCGCACCCTTCCACCGGATGTATCGGAAGTGGCAACTTTTCGATCTTAAAAAGATTCCTTCCAGAGGGTATCTTTCTCGGAAAGTGCGCAGCTCACCGGAGGGTGGCAGATGAACCAGCAGGAGCGGTCCCGGCGCACCCGGGAGCAGGTGCTGGACGCGGCGGCCCAGGAGTTCGCCCGTCACGGGTACGCCGACGCCGCCGTACAGACCGTCGCCGCGCACACCGGAATGACCAAGGGCGCGCTCTACGGGCACTTCCCCTCGAAGGAGAAGCTCGCCGCCGCTCTCGTCGCCGCGGGCTCCCAGCACTGGACCCGGCTCCTCAGGGACGCCGAGCGACCCGGCACCCCTCCGGCGGCCGCGCTGCGGACGCTCACGGTCGGCCTCGCGCACGCACTGCGTGAGGACACCCGGCTGCGGGCCGCGTTCCGCCTGGCGAACGACGAGCTGCTGGCCGGGACCGGGGCCGGGGGACTGCTGCGCGAGGTGCGTCAGGCCGTCGTGGCCGGGGTGCGGCGTGGGCAGGCGGAGGGCACGGTGACATCCGCGTACTGCGCCGAGGTCATCGCCCAGCTGCTGGTCTCGGTGATCCTGGGTGCACAGTCGGCGGCCGCGTCGGCGCTGACCCGCGAGGACCCCTTCGAGCCGTGGCTCGATCGGGTGTGGGAGCTGGTGCATTCGATGCTTGGGGGTGGGCGGGAGGGGCGGATGCCTTCGGCTTCGCCGAACCCCCTATCGGTCAAGTCCCCTGATTTAGGCGATGGTTGAGGCTGGTGATTTAGGCGATGGTTGAGGCCGGTCGCGGAACGCGCCGCGGTAAGGGGCTAGGACACCCCTGGCAGCGTGCGGCCGCCCGCCTCGGTCACGTGGGCCCGCAGGGCCGGGTCGTCGCCGACGACCACGGGGTGGCCCACCGCGCGCAGAAGTTGCAGGTCCGAGGAGTGGTCCCCGTACGCGAAGCAGTCCGCCGGGTCCACGCCGTGCCCGGCCGCCCACGCCAGGGCGACGTCCGCCTTCGCCTCGCCGATCATGGGGCGTACGACCTCGCCGGTGAGGCGACCGTCCATGACGAGCGGGGACGTGCCGAACACGTCGTCCGCACCGAGGTGTTGGGCGATGGGACCCAGGCACGGGAAGAAGGATCCCGACACCAGCACCGTGGCGTGGCCGGCGTGCTGGTGTCCGCGCAGGGCGGCGACGCCGGGGGGATGGAAGAAGCCGCCGGTGCTCAACCGCGCCTGGAACCAGGCCTGTCCCTGCTCGGCGAGTTCCTCCTCGGAGGCGCCGGCGTACAGCCCGTAGTAGGCACGGTTCGCCTGTTCGCGGGGAGCGCCGGCGTCGCGCATGCGCGTGAGGGCTGCGCGGGCCCGGGTGTAGGCGGTTGGGGGGTGGCCGGTGGCTTCGTAGTGGAAGCGGAGGAAGTCGAAGAGGGTCTTCTGGGTTACGAGGGTCTCGTCGACGTCGAAGAACGCGGTTGCGGGGGTGGGGTGTTGGGGCATGGGGCCTTCCTCGATGGCGGGGCCAGATCATCGGCTGCGGGGGTTTGGCTGGGAACCCCGGTTCCAGGGGGTGGTACGGGGGGTGTGGCGTGGGCCAAGGGGCAATCAACGCGGAGCAAAACCCCCGGAGGGGGTTGCCCACCCACCCGCCCGTCACCCGGAGTTGGTTGGGTTCCGGCCCCTGGGGCTCCGCCCCAGACCCCCTGCGGGGGCTCCGCCCCCTGCACCCCCGTATCGCGCCTGAACGGCGCTCGTCCTCAAACGCCGGACGGGCTGAAGATGCCTGCGCTGGCCAACACCGAGCCTTCAGGGGCGCGAGGAACTGCGCGACCAGCCCCCCACGGCCCGAGGACGAAAACGAGGTTAGGGGCGCGAGGAACTGCGCGAGCAACCACGCACGGCGCGAGGACGAAAACGGGGTTGGGGGCGCGGGGAACTGCGCGAGCAGCCCCCCACGGCCCGCAGGCCAAAACGGGGTTGGGGGCGCGGGGAACTGCGCGAACGGCCCCCACGGCCCGCAGCCGTGCGCACGAACCCCTCCCCCGCGCTACGGCGCGCCCGTGGCAGGACCGCACCGAATGGCTCCGGACAAAGCTCCGGACAAAAGGGAGTTGGGGGCAAGCGGACATCACCGCGACGGGGCGCCATAGCGGCGGGCCTCTGAGACCAGGCGGGGGACTATCTCCCCCGCCCGGCCCAGGAAATAGAAGTGCCCACCCCTGTAGAGGTGCCGGCCGGCCGGCCGTGTCGTCGCCTCGGACCACGCGACCAGCTGCCTGGGCGAGACGACCGGATCGTCCGCACCCCCGAACAGCGACAGCCCCACCGGCACACGTGCCACCCTCGGACGCCACCCCTCCGCCAGGCGGAAGTCGTCCCGCACACGCGGAGCGATCCGTCGCCACACGTCGTCGTCGGACAGCGCGCGCTCCGGCATCCCGCCCATCTCCGCGAGAACCGTCCGCAGCTCGACGTCCGGCAGGCTGTGTACCGGCCGGCCCCGCCAGGACTCCGCCGCCAGCAGCGGGGCCCGGCAGGCGGACACCCCCAGCCAGCTCGGCATGCGAGCGCCCAACTCGGCGAGCTTGTACGTGAGTTCGTACGCCACCGCCGCGCCCATGCTGTGGCCGAAGAGGGCGTAGGGGCGGTCCAGGCTCGGCGTGATCGCCTCCGCGAAGTACGCCGCGAGCGCACGCGCGTCCTGGAGGGCGGGCAGGCCGCTCAGCCGCCGGCGCCCCGGTGCCTCCAGGAGGCAGACCTCCCAGTCGACCGGGAAGTGCTGCACCCAGTCGGCGAACACCCGGTGCGAACCCGCCGCGTGGTGCAGCAGGAAGATCCGCATCGCCGGGTCGGCCACCGGCCGGGGTATCACCACGGAAAGCGCGCGCTGGTCGAAGTAAGCGCCGAGTACTTCTCCCGGCTGCCCCGCCGGTCCCGGCAGGCCCGACAGGCCCGGCCGCTCCGGGTGTCCCACTGCTTCCATCTTCCCCCGCCTCCCCCAACCGCTCCCGCCGACCGCTCCGTACCGAGGTGCGGCGAAGCGAACGGCCGCCGCCGCTCGCCCCGCCGCACCGACCAGGGGGGCGCCTAGGGCACCAGCACCAGCCGCCCGCGCGTGCCGCCCTTGGCGAACTGGGCGTGCGCCTCGGCGGCCTCGTCGAAGCCGAAGGTGCGGGCCACGCGCAGCGTCAGCGCACCGGACTCGACCAGGAACACCAGCTCGGCGAGCTGGTCGGCGTTGCTCTGCACCGAGACCGCGTCGACGCGGATGCCGCGCTCGGGCTCCGGGGCGGCCGGGCCGAACACCCCGGTGTACGCGCCGCCGTCGCGGACCGCGGCCAGCGCGGCCGCGCCGAGGACCGCCGTGTCCAGGACGCCGTCCGCACCGGCGGGCAGCGCCGCCCGGACCGCCTCGGACAGGTTCTCCGTACGGCCGATGAACGTGGCGCCCGCTGCGGTGACGAACTCGCGGTCCTCGGGGCCCGCGACGCCGTAGACCTTGAGGCCTCGGCGCGCGGCGAGCTGGAGGGCGTAGCCGCCGACCGCGCCCGCCGCGCCCGTCACGACCAGGCTCTGGCCCTCGGAGAGGCCGAGGAGGTCGAGCGCCTGGAGCGCGGTGAGCCCGTTGAGCGGCAGGGTGGCCGCCTCGGTGGCCGGGACGCCGCTGGGGGCGATGGCCACGGCGGAGGCGTTCAGGACGATGTACTCGGCCTGGGCGCCGGCCATCGTGGCGAACCAGTCGGACAGGCCGACCACGGCCTCGCCCGCCTCGAAGTCGTCGACGCCCTCACCGAGCGCGTCGACGGTGCCGGCCACGTCCCAGCCGAGCGGGTACTGGTCGAGCTCCGGCAGGAAGGGGGCGAGGGCCCCGGCCCGGGTGGCCACGTCCACCGGGTTGACCGTGGCGGCCCGTACCCGGATGCGTACCTGGCCCGCGCCGGGCTCGGGGACCGCCACCTCGGCGACCTCCAGAACGTCCGGCTCTCCGAAGGCCTTCACGACGATTGCGCGCATGGGTCAAATACCTTTCTGGTGCGGGTGGTTGGGATGCTTGTGTGCGGGCTGCCCGCGAGGCTGACGCCGGGGTGCGGGGCCGGGGTGCGGGGCCGGGGGGCGGGCCGGCCCCGCGCCGTGAAGCCGGTTACGCGTCGGCCGTCGCCCGGCGCGACTTCGGCAGGAAGAACACGGCGAGCAGGATCATTCCGGCGAGCAGCACGCCGCCGTTGACCAGCGTCGCGGTGCGTACGCCGTCGAGGACGACCTGCGCGTCGGTCCTGCCGGGGTGCGGTTCGCCGGCGTGGGCGGTGGCGATGGTGCTGAGGACCGGGACGCCCAGGGTCAGGCCGACCTGCTGGGTCAGGGTGGTGAGGCCGGTGGCCAGGCCCTGCTCCTCGTCCGGGAGGCCCGAGGTCGCGGTCACCATGTAGGAGACCACCGCGGTGATGTGGCCGTAGCCGGAGACGGCGGTGCCGACCAGGACCAGGGTGATCCAGCTCTTGGTGTCGCCGACGAAGAACAACATGAAGCTGGCCGACGCCTGGATGGTGAGGCCGACGACCAGGCCTCCGGGGCCGCCCACCTTGCCGATGAGGCGCGGGGCGACGGTGCCGCCGACGAAGGCCGCGGCGCCGAGCAGGCCGAAGGTCAGGCCGGTGACGAGCGGGGAGTAGCCGAGGACGCGCTGGAGGTAGAGCGTCATCAGGAAGGTGAGGCTGCTCGCCATGGTGAAGGTGACGATGCCCGCGAAGTTGCCCCAGCGGACGGTGCGGCGCCTGACCACCCGTACCGAGACCAGCGGCTGGGCGGTGCGCAGCTCGATGGCCCAGAACAGGGCGAGCAGGGCGATGCCCGCGATCAGCGGGACGAGGGTGGCGGCGCTGGTCCAGCCCTTCTCCTGGGCGGTGCTGATGCCGTAGACCAGGGCGAGCAGACCGGCGGAGACGGTGACGGCGCCGGGGACGTCCAGCTTGGCGGTACGCGAGCCGCGGCTCTCCTGGATGACGGACAGGCCGATGAAGAACACGGCCGCGCCGACCGGCACGTTGATGAAGAAGGTCCAGCGCCAGCTCAGCAGGTCGGTCAGGACACCGCCGAGGACGGCGCCGGTGATGAAGCCGGCCGACAGCATGGCACCGTTGAGGCCGAGCGCCTTGGCGCGCAGCGGGCCCTCGGAGAACGTGGTGGTGAGCAGCGACAGGGCCGCCGGGGTGACGATGGCGGTGGCCAGGCCCTGGGCGACGCGGCCGACGAGCAGCATCTCGGGCGAGGTGGCGAGGCCGCCGACCAGCGAGGCAAGGGTGAGCATGCCCATGCCGGTCAGGAAGAGCCGACGCCGGCCGAACAGGTCGGCGACGCGGCCGAACAGGAGCGTGAACCCGGCCGCGGCGAGCGCGAACGCGGTGGTCACCCACTGGAGCGAGCCGATCGAGAAGCCGAGGCCGGTGCCGATGTCGGGCAGCGCGACGTTGAGGATCGAGAAGTCGGCGGCGAGCATGAACTGCGAGCCGAGGAGCAGGACGAGGATCAGCCGCTGACGGGACGTCATACGGAGCTGGGGCGGGTCGGCCACCGATGCGATGGTCGGCGTTTCACTGACGGTTGCGGACATGCGAACTCCTACACGGAACGGGCTGCGGTGACGGCAGTGGGGGGATTCATCGCTGGAGGGTGAGCGAGGGGCGTGCCACCTCCACCTCGTCCGTGGGAGCGGGGACGGGCGGCGCGGCGGGCGCCGGGCGGCGCGGCCGGCTCAGGAGCCGGACCAGCGGCATCTCGACGGCGTAGTACAGGACCGTCGCGGCGAGCAGGGAGAGCGCGAGGATCAGCGCGGTGACGCCGATCGCCTGGGGGGTGTCCCAGGAGCGGGTGGCGCCGAGCGCGTAGTGCACCCAGCGCATGACGAGCTGGTGAACCATGTAGAAGGCGAACGACACGTTGCCGAGCCAGACCATGGTCCGGCCGCGCCACGGGGAGGCCTTGCCCTGGATGTCGGCGACGGCGGCCGTGGGGATCAGCAGCGCCAGCGGGATGACCGCCCCGGCGACCAGGCCGAACAGGTAGGGCAGGTACGAGGAGCCGATGTAGCCGGCCAGGGACAGGACGGTGGCGGCTCCCAGGCCGATGCGCGGCCAGCGGCCGGACTCGACGATCAGCGCGAGGACGATGCCGAGGACGAACTCCAGCATGCGGACCGGCGGCAGGGTGTAGACGAACCACATGCGGTCCTCGGACACCGGCAGGCCCGGCACCAGGGGTCCGCCGTGGAAGAAGGTGTTGGCGAGCACCGGCATCAGCCAGACCAGGCCGACGAGCAACACGGCCGTGGGCCACAGGAGTTGCGGCCGGATGCGCCGCACGGCCCACAGGGTCGCCGGGAACATGAGGTAGAAGAACGCCTCACAACCCAGCGACCAGCTGGGGATGTTCATGCTGAAGAACACGCCGCCGCGCGGGAACCAGTCCTGGATCATGAACAGGTTGGGCAGCGAGTCGAGGCCGATGCCGCCGAAGTGACCGGTGAGCGTCAGTCCGCTCAGCGACAGGAAGACGAACGCGGCGGCCCACGTCACCAGGTGGTTGGGGATGATCTTCACCGCACGGCGGCGCCAGAAGCTCCGGGCCGGGTCGTACTTGCGGGCGGTCCAGGTGAGCAGGAAGCCGCTGAGGATGAAGAAGAAGGTCACCCCGACGCCGCCCTGGCTCGCCGAGTGCGACATCCACTTGTTGACCGTGGGCGAGGCGAAGATGGCGACGGCGTAGATGTGGAACGCGAAGACCATCAGGGCGGCGACGGTGCGCAGACCGGTGAGCGAGGGAAGTCTGTCTCTGCTGGGTGGCGCGACGGACGTGGTCACGGCGATCAATTCCTGCTTTCCTTTTCTCCAGGCGCATTGCCTTACGTAAGTGCAGTTGCTGTGCTTTCCCGGCGCCCTTTCGACGCTAGTGGCGCCACCATCGCGCGGGAATTCCGCTTTGGGTGCGCCCCCTTGTGTCGAAAGTGGTACGACCGGGGCGCGGCGGCCCGCTACGCGGCGTCGGGGTGGGCGTCGAGCACCGGGCGGACGGTGGCGAGCGCGTTCAGGGTGCGCGGGATGCCCGCGTACAGGGCGACCTGCGCGACGGCCTGGACGACCTCGCCCTTGGTGGCGCCGGCCCGCAGCGCGCCCGCGGTGTGGAAGGCCAGCTGGGGGGCGCTGTCGCCGAGCGCGGCGAGCATGCAGACGGTGGCGAGTTCGCGGGTGCGCAGGTCGAGCCCCGGGTCGCCGACGAGGGCGCCGAGGCCGTGCTGGATGTGCGCGCCGAGGCCCGGCGCGAGGTCGCCGATGGACTCCCACGGCGTGCGGTCGCCCTCGGCTGCCAGCGCGCGGAACACCTCCTCGCCGGTGCGCGGGGCGAGCGCGGGGCTGGCGTCGACGGACATGATGAGCCTCCTGGAAATACCTCTTGGGACGCATCCGGGCATGCCGCCGGAGGTATTCCGGTGTCACGCAATCGGAATACCCGGCGGACCGCTCAGCGCATAGCGTCGTGTTTCTCGGTGATGGATGCGGATGAAGGGCCGGTCGCTGGTGGACGGGCGTTTCGAACCGGCTTTCAGGACCGCCCTCTTGGAGCGGCGGCCCTGCGGGGACGACTCAGGCGGATACGGCGGCGGTGCGGCGGATGCGGCCGGAGATCCAGGTGTCCGTGCCGAAAGCCGGCTCGTCGAAGACCTTGAAGTCCCGCGCGGTGAAGACGAAGAGCCTGAGGGCCGAACCGGTCGGATCGGGCACGGCAGCGGCCCGGGCCGCTCCTGCGAAGGCGGGGAAGCGGTCGGCGAACACCGCGCTGCCACGGGCCAGTTGGACGCCTGCGGCCAGTGCGCAGTGCCCCTGGAGCTGAAGGCCCTGCCGGGTGCCGGGCGTGCCCGCCTGGGCGGTGTCAGCGACGGTCACCGAGACCCGGCCCGCGCTGTTCACGAGGTTCCGTACGTGCCCGGAACCGGGCCGTGTCAGGCAGTACAGATGGAGGTCGAAGTCATATGCGAAGTAGGCGTTGTGCGACCACGGCGCTCCGTCGTCGCCGACGGTCGCCATCGACAGCAGCCGGGTGCCGTCCAGCAGGGAGCCGATGGACTCCGTCACCGCCAGAAAACCGGGCTGTCCGTCCGGGTCGTGGTCCAGGTCGATGCGCATCGGGGAATGCGTCTCCTCTACGGGTACCGGCGGCGGCCCGGGGGATCGGCCGCCGCCGGAGTCTGGGGAACCGGTGCTCAGGACAGGAAGTGGCCGCCGTCGACGGTGACCACGGAGCCCGTGCTGAAGCCGTTGTTCATCAGGTACACGTAGGTGCTCGCGACCTCGGACACCTTGCCGACGCGGCCCACGAGGAGCTTGTCGCCGAGTGCCTGGTACAGCTCCTCGGGCTCGGGGACGCTGCCGTCCCACAGCTCGGTGCGGGTCGGCCCGGGGCGGACCACGTTGACCCGGATCGGGCCGAGTTCGACGGCGAGGGCGCGGCCGAGGGCCTCGGAGGCGCTGGTGATGGAGGCGGCGACCATCCAGCCCTTGGCGGGGCGGGCGCCGGCGCTGCCCGAGCTGAGCACGATGGAACCGCCCTCGCGGATGTGGGCGGCGCCGTAGCGGGCCGCGGTGAACGCGCCCCAGTAGCGGACCTTGAAGAACTCCTGCGCCTGCGCCACGTCCGTCTCGTCGAACGACTTGATCTGGAGCGGGTCGCCGGCGGTGTAGACGAGGTGGTCGAACGCGCCGAGCCCGTCGAAGAAGCGGCGCACCTCGTCCTCGTCCGTGACGTTCAGGCTGAAGCCCTGGGCGTCGTCCGGCAGCCGCTTGAGGGCGCGGTCGACCTTGTCCTGGCTGCTGGAGGCGATGACCACCTGCGCGCCTTCGGCGGCGGCCAGTTCGGCGACCGAGAACCCGATGCCCGAGCTGCCGCCGAGGAGCACCACACGCTTTCCTGCAAGGCTCATTTCCGTACCTTCCCAATTGTTCGGCAAGTCGATTTCCGATGTGCCAACAATGCACGCGGCTCAACTCCCGCGTCCAATACCTAAGTTGCTTCCTGTGATACCCGAACCGCACCAAAGGAAAAGCAAGAAGGAAGGAGAACGACATGGACCTCGATCTTCGCAAGGTGCGCTACTTCGTGGCCGTCGCCGATCTGCTGCATTTCGGCCGGGCCGCCCAGACGCTGCACATAGCCCAGCCCGTACTCAGTCGGCAGATTCGCTCGCTCGAACAGGACATCGGACTCGAACTCCTCGCCCGCAACCGGCGTTCGGTGGCGCTCACGGCCGCCGGGCGGCAATTCCTGGACGACGCGCGCGAGTTGCTCGCGAGTGCCCAGGCGGCCCGGCACCGGATGTACCGGGCGGCGGGCGGCGAGTCGCAGCTGACGGTCGGCTTCGGCTGGGGCATGACGGTGGCCGCGATCACCGCGGAGTTCGCGGCGCGCCACTTGGAGGTGACGGTGGACGTACGCCAGCTCGCGCCCGGCACCGAGGCCGAGGCGGTGCTGCGGGGCGCCGTGGACGTCGCCTTCGTGCGCGCGCCGGTGCCGAGGGACGGCATCGAGCTGACCCCGCTGGGCAGCGAGGACCTGGTGGCCGTGCTGCCCGCCGGCCACCGGCTCGCCGCGGCGCCCGCCCTGACCGGCGCGGACCTGGCGGGCGAGCCGCTGCTGCGCCGGGCCGGCGGGGTGCAGAGCGTGGTGCGCGGGGAGGCCTCGCTGATGCGGGCCGCGTGGAGCGCGGGGCCGGTCGAGGAGGAGCTGGAGATGGTGGCGCGCGGCTGTGGGATCACCCTGCTCCCGCAGTCCGCCGCCGCCTTCTACACCCGCCCCGGGGTGCGCTACGTACCCCTGCTCGACCTCGCTCCGCAGGAGATCTGCCTGGCCCGCGCGGCCACCGACCGCTCGGACCTGACGGCGTCGTTCGTCCGCACGGCCGAGGCGGCGGGGTGGGCGGGAGCCCGTCCGGCCGAGGCGGCGGGGTGGGCGGGAGCCCGCACGCCCGCCCCCGCCTGAGGAGACCGGAGACGGCCTACGGCTCCAGCACCACCTTCCCCATGACGTGCCCCGACTCGATCAGCTCGTGCGCGGTGGAGGCCTCTTCGAGAGGCAGCGCCCGGCCCACGTACGGGCGCAGCAGGCCCTGCTCGGCGAGGGCCGCCATCGCCTCCAGGCCCACGTAGTCGGGCTCCACCGAGACCCCGGCGAAGCGGAAGCCCGCCTCGCGGGTGCGGGCGGCCAGGGCCGCGTCGGAGCGGGCGATCGCGGTGACGAGAAGGCCGCCGGGGCGCAGGGTGCGCAGGGAGCGGTCCGCGTAGTCGCCGCCGATCAGCTCCAGGACCGTGTCGACGTCCTTGACGGCGTCCTCGAAGTCCACCGCCCGGTAGTCGATCACCTCGTCCGCGCCGAGCCCGCGCAGGAACTCGTGCTTGGCCCGGCTCGCCGTGGTGATGACGTGTGCGCCGCGGGCCTTGGCGATCTGGATGGCCAGGTGCCCCACTCCCCCGCCGCCCGCGTGGATCAACACCCGTTGTCCCGGCCCCACTTGGGCGACCTCGACCAGGCTCTGCCAGGCGGTGAGGCCGGCCAGCGGGATCGCCGCGGCCTGGGCGTGGCTCAGCGCGGCCGGCTTGCGGGCGAAGTGGCGCGAGGGGGCCGCGACGAACTCGGCGTAGGCGCCCGCCGCGCGCGGGAACAGCGGCATGCCGAAGACCTCGTCGCCCTCCTGGAAGCGGGAGGTGCCGGGCACGACGTGCTCGACGACGCCCGAGACGTCCCAGCCGAGGATGAACGGCGGCTCTCCGTGCAGTGGGAAGGCGCCGCTGCGGATGATGGCCTCGACCGGGTTCACCCCGATCGCCTTGACCCGCACCAGGATCTCGGTGGGCAGCGGCACGGGCCGCTCCGCCTCCCCGAGGGTCAGCACCTCGGGCCCGCCGAAGGCCTGCTGGACGATCGCTCGCATACGAATGCTCCTGTCGTGTCCGGTACTTGGGGGTACTCAGGGGACTGCTACGTCCCGCATCCTTCCCTTTCCACCCCTCAGGAGAAGCCCGAACTATTCCGACGGAGTAGCCGGATGCAACTTTTGAAACCCGGCCGGGGGCCCATGGGGGAATTCTCTCCGAGAGGGCGGCTCACTACTGTCATTTCCTGTCGGACGGCAGCACATTCAACGCCTGCCGAAACCAGTGGAGTTCAGGGAGAAAAGCCGTGACCATTCAGCAGGATGTCGCCACCTCCGCACCCGCGACGCTCGGCTCGGAGGGCGACGACGGAATCATTCTGACCGTCGTCGCAAGCTTCGAGAACATAGCCGCCGAGCACCGCGACGAATTCCTGGAGGGCGCCCAGCGCGAGGCATACCTCTCGCTGCGGGACGAAGAGGGAACGATCAGCTACCACATCGTTCCGGACCAGGACGACCCCACGCGGGTGGTGTTCCAGGCGACGTTCACCGACGAGGCGTCCTACCTCCAGCACCAGAACAACGCCCCGGCCCAGGAGTTCCTGGAGATGGTGGCCCGCAACAAGATCGACGGGCCGAACATCTACGTCAACAACTTCTCCATCCCCAACGTCAACCACCCGCCGCGCGGCATCTGAGGCGCACCGGCCCCCGCCCCCCTTCGATGGAGCAGGACATGACCGACAACACGCCTACCGTTCTGATCACCGGAGCCACCGCCGGGCTCGGCCGCCACCTGGCGCACGAGCTGGTGGCCGGCGGCCGGCGCGTGCTGGTGCACGGGCGGGACCCCGAGCGGGTCCGCCGGCTCGCCGCGGAACTGGGCACGCTCGCCATCCCGTGCACGGCCGATCTGTCCTCGCTCGCCGAGGTGGAGTACCTGGCCGAACAGGTCCGTGCCGCCACGTCCCGGCTCGACGTCCTGGTCAACAACGCCGCCGTGGGCTTCGGCCCGCCCGGCGAGGCCAGGCAGACGAGCCGGGACGGGCACGAGCTCCGGTTCGCCGTGAACTACCTCGCCCCGGTGGCGCTCACCCGCTCACTGCTTCCGCTGCTGGCGCGCACGGCCCCGGCCCGCGTCGTCAACATCGGCTCCGTGGGCCAGGCGCCATTCGATCCGGCCGAGGCCACCTTCTACGACAACTACCGCGGTGTGGTGGCCTATCGGCGCTCCAAGCTCGCGCTGGTCGCCTTCACCTTCGACCTCGCCGAGGAGCTGCGCGGCAGCGGCATCAGCGTCAACTGCCTGCACCCGGCGGGCTTCATGGACACCGGCATGGTGCGCGAGAGCCGCATCCAGCCGCTGGCCACCGTCGAACAGGGCGCGGCGCCCACGCTGCGTCTGATCACCGACCCGGGCATGGAACACGTCACGGGCGAGTACTTCGACGGCTTCTTCCCGGGCCGGGCCCTGTCGGAGGCGTACGACCGCCAGTTCCTCGGGAAGCTGCGCAAGGTCACCGACCAGCTGCTCGGCCGCGTCGAGGTGCCCGCCGGGGTCTGCCCGTACACCTTCGAGGGACAACTCCCTTCGGTGGGCGCCTCGTTGGGGCCGGTGAACTTCCGGATGTCCGGCGCGCCGACCGTGCTGCGCGCCACCGTGCGGGGCTGAGCCGACGCCCGCGCGCCCCGCCCCGTACGACCAGCGACAGGAGAGGAGTGTCATGAATTCCGCGACGACCGCCCTGGCGTCCATCGACGACAGTCTCGGCCCGGTGGGCCGCAGGTTCTTCGGTGACGGCCACCGCAGGGTCGACTACCGGTTCGGCGACGTGGTCGTCGCCCCGGGACCGCAGGGCAGCGGCACCATCACCGCGACCGCGTCGGTGATCTGCCCGCCCGACTGGTCCAAGAAGGGCGACACCGACCAGCGCCCCCACCTGAGCACCATCGACGCCCTGATCATCGGCGCCCGCCTCGGCGAGATGTTCCTGACCCGCAGGCACGGCCTGAGCGAGCGCGAGCGGGCGGCCATGTGGGTGCGCCGGGTGGAGATCCGCGCCGGGAACGCACCGGACGAGGAGCACCTCGAAGCGCTCACCGCCGAGGCGCGCCTGCGCACCACCCGGGAGCACGACGGCGACCCCTCGGCCGCTCTCTCGGTCCTCGACTGCACGGTCGGCGGCATGCGAGTGCGCTGCGACATCGTCCACCCGGCGGGCCGCCTGACCGCGGCCGGCACCGCCGCCTACGACACCGACCTGGCCGCGCTGCCCGCGGGCGTCTACGGCGAGGGCTTCAAGCACCGGCGCCAGCCGATCACCGAGGTCACCGTCGACCTCGCCGGACAGCGCGCCGACGCCACCGTCACCGTGGTCCCGGTGCCGGGCGCGCACCGCGGCGCGGTCGGCATGGAGGGCTCCTACCAGCCGTCGGTGTCCTTCATCGACGCCTTCGTGGTGGCCCTTCAGATGGGCCAGGCGCTCCTGTACGGCCTCGACGGCGTGGACCGCGCGCACAGCAACACGCTGTGGATGCGCCGCACCGTCCTGGAGAGCGACACCCCGCACCGCACCGCGGACACCCCCTTCCCGGTGACCACCGAGCTCACCGACAGCACGCTCCTGGAGGTGCGCGGGGCCCGGTGGCGCACCGCCGACATCACCAGCGGCTGCGCGGGCGTACGCGTCATGTGCTCGGTGACCCACGAGATCCCCCGGCTCGCCGCCACCGCCGCCGGCTGAGCAGCACGCCCGACTCCCCTATCCGAAAAGGCAGTTACGCACATGAGGCTTGGCATCTCCGGCACCTACTCGTCCGGGAAGACCCTGACCGCGCTCGCCCTCGCCCACTACACCGGCCTGCCGCGCACCATGGCGAAGACCATGCGCGAGATCCTCCCGGAGGCGGCTCCCGGCAAGACCCTGGAGGAGTGCACCGCCGCCGAACTGCTCCAGATGATCGTGGTGCGCCACACGGAGCGGGTGAAGTACGAGTACCAGCTCGCCGACGGCTTCGTCTCCGACGGCTCCTCGCTCCAGGAGTGGATCTACGGCGCGCTGCGGGTCCGCGTCGGCATCAACCCGAACGACTCGGTGGGCCTGGCCGAGGGCGAGGACGTCGAACGCACCGCGGAGATCGCCTTCTTCGACGCCGTGATGCGTCAGCTGGGCGTCTCCTTCAAGCAGCACGTCAAGCGGAGCTTCGACGCCTTCGTGCACCTGCGCAACGAGCTCCCGCTCTCCGCCGACGGGCACCGCCCGGTCAACAACCGCTTCCGCACCATGGCCGACGAGCGGCTGCTCGAAGTCCTGGCGGAACTGGAGATCCCCGTCCACATCATCGGCGGAACACTGCCGGAGCGCCTTCGCGAGATCGTCGCCATCACGGGCCTGACCCCGGTCATGACCGAGGAAGAGGCGATAGCGAAGGCACGGGAGGCGTACGGGCAGATCGACACCACGATCGAGACGCGGCGCGAGCCGGCGATCGCCGCCTGACCACCCAACCGTCCACACGAGCCATCCGACGACCGACCGGCAGACAGTTGACGCCGTGCGCCGGTCGGTCGCCGCATGGTCTCGCTCAGACCATCGAGGGTCCAGCATGGATAGTACTACCCGACTGACGGCTGTTCTGGAGGGGCTGGGGACCGCGCTCCCGCCCCGTGTCGTCACCAACGCGGAGCTGGCCGAGCGGCTCGACACCTCGGACGAATGGATCCGCAGCCGTACCGGAATCACCGAGCGGCGCATGGCCGGGCCGGACGTCGCCACCAGCGACCTCGCGGTCGAGGCGGGCGAGCGGGCCCTGAAGTCCGCCGGGGTCAGCGAGGTCGACCTGGTCGTGGTCGCCACCACCACCCCCGACCACCCGTGCCCGGCCACCGCGCCGGACGTCGCCTCCCGGCTCGGCCTCGGCCCCGTCCCCGCCTACGACATGGCCGCGGTCTGCTCCGGATTCGTGTACGCGCTCTCGGGAGCGGCCGGGGCGATCGCCTCCGGCCAGGCCCAGCGCGTCCTGGTGATCGGGGCGGAGACCTTCACCTCCATCATCGACCCCGAGGACCGCTCGGGCGCCGTCATCTTCGGCGACGGCGCCGGCGCGGTGGTGCTGCGGGCCGGCCGGGCCGACGAGCCGGGCGCGCTGCTCGGCTTCGACCTCGGCAGCGACGGGGCGCTCGCCGACCTCATCAAGATCCCCGGCGGTGGTTCGCGGCAGCGGGCCGGCGGCCGAGCTCCCGACCCGGCGGACTCCTGGTTCACCATGCAGGGCCGCCAGGTGTTCACCAACGCCGTGAAGCGGATGGCCGATTCGGCCGGCACCCTGCTCGGCCGGATCGGCTGGGAGGTGGACTCGGTGGACCGCTTCGTCGGCCACCAGGCGAACGTCCGCATTCTGCACGCCGTGGCCGAACAGCTCGGGGTACCCGTCGAGCGTGCCGTGATCAACCTCGACAAGGTCGGCAACACCTCGGCCGCCTCCATCCCGCTCGCCCTCGGCGACGCGGCGGCGGCCGGTGACATCACGGCCGGCGACCGCGTCCTGATGAGCGCGTTCGGTGGCGGCGTCACCTGGGGCTCGGCCGCCCTGGTGTGGCCCGAACTCACCCCGGTGTGACCGCCCCGGCTGACATGAACTCCCGTACGCACAAAGCCACTTCGAGCATCCCCAGAAGGAGAAAGTCGATGTCACAGCTGCTGGCCGACGACCTCATACAGATCCTGACCGACAAGTACGGCCTCCCGTCCGAGGAGCTCTCCGCCGAGACGCGCTTCGAGGCCCTCGAATTCGACTCGCTCGTCATGGTGGAGCTCGCCGTGATCCTGGAGCGCCGCCTCGGCGTCCCGGTCACCGACGACGAGCTCCTGTCCGTCGAATCCATCGGCGAGGCCGCCGAGCTGCTCAGCACCAAGGGTGTGAAGGTCTGATGCAGTGGGACACCACACGCGCACCGCTGGCCGGTGACTCCCCGGAGGTCCTGATCGTGGGCGCGGGCCCGGTCGGCATCACGCTGGCCTGCGAGCTGCTCCAGCAGGGCGTACGCATCCGGCTCATCGACCGCCGCGCCCGCATCGACGAGTCCGACCCGCACTCCAAGGGCATCCTGGTGTGGCCGCGCAGCCTCGAAGTGCTGCGCCGGATCGGCGTCAGCGAGCGCCTGGCCGCGACGGGCCATCAGAGCGAGGGAGTCGGCTACTACTCCGAGGGCCGGCTGCGCGGCACCGCGCACATGCACCGGCTGCCCGACTCGCCCTACCCGTTCGTCCTGACACTGCCCCAGCGCGAGACGGAGCGCGTGCTGCGCGACCGGCTCGCCGAGCTCGGCGGGTCCATCGAGTTCGGCACCACCATGGAGGACCTGGACACCACCTCGCAGACGCTGCCCCGGGCCGTGCTCAGCCGCTCCGACGGCACCGCCGAGACCGTGCTCCCGCTCTACCTGGTCGGCGCCGACGGCCCGGGCTCGCTCACCCGCGAGATGCTCGGCATCCGCTTCGACGGCGAGCCCATCGACGTCACGTACGCGATCGGCGACGCCCCCATCACCGGCGGGGTGCCCGACAACGCGCAGTACTACTACTCGCGGGACGGCGTGGTGGCCCTGGTGCCGCTGGCCGGCGGGCACTACCGGATCGCCGCGAACATCCCGCACCGCGGCGCGGACGAGGGCAACCCGTCGCGTGAGCTCATCGAGAAGGTCATCAACCAGCGTGCGCACACCGACTTCAAGGTGGGCGAGCCGGTGTGGACCCGCTCGTTCCGCCCGCGGCTGGGTCTGGCCGAGCGGTTCAGCCAGGGGCGCTGCTTCCTGGTCGGCGACTCCGCGCACGTGATCAGCCCGGCCGGCGGCCAGGGCATGAACATCGGCTTCCAGGACGCCGCCAATCTGGGGTGGAAGCTCGGCGGGGTGATCCAGGGCCGGCTCGACGAGGCGATCCTGGAGACGTACCACCCCGAGCGGAGCGTCGGTGCCGTACGGATGTCGAAGACGTCGGCGGCGCAGGCCCGCTTCGCGATGCAGCGCTCCACACTGCGGATCGCGGTGCGCGACGCGATCTTCGTAACGGCCGGCTGGACCGGTCTGATCCAGCGCATCCTGGTGCCGCTGCTCGCCCAGGCGGACGTCGACTACTCGGAGTCGGTCACCGACCCGCTGTTCCGCCGCATTCCGCACCCGGCCCGGGTCGGCCAGCGCGTGCCGCTGTTCGCACCGCCCGTGCAGGACAACGGGGTTCCGGCGCTCGACCCGTACAAGTACACCGTGGTGCTGTGGCCAGGCCGCCGGGTCCCGGCCGACTGGGCGGACACGGTGGCCGGTCTGCGCCGGCGCTTCACCGGCCAGGTCGCCGTGCTCGACCTGGGCGGGCTGGACGCGGCGGCCGCGAAGCCGCTGCGCCGGGCCTTCGGCAAGCAGCCGGTGATCGCGACCGTGCGCCCCGACGGGCACCTGGCGCACCGCGCTCCGGTGACCGCGCCCGCCCGGACCCAGACCTTCCTGCGCGGGGCCGCCCCCACCGAGGTCCCGGTGCCCGCCCTCGCCTGAGGAACGGTCCCGGTCCGGCAGCTGCACCTGCCGAACTCCCCTGCTCCACCCATGAGTCACCACTCCGATCCAGCCATGAGTCACGAGGAGACAGCCATGTCCGTCCAGACGATCGCCGGCACCACCGAGACGATCCAGGAGTTCTTCACGCGCTTCGGCGCGGGCGACCTGACCGCCCTGCTCGACCTGTTCACCGACGAGGTCGACTGGAACGTCCCCGGCTCGGCCACCGTGCCGTGGACCGGGCGCCGCACCACCAAGGAGGAGCTGGCGGCGTTCTTCGTGAGCGCGGGCGAAGAGGTGGAGACCACCGAGCGGTTCGAGGTGGACAGCATCGTCGCCGAGGGCGATACCGGTGTCGCGCTCGGGCGCTTCATCCACGTCATCCGGCGCACCGGCAAGAAGTTCAGCTCGGAGTTCGCGCTGCACATCGCGGTGGCCGACGGCAGGATCCGGCTCTACCACATGTTCGAGGACGGGGCCGCGGCGGCCGAGGCGTTCGCCGCCTGACGGCCGAGCCGCCCGGCGCGGGGCGGGAGGGGTCTCACCTCTCCCGCCCCGCGGGCTGCGGCACCCGGCCCAGCTGGGAGCGCGGCTGGAGCGGAGCGATCAGCGAGGCGGCGACCGCCTTGTTGACGGCGTCGATGCGGGACACGGCGTCCAACTTGCCGAAGATGTTGCGCAGATGACGCTTGACCGTGCCCTCGGTGATGCCGAGCCGCACCGCGATCTGACGGTTGCTCAGAGCCTGGGAGACCAGGGTGAGCAGCTCCCGCTCGCGCGGCGAGATGCGGTTGTCCTGCGCGCCCGGTGCCAGCGCCGCGAACTGGGACACCGAGATCTGCACCTCGTCGCCCTCGCGCATCACACCCCGGATCACCGAGGCCAGATGGTGCCGGCTCACCCGCTTGTTGAGGTAGCCCCGGATGCCGAGGGCCAGCAACTCCCGTACCAGGTCCGGGCTTTCGTGCATGCTGAGGATGATGATCCGGGTGCGCGGGGACACTTCGAGGACGCGCGGGACCGTCATCCCCACGGGTGCGCCCGGCATCTCCACGTCGAGGAGCAGGACGTCGGGCCGCAGCCGTGCGCAGAGCGCGACGGCCTGAGCGCCGTCCGCGCCGTCGCCCACCACCTCGAAGTCGCCCTCGGCCTCCAGGCATTCGCGCAGGGTCTCGCGCAGGATCGCGTGGTCGTCGACGAGCAGGATGCGCACCGGGGGCGCCGGGGTCTCGGTCACGGCCGCCGCCCCAGCGGCAGCGGCAGCCAGGCGGTGACCCGGGTGCCCCGGCCCGGCACGGAGGCCACGGTGAGCGTGCCGCCCAGGCCCCGGGCGCGTTCGCGCATGGAGGCCAGGCCGATCCCGCGGCCGGCCGGTGGTGCGCCGATCATGTCGAATCCCTTTCCGTTGTCCTCGACCACCGCGGACGCGGTCGTGTCGGTGATGTCCGCGTAGACCACGACGTGGTCCGCCGCCGCGTGCGTGGACACGTTGCGCAGCGCCTCGCACAGGATCAGGAACAGCTGGCCGCGGTGTTCGTCCGGGAGCCGCGCGGGCTGCCCGGTCACCTGGACCACCACCCTCGTCCCGACGGGCATGAGCCCCTTCGCGAAGGCGCGCAGGTCCCCGGCCAGGTCGGTGCGGGCGAGCGGGCGAAGGCCGCCCGGCGCTTCGGTGCGGGCCGCCAGCGGGGCGCGGCCGTCGGACAGCTGCCCGGCCAGCTCGCGGGTGACCCGCATCGCCTCGGCCAGGGCCCGCAGGCCCCCGGAGATCCGCTCGGCGGCCAGCTCCGGGTCTTGGGTCAGGTGCAGCTCGACGAGCTCCAACTGCCTGTGCGCGACGGCGAGTTCATTGCCCACCCGGTCGTGCAGTTCACGTGCCACCCACTGGTGACGGCTCCGCCCGGTCCACTGGCGCCGGCGGGTCTCCTGCTGCCGCATCGGTCGTTCCTTCCTCGCTGGGTGCGTGACGGAGTACGTACGAACAGGGGAGGGCCGTGGGGCGGCACCGGCAGTGCGCGCACCCTCACCAACGAGCACCACAATAAAATACCTTCACGAAGGAATCAATCTCTGGCATGCTGATTCCCGGATCAGGGACCCGAATTCACCGCCCGGTCGGCCGAGGCCGGCCCCTCAGTTCAGGCAGGAGTACTCATGACCGTGCTCGACCAGAGGCTCGACGCGCACACCCGGCTCGGCGAACTGGAACGGCTGCGCGCCCGGGCCCACGAAGGGCCCGAGCCCCAGGCCACCGAACGTCAGCACGCCCGGGGCAAGTTGACCGCCCGCGAACGCGTGGCGCTGCTCCTCGACGAGGGCTCGTTCACCGAGATCGAGTCGCTGCGCCGGCACCGCGCGACCGGCTTCGGCCTGGAGCACAAGCGCCCCTACAGCGACGGCGTGGTCACCGGCTGGGGCACCGTCGAGGGCCGCACCGTCTTCGTCTACGCCCATGACTTCCGCATCTTCGGCGGCGCCCTCGGCGAGGCGCACGCCGAGAAGATCCACAAGCTGATGGACCTCGCGTTCGCCGCCGGCGCCCCGCTGGTCAGCCTCAACGACGGGGCCGGCGCCCGCATCCAGGAGGGCGTCTCCGCGCTCGCCGGATACGGCGGCATCTTCCGCCGCAACGTGGCGGCCTCCGGGGTGATCCCGCAGATCAGCGTGATGCTCGGCCCCTGCGCGGGCGGCGCGGCCTACTCCCCCGCCCTCACCGACTTCGTCTTCATGGTCCGCGGCATCTCGCAGATGTTCATCACCGGGCCCGACGTCGTGCAGGCCGTCACCGGTGAGAAGGTCAGCCAGAACGAGCTGGGCGGCGCCGATGTGCACGCCCAGCTGTCCGGGGTGGCGAGCGCCGCCTACGACGACGAGGAGAGCTGCCTCCTCGACGTGCGCCACCTGCTGTCCCTGCTGCCCGCCAACAACCACGAGACGGCGCCCGCGCTGCCCTGCGAGGACCCGGCCGACCGGCGCTGCGACGGGCTCCTCGACCTCGTGCCCGCCGAGCCCAGCCGCGCCTACGACATGCGGCGGGTCATCGAGGAGGTGGTGGACGACGGCGACTTCTTCGAGGTGCACTCCGCCTGGGCCGCCAACCTCGTCTGCGCGCTCGCCCGGCTCGACGGCCAGGTGGTGGGAGTCGTCGCCAACCAGCCGTCGGCGGTGGCCGGGGTGCTCAACATCGAGGCGTCCGAGAAGGGCGCCCGCTTCGTGCAGTTCTGCGACGCGTTCAGCATCCCGCTGGTGACCCTGGTCGACGTGCCCGGCTTCCTGCCCGGCGTCGACCAGGAGCACGAGGGCATCATCCGGCACGGCGCCAAGCTGCTGTACGCGTACTGCAACGCGACCGTGCCGCGCATCCAGCTCATCGTGCGCAAGGCCTACGGCGGCGCCTACATCGTGATGGACTCGCGCTCCATCGGCGCCGACCTCTCGCTCGCCTGGCCGTCCAACGAGATAGCCGTGATGGGCGCCGAGGGCGCTGCCAACGTCATCTTCCGCCGCGAGATAGCCGCCGCCGAGGACCCCGACGCGGCTCGCGCCCAGCGCATCAAGGAGTACGAGAGCGAGCTGATGCACCCCTACTACGCCGCCGAACGCGGCCTCGTCGACGAGGTCATCGACCCGCGCGACACCCGCTCGGTGCTGATCCGGGCGCTGGCCATGCTGCGCGGCAAACACGCCGACCTGCCGGCCCGCAAGCACGGGAACCCGCCGGTATGAGCGCCCCCGACGGCCGCGCCGCCGCCTTCCACGTCGTACGCGGCGCACCCGACCCGCACGAACTGGCCGCCCTCACCGCGGTGTTGCTGGGCCTCGCCCGCAGCGCCGAACAGCCCGCCCCCACCGCTCCGCCGCCCCGGCCCGGCTGGCGCCGGCCACGTCGGGCGGGGCGGCCGGGCGCCGGATCCTGGCGGCGCTGACACCTTCGGTGCCGGCGCCCTGCCCCTTCCGAAGCAGCCACGGCCGACAGTCGAGCGCCGGCCGTTAGCGTTCCCGAAACGTCAGTGTTCCCGGAGCGCAGTGTTCCCGGAACCCCAGGGACGGAAGGAGTCGGGCGATGGCACCGGACCGCGCGGCGATACGCGAACAGCTCGTGCACGGCACCACTGAACGGGTCACGGGGCGACAGCAGTTGAGGTGTCTGGACACCTGGGCCCGCTGTGCGCCGATCCGGCTCGCGGGATACGAGGAGGACCTCGCCGAGCCGCACATCCTGCCCGGAATCGACTGAGCGGGGCCCCGGGCGGCCGGTCGGCCGCCCAGAGCCCCGCTCATCGTTCCCGCGCCCGCGGGCACACCCGAAGGCTGCCCGCGCGCCCGCCTACAGGAAGGAGTTGATCTCGATCGTCTCGGTACGGCCGGGGCCGACGCCGATCGCGGAGATCGGCGCTCCGGACATCTCCTCCAGGGCCTTCACATAGGCCTTCGCGTTCTTCGGCAGCTCGTCGAAGGTCTTGGCCTTGGTGATGTCCTCGGACCATCCCGGCAGCTTCTCGTAGATCGGCTTCGCGTGGTGGAAGTCGGTCTGGGAGTACGGGAGTTCCTCGACGCGCTTGCCGTCGATCTCGTACGCGACGCACACCGGGATCTCCTCCCAGCCGGTCAGCACGTCCAGCTTGGTGAGGAAGAAGTCGGTCAGGCCGTTCACGCGGGTCGCGTAGCGGGCGATCGGCGCGTCGAACCAGCCGCAGCGGCGGTCACGGCCGGTGGTGACACCGCGCTCACCGCCGATGCGGCGCAGCGCCTCGCCGTCCTCGTCGAACAGCTCGGTCGGGAACGGGCCCGCGCCGACGCGGGTCGTGTAGGCCTTGAGGATGCCGATCACGCGGCTGATCTTCGTCGGGCCCACGCCCGCACCCGTGCAGGCGCCGCCCGCCGTCGGGTTCGAGGAGGTGACGAAGGGGTACGTGCCGTGGTCCACGTCGAGCAGGGTGCCCTGGCCGCCCTCGAAGAGCACGACCTTGTCGTCGTCGAGCGCCTTGTTGAGGATCAGCGTGGTGTCGGCGACGAACGGCTTGAGCTGCTCCGCGTACTGGAGCATCTCCTCGACGATCTTGCCGACCTCGATCGCGCGGCGGTTGTAGACCTTGGCGAGCAGCTGGTTCTTGCCCTCAAGGGCCGCCTCGACCTTCTGCTCCAGGATCGACTCGTCGTAGAGGTCCTGGACGCGGATGCCGACGCGGTTGATCTTGTCGGCGTAGGTCGGGCCGATGCCGCGGCCGGTGGTGCCGATCTTCCGCTTGCCGAGGAAGCGCTCGGAGACCTTGTCGAGCGTGACGTTGTACGGCGTGATCAGGTGAGCGTTACCGCTGATCAGGAGCTTGGACGTGTCGACGCCTCGCTCGTTCAGTCCGCTCAGCTCGGAGAGCAGGACCGCCGGGTCGACGACGACTCCGTTACCGATCACCGGGGTGCACCCCGGTGAGAGGATCCCGGAAGGGAGAAGATGCAGCGCGTACTTCTGGTCGCCTACGACAACCGTGTGGCCGGCATTGTTGCCGCCCTGGTATCGCACCACATAGTCAACGGATCCACCGAGGAGGTCGGTGGCCTTTCCCTTGCCCTCGTCACCCCACTGAGCACCGAGCAGCACAAGTGCGGGCACAGGCGTACACCCCTTCCGGGCGGGGCATGTCCAAGGTCAGGGGCATACGCGTTCCATATGTGGATGCGTACACCATGGGCCTGAACCGAAGAACGCTTGCCCCGGAATAGACGAAGCCCCTGGCGCAATAGCGCAAGGGGCTCTTGCACAAAGATGCTACCCGAGGAAGGACCGAGGTGTCGGCTGCGCACCAGCTCGTCGTGCTCATCGACCCGGTCGCCCGCCGTATTGACGGCGAGTCCGTACGGATCGCGAAAGATGTGCTGTGTGCGGGAGCACAGGCGAAAATCTGCTGGCCACAGGGCCCGGAGGAGTTCGCCAGGGCACTGGCCCGCAGGGGCGGACGGCGCACCGTGGTGGTCGGCGACGACCAGGCGCTGCTACGTACGGTGACCACGCTGTACAAGGAGCGTGAGCTCGACCGGGGCGCTCTCGCCCTGGTTCCGGTGGGTTCGGCGGACTCGCTGGAGCTGGCCCGCACGCTCGGGGTGCCGATGGGGGCGGTGGCGGCCGCGCGGGCCGCCCTGGAGGGCGCCGGGCGCCGGCTCGACCTCCTCGTCGACGACAGCGACCAGGTGGTCCTCGGCGCGCTGCGCGTCCCGGCACCGCCGCACCCGCTCCGCGCCCGGCCCGCCTCGCCGACGGTCTGGGGCGCGGCCCGTTCGGTGCTCCGCACCCTGGTGCGGGCGCCCGCCCCGGTGTCGGCGGCCGTCGCGCACCGCCTCCGGGTCGAGGCCGACGGGGTGCTGCTCAGCGATCTGGACCGGCCGGTGGCGGGGGTGTCGGTGGCCTCGGCCGACGGCCTCGCGCAGGTGGTGGTGCACGGGCGCACCGGCGAGCGGGCGCGGGCGGCCGCGCGGGCGGTGACGATCTCGGGGCCGGTGGGCGGCTTCCGCTACCGGGCGGACCAGATCGTGGCGGGCCCGGTCCGCACGCGGACGTGGACCGTGCGGGCGGGCGCCTGGGAACTGGTCCTGCCCGGCTGACCCTGAGGCTTTCAGGGGCGCGGGGAACTGCGCGAAAGGGATGCCGGGGCGCGGGGGCCCGCGCCTAGCGGGGTGGGATGGGAGGGAGGTCGAGGGTGGTGCGGTGTTCGCGCCAGCGGTCCATCAGCTGGGACAGCTCGCCGTGCAGGAACGTGAAGAACGCCGCCGTCTCCGCCATCCGCGCCCCCGCCGCCGTACCGGGCCCGCCCGCGCTCGCGACCCCGTCCCGCATGACCTGCTCCCAGCGGGTCAGGATCCGGTCGCGGTTGGTGAAGGTCTCGTACCAGAGCTCGTTGTGCAGCACGTACCGGTCGCGCCGGGAGCCCGGCTCGCGCTCGCGCCCGACCATGTTGACCTGGGCCAGGTAGCGCACCGCGCCCGAGACCGCGGCCGGACTGATCCGCAGGGCCGCGGCCAGTTCGGCCGAGGTCATCGAGCCGGTCTCGGAGACGAGCAGCGCCGCGAAGACGCGGGCCGCCATCCGCTGCATGCCCGCCTCGGCGAGCTCGGCGGCGAACCGCTCGACGAAGCGGCCCGCCGCGTCCTCGTCCCGCCCCTCCGGACCGCCCTGGCCGCCCGCCGTGTCCCTCGCGTCCGGCCCGTCCGGCACCTTCCGCCCCTTGTCCTCCGCGCTGCTCATGACCTCGACCCTATCTGCCCCTTCATACGGTTCCTTATCTTCACAAGTTCGTGAAAGTACAGTACGTTCAAAAACATGACGAAGGCAATCACGGTCGCCGGACTGCACAAGTCGTTCGGGCGCACCCGCGCCCTGGACGGGCTCGACCTCGCCGTCGAGGCCGGGGAGGTCCACGGGTTCCTCGGCCCCAACGGCGCCGGGAAGTCCACCGCCATCCGGGTGCTGCTCGGACTGCTGCGCGCCGACTCCGGCACCGCCCGGCTGCTCGGCCGCGACCCCTGGGCCGACGCCGTGGAGCTGCACCGGCACGTCGCGTACGTGCCCGGCGACGTGACCCTGTGGCGCAACCTCTCCGGCGGCGAAGTCATCGATCTGTACGGCAGGTTGAGGGGCGGCCGCCTCGACGCGTCACGCCGCCGGGACCTCGTCGCGCGCTTCGAGCTCGACCCGACGAAGAAGGGCCGCACCTACTCCAAGGGCAACCGGCAGAAGGTGGCCCTGGTCGCCGCGTTCGCCTCCGACGTCGACGTACTGATCCTCGACGAGCCGACCTCCGGGCTCGACCCCCTCATGGAGGAGGCCTTCCAGGACTGCGTCAAGGAGGAACGCGACCGAGGCCGCACCGTCCTGCTCTCCTCGCACCTGCTCAGCGAGGTGGAGAGCCTCTGCGACCGGGTGAGCATCATCAGGCGGGGCCGGACGGTGGAGACGGGCTCACTCGCGGAGCTCCGCCACCTCACGCGCACCTCCGTGACGGCCGAACTCGCTTACGCACCGGGCGAATTGGGGCGGCTGCCCGGCGTGCACGACCTCGACGTACAGGGCGGGCGGGTCAAGTTCCAGGTCGACACGGACAAGCTCGACGCGGTGCTGCGCTCGCTCACCGAGTCGGGCGTACGGTCCCTGACCTGCACGCCACCGACCCTTGAGGAGCTGTTCCTGCGCCACTACACGGGGGCGGAGGAGGTGGCCGCGCGATGACCACGATGGTGTTGCCGCTTGACGGGCATTTCCGCGAACTGGCGGGCACGAGAGGTCTGTTGAGGCTGGCGCTGCGCCGGGACCGGATGATGATCCCGGTGTGGGCGGTCGCGCTCGGCGGCCTCGTCGCGAGCGGCGCGAGCACGCTGGAGAAGGTGTACACGACGGCCGCCCAGCGCGCGGACATCGCACGCTCGATGAGCGACAACGGCTCACTGCGCGCCCTGTACGGACCCGTCTTCGGCGACTCGCCGGGCGCCCTGACCGCGTGGCGGTTCGGCGGGTTCGGGTACGTGCTGGCGGCGGTGATGAGCCTGCTGATCGTGGTGCGGCACACGCGGGAGGAAGAGGAGACGGGCCGTCAGGAACTGCTCTCCTCGGCGATGGTGGGCCGCCGTGCGCCCCTCACATCCGCCTTGCTCGCCGCGCTGGTCGCGAACACGGCGGTGGCCGCCATCATCACGGCCGGACTGGCCAAGTCGACCGGAAACACGGCGAGTTCGGCGGCGCTCGGCCTGACCACCGGGGCGGTCGGAATGCTGTTCGCGGCCATGGCGGCGATCATGGCGCAGGTGACGGAGAGCGCGCGGCTCGCCAAGGGCCTGACGGGTGCGGTGCTCGGCGCGGCGTTCCTGCTGAGGGCGGCAGGCGACACCGCGACCCGCGACGCCTCCTCGGTACTCGACCGGCTCTCTCCGCTGGGCTGGGCCGAGAACGTACGGCCGTACGCGGGCGAGCGGTGGTGGGTGCTGCTGATCATCGTGGCGGCGGCCCTCGCGCAGGGGGCGGCGGCATACGTGCTGGCCGGGCGGCGCGACCTCGGGATGAGCTTCGTGCCGCCACGGCCCGGCCCGGCCGAGGGGCGCATCGCGACGGCGTTCGGGCTCGCCTGGCGCCTCCAGCGCGGTGGCGTGCTCGGCTGGGCCATCGGATTCGCGCTGGCCGGGCTGCTGTTCGGCGGGATGGCCGACGGGGCGGCGGCACTGGTCGGCGACAACGCGCGCACCAGGGAGATCGTCCAACGCATGGGCGGTCAGACGGGGTTGACCGACGCGTTCCTGGCCACGATGGCCGGCCTGCTGGGGATGGTCGCGGCGCTGTACGCCACCTCCTCGGTGCTGCGGCTGCACGGCGAGGAGACCGGCGGGCGGGCCGAACCGGTCCTGGCGGCCTCGGTGGGCCGGGTTCGGTGGGCGGCCGGGCACCTGGTGATCGCGTTCGGCGGGGCGGCCCTGATCATGGTGACCGGCGGGCTCGGCCTGGCGGCCGGCCACGGTGGCGACACCGGTCCGCTCCTCGGCGCGGCCCTGGTCCAACTCCCCGCGATCTGGACCCTGGCGGGCCTTGCGGTGCTGCTGTTCGGCGCGTTCCCGAGGCTCGCCCCCGGGGCCCTCGGCGTGGTGGCCCTGTGCCTGGCCCTCGGCTGGATCGGCCCCGCCCTGAACCTGCCGACCGCCGTCCTGGACGTGTCCCCCTTCGGCCATCTGCCCAAGCTGCCGGGCGTGGAGATGGCGTGGACTCCGGTACTGCTCCTGACGTCGCTTGCCGCAGTGCTGGTCGGGGCGGGGCTTGAGGCGTTGCGGCGCCGGGACGTGGTGGGCTGAGGACGGTTCGCGGGTGGCTCAGCACTCCACCCGGAGCTCCTTGAGCCCCCGGATGACGAACCCGGGTCCCCACTCGGGTTCGCTGGCAAGGCGCATCCGAGGTGCCTTCCTCAGCAACTCCCCGAAGGATGCGAGCAGTTCGAGCCGGGCGAGCGGGGCGCCGAGGCAGTAGTGGATGCCGGCACCGAAGGAGATGTGCGGGTTGTCCGCGCGGGTGAGGTCGAGGACGTCGGGGTCGGCGAAACGGGCGGGGTCCCGGTTGGCCGACCCGAAGAGCAGGGCGACCTCGCTGCCGCGCGGCAGCGTCTGCCCGGCGAACTCGATGTCTTCGAGCACCCAGCGCTCGAAGAGCTGGAGCGGGGTGTCGTACCGCATCAACTCCTCGATGGCCGTGGGCAGAAGGACGTCCGGGTCGGACCGGAGGGCGGCGAGCTGGGCGGGGTTGCGGAGCAGCGCGTACCAGCCGTTGGCGGTGGTGTTCACGGTGGCCTCGTGGCCGGCGTTGAGGAGCAGCACGCAGGTGGAGATCATCTCCTGCTCGGTGAGGCGGCGGAGGGCAGCGCTTTCGCCTTCGCCGTCGCTTTCGGCCTCCTCGTCGTGCGCGGCGATGAGGGCGGAGATCAGGTCGTCCAGGCCGGGCTTCTTGCGCCGCTCGGCGATCAACTCCCGTAGATACGCCGTGAATTCGACCGAGGCCCGGACGGCTCGTGCGGCGGTCTCCTCACCCGGGTCGAGCTCGTACATGCCGCAGATCGCGGCGGACCAGGGCCGCAGGAGGTGCCGGTCGGCGTCGGGGATGCCGAGGATCTCGGCGATGACGGCGACGGGCAGGGGCTCGGCGACCTCGGCCACGAGGTCACCCCCGCCGGCCGCGCGGAAGTCGTCCACGAGACGGGCGGCGAGGCGGCGCACGGTGGGGGCGAGGCGCTCCACGGTGCGGGGGTTGAAGGCCTGCGAGACGAGCCGGCGGATCCTGGTGTGGTCCGGGGGCTCCAGGTCCAGCATGCCGCCGTCGTTGAGGGTGTGGAACGGTTCGTGCGCCGGGGGCGGGGGCGTCCGGCCGAACTCGGCGTGGGTGAAACGGTGTTGGTAGGTACGGCCCAGCCTCCGGTCCCGGAGCAGCGCGCGGACGTCGGCGTGGTGGGGGATCAGCCACTGCCCGGTGGGCGGGTAGTGGTGGATGCGGCCCCCTGCCCGGAGTTCCTCGTACGCGGGGTAGGGGTTGGCGATGAAGTCGCGCTCGGCGGGGCGGAAGGGGATGGGGTGCATGGGCTCGACGATCCGGGTTCACCCCCGGGGAGATCAAGGGGGCGGGCCGGTTCGAGCCCGTCGGCCGTCGACTGCGGACCCCGCGTGCACGCCGCGCCCTGGAGGGGTCGGCGTGTACGCCGCGCCCTGGAGGGGTCGGCGTGTACGCCGTGCCCTGGAGGGGTCCGGAAGCAGCCGCCCGGCCGACGCCTCGACGCGTCGGCCGACGGCACACCCGGACCGGCATCGGGCCGGCCGGACGGCACTGACTAGCAGGACAGATTGCCGCCGGCGCTGACGCCGAGGTCGCGGGTGAACTTCTCGAAGAGGTTGATCCGGTCCTGGCGCTCGGCGGGGTTCTTCCCGTCGCATTCGAGGTCGCCGTTGATGCTGCGGATCGTCTCGCCGAACCCCTTGTTGTGCACGATCGCGTCATGCGGGGTCGTCCTGCCCGCGCCCTTCTGGCTGTTCCAGAACCACAGCCCGGTCTTCCAGGCCACCGCGGAATCACGCTCGACCTTGTAGGGGTCGCGCAGCAGGTCGATGTGCAGGGCGTCACCCGCTGCCTTGTAGTTGAAGTTCCAGCTCAGCTGCAGCGGCCCGCGGCCGTAGTAGGCCTTGTCACCGGCCGGGCACCCGTACGGCTGGCCGCGGTCGCAGTAATGCCCGTAGTTCGCCTTGTTCTGCTCGACCACGTACTTCAGCCCGGCGGTCTCATGACTCACGTTCGCCAGGAACGCCGCCGCCTCGCGCTTGCGCGTCGCCCCGTCACCGGAGTTCGCGAACCCGGGGTACGCACCGAGCGCCTGGGTCAGTCCTTGGTAGGTGTAGAAGGGGTTCCGGCCCGGGAACATGTGGTCGAACTGCGCCTGGCTGACCACGAACGACCCGGCGGCGGAGGCGGGCACCGCCGGCACCGCGGCCACCAGACCGGCCAGCACCGCGGTAGCGCCCAGCCCGGCGACCGCGCCGGAGCGGAAGCGGGTCCCGAAGCGGGACAGGGAACGAGACAGGGACATCTGCACTCCTTCACCGGCGCGGACCGCGCCGCTTGAGACGCCGAGAGGAACATCTCGGGTGGCCGAGACCCCCGTGGCGGGGACCATGCCAGAGTGTGATGCAGTTTCGCCACGTTTCAGCGGAAGTTGGTGATCTGTCACCCGCAGGTTGCCTATGCCTTCGGCACGTTGACTTGTGGGTTCGCACCGCACTCTCCGAGCGGGCGAACCATCGGGCGACGAAGTCGCGCCCCGGCCGCCAACTCCGTCCGCAGACCGTGCGTGGCTGGTCGCGCAGTTCCCCGCGCCCCCAACCCCGTCTTCGTCCGTCCACCGTGCATGGTTGCTCGCGCAGTTCCCCGCGCCCCTAGCGGTACTGGTGCCGGCCCGCACCGGGCATTTCAGCCCGTCATGGGGGTCCCCCCTGGCCCTTAAGGCCTTGGGGGAGTTTGAGGACGAGCGCCCTTAAGGCGCGAACGGGGGTCTGGGGGCGGAGCCCCCAGGATGCCCGGAGCCAACCAACCCCGGGCAACGGGCGGGAGGGTGGGCAAACCCCCCGGCTAGGACGGGGTCACCAGGCGGGTCTCGTACGCGTACACCGCCGCCTGCGTCCGGTCCCGCAACCCCAACTTCACCAGCACCCGGCTGACGTGCGTCTTGATCGTCGACTCCGCCACCACCAGCCGGTCCGCGATCTCCAGGTTCGACAGACCCTGGGCGATCAGCACGAGCACCTCCGTCTCACGGTCGGTGAGCTCCTCCACCTGCCCCACCACCGCGGAGCCACCCCGCTGGGACGGCATCACCCGCGCGAACTCGTTGATCAGGCGCCGGGTCACCGAGGGGGCCAGCAGCGCCTCCCCCGAGGCCACCACCCGTACACCGTCGGCGAGTTGGCGCGCCGAGGCGTCCTTCAGGAGGAACCCGGACGCCCCCGCCCGCAGCGCCTGGTACACGTACTCGTCGAGGTCGAACGTCGTCAGGACGAGCACCTTGGAGGAGTCGTCCGCCGCCACGATCTCCCGCGTCGCCTCGATGCCGTTCATGCCGGGCATCCGGATGTCCATCAGGACCACGTCCGGCCGCAGCGCCTGCACCTGGGCGACCGCCTCGCGCCCGTCGACCGCCTCGCCGACGACCTCGATGTCCGGCTGCGCGCCGAGCAGTACGGAGAAGCCCTCGCGCACCATCATCTGGTCGTCGACGATCAGCACTCGGATCGTCATGCCCGCTCTTCCGTTCTCTTGGCCAGGTCCACACCCGGCTCCTGCTCCGGCTCGGCCGCCGCCACCGGGATGAAGACGGTCACCTCGTAACCGCCCTCCGCCGTCCGCTCCGCGGTCATCGCCCCGCCGAGCATCGCGACCCGCTCCGCCATGCCCGTAAGACCGTGCCCTGAGCCCTGTGACGGGCCCGCCTCGCTGGTCGCGGGGCCGTTGAGGATCCGCAGGCCGAGCCCGCCCAGAACGTATCCGATCTCCACCCGCGCCCCCGACCCGGGCGCGTGCCGCAGGGTGTTGCTGAGGGCCTCCTGGATGATCCGGTACGCCGACAGCTCGACGCCCTGCGGGAGTTCGCGTACCGCACCGGTGATGACCTTCTCGACCGGGAGCCCGGCCTCGCGGACGTTGGCCAGCAGGCCGTCCAGGTCGGTGAGGGTGGGCTGGGGGGCGTCCGGCGCCTCGTAGTCCTCGGCGCGTACGACCCCGAGGACCCGGCGCAGTTCGGTGAGCGCGGTCACCGCGTTCTCGCGGATCGTGGCGAAGGCCTGGGCGAGCTCGGGCGGCGTGTTCTCCACCCGGTAGGGCGCGGCCTCGGCCTGGATGGCGACCACCGACATGTGGTGCGCGACCACGTCGTGCAGCTCGCGCGCGATGTTGGTGCGCTCCTCCAGGACGGTGCGCCTGTCGCGCTCCACCGCGGTCACCGACTTCTCCGCGCTGACCTGCCGCTCGGCGTCCTTGCGGATGTGCCCGACCGAGATGACGAGCAGGACCATGCCGTAGAAGATCGCCACCTGCACGCTGCCGAGGGTGTGGGCACGGCCGCGGAGCACGCTCAGGACCACGCTGAGGCCGAAGGTCACCAGCCACATGTTGAGCGCGATGCGGGGGCGGGTGCGCAGCGCGACCACGGCCAGGACGGTGAGGTGCATGAGGCCGGACCCGGGGGTCCAGGGGGTCATGCTGCCGTGGTTCCCCATCATCCCGGTGAGCAGGAGCGCCCCGCAGGACAGCCAGAACGCGCCGATGGGGCGCACCAGCGTCATGACCACCGGCACCGCGAGCAGCATCCCGCTCACCAGGAAGGCGAAGCCCCCGGTGAGTCCGCTCAGGCTGCGCTCGTAGCCGAACGTCATCGCGCAGAACGCGAGGAAGCAGACCACCGCGTGCGGCAGCCAGGCCACGATCTCCCGGGCCCGGCCCGGGAGCATGCGGGCTATGGGGCCGTCCGTCCGCCGGGGCGGCAGCGGCCGGTAGGCGAACGCGTCGTGGAACAGATCGCCGCGCAGCCCCGCGTACGCGTCCATCGCCCACCGGAACTCCGGGGTGCGCTCGGCGACGCCGCCCGCTGCTGTGCTGCCGCTGCCCTGCTCGGGCCTGATCGTCTTGTTCACACCCACCAAGGTAGGCGGCGGCACGGGCCACGGCGTCCGGCTGGATACGGATCCTGCGGGGTCCGCCTCAGGGACTACGCGGGCCCTGTCAGGCCCGGACCCCTGCCAGGCCGGGCCCCCGGCCGGCCTCGGGTGCCCGGTCAGTCACACCGTCGAGGCCATCCGCCCGGTCACACCGTCGCCGTCACCTTGGCGACGAACGCCGCCACGTTCGCGACCGTCCGCCCGATCTTCTCCTCCTCCGTGAGCGTCTCGTGCAGCCGCGCGCCGGCGCCCGCGTCCTTCTTGCCGCGCACGTAGAGCGAGCAGTCGAGGTCGGCGCATATGTAGGCGCCCACCGAGTTGCCCTCCTTGCCGGGCTTGCCCGCCTTCGGCGCGACCATCAGGGCGACGCCGCCGGAGTGCGTGGTCAGGCACATCGAGCACATGCTGCGCCGCTGCTGGCCCGATACCGCGCTGGAGCAGCGCATCGCGAGGCCGTACGGGCGGCCGTCGAGCTCCACCACGAGGTAGCCGCGGTCAGGGGCCTGCGGGTCGCGCCAGCCGAGGTAGTCCAGGTCGTCCCAGGGACGGTCGGCCAGGTCGCGCGGCACGGCCAGGCGCTTGGCCTCACCCTTGGTGCAGTTCACGAAGGCGGCACGGATCTCTTGTTCGGTCAGCGGCTTCATGAACCTCACGGTAATTTGCCTAAAGCCTGTAGGCAAATTAATAATTGGTTCAGGCAAGACAGACCATCACTCAGGGAGAGGCAGGGCATGGCACGGGTAGGACTGACCACCGACCGCCTCGTCAGGGCGGCCGCCGAGCTCGCCGACGAGAGCGGCCTCGAGCAGGCGACCGTCTCGGCGCTGGCCCGCCGGTTCGACGTCAAGGTCGCGAGCCTGTACTCGCACGTGAAGAACTCCCAGGACCTCAGGACCAGGCTCACCCTGCTCGCCCTCGAGGAACTCGCGGTCCAGGCCGCCGACGCCGTGGCCGGCCGCTCCGGCAAGGACGCCCTGGCCGCGCTCGGCAACGTCTACCGCGACTACGCCCACGAGCACCCCGGCCGTTATGCCGCGGCCCAGCTGCGGCTCGACCCCGAGGCCGCGGCCGCGAGCGCCGGGCGCAGGCACTCGCAGCTGACCCGGGCGATCCTGCGCGGCTACGACCTGCCGGAGCCGGACCAGACGCACGCGGTACGGCTGCTCGGCAGCGTCTTCCACGGCTACATCAGCCTGGAGATGGGCGGCGGGTTCAGCCACAGCGCCCCCGACACCCAGGAGACCTGGGACCGCACCCTGGACGCGCTCGACGCCTTGCTGCGCAATTGGCCGACGCCATGACCGGGCCCGCAGAACCGCTCGGCCCCACCGCCCCGACCGGCCCCGCCGACCCGTCCAACCCGTCCGACTCGCCCACTCCGTCCGACCACACGAACCCGAACGGTGACCCCGTGAACGCCACCACGACCACCCCCATCACCGCCGAACTCCTGCGCGGCGCGATCGAGTTGGAGCGGACCGAGCACGGCATACTGCCGCACCGCCTGCCCGCCGCCGCCCTCGCCCGCGGCGCCGACGCCCAGCTCGCCATGGCCGAGGCCCAGCCCTCCGGCGTACGCCTCGCCTTCCGCACCCGGGCGACCGCCATCGAGCTGGACACGCTGCCCACCAAGCGCGCGTACGTCGGCGCCCCGGCCCGGCCGGACGGCGTGTACGACCTGATCGTCGACGGGCGCCCGGCCGGCCGGGGCAGCGTGAGCGGCGGTCACACCCTGACCGTCGACATGGCCGCGGGCACCGCCGAACACCGGCCCGGGCAGCCCGGCACCCTGCGCTTCGGCGGGCTTTCCGGTGACGACAAGGACGTCGAGATCTGGCTGCCGTACAACGAGACCACCGAGCTCGTCGCGCTGCGCACCGACGCCCCCGTCGAGCCGCTGCCGGACCGGGGCCGCAAGGTGTGGCTGCACCACGGCAGTTCCATCAGCCACGGCTCGGACGCGGCGAGCCCCAGCACCATCTGGCCCGCGCTCGCCGCGTCGCTCGGCGGCGTCGACCTGGTCAACCTGGGCTTCAGCGGCAGCGCCCTGCTCGACCCGTTCACCGCGCGGACGATGCGGGACACCCCGGCGGACCTGATCAGCGTCAAGATCGGCATCAATCTGGTCAACCTCGACGGGATGCGGCTGCGCGTGTTCACCCCGGCGGTGCACGGGTTCCTCGACACGATCCGCGAGGGCCACCCGACAGCCCCGCTCCTGGTGATCTCGCCCATCCTGGCCCCCATCCACGAGGACACCCCGGGCCCCTGCGCCATGGACCTTTCGGCGCTCGCCGCCGGGCAGTTGATGTTCCGGGCCGAGGGCGACCCGGCGGAGCGGGCGGCCGGCAAGCTCACCCTGAACGTCATCAGGGACGAGCTGGCCTCGATCGTCGCGGCCCGGGCCAAGGAGGACCCCAACCTCCACTACCTGGACGGCCGTTCACTGTACGGCGAGCCGGACGCGGCCGAGCTGCCGCTGCCCGACGCGCTGCACCCGGACGCCGCGACCCACCGCCTGATGGGCGAGCGATTCGCCCAACTCGCCTTCAAGGAGGGGGCGTTCCAGTCACGGGAGAGCTGACGGGCCGCGGGGCCCACTTCCGAGAGGGCTAGTAGGCCAGCTGGGCGATCTCCTCGGCCACCACCGCGCACGCGTCGGCCGCCGGGTCGATGAGCGGGAAGTGGCCGACGTCGTCGAGCAGGGTGAGGCCCACCGTCTCCCCCGCCTTCGCCGCCGCGTCCACGTACGCCTCCGCCACCGCCTGCGGCACGACGATGTCCTCGCGGCCCTGGACGACGGCCGTGGCGATGCCCGTCGGCAGCAGGGCGGAGGGGTCGGCGTACTGGGCACGCTCGCCCAACTCGCCCCCCTCGCCGAGGAGTTGGAGCACCGCGCCGGAGCACACGTCGAGTTCCACGGCGGTGGCGAAGTCGGCGATGGGGGCCAGCGCGACGACTCCGCGCAGGGCCGCCGGGTAGGGGCTGCGCCACGGGGAGCCGGACGGCAGTACGTGCCGGGCCGCGGCCCACAGGGCGAGGTGGCCGCCCGCCGAGTGCCCGGTCAGTACGGTGCGGCGCGGATCGGCGCCCGGGACGGCGTCGCGCGCGAGGGCGGGCAGCGCGTCCAGGGCGGCGGCCACGTCGTCGAAGGTGTCCGGCCAGCGCCCGGCCACCGGGCCGTCGCCGCCCTGCTGCGGCAGCAGACTCCCGCGCCGGTACTCGACGTTGGCGACGGCGAACCCGCGCCGGGCCAGGAAGTCGGCGAACGGGGTGATGTGCGCCCGGTCGTAGGGAGCCCGCCAGGCGCCACCGTGCAGCAGCACCACCAGGGGGGCGCCGGTGCCGGGGCCGCGCGGGGCATAGAAGTCGATCACCTGGTCGGGGTGGTCGCCATAGGCGGCGGTGGCGTCGGGGGCGACGGCGGGATGCGAGAAGGCGGAGGCCTCCTCGGCCGCGTCGCGCTGCGCGGGATCCGTGTCACGCTCTGCGGGATCCGTCATTCCCCAACCTTTCGCCAGGCCAAGCCGGTTGATCACCCGGGTGCCACGGACGCTACCAGGGCGTCCGCGGCACTCCTGCGGGGCCGGTGCGCCGGGACTCCTCCCGGCCCACCGCCCCCGAGTCCGACCCGACCCGTCCCGGCCCGCTCGGCTCAGCTCAGCAGCGCCGCGAGTTCCGCCGCCGCCCGCTCGGCGTCGGCGAAGCCCACGTACAACGGGGTGAAGCCGAAGCGCAGGACGTCGGGGCGGCGGAAGTCGCCGACCACGCCCCGCTCGGTGAGCGCGCGCATCACCTCGCCCGCCCCCGCGCAGCTCAGGGACACCTGACTGCCGCGCTCCGCGTGCGGGACGGGGGTCACCGAGGACACCCGGCCCGCCGGGACGTACGCCTCGACGCACTCCAGGAAGAAGTCCGTCAGGGCCAGGGACTTCGCGCGGACCGCCTCGACCGGGACGCCGTCCCACACGTCGAGCGCGGACTCCAGGGCCAGCATGGACAGGATGTCCGGGGTGCCGACCCGGCCCCGCGTCGCGCCCTCGCCCGGCACGTACGCCGGCCGCATGCCGAAGGGGTCCTCGTGCGAGTTCCAGCCCGGCAGCGGGGTGTCGAAGCGGGGCTGGTGGTCGCCGCGTACGTACAGGTACGCCGGTGAACCCGGGCCGCCGTTCAGGTACTTGTAGGTGCAGCCCACCGCGAGGTCGACGCCGTGCGCGGCGAGGCCCACCGGCAGCGCGCCCGCGCTGTGGCACAGGTCCCAGACCGCGATGGCCCCGGCCGCGTGGATCGCCGCCGTCATGGCGGGCAGGTCGTTGAGCCGGCCCGAGCGGTAGTCCACGTGGTTGACCAGGACCGCGGCCGTGCGCGGCCCGAGGGCCCCGACGATCTCGTCCGGTGCCAGAGCACGGATCTGACGACCTGTCATGCGCGCGGCGGACTCGGCCACATACCCGTCCGTGGGGAACGTCGAGGCGTCCACCAGGATCTCGTCCCGGTCCTCACCGGCGATGCGCACCGCGGCCACCAGCGCCTTGAAGACATTGACGCTCGTCGAGTCGCCGACCACCACCGTGCCGGGGTCCGCCCCGATCAGCGGGGCGATGCGGTCGCCGATCCGCTCCGGCGCGGTCCACCAGCCGCTCTCGTCCCAGGAGCGGATGCGCAGCTGTCCCCACTCGCGCGCGATGACGTCCTGCATGCGCGCCGGGACGTGCCGGGGCAGCGCGCCCAGGGAGTTGCCGTCGAGGTAGACCACGCCCTCGTCGAGCGCGAACAGGTCGCGGTGCGGGGCGAGTTCGTCTGCGGCGTCCAGCGCCGCGGCCTTCTTGGCCAGCACCTCAGACATGGCTGCGCGCCGTCCACAGCTCGGGGAACACGCTCTTGGTGGCCCGCTTCTCCAGCCACGCCACTCCGGCCGAGCCGCCGGTGCCGGTCTTGGCGCCCATGGCCCGCCGGGTCGCCACCAGATGGTCGTTGCGCCATCGCCACACGAGTTCGCCGACATCCGTCAACGCCTCGCCCAGGCGCACCAGTTCACCGTTCTGGTCGCCCGTGTACAGCTCGGTCCAGACCGCCTCGACCCGGGCGTCCGGCTCGTACTTGCGGGTCAGGTCGCGCTGGAGGACCTCCGCCGGAATCGCGTAGCCGCGGCGCGCGAGCAGCGCCAGCACCTCGTCGTACAGGCTCGGCTCGCCCAGCGCCTTCTCCAGCTCGGCGTGCACGCGGGGCGCGCCCCGGTGCGGCACCAGCATCGAGGCGGACTTGTCGCCGAGCAGGAACTCCATCCGCCGGTACATCGCCGACTGGAACCCGGAGCCCTCGCCGAGCGCGGACCGGTAGGAGTTGAACTGGGCCGGGGTCAGCTGCGCCAGCGGCGTCCACGAGGCGTTCAGCGCCTCCAGCTCCCGTACCGAGCGCTTCAGGGCGTCGACGGCGACCTGCACGCGGTCCGCGCGCAGCGCCCGCGACGCGGTCTCCCACTCGTGCACGATGACCGTGAACCACAGCTCCATGACCTGGGTGGTGACCAGGAAGACCATCTCGCCCGGGTCGTCGGAGCGCAGGTGCTGGAGGTGGGTGAGGACGTCCGCCTGGACGTAGTCCTCGTACGGAGTGGTGCCCTCGAAGTCCAGATTCGGGGTCTCCGGCTCGTCACCCTCTTCGGGTGGCACGACCGGTTCGGACATCTTTGATGACATCGCTGTCTCCTCGATGTGTCCGGGTAGCGGTCCGCCCCTTCCTTGGTCGGCATCGGAGCCCCGGTCCCCACCCGCATCATAAACACGGTTCCGTCCGCTTCGTCAGGGCACCGATGGCCCCGTGACGAACGTCCCGCCGGAGGTGTACGGCCAGGCGTTGGACTTGCAGCCGTTGAGGCCCTTGATCTGCTGCATCATCACCGGCGCGAGCTTCCCGGCGCCCGGGCAGGCCATGTGCTGGTGGTAGCCGATCAGGTGGCCTATCTCGTGGTTGATGATGAGGTGGCGGTACTCGGCGGGCGGCCCGTCGTACTGCGGGGAGCCCGTCACCCAGCGCTTGAGGTTGACGATGACACCGCCCGTGACCTCGCAGTTCAGCTCGCCGCCGGTGTCACCGTTGACCGCGCACAGCTTGTCCGTGGTCTTGGGGGTGGCGATCTTGATCACGACGTCCGCGCCGCTGGAGACCAGCTGGAAGCGGCCCTTGCCGTGCGCGGCCCAGCTGCGCGGGTCGGACAGGATCGCCTGGATGTCGACGGCGGCCTGCTTGGCGGAGACGTCCACGCCGTCCTCGACCTGCACCTGGTAGCGGCGCAGCGGCCCACCGGTGCCGACGATCTTTCCGGAGGCCTTGGCGGTGGTGAAGGTGCCGGGCCCCGACTGCGGTACGGCGTCGGCCTTCGGGCTGCCCGAGGCGCTCGGGGACGGCGAGGGCCGCAAGTCGACCGGCCGGGGCGGCTGCTCCTCCATGGGGCTCGCCTCGATGTTGCCCGGCTCCGTGGCGGCCTTGTGTCCGCCGCCGGGCCACTGGGCGAGGGCGACTCCGCCGATCAGGGTGGCCCCGAGCAGCGCCCCGGCGACGAGCAGCACGCGCGGGCGCCCTCGTCCGCCCCGCCGTCGCCGCTGACCGTGCCGCTCACGAGCCTGCTTCCGGCCGTCGCCGGACACACCGGCCGTGCCGGCGTCACTGCGGGCGCCTCGCTTGCCCAAGACGGAGTTCTCCCCTGGTCCCCGGCTGGAGTTGGGGGGAGAGGAGTGGGGCCTCTGCGCCAGCCTGTCGATGCGGCCGGGCGCGCGATCGTTCCGTTCGCGACTGCCCGGGCCGTCCGTGTCAGACATACAGATGCCACGGACGGCCCGAACGTTCCCTTTCGGCCAGGGTTCGGCCGGGGGCGGGTCAGCCCAGGGTGTCGGCGGCGAGCGTCGAGGAGTCCCGCAGGAAGCTCGTGCAGCGCTCGTACTCGGCGTCCTCGCCGATCGCCTGCGCGGCGCGCGCGAGGGCGTGCAGGGCGCGCAGGAAGCCGCGGTTGGGCTCGTGCTCCCACGGCACCGGGCCGTGCCCCTTCCACCCGGCACGGCGCAGCGAGTCCAGGCCGCGGTGGTATCCGGTACGGGCGTAGGCGTACGACTCGACCGTGCGGCCGCCGTCGAACGCGTCGTCGGCGAGCTGCGCCCAGGCGAGCGAGGAGGTGGGGTACTTCGCGGCGACGTCGGCGGGGGCGGTCCCGGCGGCGAGCAGCTCGCGCGGCTCCGGGTCGTCGGGCAGCAGGGTGGGGGCGGGGCCCCCGAGGAGGTTCTCGTGAATGGACATGCGGCCCAGTCTGCCACCGCGAATCCCGTGGGCCGGGGGTGCCGCCCGGGCTCCGCCCCGGACCCCGGTTCCCGCCCCGCCCCGCCCCTTCCCGCGACCCTCCGGGGGAGAGTTCATCGGCCGCGGACCGTGGGGGCCGTTCACGCAGTTCCCCACGCCCGTGGCGGCACCCAGACACCCCGGGGCTAAGCCGGATCGCCCCGGTCGGGCTCGATCGCGGGGCCGGAGACGCCGGCCTGCATGCGGCACCGGGGGGCGACCTCCGCCGCCGGCCTGCGGACGGTCAGGAACGCGATCAGCGAGGCCAGCACCAGCGACCCCGCGCACATCGGCATGGCCCGCCGGAACGTCGACCCGAACTCCGCCGCCGAGCGGTACGCCTCCGGTCCCATCCCCGCGGCCAGCGGCAACGCGGCGACCGCGATCAGGCCCGCCGCACGCGCGGCCGCGTTGTTGATGCCGCTGGCCAGCCCGGCCCGCCCCTCGTCGACCGAGGCCAGCACCGTCGCGGTGAGCGGCGCCACCAGGGTGACCATGCCGAGGCCGAGCACCAGGAGCGCGGGCAGCACGTCCCGTACGTACGAGGCGTGCTCGCCCACGCGCAGCATCAGCAGCATCCCCGTCGCGCAGAGCAGCGGGCCGACGGTGAGCGGGATGCGCGGCCCGATCCGCTGGCCAAGCTCCCCGGAGCGGGCCGAGAGCAGCAGCATGAGGACGGTCGTCGGCAGCAGGGCGGCGCCCGCCCCGAGCGCCGAGTACCCGGCGACGACCTGGAGCTGGAGGGCGGCCAGGAAGAAGAACCCGCCGAAGGCGGCGTACACGCACACCGTGACCACGTTGACGGAGGTGAAGGTGCGGGAGCGGAAGATGTCCGGCGGCAGCATGGGGTCGGCCAGATGCCGCTCGCGCCGGACGAACGCGCCGCCGAGCCCGAGCCCGGCGACCCCCGCCCCGACGACCAGGCGCGAGGCGCCCTGCCCGGGGGCCTCGATCAGCGCGTACGTCACCAGGGCGAGCGTCAGGGCGCCCAGGGCGGCGCCGGTCACGTCGAAGCGGCCGGTGTGGGTGCGCGGGTCGCGCGACTCCGGTACGTGGCGCAGGGCGACGGCCACGCACAGCGCGGCCAGCGGCACGTTGATCAGGAACACCCAGCGCCAGCCGGGGCCGTCCACCAGCCAGCCGCCGAGGAACGGGCCGACGGCGGCCCCGACCCCGCCGAGCCCGGACCAGACGCCGACCGCGCGGGCCCGGTCGTCCGGGTGGAAGCCCGACTGGATGATGGCGAGGGAGCCGGGCGTGAGCAGGGCGCCGCCGATTCCCTGGAGGGCGCGGGCGGCGATGAGGACGCCGGCGTTCGGGGCGAGGCCGCACAGCAGCGAGCCGGCGGCGAACCACACCACCCCGATCACGAACACCTTCCGCCGTCCGTACCGGTCGCCCAGGGCGCCGCCGAGCAGGATGAGGCCGGCCAGCGTCAGCATGTAGGCGTTGACGGTCCACTGGAGTACGGCCATGTCGGTGTCGAAGTCGGCGCCGATGTGCGGCAGCGCGACGTTGACGACGGTCGAGTCCAGGAGGGCCATGCCCGAGCCGAGGACCGTGGTGAGCAGCACCCAGCGGCCGGGGCCGGTGCCCATGCGTACGTTGTCCGCCACAGCACGACTGTCCCCCACCCCGCCGTCCGGCGAAACCCGGGGGCCTGGCCCCGCGCTGCCAACAGGGGAAAACGCCTCGGGCCCGGCCACCCCCGAAGGGGTGGCCGGGCCCGAGGAACAGCGGCGCCGGACTACCGGCGGCGCATGACTACTTCAGCTTCGTACCCGTGGAGCGCAGGTTCGCGCACGCCTCGGTGACCCGCTTGGCCATGCCGGCCTCCGCGAGCTTGCCCCAGGTACGCGGGTCGTACGTCGACTTCTTGCCGACCTCGCCGTCCACCTTGAGGACACCGTCGTAGTTGCGGAACATGTGGTCCGCGACCGGACGGGTGAAGGCGTACTGCGTGTCCGTGTCGAGGTTCATCTTCACGACGCCGTTCTCCAGGGCGGTCGCGATCTCCTCCGCCGTGGAGCCCGAGCCGCCGTGGAAGACGAAGTCGAACGGCGAAGCCTTGCCGTACTTCTCGCCGACGCCCGCCTGGAGGTCCTTGAGCAGCTCGGGGCGCAGCACGACGTTGCCCGGCTTGTAGACGCCGTGGACGTTGCCGAAGGAGGCGGCCAGCAGGTAGCGGCCCTTCTCGCCCAGGCCGAGCGCCTCGGCGGTGCGCAGCGCGTCGTCGACGGTCGTGTACAGCTCGTCGTTGATCTCGTGGCTGACGCCGTCCTCCTCGCCACCGGTCGGGGTGATCTCGACCTCAAGGATGATCTTCGCGGCGGCGGCCTTCGCGAGCAGCTCCTGGCCGATGGCCAGGTTGTCCGCGAGGGTCTCGGCGGAGCCGTCCCACATGTGGGACTGGAACAGCGGGTTCAGACCCCGGGCCACGCGCTCGGCGGAGACCTCGATCAGCGGGCGGACGTAGCCGTCCAGCTTGTCCTTGGGGCAGTGGTCGGTGTGCAGCGCGACCGTGATGTCGTACTTGGCGGCGACGACGTGCGCGAACTCGGCCAGGGCGACAGCGCCGGTGACCATGTCCTTGTTGTACTGGCCACCCAGGAACTCCGCACCACCCGTGGAGATCTGGATGATGCCGTCGCTCTCGGCCTCCGCGAAGCCGCGCAGCGCAGCGTGCAGGGTCTGGGTCGAGGTCACGTTGATGGCCGGGTAGGCGAACTTGCCTGCCTTCGCCCGGTCGAGCATCTCGTTGTAGACCTCGGGGGTTGCGATGGGCATCTGTCCGCTCCTTGTGATGTGCGGGGTGTGCGATATGTGCTGGCCCTGACCTGGGGGCGACGTCATCGTCGCGGCCTATCTTTCCAGACTCTGACCTCAGCTCCACCCGGCGGACGCACCAAGGGCGGGCTGTTTCACGTGAAACAGCCCGCCCTTTTGAAAATGTGCAGGTCAGCGCGCCGGTCCCGGGAGGCCCGGGACCTAGGTCACGAGTTTCACGCCCGGGTCACCGCTCCGCGCGCCCCTTACCCGGGACCTCGCGCACGCTGGACGCGGGGCTCCGCGCCCGCTTACGCCAGACCGAGTTCCGTCGAGGAGAAGGCGTGGACGTACGGCACGCCCGCGCCCTCGGTGATCTTCTCGGCGGCCCCGGTCGCCCGGTCCACGATCGTGGCGACGGCCACGACCTCGGCGCCGGCCGCGCGGACCGCCTCGACGGCGGTCAGCGGCGAGCCGCCGGTGGTCGAGGTGTCCTCGACCACCAGGACCCGGCGGCCCTTGATGTCCGGGCCCTCGACCTGGCGCTGCATGCCGTGCGCCTTGGCGGCCTTGCGGACGACGAAGGCGTCCAGGGTGCGGCCACGGGCGGCGGCGGCGTGCAGCATCGCGCCGGCCACCGGGTCGGCGCCCATGGTCAGGCCGCCGACCGCGTCGAAGTCGAACTCGGCCGTGACATCGAGCATCACCTGGCCGACCAGCGGCGCGGCGACGCCGTCAAGGGTGACCCGGCGCAGGTCGACGTAGTAGTCGGCCTCGATTCCGGAGGAGAGGGTCACCTTGCCGTGCACCACGGCCTTGTCCTTGATCTGCTGGAGCAGCTCAGCGCGTACGTCAGTCATGGCAGTCAGCTTAGAGGCGGCGCCAGCTCCACGTCGTCGCCAGCTCCAGGGGCTCGATGGGGGTGACCAGGCGGGGCAGCGTGTTGAGGCCGTTGGGCGGGCCCGACTGCGGCTCCACGCACACGGCCTCGGCCTGCTCGTCGTAGACGACGACCCACTCGGTGGGGCTGGTCACCTTCAGTTCGAGGCGGCCGGGCCAGGTGAGGGTGACGTCGACGCCGTCGGGCATCCCGAAGCAGTCGTCCCAGGGGCCCGGCAGCGGGTCGATCCGCCGTCCGGTGGGCAGGTGGTCCTCGCCGCGCTCCTCCTGCCACGCCGCGTCGAAGGCGAGCCCGACCCGGCTGCCCTCGATCTCCCGCACGAACCAGGGGTGCCAACCGACCTGCGCCGGAAAGGAGTTGTCGTACGTCTCGACGCCCATGCGCACGGTCAGCGCGTCCGGCGTCAGCTCGAAGATCTGCGTCACCCTGCCGCTGAACGGCCAGGGCTCGGCCAGTTCGTAGGTGAACACGGCCTCGGTGTCCGAGACCCGCGCGGTCTTCCACGCGTGGTCGCGGGCGGTGCCGTGGATGGCGTGCGGCGGCGAGTTGAGGGGGAGCTGGTACTTCACCCCGCCGTCACGGAACTGGCCGTTCTCGACGCGGCCGCACCACGGCACCATCGGGAAGCAGCCGTACTTGTCGCCCTGGCGCAGCACCTCGGTGCCGTCGATCCGCAGGCTGCTGATCCGGCAGCCGTTGCCCGCGTCGACGGTCAATTCAGCGGCGCCGACGCCCAATTTGATCTGGTCACTGCTCACGCCTTCGACCCTAGCCGGTGATCCCCGGCCGCGGGATCAGCGCCCGCGCCACAGATCCGGACAGGACCCTCCCGGCCGCCCGGTCGCCGGGCGCTCAGTGCCGGCGCCGCAGCGCGCGGCCGACCACGACGGCGGAGGCGAGCGCGAGGGCGGCGGCCGGGGCGACCCAGCGCAGGGTGGCGCTCGCGGTGCTGCCGGAGGGCGCGGGCACCGGGGCGTACCGGCCGCGCGGCGGCGCGTGGTCGACCTCCTCGGCGCTGCGGCCGATCATGGTGCGGCGGGCGTGCGCGGCCTCGACGGGCACGGGCTCGCCGACCTCGATGGCGAACTCCTCGTCGGCGAGCGGGTCGAGGGAGGGCGGCGGCACCTCGGCGTCGAAGACCGAGGCGAGCTCGTCGGCGTCGAGGTCGCCGTCGAGTTCGGCGTCCAGGCCGGAGACGCGGTCCGGGTCCCGGGCGGGCACGTGGTCCGAGCCCTCCAGGTCCGTGTTGAGGTCCGTCTCGGCGGCCTCCGCCTTCGGGAGCCCCGCGTCGCCGGCCGCGCCCGCGAGGTCCGGCTGGTCCGTCCGGGCGGGGCGGGCCAGCTGCGCGGCGAACCGGTCGAGCAGGCGCAGCGCCGATGCGACGGCCGCGTCGTGCGGCACGTCGTTGGCCCGGCCCTCGGCGAGTGCCGTGCCCGCGAAGGCGAGGGTGGTGCCGCCGGGGGCCTCGTCGAGCCGGACGGTCAGGGTGAGCTTGGCGGCGCCCGCGCCGCGCACCTCGACGCCCTCGCCCTCGATGGCGAACGCGCCGTCGTCGTGCTCGGTGATGCGCAGGGCGCCGCGATAGGTGATGGTGCTGCCGCCGAGGCGGACCTTCAGCCGGCCCGCGATGGGCGGCTCGCCCGCGTCCTGCTGGAGCCCCGGCACACAGCGCGCGACCAGGCCGGGATCGCGCAGCGTCTGCCGGAGTGACTGGGTCTCGACCGGAACGAACACGTCATGCTCCATAGTCATCGAGCCTACCCAGCACCGGCGGCCACGTCTGCGCAAACGCGGCGCCGATCCCGGACGCCCCTTGCGCGACACCGGCCCCGGCCCGCGCGCGGCGCGTCAGTCGGCGTACCGGGGATGCACCAGCGTCGAGGGCGGCACGGCGGCCGCGTCCCGGGGCCGGGGCAGCGGCTCGCTGCCGAGGGGCAGCCGCAACCCGGAGCGGGCCCCGGCCGCGCCGGTGGTGAACGGGTGCGGGGCGGGCCGGGCGGCCAGCACGAAGCCCCAGTCGCGGGGGGCCTTCGCCGAGTCGGAGGCGCGGTCGGGGCCCGCGGTGAACCCGGCGCCGCTGCCGGTCGCGCGGTATTCGACGGTGGTGAGCCCGGCCGCCCGGACCGTCGCGGCGACCGTCCAGAACGTACGGGAGCGGCCCGCCACCGGCCCCGCGTGCACCACGAGCCGGCCGCCGGGCGCGAGCAGGCGGGAGGCGAGCCCGTAGAACTCCTGCGAGTAGAGCTTGGTGCTCGCGGTGATGCCGGGGTCGGGCAGGTCGGACACGATGACATCGTACGGGCCCGAGGCGTAGCCGTCGCCGCGCAGCCAGCCGAAGGCGTCCGCGATGACCGGACGCAGCCGGGGGTCGCGGTAGGCGTGCGCGTTCAGGGCCGCCAACTGCGGGTCCCGGCGCGCCAGTTGGACCAGTCCCGGGTCGAGTTCGACGAGGGTCACCGAGCGGACGCCGGGGCGGCGCAGCACCTCGCGGGCGGCCAGGCCGTCGCCGCCGCCCAGGATCAGCACGCGGCCGTGCGGGCCCGCGTCGAGGGCGGGCGCCACCAGGGCCGCGCGGTAGCGGGACTCGTCGCGGCCGTTGATCCGCAGCCGCCCGTCGAGGAACAGGTCGAGCGGGGCGCCGCCCCGGCCGGTCAGGACGACTTCCTGGACACGGGTCTGGACGGCGACCCGCACCTGGCCGCCGTACACGGCGCGGCGCGCGGCCTGTTCGAAGTCGTCGACCATGGCGGTGGTCAGGGCGAGCACGGCGAGGACGACGGCGTTGGCGCCGATCAGGACCCAGCGGGCGCGCGGGGACAGGTCGCGGCCGAAGAGCAGCAGCACGAGCGAGCCGCCCGCCAGCGCGTTGACGGCGCCGGTGAGCAACGCGCTGGTCAGCTGGCCGAGTTGGGGCAGCAGCAGGAACGGGAACGCCAGGCCGCCGACGAGGGCGCCCACGTAGTCCGCGGCGAACAGGTCGGCGACCGTGCCGCTCACATCGCCCGCGGCGCGCCGCGAGACGCGCTGGATCAGGGTCATCAGGAGCGGGATCTCGGCGCCGATCAGCATGCCGATCGCGAGCGAGAACGCGACGAGCGCGTAGCGCGAGCCGCCGAACCAGGCGAACGTGGCGTACAGGGCGATCGCCGAGCAGCCGCCCACCAGGGCGAGCGCGGCCTCGATGAGGCCGAAGCCGACGGCGGCCCGGCAGCGCAGCCGTTTGGCGAGCAGTGAGCCGACGCCCATCGCGAAGACCATCACCGAGAGGACGACGGAGGCCTGGGTGACGGAGTCGCCGATCAAGTACGAGGCGAGGGCGACCAGTTCGAGCTCGTAGACGAGCCCGCAGGCGGCGCAGATGAACACGACGGCCAGGACGAGGAACCGGCCCGACCGCGGACTACTCACGGGAGCGGGGAGCGGTTCGATCACGTGGCGAACGCTACGTGACAGTCCGTTCGCACCATGTCACCCACACGGGTTCAACTGGAGTCCGCCGTAAGGAAATCGGATCTCTCAGAGCCCGGCGGGGGCGGCCACCCGCACGCCGACCCGGGTCCTGGTCACCACCAACTGGCCCTCCTGCGGATAGGCGTGCCAGGTGCGCCACCACACCTGTCCCTCGCCGCGCTGGGCGAGCATGGCGGTGAAGGCGTGCGGGGATCCGGGAAACGTTCCCGCTAGTCCGTTGGGGTGGTCGGCGACGAGCGCGAGGAGCTCCTGCGCGCGCCCCGCGAACGAGCCGCGCGAGAGCGTCTCGACGCGCGCGGCGAACTCGTAGTCCCACTCCCCGAGTCGTTTCGCCACGCCGAGCGGCAGCGGGGTGCTGCTGCCCGGCATGCAGGCGACGGTCTCCGAGCAGGTGCCCGCCTCCTCGTCGAGGAGCACCTGGTGGGAGGCGCCCAGGAGTCTCAACTGGAGTTTGGCGCCGGACAGTTCGAGGTCGAGTACGGCAAGGGCAGGCAGCGGCTCGCGGCCCAGCGCCCAGGCGAGGTCGGCGGCACGCGTGTCGGTATAGGCGGTCTTGAGGGTCGTGAGCATGGAGGGGCTCCGCAAAACACACATGTGGCGGGTGGGTGGCCGAGGTCGCCTCGGACCGCAACGAAGGACGGGGACCGCTCTCTGATCGCCCGGAGTCCGAAGGCTGCGTCGTTTCTCATCTGCGAGGGAATCATGAAGTGCGCGGCGCTCACAGCTTTTTTACCCAACTTGATGGGGTTTCCATCCCCTCGGGGGCCACTCGGTTCAAACGTTCAACTACCGGCGTGAAAGAAGGCGCCCGGCCGGCCGTGACCGACCGGGCGCACAACGGGCGGAACCGGAGGCGGAATCGGCTGCCCCGTGTCAGCCGCGACCGCCCGTGGCCCGGCCACCCGTCGCTCCCGTCGGCCGTCGGCGCGATGCACTCGCACGGCCGACGGCCGAATGGGGCCCTCAGCTCGAACCGCAGCCGCCGCCCCCGCAGGACGAGCCGCCGCCGCACGAGGAGTGGCCGCCGCCCCCGCAGGAATGACCGCCGCCGCACGAGTGGCCGCCGTGGTGTCCGCCCCCGTGGTGGCCGCCGCCCCCGTCGGACGAGCCCCCGTCGGAGGCGTTCCCGCTGTCCGAGCTCCCACCGGCCCACCAACTGCCGCCCGCGGCCGCGCCGGCGGCAGCCGAACGCCGACGCGTGGTCCTGCGCGCCTGCCGTGCGACCCGGACCGCCACGACCAGCAGCGCCGCCAGCACGAGCACCACCACCGCTATGCCCATGTCCCCCACCATCCTCTTCCTGGGCGGTCCCCGTCGTCCCGCGTGGAGGGGGGATGCCCTTCGGCGCCGAGCGCCAAAGCACACTTGAGCAACTCCAGAGGTTGCCCGCAGGATGGCCGTCATGACCTCCAGCGCGCGCCCCCTCCTCAACCGCCGCCTCACCGAGTTCGGCACGACGATCTTCGCCGAGATGTCCGCCCTCGCCCAGCAGACCGGGTCCATCAACCTCGGCCAGGGCTTCCCCGACACGGACGGCCCCGAGGCGGTCCGGGAAGCGGCGGTCCGCGCCCTGCGCGAGGGCCACGGCAACCAGTACCCGCCCGGCCCCGGCGTCCCCGAGCTGCGCACCGCGATCGCCGAGCACCAGCGGGGCCGCTACGGCCTGGCGTACGACCCGGACCGCGAGGTGCTGGTGACCGCGGGCGCCACCGAGGCGATCGCCGCGTCCCTGCTCGCCCTGCTGGAGGCCGGCGACGAGGTCATCGCCCTGGAGCCGTACTACGACTCGTACGCCGCGTGCATCGCGATGGCGGGCGGCACCCGGGTGCCCGTCACCCTGCGGCCCCACGAGGGCCGCTTCGTGCTGGACCTGGACGAGCTGCGCGCGGCCGTCACCCCCCGCACCCGGCTGATCCTGCTCAACACCCCGCACAACCCGACCGGCACGGTCCTGAGCCGCGCCGAGCTCGCCGCGGTCGCCGAGCTGGCCTGCGAGCGCGATCTCCTCGTGATCACCGACGAGGTGTACGAGCACCTCGTCTTCGACGGCGCCGAGCACATCCCGCTCGCCTCCTTCCCCGGCATGCGCGAGCGCACGGTCAGCATCGGCTCGGCCGGCAAGACGTTCTCGTTCACCGGCTGGAAGGTCGGCTGGGTGACCGCGTCCCCCGAGCTCGTGACCGCCGTCCGCTCGGCCAAGCAGTTCCTGACGTACGTGGCGTCCGGGCCGTTCCAGTACGCGGTGGCCGAGGCGCTGCGCCTGCCGGAGTCCTACTTCGAGGGCTTCCGCGCGGACCACCGGGCCAAGCGGGACCTGTTGAGCGCGGGGCTCGCGGCGGCCGGGTTCGAGGTGTTCCGGCCGGCCGGCACCTACTTCGTGACCACCGACATCCGCCCGCTGGGCGAGAGCGACGGCTTCGCGTTCTGCCGCGCCCTGCCGAAACGTTGCGGCGTCGTGGCGATCCCGAACGCGGTCTTCTACGATCACCGCGAGGAAGGTGCACCTTTTGTCCGGTTTGCCTTCTGCAAGCAGACGGCGGTACTCGAAGAGGCGGCCGCCCGCCTCAAGGCACTGGCCGGCTAGCGCGGGCCCGCGACCCCCGTACGCACCGCCGGGCGGGCGGAGTTCCACCCGGCCGGAGGCGTAGCGGTCGCGGGATGCGGGATCCGCGCCGATGGTCGGTCTGACCGACCACGCGCGCCCGGAGGTGCCCCCTGTCCGCCGAGATCACCGCGCACGCCCGTTTCCGCCGGGCGGGCGGCATCACGAGCGCCCCGCACTGGGCCGTCCTGCGCCGGGCGGCCCCCGCGCTCGGCCTGTTCGCCGCGGCGCGCCTGACCGGACTCCTGGTGTTCGCGGCCGCCGCCTGGCACCGGGGCCGGTCGCCCCGGGCCCGGCTCGCCACCGCCTGGGACGCCGACTGGTACACCCGGATCGCCGCCCACGGATACGGCCGCACCCTGTTCTGGCCGGACGGCTCGGTCCAGAGCGACCTGGCGTTCTTCCCGTTCTACCCGGGCCTGATCCGCGCCGTGACCACCGTCCTGCCGGTGACCGGCGGCACCGCCGGGCTGCTCCTGTCGTGGACGGCGGCGGCCGCGGCGGCCTGCGCGATCTACCTGATCGGCGAGCGCCTGTACGGCCGCCCCGTCGGCACCCTCCTGGTGCTGCTCTGGGGACTGCTCCCGCACGCGGTCGTCCTGACGATGGCGTACACCGAGCCGGTGATGACGGCGCTCGCGGCCTGGTCGCTCTGGGCGGTCCTGGAGCGCCGCTGGCTGTGGGCGGGCTCGCTCGCGCTGCTCGCCGGGCTCTCCCGGCCCAACGCGGTCGCCGTGGTCGCCGCGGTCCTGGTGGCCGCCGCCCTGGAGATCCGGCGCGGCGAGAACCGCTCCTGGCGGCCCTGGGCGGGGGCGCTGCTCGCGCCGCTCGGCTGGTGCGGCTACGTCCTGTGGGTGGGGGTGCGCGAGGGCGACCCGCTCCGCGGCTACTTCGCGGTGCAGGCGGGCTGGACGTCCCGCTTCGACTTCGGCGCGGGCACGCTGCGGTTCGTGAAGCGGCTCGCGGCCGTCCCGTTCGACCTGGGCTTTCCGATGGCGGCCCTGCTCACCGCGGTCATGGTCCTGCTCTTCGTGCTGTTCGCGCTCGACCGGCCGTCGCTGCCGCTGCTCGTCTACACGGGGGTGCTCGTCCTGATCACGGTCGGCGGGGCCGGCTACTTCGAGTCGAAGCCGCGCTTCCTGCTGCCCGCCTTCCCGCTGCTGATCCCGCCGGCGCTCGCACTGACGAAAGCCCGGCCCCGGGCGGCGGTCGTGGTGACCGTCGCCCTGGCCGGGCTCTCGTTCTGCTACGGGGCCTATCTGCTGACGCAGGTCTCCATGGCGCTGTGACGCGGGGAACGCGTCACTCGGAGTCCGGGGCGCCGGACTCCTCGCCCTCGTCGCCGTCGACGTCCTTCTCCAGGCCGAGCTGCTCCAGGAGCCACTTGTCGAACTCGATGGAGGCGCGCACCCAGCTGACCGTGGAGGACACGAAGTGCTCCAGGGCGACACCGGTGCCGATCAGCATCTGCGCCTCACCGATGAGACGGACGGTGCCGTCGTCGTGGGTGTGCGTGTAGACCTTGGGCCACAGGGTGCGGCGGTTCCAGTCGTCGATCGACTCCAGGATCTGGACCTTGTCGTCGATGCTGTGCGGCCGGTCGTAGAACGTCCGCACCGAGAAGACCTGCTGGTCGTCGTCGCCGCGGAACATGAAGTACGTACGGAAATCCTCCCAGGGCGCGGCGAGGTCGCCCTCGTCGTCCACGACGTACTTGAGCTCCATCTGGTCCAGGAGCTGCTTCACCAGGTCCTGGTCGGGCACGACGGGCCCGGTCGGCGCGCCGCCGGGCTGCGGGCCCTGCTGAGCCCCGAAATTCGGAATCGAGGACGGGTCGATGCTCATCGTGAATCTTCCTTCGTACGGTTCCGGTCATCCTCCCCCATGCCGGGGCAGGGCTGGCAACCCCCGACCCCGGGTATCCGCTGCGGGCTGACCGAATCGGGGTCGGGTGGCGCGATCGGCGCTATTTCGCGGCCCCCACGATGAGCCCCTCCCCGAATCGGTCGACCCGAACCGTGTCGCCGTCGCGGACTTCGCCGGCCAGGATCTCCTTGGCGAGCCGGTCGCCGATGGCGGTCTGGATCAGGCGGCGCAGCGGGCGCGCGCCGTAGGCCGGGTCGTTGCCCTCGTCGGCGAGCCAGGCCAGGGCCTCGGGGGTGACCTCCAGGGTGAGCCGGCGGTCGGCGAGACGCTTGGCGAGCCGTTCGATCTGGAGCCCCGCGATGTGGGACAGCTCGTCCTTGGTGAGCGCCGAGAAGACCACCAGGTCGTCGAGGCGGTTGAGGAACTCCGGCTTGAAGGAGGCCCGCACCACGTCCAGGACCTGCTGCTTCTTCACCTCCTCGCTGGTCGAGGGCTCGACCAGGTACTGGCTGCCCAGGTTCGAGGTGAGGATCAGGATGGTGTTGCGGAAGTCGACCGTGCGGCCCTGGCCGTCGGTCAGTCGCCCGTCGTCGAGGACCTGGAGCAGGATGTCGAAGACCTCGGGGTGGGCCTTCTCGACCTCGTCGAGGAGCACCACGGAGTACGGGCGGCGGCGGACGGCCTCGGTGAGCTGGCCGCCCTCCTCGTAGCCGACGTAGCCGGGAGGCGCGCCGACCAGGCGGGCCACCGAGTGCTTCTCGCTGTACTCCGACATGTCGATGCGGACCATGGCCCGCTCGTCGTCGAAGAGGAAGTCGGCGAGGGCCTTGGCCAGCTCGGTCTTGCCCACGCCCGTCGGGCCGAGGAAGAGGAACGAGCCGGTCGGCCGGTCGGGGTCGGCGATGCCGGCCCGGGTGCGGCGCACCGCGTCCGAGACGGCGCGCACGGCCTCGGACTGGCCGATGAGGCGCTTGCCCAGCTCGTCCTCCATGCGAAGGAGCTTCTGCGTCTCGCCCTCCAGGAGGCGTCCGGCGGGGATGCCGGTCCAGGCGCCGACCACGTCCGCGATGTCGTCGGGGCCCACCTCCTCCTTGACCATGGTGTCCTTGGACTTCTCCTGCTCGGCCTCCTCCTCGGCAGCCTCCTCCAACTCCCGCTCCAGGCCCGGGATTTCGCCGTACAGGAGCTTGGAGGCGGTGTCGAAGTCGCCGTCGCGCTGGGCGCGTTCGGCCTGGCCGCGCAGGTCGTCGAGCTTCTCCTTCAGCTCACCGACCCGGTTGAGGCCCTGCTTCTCCTTCTCCCAGCGGGCGTTGAGGCCGCGCAGCTCCTCCTCCTTGTCGGCGAGGTCCTTGCGCAGCTTGTCCAGGCGCTGGAGCGAACCGGCGTCGGTCTCGTTCTTGAGCGCCAGCTCCTCCATGCGCAACCGGTCGACGGAGCGCTGGAGTTCGTCGATCTCGACCGGCGAGGAGTCGATCTCCATGCGCAGGCGCGAGGCGGCCTCGTCGACGAGGTCGATGGCCTTGTCCGGCAGGAAGCGCGAGGTGATGTACCGGTCGGAGAGGGTCGCGGCGGCGACGAGCGCGCTGTCCGCGATCTGCACCTTGTGGTGCGCCTCGTAACGGCCCTTGAGCCCGCGCAGGATCGCGATGGTGTCCTCGACGGACGGCTCGGCGACCAGGACCTGCTGGAAGCGGCGCTCCAGGGCCGGGTCCTTCTCGATCCGCTCGCGGTACTCGTCGAGCGTGGTCGCGCCGACCATGCGCAGCTCGCCGCGCGCCAGCATCGGCTTGAGCATGTTGCCCGCGTCCATCGCCGAGTCGCCGCCGGCGCCCGCGCCGACGACGGTGTGCAGCTCGTCGATGAACGTGATGATCTGGCCGTCGCTCTCCTTGATCTCGGAGAGGACGGTCTTGAGGCGCTCCTCGAACTCGCCGCGGTACTTCGCGCCCGCGACCATCGCGCCGAGGTCGAGCGAGACCAGCTTCTTGTTCTTCAGCGACTCCGGTACGTCGCCCTTCACGATGCGCTGGGCGAGGCCCTCGACGACGGCGGTCTTGCCGACGCCGGGCTCGCCGATGAGCACCGGGTTGTTCTTGGTGCGCCGGGACAGCACCTGGACGACCCGGCGGATCTCCTGGTCCCGGCCGATGACCGGGTCGAGCTTGCCCTCGCGTGCGGCCGCCGTGAAGTCCGTACCGAACTTCTCCAACGCCTTGTACTGACCCTCCGGGTCGGGTGTGGTCACCCGGCGCCCTCCCCTGCTCGTCTCGAACGCGGCAAGGAGCTTCTTCGCGCTCGCCCCCTGCTCGGAGAGGATCTCACCGGCCTGCCCGCCCTTGGCGGCGAGGGCGATGAGGAGGTGCTCGGTGGACAGGTACTCGTCACCGAGTTCCTTGGCCCGCTGCGCCGCGTCGGCGATGACGGCGAGCAGTTCGCGGTTGGGCTGCGGCGGGGAGACGGTGGAGCCGGTCACGCTGGGCAGCGCGGCCAGGAGCCGCTCGGCGCCGGAGCGCACGGCGGCCTGGTCGGCCTCCACCGCGGCCAGCAGATCGACGATGTTCTCGTTGTCCTCGCCCTCCAGGAGCGCGAGCAGCAGATGCGCGGGGGTCAGATCCGGGTGGCCCCCGGCGACGGCCCGGCTGCTTGCGGCGTTGATCGCGTCCCGGCTCTTGTTGGTCAGCTCGGCATCCACGTGCGTTCGCTCCTCCTCGTCGTACGTCGGTTCATGGCGGGCACTTCCTATGACCCTTCCAACGTACACAAAGTTGAGCCCATTCCGCTCAAGGTGGAGAAAGGAATGCGGGCAGGGTGGGCTGCGCTAGGTTTCTGGGCCATGGCTCATGACGTACACAGGCCCGACAGCGCCTATCTCAGCTTCTGGCGCGAGCGCCACATCTGCACCTTGACGACGTCGCGGCCGGACGGCTCGCCGCACGTGGTGCCGGTGGGGGCGACCTACGACCCGGAGGCGGGTCTGGCCCGGATCATCACCGGCGGGGGCAGCCGAAAAGTGGCCAACATCCGGGCGGCCGCCGAGGCGGACCCGAAGGGCGCGCGGGTCGCGCTCTGCCAGCTGGAGGGCAGGCGCTGGGCGACCCTCGAAGGGCGTGCGTTCGTGCGCACCGAGCCCGAGCTGATCGCGGACGCGGAGGCGCGCTACACCGAGCGCTATCAGCGCGTCCCGAGGGAGAACCCGCAGCGGGTGCTGATCGAGATCAGGCTGACCCGGGCGATGGGCAACGTCTGAGACCGCGCCGGGAGCCGGACGTTCTCGGGCAGCACAGCGGCGCCACCGTGTTCAGGTCCACGATGGCGCCGCTGTGTGGGGGAAGCACCTGCGCGATGTACAACGACGGGGGATCGCGTCAGGCACTGCGGGGGGTGGCGGTGGATGAATCGGGCTGTGTCTCCGACTCGAAAAGCTGGTGGTCACGTTGGTCGAGATTCACGAAGACCATGCCGTACCGGACCACACAGCGAATGGGCTGCGGTGCCCCGCGCGGCCGGCGCAGGCAACGGTAGGCACGTACGTCTTCGTCGTCCTCACGGGCGATCAGGATCGGCTCACCGAGCAGGGTGACCATCAACGAATCGCCACGGAACGGAACTGCTGTGGCGAGGTCGATGAAATGCCACCCCGAGCGGTAGGCCGTGGCCATTTCGCGCCGGAAGGTGCGGTCATCGGGCGGGAAGCTCATGCGACAGCACCCGCAGGAGCGGACTCCCAGGAGATGTCTCCGTTGATGGCCGCGCCCTTGGGTGCGATCTCCCAGCTGATGTCCGAGGCGGTCGTGACTCCGGACTTCGCGGGGTGGGTCTCCCAAGAGATGTCCCCAGGCGCCGAGAGAGCGCAGAGAGCAGCCGCCACAACGGCTGTCGTGCTTAGTGCTCGAACCATCCTGCTCATGGCCGATCTCCACCTCTTTTGATCATTACCTCCCCCCGCGGATACGACGATGGCCCACTCCGACCACTTGCACCAGCGCAGCCAGGCATCATGTTCCTGTAATTCAAAAGGATGAGGGGGGTGCAACTAGGTTGAAACAGGGGCATATAGGACACGATCACGGCCCAATTGATCTGTGCGAGACAGGAGCGGCGCTGTACGCCCTTGCCCTGCGTACCGGCGGGATTACCCGCTCAGAGGCCGATTCCGCCCCATGTCTGGTCGATCTGACCCTGCTGCGCCCCGATCCCGACGACGCCCAGCTGCTGCGGCCGGTTCCGCCCACCGTGGTGCTCAACCTGCTGACCCAGCCGCTGGAACGCGAGATCCAGGAGCGCCGCAAGCTCTCCGTCGCCCTCGCCAACACCTTCGAGCCGTTCATGTCGATCGCGACGCCCTCGCTGAGCGGCACCCACGCGATCACGGTCCTCGAAGGCCTGGAACTGATCAACGCGACGCTCGACCGCGTGATCGACGAGTGCAGCGAGGAACTGCTCGTCATCCAGCCCGGCAGCGGCCGCCGGCCCGAGACCTTCGAGGCGGCGCTGCGCCGCATCGAACCGCTGGTCGCCCGCGGCGTCCAGATGCGCACCCTCTACCAGCACACCGCCCGCCACCACAGCGCCACCATCGGCTACGTGGAACGGATCGCTCCGTACGGTCTGGAGGTGCGCACCCTGGAAGAGATCATCGACCGGCTCATCATCATGGACCGCAAGGTCGCCTTCATCCCCGCGCGCAGCGACCGCCAAGTCGCCCTGGAACTGCGGCACGAGGGCCTCGTGCAGTACCTGGTCGGCGTCTTCGACCAGTTCTGGCAGTACGCCGTCCCCTGGGACGACGAGGTGCCCTACCACCTGGAGACGACCGGTATCACCGGCGTCCAGCGCTCCATCGCCAAGCTCCTGGTGGAGGGCCATGTCGACGAGGCCATAGCGCGCCGGCTCGGCATGAACGTCCGCACCTGCCGCGCGCACATCGCCAAGCTCGCCGCGGCCCTCGGCAGCGGCAGCCGGGCCCAGCTCGGCTTCCTCATCGCCCAGTCCGGCATCCTGGACCAGGACGCCTGAGGCGCTCACGCCGGGCCGCCGAGACCGGCCCGGGCGATGCGCACGCCGAGCTGGGCGCGGCTGCTGCTGCCCAGCGCCTCGGCGAGGCGGCCGATGTGGTGGCGGCAGGTGCGCACACTGATGCCCAGCCGCTGGGCGACGACCGCGTCCTGGTGGCCCTCCGCGAGCAGCGCCGCGATGACCCGCTCCCGGTGCGTGATCCCCGCGATGCCGGTCGCCGCAGGGACGGGCTCGGACAGCGGGACCGCCCGGTTCCACAGGCACTCGAAGTAGGTCACCAGATGCCCGACGAGCGCGGGCTGGCGCAGTTCGAGGGCGCTGGTGCGCTCCGGGTTGGCGGGCAGGAACGCCACCGTGCGGTCGAAGACCATCATCCGGTCGATGACCTCGTCCAGGGTGCGCACCTCGGCGCCGTCGCCGAGCCGCTCCAGATAGCCGCCGAGGGCCGGCCCGTACCGGGCCACGTGGGTGTACAGGGTGCGCATCCGGGCGCCCCGGGCCACCAGCGCCGGGTCCCGCGTCGAGGCGTGCGCCAGGATGCTCGGCGAGCGGATCCCGTCGGGCTGCACGGTCAGCATCTCGGTGGCGCAGGCGGCGGAAGCCGCGGCGATGGCCCCGTCGATCGCGTCGAAGCCGTCGAGCACGCGGACCGCCGGGCCGGGCCGGGGGGCGCCCGTGGCGATCGAGGCGTACCGCTCGAAGGCGTCGGCCACCGCGCCCGCGCGGCGGCGCGTATCGGCGAGGGCGTCGTGGATGCCGCGCACGAGCAGGGCCACGGCCGCGGCGTCCACCACGCCGCCGTCCGGCCCCGCGTCCCCGTGAGTCGAGCTGTTCATACTGCCCACCACGATGCATCGGGAGCCGCTCGGCCACCACCATCATGTTGCTGCACTGCATCAACTGGAGGCGGAATAAAGGCCGACATGTCCGCATGACGGCTGTACCAGTGGATCAGCGGGGGTGCGCGTCGAGGCCCGACTGGGCGATGCGGACGCCGAGTTGGGTGCGGCTGCTGCTGCCCAGCGCCTCGGCGAGGCGGCTGATGTGGTGGCGGCAGGTGCGCACACTGATGCCCAGCCGCTGGGCGACGACCGCGTCCTGGTGGCCCTCCGCGAGCAGCGCCGCGATGACCCGCTCCCGGTGCGTGATCCCCGCGATGCCGGTCGCCGCGGGCACCGCGTCGCTCAGCGGCACCGCGAGCCGCCACAGCCGCTCGAAGACGGTCGCGAGGTACTCGACGAGCGCCGGGTGGCGCAGTTCCAGCGCGCTGGTGTCGTCCGCGGCGGCCGGGATGATCGCGACCGTACGGTCGAAGAGCAGCAGGCGGTCGGTGACCTCGTCCAGGGTGCGGACCTCCACCGCCCGGCCCTCCAACTGGTGCAGATAGTCGCCGAGTCCGGGGCCGTAGCGGGCCACGTGCGTGTAGAGGGTGCGGATGCGCACCCCCCGGTCCAGCATGTCCACGGCGCGGGGCAGCGCCTGCGACAGGATGTGCTCGGGCCGGATGCCGCGCGGCTGGATGGTGAGCGACTCGGTGGTGCAGCCGGCTATCGCGTCGTCGATGGCCGCGTTGATGCGGGGGATGCCGTCCAGGACCCGGATGGCCTCGCCGCCGGCCGACGCCGGTGCGTCGAGGGCGGCGAAGCGCTCGAATGCCGCCGCCACCACGCCCGTTCGGGCCTGGCTCGCCGCGATGTCCTCGTGGACGCCGCGCAGCAGCCGGGCCATCACCGCCTGCGGCGAGGTGGGAAGCAGCCAGTCGAGGGCGGCCGGGTCGGGGTGCAGCAGGCCCAGGTCGATCAGGCAGGTGGCCTCGCGCGCGTCCTGGCGCGCGATGCGCCCGGCCCGCAGCGCGTCCGCGTACGCCCGTTCCGCGGGCGGGCACAGCCGGTCCGCGCCATGCGGATGCGCCACCTGCTCAGACATGCTCTCCCCCGCCTCCCTGCGACCGAGATCGATGACCCTATCCCCATCGGGTTGCCGGTTCACGGCGGCACGGCAACACGAAAGGCCCGCCGCCCCGGAACGGGACGGCGGGCCTGTGAGGCGCTGGGAGGAGCGGGACCCAACAGGGCTACTCCGACGCCCTCTTGGGCCGCCAGACGACCAGCGCGCTGGCCTGCTGGACGTCCTGGTACGGGACCAGGTCCCGCCGGTAGGAGGCGTGCACCTGGGCCTCGCGCTGCTGCATGGCGACGGCCGCGCCCTCGACCGCGGAGGACAGCTCCGCGACCCGGGCCTGGAGCGCCGCCACCTGGTTCTCCAGCTCGATGATGCGCTTGATGCCCGCCAGGTTGATGCCCTCGGTCTGCGACAACTCCTGCACGGTACGCAGCAGTTCGATGTCGCGGGCCGAGTAGCGCCGGCCGCGCCCGGCCGTGCGGTCGGGCGAGACCAGGCCGAGGCGGTCGTACTGCCGCAGGGTCTGCGGATGCAGACCGGAGAGCTGGGCCGCCACCGAGATGACGTACACCGGCGTCTCGTCGTTCAACTCGTACGCGCGGCCGCCGAATTGGGGCTGCCGGCGCTGGCGGGGATCCATGTCATGCTCCCTTCGCGGCCTGGAACAGTTCTGCCCGCGGGTCCTCGCCCGCGGTCGCCTCGCGGTAGGTCTCCAAGGCCTCGCGGGCCTTGTCGTCCAGCTCCTTCGGCACGGTCACCTCGACCGTGACGAGCAGGTCGCCCCGGGTGCCGTCCTTGCGGACCGCGCCCTTGCCGCGGGCCCGCATCGTACGGCCGTTGGGGGTGCCCGCGGGCAGTTTCAGGGTGACCGGCGGACCGCTGAGCGTGGGCACCTTGACCTCGGCGCCGAGGGCCGCCTCCGTGAAGGTGACCGGGACCGTGACCGTGAGGTTGTCGTCCTTGCGGCCGAACACCGGGTGCGCGTCGACGTGCACCACGACGTACAAGTCGCCTGCGGGGCCGCCCCGTTCGCCCGGCGCGCCCTTGCCGCGCAGGCGGATGCGCTGGTTGTTGCTGACGCCGGCCGGGATGCGGACCTGCATGGTGCGCGAGGAGCGCGCCCGGCCGCTGCCCTTGCAGACGTCGCAGGGGTTCTCGGCGATCAGGCCGCGGCCCTTGCAGTCCACGCACGGGTCGGTCAGCGAGAAGCCGCCGCCCGAGCCGCGCGAGACCTGGCCGGTGCCGACACAGGTCGGGCACACGCGGGGCGTGCCGTTCTTGTCGCCGGTGCCCGAACAGGCCTTGCAGGGGGCCTGGCTGGACAGCCGGATCGGGACCGTGGCCCCGTCGACCGCCTCGGTGAAGCTGAGCGTCACCTCGGACTCCAGGTCCTGGCCCCGGCGCGGCTGGGTGCGCTGACCCGTGCCCGCGCCGCCCCGGTTGAACAGGCCGCCGAACACGTCGCCGAGCCCGCCGCCGAAGCCGCCGGCGCCCGCGCCCTGGCCGCCAGGCTGCTGCCCGCCGAACAGGTCGCCCAGGTCGAAGTTGAAGCTGCCCCCGCCGGCACCCGGACCGGCCCGGAAGCCGCCGTTGCCGAACAGGGCGCGCGCCTCGTCGTACTCCTTGCGCTTCTTGGGGTCACCGAGGATGTCGTTGGCCTCGGAGATCTCCTTGAAGCGCTCCTCCGCCTTGGTGTCGCCCTTGTTGGCGTCGGGGTGGTTCTCGCGCGCGAGCTTGCGGTACGCCTTCTTGATCTCGGCGTCCGTGGCGTCCTTGGGGACGCCGAGAACCTTGTAGTAGTCCTTCTCGACGAAGTCCTTCGTGTTCATCGACGTCCCTCCTCCCGGACGATCACGGCTTTCATGACCGCTGCGTCAGCCCTTGTCGGGGCCACCGCTCTCCTCGTCGCTCGTCTTCTCTTCCTTGGCCGCCGCGCCCGGCTGGGGCTCGGCCACCGCGACCCGCGCGGGGCGGATCGTACGCTCGCCGATCCGGTAGCCCGGCTGCAGGATCGCCACGCAGGTCGTCTCGGTGACGTCCGGCGCGTAGCTGTGCATCAGGGCCTCGTGGACCATCGGGTCGAAGGGCTCGCCCTCCTTGCCGAACTGCTGGAGGCCCATCTTGGCGGCGACCGTCTCGAGAGACTCGGCCACCGACTTGAAGCCGCCGGTCAGTTCGCCGTGTTCACGGGCCCTGCCGATGTCGTCGAGCGTGGGCAGCAGCTCGGTCAGGAGGCCGGCGACGGCGATCTCCTTGACCGTGACGCGGTCCCGCTCCACGCGACGGCGGTAGTTCTGATACTCGGCCTGGAGGCGCTGGAGGTCCGTGGTGCGCTCGGTGAGCGCCGTCTGGGCCTGGTCCAGCTGGGCCTGCAGGGCGATGTCCTTGGCCGCGTCCCCGGCCGGGGCCGCCTTCTCCTCCTCGGAGGAGTCGGCGGCCTTCGGCTCGGCGTCTTCCGATGCGCCGGAGGGGACGTCGGGCTTCTCCTCGAAGCCCGGGGTCTCCTCCGTCATCAGGCGGCGCCGCCCTTCGGCTTCTCGTCGTCGACGATCTCGGCGTCGACCACGTCGTCGTCACCGGCCGGGTGGGCCTGCTCGGCGCCCTCACCGGCACCGGCGGCGCCCTGAGCGGCCTGGGCGTCGGCGTACATGGCCTGGCCCAGCTTCTGCGAGACGGCGGCGACCTTCTCGGTGGCGGTGCGGATCTCGGCCGAGTCCTCGCCCTTGAGCTTTTCCTTCAGCTCGGCGACGGCGGCCTCGACCTCGGTCTTGACCTCGCCCGGGACCTTGTCCTCGTTGTCCTTGAGGAACTTCTCGGTCTGGTAGACGAGCTGCTCGCCCTGGTTGCGGCTCTCGGCGGCCTCGCGGCGGCGGTGGTCCTCCTCCGCGTACTGCTCGGCCTCCTCACGCATGCGGTTGACCTCGTCCTTCGGCAGCGAGGAGCCGCCGGTGACGGTCATCTTCTGCTCCTTGCCCGTGCCGAGGTCCTTCGCGGTCACGTGCATGATGCCGTTGGCGTCGATGTCGAAGGCGACCTCGATCTGCGGGACACCGCGCGGGGCCGGCGGCAGACCGGTCAGCTCGAACATCCCGAGCTTCTTGTTGTACGCCGCGATCTCGCGCTCGCCCTGGTAGACCTGGATCTGCACGGACGGCTGGTTGTCCTCGGCCGTCGTGAAGATCTCGGACCGCTTGGTCGGGATCGTGGTGTTGCGCTCGATGAGCTTGGTCATGATCCCTCCCTTGGTCTCGATGCCGAGGGACAGCGGGGTGACGTCGAGGAGCAGGACGTCCTTGACCTCGCCCTTGAGGACACCGGCCTGGAGGGCGGCGCCGATGGCGACGACCTCGTCCGGGTTGACGCCCTTGTTGGCCTCGTTGCCGCCGGTCAGCTCCTTGACGAGCTCGGCGACGGCCGGCATGCGGGTGGAACCGCCGACGAGAACGACGTGGTCGATCTCGGACAGGTTGATGCCCGCGTCCTTGATGACGTTGTGGAACGGCGTCTTGCAGCGCTCCAGGAGGTCGGACGTCAGCTGCTGGAACTGGGCGCGCGTGAGCTTCTCGTCCAGGTGCAGCGGGCCCTCGGCGGACGCCGTGATGTAGGGCAGGTTGATCGAGGTCTCGGTGGACGAGGACAGCTCGATCTTGGCCTTCTCGGCGGCCTCGCGGAGGCGCTGGAGGGCCATCTTGTCCTTGGACAGGTCCACGCCGTGACCGGACTGGAACTGCTTCACCAGGTAGTCGACGACGCGCTGGTCCCAGTCGTCACCACCGAGGTGGTTGTCACCGTTGGTGGCCTTCACCTCGACGACGCCGTCGCCGATCTCCAGGAGGGACACGTCGAAGGTGCCGCCACCGAGGTCGAAGACGAGGATCGTCTGGTCGTCCTTGTCGAGGCCGTAGGCGAGAGCGGCGGCCGTCGGCTCGTTGACGATGCGCAGGACGTTGAGGCCCGCGATCTCGCCGGCCTCCTTCGTCGCCTGGCGCTCGGAGTCGTTGAAGTACGCCGGCACGGTGATGACCGCGTCGGTGACCTTCTCGCCGAGGTAGGCCTCCGCGTCGCGCTTCAGCTTCTGCAGGATGAAGGCGCTCATCTGCTGCGGGTTGAAGCTCTTGCCGTCGAGCTCGATCTTCCAGTCGGTGCCCATGTGGCGCTTGACCGACCGGATGGTCCTGTCGACGTTGGTGACCGCCTGGCGCTTGGCGACCTCGCCGACCAGCACCTCGCCGTTCTTCGCGAAGGCGACGACGGACGGCGTGGTCCTGGCGCCCTCTGCGTTGGTGATGACGGTGGGCTCGCCGCCTTCAAGAACGCTGACGACGGAGTTAGTCGTGCCCAGGTCGATGCCGACCGCACGTGCCATTTCGATTCCTCCAACTGACTACTTGAGTGGATCTGGCTCAAGGATGCATGACCGTCCCCGCCGCGTCAACAGAGCTGAGTGCAGCCGACTCAAGTTTTATCCTGCGCTTATCCGCAACAGAAGACATAAGCGCAGCTCAGGCGTGGTGTCCAGACGTGATCGCGCCACGTTGGAGTACGTCTCACCACGCCCCGGACGACGCTCTCACACCACCGCCGCGACCTGCGCGGGCACCTGCTCGCCGGGTACGGGCCCGTCCTCGCGCAGCAGCACCAGGTCGCACTGGAGCAGCCGCCCGTCGCGGGGATCGGTGAAGCCGGGCTCGATCGACATCAGGGTCAGGCCGAGCCCGTCCCGGGCCCGCGCGAGGAGATCGTCGAAGAGCTCGCCGCCCTCGAAGAGCGGCACGAGCGGCGCCCCGATCCGCACCCCGCAGATCTCGTCCGCGAACTGCCCTGCCCCGTCCAGGACTTGGGCCTCGTACCCCTGCACGTCTAGCTTGACGAAGACCCGCTCGCCGGGCGCGGTGACCTGCTCCCACAGCTCGTCGAGGCGCCGCGTCTCGACGATCACGTCGCCGGTGGACGCGGCGCGCGGGGCGGCCGCGCGGTGCCGGGGCAGCATCCTGAGCAGGGAGCTCGCGGGGCCGAAGTCGCCGGAGATGGTGAGGGTGGCGGTGCCGGAGCGGTCGCCGAGCGCGTACGGCAGCACGCTCCAGCTGTCGTCGAGGGCCGCTCGGTGGCGCAGTTCGGCGCGGGGCTGGCGCAGCGGCTCGAAGGAGACGATGCGGCCCCGGTAGCCGGCCTCGCGCAGCCGGGCGGCGAAGTCGCCCCGGTGCGCGCCGACGTCGAGGACCAGGTCGATCTCGTACCGGGCGAGCAGCCGGACCAGTGCGTGGCCGCCGGGGCGGTGGCGGACGACGTCGAGGCCGAGGCGGCGCAGCGCCTGGTGCAGGCGGCGCGGGAGGGTGGTCGTCACGGGCGTGCTGCTCCCTGCTGGAGGCGGGTTGCCGCGGATGGCGGGTTGCTGGCGGGACGGACGGCTCGCGGCGGGGCTCAGCCCCGGCCCCGGGCCAGGTCGACGGGGGTGCTCGCGGTCTGCGGGGCGCGGGCGCGGGGGGTGCGGCGGCGCGAGGCGGGCCCGTACACCGGGACCCGGAGCAGCGGCACGACCGCGGCCGGCACGAGCAGCGCGAGCGGCAGCGCCACCACCGGGTCGATGCGCCCGTCGTGGATCTGGAGCCCGACGAGCGTGGCGGCGAGCGACGCGACGCCGAGCACGACGGCCGAGCCCTGCGTGGTGAGGCCGAGCTTCCGCAGCCGGTGGGCGATGTGGTCGCCGCCGCCGCGCAGCAGCGGGCGGCCCGCGCGGCGGCGTGAGACCAGGACGAGCACGGTGTCGGTCAGCACCAGGAGGGTGAGCGCGAAGAGTTCGGCGGTGGTGCGCGCGCCCGGCGCCCCGGTGTGCACGGTGACCGCGGACGAGGCGAGCAGGAAGCCGGTGAACAGCGAGCCGCAGTCGCCGAGATGGATGCGGGCCGGGTGCCAGTTGTGCAGCAGGAAGCCGGTGAGGGCGGCGGCGAGCACGCTCAGGAGCAGCCCGTGTCCGGGGCGGCCCTCGGCGATGGCGCACACCGCGAGGCCGAGCGCGGTGACCGCGGCGACCGCGCCCATCGCGCCGTCGGAGTTGTCCAGGAGCTGGAAGGCGTGGGTGACGAACACGATCCACAGGACCGCGAGCGCGCCCGCCCCCGGCGAGAGCCCGGCCAGCGTGACGACGACGGTGGCGGCGGCCGCCTCCGCCACGAGACGGACCCTGAGGCCCAGCGGCCGCAGGTCGCCGAGCAGGCCGAGCAGCGCGACCGCCCCGGCCGCGGCGAGCAACGGGGCGACGCCCGGGCCGAGTTCGGCGACGCCGAGCAGCGGCCCCGCGCAGGCCACGCCGAGCGTGGCGAGCGCGACGGCGATGCCGCCGAGGTGCGGGGTGGTGTCGCCGCTCTTGCGGCCGAACCGCAGCATCAGGGTGCGGACCAGGGCGGCGAGGAGTGCGGTCAGTACGAGGGCCGCCGTCGCGGCCGTGAGCCCGTGCAGCATGTCGGCCGCCCCTCAGCCGAGGTGCTGCCCGGCCGGCGAAGCGGCGGGCGCTCGGAGGCCGGGCAGGACGACGGGGGCTTCGCCGCGGGCCCGGGCGATGGCCGCGTCGAGGATCTCGTCGAGGCCGCGGGCGGGCCGCCAGCCGGTCAGTTCGCGCAGCCGCGTCGCGTCGAGGGGCCGGGCCGCGGCCTTGGCGTGGATGCCGTGCGGGACGCGGTCGACGACGTACGGGAAGTGCCGCACGAGCGAGGCGGAGCCGCTGCGGTCCAGGGTGCGTGCGGCGAGGTCCAGGACGGCGATCTCCTCGTCGGCCGCGATGTCGAACTCGGCGCCGGCGGCGCCCGGGTGGGCCAGCAGCGCGAGCAGCGCCTCGACCGCGTCGGCGACGTCGAGGAAGCGGCAGGTGCGGGCCCCGTCGCCGTGCACCGCGAGCGGCTCACCGGCGACCGCGCGGCGCACCAGCCGGGTGAGCAGGGTGGCGTGCACGGGCGACTGGCGCGGCCCGACGGTGTCGCCGTGGCGTACGACGGTGGCGCCCGAGGCCGACTCGCCGCGGCCGTCCGCCGCCGCGGTCAGGAGCCGGGCGCCGTGGCGCAGGGCGGTCGCGCCGATGGCGCCGGTGACGGGCGCGAGGTGGACCACGGTGTCGCAGCGCGCCACGAGTTCGTCGGCCAGGCGCTCGTCGAGGACCGAGCCACGCACGAAGCGCAGCCGCGGATCGGACCAGGCGGCGGCGAGGTTGGCGCGGGCGCCGGTGGACAGGTCGTCGAGCACGAGCACGGTGTGGCCCTGGCCGAGCAGCGCATCGGCCAGGTGCGAGCCGATGAATCCGGCACCACCGGTGACGAGGTACGTGGCGGGAGCTGGCATGGGGACGCCCATTCGGTTCGATCGTCGTGGCCGACAACAAGTTAGTTTGTTATGTCCCCATATGTGGTGAATAACACGATGGATATCCGGCGCCGACCAAGGGCACGCTGAGCGACACAGATCACCGCCTGCGCGGCTACAGTGCGGCCATAGAAGTGGGTACGCTCAGGTGGACTGGATAAGTTACTGCTTAGTAATCCGTTCGAGCCCGTCCCCCGTACCCCACCTCGCAGGCCCGAGGAGCCCCCTCATGCAACTCGCCGCGATCATCGTGTCGCTGGTCCTAATCGCGGTCGGCGTAGCGCTGTTCGGCCGTGCCGTCGTGCAGATCTACCGCTTCGTGCGGCTCGGCCAGAACGTCCCGGCAGGCACCCGCACGAACGATCCCACGCAGCGCACGATCACCGTGGCTAAGGAGTTCCTCGGCCACACGCGCATGAACAAGTGGGGCATCGTCGGCTTCGCACACTGGTTCGTGGCCGTGGGCTTCTTCTCGCTGCTCCTGACGATCGTCAACGCGATCGGCCAGCTCTTCAAGGCCGACTGGATCCTGCCGGTCATCGGCGAATGGCCGCCGTACAACGTGTTCGTCGAGTTCCTCGGGACGATGACGACGCTCGGCATCCTGACGCTCATCGTCATCCGGCAGCTGAACCGGCCGGGACGGCCGGGCCGCAAGTCCCGGTTCGCGGGCTCGAACACCGGCCAGGCGTACTTCGTCGAGGCCGTCATCCTCATCGTCGGCATCTGCATCTTCACGCTGCACGCGCTCGAAGGCGCCCAGCACCACGTGGACGGCTACGAGGCCTCGTTCTTCGTCTCGTACCCGGTGGTCGCCTGGTTCCGCGGCATGGACCTCTCCACGCTGCAGAACCTCACGTACTTCTTCGCCGGCCTGAAGATCGCGACGTCCTTCATCTGGATGATCACCGTCGCGCTCAAGACCGACATGGGCGTGGCCTGGCACCGCTTCCTGGCCTTCCCCAACATCTTCTTCAAGCGCGAGTCCGAGGGCGGCGTCGCGCTCGGCGCGCTCCAGCCGATGGCCTCGAACGGCGAGCTCGTCGACTTCGAGGACCCGGGCGAGGACGACGTCTACGGCGTCTCGCAGATCGAGCACTTCTCCTGGAAGGGCATCCTCGACTTCTCCACCTGCACCGAGTGCGGCCGCTGCCAGTCGCAGTGCCCCGCCTGGAACACGGGCAAGCCGCTCTCGCCCAAGCTCCTGATCATGTCCCTGCGCGACCACGCGCACGCCAAGGCCCCGTACCTGCTGGCCGGCGGCGGCAAGGACATGGAAGGCAACGAGAAGGCGACCGAGGAGCAGCTGGCGAACGTCCCGGCGGCCGCCCTCGCCGAGGCCGAGCGCCCCCTGATCGGCACCCTCGAAGAGAACGGCGTCATCGACCCGGACGTCCTGTGGTCCTGCACCACCTGCGGCGCCTGCGTCGAGCAGTGCCCGGTCGACATCGAGCACATCGACCACATCGTCGACATGCGCCGCTACCAGGTGATGATCGAGTCCGCGTTCCCGTCCGAGGCGGGCACGATGCTCAAGAACCTGGAGAAGAAGGGCAACCCCTGGGGGCTCGCCAAGAAGCAGCGCGTCGAGTGGACCAAGGAGGTCGACTTCGAGGTCCCGATCGTCGGCAAGGACATCGAGGACCTCACCGAGGTCGACTACCTGTACTGGGTCGGCTGCGCGGGCGCCCTGGAGGACCGGGCCAAGAAGACCACCAAGGCCTTCGCTGAGCTCCTGCACATGGCGGGCGTCAAGTTCGCGATCATGGGCGGCGACGAGAAGTGCACCGGTGACTCGGCCCGCCGCCTCGGCAACGAGCCGCTGTTCCAGCAGCTCGGCCAGGAGAACGTGGCCATGCTGAACATGGCGTACGGCGAGGACGAAGAAGACGAGTCGACGAAGAAGCCGAAGTCCGCGAAGAAGATCGTCGCGACCTGCCCGCACTGCTTCAACACGATCGCGAACGAGTACCCGCAGCTGGGCGGCGAGTTCGAGGTCATCCACCACACGCAGCTGCTCCAGCACCTCATCGACGAGGGCAAGCTGGTCCCGGTCACCCCGGTGGACGGTCTGATCACCTACCACGACCCCTGCTACCTGGGCCGCCACAACAAGGTCTACACGCCCCCGCGCGAGATCATGTCGGCCGTCCCGGGCCTGCGCCAGCAGGAGATGCACCGCCACAAGGAGCGCGGCTTCTGCTGCGGCGCCGGTGGTGCGCGCATGTGGATGGAGGAGCGGATCGGCAAGCGCATCAACAACGAGCGCGTGGACGAGGCCCTGTCCCTCAACCCGGACATCGTCTCCACCGCCTGCCCGTTCTGCCTGGTCATGCTGACCGACTCGGTCAACGGCAAGAAGGCCGCATCCGAAAGCGGCTCCGCCACGGGCGTCAAGGCCAAGGAGACGCTCCAGGTCGTGGACGTGGCTCAGCTGCTCCTCGACTCGGTGAAGACCCCGGCCGACCCGGCGGGCGCCGCCGAGGCGGAGAGCGCCCCGGAGCCCGAGCCGGTCAAGTAGCCCCACCTGTCGGTACGCACACGGGAGCGGCCGGTTCTGCCCGAGGGCGGAGCCGGCCGCTTTCCGTTGTGCCCGGGGCGGATCAGCCCTGGTCGCCGCGGCGGCGCAGCATCGCGAAGCCGAGGCCCGCGGCACCCGCGGCGGCCAGGCCGCCACCGGCGGCGAGCATCGGGGTCTGGTCGGACGACCCGTTGGAGACGCCCTCGGCACCGGCCTTGACGCCGCCCTTCGGGACGACGCCGGCCGCCGTCCGGTCCGCGGTCTTCGGGTCGTGGTGCGGCCGCGTCTTCTTGTCGTCCTTCTGGACGGTGTACTTCTCGATCAGCTTGCCGCCGAAGTCGTAGACCCAGCTGTTTCCGCCGTTCTTGCCGTCGATGACGACGAACTTGTAGACACCCTTGCCGGCGTTGACGATCTTGTACGTCCAGCCGTCGTTGAGTGCCGACGGGTTCTTCAGGTCGATCGCGCCGAGGAACGAGCCGTTCGGCATGGAGATCTCGACGCGCGGGCCGTTGCCGGTCTTGATCAGCTTGGCGATCCGGCCGTCGGGCATCGTCATCTTCACGGCGGAGACGACGTCGGACTTCCTGTCGTCCTGCTTCCGCTCGTCCTTCTTGCGCTCGTCCCGCTTGTCGTCCTTCTTCTCGTCCTTCTTCTTGCCGCCATCGACCCAGGAGCTGAACGTGCCGTCCGGGTCCAGCACGACGTGCAGACCGTTGTTCTGCCCGACGGCCGATGCGCCCTTGGCGACGAGGGTGTCGAGCTTGCTGCCGTTGGCCCAGATCTCGGCCTCGTAGTGGTTCTGGCCGAGCTTGTAGACCTTGGCGACGGAGCCGTCGGCGAGCTTGACGGACTTCACGAAGGACCGGACGTCCTTCTGGGCGTCGTCCTTCTCGTCCCCCTTGCCGGCGTCGTCCTTCCTGGCGTCGCCCTTCTTCGACCCGTCGTCCGTCTTCGACCCGTCGTCCTTGCCCGGCAGCACGTCGGGCTTGGGGGTCTCGTCGCCCGGCTGACCGTGCGGCTGGGTCTGCGCGTCGGACGGGGACGGGGCGGCGGGCGAGTCGGCGAAGGCGGCACCGGCCGGGAGGGCGAGGGCGGCGATGGCGCCCGTGGCGATGGCGGCGGTGCGGATGGTACGGCGGGTGGCGCGCATGGGTGATCTTCCTCGCAACGTAGAAGCGTGAAGCTTGCCTGTTATGTCGTGTCTGTTGGCCTTTGTGGCGGTGACATCGACAAAGTTACGAGTGCCGTGTTTGGGTCATGCGTAGGCAATGTAACGGCTATCGCCAGCTTCGGGCGCAGCCGTGTAAATCGGGCGGGATTCAACCAAAACGCCCAGGATTCCCCGAGCCCCTAGGGGATGTCACAGCTCAGCCGCAAAGGCGTCCGGTTCCCGCCGCCCCCCGGTTGGGGCCCTCGCGGAACAGGTACGTTCGATTCGTGGCTGGATTCAGGATGGGACGCGGCGGCCGGGACAACAACCGCCCCCCGCGGCAACCGCAACAGCAAGGGCAGCAGCAGGCACCGGCACAGCAGTGGCCGGACGACCCGCAGCAGCCGCAGTACGGGCATGGGCAGGGGCACGCACAGCAGCGACCGCAGGGTTACGGGCAGGGACAGCCGCCGCAGTACGGGAACGGGCAGCCGCAGTACCGGCAGCCCTACCCGCAGCAGGACGAGCCGGAGTACTTCGGCGACCCGTACTACCAGGGCCAGGGCCAGCCGCAGGGCTACGCCCCCGCCCAGGATCCGTACGCGAACAACCCGGGCCACACCCAGGCGTTCAGCGTCGGCGAGGACCCGTACGGCGACGGCGCGACCTACCGCGCGGGCGCGGCCCCGGCCCCGCCGAGCGGCCCCCGGCTGCCGTGGAAGGAGCTCCTGTCCGGCATCGTGACGCGGCCGGGCCCGACCTTCTGGCAGATGCGGGACTACCCGGTGTGGGGCCCGGCGCTGATCATCACGTTCCTCTACGGAATGCTGGCGATCTTCGGCTTCGACCAGGCCCGCGAGGACGTCATCAGCACCACGCTTTCCAAGGCGGTCCCGGTGGTCCTCACCACCGGCGTCGTCTTCGTGATCGGCGGTCTGATCCTCGGCGCGGTGACCCACACGATGGCCCGCCAGCTCGGCGGCGACGGCGCGTGGCAGCCCACGGTCGGCCTCTCGATGCTGATCATGTCCCTGACGGACGCCCCGCGCCTGCTGCTCGCCCTGTTCCTGGGCGGCGACAACGGCGTGGTGCAGATCCTGGGCTGGGCGACCTGGCTCGCGGCCGGCGCCCTGTTCACGTCGATGGTGAGCAAGTCCCACGACCTGCCCTGGCCGAAGGCGCTCGGCGCCTCCGCGATCCAGCTGGTCGCCCTGCTCTCCCTGATCAAGCTGGGCACGATCTAGCGGTGGACACGCGGAAGGGCCCCGCCGGGTGGCGACCCGGCGGGGCCCTTCGACGTTCTCGCGGCGCGGATCAGGCGTCGAGCACCTGGCCCTCGCGCCGCACGACGGGCGGCTCGACGGACCAGGGGAAGTTGATCCACTCGTCCGTACGCTTCCACACGTACTCGCACTTCACGAGGGAGTGGGACTTCTCGTAGATGACGGCGCTGCGGACCTCGGCGACGTGGTCGAGGCAGAAGTCGTAGACCAGCTTCAGGGTCTTGCCGGTGTCGGCCACGTCGTCCGTGATCAGCACCTTCTTGCCGGAGAAGTCGATGGCGTTGGGCACCGGGGCCAGCATGACCGGCATTTCGAGGGTGGTGCCCACACCGGTGTAGAACTCGACGTTCACCAGGTGGATGTTCTTGCAGTCGAGGGCGTAGGCGAGCCCACCGGCGACGAAGACGCCGCCGCGCGCGATGGAGACCACGATGTCGGGCTCGTAGCCGTCGTCGGCGATGGTCTGCGCGAGGTCGCGGATGGCTCCGCCGAACTTCTCGTAGGTGAGGTTCTCGCGCAGGTCGTTCCGGTCGTTCATGCTCACACCTGGGTCCGATGGAAATTGAGGAAGGACCGCGAGGCGGTGGGCCCACGCTGGCCTTGGTAACGCGAGCCGTACCGCTGGGACCCGTAGGGCTCCTCGGCGGACGACGTCAGCCGGAACAGACACAGCTGCCCGATCTTCATCCCCGGCCACAGCTTGATCGGCAGTGTGGCGACGTTGGAGAGCTCGAGGGTCACGTGACCGGAGAACCCGGGGTCGATGAACCCGGCGGTGGAGTGCGTGACGAGCCCGAGGCGCCCGAGCGAGCTCTTGCCCTCCAGGCGGCTGGCGAGGTCGTCGGGGAGGGTGATGACCTCGTACGTCGAGGCGAGCACGAACTCCCCGGGGTGCAGGATGAACGCCTCGTCCCCCTCCGGCTCGACGAGCCGGGTGAGGTCCGCCTGCTCGACGGCGGGGTCGATGTGCGGGTAGCGGTGGTTCTCGAACACCCGGAAGAAGCGGTCGAGGCGCACGTCGATGCTGGACGGCTGCACCATGGATTCGTCGTAGGGATCGATCCGTACCCGCCCGGAGTCGATCTCGGCCCGGATGTCCTTGTCTGAGAGAAGCACGCACCGAGGATACGCAAGGCGCGCGGCCCCGCCCCAATCGGACGGCCCCGCGCGCCTGTACTCCACCGCCGTTACCGGCCGGGCCCTACCTCGGCCCGGCCGCCACCGGCACGGCATGCCGCAAACGCGCACACCTCGGACACCGGATCAGCCGGCCGGGCCCGATCCGCTCGGTGCCGAGCTGCTGCATCGGAAACGAATCCGTGGTGAAGACATGCCCCTCGGCGCAACGGACGACGGTGCGCTCCAGCGAGTCCATCAAGTCGCTCAAGTCCCTTCCCCAACAAGCGTGGACGGAGAAAACACCACATTAGGGGATGAACGGGACGGCATCACACGCGGCACTCCGACCCCGCGCACGCCCTCCACCGTACGCCCCAACTCCCGGCACCCACACGGGGATCCGGGCCCCGGACAGCGCGACGGCCCTCGGCGAATCCACCGAGGGCCGGGCATGGGGTAGAGTGAGCAACGACCGCTCCCCCATGGGGAACGATCGTGCGAGTGTAGTTTAATGGTAGAACATAAGCTTCCCAAGCTTAGAGCGCGGGTTCGATTCCCGTCACTCGCTCCATAACGAAGGCCCTGGTCCCCGCGACCGGGGCCTTATTCGTTTGTGGTGGCCATTGATTCGTGACCGTGTGTGCCGACATCAGCTCTTTCCGGATCCAGGTCCCGCAGGTATCCGGTACCCGGCGCCGAATCGGAGTGGGATCGCGGGATCCCGTCGGCCTGCCTTCATGAGCCGGCCGGCTATTGGGCCAACGGATTCGACTGGCGGGCCCACGAGGCGAGGCTTCCGGACACTGCGCGAGTGACGTCGGGGGCGGACCGTTCCGCATGCCTGTGGCCGGGGTCGTACCGTCTGGTACGACCCCGGCCACGGGGTGCATCCATGGAGCGGTGTCGGTCAGTCCTTGAGGACGTCCTTCACCTTCTCCTTGGCTTCGCGGGCGTCGCCCTTGGCCTGCTCGGCGTGGCCTTCGGCCTCCAGGCGCTCGTTGCCGACCGCACTGCCGGCCTTCTCCTTGACGTTGCCCTTGGCCTGCTCGACCTTGGACTGCGCCTTCTCGTCGCCTGCCACGGCACTCAACTCCTCTTGCCACGATAGGGGGTTTCACTCAGGGAGTCGGCTGTCCCGGATACTCCCCGGCAAACACGCGGGAGCGCATATCCCGCCAGGACTTCGCACAGCGCTGCCGCTCACATCGGCACCCAATGCAGTCCACCAGCGGAAAGACGAAAAAGATTGCCCGGTTAAGAATCTTATAAACAGCCCTGTGGGGACCGTGTAGCCCTGCTGCGGCGGGGCATCTGATGGCTCGGAGGTTGATAACTATGGTTCCCCTGCTTCTCGTTCTTCTGCTGGCTCTGATCCTCTTCGGCGCGGGTTTCGCACTGAAGGCCCTGTGGTGGATCGCGGTCATCGTGCTGGTTGTCTGGCTGGTCGGGTTCATCGCCCGTCCCAAGGGAGGAAGCGGGCGCTGGTACCGCTGGTAGCCGTCGGCCGCGCAGACTCGACGTAAGACTCGATGTAAGAGGGGCCCCCGCCCAAGCTTGGGCGGGGGCCCCTCTTACGTGTGCCCGAGTGGGTAGGGAGAAATTCCATAAAGCGTGGGTCATGCACCGATTGCTGGGTAGCAGGAACCAATGGCCGTGGCGTCGGCCTCCGCGCACCGGAACCACGCCTCCAGGAAACCGCCGCCACGGCCCCCAAGACCGTCCGCACGGTGCACGCGTTTCCCGGCTCCTGTAAGGCACGCCCGCGGTAATTCCAGGGCCGAGGAGCGTACGCGGCCTTTCACGGAAGTGTGGTCGGCACTCAGGCCTGAGAGCCCTGACCCCTGCGGCAGAGACCTGTTCCCTACGCCAGGTAATACGGCCGGTTGTGTGCCGCCACCGGCGGTGACTGGTAGGTCCAGGCGCCGGCGGCCGGGGTGTCGGCGATCAGGCGGGTCAGGTCCTGGCCGACTTCGGTGGCGGGGGCGTGGACGGTGAGGCGGGTGCGGCCGGCGGCCGGGCCGGACAGGTCGTACCAGTGGTAGGGCTGGTAGAGGTTCATCGGGCCGGCCAGCGCCCGGCCGGCGGAGTCGGTTCCGTAGCCGGTGACGGGGGTGTTGTTGGCGGGGACGGCCGCGAGCCCGCCGAGGTCGGCGGAGAAGCTGAACAGGGCGTCCTCGTGGCGCTCGACCGAGCCGGCCGGGGTGATGCCGGCAGCCTTGGTCCGCACCGTCCAACTGTGCTTGTCCGCCTGCCCGTTGAGGGAGGGCAGCTCGACCTCGAACCAGCCCGGGTACTTCGGCTCCGCGTACAGGGTGCGGCCGGCGTCGATGGCGAGCGGGTTGTCGCACAGGACGTGGATGCGGGCGATGCCGAGCAGCCGGGTCTGGTCGAAGCCCTGCGCGTACTGCTCGTACGAAACCTCGGGCACCCGGTCGGCGGCCGCCGTGGGGAAGGCGACGATGTTCACCTCCACCTCTTCCGTGATGCCGCCGCCGAAGGGGTACTGGGCGAAGTAGAGCTGGTAGTTGAGGGACACCAGGGCGCGGCCCGCGAACTCCGCCGCGCTCAGCGCCGGATGGTGTTTGGCCAGCAGGTCGCGGACCGGGCTCGGGTCGACCGGGAAGTCCAGGCCGACCTGGTGCAACGCCCCGTAGTGGAACGGCAGTTGGAACTGCTCGGGAACCGGAGGAAGGGGCAGCGGGCTCATCGGGCGGCTCCGGAGTCGAGAAGGGCGGGGCGGTGGCGTTCGACGAGGTCGGCCTCGATGCGCTCGGCGCTGCGCAGGGCGAGGGCGGCCATGGTCAGGGTCGGGTTGGAGGTGGCGACGGACGGCATGCTTCCGCAGCCCACCGCGTACAGGCCGGGGTGGTCCCAGCAGCGCTGCCAGGGGTCGACGACCGAGGTGCCGGGCGAGCTGCCCATGATGTGGGTCCCGGCGCCGTGCCCGGCGCCCCGGTAGCCGTACACGCGGCCGTGGTGCTCGAAGCGGCCGGGCCAGCTCCCGTCGGCGGCGAAGTCGGTGTGGTCCTCGGCCCCGAGCCGGGCGAAGAGCTGGTCGGAGACCGTCTTCGCCGCCGCGATGCCCTCCCTGACGTGGTGCGAGAGGTCGTACGTGACGACGGGACGCGGCAGGCCGAGCCGGTCGCGCAGGGCAGGGTCGAGCGTGATCCGGTTGGCGGGGTCGGCGCTCTGCTCCATCTCGAACTGCAACGCGAACTGCCGCCCCACGCGATCGCGCAGCGCCTCGCGCAGCTCCGTTCCGAACAGCCCGCGCCCGTCCGGGCCGCCGCCGCGCAGCAGTTCGGCGACGTCGCCGTCGACCGGGCCCCTGGCCCACAGCCAGCCCCAGTTGCCGATCTCGATGCGGAACGGGGCGCGGGCGCGGCGGGCCGGGCCGGTGCGGAAGCCCTCGAAGCCGGAGGTCGAACCGGGACCCCGATAGGGGCCGACCGGCTCCGGCATCAGCCCCCACGTGAGCAGCACCGGGTGGTCCATCAGGTTGCGGCCGACCTGCCCGCTGCGGTTCGCGAGGCCGGACAGGAGCAGCAGCCGGGCGTTCTCGACGGCGTGCGCGGCCAGGACGACGACGGGGGCCGACGCGGTCCGGGCCGTCACCTCCCCCGTGCGGTCCGGGCCATGAGCGGTGTACGTCAGGTACTCGACGCCCCTCGCCCGGCCGTCCGGTGCGACGAGCACCCGGCTGACCACGGCGCGGTCCACCAGCGTGACCGAAGGGGCCCAGTGGGCCTGCGTCTTGAGCGGGGTGTACTTGGCCTGGGAGGGGCAGAGCGGGATGCAGGTCGCGCTGCCCAGGCAGCGGCTGTCGGGGTCGGGGCGGCCGTGGGCGCCGACGGGGACGTAGCCGGCTCCGCCGTCGTACGCCGGATCGGGTACGCCGTTGCGCGCGTGCGGCGTGCCCACCACGCGCAGTTCCACCGGGTCGCGGGTGCCGGGCTCCTCGACCCGGCTCCCGTCCAGACGCTCGGCCATCAGCCGGTCCAGACGGCTCGCGGGGATCGCTCGCATGGGGAAGACGTAGTGCTCGGGAAACGGCAGCCCGACCCGCAGCCGCTGCTCCTCGACGTCGGCGGCCACCCCGAGCTCCCGCTCGGCCGCCCGGTAGTGGGGCTCCAACTCGGCGTACGACAGCGGCCAGTCGCGCCCGTACCCGAACGTCGTCAGGGTGGTGAAGTCCTCCGGCAGCATGCGCGGGGTGAGCCCGGTCCACACGTTTCCGGTACCGCCGTTGGCCCGTACGTATCCACTGCCGTAGGGGAGCCGGCCGCGCTGGACGAGGTGGCCGTCCCCGGTTCCCGCCAGGTCGGCGGCGTCGGGCCAGGGAACGGCCGGATTCGGCGGGTGGGCCGAGCCGGGGCCCTTCACCGACGCGGCGAAGTACCGCTCCAGGGCGTCGCGGTGCGCCTGCCCTGGGTCGGCGTCGCGCACCCCGGCCTCGAGCACCAGCACCCGCCGGCCACGTTCGCCCAGCTGCCGGGCGACGAGAGAGCCCGCGATCCCCGCGCCGACCACGATCACGTCGTACGGCGCCTCCTGCCCGCGCGACGAGGCGGACGGCCCGGTCCCGGCACTCATCGGACCCCCTCCGCCCCGGCCGGCACCCCGGCCCAACTGCCGAATCCGGCCGGGCGGGTACCCGGCGCGTGGCCGGCGAGCGTCCGCCAGACCAGGCCCGCCGCGTAGGACGCCGCCGAGACCACGAAGGAACCGGATTCACCCGGCCGACCCGGCCAACTGCCCGTATACCAAAGGTGGGTTACCTCTCGGGCGAGGTCCAGAAGCTCCCCGTCCAGGGTCACCGCGGACCCGGACCCGGACAGTGCGTCCACCAGCCGGGCGCAGCGCTCCGAGCCGGCCTGCGTCACCACCACGGCACGGTACGTCTCCGCCATCCCGAGGGCGCTCAACTCCTCGGCCCCGAACCCGGTCAGCCTCGCGGACGCATCGACGAACGCGCCGACCCCGCCCTCGCCCGCATCGCCGTGCGCTGCCGTCATCCGAGCCCCCGCCCCATCACGACCGAGGTCCCGTAGCAGCCCTCGACTGTTCTCCAGCCATCAACTCTGCCCGGCGGTACGGACGTTGCGGGCCGGGACGGGGAAGCTGTCCTGAATCGGGCCTGCCAAGAGGGGAGTTCAAGGATTAGGCCGCCCCCGGGAGACCGCCGCGCCGTGGCGATGTCCGGGCCGGCGGCCGCTCCGGCGAGCGCCGGTGATTGGCCGAATCCCTGGTCATCGACCGTCGAGTCCTCGCGGCGCGGGCGGCCCACCACGAGAGCTCCCGCGCGAACGCCACCCGACACCCCCACCGTTCGCGCCCGCCCACCACACCGGGGAACGGGCGCGCCCGTGCCGGGACCGCCGCCGGCTGTGCTCAGGGCGTCAGTCCCGCAGCGTCACATCACACGTGGACGCGAAGAACTCCCCCGTCTTGCCGCCGTTGCCCCCGTCGGTTCCCACCAGACCCCGACGGAACCGGCACGCCGGGGCCCGCGTTCGGGAGGGTCAGGCCGGGTTGTCGGCGCGGGGGGTGATCTGGAAGTCGAAGGCGAGCGTTCCGGGGTCGAGGGCGGTGGCCCCGCCGTCGATGGTGAGCACCGCGCCATTGACGTAGGACGCCGCCGGAGAGAGCAGCCAGGCGATCGCCTCCGCCACTTCTCGTGGTTCGCCCGGCCGCCCCATGGGCAGGAAGCTCGTCGCCTCGTCGTACGCGGCCTCCACGCTGTGGTCCCGCAGCTCCGCCTCCACGGCGAAGCGCGCCATCCGGCGGTCGGCCATCTCGCTCCGCACCCAGCTGGGACACACCGTGTTGGCGCGCAGCCCCCGACGTCCGTAGTCGACGGCGACGGAACGGCAGAGTTGCAGCAGGGCCGCCTTCGACGTGGCGTACACCGCGTTGCTCGCGCCGTTGCGCAGCGCGGACACCGAGGCGACGGCGACCACCGAACCCCGCGTCTCCAGCAGGTGCGGGATCGCCGCGCGCAGGAGCAGGAGCGGGCCGGTGACGTTCGTGCGCATCACCTCGTCCCAGTCCTCAAGCGACAGGTCCCCGACCGCGCCGCTCCGCCCGATGCCCGCGTTGAGCACGACCCCGTCGAGCCGCCCGTACGCGTCCAGGGCCGCGCGGACCAGGCCCTCGGCGGCGGTGGGATCACCCACGTCGGAGGGATGGGCCAGCGCCCCGGTCTCCCGTTCCAGAGTTTCCAGCGGTTCGGGCCGCCGCCCCGAGACGACCACGCGGTGCCCCCCGTCGCGGAGCAGTCGGGCGGTGGCCGCCCCAATGCCCGTGCCTCCGCCGGTCACGATGACAACTCGCCCGTCCGTCAATCCGGTTCACCCTTTCGACCCAGGTCCCCACGAACGTCCGATCGTAAGCGGGACGACAAGTGGCCATGCGTGAGGGTTGGTTCGGCGACGCCGGGGCGCGAGTCAGAGGAGCTCCGCGATCAGTGCCTCGATCCGCGCCCTGATCGCGTCGCGGATGGGCCGCGCCGCGGCGACTCCTCGGCCGGCGGGGTCGTCGAGTTGCCAGTCGAGGTAGCGCTTGCCGGGGAAGACGGGGCAGCTGTCGCCGCAGCCCATGGTGATGACGACGTCGGCCTGCCGAACGGCTTCGGCGTCGAGCACCTTGGGTGTCTCGGCCGAGATGTCGATGCCGACTTCCCGCATGGCCACGACGACGGCGGGATTGACCGAGTCGGCGGGTGCGGAGCCGGCGGACCGGACCTCCACGCGGTCGCCGGCGAGGTGGGTGAGAAAGGCGGCGGCCATCTGGGAGCGGCCGGCGTTGTGGACGCAGACGAAGAGGACGGACGGCTTGTTCTCAGACACGGGCGGGGCCTTCCGTGGACTCGCCCCCGGGACCGGGGGCGGGCCCGGGGGCGGGGGCGGCCGCGCCGGGGTCGGCATCGGTGCGGGCGTCGGCATCCGCACCGGTGCGGGCACGGACATGGGCGTCGGCGTCGGTGCGGGCACGGGCATGGGCTGCCGCGTCCGCACCCGCACCCGCACCCGCACCCGCACCCGCAAGGACGGCTTCGGGGAAGTAGCGACGGGCCGCCAGGGCCACGTGGACGAGGCCGATCAGGACCGGCACCTCGATGAGGGGGCCGACGACCCCGGCGAGCGCCTGCCCGCTGGTGGCTCCGAAGGTGGCGATCGCCACCGCGATGGCCAGCTCGAAGTTGTTGCCGGCGGCCGTGAAGGCGAGCGCGGTGGCACGCGGGTAGCCGAGTCCGACCGCCCTGCCCAGAGCCATCGATCCGGCCCACATGACGGCGAAGTACACGAGGAGCGGCAGAGCGATGCGGGCGACGTCGAGGGGCCGGGAGGTGATGGCGTCGCCCTGGAGGGCGAAGAGGACGACGATGGTGAACAGCAGCCCGTACAGGGCGAACGGGCCCACGCGCGGCAGGAGTTGGGACTCGTACCAGGTGCGCCCCTTGGCCTTTTCGCCGAAGTGACGGGTGAGGAATCCGGCGACCAGGGGTATCCCGAGGAAGATCAGGACGCTACGGGCAATGTCCGGGACGGAGACGTCGAGCGCGGTCCGCTCCAGGCCGAGCAGGCCGGGCAGCACGGACAGGTAGAACCAGCCGAGCAGGCTGAACGCGGCCACCTGGAAGAGGCAGTTGAGGACGACCAGGACCGCGGCGGCTTCGCGGTCGCCGCAGGCGAGGTCGTTCCAGATGATGACCATGGCGATGCACCGGGCCAGGCCGACGATGATCAGGCCGGTGCGGTACTCGGGCAGGTCCGGCAGGAAGATCCAGGCCAGGGCGAACATCAGCGCCGGGCCGAGCACCCAGTTCAGGAGCAGCGACGGCAGCAGGAGACGCCGGTCACGTGTGACGGTGTCGAGCCGGTCGTAACGGACCTTCGCGAGCACCGGGTACATCATCACCAGCAGGCCCAGGGCGATCGGCAGCGAGACGCCGGTGACGGTGACCTCGGCGAGGGCGTCTCCGAGACCCGGCACCGCACGTCCGAGGCCCAGGCCGGCGGCCATCGCGAGCAGGATCCACACCGCGAGGCAGCGGTCCACGAACGACAGGCGCCCGACGGCCGGCGCGGGGGTGGTCCCGGCGCTCACGAGGTCGCCTTCGCGGCCACGGGCTGCCCGGGGCGGGTGAGGATCCCGGCGAGCCTGTCGGTCGTCTCCGGCAGCAGCCAGTAGTAGACCCAGGTGCCGCGCCGCTCGCAGTCGATGAGGCCCGCCTGCCGCAGGAGCTTGAGGTGGTGGGAGATCGTGGGCTGGGACAGGTCGAACGCCGGGGTGAGGTCGCAGACGCAGATCTCACCGCCCTCTCGCGAGGCGATCATCGACAGCAGACGCAGCCGGACCGGATCTCCCAACGCCTTGAAGACCTTGGCCAGTTCGACGGCCTGCTCTTCGTCCAGGGGAGCGGTCAGCAGCCCCGGGCAGCATGCGCCATCGTCCGTCCGGCCGAGCACCACGAACTCTTGTTTCGACACTCTTCTATATTGACGAACTTCGAACCAAGACGCAAGGTTGCGTCGAAAGGCTTGGAGGAAGCTTCGGATCAAGGAGGCACGCCATGAGTGACCAGTCCACCGATCTGCGCGCGACCGTCCGCCGGCGGTACGCGGCCGCGGCCGTCCAGGTCGCCGAGGGCGGCACCGCCTGCTGCGGCCCGCAGGCGGTCGAGGTCGACGACGGCTTCGGCTCCACCCTGTACGCGGCGGACGAACTCGGCACCCTGCCCGCCGAGGCCGTCGCCGCCTCACTCGGCTGCGGCAACCCCGCCGCGGTCGCCGACCTGCACGAGGGCGAGCGCGTACTCGACCTGGGCTCCGGCGGCGGCATCGACGTGCTGCTGTCCGCCCGTCGCGTCGGGGCCACCGGCAAGGCGTACGGCCTGGACATGACCGAGGAGATGCTCGCCCTCGCCCTGGCCGGCCAGAGGAAGGCCGGGGCCACCAACGTCGAGTTCCTCAAGGGCACCATCGAAGCCATCCCGCTGCCCGCCGGCACCATCGACGTGGTGATCTCCAACTGCGTGATCAACCTGTCCACCGACAAGCGCGCCGTCTTCGCCGAGATGTTCCGCGTTCTCGCCCCCGGCGGCCGGGTCGGCATCTCCGACGTGGTCGCCGACGACGCGCTCACCCCCGCACAGCGAGCCGAGCGGGGCGACTACGTCGGCTGCATCGCGGGCGCGCTCTCGTTCGCCGAGTACCGCCGGGGCCTGGCGGCGGCCGGATTCACCGGCATCGGCATCACCCCGACCCACAGCGTCGCCGACGGCATGCACTCCGCCATCGTCCGCGCGGCCAAGCCCGCCGACGCGGACACGGAGCCTGCCCGGGTGCCCGCCCCCACGCCGAGTACCGGCTCCGGCCGCGGAAGCGGCTGCTGACACGCGAGACATCCGCCCCCTCAGCCTCGCCCGCCGGTAAACGGGCGTCCGGGTCCGTCGTGCGGTCAGGTCTTCCCGGTGAGGCCCCGGATCCGGAAGTGCATGACGTGGTAGGGCCAGCCGGCCGCCGTGTTCCACTGACTGACCGTCAGATGCAGGTCGTCGAGCGTCGAGCCGGGGATGACGTAGCCGCCGTAGAGCTGCGCCACATGGGCGTCGTCCTCCTGTCCCCAGGCCCCTCCCCGGATCAGTGTCACGCGGTTCGCGGCGGGGGTCCCGGCCAGGGCGGCGGGGGTGTCGAGGACGAGGGCGTCGATGCGGTAGCCGCCCGCGTCGAACCAGGTCAGGATCCAGCGGCCGGCGAGCGGCCGCAGGCACATCTCGCCCACGCCGCCGTCCAGGACGGCGGTGGGCGGATTGCCCCAGGCCCAGGTGCCCGCGCGGCGGCCCCAGGGCCGGTAGGAGGAGGGGTCGGTGATGCGGTCGGCGGGGACGCGGTGCAGGATGGCCGGCTTGTTCCGCTGGAACCCGGTCGACAGGACGTATACGTAACCGTCCTCGCCGAGCCCCCAGGTGAGGAGCTGGAACAGTCCTCCGTGCAGGGTGCCGGGGAAGCGTGCGGCGGTGGGCTGCCAGGTCTCCCCCGCGTCGGGCGAGCGCCAGATCTCGCTCCACTGGACGTTCCCGAAGCCCTGGTGCACCGCGACGTGCAGATACATGTCGGTGCCGATGGTGATCACGTCCGTGGGCAGCACGGTCGAGAACGTCGGGCCGTCGTGCGGATAGGACCTCAGCTGCCGGGCGTGCCCGCCGCCCACCGCGGCCGTCCAGCCCACCGGCCCGTCCGCCGGCAGGTACCCGTAGAGCGCGACGGGCGAACGCCACCAGCCACCGCCCACCCTGGCTTCCTCGAACGTGTCCCCGAACACGAACAGGAGCCGCCCGTCCGGCGTCCTGGCGGGGATCCCGAGATCGGCCGCCTCCATCCGGAAGCGCGTGGTGATCCCGGGCCCGGTGAGGTCGCCCATCTTCCGCACCACGACCCCCGCGCCACCCGTGCCCCCTCGCCGCACGCCCGGCCCGCCCCCGCCCCCGGACCCGCCCGACACAGCAGCCCTGCCGCCCTCGAACCCGCTCGGCACCCCGCCCGACACAGCAGCCCTGCCGCCCTCGGACGCCCTCCCGGCAGCCCGCGCGGCCGACGCCATGCCGGCCAGTGAACCCCCCGCGGCCACGGCCCCGGCGGCCGCCCGCATCAGCACCGCTCGCCTCAACACATCGCTCCAGCCGACCAGTTCGAACCTCCGCCAAGGTGCCGGAACCCTCTGGGCGGGGCCGGGCACGGGGACACCGGCAGCCTCGCACACCGGCTCCGCGCACCGGCGGCGGCACGGCCGCGAAGCCATACCGCGGCCCGCGCGGTGGCAGGCCGGTCCGGTAATCACCGGGCGCTTCAGGGCGGGGCGCCGAACCACCAGGTCCGACACCCCGAGCCGAACGTCCTCAATACCGCCGGGCCGCAGGTCCCGAAAAACTGGTGACCTTCGGGGGCGTCCGTTTTGCGAGCCACAAGAGCCGTTCGGGGTCGCGTATGCGACGGCCTCCGCGTCGAGTCCCTTTCGCGGCATTAGCGTGTGAAGCACCGCGGGCCCACAGCCTGACAATCCCGCACGAATCCCGTACGAACTCTCTTTACGAACTCTCTGTGAGGCGTTTCTCCATGAGCCTGAGCATCCGCAACCAGATCGCCGGCACCGTCACCGCCGTCACCACCGGTGAGGCCATGGCGACGGTCAAGGTCCGCCTCGCCGGCGGCCAGAACATCACCGCCGCGATCACCACCGAGGCCGTCAAGGAACTCGGTCTCGCCGAGGGCTCCGCGGTCAAGGCCCTCGTGAAGTCCACCGAGGTCTCCCTGGCGACCGGCCCGGTCGAGGGCCTGTCCATCCGCAACCAGATCCCCGGCACCGTCGCCGACGTGGCCACCGGTGGCGCCATGGCGTCCGTCAAGGTCGACGTCGAGGGCGGCGAGCTGACCTCCGCCATCACCAAGGACGCCGTCGAGGCGCTCTCCCTGGCGGCCGGCTCCTCCGTCGTCGCGCTGATCAAGTCGACCGAGATCTCCCTCGCGGCCGCCTGAGCACGCACCCCACGCACCGCCGAAGGGCCCCGCACCCATGCCCGGGTCGGGGCCCTTCGGCGCACCCGGACGCGCCCGCGACGCGCGGCCCCCTTGCGTCCCACCCGCACCGGGCGTGACCCTCGCAGTACGCCAAGAACGCGAGCGGCCGCCGGACGCGCGGGCGGCTGCCGAAGGCGCGAGCACCCTGGGGGGCAGCAGTGCTGCGGCAGTTGGAGTATCTGGTCGCGCTCGCCCGGGAGCGGCACTTCGGGCGGGCCGCCGCCGCGTGCTTCGTCTCCCAGCCCTCGCTCTCGGCGGGCATCCGCAGACTGGAGGCCGAACTCGGCGTCCCGGTCATCCGGCGCGGCAGCCGCTTCCAGGGCCTGACGCCCGAGGGCGAGCACGTGCTCGCCTGGGCCCACCGCACCCTCGCCGAACGCGATGCCCTCCGGCAGGAACTGGCCGCCCTGCGCGGCGAGTTGACGGGCACCCTGCGCCTGGGCGCCATCCCCACCGCGCTCACCGTCACCTCCCTGCTCACCACCCCGTTCTGCGAGCGGCACCCCGGCGCGCGGGTGAGCGTGGAGTCGCTGTCCTCGCGCGACATCGCCCGCCGTCTGGCCGACTTCGAGATCGACGCGGCGCTCACCTACCTCGACGACATCACCCTGCGCGACACGCGGCGGCTCCCGCTGTACGAGGAGCGGTACGTGCTGCTCACCCCCGCCGACGGGCCGCACGCCGAGGACGCCGAGGTGCGCTGGGCGCAGGCGGCGGCGCTGCCGCTGTGTCTGCTCGCGCCGCGCATGCGCAACCGCCGCATCCTGGACGAGAACTTCGCCGCCGACGGCGCGAGCGCCACCCCTGCCGTCGAGTCCGACACCGTGGCGGGCCTGTACGCGCATCTGGTCACCGGCCGCTGGTCGAGCGTGATCTCGCACGCGTGGCTGCACATGTTCGCCACCCCGCCCGGCATGCGGGTGGTACGCCTGTCCGGCCCCGCCCACGGCCCGCGCGTCGGCCTCGCGGTGGTCGCGCAGGAGCCCCAACCCGCCATGGTGCGCGCCCTGTTGGCGGTCGCGCGAGAGGCCGGGGTACGCGACGCCCTGAACGCGCTGCTGGCCGCCCGCCTGCACTCATAGCCGTCGGCTCACCGCGGATAGAAGACTTCGCTTTGACCCCGGGCGCGACACGGGCGGACCGTGTGGGGCATCCCGTACATCCGCTCTCCGCACGAGGAGCCGTGATCATGGCCAAGGTGCTCTGCGTCCTGTACGACGACCCCGCCGACGGATACCCCACCGCCTACGCCCGCGACGATCTGCCCCGCATCACCTCCTACCCCGGCGGCCAGTCGGCGCCGACCCCGGACGCCACCGACTTCACCCCGGGCCACCTCCTGGGCAGCGTCTCCGGGGAGCTGGGGCTGCGCGGCTTCCTGGAGAGCCGGGGGCACACCCTGGTGGTCACCTCCGACAAGGACCGCGACGGCTCGGTCTTCGACCGCGAGCTGGTGGACGCCGACGTGGTCATCTCACAGCCGTTCTGGCCGGCTTACCTGACGCCCCAACGCATCGCATCCGCGCGGAAGTTGAAGCTCGCCATCACCGCCGGCATCGGCTCCGACCACGTCGACCTCGACGCCGCCATCGCCCACGGGGTGACCGTCGCCGAGGTGACGTACTCCAACAGCATCAGCGTCGCCGAGCACGTGGTCATGATGACCCTCTCGCTGGTGCGCAACTACCTGCCGTCCCACCAGGTGGTCCTCGACGGCGGCTGGAACATCGCCGACTGCGTGGCGCGTTCGTACGACCTGGAGGGCATGCACGTCGGCACGGTGGCCGCCGGCCGCATCGGCCTCGCGGTGCTGCGCCGGCTGGCCCCCTTCGACGTGCGGCTCCACTACACCGACCGCCACCGCCTGCCCGCCGCCGTCGAGGCCGAACTCGGCCTGACCTTCCACGAGTCGGCCGCCGACATGGTGCCGCACTGCGATGTCGTCACCATCAACGCGCCGCTCCACCCGGAGACGGAGCACCTCTTCGACGACAAGCTGATCGGGACGATGAAGCGCGGCGCCTATCTCATCAACACGGCGCGGGCCCGGATCGCCGATCAGGACGCCGTACAACGCGCCCTGGAGAGCGGCCAGTTGGCCGGATACGCGGGTGACGTGTGGCACCCGCAGCCCGCCCCGGCCGACCACCCCTGGCGGACCATGCCGCACCACGGGATGACCCCGCACGTCTCCGGCTCGTCCCTCTCCGCGCAGGCCCGCTACGCCGCCGGCACCCGCGAGATCCTGGAGGCCTGGCTGGCGGGAACCCCCGTGCGCGAGGAGTACCTGATCGTCGACGGCGGCGCCCTGGCCGGCACCGGAGCCCACTCGTACGCCGTGAACACCCCGAGGGCCGACGGCTAGCAGGGCCGCCGGACTGGGCGCCCCCGCTCACAGCGGCCGCCCCGCCCGCAGGTTCCAGCGCCCGGCGCGGCCGCTGAGTTCGGTCGCGGTCAGCGGGGGCACATCGATCCGCCAGAACGCGGAGGCGGGCGCGTCCAACGCCAGCAGCACCAGGGCCCGTACGATCTCGGGCTCCACCACGGCGAGGGTGCGGCCGCCGTCCGTGGCGGCCCCTTCCAGCCAGGCGGCCGCCCTGGCGCACAGCGCTCCCACCGACTCACCGCCGTGCGGAGCCGCCGCCGGGTCGGCCAGCCAGGCGCCGACCGCCTCCGGCTCGGCCGCGCTCACCTCGGCCAGGGTCCGCCCGCGCCAGCGGCCGACGTCCAGACCGGCCAGTTCGGCCACGTCCGAGGCGGCCGCGCCGAGCGCCGCCGCGGTCTCCCGGCAGCGCGCCGACGGCGAGGCCAGCAGCCGGTCCGCCGCGGGCAGCGCGTCCGCCGCCGCGCGGGCCGCGGCGAGCCCGGCGGCCTCCAGCGGGCCGCCGTCGTCGAAGCGCGCCTCCCGCAGCGCCCGGCTGAAAGCGGGCGAGACCAACACCAGGCGGACCGTCATGACACTCCCTCGACTCTGCGTGGTGCGCCACTGTATGCCGGACACCGCCCCTCTCCACCAGGAGCCCAGGCCGGCGCGCTCTCACCCCGCGAGAGCTCCTGAAACCGCCCTGAAACCGCGCTGAACCCCCTCCGCCGCAAGCTCTGCGGCATGACAACGACGACGAACGAACTCGCCATCGAGGCCACCGGGCTTCGCAAGGCCTACGGGGACAAGACCGTCCTCGACGGCATCGACCTGGCCGTCCCGGCCGGCACCGTCTTCTCGCTGCTCGGCCCGAACGGGGCCGGCAAGACCACCGCGGTGCAGATCCTCTCCACCCTCATCTCCGCCGACGCCGGCACCCTGCGCGTCGGCGGCCACGACCTGGCCGCCGACCCGCAGGCGGTGCGCGCCGCGATCGGGGTCACCGGGCAGTTCTCGGCGGTGGACAACCTGATCACCGGCGAGGAGAACATGCTTCTCATGGCCGACCTGCACCACCTCTCGCGCCGCGACGGACGCCGGGTCACCGCCGAACTCCTGGAGCGCTTCGACCTGGTGGAGGCGGCGAAGAAGCCCGCCTCCACCTACTCCGGCGGCATGCGCCGACGCCTCGACATCGCCATGACCCTGGTCGGCGACCCGCGGATCATCTTCCTCGACGAGCCGACCACCGGCCTCGACCCGCGCAGCCGGCACAACATGTGGAACATCATCCGCGGCCTCGTCGCGGGCGGCGTGACCGTGTTCCTCACCACCCAGTACCTGGACGAGGCCGATGAACTCGCCGACCGCATCGCGGTGTTGAACGGCGGGCGGCTCGTCGCCCAGGGCACCGCGAGCGAGCTGAAGCGGCTCGTCCCCGGCGGCCACGTCCGGCTCCGCTTCACCGGGCCGCAGGCCTACGAGAGCGCGGCCTCGGCCCTGCGCGAGGCGGCCCGCGACGACGAGTCGCTGTCGCTCCAGATCCCGAGCGGCGGCAGCCAGCGCGAGCTGCGCGCGATCCTCGACTGGCTGGACTCCGCGGGCATCGAGGCCGACGAACTGACCGTGCACACCCCGGACCTCGACGACGTGTTCTTCGCCCTGACCAGCCACCCCACCGCCACCGCGCCCACCACCGTCCCGGCCCCCGCCGCCGCCCTGAAGGGGAACCTCCGATGAGCTCTCTCTCCCTCGCCCTGCGCGACTCCTCGACGATGCTGCGCCGCAACCTGCTGCACGCCCGCCGCTATCCGTCGCTCACCCTGAACCTGCTGCTCACGCCGATCATGCTGCTGCTGCTGTTCGTCTACATCTTCGGCGACACCATGAGCATGGGCATCGGCGGCGGCGGTCCCGACCGCGCCAAGTACATCGCCTACATCGTTCCCGGACTGCTCCTGATGACCATCGGCAGCACCGTCGTCGGCACCGCGATCTCCGTCTCCAACGACATGACCGAGGGCATCATCGCCCGCTTCCGCACCATGGCGATCCACCGCGGTTCGGTGATCGTGGGCCATGTCATCGGCAGCGTGCTGCAGTCGATCCTCAGCGTGGTGTTCGTCGGCGCCGTCGGCGTGGCCATCGGGTTCCGCTCCACCGACGCCACCGTCCTGGAGTGGTTCGCGGCCTTCGGACTGCTCGTGCTCTTCGCCCTGTCGCTGACCTGGATCGCCGTCGGCATGGGCCTGATCAGCCCGAACGCCGAGGCCGCCAGCAACAACGCGATGCCGCTGATCCTGCTGCCGCTCCTGTCCAGCGCCTTCGTGCCGCTGCACTCGATGCCGGGCTGGTTCCAGCCGATCGCCCAGTACCAGCCGTTCACCCCGGCCATCGAGACCCTGCGCGGGCTGCTGCTCGGCACGGAGATCGGCAACAACGGCTGGCTCGCCATCGGCTGGGCGGCCGGGCTCACGGTGCTCGGCTACTTCTGGTCGAAGGCCAAGTTCAACCGCGACCCCCAGCGCTGATGCCGCGCAGCACCAGCACCGCGGCCGGCTCCAACTCGTCGCGCCCCAGGGCGGCGTACTCCGACACCGCGTCGGCGTACGCCGCCCCGTCGGCGTCCTCGGCGGACTGGCGGGCCCGGGCCGACGACATCGTCGGGAAGTCCCGGTGCACCCGCATCCGCTCGGCGAGCGCGAGCAGCCGTACGCCCGACGTCTCGCCCCGGGCGAGCTCGGCCAGGCCGATGGCGAGCAGCATCGTGCCGGACACCGGCAGCTCGGCCGGGCTGCCCTCGTCCCGCGAGCGGGACAGCAACTCCCTTGCTTGTAGCGTCAGTTCGGCCGCCAGACCCGCGACCGGTTCGAGCCGGCCGTGCCGGGCGTGCGCGGCGACCGCCGTCGCCTGGATCTGCATCGACCACGTGCCCACGAACGGGTCGTCGGGATACAGGGCGTCGGCCTCGCGCAGCTGCGCCACCGCCTGCCGCCACAGCCCGAGCCCCACCTCGGTCAGGCCTCTGAGCAGGGCGATCTCCGCCCGGGAGCCGAGCTCGGCGCTGAAGACCTGGGCCGACTCCGGGGTCTGCTCCAGGGCCGCGAGCTCCAGCCAGCGCTCCGCCTCGTCGATCTCGCCGCGCTGCAGGCACGCCAGGACCAGCGCCCAGCGCACCCCGGCCGAGTCGTACCAGCCGGCCGCGTCCGCCCAGTCGCCGGTCCGCTCCAGGACGTCCATCGAGGCCATCAGGTGCCGGTACGCCTCCTCGCCGCGCTCGGTCTGCAGGCACAGCTCGCTGATGCGGCCGTGGCCCAGCATCTCGGTGGCCGGATTGCCCAGCGAGATCAGCGCGTCGAGGCCCCGGCGGGCCGATTCGAGGGCCCGGTCCACATCGCGCTCGTACTCCCACACATAGCTGGCGAAGCACTCGGCGACGCCCGCGAGCAGGGCGTTCTCGGAGTCGCACAGCTCCCGCAGCCTCGTGTAGTGCGGCGGGTGCACCTCCGGCAGGGCGCGCAGCACCGCGTCCAGGGCCCGCATCAGGGTGTCCGGCTCGGCGAGCGGAAGGCGGCGCAGGGTCACCAACTGCCGTACGGCGTGCGGCCCGTAGCCCATGAACAGGCTCAGCGTGCACACCACGGCCGCGCTGCGGGCGGGCTCGACGTCGTCGGGCCCCGGGTGGAAGTGCGAGAGCGGGCCCGCGGTGTCGGCGGCGAGGCCGGTCAGGCGGCTGTAGTTGGAGTCGGTGGCCCACAGCGACGCGAGCACGGCGGTCAGGCCCGCGAGGGTGGGCCCGTCGTCGCGGGCGAGGGCGTGCCGCAGCGCGAGGAAGAGGTTGTCCTGCTCGGCCCGGGTCAGCTCCCAGGACCGCAGCGAGTCCGGGCTGAACAGGGTGTCGTGGTGGGCCCGGCCGAAGTCCCGCCCCCAGGCGAGGAACCGGTCGATGACCGCCTCCTCCTCGACGGCCTCCGCGCGGCGGGCCGCGCTGAACTCCCGCACGGTCTCCAGCATGTGGAAGCGCACCCCGGACGGGGTGTCCGCCGCCTTGATCAACGACTGGTCGGCGAGCTGCTCAAGGAGGAACAGCGCGTCGTCGTCGCCCAGGACGTGCTCGGCCGCGGCCTCGCTGAAGCCGCCGGGGAACACCGAGAGGATCCGCAGGGCCGCCTGGGCCTCGGGCTCCAGGAGGTTCCAGCTCCACTCGACGACGGCCCGCAGGGTGCGGTGCCGCTCCGGTACGTCACGGCCGCCGCCGCGCAGCAGCGCGAACCGGTCCCGCAGCCGCCGCGCGATCTCCGGCACGGAGAGCACCCGTACCCGCGCCGCCGCCAGCTCGACCGCGAGCGGAAGCCCGTCCAGCTGGCGGCACAGCTCCTCGACGGCTCGCTCGGGCAGCTCCGCGTCCGGCCGTGCGGCCCGGGCCCGCTGGCGGAACAGCTCGACCGTCGAGGCGAGGCCGAGTTCGGGCAGCGCGTACACGGACTCGGAGGTCAGGCCGAGCGGCGCCCGGCTGGTCGCGAGCACCCGCAGCTCCTTGGAGCCGGACACCAGGGCCCGCACCAGCTCGGCGGCGCCCCGGATGACGTGTTCGCAGTTGTCGAGCACGAGCAGGGCGGGGCCCTGGCCGAGTGCCCCGGCGATCCCGGCGATGGTCCCCGCGAGCCCGGGCAGGTTGCGCACCGGTCCCGCGCCGACCGCCGACGCGACCTCGGTGGCCACGTCGTCGTCGGACGTGACACCGGCCAGCGGCACGAAGTGCACCACGCGCTGCGCGGCCCGGCGGCCCACCGCGTGGGCCAGCCGGGTCTTGCCGAGACCGCCGGGCCCGACGACGGTGACGACCCGGGCGCTGTCGAGGAGCCCGCCGATCGCCGCGAGGTCGCCGTCCCTGCCGAGCAGCGGATTCGGCTCGTGCAGCACACCGTGGCGTACGAGGGGCGCCTCGCCGCGCAGCAACTCCTGGTGCAGGGAGGTCAGTTCACTGCCCGGGTCGGCGCCCAGCTCGTCGCGCAGGGCGCGGCGGTAGAGGTCGTACCGGGTCAGGGCCGCGGCCGGCCCGGCGGTGGCGGCCTCGCAGCGCAGCAGCTCCGCCAACACCTCCTCGTCGCGCGGCAGTTCGCGGGCCAGCTGGGCCAGCGGCCGGACCGCGTCCGCCTTGCGGCCGAGCCGGGCCAGCGCGAGCGCCCGGCAGCGCGCGAGGGTGCGGTGGGCGCCGGCGCGCGCGAGGCGCAGCGCGGCGACGGGGTCGTGCAGGTCCTCGCCGTCCCCGCTCGCGACGACCCCGTCCCACAGGGCGAGCCCGGCCTCCGCCTCCGCGAGCGCCTCGCCGTGCGCACCGGCGCGGGCCCGCGCCTCGGCGGCCGCCGCGTGCAGCGCCAGGGCGGAACTGTCGACCTGCTCCTCGGTGAGCGCGAGGCGGTAGCCGGCCGGGGTGCTGGCGATGACGTCGGGGCCCAGCTGCGAGCGCAGCCGCGACACCAGGACCTGCACCGCCTTGCCGGGCCGTTCCGGCAGCTCGTCGTCCCACAGCCCCTCGACGAGCCGCCCGGTGCTGCACCCGGCCCGCAGGTCCTCGGCGAGCAGCGCGAGGAGTCCGCGCAGCCGGGGCGCGGTCACTTCCTGGCCGCGATAGGCGACGCGCGTAAGCAAGGTCAACTCGGTGGTCACCCGTGCAGAGTAGTCAGCGGACGGCCCGCGCGACCCCGCACGGCCCAACCCGCCTGGCGGCGCCGGGCCGTGACGCCGCAACGGAAAACGCCTCCTGCCCCTCGCCGCGGCGCCCGTATATCTGTCACCGCCGTCGGAGAATTAATTATCGCGGCCTCGTCAGAATTTCTCGCGCGACCGGCCGAGCAGAATTATTTGAGCGTGCTCCCGCGATTGCACCGTGCTACTGTCGATATCAGTTGCAGTTGTGGTTCCCAGCAGGGCAATCATCACAGTGACGCGGAGTTCGCACGGTGTGGGCTCCGAAATTGCCCCAAGGAGAATGACATGGCTGCAGGTACCGTGAAGTGGTTCAACGCTGAAAAGGGCTTCGGCTTCATCGAGCAGGACGGTGGCGGCCCGGACGTGTTCGCCCACTACTCGAACATCGCCGCCCAGGGCTTCCGTGAGCTCCAGGAAGGCCAGAAGGTCAACTTCGACATCGCGCAGGGCCAGAAGGGCCCGACCGCCGAGAACATCGTTCCGGCCTGATCGTCGACACGCACTTCTTCGCAGCTGGGGCCCGCACCTTGGGGTGCGGGCCCCGGCTCGTCGCGTTTTCGGGCCCTCGCGCCCGTCTCGCCGTGAGCACCTGACCGGCCAGAACGCACCCCCGCACGACCCCGGATCCTCAGCGCGCCCCACCGCACGGCACAGACCGTCCACTCACGGCGCCCCGGGATTTTCTCCGCACCTCATTCCAGCGATGCGCCCCGAATATCGAATTCGGCCCGATGCGCTTTCGCATCCGCCCGGCTCGTTCTTGCGATTCCCCGTACTGTGCTTTCTTCCGGGAATTCCTTGTTACGTGCCGTATCAAGGAAGGTTCCCCATGAACCGCACCCGTACGAACGACCGCTACGCCCGCACCGGCAACTCCGGCGGCTCCGGCGCCCCGCGCGGCGGAAGCCGCTTCGGCTCCTCCGGCTCTTCCGGCGGCTCCGCCGGCCGGTTCGGCTCCTCCGCCCGCTCCGGTTCTTCCGGCCGCTCCGGCTCCTCGGGCCGCTCGGGCGGCTACGGCCGCCGCTCCTCCGGCCCCCAGGGCGAGTTCGCCCTGCCGGTCACGATCACCCCGGCGCTGCCCGCCGTCGAGACCTTCGGCGAACTCGCGCTTCCGCCGCAGCTGTTGGCCGAGCTCACCCAGCAGGGGCTCAGCGTCCCGTTCCCGATCCAGGGAGCGACGCTGCCGAACTCGCTCGCGGGCCGTGACGTCCTGGGCCGTGGCCGTACCGGCTCCGGCAAGACCCTCGCCTTCGGCCTGGCGATGCTCACCCGCACGGCCGGCCGCCGCGCCGAGCCCCGCCAGCCGCTCGCCCTGGTCCTCGTCCCCACCCGCGAACTGGCGCAGCAGGTGACCGACGCGCTCACCCCGTACGCCCGCGCTCTGCGGCTGCGGCTCGCGACGGTGGTGGGTGGGATGTCGATCGGGCGTCAGGCGGGTGCGCTGCGGTCGGGTGCGGAGGTCGTGGTGGCGACGCCGGGCCGGCTGAAGGATTTGATCGAGCGGCGTGACTGCCGTCTGGACCAGGTCGACATCACGGTCCTGGACGAGGCCGACCAGATGGCCGACATGGGCTTCATGCCGCAGGTGACCGAGCTTCTGGACCAGGTGCGTCCGGGCGGGCAGCGGATGCTGTTCTCGGCGACCCTGGACCGCAATGTGGACCTTCTGGTGCGCCGCTACCTCAGCGACCCGGTGGTGCACTCGGTGGACCCGTCGGCGGGCGCGGTGACCACGATGGAGCACCACGTGCTGCACGTGCAGAGCGCGGACAAGTACGCCA